>NZ_AP042419.1:0-1285000 GCF_055388115.1 Oleidesulfovibrio vietnamensis
AAGCGGATTAAATGGTTGATCTTACCTTTGCATGAGAGTGAGGCAGACCGGCATCTCATCGGATTATCTGGTTGATGCTTCACCTACTGCTGGTGCATGTTTCCTTCGCTAATTCCAGCAAGAACCCCACACGCCTCAACTTCCCGGTCATCGTTGCAACTCGCTCTTAGTGAAACGAGTTGTTTCTCAAGCGCCTGTAGAGCGGTTATCTGCGAGCGCACATGAGAGATGTGATCATCGAGCAAGGCATTGACGGCGGTACAGGACTGATGAGGGTCGTCCTGATAGCGCTTTAGTTCGTGAATCTCAGCCAGTGACAGGCCCAGGATTCTGCAGCGACGGATGAAGGCCAGCCGCTCAACGTGTTTCTCGGTATAGACACGGTAACCGTTCTCCTGCCGACCAGGCGGCGGCAACAAGCCCTGCCGTTCGTAGAAGCGGATCGTCTGTGTATCTACCCCTACTGACTGTGCCAACTGACCAATACGCATCAGGTTCCTCCGCAACGGATTCTCTACGCTATTGACATTATAGCTACTATATAGTTTTAAATGAAAACCCGATCACATTCAAGTGGAGTCATATCATGAGTAAAAACTGCGGAGGCCCCTGTGGCGACCATGCAAGGCCTGCGGCGGATACCGATATGCAGGCCTCCTCCGAGGCGCCAGGGAGATGGGTCAGTGTTTATGCCGTGCCGAAGATGGACTGTCCATCAGAAGAGCGCATGATTCGCCTGGCCCTGAACGGCGTTGAGGGGATTCGGGCACTGTCCTTCGACTTGTCGAACCGCCGGTTGAAGGTCGTGCATGACGGCGAGGCTGAGCCCATTACCGCGAAACTGGCGACCTTGGGGCTAGGCGCCTCGCTTCAGGAAACCGTCGCTGCAAATCCGGAGACCATCAAGGCCGCCGAGTTTTCGGCAGCTTCTGCTAAGCAAGAATCCGGGACCCTGCGCTGGTTGCTCGGCATCAATGCACTTCTGTTCGTGGTGGAAATGACTGCCGGTCTGATCGCCCAGTCCACCGGCCTGATTGGAGAATCCCTGGACAATTTTGCCGATGCGGCGGTGTACGGGCTTGCCCTTTATGCGGTTGGACATAGCGTGAAAATGCAGGTACGTGCCGCGCATCTTGCTGGTGTACTGCAACTGATCTTGGCTGTGGGCGTGCTCGTAGAGGTGGTGCGACGCTTTGTATTCGGTAGTGAGCCTGAATCGCTGATGATGATGGCGATCGCATTCGTCGCATTGATTGCCAATACCAGTTGTCTGCTGCTCATATCCAAACATCGGGAGGGCGGGGCGCACATGAAGGCAAGCTGGATATTCTCGGCCAACGACGTGGTGATCAACCTGGGGGTCATCACCGCCGGCGCTCTGGTCGCGTGGACCGGGTCCAATTATCCGGATCTGATTATCGGCACCATCGCGGGGGTAATTGTACTTAACGGTGCTAGACGCATTTTGGCGTTGAAGGGTTAAATAATGCTCATTATTGGCAAAAAGCTCTCGCCGTATGCCCTATTGTCCATATCGGGCCTGCTGGCAGCGTCTGATCAGGCCGTAAAATGGCTGGTGCAACAATCAATGGCATATGGCGAGTCTATTTCAGTGACCTCATTCTTTAACTGGGTACACGTATGGAATACCGGTGCCGCATTCAGTCTTTTTGCGAATGGTGGAGGCTGGCAGCGCTACTTATTTATCGGAATCGCGGTAGTGGTCTCGATTTTTCTGATCAAGCTGATCCTTGAAAATCGTCATAAAGGAGAAGCCATCGCTTACAGTCTTATCCTCGGTGGCGCCATGGGCAACCTGATTGACCGGGTCTTTCGCGGCTATGTTGTGGATTCCTTTGATTTCTATTGGCGAGACTGGCATTGGCCGGCCTTCAACCTGGCTGATATTGCAATTGTCCTCGGTGCCTTACTTTTCGTTTCCAGCAGCTTGTTGGGTAAAAAAGCAAACACCAATGCCGAGCCGGATGGATCTGACTGACACCTACGCCTATACAACACCATGACCGAACTTCCCGACAACATCCTTCACCTGCCGCAATACCAAGTACTGGGCTGCAAATCAACCGACGACGAAATGCACTTCCAGGTGGACGTGCCCGATCCCATCGCCTGCGAGGAATGCGGCGTGCAGGGTGAGTTCGTACGGTTCGGCAAGCGTGACGTTCCCTATCGTGATCTGCCTATCCACGGCAAGCGGGTCACTCTCTGGGTGGTCCGCCGCCGATACACCTGCCGGGCCTGCAAGACAACATTCAGGCCCCAGCTACCGGAGATGGTGGACGGATTCCGTATGACACTGCGGCTGCATGAGTACGTGGAGAAGGAATCCTTCAACCACCCCTACACCTTTGTGGCGGCACAGACCGGCCTGGACGAGAAGACGGTGCGCGACATCTTCAACGCCCGCGCCGAGTTCCTGGGGCGCTGGCACCGCTTCGAGACGCCCCGCATCCTGGGCATTGACGAGCTATACCTGAACAAGCGCTACCGCTGCATTCTGACCAACATTGAGGAGCGAACCCTGCTCGACCTGCTGGCCACCCGCCGCCAGGACGTGGTGACCAACTACCTGATGAAGCTGAAAGACCGGCAGAAGGTCGAGATCGTCAGCATGGACATGTGGAACCCCTACCGGGCAGCGGTCAAGGCTGTGCTGCCCCAGGCCCGTATCGTGGTCGATAAGTTCCATGTGGTGCGCATGGCCAACGATGCCCTAGAGAGAGTGCGCAAGGGCCTCAGAAAGGAGCTGAAACCGTCCCAGAGCCGGACTCTCAAGGGAGACCGGAAAATCCTGCTGAAACGCGCTCACGAAGTCTCAGACCGGGAGCGCCTCATCATGGAGACCTGGACAGGCGCGTTCCCGCAACTGCTGGCCGCCTACGAGCACAAGGAGCGCTTCTACGGCATCTGGGACGCCACCACACGGCTCCAGGCAGAAGCCGCCCTGGACGAGTGGATAGCCACCATCCCGAAGGGCCAAAAGGAAGTCTGGAGCGATCTGGTCAGGGCAGTGGGAAACTGGCGCGAAGAGACCATGACCTACTTCGAGACGGACATGCCCGTCACCAACGCTTACACGGAGTCCATCAACCGACTGGCCAAGGACAAGAACCGTGAAGGGCGCGGTTACTCCTTCGAGGTGATGCGGGCACGAATGCTCTACACCACGAAGCACAAGAAGAAGGCACCGACTGCGAAGGTCTCTCCTTTCTACAAGAAAACCATCGGTTACGGACTGCCGGACTTCGCAGAGGAACTCAACTACGGAGTCGATCTGTCAACCATCTGAGGGTGGTATCAGATTGATGGGGTGAAGGTGCCCCATCAACCATTAAATCCGTATACCCCATCTGTTTTTCCAGGTCATCCTCGGTGATGTCGAACCGGAACTGGTGCCGGTATCCGCCCTTGGCGTCGCGGTCCAGAAAGCCCGCCTGATATTCGCCCAGCGGGTTGTACCCGGAAAGCTGGGTGATGTCCTGGACGCCCAGCTCCTTTTGCCAATAGCCGCGCAGGGCCTGTACCCGCTCGGTGGTGGTGGCGTTGCGGTCATCAAGGGATTTCTGCAGTCGTTTGAAGTCGGCGCTTTTGTCGGTCTTGCGGATGTAGGCGAGCTTTTCGAGATACATCTGCTCCGCGTTTTCCGCCGTGGCCACCCGGGTGTCGATGCCGAGCTGTTCGAGCTTTTCCAGCATCGCTTCGACCCGTCCGGGGGTGGCATCGCCATCCAGGATCATTTCCAGCTCTCCGCGCTGGGCATAAAGGTTGGTGTCCGACCAGGGGCGATAGCGGACCCGGGTGCCGTCCTCGAAGGTGACGGTGTACTGGCGCCCGTCCTGCATGCGGGAGTTGTGATTGAACAGCGTCCGGTTGTCGATGTCGTCGGCCTCGACGGTGATGGTGCCGGAACCGATCCTGCGCTTGGTGTGGGTCACCTTGCCGCGTTCCACCTTGAACGGCGGTTTCTCCTTGGGTTTCTGCGCGTCGAGCTTGGGCAAGTACTGATCGAATACGCCGTTGGTGGCCCGGTCCCAGTCGACGGATTCTTCGATCTCCTTGACCCATTTCAAATAATGGTCCGCCATCTCCTTGACCTTGGGGTCGGCGCTCTTTTGTAGGGTCTCCAGTTTCTTGCGCAGACGCAGGGCCTTGTCGATCTTGGTCCGGTTGTACTTGCCGTCGCCCACGTGGAAATTGACGTTCTTGACGGCGTCCAGAATCGTCGGAAAGAAGCTGTCTTCGACCAGCGGTTGTCCCTTTTCCCCGGCCGCCGTCTGCACATACCTGCGCAGCACCTCGTCGATGCGGCGGTCGGTGTCCGGCCGGATCTTCATCTTGACCACGGTGCGCTTCTTCCCCTTGAAGCTCTCGGTGAAGATCAGCGCATTCTGGTCCTCCACGTCGCCGCTGTCGAAGGGCAACGTCTTGCCTTGCCAGCCGAGTTTGCGGGCCTCCTCGACCAGGGTCTCTTCGGCGGAGGAGAGCAACTTTTTCTTCCCGGTGGCGGCGCTCAGCTTGTCGAAACGGAAGCCACGATCCCTCAGCACATCGGCGTAATAGCCTTCGAAGTCCAGCCGGAGATTGTGTTTCCGCTCCAAGGCCAGATCGTAGAAATGCCGCAGCCCGGCCGGGTCCTTGGAAAACCGTCCCTCGGCGTAGGGCCGCAGCAGATCGAGGTAATCCTCGTCGGCGATCTTTTCGACTTCCTGGATGTAGCGCAGGGTCGCGTTCGGATCGACCCGTACCTTCCCTTCCTTGGCCGCCCGGAAGACTTTGTTGTAAAACGGCTCTTCCTCACCGCAGACGCCGTTGGGGTGATAGTCGAGCGAGAGCTTGTCCTGGCCCAGAAACTTGAAGGCCTGGCCTTTGTCGATGCCGTAGACGCGACCGTCCCGGGCACGGATGAACTGCTTGGAATGTCCATCGTGATTGGCGATCAGCCAATCGACCACATGCTCGCGCTGGATCTGCTCCAGTTCGATGGTGGTCAGATCCTGGGGCAGGATGTTGCGAAAATCGAAGTCGTCCCGCAGATCGGTGCGCCATTTCTGGATGGAGCCGGTGCGGCCGTTCAATTGGATGGTGCGCACCTCGATGGAATGGGGGTCGATGAGGCGGCCGATCTTGTAGGCTGCTTCCTCTCCGAAGGCGATGAACTCATCGTCCTTGCGGCCAATGGGCTTGAACAGCCATTTGTCACCGTTTTCGTCGGTCCAGAACTCCTTTTCGTGTGCGCCGCCGACAGCGGCCTTGCCGGATTTCTTGAACTTCGAAGGCAGACCCTTCTGCTGCCACGCGGTATCGACGGTGGCGAACTCCGCGCCTTTCTTGCCGATCTTGGGCTCGGGCGGCTTGACCGGACTCGGTTGTGGAGCTGGTTTCGGCGTGGCAGGCTTGGCCGGTGCGGTTTTCTTCTTGCCGCCATGTTTTTCGGCCCAGGCTGCGTGCTTGGTGTCGATGCTGGCCTGAACCGCTTTGATTTTCGCGGGATCGGTCTCGGTGAAGAGCGTGGTCAGCTCGTCTTTGTTGGCCCACTGCCAATACTGAACCTTGGTCTCCTTGGCGAGCGTCTTGAGCTCCGTCGATTTCAGCTTGCCGACCTGGTCCTGGAAGAGCTGTTTCTTGAGGGCGATTTCCTTGCTGTGGGCCGCCAGCAGATCCTGGGGTAGATCGGTGCCGCCGGAAACCGCCTGTTCCGCCTTGGCAATCGCGTCGAGGAAATCCTTGTAGCCGGTCGGCGTGTCGGGAACGACCACGGCCTTGGCGGCGTCTTCGAGAGCCGTTTTCTGTTTCAGGATCAGCTTTTGTTTGGCCTCGTCGACCGCCTTTTTCTTGACCGACTCGGCCATGTCGGCACCGGCCTTCTTCTGCAGCGCCTCGACGAGCTGCTGTTTGTTCTTGAGGATGCCGATGCCGTGCTTCTGTTTGGCCGCCGATAGTTCCTTGCCCATCAGGCCGCTGTGATCCACGCCGGGTTCCAGCTTGTCCAGCAGCTCGATGGTCTCCTGTTTGGTCATGTTGAGGGAGATGCCGTTCTCCTTCGCCATCTCCTTGAGCTGCTGGGCGGTCATGCCCTCCAGCCCCTCGGCGGGAGGGATCTTCGCCATCTGGGCGGCGAGCAGCTTGGCCTGTTTGAGTTCCGCCTGCTTCAGTCCGAGCAGCTCGACCAGTTCTTCCTTGGTCCGCAGCAGGCCGATCTTGTGTTCCTTGAGCTTGGCGCTGAGCGCCGCTCCGGCCAGGTCACCGTGATCGATCCCCGGTTCGGCCAGATCGAGCAGCTTGATGAAATCGGCCTTGGTCCGGGCGATGGCCACGCCGTTCTGTTTCGCCAGGGTCTGGAGCTGTTTGACCGTCAGCGAGCCGAGGTCGGCGATGTCGCCGTTTTCAAAGGCGCTCTTGATCTTGGCGTTCTCCTTGGCCTGGGCGTCGGCCATGCCTTCCAGCACATGGGGCGGGAGAATGCAGGCGTCCCCCTGCGATGCCTGGGTGGCGGCCTTGGCGGCCATCTCGCTGCCGCAGACGGTCATCGGCCAGGCCACGATGTTGGTGCAGCGGCAGTGCGGATGCGCGGGTTGCTGGGGGAACTTGTCGATGGGAAAGGTCTTGCCGTCCAGGCCGCCGCAGACCGGGCACATGCGCTCGTCCTCCATGGCCAGCCATTCCAGTTTCTGGATGCCGACCCGCTCGTGGAACTTGAGCCTGCCCATGTTGTGGGCGCGGAGGACCTCGGTGCGGGCGATCATCTCCATGCGGTACTGGGCCTTGCTGAACACCCGGCTTCCGGCCTGGCGAAAGGAATCCTTGTCGACGATCACCTTGCCCATGTCCCGGACGATGTCGTCGGCTCCCTTGCCCGTGGCGATGCCGTTCAGGATGGTGCGCTTGATTCCGTCTGCGAGTTCGCGGTGGACGTCACCGGCGAGCGTGAGGTTGTACTGCGCCATGAAGTCGAGGGCATTGGTGTCGACGATGGTGAACACCTTGGTGGCCAGCTTGTCGATGCCTTCGGGTTTGAGGTCGGCGTAGAACGGCAGCGACGCGTCGGCGAGCTCTCCGATTCCCTGCTGGATACCGAGCTTGAAGGAGTCCTTGGTCGTCTTGCGAAAGACCAGGGTCTGCTCCCGCTTGAGCCGCTTCATGGTGTCGTCGAGTTCGAGCTGGAGCTTTTCCAGCCCCTTGAGCGCGGCGAGCTTGTTGTCCGGCAGGGAGCCGAGGGAGCGGTACTGGAGGATGGCGCGGCCGACCTCGTCTTCGGCCTGTTTCAGCGCCTGGGTAAGCTGGGCCGTAACCTGGTCGTTGTAGCGGTTGCGGGCCGTCAGGCTCTTCAGGGTGGCCGCCTGGATGCGCTGCTTCAGCTCCGATGGCATCAGCGGGGCTCCCGGCGGTCGATGAAGCGACAGGCCGGGGCGTCGAAGGTGCGCTCGCTGTTGTGGACCCGGCAGTGGTTGGTGTCAGCAATGAAATGGCTGCATTCGTCGCACACAGCTGCGTCGCCGGTGGACTCCAGGTCGCCCGACCAGACCAAAGCCGCCTCCGCCGTGGGTTCATCGTCCTCGGCCGGAATCCCGAGCATCTTCCGAGCGCGAGGCACGCTGAGAATGCCGGAGACGACCATATCCACCACCGGCTTCACCTGCTTCTCGTCCATCAGGTCGATCTGCTTACGTTCGGTCTCGCGGTTGGCGGCCTCGATGTCCGGGTCCAGGTCCATCTTGAGCTGAAGGCTGGAGCGGCTGATGAGCTTGCGGTCGTAGAGTTCGATCAGGAGCTTCTTGAAATCGACCGCGTCGCTGGGGTCGAGGTCGTTGAAGATGAACTGGATGCTTTTGTCGCCGTGGCCGTTCAGCTCCATCCAGTCGTCGAACACCCAGTCGAGGAGCTTGCGTGCGGCCTGTTTGATCTCGCGGATCATGACCATCATCTTCTGCATGCTCACCGAGGCGGTGGCGAAATTCGGGCCGTCTCCGGTCACCAGCGAGCGTGACAGACCCAGGGCCACCACGATGTCTTCCTTCACCTCCTTGACCTTGTCCTCGACGTTGAGGACCTGACCGTCGGTGCCGTGGGTTTCGACATTGACGTAGAACGGGACCACCAGGCCGCTCTTCATGTCCATCTTGTTGACCATGTCGCGGACCTGTTCGAGCATCCGCTGGTCCGGCATCACCATCTTCTGGCCGAACGCGCCGCCCACCTTGAGCAGGCGGAACGGCGTGGCCCAGCGCTTGGCGATGGCCTGTTCGGCCCGGCGGTAGTCGCGCAGCAGTTCGATGGCTTGAAAGGCGGGAAGCACGAGGGAGTTGCCCCGGGGCGAGAAGGCCGGTGCGTCCCATTTGAGGTGGACCACCTGTTCGACGGGCAGCGGGATGGATTCCCCGCCGCCGGGGGTGTCCTCGGGAAATTGCCGGGCCTCGATCAGCTCGCCCTGGGCGTATTTGACTTTGACCGAAACCGGGTTGACGCAGACCAGCTCCTCGATGTCCTGGCCGGACTTGGTGAAGCGTTTGAAGCCGATGGCGTCGCCTTTCACCAGGAGCTGAAGAACCATGTCCTTGATGAACTGCGAGATGTTCAACCGCCAGGCAGCCTCCAGAGCCTGCTCCTTGAGGGTCTCGTCATCGCTGGTGATTTTGATCTCGTCGCCCACGGCGAAGGTGCGCCAGGAGTTGACGCAGTTCTTCACCAACGGCTCCTCGACGTAGTATTCCCAGGCCTTGCGGGCGCGTTCTTCCCAGGTGGCCGGAATCGCTTCGGTGGCGTTGACCTTGCTGAAGGCGGCCGAGTCGAGCGCTGCCGCTGCGGCCAGCGGCGCGATGACAAAGCCGGTGGTGTCCAGGCTTTCGGGTTGGTCGTCCTGATGGGCAGTGCTTTCCACGTGATCCTCTCGGTAGTTTCGGCCATGACAGCCGCACATCCGGCCCGTGTGGGCCGAACCCGGCTCGATGCCGGTTACTTACCGGAGCGGGGTGAAAAGCGTCGGAGGATGAGTTTGGCGGGTGGTCAATATGCAAAACCTCTTCATTTGAGAAGAAGTAAAGAGGTTTTGCATCAGACTGCATTGAGGCGGCCGAGGCCGAAACCAGAAATTTTCCTTGCCATTTCAAGCCTAAACTGGCAATAATTATTTCCGGTTGTTATGTTGACCGGAAAAATTGATAGCCGGAGGTTTTCGCGATGATTGACATGCTTAAAGAAATAATCCTCGATTTTCAGGAGATTGACCTTCCGACGGGTGTGCCCAGGCGGGTTGCTGTTTCGCCAGTGCCGGGAAAAGCCACGGTTTGCATCGGTGTGCGCCGCAGCGGTAAATCGACTTTCATGTTCCAGCTTATGAAGAAGCTGCAGGACACTGGCGTTGCCCGTCAGAACATCCTCTATCTGAACTTTTTCGATGATCGTCTGCATAGTCTGCAACACGACAATCTGGGTGTGATTCTGGAAGCCTACTTTTCGCTCTATCCGGAAAAAAAGAATGCCGAGAAGGTTTATTGCTTTTTCGATGAGATCCAGGTCGTACCTGGCTGGGAGCCCTTCGTTGACCGCTTGATGCGCATGGAAAAGTGCGAGGTGTACATTACCGGGTCGTCGGCTCAGATGCTCTCACGAGAGATAGCGACCCAGATGCGCGGCCGGGCACTCTCCTGGGAAATGTTCCCGTTTTCATTCCGGGAGTTTCTCGACTACAAGGGGATCGAGAGCGACGGTCCACTCTCGACCAAAAAACGTCTGACTGTCCAGAAGGCATTCGAGGAGTACTGGGAAACCGGTGGCTTCCCCGAGGTTGCAGGCCTTAACCGTATGCTGCGAATCAAGACCCACCAAGAGTATTTCAACGCAATGCTGTTCCGGGACCTTGTTGAACGCCATGATATCTCTCACCCCAAGGCGGTCACGGATCTGGCGCATTGGCTGGTGGACAATACGGGTTCCCTCTATTCCATCAACAACCTGACCGGCTACCTGAAATCCCTGGGGCATAAAGCGCCGAAACCCGCCGTCTCCGATTATCTCGAATGGTTCGAGGATGCCTACGTTCTGTTCACGGTGCGCATCTTTGACGCCTCGCTGGCCCGGGCCAACACCAACCCCAAGAAGATTTACTGCGTCGATCACGCGCTGGTGACGTCGATCAGCTCCGGCATTCTGGTCAACTCGGGCCATCTTCTGGAGAACCTGGTGTTCGCCGCGCTGCGTCGGGTCACGCCGGATATCTTTTACTACAAGACCAAGGCGGGCCGGGAGGTTGATTTCATCGCCGGACGACAAGGCCCGTCCCGCATGCTTGTTCAGGTTTGTGAATCGATGGCCGACCAGCAAACCCGCAAGCGGGAAACCACCGCGCTTGCCGAAGCCATGACCGAACTGAAACTGTCGCATGGCATTATCGTGACGCGTAACGAGGAAGAGCAGATACAGGTAGATTCCGGAAAAATTGACGTGGTGCCCGCCTGGCGGTTTCTGCTGAACATGCCGGAAAGCGCCTGACATCCAAGCCACGGCCATTCCCTGGCCCTCGGGCATCAGACCTATTGTTGCCACTTCCACAAAACTGGTAACGATTTGTCTGGTTCAGATAAAAATCGGGTTGGTGAGCACCGGCTTGAGCGAGACCACCTCTTCGCCGACCGGGTCGAGGTTGCCTTCCTCCCGGATCAGCATGGCGCAGCGCACCGCGTCGATGATGTGGTCGTTGCCCTTGGAATAGATGATCTTGCCGTCCCGCAGTGTGTAGGTGTGGGTGGTGAACTGGTCCTCCACCTCCAGGTCGTCCGAGGGGAAAATGACCTGCTTACGCTGCAGGGCTCCGTTGATGAGGCTGGTCATCAGCTCCTTGGTCCGCTTCTTGATTTCCTTGCCGTCGCGGACCGCCAGCCGGGTCATGCCGCCGAAGTCGTATCCTTTGAGCCTGCCTTCCAGCTCCAGCCCCTTGTACTTGTCCAGGGTGAGCAGCTCCTGGACCACGGCCAGGCCGTTGCCGCCGTTGTCCACGCCGATGCCCGCCGGGGTGTAGTAACGCTCCAGCAGCGCGATGATCTGGGCGATGTGCGGATAGGAAACGTGTTCGAGATGAACGCGCAGGATCATCTTCAGCAGCGTCCGCTCGCCGATCTCCAACTCCTGGAATACGACAATCTCGGTGGGATCGTTGGTGTAGCCCAGGTCGCCGCCGACCCAGAACTGACCGCTGCGGGGCGTGAGGTTGAGCAGCATCTCCAGCCGGTCGTGGGCCGCTTCCTCGGTGTCGCAGTCGCGCATCTCGGAATCGGTGATGACGATCTTCTGGTACTCCAGCAGATCCTGCCGACAGAGGTTGAACTGCTCGACATTGAAGGCCCCATAGGAAGGCTTGCCGTGTTCACCGGCCACCTCGTGCTGCCAACCGGAGCTGTCACGGCCGCCGTAGAACTCCAGCAGTTCGGCCTCGCGATCCTCGGTCCACAGGGGATTGAGCCAAGACGGCCAGCGGAACACATGGAACTGATCCGACGAGGTGAGCCGGTAATAGGTGGTGTCGCGCAGGCCGTTGGGCGTTGAGTAGATGCGTAGCGTCCCCCCGGCCTTGAGGCACTGGCGCAGCGCTTTCCAGGCACGCTCGGTCAGCCAGGCTCCTTCATCGACCCAGACGCGGCCCACGTGCAGGGAGCGGAAGGCGTCGCCATAGGCTCCGGCCGGGCGGAAATAGAGCACCGAACCGTTGGTGAACTCCAGCCGGAAGTAGGGTTTGCGGTGGATCTTGGGCTTGCCGTACTTGGTCAGAGCGATGCTGTTCATCAGATCCGGGTTGCTGTCGAGCTGGAACTCGATCTCCTCGATGATGGTGTCGAGGTGCCCCTGGTGCGGAGCCGCGACGAGGCCCTGGCCGCCCCGGGTGGTGAAGGCGTAATGGAGCGCGTCGGTCGAGAGCACGATGGACTTGCCCACGTCCCGGCCGTCGAGGTGGATGATGTTCTTGGCCGGGCAGCGCAGGTCCTCCACCTGGTGCGGCCAGTAGTCGCGGCCTGAGCCATCCCGGTTGTAGAGGTAGGCTTGCCCCCACAACACGGGATCGCTCAGGGTCGCCGCGAGTTTGCGCTCCTTGTCGGTTACCGCCATCAGTGCGTTCTCGTCCTCAAGGCGTTGCCGAGGATGGTGCCCACCAGTTCCGTCAGGATCTGCTGCACGGCCAGGGTGTTCTTCCGGTCGTGGACAGCTCCCTGAATGTCGATGATGGCCTGGTCCAACTCCGCCCAGGCCAGGTACTGCTGCTGGGCCGCTTCCAGACGGCCGAGGGCGTACTCTATCCGTCCCGCCGCCAGCTCGGTGCCGATTTCGACCAGGGCCTCACCGGCCTGACGAACGGCATCGCTGTTCTCCTGAAGAATCTCTTTCATTGGCCTGCCTCCTGGTTCGTGCCGTTGGCCCACTGGTCAAGGGCGTCCACGGCGGTCTGCAGGCGCAGACCGACTCCGGTCAGGCGCTCGGCGTCCGGGTGGCCGACCTCGCGCAGGGCCTTGTTGGCCTCGGTCACGTACTCGGGCGTGTGGCGGTTGACGGTGGCCACCGCCGACTGGATCTGGGCAGGTGGCCGGTAGGTGGCGCAGCCGGTCATGATTCCGGCCAGGGCCAGTGGGATGGTCCATTCGAGGGTCTTCTTCAACATGTTGATCTCCTTTGGGTTATGGGTTTGGGGCACATGCAGAAAGATCTCTGCAAACACTTGATTTCCAACGAAATAGAAGCGTCATTGGATGTGACGCGGGATGGTCCCGCATCCACGAAAACCGGAACCGGAGGCAGGCCATGACCTACGACAGAAACCGCCAGCAGGCACTCAAGGCGTACCGAGAAAAGCAGGAGAACATCGCCCGGCTGATAGAGGGCATTCGCGGCAAGCTCGAAGCGGACGCGAAGCAGCCGGACATCACCTGGGCGAGCGTCGGCTCCCTCGGCCACGTCGAGGAACTGCTGCGGGAGCTGGACGAGTTCCTGTCCTGAACACACCGGGCCACCGACAAAGGAGACATCGACATGACCGAATGCACCGTGCATCAAGCCGCCGAGGCTTTCATCGGCCACCTGCGGGAGTCCGGAAAGAAAGAGCGGACCCTCTACACCTACCGGAAGGACCTCGACGTGGTTGAGTCCTTCTTCGGCGCGGATCGCCAGCTCGCCGAGATCCGGCTTCCCCAGGTCGGCAAGTTTTACAAGTCCGACCTGCTGCTCAAACTCCCCGACGGCAAGGAGCGGGCCGAGCGCACCGTCGCCAAGACCGTCCGGGTGTTCCGCATGATGATGGTTTGGGCCAGGGAGTCGGGGCGCATCGAGGAGCTGCCGCTGCCCAAGAGCACGCCCATGGGCCACAGCCGGGTGAAGGAGTCCAGCGATGAGCAACCGAACGGCTGACCTCGACCTGACGGGCGCGACAGAGGCGTTCTGTGCCCGCCTGTCGGCCGAAGGACGCTCCCCTGCAACCATAGCCGCATACCGCCGAGACCTCGCCCTGGTGGCCCGCGTGGCCGGGGAGCTGGCCCCGGGGATCGTCTGCAGGGAGGTCACGGTCGGGCTCCTCGACCAGGTGTTCTCCGCCGGGGCGGTCACCGAGAGTGAGCGAGGCCCACGCTCGGCGGCCTCGCTCCATCGGATGAAGGCGGCGGTGCGGGCCTTTTTCGCCTGGGCCGCCGAGACGGGCGTGGTCGGTGACAACCCGGCCCGGTCCATCCGCATGCATCGGCTGCCGAGAAAGCTGCCGGTGTTCCTGACCGCTGCCGAAAAGAAACGTCTGCTCAAGGAGCTCAAGGGGCGGACCGATTTCTCCACGCTGCGCGACCGCGCCATGATCGAGGTGTTGCTGGGCACGGGGATCAGGCTTGGCGAGCTGGCCGCGCTCGACATGGATGACATCGACCTCGACGCCAAGCATCTGCGGGTGCGGGCAAAGGGGAATGTGCCGCAGGTCAAGTTCATCAAGACCGACCTCCGCACATTGCTGCGCCGTTACCTGGCCGAGCGCCGTCGACACAGCCGCCCGGAAATGGAAGCCCTGTTCCTGTCGAACCGGGACGGCAGACTCTGCCAGCGGCAGATAGCCAACCGGCTCGCTCACTGGCTGCGGAAGGCCGGGATCGAAAAGGATCTGACGCCGCACGGGCTGCGGCACACCTTCGCCACCCACCTCTACGGCGCGACCAATGACTTGCTCGTGGTGCAGCGGGCCTTGGGGCATCGCGACGTGTCCACCACCCAGATCTATACCCACCTCGTGGACGGTCAGCTCGAGGAAGCCCTCGAACGCCTCTGATCCTTCCGGACCCGACGATGGGAGCGGCCTCGGCTGCTCCTGTTTTCGTTGGCCGAGACAGTGTCGAAGACAGTGAATGACAGTGCCCGCAGAAGAACACATCCGCCGATGATGAATGATCATGACGGAGGGTCTCTTCCTCCCGGGCGGAGCGGGAAATATCGATTGACCGTAATTTCTCCTTCGCTGTCTGTCGGCCGCACATGGCTATAACTGCTTGGCTTGTGCGCTCCAGGCGCGGAACACACATGGCAATATCTGCTTGGCTTATGTGAGGGCCGCTGCCGAAGGAATGGCTGTTTGCGGGGCCTGGCCGGTTCTGCCTGGGGCTCGACATGCCAATATTTACTTGGGTTGTGTGAGAGAACTCCGGCGCGAACATGCCAATATCTACTTGGGTTATGCGGCTCGGCTTATGCGCACACATGCCAAGCGGATATCGAGAGCTGCAGGAAGAAATCGAGGAGTGGAAATGATGATCGGCAGCCGGAGAATGCCGATTCCGAAAGTGCAAGGAACACGTCTTATCCGCAATTCCTGGTGAAGCAGTCTGCCGTAAGTCGCCGTGCGTCGGGGTCATCGGAAAAGCCCTCCATGGTGTTATCCGCAATTCTTTCCGCGTTTTTTACGGCTGGAGGTCTTACCGGCCGGAGCAGCGGCGGCCTCGGCCACCTTCTCGAGCAGCGCCGCAGCCCATTCTGCTGGAGAGGTCTGGGGACCATGCGGCTCCTCACCCTCGCGGGCGATCTTGGTGGTCTTGAGATCCTTCATATGGCAGCGGATCATGCGGTCGAGGCTCTCGGCCGCTTGGGTGTTCCCTTCGATCTGGGCACGGACCAGCTTGACGGAGTAGACGCCCACCAGTTCGACCTGAAGGAAGTCACTGGACTTGTTGAACACGAAGTCCTGGTTGAGGCGCTCGATGATCACGTCGAACATGACCTTTTCTTCCGGGGTCAGACAGCGGTCGGCAAAGATGCCGTGGCGCAGGCGGTTCTGGTTGCCTTCAGGCGCACCAGGGCCGCGCCGGGGCGGTTCTGTCTTGCCCTCGTTGCGGTGCCAGCGGTCCATTGTCTCTTTGTCAGGTTTGCTCAAAGTCACATCGATTTCCTGCCAATGTTTGTTCTTTTATGCCGGGATGCCGAGCGGGAGACCGATTTAGCCTCCAAACGCGCTCCCGCCGGTTCAGGGGTTACTTACCGGAAGCGGCGGCCAACTGTCGGTCCCGGTCCTGTTTTCGTTCGGCGGCGATGATCTGGTTGACCCGGCGAGTGGTCACTCCAGCGAGGTTGGAGATCTCCTGGCTGCTGATCCCCTGCAGATGAAGGGCAAGCACCAGGTCGCGGCGCTCCTGGTAAAAGCGGCTCGGTGCCGGGACCCAGAGAATCCCGGTGTAGTGCTTCTGGATCTGCTCGAAGAGTTCCTCGGGCAGGACATCCTTGGCGTTGGCGTAGCGTTTCTTTTTCTTCACGGCTCAATCCTCCACTTTCTTCATCCACGGCTGCGGCACGTCCGGGTTGTAGAACCGCAGCGTGCTGGGACGCCCGGACTTCGGCCCGTGGACAATTTCGATAAAACGCTCGGTGACCTCGCCAATCTCCTGATCGCCATCGACGAAACAGACCAGACCGTAGTCCTCGCCGCAGGGAAACCGGAATCGGCCCTGGTTCTGATAGAGGCGTGCCTCGGACCAGCCCTTGGCCATGGCCTCCTCACGGATGGCGTCGACCTTGGCGACAGCCTGGGAAGTCACCGGCTGCTTACATTTCCAAGCTTGGTTCCCGGGATAAATCCAGTCCTTTCTTGGAACTTCGACGGGTTTCTTCTGGGACTCGGGACGAAACGCGGGTGGCCGGTAGTTCTTCGGGGAAAAGGAGTGCAGGACCTCCTGCAGGCTATCCTTGCCGAACTCCCGGATGGCCAGCTCCTGCAGGGCGTTGAATCGCTGCCGCAGCGTATTCCAGGCATCCTCGGGGAGCTTTCCGGCCTTGTGAGCGGCTTGGGCTGTGACCATGCGGGAACGTAGCCAGGCAAAGTATTCAGGCGACAGGCGGCGACACAGCGTACCGTCGATCTCCTTGTCTTCAGGCCAGTCGCGAGCGTCCTCGATCTCGTGGACCTCGAGCCCGGTGGAGACATAGATTGCGGGCTGCGGTGGTTGCGGTGGTAATGATGGGGTTTCACATCCTGCCGAGGCGTCCTGCCCACCGGCGGTGTGCTTGATCATGGTTTTCAGAAGGCTCATGGTTTCAGGCTCCAGAAATACGGGTTAATCGCTTTTCCCGTTACTTACCGGAGCTGCCCTGAAACCGTCGGTGACCATCTGCTGCGGTGGATACGTGCGGTGGCTGCGGTGGTTATGCGGTGAAAGGTTTTCTCGTCCCACCGCAGGGTATGGTTCTTTGTTTGTTATTTGTTTTTAGATAGTTATGAAGAAAGAGAAGATAGAGTGCGGTGGTTGCGGTGGTATTTGGGGAATGTCTCTCACGCTGGGCCGGAATTTGCCTGGCGTGGGATGTCGGGTTGGTAGGTAGAAAAAATATTTCAACCCATAGGGGGTGAGACCTCTGGATTTACCACCGCAACCACCGCAAAGGCCATGAAAGCCTTGTCTGGCAAGGGTTTGGCGTGCGGTGGTCATCCACCGCAAGGGACAACGGTGATCACCGCACCACCGCAACAGAAAAGGACGCCCGAGAGCGTCCTGGATGATTGGGGATCGAATTGGTTGAGGTTCAGACCTGGAGAATGTTTTCGACCAGCTTGTAAACCGTGGTGCCGCCAAGGGCTCGTGGCCAGTCGGCACAGGGAGGATTGTCGCGCAGCCTGGCGCGGCGGATGGCCTCATCGATTCGGTCGCGGGTGATCTTGCGTGCGTCGATCCCCTTGTCGTAACCGGGAAGATGCCGCTTCAGCCGGTCGCTGCAATCCCGTGACGATGCGATGCCGGTGCCGTCCTCGAAATGAAGCAGCAACCAGTATTCGAACTTGGGGTTGCTGAGGGCGAAGCCGTAATTGTCGCGTGCCTGAGCCCAGGCATGAAGCTGGTCCAACTGTTCGTCGGTCCACTGATCCTTGTCCACCACGAGCCAGGCTTCGTCGGAGGATCTCAGTTCCTCCTGCCGGAGATGGTCCTCCATCCGCTTCAGTACCTGCGGAGGAGAACTATCATGACTGCCTTTGAGGCAGTTCACCCGGATCACCGACTGTTGGTCATTGAAGATGGCGAAATACTGCGGCTCGGTCTTCACGCCTTCCACCGCGATCACGAACAGTTTGCGGTAGCGACGCTCGCCGAGGGGTCTCTGGAATCTGCGTCTCTTCGGTGGCATCAGTCATCCCCCTCACTTTCCTCGGTGAGGCAGGGATTGGTCAAAGCGCCTCCCAAGAGAATCCGGGGAATTCCACCCAGTCGCCCCTGCAGGTAGCTCTTGCGGATGTCCTTGTCGTATCGGACATCCTTGTACTCGCTGAAGGAGAGCAGGTTCGAAGCTCCGGTGGCATCTCTTTCGGCTACCCACATCTCGTCACGGCGCAGGAGTTGCTGATCCATGAGCAGCACGTCATGGGTGGTCAACAGCAACTGCGTTCTGGTTTCCGTGGAGCAATTGGTGAGGTACGCTTCGAGCAATCTGCGTGTCAGCAGCGTGTGCAGGCTACGGTCGACCTCGTCGATCACGTAGACCTTCTTCGAGACCTGGGCCGACAGCTCAAGAAACGCGGGCAGTAGATCGATCACCCGCTGTGAGCCGTCCGACTCCTGACGGATCTCGAACTTGGCTTCCGTGCCGTCCGCCTTCGGATGATAGGTCACCAGCTTCTTGGCGATCAGTTCACCACCTTTGCGGGTCACCACAAATCGCTCGTTGATCGGCTCGGTCAGCAGACGAACGGTCATGCCTTCCTTGACGTCTTCCTGCAGCTTGGTCTTCAGTGGCTCGGGCAGCGGAATGTTCTCGAAAGGGATCTCCTCGCCACCCAGGTGCGCGATGCCGGTGTCGAGCTGCGGCAGCATCTCGTTCATGGTCGAGTAGAGCGGATGCCCCTCGTCGAGGAACTGCTCGAAAGGTTCGAAGCGAGAATCGGGCGCGACCAGCTCGAGTGTGTCCTTGAACCAGTCGTAGACCGGCCGGAAATTGTCGACCTTCTGGGAAACCGAGTTGGTCAGAAAGAGTTGGTTGTCCCGGGTCCCTTTGAAGGCGAACTGGAGGAACTGGTCCTTGGCCAGGGAATCATCGAAGTTGGGCTTTCCGTCCCGACGGTGGTAGAGCACCTTTTCACTGGTGCTCGTAATGGCCACCAGCTTCTCTTCCAGAACCGCCTTGCGGGTCACCGCGAAGCTGAACTCGTAAATGATCTCGTCGATCAGCAACTCGAAGCCAAACCGTGACGGCTGATCGGCCACCTTGGCGTCCAGCCGGAACGGCTCGACAGGAATCAGGCTGTCGGGCTGGGTTCCTTTGACGACCAGCGCCTTGGCGAAACTCAGGGCCTTGAAAAAGTTGGTCTTGCCCGACGCGTTGCCACCATAAATTGCCGCAACCGGAAGAACTCTCGTCTGGTACTTGCCGAGCTTGGGAACCCTGTCTCCATGCTGGCGCTCCCTGCTGGCGACCATCGAAAATGTGACCTGGTTGCGGAAGGACATCCAGTTTTCGAGTGAGAAACTGACTATCATCTTACCGCCTCCTAAAGTGAAATATTCGCTTTATCATGCCTTAATATAGGCATGGGCGGGCGTAAAGTCAATCTAAAAGAGAAAATATCTCTTTAAACACCCTTGCTACTGATCCGGTACTCGAAGTTCTTGGTGTGGGCGTTGCGCTGCCGGTCGATGTCGAACCCGGCGTCCCGGATGACGTCCAGGTCGTTGCTGATGCGCCGACCGAGCTGGGCGGGCTTCTTGTATTCGAACTCGAGGTTGAATTCCCGGCCGACCCTGCGCAGAGCCGCGAGCAGCCTTCCCGCAGACACCGGTTCCATGGTGTTCTCGTTCTCGAACCTCACCTGGTAGCGTTCGATGAACCCCACCACATGGTTTGCCCGGTCGTCCTCGCCGTAGCGGGCCTTCTCGTCCAGCTCCACCGCGTTCCGATAAGCGTGGAAGAGCGACGCCAGCGCCGTGGCGATGGGGTTCGACTCCCGGGCCATCTCCTGGCTGGTGTCGTTGATGGAATGTATCTGCTCGATGAACAGCGGGCTCAGATCCTCAAGTCCGGTAGTCACCTCGTGATCCTCGGACCCGGCCAGCATCATCAGGTACATCAGGCTCAGATAGTCGTTGCAACGGCGCTTGCCATGGGTCGGCATGGTTCGGTGCAGCAGGCGCATGACCTGTTTCTGGGCTCCGTCCCGGATCATCGCCAGCACATGGCTGGTCCGCTTCATGATGGCCGAGATGATCAGATCCCGGTTCTGCTGGATGGCCGAGATGACCTCCGATTCCAGAAAGCAGTCGCTGGCCTGGTTGGCGAGGTCGAAGTTGATGACGAAGGACCTCGACAGGATCTCCGAAAGTTCCCCGCACAGCGGCTCGATGCCGGTGGTGTTCAGCAGGCATTTGGTCCGCTCGGTGATGGTCTCGCTGTCGGTGCCGCTCTTGCGTTTCTCCTTGGCGATGCCGGTGATGCTGGTCAGCATGAAGGTGGTCAGATCCTCGGTCATCTGCTTGACCTCGATGTTGTCGAGGACGATGAGTGGGTTCTGCGAGCCATCGGTGTAGTTCGCCGCGTCGGTGGCCTTCTTGTGCTGGGGCTCGCCGTAAAGCAATGTCGACGTGATCTTGCTGGCGGTAGTCTTGCCCGATCCGGCCGAGCCCTCGAAGCGGGTCATGGGCCGCGTCCCGGCGAAATCGATCAGCAGGAAGCAGGAGAGCCAGGAAAGGATGAGAAAGCGATCCCCCTGCGGACAGGTCATGTTGCCCACCAGCAGATCGACCAGGAGCCGGTCCGCCTCTTCGAGGTCGGCGTCGGGCAGGAATTTCAGCGGCTTCATCTTCCGCGAGCCGTCCAGGATGATGCCGTCCTCGTTGCCGCCGTTCTTCATGATCCGGATCTCGTCCGGGGTGATCTTGGCGATCTCGTGCTCCGGGTTGTTCAGATTGAAATAGACGGTGTAGGAGGCCACATCGGTGTGCAGCCAGGAGAAATGGTCGCGCACCTGGCCACGGATCATGGCCAGGCTGGGCAGCACCTCGAAAAATGTCCGTCCGCCGCCCGTGGTCGGCACCATACCCGTGTGCTTGTAGAGCATGGCCGCGTAATGGCGCTTGCGGCCCCGGTCCGGTGAATCCATCCAGTAGATGGCGTTGTCGAAATACATGAACGGCTCGCCCTGCAGGGTGTGAAAGAACTGGGCACCGTTGGCGTTGAACCAGTCGTAGGCAGCCTCGGCGGCCAGGGTGTAGTCGGGAGCACCGTTCTCCAGTTCCGTGTCGATCAGCACCTCGTCGACCCGGGCGCGGCACGATCCGGGCATCGCGCCGGACATCCGCTTGGCCTTCTTCTTTTCGTTGCGGAACTCGACTTTACGGTCCTTCTGGATGGCGCGGATCTGCTCTTTGAGGGTGGCCATCGAAACACCACCGCCGATGCGCTCCTGCACCAGCTTCAGCAGACGGGCCTGTTCCAGCGGAGACTGCTCGGAAATCTCCCCCAGGATAGGTTCGAGCAGGCGGTTGCGTTCCTCTTCTTCAGCGCCCTCGGGCAGCGAGCGCACGCCGAACTCGATGGGCGTGCTGGCTTCGGCGAGCAGGCGTTCGAAATCCTCCCGGGTATGCCCGGCGGCAATGTAATCGTTGACGTCGATCTTGGCGGTGGCGAGAAGCGCCTCGGCCGCCTGGATTTCCTCGGCGGGCCGTCCCGCCAGCAGCTTGGCCAGCTCCTTCGGCCCCACGCTCGCCGTCAGGCTGAACCGTTCGGTCAGCTCCTGCCGGGCCGAGATCTGTGTTTCCGACAAAGGCAGCGTCACCAGGCGGGTGTCGATCTTGTGTTCGGCCAGGGTACGAGCGGTTTGCAGCGCCCCTTTGAGACCGGCCTGGGAGAGTTCGTTGTCCTGGCAGATGTAGACGGTTTCGACGCCGCGCAGTTTGGGGATCAGGCGCTCCCAATCGGCGGCCCGGATGCGGACGGTGACCGGCGATACGGTGGGCAGGCCCAGTTGCATCAGCGCCAGGCAATCGGTCACCCCCTCGGTGATGATCACCTTGCCGGGCCTCGCCAGCAGGCAGTCCTCGTTGAACAGCAGCGCGTTGTTGATGAAGTCGGCGACGTAAGGCCGCTGGTGCTCGTCGTGAACCGGCAGTTTCTTGTATTTCCCTTGCTCCCAGCCCACGTCCGGGGTCCACGGCGTCTTGCGGCCGATCATGAACACCACCCGGCCACGGCTCCAGTAGGGAAAGACGATCCGGCGCTCGAAAAATGGCGTCAGGCCGTCCTGGCTGGTGGGACGGAAAGCGCCGGTGGCGGCGAGCTCCCGTTTGGAGAAACCGTCCTCACCCCCGGTCAGTTGGGCGACCGCGCCGGACGCGTTGTCCGCGTAGCCGATCAGGAGATCGTCGATGGTCTCCTCGCTCAGGGCGTATTTGGATTTCAGCCAGTCGAGGACCTCCGGCGACTCTTTGAGTCTGGCGTGGTAAAGCCTGGCCAGCGAGGTCAGCGCGTCCTTGACCCGCAGCTCAAAGGCGCGGTCGGCTTCCGTCTGGGCCAGACGCTCTTGGCTCAGGCCATAGCGCGACAGCGGCGGCAAGCCCGCCTTCTTGGCGAGATAGTCCCGGGCCTGACGGTGGCTGTCCGGCATCGGACCGGATTGCCCGGCGGTGACCGAGCCCGTCTGAATGAACTCCACGAGTTGCAGCACGTCACCGCCGACTCCGCAGCCGAAGCAGTACCAGCCCTGCTTGTCGAGCATCACGTGCAGCGCCAGGCGCGACTGGCTCTGATGGTTGGGGCAGTCGCACATCAAACGCTGACCGGTTTCCTGGGTGATCCGTCCCGGCAGGAGTTCCCGGGCCACGTCACCGATGTCCATCTCGGTGACGAGCCGGTAATACTCCCTGACGTTATCCGTTCCGCCCATGCTCATTCGGCCTCCGCGACACGGGCGGAATCGGCATCCGCGTGCTGGGCGGCGTCCAGAAACAGGGGCAGGAAGGTCCGGCGGTCATCCACCTGGCAACGCTTGGCGCAGTTCTGGATGCCCCAATGGTCGCCCAGGACAATGGCGGTGCGCCGGGCGCGGGTCACCCCGGTGTAGAGCAGGTTGCGGTGATGCATGAAGGAATGCGCCTTGTGGATCACCACGACGGCGCAGGGGAACTCGGAACCCTGGGTTTTGTGGATGGTGAGCGCATAGGCGAGCTGCAGATCCTGCAGGTCGGGCGAACCCTTCTCCAGCTCCACCGGCATGCCGTCGAAGTCGATGACCAGGGTGCCGTTCGCGAGGACATCGACCACATAGCCGATGGCCCCGTTCATCACGTTCAGATCGTAGTTGTTCCGGGTCTGGATGACCTTGTCGTGCTTGAGAAACGGGGCGCGGCGGCCCATGGCGACCGGCGGCACCTCGGTGTTCCAGAGCTTGCGCTGGATGAGCCGCTGCAGTTCCTCGTTCAGTTCCTTGGTGCCGAGCGGTCCCTTGTGGGTCGGCGTCAGCACCTGCACGTCCTTGATGATGTCGAATCCCAGGGTGTCGAGCCGCTCCTGAAACAGCTCCAGCAGGAACGAGCGTGCAGCCATCGGATCGGTGAACTGATCTACCAGGTACCAATCCCGGCATCCGGATACCGACGCCTCGCTGGTCTTGCGCACCTCGCCCTTAAGAACGGCGGTGCAGTTCTCCTTGAGGACGCCAGCCTGGCGCACGACCTTGTCGAGGATGACCGTGGGGATGGCGCGTGTCTGGATCAGATCGCGCAGTATGTTTCCGGGTCCCACCGGCGGAAGCTGGTTGTGGTCCCCGACCAGCAGCACCGTGGTCCGCGACAAATCGACCGCCTCGAACAGGTGCCAGGCCAGCGGCACGTCGACCATCGAAAACTCGTCGACCACCAAGACGTCGGCATCGATGGGATTCTCCTTGCTGCGCGAGAAACCCTTGCCGTCATAGCCGAGCAGACGGTGAATGGTGGTGCCGCTGCGACCGCTGACTTCCTCCAGGCGCTTGGCGGCCTTGCCGGTCGGCGCGGCGAGCACGACCTCCAGGTCGCTCTCCTCGCAGATGGTGTTGATGACCGAAATGGTGTAGCTCTTGCCCGAACCGGCTCCACCCGAAATCAGGCTGATGCTGTGCTGGAGGGCCGAGCGGACCGCGTCGAGCTGCTTCTCGTTCAGCGTTGATGCGCAGCGCCGAATCAGGGCATCGAGTTTCTTGACGGACTGGAAATGAGGATTCGGTGTTTCGGCCTGGCCGAACAACAAGGCCAGCTCCCGCTCCATGCGGACGATCTCCGGCAGAGCGACCACGAAACGTCCGCCGTGGGAATCGCAGGCAAGCGCCTGTTCTTCGATGAGCGCGTCGAGGGCGCTCTCGATGCGGACCCGGCTGTCCAGGGCATCCATGACCAGCAGCAGATTGGCCTGGTCCACCAGATCCTCGTATTCGATCCAGCAGTGACCATTGTCCAGGGCTTCACGGACGCAGAAATTCAACCCAGCGCGGATACGAGGGGTGTGGTCCTTGGGGGTGCCAAGCTTGCGGGCGATCTTATCGACCTTCTTGAAGCCGAATCCCCGGATCTCCCGAATGAGGATGTACGGGTCTTCCTTCAGAATATCGAGGCAGTTGCCGCCGAGTCTTTCGACCAGAGTGGTGACCTGATGATGGGTCAGTCCGAATGCCGACAACCAGGCCATGACGGCGTTGACGCTGCGGTTCTTCAACCATTCGTCACGCAGCCGCCGGGCAGCATCCAAGGGCAGCCGAGCTTTGAGCGCGATGCGCTCGGGGTCATTCAGAAGGGTTTCTTCAAAGGCGTCGCCGAAACTCTCGACGATCAATCTGGCCTTGGCCGGACCAATGCCCTTGATCTCCGGATGGTTGGCCAGATAGTGGATCAGCCCCTCCGGATCGAGTTCGAGGTCGTGCTCCATCCCGTCGACCTTGAACTGACGGCCGTATTTGGGATGGGTGGCCCACGACCCGAGCAGGACCACAGGCTGATTTTCCCGGGCGAACAAATTGCCCGCGAACTGGACTTCCTCACCGGTCGGGGTGAGCAGTCGGCCTGCGGAGAACTTGGGTCCGGCATAGTAAACGCGCTCTATTCTTCCCCGGAGTCGCGCCGGGTTACTCTCATTTCTTTTTGGCATCTCGCGATCCTCCGGTGAAAACGTGTCAGGTACTCCTCGACAAAACGGCAGGCGGCCTGCCGGTCCGAGCAGAAGTAGACGGGGACACCGAAGTCGACGACGATGGAGGCGACCGTTCCGATCAGCGCGTGCGGGTGGGCATCGCTGCGGTAGCGGCCATCGACCAGATCGCGAAAGTTGCATTCGACAACCACGCAGGCGGATTCGTAGGCTGAGAGCTTTTCCAACTCGCGGTGAAACCGCTTTCGCCCCCGGATGACGGTGGAGACGAAATCCGTCAGGGATTTGCGCTCCACCGCCACCCGTTCCTCGAGGCCGACCAGTGAGTAATCACCGGCGGGCAGCGCCTTGCGAACCGCCGAAATTTTGTCGCTATCGAAGCTGTAGGGCTCCTGTTCGCGGGTGTCGACGACAACGGTGATCCGGTCCATCATCAGAACGGGATCATGTCGTCCATCGCCGCGCCGGGAGCCCCGGTATCGTCGGCCATGACAATGCGACGGTTGAAGTAGATGTTCTCGTTTTCACCGCGAGTGCGCTTGGTCACCTCCAGCTTGATGTTGAGAAGCTGCTCGAGGTGGCCCGGCAGGTCGGAGAGCTTCTGAAGCTGCAGCCCGCAGGTGTAGAGGTCCTGCTTGAGCCACTTGATGTTCTCGTTGCTGGCCATGACGTTGTTGCGCCAGAGCAGACGGCCCTTGTGGGTCGGCGCGAGAATGCGCAGGGTCCACTTGAGCATTGGATTGCCCGAAGTCTGGGCGCGGGTCAGTTCGACCCGGTCGACGTTGACCTGGTATTTACCGTCGGGGACAGCCTCGAACTCGCGTTCCTCGACTTCGGCGGTTTCGAAGGCGTCGTCGAACTGCGCCAGGTCGAGGTTGCTGTTGGACTGGTTTTCGTAGTGTTCCATGGTTGGATCTCCTTACTGTTGGGGTTTCGCCGCCGCACTCGCGGTCGGCTCCGGCTTCGGCCGGGCGGCACTCGCCGCAGCTCCGGCTGCCGTGTTGTTGAACGCTTTCATGAAGCTCGAAAAATCGAGGGGAATGACTTCGGGGAGTCGGCCGGTGCGGTCACCAGCGTCGTAATTGGGACTGGGCTTGGTGCGCATCACGCGCTGCCATACCGGCTTGCCGTCCTCGCCGGTTTTCATGTCCAGGTCGCAGAACAGGATCAGGTCCACCAGACCGGTGACCAGCTTCCGCGCCTTTTCTGGCAGCGTCGGCACGATGCGGGTGTGTTTGCCGGTCCGGGTCTCGATGTCCCGTTCCTGGGAGTGGGAGATCAGGATCAGCCCATAGGGCAGGAAGGCGAGCTTGTTGATGACGCGCTGGAACTCGTTGTTGATCAGCGCGTAGCCCTTGCCGTAGCCCAGGTCGGATTCGTGCTCGATCTTGAATTTCTTGCAGACGTAGTCCGAGCACATCTTGTAGGCGTTATCCACCGTGTCGACGACGATGGTCTTGAACTCGTGCTTGCCCTCGGCGATCTCCGCGCAGGCCTGCAGAAGATCGTCCCAGCAGGTGATCGGGGTCTGGAACACCTCCAGGGCGTTCAGGCCCGGCTCGGTCGCCAGGAACAGTGCGTCATCGGCCTTGGAGCACCAGGTGCTCTTGCCGATCTTGCTCGGGCCGTACACCAGGGCGGTGAGGTCCGAGAGTGTGTGTTTGGGTTTGCTTTTGGTCTTGGGAAGCATGGCTTCGTCTCCTTATGGTTGGGATTTCAAAACACCGGAGCGGCGTCTTCACCGGCTCCGTCCCGCAGCTCTTCGTGCGGGGCGATCCGTTGGAAATGGTTTTCGATGACGTTGGGGTTGCCGCCCGAGCGGCAGAGCTGGAAGTAGGCGCAGGGCCTTCCGTACTGGAAGCAGTAGCTGGTGTTGCGGTAGAAGGTGTCGCGCCGACGGGCGTCGAGCATGGCCTTGGAGAGTTCCCACAGCTCCGCCCGCAGTTCCTCGAACTGGTCGCGGGAGATGTAGAGCACCTCGCGGTGGAACATGCCCGGCTCGAGGTACTTTTCCTGGAGCCGCTGCTGGAAGGTGTCGTCGTCCTCCGGCAGCTTGCGCTTGGCGCTGCTCTTGCCGGTTTTCGACTTGGCAATCAGCTCAGCCCGGCGGGCCTCGAATTCGGCTTCGGTCTCACCCTTGCCCTGGCGCAGCTTGGCCTTGACCAGAACGTTGTAGATGATGCCGCTGACCGTGATGCCGAGGGTCTGCTCCAGGTACCAGGCGTAGAGGATGATCTGGAAATCGGTCCAGAGCCGCTCCAGGTAGCTGGCGTCGATCTGCGAGGCGGTTTTGTGTTCCAGCAGGAAGTACTGGCCATCCTGACGGACGATGCCATCCACCTTCCCGGCGAGGATGAAACTGCGCGAGGTCGCCCCGGTCGCCGGGTTGACGATGGGGCCTTCGAAGGTCTTCTCGAGCGCGACGACCTCGAACTCTTCAGCCGGGTAGTGTTCCGCATAGGCGCTCATCATTGCCCTGGCGAGATGCCAGTCGGCCTGTTGATGGTCGTCCTGCGCCCGGTTCGGATAGGTCCGGTCGATGTGGTCGAGGACCTTGGCCAGATCCCGCTCGCCGTGCCAGCACTCCAGGCAGTCGTGAATGACCGCGCCGAAGGCCAGATTGGGGTCGCGCTCGAGCGGCACCAGCTCGTCGATGTAGCGCCACTTGCAGGCCATGCGGCAGTTGCGGAACAGCCGCCACATGGAATAGGTGGTGGTCATCAGCTCGCTCATACCGCCACCCCCGCTTCGGCAGCGGCGGGCGCTGCGCGATGCTTTGAGGCACAGGCGCAACCCGACGGCTGGGTACGTTCGATCAGGACCGAGCGTTCGCCGTATTCCTTGGAGGCGAAGCCAGTGAAGATGCGGGCAAGGTCGCTGCCGACATCGGTGGAGGCGTCGATCACGCAGGTGCGGCGGGCCTTGTCCAGACTGAACCGGCTCTCCATCCGCACACGGGAACGGCCATGCAGGCTTTCGACAGCCAGCATCGCCAGCATGAAAGTGTCTTCCAGTTCCTGGGCCGGGACCGACTCGTCAAAACGGTACTTGTAGGTGTCGTGAGTCATGGTTGAACTCCTCTTTTGTTCAGGTTCTGATTTCCGAGGCCCCGGATAGCCGCACCATGCGGCACGGTGCTTACTTACCGGAGCCGGAGTCGATGCGTCGGAGATCACAGGTAGTCCTCGAGTCCGGCCTCGCGGAACGCGTCCCGCAGCTTGCTCAGCCGGTCGTAGAGGGTAGTTCTGGGAATGCCCATCTCCCGGGCGACTTCGGCCATGGTGCTGTCGTGCAGGCGCAAGCACAAATCCCGGAGCTCTTCCGGCAGCGAGGCGATGGCTTGGCCGAGATCCATGCGGATCTCATGGGCGAGGCGCTCTCTTGTTTCGCGGGTGCCGCTCCCCAGAGAGCCTTCGCTATCCAGGAAGTCGATCCGCTCGGTGCTGTCGCCCTCACCGTTGTCGAGGGGTTCGTTGAGTGATGTTTGGCAGAGCCGCCAGTCCCGGCATTGGGCGAACCGGGCCTCCAGAATGGTGGAGATGTGACGTTCGACGATCCGGGCCATGAAGGTGGTCTTCTTGGCCTTGGCGGGATTGAAATGCCGCATCCGCTGCAGCAGATCGATCATCAGTTCCTGTTCGAGGTCGGGTCTGTCGTCCTCGGTGAATCCGGCCTTGCCTACGAGTTGACGTGCTTTGTGCCGAATGAGGTCGGCGGCATACTTGTCGATGCCGTCGTAAGAATTCTGAGAAACCATCGGGGCCTCCTCGGAGCGAGGAGGAGGTCCGCGTGGGTGTCGGCACGGGCCAGATCACAGGACAAAGCTGTCGCGTGGGCGAAGGGGTCGCAGGTACGCCGCCAATTGCCGTATTCGGCTCGGCGACACCCACAACAGCCTCCGCCATGCGTCCAGCTTGTTGTCCAGTGTCTAAGGGTTCAGGTCGTTACGTGTTCAGGCTGCCCGTTCCTCGATGCGCATCAGGAACGGCAGACCGTGCTTGATCTCGAGCAGGCAGACTTTTCCGCTGCCCATCTGCGCGAGGTGCTCCAGCAGCGCCACGACCTCTTGCTTGAGAATGAAGTCATCCTGGTCGCGCTCGGGCCGGGGACCGCTCTGTCCAGCCAGCTTGATCTCGCGCTCGATGACCGTGTCAGGGGTGAGTTCCGGCTCGCCGTCGCGGACCGGAATGTTGGTGATGCGGCCGAAGTTGA
Organism: Oleidesulfovibrio vietnamensis; assembly: GCF_055388115.1. Taxonomy (NCBI): domain Bacteria; kingdom Pseudomonadati; phylum Thermodesulfobacteriota; class Desulfovibrionia; order Desulfovibrionales; family Desulfovibrionaceae; genus Oleidesulfovibrio; species Oleidesulfovibrio vietnamensis. The sequence continues at coordinate 28,819 of NZ_AP042419.1, forward strand.
TGTCCTGCATCAACTCGATGAGTCGCCGCTTCGGTGGGGTGAGGTGTGCTTTGTTGACTTGTGCCACTGCCAGTCTCCTTGTTCGGAAGTTCTGGCACGCCCGGTGGCCAACCCTGTGCTGACCAATAAAAAACGCCGGATCGCGCCTTCATTGGGGAAGGCGCTACATCCGGCGTCGCAATGGCTACATTTGGCGTAGCGGAAATATTTTTTAGTTTTTTCTTCCTGGGTGGCCCCGGGTCACTCGTTGACTATCGGGCGGACCTCCCAAACGATCTCCTCTTCGGTCCGGTAGACCGGTTCGTTGCCGCACTTGATGGACTCCTTCAGGTGGGCGGCCAGCGGCTTGTCATACTTTTCCAGATACGTGATGGCCCGGTTCACGGCACTCCGGAAGGCGTCGCGGATGTTCTTCCGCTTGTCGTTGGATTTCCGGAGTTTGCCACCCAGACCAACCGCCTCGTTGATTGCGGCGGTGATCTGGGTCATTTCGTTCTCGAGCCGCTGGATTTCGGCATCGTTGTTTTCTGCCCGGGCTTCTTCAATTTCCCGAAGAAGCTCGTGAGCCGTCTCCCGGTATTGCTCGACGGCCTTGCGGTCGGCAACGAAGCCGGTATCACCCAACGGAACCCCCTGGGTGACCTGAAAACCTTCATCGGTCTCATTGGAGTTCAGGACCGCGTTGCAGCTATCGATGGCGAACCCGCAGACGATCTCGTAGACCGAGGTTTCCTTGTTCGGCCTTGCCAGGAGGAAATTGATGTACTCGGCCCCTTTATCAACACCCGTCACAAGCACTTCGGCGTTGCCGTTAAAGCGTGCCGCCCAGACACCCCCGCGCTTCCTGAAGTAGTTGTCCGGCTGCTTCTGCTCAACCGGAATGGCGGGGACGGAGATTACCGATCCCGATTCATAGACCGTCCTGAGTAGGCAGTCTCCCGGCAAGGTGCGTTGGCGGATGGCGGTGATGTTGCGGCCAACCATTGTGTCCATTGCATCGCAGACCTCCTTGGCGTGGCGCTTGTAAAGGTCATAGACCTTCTGGGCCACTTTTCCGGAGTTCCCATTAAGGTAGCGGAAGACCCGACTGACCTCGCTGAATCGGGCGATAAACTGGGTGATGTCGTCCTGCTCGCGTACCTGATTGGCACGCTCCAGGTACGCGGCTGTCATGATCTTGTCCTCGTCCTTGCTTCGGCTTTGGGTGAAGATGTCGGCTTTATAGGCTTCCACTGGGTCATATTGATCGGCTTTTGCCGCAATCATGGCAAAACGCCTGTCGATACACTGGGAACACGTTCCGCAATGCGTATGGTGATTGGTCATCTCCCAGGTATGGGTGCAGGTGGTCGATGCCGCGATCATGTCCTGGCATCCGGCCTTGGTGATCACCTCGATGACACCGGCCTTGGTTTTCCAGATGTAGGGATTCTCAATCGTGAACGGTTCGCCAGCCACCAGGCTGATGATTTCCTGAAAACCTCGGATCACCCTGGGGTGGGTGGTGCGTGTTGCCCGGCCGCCGACTACCTGAGCGCAGACCGGCAGATTCAAACTGATGACCCCGTTTTCGTAAAAACGGACGCTTTTCAGATTGAGCATTTTTGCGATGGTCGCCCCGATAGACACATAGAGGAAGGATCGGCTGCGCTGGGTGTACTCGTAGTTCAGCCCCTTGTTCTTGTTGACCCGGACGCCGATGTGTAGCGGGGCGTTTTCCCCAGCCTTGTCGGCAATCATCTTTTCCAGTCGCCGGTGGCGCGTGTTGAGCTTCGGTGTCGATTTGTGGGTAACAAGGACGACCTTGTGTTTTTCATTCAGAACTTCATCGATGGCTCCCGCCAGCGAGTCCAGCCCACCTGAAAACATCACTACCTGTTCCGGATAGCCGAAGAGCCGTCCGTCATCATCAAATTTCAGATATCCCTGGAATGCCTGAGCCTCTTTCAGTTTGACGAACTCGAAGTGATAGTTGTCGTCAGACAAGAAACCAAGCGTGGAGCGCAGCGCCTGGTGGATATCGTCTCCGTTCCAAAAATCTGGCTTCCGCACCGGGATGATGAAGTGCAGATCCCTGCGCCAGCCATGGCCAAAAGAATCGACGTCGTCGGCCCCTCGTGGGATGGCCTGATCGGCACTGTAAACGTAGGTGGCGATTTCGAGCAGGTCCTGGAAAGAATCAGGCACGTCCTTGCTCATCTTTTTGTGGATGTCTTCAATGCGTAGGGTGATCTTGTCCGGCCCATCCTTGCCCCAAAGGCGCAGGCGCAGATCACGGTCAGGATTTTCTTCAATCCCATCGGTCGGTGCGTTCCCACAGATGATATATCGTTTATCTTGCATCGGCTCGCGCTCCTTCTTTTAGCTCGTCCTTCATCTTTTTCAGCGCGTAAGAGGCGAAGCCATTGGAAGACTCCCTGGAGATGTCACCACCTTCTTCGTACCTGTGCTTCGAAAACCAATCTGCTGAAAACTGCTCGACGATCAGGGACGCCTCTTTACAGTGCGTGTTCAGAGCCTTCTCGAATTGTCCCATTTCATTCATGGTGGCAAAGCGCTGGCCCTCGCCCAGATGGGTAGCCAGCGTTTTTGAGAGGAAGTAGTTCATGCTCTCGTTGGTCAGCTTGGCGAAGAAAGTCCGCGACAGCTCTCCGAACTCCCGCTTTTTCCCGAGCGCTGCCAGTGCGGCCCGAACATCATCTGGCCCGGGGGCGAAGAGAGACGGCAGTTTTGGTGAGATGTGCTCTACCAGGGCTCCGACCAATGCACGCTGAGACATTTCACCGAGGTCGGATCGGCCACCGTTGGACTCCAATTTGTTATCCAGGGCCTCGGAGACTGCGGCTGCAAGATCGGGAAGAGATGTATCCTGCGGCAGGTTGACGCCGAGGGATTGGAGATGCTCGCCGAGGTTCTCCTTTTTTGCGGCAATGGCGAGTTGCGTCATCAACCAGACCGCCTCGGTGAACCCCTTATCGTTGAGCACGAAGGTGAATGCTTTATCGGCTGCCCGGATTGTTGCGTTTGCGATTTGGGACACGTCGGCACCGGCCGTGATCAGGCCGACCACCTCTTTCCATGCCCTCGACCTCGGAAGGCTTCCAAGTCTGACGTGCCCCATGTCGATCTCCTTATTTTTCGCGACCCAGCATCGTTATTCGGGCCTCCTGATGACGACGATGCTTCGGGCCTTACGAGCTTCTTTCTTCAGATAGCCTTTCCGTACCAGTTGAGCGATCTGCTCGTGGGCGCTCGCGTGGCTGATACCAAGGACTTCCGACAATTCTTTCACCGTTGGCGGCAACCCCTTTTCATCGATGATTTGGCAAATGACCCTCAGCGTGTTTGCTTGTGGGTCGGTTATTTCCGATACCTTTTTCTTTCCCATGGCGATTGCTCCGTGTCGTAGCCACTGAGCGGATTAAGCCCAATTTATGACCACAAAATATACGACCTGATGAACATCAGGTCAATCAAAAAAACAGGACTTCTCGTCTGATTCCGTCATCTTGCACGTCCCTCCGGTAGGTAACGAACGCAAGTCCGGTTCAAGCCGGATGTAACCAGATAACCGACCAGAGGCGGAGCTGAGGCGGTTGTGGGTGCCATAGAACGCGCATCCCGACCGCCGCCGTTTTCTGGTATCCACGCCATCCAGCCCCCCGGTCCAACCGGAGGTGTTCGATGTTGGATGTACAGGAAATGAATGATGGGCCAGGGACGGATGACCTTGACAAAAACGGCAAACCCGGCCGCCTGTCGGGTGAGGCGAGGCTCCAGTCAGCCGCCTCCATTCTGGCCACGGCGATCCTGCGCCGAATGGCAAAAAACGCATGTGTGGGCAATGAGTTAGAGGTTTTCGAAGATTCTTCCCCTGTGCTCGGAGAAGGACTTGATTCATTGCCGGAACAGAGCATTCATTCATGACAACTCGTCCGGAAACCAAAATAAGGAGTTGAAAATGAATGAGTTACAGAACGCCGCCACCGGCGGCAAGATCCAGGACCGAACCCGAAACTCAGTCCTTCGGCAGATGGCCCTGCTGCAATCCATGTCCCTGGAGCAGCTCCGGGAAAAATGGCTCGACCTCTACGGAGAAGAGCCACCCCAGTACAAGAAACAATTCCTCATCAAGCGGCTGGCCTATCGCATCCAGGAGCTTTTCTACGGCGGGCTGTCCGAACAGGCCAAGGTCCATCTCCAGCAGGCCGCCAAGGAGGACCCGGTCGCCACTGTCAATCGACGCATCCCAGAAGAGCGGAAATCGAACGAAGCGATCCTGCCCGGGACCAGACTGGTGCGGGTCTGGAACGACCGGCGCTATGAGGTGATCGTCCTTGCCGATGGCTACGAGTTCGAAGGCCGCACCTTCCGGTCGCTCAGCGCGGTGGCCAGGGAGATCACCGGGACCAGGTGGAACGGCAAGGTCTTTTTCGGACTGAAGAAGGTTTACGGCAGAAAAGCCGAGGGAGGTTCGGATGCTTGATAACAGCAATGTCGCGCCGGGCAAAAACAAGACCCTGCGCTGTGCCATCTACACCCGCAAGAGCCACGAGGAAGGTCTCGAACAGGAGTTCAACTCGTTGGATGCGCAACGGGAATCGGCGGAACACTATATCGAAGCCCAGAGGATGCGTGGCTGGACGGCTCTGCCGGATCGCTACGACGATGGTGGATTCTCGGGTGGAAACATGGAGCGCCCGGGGCTGCGTCGCCTGCTGGCGGACATCAATGCCGGGAAGATTGACGTGATCGTGGTCTACAAGGTCGACCGGCTGTCCCGCTCGCTGCTGGACTTCATGAAGATGATCGACCTCTTCAACGAGAAGGGTGTCAGCTTCGTCTCGGTCACCCAGCACTTCAGCACCACCGACCCCACCGGACGGATGTTTCTCGGCATCCTGATCACCTTCGCCCAGTACGAGCGGGAGGTCATCGCCGAGCGCATCCGGGACAAGGTGGCGGCCGCCAAGCGCCGGGGGAAATACTGCGGCGGCGTACCCATTCTTGGATACGACGTCGACCGGGACAACAAGAAGCTGCTGGTCAACCCGGATGAAGCCAGGACGGTGCAGTACATCTTCCGCCGATTCATCCAGATCGGCTCGGCCAAGAAGCTGGGCCAGGAATTGAACGAACAGGGATACCGCACAAAAGCCTGGACCACCAAGAAAGGCAAGGTTCGCGAGGGCTCAGAATGGAATACAGGCCACATCTACCGGCTGCTGAACAACCGGGTCTATATCGGCGAGATTGCCCACAAGGATCGCAGCTACCCCGGTGAGCACGAAGGAATCATCGACCGGACGACCTGGGACAAGGTGCAGGCCATCCTGGAGGACAACAAACCGGTCAAGGTTTCCATGGCAAGAACCAAAATGGTCGCCCCGCTGAAAGGCGTCATCCGCTGCGGCCACTGCGGATGCGCGATGGGACCGACCTACGCCCGCAAGAACGGCCGCCACTACACCTATTACATCTGCCAGAAGGACAGCAAGCGGACCGTGAGCCGGTGCCCCCTCAAACGGATTCCCGCCGGGGACATCGAGCAGGCCGTGGTCGAGCAGTTGAGCGCGGTGTTCCGCACGCCGACGCTGGTGGCCAAAACCTACTTCGCGGCCCGGGACATCGAGCAGGTGGAGCGGGAGCGGCTGTTCAAGCAGAAAGCCCAACTCGAAATGGAGCTGTCGCAGGCGCGGGAGCAAGCCATCGAACTTATGAAACCCGGCAACGATCAGCCGGGCAAGACCGAGATGCTCACGACCGTCAACCGCCAGGCGGTCGAGCTCTCGAAACAACTGACGCACGTGAGCGAGCGATGCAGAGCCTACCGGGGGAACAACATCACGGAACAGGACGTTTCGGAGGCCTTCCAGAATGTCGAGGGCTTCTGGGAGGACCTTTTCCCGGTGGAGCGAAACCGGCTCATCCGCCTCCTGGTGGATAAGGTCGAGATCCGCGAGACCGGAATCGACATGGAGCTGCGCACCAACGGGCTGACTACGCTCATCGCCGAGCTGGCCGGTCTGGCATGCGAAGTCACCGAACGGAGGGCAAGCCGATGAAAATGAAGCCGACCATTACCGTAGCCGACAACGGCAACCTGCAGATCCATATCCCGATGCTGATCCGGCGCATGCGCGGCCGCAAGACGGTCATCGCTCCCCAGGCACTGGATGGAGAAATCACCGGAGCGCAGGAACCGGTGCAGTCCGCCGTCCTCCAGGCGCTGGGAAGGGCCTTTTCTTGGGCCGACATCCTCGAATCCGGCCAGATCAAGTCCATCAGCGAGCTTGCCCGTACCCTTGACGTCGATGGCTCGTATGTGGCCCGCATCCTCAAACTGACGACCCTGGCCCCCGACATCGTCGAAGCCCTGATCAACGGTGAGGAACCCAACGGGCTCTCGCTGGCCAAGCTGACCCAGACCTTTCCAGAGGACTGGGCCGAGCAGCGCCGCCAGTTCGGCTTTGCCACCGACTGACGACCGGACCGGAGACCGCCCCAGAGAGCCGACCATCAGCGTCGGCTTTTCTTCTTTAGGGGGCAGGAAGCCGGAGTTGACCGCGCTTCTTTTCATGGCCGAGGCGGGCGATTTCGAAAAAAACGTCCGGTTGCGGCATCGAACGACGACCTAAGACAACCGCCAAAAATGGCAATCAGCCGCAAACCCATATCAATCAAGGATGTAGCTTTCCGGACGAGCTTCGGACTTGGTCCGGAGAAAACAGAGAATCAGGGGCCAAACAGAGAAAGAAAGGCGGGAGGATGGGGAGAATCGATGGTGCGAAGAGGTGCTTTGGAAAGATGTGAAACGGGCGCAACCCCTTTAGAAACAAGGGGAAAAAGAAAACCCGTCACCCCGGAGAATGACCCCAGAGAGACGGGTTTGTCTTTTCTAAATGGTGGAGCTGGAGGGAATTGAACCCACGACCTCTTGAATGCCATTCCCGAGATGTTCAACTTATCCTTTGAAATTGTTGGGATTTGTACTTTGCATGCTAACATTTTTCAGGGATGTTGGATAGGTGTTAAAGGCTCCCGGTTCGCCAGGTGGTTAGCCGAGTTGGTGTGCCGATTTGAGCTACAAGCTGCATATTTTCTTAATGAGATCGAAGACAGCAGCAAATCCGGAGAAGTCCATCTTATTGAATGGAGGTTCTTCTCGCATGATGCTGATTGCAAAATCCATTTTTGAAAGAGCTAAGCTTTTCAACTTTCCCCCAATCTCAGTGCAGACAAGGCTGTCGATGACTTTCTCGTTGCTTGTATCACTTTTAGTCAGCTTTGCGACGGGTTTCCCGTCCCTAGCTCTTCTGCCATATTCGATAGTCGGTTCGGTTTTGTGTTTTCCGGTATTATAGTCAAACTCTGTACTTAAAAAAACTCTTCGTCCATGCTTATCTTTCTTTAAAAGGTCAGCATCCTGGTAAAGCTGCTCGATGGCATATGTTGTTGTAGCCCTATGCGCTGGCTTGGGCAATACTATAGAAAAAACATTGTTCCCATACGCAATATATCCATCTTTTGAAGCGGCGTGCTCAGCATTGGTCGCATTGTCATCGCAGTCATAAACACAAATCACGGGCTGTTCAAACGCGACGTACATTTTGTTGGCATTATTGCAAAACTGCTTGAGGTGCTTTATCCCGCCAACAGTGTATCTTTTGTGCTTATGTATGTTTAAGAATAAATCGGGATAGCTTCCATTGTCATTAAAGTGATTGAATGCCTTTTTTAAGTGCATCCAATCTGTTTCGCCTTCGCCAAGGATCGTTGGAATCCCGCAATCTCGGATGACTAATTGCTCATAGCGTTGAAAATACTTGTAATATTGATCTTTATAAATGGTGTGCTGCTCGCCTTTCTGTGGAAGGCGAATTCTATTTCTGATGCATTCTTGCTCTTCAATATTGTTCAGCAAATCAACACGATGAGTTCGTATCAACCTGATATGCTCCAGCTTTCCCCTAACCACATTCGGGAAGCTGGCATTCTTGTCTCTTGGAGGCTCTCGGTTCGCGAGATCAACATCCTTGAGATAACGCTCCTGTGCTTTTTTGACACCATTGACCTTCCAGTCGTGGAGCATCGAGCGAACTTGCTTGAGCTGTTTTCGCTGAATGTTAGGGTATTCGTTTACAACGATCCCCGTGACAATCTGGCGATCAGAACGTGACCGCATCGAAGTCTTTTCTCCATTCACTTCAAAGCTATGCTTGCCTATGAGGTCCACGAGTCCGGGGCTTGGCTCCCATTCGCCGCCAGAGTAAATCGCGATTTCTTCAGGAAAGGACGATCTGTTTGTTGAAAAAGTCAGATCGTCAGCATACCTCGTATAGAAGCAGCCGCAGTTCTTAGACAAATCCCCCAACTGCTTGTCCAGATAGGCGCAGACCATATTCGAGATGACAGGCGAGCATGGTGAGCCTTGGGGGAGAACATCATTGAGGCACGCTATCTTGCCGATAAGGATGGCGATGTCCCTCTTGAACTCATAAGGCTTCGCAGCAAATAAGCCCATCACTCTGCCGAAGTGAATTGACGGGAAAAAGTCTTTTAAATCTATGTGGAATACATACTTTTTGCGGGAGTGGTTTTCTGCATTGGTTAGTATGGTCCTCTTCCGAACAAAGCCGTGGACAGGCTTTTTGACCATGTAGATATCTTGCAGTTTAGCGGCGAGTTTCTTCTGAACAATTTTCAACCCGGTATGGGGAGCGGCAATTGTTCTCGTGCCACCGGATCGCTTCTTAATTTCGAACTCGCTGTACTGACCATTGGGGCCTCCCCTCAGCTTATACAGGATGTAGCTGAGTTTATTGGGGGCAAAACCCAAAAGGTAAGCCAAGTCTGTCAGTGTATGAAGAGACTGAAAATCTTTGATCGTTGTTTTGCCCATTTCTGCCCCACAGGGAAAAGGGCATCCGCCTAGCTGTTCTAACCTGCTGCGAGAGCAATGATATGCTAAGCGAGTAGCATGACGACAGGCAAGGTCTGAGAGAGCCAGCACTCTGACCGTTTCGTAGTCGTCGCCGGTACAGCGACAAAAAGCAACCTACTGTCGGCGGATGCCCTGAAAGGAGTCTAATCGATCAAATCGAGTCGATCAAGCTATTTTTCTGCATCATAAAAAATGATGCACTGTCTCCTCTTGACAAACTTCGGACGCGTGACAATATCTGCATCATCTCGAATGGAGAAGATCGATGCGCAAGCTGTCCGAACTCGTCAAAGTCCTACCAGGATACCCTTTCAGAGGGAAGATCGACCATGATCCCGATGGTGAGGCTCGTGCTGTCCAGATGAAGGATGTGAGCGACACCGGCAGGGTCGAATGGGACGAGCTTGTCCGCACAGAACTCAAGGGCAGGCGGAAGCCGGATTGGTTGCAGCCGTGCGATGTCCTGTTCCTGGTCAGAGGGAACAAGAACTTCGCCGTTCATCTGGACGAGGTTCCATTCACGGCTGTCATCTCGCCGCACTTCCTGCTCCTCAAGGTCAAGCGCAATGCCAAGCTGCTTCCCGCGTTTCTGGCGTGGCAGATCAACCAGGCCCCAGCGCAGCGTTACATGGACGCCTCCGCCGAAGGGACCGTGCAAAGGAGCATCCGCAAGGGTGTGCTGGAAGACCTTCCGCTGGTTGTGCCTGACCTTGATACGCAGCAACTCGTCGTGAACTATGCCCAGGCGGCTCGGTCTGAAGCCGAAGCATATATGGAATTGATCGCCAACCGTGAGCGCGAACTCAGGGTGGTGGCGTCGAAGATACTGACCCCCGATAGCGTGGACACCAGCACAAGGAGCTAACTCGAATGAATCCTCAAGTGAGCCAGAAAGAAGTCAACGAAGCGGTCTGGAACGTGTGCGACACCTTCCGGGGCGTGGTGGATGCCAGCGCGTACAAGGATTATGTCCTGACCATGCTGTTCCTCAAGTACATCAGCGATGTCTGGCAGGACCACTACGACAAATACAAGGCGCAGTACGGCAACCATCCCGAACTGATCGAAGAGATGATGAAAAACGAGCGGTTCGTGCTGCCCAAGGAAGCCGGGTTTTACTTCCTGTATGACAAGCGCTTCGAGCCCGGAAACGGTGAGCGCATCGACAAAGCCCTGCACGCCATTGAAGAGGCGAACATGGGCAAGCTCAACGACGTGTTCCAGGACATCAGCTTCAACTCCACCAAGCTCGGCGACGACAAGCAGAAGAACGACATCCTGCGGCACATGCTGGAGGACTTCCACAAGCCCGAGCTGAACCTGCGCCCCTCCCGCATCGGCAACCTGGATGTCATCGGGAACGCATACGAGTTCCTTATCAAGCACTTTGCAGCCACATCCGGCAAGAAAGCCGGCGAGTTCTACACCCCTCCCGAAGTCTCGCAGCTCATCGCACAGCTGGTGGAGCCCCAGGAAGGTGACGAGATATGCGACCCGGCGTGTGGTTCGGGCTCCTTGCTCATGAAATGCGGACGACAGGTGAAAGAGCATTTTGGGTCCAAGAGGTATGCGCTGTTCGGACAGGAAGCCATCGGCTCCACCTGGGCGCTGGCGAAGATGAACATGTTTCTGCACGGCGAGGACAACCACCGCGTGGAATGGGGCGATACCCTGCGCAACCCGCTGCTGCTGGAAGGGGACAACAAGCTCAAGCACTTCGACATCGTTGTCGCGAATCCTCCCTTCTCTCTGGAGAAGTGGGGGCATGAACTGGCTGAGACGGATCGTTTCGGACGCTTCCGGCGCGGCATTCCGCCCAAGACCAAGGGCGACTATGCGTTCATCCTGCACATGATCGAGACGCTGAAACCGGGCAGCGGACGCATGGGAGTGGTTGTTCCCCATGGCGTGCTCTTCCGGGGTTCGTCCGAAGGGGCAATCCGCGAACAGCTCATCAAGGAAAACCTCCTCGATATGGTGATCGGGCTGCCTGAAAAGCTCTTCTACGGAACGGGCATCCCGGCTGCGATCCTGGTGTTCCGCAAAAACAAGAAGGACACCAGCGTGCTCTTCATCGATGCATCACGGGACTACCGGGACGGGAAGAACCAGAACTTCCTGCGCGACGAGGACCTGGAAAAGGTCCTGGCCACCGCCAAGGCCCGTGAGAACGTGGACAAGTACGCGTATCTGGCGAGCTTCGACGAACTCAAGGAGAACGACTTCAACCTGAATATCCCGCGCTATGTGGACACCTTCGAAGAGGAAGAAGAGATCGACCTCGAAGCGGTGCTGCGGGAGCGCAAGGCGCTGAAAGCGGACCTGGAGAAGCTGGAAGTGGAAATGGAAGGCTACCTGAAGGAGCTTGGGTACTCTGACGAGGAGCGCGTGTGATGAGCGACAACCTTCCTGCGCCTCAGACAGAATTTTCCGTATTCGCAACCGATGACGGGGGACCGCTGGTTCATGTCCGTCTTCAAGATGACAATGTCTGGCTTACTCAGGCGCTTATGGCTGAAATGTATGGCACCACCCCCCAAAATATCTCCATGCACCTCAAAGGCGTCTATGAGGAGGGGGAGTTGGACGAAGGGGCAACTTGTAAGGATTTCTTACAAGTTCGAACCGAGGGAAATCGTTCGATAAAACGCTCTGTCAAGCATTACAGCCTCGACGCTATTCTTGCCGTGGGCTACCGGGTGAAATCTCCACGAGCCACCCAGTTCAGGCAATGGGCCACCACGACTCTTCGCGAATACCTGGTGAAGGGTTTCGTCATGAATGACGAGCGGTTGAAGGAACCCGCCTGGGATTACTTCGACGAACTGCTTGAGCGCATACGGGACATACGAGCCTCGGAAAAGCGGTTCTATCAGAAGGTTCGGGACCTCTTTGCCCTGTCTCAGGACTACAAGGACGACCCCACCGCTGCGCACAATTTCTTTGCCGAGGTGCAGAACAAGCTGCTCCACGCTGTGACGGGCCATACCGCCGCCGAACTGGTGGTGGAACGCGCCGATCCGAACAAGCCCAACATGAACCTGACAACATGGAAAGGCGAGGTTGTACGAAAAGCGGACGTCATTATCGCCAAGAACTATTTGGTTGAAGACGAAGTGACCGAACTCAACCGCTTCGTCACTATGTTCCTGGACTACGCCGAGGATCGCGTCTCCCAACGCAAATACCTGACTCTCACCGATTGGAAGGGCAACGTGGACCGGTTCATCACCTTCAACGAGCGTCCCCTGCTGGAAGGACGCGGAAACATGAGCCACAAGGCCATGGTGACTATCGCACACGAGCGATTTTCCGAGTTCGACCAGAAACGCAAGGCTCAGGAAGCGATAGAAGCGGACGCCGAAGACCTGAAGGCGCTTGAAGAAGTGGAAAAGCAGGTGAGCAGGAAGAAGGGGGCATAGGTAAGCGTATGGCGAAAAGAAATGGCAGCTATCCTGAGAGTGTTCAACCCGGAGTTCCTCAGCTCTCGAAAACTCCTGCGGGCTGGAGTCGAGTGCCGTTGGGCAAGTTTCTGACGGAGATAAAGCGCCCTGTCGATATGGACGATGACCACCAATATATGCTCGTCACGGTAAAGCGTAGTCGTGGCGGTGCGGAAGAACGGGGAGTGATGCTTGGGCGAGACATCAAGGTGAAATCTCAATTTTATGTTGAGCCCAATGATTTCCTCATATCGAAACGTCAAATAGTTCATGGGGCTTGCGCTTTGGTCCCCAATAACCTTGATGGTGCTATCGTCTCAAACGAGTATTCTGTGCTTGGCACAAACGGCAAATTAGACCTGAACTTCTTAAAATATTTGTCGCACAGTATCTATTTCCAGCAAACTTGTTTCCATTCGAGTATCGGTGTCCATGTCGAGAAGATGATATTCAAATTGAACAGGTGGCTTAAATGGGATTTCAACATCCCCCCCCTCCCCGAACAAAAGAAGATCGCCCGCATCCTGTCCACCTGGGACAAGGCGATTGAGACGGTGGACAAGCTGATCGAGAACAGCCAGCAGCAGAAAAAGGCGCTCATGCAGCAACTGCTGACGGGCAAGAAGCGTCTGCCGGGGTTCCGTGGGGAGTGGAAGAAGGTGCGGCTCAAGGACATTGCTTCCGTCGATAAAAAGTCGCTCGGACGAACCACTCCCGGCGATTTCGAATTTAGGTACATTTCCCTTTCTGATGTGACCCCAGGAGTCATCAATGATGAACTTGAAGTTCATCAATTCTCTTCCTCACCCTCTCGCGCGCGAAGAATAGTTTGTACGGATGATATACTGATGGCGACTGTCCGCCCAAATTTACAAGCGTTTTCACGAATCAGCAAAGATCATGATGGGTGCATAGCGTCAACTGGCTTTGCAGTTGTCACGCCGAAGAAGACTGCAACTAGTTCATATTTATATCATTATCTCTTTAGCTCACACATGACCAATCAGTTGCATTCTTTAGTGGTCGGCTCAAGCTACCCAGCTATCAATGCTTCTGATGTAAAAGGGTTGCGCATTCTTTGCCCACCAAAAGAAGAGCAAGAAGCTATCGGTGCGATCCTAGACAGCGCTGACCATGCGTTAAGCAAGTTGTGCAAATCAAAAACACAACTGCTTCGTGAAAAACAAGCCCTCATGCAGCAACTTCTCACAGGCAAACGCCGCGTTCAGGTAAATTAAACGAGCCACATGCTAGGAGAACAGATATGAATGTGTTGTCTTTCCAAGAAGCAATGACAAAAGCGCAAGCTGCACCCGGCAAAATTCATCTCCTTATTGGAAACGGATTCAGCATAGCTCTTCGCCCGGATATCTTTACCTACGCCTCATTATTTTCCGAAGCGGACTTTGCCCAATCTCCTGCCGTAAAAAGGGTATTCTGGGTTGCCCCTCGAATAAATTGGACACACATTTGGTTGCAGAGAGAGTGACAGGAGGTGTCCATGAGTGAGAAGTCGGTGAAACGTTGGTCGGCAAAGCGTAAGCAGGAAGTGGTTTTGAGGCTTCTGCGAGGTGAAGGCCTGGATACGCTGAGCCGGGAGACAGGGCAGCCGGCATCGGTGTTGTCCCGGTGGCGAGAGGAGTTCCTTGAAGGCGGTATGGCGGCTTTGAAGCGACGTACGGATGACCCGAAAGTCAATGCGCTGGAGAAAGAGCTCAGGCGAGCCAAGCGCCTGGTGGGAGAGCTGATGATGGACAAGGAGCTGCTGGAGATGCGGATTGCCCGGCATGAGGGCGAGCTCCCTTTTCCCAAGCGGAGATCGAATCTGTGAGCAGGGCCTGCTCGGTCTCCGCACGGCGTACGTATGGCAGGGCCCGGGTGTGCCGGTTGTGGGGAGTACCCCGCTCCACCGACTATGCGCGCCGGGTACGCGCGCAGCAGCCAGCCAAGTTCCACCGTCGGGGACGCCGGCCCATGGTTGCTGACGATGTCCTGCTAGAGAAGGTTCGCGAGATGCTGGCCGATGCTGAGTCCTTGGGGTTTCGGGGCGAGGGCTATCGCAAGGTATGGGCACGGCTGAGGCACCATGGCATCCCGGTTTCAAAGGAGCGGGTTCGGCGCCTGATGCGTCAGCACGGCCTGCAGGCGCCACACAGGATGGGTTCCGACCGAGGTCCCAGAGCGCACGACGGTTCAATCATCCCCGATGGCCCTAACCGGATGTGGGGCACCGATGCCACTCAGATCCATACCCGTCGAGAGGGAACGGCGACAGTTTTTGTGGCTGTAGATCACTTTGTGGGTGATGTGGTCGGCATCCATGCCGCGCGTCCTGGCACACGTTTCGAGGCCTTGGAGCCGATCCACCAAGGCGTTCGGGATCTCTATGGTCCTTTGGCAGGAGGCATTGCCAAGGGCTTGGTGCTGCGTCACGACCATGGTGCGCAGTACATGAGTCATGCCTTCCAGCAGGAGCTTCGGTTTCTCGGCATTGAATCGAGTCCCAGCTTCGTTCGGGCACCAGAGGGCAACGGCGTGGCTGAGCGGTTTATCCGAACCTTGAAGGAGCAGCTGCTGTGGGTGCGAACCTTCGATACCGTCGAGGAGCTCCGCCAAGCGCTGCTTGAGTTCAAAGAACGGTTCAACCAGCATTGGCTGCTTCAGCGACATGGCTATGCCACTCCGGCCAAGGTTCGTGCCGGATACATGCCCCTGGCGGAGGCGGCGTGAATTTTGTGCAAAACAGCGTCCAACAATTCAGGGGCTTTACAATTCGAACGACTTGGGACAACCGATTTCGAAGAAGTCGCATGGGCGCTGGAAAAAGCCGCTGCCATCCTCCCGTGCTACAGGAATGAAGATGCGGAAACGCCACATCAAATGAGTAATGATGCAAGTCAGATAAAAGAAGTTCTGATTAAAACAATTGCCGGTAAGCATCCCGCACGACCATTCGACATAAGTGATGAGCAATACGCGCATTGCATTCGTTTCCTTAAGAATTTTCGTGACACTGACGGAAAAATTTACACCTTAAACTATGACATTCTTCTTTATTGGGCTCTTATGAAGGGTAAAAAAGCCGACCTTGGCGATGAATACAAATTGGACTTTGATGATGCATTTCGAAACGACCAAGATGATCCCGACACCCCTTATGTTGTTTGGGATAACGGCAACACTCATGGTCAAAACGTGTTCTACATCCATGGAGCTCTGCACCTGTTCGATGCCGGGCATGAACTTCGCAAATACACCTGGAGCAGAACTGACGAAGCTCTTGTAGACCAAGCTCGCAACGCCATTCACCAGGGTTTGTTTCCTCTGTTTGTTTCAGAAGGAACGTCACAAGCGAAAATGAGCAAAATCACCCACAACGGTTATTTGAATAAAGCACTGAGAAGTCTCAAGGCGAATCCTGGCACTCTGTTCATTCATGGAATGTCACTGTCGGCAAATGACGAGCACATTCTTCGAGCAATTGAAAAAGGAAAGTTTAAAAAGGTGTTCATCGGTATACATGGCAATCCAGACACCGAACGAAATCAGGCCATAGCAGCTCGCGCGGAGATGCTGACTCACAATAACGGACGCCTTGAAGTTCAATTTTACGATAGCACTTCCGCCGAAGTATGGGGAACAGCATAAGGATTTACCATGCACCAGACACCCGAAACCAAAGAAGAATACAGCGCCAAGATACCAGCCCTGCAAGTCCTTTCGAACCTTGGCTGGACCTACCTTTCCTCGTCCGAGTGCCTGAGCAAGCGCGGGTCGAATCGCGAGGTGCTGCTCAAGGACGAGCTGGTGCGTGCGCTGCAATCGCGGCGGTTCGAGTGGGATGGGCAGTGGCATTCCCTGTCCACCAACGCCATCGAGCAGATCGTGCGGGAGCTTTCCACGCCGGGACTGAACGAGGGACTGCTCACCGCCAACGAGCGGATATACGACAAGCTGATCCTGGGCGTTACCGTGAAGGAGTTCATCGGCGGAAAGCCTGTCCAGCCCACCATACCCATCATCGACTGGAACACCCCTGAGAACAACCTGTTCCACGTCACCGAGGAGATGGAAGTCATCTCTTCCGGCGGGACGCACAAGCGCATTCCTGACCTCGTGTGCTTCGTCAATGGTATTCCCCTGGTGGTCATCGAGGCGAAGCGTCCTGAATCCGGCAATCCGAACAAGTCCATGCTGGACGAAGGGATCAGCCAGAACATTCGCAACCAGAAACCCGACGAGATACCGCACCTGTTCTGCTATGCGCAGCTGCTGCTTGCTGTCAGCAATACCGATGGACGCTACGCCACCACCATGACCCCCAAAAAGTTCTGGTCCAAGTGGCGGGAAGAGGAGTTGGACGACGGGCTGTTCCATCAGGTCAAGAACAAGCCCCTTTCGGACGAATCCAAGGACGCCATCTTCAAGGATCGTCCCGCCAGGATGCGAAGCTATTTCGAATCGCTCTGGTCCCAGGATGTGCTCCCCACCGACCAGGACAAGCTGCTAATCTGCTTGCTCGGGAAGGACCGGCTGCTGGAGATGGTCCGATACTTCATTATCTTCGACAAGCGGGTCGGGAAGATCGTGGCCCGGTACCAGCAAGCATTCGGGATCAAGTCCATGCTGGACCGTGTGAAACGCCTGGACAAGCGCGGCAGTCGTGAAGGTGGTGTCATCTGGCATACCACGGGTTCGGGCAAGTCCTTCACCATGGTCTTTCTGACCAAGGCGCTGCTGATGGAACCAGAGTTGAAGAACTGCCGGGTGATCATCGTCACGGACCGGGTGGACCTAGAAAAGCAGCTGTCCAAGGTGTTCCTCACCGGCGGGGCGTTCGGGTCGGTGATCGCCACCAAGAAGGAGGGCGAGAAAGCCCTGGCGCGTTCGGGACGGGACCTGGCCCAGCGGATCGGGAAGGGAACCGAGCGGATCATTTTCACCATCAACGCCAAGTTTAACACCGCGTCCAAGCTGCCCGAGTGCTACAACCCGAGCGACAAGATCATCGTGCTGGTGGACGAGGGGCACCGGAGCCAGGGCGGTGAAACACACGAGCGTATGCGCAAGTCCCTGCCCAACGCCTCCTACATCGCGTTCACAGGCACCCCCCTGCTCAAGGACGACAAGACGCAGAACAAGTTCGGTCCCATCATCCACGCCTATACCATGCAGCGGGCAGTTGAGGACGGGACCGTGACGCCGCTGCTCTATGAGGAACGCCGTCCCGAGCTGGACGTGAACGAATCCGCCATAGACAACTGGTTCGACAAGATCACCGCCAAGCTGACCGAGGAGCAGCGAACGGACCTCAAGAAGAAGTTCGCGAACAAGGGCGCTATCTACGGGTCCGAGAACCGGATCGAACTCATTGCCTGGGACATCGCCACCCACTTTTCGGACAATATCAAATCGCTTCGCATGGGGCTCAAGGGACAGCTTGCCACCGACTCGAAGCTGAACGCGATCCGCTTCAAGAAGTTCCTTGACCAGACGGGGCTGGTGACGAGCGCGGTGGTCATCTCGCCTCCTGATACCCGAGAGGGGCATTCCGAGGTGAACGAATCGACCCTGCCGGAAGTCCAGCAGTGGTATAAAGGCACCGTGGGCAATTCTTCCAATGCCGAACAGTACGAGCGTGATGTCATCGAGAGCTTCGCCAGCGACGACGGCGTGGACATCCTGATCGTGGTGGATAAGCTTCTGACCGGATTCGACGAGCCGAGAAACACGGTCCTGTACATAGACAAGCCCTTGAAGGAGCACAACCTGCTCCAGGCAATCGCCCGAGTGAACCGGCTCCATGAAGCCAAGGACTACGGGCTGCTCATCGACTACCGGGGCATCTTGCAGCAACTCGACACCACCCTGAAGAGCTACCAGAATCTGCAAGAGCGGACTCAGGGCGGGTACGATGTGGACGACATCGACGGGCTCTACCATCAGGTCAGCACGGAGTATAAGAGACTGCCCGACCATCACAAAAAGCTGTGGTCGTTTTTCAAAGACGTGCAGAACAAGCAGGACCTAGAGCAGTACCGCCAGGTGCTCATGCCCCACTATACCGAGGACGACGAGGGGACCAGCGTCGATACGCGCCAGAAGGTCCGTGAGGATTTCTACCAGGCGCTGACGGAGTTTGGTTTGTGCCTGAAGATAGCCCTTTCATCCCGCTCTTTTTACGAGGACGGGAGCTTCAGCGAGAAGGACATCAACACCTACAAGAAGGACCTCCGTTTCTTCACCAACCTGCGAAAGATAGCCAGACAGGACGCCCAGGAAACCGTGGACTATAGCGCCTACGAGGAGCAAATCCGCAGACTCGTGGACAAGCATGTGGTGGGTGAATCCATCCAGGAATCGGAAGGGCTGATCGCCATCAACGAAATCACCCAGGAGAACCCCGAGGAATGGACCAAGGAAAAGACGCGCAACGAAACGGACATCATCCGCACACGGGTCAAGAAGACCATCGAGCAGAAACTTGGTGATGACCCCTATGCGCAGAAGGTCTTTTCCGAACTGCTGCGTGAAGCGATCTCCCAGGCCGAGCAGATGTTCAACCACCCCTACAAGCAGTACACGCTGCTCAAGGAATTCGAAGAGCAGGTCAACAGTCGTTCCGTCGCGGGCATACCTGAGGAATTGGGAAAGAGCGAGACAGCCAAGGCGTATTACGGAACCTTCCGTCTGGTGCTAGGTGATGACCATTTCGAAGCCATTGCGCCGGAAGAGAAGAGCCAGCTTGTCGAGGAAGCCAAGACCATCGACGCCATTGTCAGTAACGCCGTTGCCGAGCACTCCCTGAACCCGCAGTCCATGGAAGCGTCGATCAAAACGGGCATCCTGCCGAGACTGTTCAAGCTGATGGGCCTGGAGAAAGCCAAGGACGTCATAGAGCATATCATCCAGATTACCCGTGTGCGTTTGGCCCATGGAAATGAATAGGATCATCATGCAGACCATCTCCTATGGCGAAGAGCGGATTCGCTATCAGGTCTGTCAAGTCCCGGATCGCGAGGGCAAGGTGGCTATCCATGTCCACCCTGACGGATCGGTCCAGGTGGACGCGCCGATGGACGCAGAACTGGACGAGATAAAGTCTGCTGTTCAGAAACGCGCCCGGTGGGTCATGGGGCATATCGTCAAGGCGCGGGAGCTGCGTGAGTATGTCCTGCCGCGTGAGTACGTCAGCGGAGAAAGCCACTACTACCAGGGGCGACGGTATCAGCTGAAGGTGCTTTCCACTGAAGCGGCGGGCGGATCGGTCAAGCTCCACCGGGGCCAGCTCATGGTGGAAGCGAACGATGTCAGCCCTGTGCGTGTTCGCAAGCTGCTCAGGGATTGGTATCGAGCACGGGCAAGGGACTACTTCTCCCGGCGACTGAAGGACATTGCCGCCAGAGTCTCGTGGCTGGCTGAAGCGCCTGAATGGCAATTACTGACGATGAAAAAGCAATGGGGCAGCTGCTCTCCCAAGGGGATACTCTCGCTCAATCCCCATCTCATCAAGGCGCCCCGGGAATGCATCGAATACGTCCTTCTCCATGAGCTGTGCCACCTGCAGGAGCACAATCACAGCCAGCGGTTTTACCGTCTGCTCTCAGAACAGATGCCACAATGGAAGTCAGTGAAAGCCAAGCTGGACGGGATGTCCGAGCTGTTGCTGAACGAGTAAAGCCAAAAGTCAATTCGACCTCTTTTCATCGCACATTTGCCAGCAGAACCAGCCCCCAACTATTTCTTCGGACAACCATTCGGTCAACCGAAGTCGCTTGTTTTGCACTGGACCCGTCCTGCCAAATTATCCGTGACCAACGCTCAAGCCCGAGGATACCCTCCAGGATTCACCATCCCCTTACCCTGGAGGAGCCCCAATGAGCTTGGAAAAATTCGAAATCATTTATTCCTACACCCGGAAGCAAGCCTTGCATCCCCCGTTGCGCCACAGGTGGTCCGGTCAGCTGTCGCCTTCGGGCGTACGGGGCGGCTCGTTATGCGCGGAGCAGTGCAGTACAGCGCGCTGCAGGCGTATCTATGAACGATGCGCTGCGCGTATTGAGGGTGCAGGGAGATCATCTCCCTGCCCGCCGGAGGCTGTTTTTGTTTCAGGGTTTGTATGTCTCCGACGGGCAAGGGGACTGATTCCCCTTGCATCCCCCGTTGCGCCACAGGTGGTCCGGTCAGCTGTGCGCTTTCGTGCGTATGGGGCGGCTCGTTATGCGCGGAGCAGCGCAGTACAGCGCGCTGCAGGCGTATCTATGAACGACGCTATGCGCGCAGTGAGGGTGCAGGGAGATCATCTCCCTGCCCGCCGGAGGCTGTTTTGTTTCAGGTTTTGTATGCCTCCGACGGGCAAAGGGAATGATTCCCCTTGCATCCCCCGTTGCGCCACAGGTGGTCCGGTCAGCTGTGCGCTTTCGGGCGTACAGGGCGGCTCGTTATGCGCGGAGCAGCGCAGTACAGCGCGCTGCAGGCGTATCTATGAACGATGCGCTGCGCGCATTGAGGGTGCAGGGAGATCATCTCCCTGCCCGCCGGAGGCTGTTTTGTTTCAGGGTTTGTATGTCTCCGTGTTGCGGTGCGGCGGTAAGTAGGGCTTGGGTGCGTGTAAGAATGGTGGCTGTTGAGAAAAGAAAACCCGCATTATGCGGGTTTTAGGATGTAGTATATTGACCGGCGGGGTATGCTTTCGGGCGCAGAGAAGCAGGCCGCAGTAGCGGCCGCAAAAAAAGTGCGGTTTTGTGCCGTTACTTCATGCGGTAGGTTATGCGACCACGGTTCAGGTCATACGGCGACAGCTCCACGCGCACTTTGTCTCCGGGCAGTATGCGGATATAAAATTTACGCATTTTACCGGAAATATGAGCGAGTACTGTGTGGCCGTTTTCCAGCTCTACCTGAAACATTGCGTTAGGCAGAGCTTCCTGAACGATTCCGTCAACTTCGATGGCGTCTTCCTTCGCCATGACTCCTCCTGATGGCTCCGTGCGGTATGAGCAATGCGGCGCAAAAACACCGCAAAACCAACGCAATCGCCATTCCACAAAAAAAGAAGCCTGTCAATAAAACAGATGGTTACTCTGTTTTTAACGCGGCCTGCTTTTCATTTTTCATGGCAAAGCCTACCAGTACGAGCCCGCCGAGGATCATGGGCAGGCACAGAATCTGTCCCATGGTAACCCAGCCGAATGCCAGATAGCCGAGATGCAGATCGGGTTCGCGGAAGAATTCCACAAAGAAGCGGAAGCTGCCGTACAGCAGCAGGAACATGCCAGAAACCGCCATGCGGGGCCGTGGTTTGGCAGAGAACAGCCACAGAATTATAAAGAGAGCGACACCTTCGAGCGCGGCTTCGTAAAGCTGCGACGGGTGGCGGGGCAGCGGTCCGGCGCCGGGAAACACCATGCCCCATTCAGCGGAGGTATGTCTTCCCCACAGTTCACCGTTTATAAAGTTGCCCAGCCGTCCGGCAAGTAGGCCCGGAGCTACCAGAGGCGCAGTGAAGTCTCCTACTTCAAAAAGGGACTTACCTGTGTGGCGGGCAAATAGCCAGATGGCAATGATGACACCCAGCAATCCCCCATGAAAGCTCATTCCCCCGTTCCATATTTTGAAAATATCCAGTGGGTTGTTTAAAAAGTATGACGTTTCGTAAAACAGTGTGTAGCCCAGTCTGCCACCCAGAATGACACCAAAAACGCTGTACGTTACCAGATCGTCAACCTGTTCTACTGTCCAGCCGGACCCCGCCTTGAGAGCGCGCGACCGGGCAAGCAGCCACGCGGCAACGAAACCCAGAATATACATGAGTCCGTACCAGCGGATGTTCAGCGGTCCGAGCGTAAAGGCTACAGGGTCAAAAGCGGGATATTTGATCATTCACTTCTCCGACGTGTGTGCTGTGTGAGTAAAAAGTACCGAGTGCCCGACATTGGTAGGCTTGCGGTGTTTTTTTTGTCAATCTAAGGAATAATATCACAAACAGCGCATATCCGCGCAGAAAGCCAGTTTGCTGTTTTATATGAAAAATAAAGTTGTGAATTACAGCGGGGGGCAGTTTTGCGAGGTGCCCAGAAGGCGGCTGCACACGCGGTTTATCTGTCTGCGGCTTGTGGCCGGCAGGCAGATGCTGAAAACGGGGCGGGGGGGCTGAGTCAGGCTGTTATCTGATAGACGGCGTAACAGCCTGTATATGCGGTTCGATTGCGGAGTGGCGGATTCTGGCGGAATATGTTGCGGTGTAATTGCGGATACTCTGCTTTAGGCCGCTGTGGTTGTTCCGGCACCTGCCGGAAATCATACGTTTCAGGAACCTTTATTGTATCCCACAGATATAAGCTGTTCACCTTTGTCAGTACGCAGCGCCAGTACGGGAACTCTGCGTACGCCGCCGGACAGTTCCAGCATGTTTTGCATGGCCGTCAGGCTGCTTTGCACATCCATAAAGATGTGTCCGGGATGAGCCTCTCTTGCCCTGCGGGTGTGCGGGCAATTTTCCTTGCCATATATAATCAGCGATTCTTCCACCATAGCCTCCCGCGTTTTTCGCTTGTATAATAAGACGTGCGGAGCGCGGAAACAACAACTAACCGTACGCCTGACGCTGTGTGCATAAAAAAATGCACCCGCTGTTGACAACCTGCCCCATTGTGCTGCATAAGGCTCTTCCGCAAGGGGCTGTAGCTCAGTTGGGAGAGCGCTTGAATGGCATTCAAGAGGTCGTGGGTTCAATTCCCTCCAGCTCCACCAAGAATTTCCCAAAGAAGAAGGGGTAGTTAGACGAAAATCTAACTGCCCCTTTTTCCGTTGGTGGCTAACCACCTGGCGAACCTTTTGTTAGCCGCGGTGTTGGAGCGCACTGATTAAGCTCCTGTAAACACTGTGATTGAAAGAATATGAAGCGGAAGAGGGTCAACCCCATATTACCCTGCCGCCTATGACTTCCTTCTGCAAAATATCCGTACACCCTCCGTCTTCCAATGAGACAACGTGTCCGCAGCGTTGTTTTTTTGGGGCTGATTTTTCCTGGGGTGATTTGGGACTGCTCGTTGCGGGTTCCACCCGGTGGCTCATGGGCCAGACCGAAACGGTATGGACGTTCATAGCGGGCCGGATGACAAATGCAGTTGCTGAAGGATCATGGTCCGTGTTGGCGTGCCGGTGGCTGTGCCGGTTCGCGCTGGTGTGGGGGTTCGATTCCCACCACCAGAGTTGCAAACCCTTGAGCTATCTTCAGTAACGGCTCGTCCTGAAAAAAAGAAGGGCCAGCCTGAGCCAGCCCTAGTGTCTTTAATCTACTATAAAATCAACATGCTTTTAGGAATGCTCTCATTAGGTGCGATGTAGCATGTGCATAATTGCGGCTGCTTCATTGCGATTGAAGTTAGTAGTAATGTAATACTCCTTGGTTACTTCGTTCCAAGCGAAGTGGCCACCACGCTTGGCATTGAAATAGTGGATGCCATGCTTAACAACCCAGCGTCCACGAATAAACGTTTGCTTAATGCGCCATTTTAGCTGCTGTTCCGTCCCAAGATATCTAGCATACATAATAAACCTCTACGATATTGTTGGTTAGGGACTTCGCAGAGACAGCCCCATTGTTGAATACGAGGCAATATGCTACTCGGCATATTCCTCATGCTGCGACCGTCCGCGCATTTCAGGGGTGGGGTCCACCCATTTTAGCTGACGCACACTCATGCACATTCAGCTTCAGGGTGGCTGGTGTAAAAATAGAAAGGAGGAGCCACAGCAGGTCAACTGCCGTGACTCCCCATGTTACCCCTCATTCGGGATGTCGTCAGAGAATTCGTCTTCTTCGTCCGGGCCAGTGCCAATGCCGACCCGGGTGAGGAGAATTTGTTCATGCTCCTCATCGAACTCCATGCGGAACTCGGTCTGTTCGGGATATTCGATCCCGGCTGCTTTCAGTTTGGAAATCGAAAGCTTGATTCCATGCTTCGTGATCCGAACCTGCGTTGAGCTTCTTTCGTACAGGCCCGGCAAAGTCATCAGGCTCTGTGATTCCACGGAAAGACGCATCAGGTGCTGGCGCAAGCTCTGCATTGAGCTGAGGCCCAATTCCTTCTTCGCCTCTGAAGCTGAAACGCCCGCTTCGCACAACTGGCGTAGCTTGACCGGGGCATTCTTGTGCTTCTTGGCTGATGTCGATAAGAACACCGTCCGCAAGTGCTTGCGTAAGCTTCCCCTGAAAAGACACAGGCCAAAACTGGAGTTTTCTGGCATATCCCCGTCAGGAGACTTTCATGAAGAAATCACGATTCACTGAGACGCAGATATTCTCGATCCTCAAAGAGGGCGAAGCCGGTATCAAAGTCAAAGACATCTGCCGCGTCCACGGTATTTCCGACGCCACCTATTATAGCTGGAAATCCAAGTATGGAGGCATGCAGGCTTCCGATCTGAAACGGATGAAGGATATGGAGGCTGAGCTGGCGCAGTTGAAGCGGATGTATGCGGACATGGCCCTCGAAAACCGTGCTTTGAAGGATCTGATCGAAAAAAAGCTTTAAGGCCGACCGGGAAACGCGAGGCGGTCGCTTATCTGACTGTCGAGCACAATTTGTCCATACTGCGCAGTTGCCGCTGTGTGGGCTTATCCAGGACGGCCTATTATCGGTTGCCTGCAAGTGGGAGCCGTGATCACGAAGTCGTCGAGGCGATCAACTCGTTAATCGACAAACACCCTCGCTGGGGATTCTGGAAGTGCTTCAAGGTACTGCGTCGCAAGCATTGCTGGAACCACAAGAGGGTATATCGCGTCTACTGCGAGCTGCGGCTGAACCTGAAGAGCCGGGCAAAGAAGCGATTGCCTCAACGCACTAAGCAGCCGCTGTCGATCCCGGCCCAGCCCAATCTGACGTGGTCTGCCGACTTCATGAGCGACTCGCTTTATGCGGGGAAACGATTTCGAACCTTCAACGTTATTGACGACTTCAACCGCGAACTGCTGCACGTCGCAATTGACACCTCCATTACCGGAAGGCGGTTAATCCGAGTGTTTGAACGGCTACGCTTGGAACGAGGCCTTCCCCAAGTGCTGAGGACGGACAACGGACCGGAATTCCTTTCTGGTGAGTTTGTAGCCTGGGCCGAGTCGGCAGGAATGAGCATCCAATATATTCAACCTGGAGAACCTAATCAGAACGCGTACATTGAACGGTTCAACCGGACATATCGCACCGAAGTGCTTGATCTCTATCTCTTCAGGACTCTGAATGAGGTCCGGGAGATCACCCACTGGTGGAAGATTGAATACAACGAACAGCGGCCCCATGACTCTCTCGGGGACCTGACACCCTCCGAGTTTTTATCCAACAACGCTGGAAACTCTATTTTTCAACTGTCCTCTTGACGGGGAAGCTTACGGAATCAGTCCCCTTGCCCGTCGGAGACATACAAAACCTGAAACAAAACAGCCTCCGGCGTGCAGGGAGATGATCTCCCTGCACCCTCAATACGCGCAGCGCATCGTTCATAGACATGCCTGCAGCGCGCTGTACTGCGCTGCTCCGCGCATAACCAGCCGCCTCGTACGCCCGAAGGCGACAGCTGACCGGACCACCTGTGGCGCAACGGGGGATGCAAGGGGAATCAGTCCCCTTGCCCGCCGGAGGCATCCTCTTGCGCAAAAACACAGGATATGCCGGACCGGGCACAAAAAAGCGCCGGAAAGGTAAACCTTCCGGCGCGGCATTTTCGGCTATCTGCAAAAACTAGCTGCGGTGGGGCTTCAGTTCTTCAAGAAACTGGGGAGCCACTTCAAAGCCGAGCTTCTGTGCTTCATCGGCATACTGCACAGCTTTGGCAAACTCGCCTTTTTCAAAGTATGCGAGAGCCATGTTGTTATATGCAGGAGCAAACGAAGGCTCTTTCTGGATGATCTGCTTACACACATCCAGTACCATGTCGTAGTCTTCCATCATAAAGTAGGCTGTGGCCAGAGTCGCCTTTGCCTGTACAAAGTCAGGATCCCACTTCAGGGCTTTTTTCAGGGCCGCTATTGCCGGTTCGGGTTCACCGCGCTGCAGGTGGACAAAAGCTATGTTAGCCCACGGTACAGGGAACTTAGCCCTGCACTGGGCGGCTTCTTCGTTGTAGCGCATACATCCGTCCAGATCGCCACGCTGCAGGCATATGCCGCCAAGCTGCACAAAGGCTTCGGCAAAGCGCGGCGAGTTACGCACGCACTCGCGGAACGACTGCTCCGCTGCGGCCCAGTCGCGCTTGGAAAGCAGGGCAACGCCGAGATTGTAGTGGTGGTTTGCGCAGTCGGCATTGTCCTTGATTGCAGCCTGCAAATCGGCGATGTACTCGTCGATGTTATCGTAGCTATCTTTCATAGTCCGTAAACCCCTCTTTTTCCAACAAGTTATGATACCAGACGCAAAATTCAAAAATGCCCCGGTACTTTTCGTCTCGGTTGATTATGCCCAGAGCGCACTCCAGCGCACCCTTGCCGTATTCGTTTGAGTACTCCGAATGATCGCAGGTTTGCAAAAACTCGCGGACGAGCTGCTGCGTGGTACGTTTTGTAACGTCCTGACGCACATCCAGAGGGTCATTGGGCTTCTGAAAAGGATCCCACTTGTCGTAGCCTATCCGGTCGATGAACTTTCTGCGCCGCGGTGACATCTTTTCATAGATGAACCGCTTCTGTTCTTCCTGATCCGGAGTAAGTTCCTGCGGGGTTCCGTCGCGGAACATGCTTGCGGAAATGGCCATCACTCGTTTCCTTTTGCGGTGGCGCCTGCACCGAGGTAGGCGTCGTCGTAAGTGGTAAGCAGAGCCATGGACACAGGCACAAGCACGGTATGCAGCTCAGAAAAACGCGAATGTACGGCATCGCGGATTTCAAGGCTCAGCTGTGCAAGGCGTTCATGAATTCTGTCGATATTGACGGTGGGGTATTGTTTGCCGGCCAGAAAGGCCGACTTGCCGCAGCTGTGGGCCTTGCCGCCTATGGCTGTGGGAATACCGTACAGGCGGCAGGTGATGGGGCGATATTCATACAGTTCGCACCCGTCCGTTTCGCCCAGCAGGGGGCAACGCACGCGCACACGGCCCATATCCTGCAGAATTTCTTCTGCATCCCTGCCGTTCTGCACATCGCGATGAGCCTGCCGTTTCAGCTTTACAAGCTTGCGGTCTGTTTCATCGGCCCGTTCCACAATAACGGAACGTTCCGGCCCGAAACTGAATTTCTGACCGAACCGGTGATTCAGGTACATGGCCTCGACCAGTGAAAGGTCGAACACCGCGTAGCAACAGTCGCTACAGCCTTTTTCACAGGTCACACATTCGGGGTGGGCTTCCTGAACACGCTTGAAGACGTTATCAACATCGGCCACAAGCGCTTCATACTTTGCAAAAATTTCAGAAAAATCCTGCGTCATTCTTTGTCTGCTCCTCGCCGCCCCGGGCCGCCTGATACAAAAGCACACCACAAGACACCGGTCTTGCGTGTTTTATGCCATTCAGACGGTGAGGCCGGTTCTACTGGTCGGTCGGGAAGTCAGATAATCACCGCGGTCGGGCCTGTCCAGTGCATGACGGTCCAATCATGGCGATTCCGTTACGGATTATGGCGGTCAGCCGTCCCGGAACGGAACCGGCGAACGATGCAGGCCGGAGTTCTTTGCCCCGCGTGCGCCGGACTACGCATGCGGAGAAGTACAGGATGCGGGGAATATCCTGCTGAAAATGCTGACCGGACGACGGGATAAAGCCCGCCGTCCGGCAGCATGTCGCGTATGCTTGCGAAAAAAAGCGAGCTTACACTTCTTCGATGGTGATTGCGTCGGATTCACAGACTTCGACGCAGGATTCACAGCCGAGGCATTCTTCTTCGTTCACAACAGCTGCTTTGCCGTCCTGAAGTTCGTAAACTTCAACGGGGCACACGTCTACACATTCGCCGTCGCCGGTGCACTTGTCGTGATCAACAGTTACATTCCAACCCATGGTAATCCTCCAGGCGTTTTTCTCGGGGTCTTATGACCCCAGATTTTTGTAAACCGCGCCGCGTAAAGCCGCTGGACGCGGACTTGTGGCAGCTAACCATTGCAGTGCAGATAGCTTTACCCCAATAGCGTGTCAAGACTTGAGGTGGATTCTCAATGCACCTTGTGGAAAAAGTTTCTAATTGTCAGAAAAACTTACAATATCATGCGTACATAGGCGGCTCTTCCGCCGCGTGCCGCCACCAGCAGAACAGCACCGGAAAGCCGGTGCCTGACAAAGGCCTCGGCAAAGTCCTGAAGCGATCCCGTGCGCAGACCGCCCACCTGCAGAATGGCATCACCGGCTTGCAGCCCCAGACGGCCGGCAGGGCTGTCCGGACGCACTGATTCGATAACCACACCCTGCCCGCGGGCATCACGCACGCGCATGCCCCAGCGCATGGCCGCCATGGAAAGCGCATCCTGCGCCCCCAGCGCCACAGGAACCACTGCCGTGCGGCGTAATTCCCCCTGCCGGAATATCTGCAGCCCCAGCTGACGACCGCGTGTATGGTTTCTCAGTAGCTGCAGGTAATGATCCTTATCCTGCACCGTATCATTTTCCATCCGCAGAATGACATCACCGGGCTGGATACCGGCTTTTTGCGCGGGAGTGCCCGCGTACACGCGGGTCACCAGCATACCGCCGGTGCCGCGCAGCCCCAGCCATGCTCCGGTGCGCTGGTCAATATCCTGCCCTTCCACCCCCAGCCACACCGGCCGCACCCGGCCGGAACTCAGCAATTCATCCACCACCCTGCGGGCTTTGTTGACCGGAATGGCAAAACCTATGCCTTCGGCATTTGCCTGTATGGCGGTGTTCACTCCCACAAGCTCTCCGGCTATATTGATAAGCGGCCCTCCGCTGTTTCCCGGATTGATTGCGGCATCGGTCTGGATGAGATCTGTAAACACGCCCTGCCTTGTCTGAATGGAACGCTGCAGCGCAGACACCACTCCGGTGGTCACCGTATGTCCGAATCCGAACGGATTCCCTATGGCGATGACTGTTTCGCCGGGCATCATGTCTGAAGAATCAGCCATAGGCACCTGCGGCAGCGATTGCGCAGCCTGCAGGCGCAGTACGGCAATATCAAAATCCGGTGCGGCACCCAGCAGGTCGGCTTCAAATTCGCGCCCGTCAAGCAGCCGTGCACGGATGGTCGTGGCGCCCGAAATGACATGGGCATTGGTCAGGACAAGGCCTCTGGAACCATCTATGATTACGCCGGAGCCCAGACTGTGACGCTGCATGGGCTGCTGCCTCTGGGGCAGACGTAACAGCTCGCGCAGCAGCGGTGATTCCGCAAAGGGTCCGGGCAGTTCCGCCCCCTGAGCCATACGGGCCGTGGTTATATTGACCACGGCAGGAGCCACGGCATGCACAGCACGCACAACAGGAGTGACCCTGGGCGAATCAGGCAACGGGCCATGTTCTGCCCTGCTGCCCGCTGCCGCGACACAGACAAACATCACCGCCACAACGATGCGCAGACACAAGGCAGCACCTGCCGCAGACACCGCGCGTAAACGCCTCAGCCCTTTTTCCGTTACCGCAGCAGCTGTTTTCATAGCATTTCCCTCTCCGCCATGCGGCTGTCTTGCCATTTCACCATGCCGATTGTAGGTATCAGGATTCTTAAAGGAGTCTTTCATGTCACATTCCGTGGAATACATAATACAGCACATTTCCCCTGTTGATACTTCGCTTGCCGGTGCTGCACAGGCGCATCTGGACAACCTGACAAAGCCGCGGGGCAGTCTGGGACGTCTGGAAGAACTGGCGCTCCGCCTTTACTGCATACAAGGCGGCGATACCCCGCTGGCAGCCGATCCGGCGCGCATTTACACCATTGCCGGTGATCATGGTGTAGCAGCCGAAGGCGTCAGCCCCTTTCCGCAGGAGGTCACGCGGCAGATGGTGCTCAACTTTCTGAGCAACGGCGCAGGCATCAATGTACTGTGCAATACCGTGGGCTGTGAACAGTTTGTTGTGGATGCCGGCAGCTGCGGAGGGGCCTACCCCGAACACCCCCGGCTGATACAGCGCAAAATTCATCCCGGAACAGCCAGTATCGCGCAGGGTCCGGCCATGACAGCCGAGCAATGCAGACAGGCCCTGCAACTGGGCATTGATCTGGCCGGCATGGCCCGCGAGGCGGGTTGCCGCACCGTGGGTACAGGCGAGATGGGCATATCCAACACCACTCCTTCCACAGCGCTGTACTGTGCCTACCTCGGGCTTGATCCTGCCGGCATCACCGGACCCGGAGCGGGCATCACCCCCGACCTTGTAAAACATAAGACAGATATTATCCGCAGAGCCCTTGCCGTCAACGCCGGTGCGGTACAGTCACAAAACGCCGTGGATATTCTTGCCGCCCTAGGGGGCTACGAAATAGCGGCTCTGACGGGACTTATTCTCGGTGCCGCCTACCATCGCATGGCTGTTCTGGTGGACGGATTCATTTCCACTGCCGCATGGACCGCCGCATGGAAGATATGCCCCGCTGTGAGCGATTACAGCTTTTTCAGCCACGCATCTGCCGAAGCAGGCCACAAAACGGCGCTGCGTTCCATGGGTATTGAGCCTCTGCACGATCTCGGCCTGCGTCTGGGAGAAGGCACCGGAGCTGCTCTCACCCTGTTCCTGCTGCGCTCCGCGGCGGCAATTTTCAACGATATGGCAACGTTTTCCTCGGCAGGAGTCGCCACACAATCATCCTGTTGAGCAACACTGTGGCCACTGATACCATCAGCCATGCCCCACGCCATGCACGATAATACACCCCTTCTGCAGATAACAGACGTTTCGCGCAGCTTTACGTTACGGCAGAAGCTGTTCGACGCTGCCGCCGACACGGTGAAAGCCGTGGATTCCGTCACGCTGCACATCAGCAGGGGAGAAACGCTGGGACTGGTGGGTGAAAGCGGATGCGGAAAAAGCACGCTGGCACGCATGACAGCCGGACTGCTAAAACCGGATTCCGGCACGGTGCATATAACTCCGGACTCCGGCGGTAGCGGCCGCATTGCCAACGCATCCGGTGTGCAGATGATTTTTCAGGATCCTTTTTCGTCGCTCAATCCGCGCATGCGGGTGGGACGCAGTATCGGAGAGGCTCTTGAAGTACAGGGAATGTCCCGTGCGGCAAGGCGCGCGCGGGTGGAACACCTGCTTGCCGTAGTCGGGCTGGCGCCGGAACATTATGACCGTTATCCGCACGAGTTTTCCGGCGGGCAACGTCAGCGCATCGCCATAGCACGAGCTCTTGCCCCTCAGGCTTCTCTGCTTGTCTGCGACGAACCGGTTTCCGCACTGGATGTTTCCGTACAGGCGCAGGTACTCAACCTGCTGGCAGACCTGCGTGATTCACTGGGACTTTCCATGCTGTTCATATCGCACGATCTCAGTGTTGTCAGACACTTCTGCCATCGTGTTGCGGTTATGTATCTGGGACGCATCATAGAAACAGCCCCGCGTGACATGATATACAATGCCCCCCTGCACCCGTACACCAAAGCTCTGCTGGCATCGCTGCCGGTACCTGACCCCGATGCCAGAACAACGCATACCCGTCTGCAGGGCGAACCGCCCAGTCCTGTCAGCCCGCCCTCCGGCTGTCACTTCCACCCGCGATGTCCGCACGCCATGCCGCATTGCCGCACGCACATTCCCGCAGAAACCGTCCTGCACGGCAGGCACCGCGTCCGGTGCCACCTGTATGCATAAACCCGCAGCTGCCGCCGACAACCGGCAGACCGCCTTTTTCCGGCACAGTGTATAAGCTGCTGTACGGGTGTGTACCGCTCATGGACTTCGTGCGGCACAGACGGTATAAAATAGCAATTGCGCGCACAAACAGCTCCGCAGCGCTTTCCACAGGCTTCGGGGTTGACGCTTCTTTCATGGTGGCTTACCGATAGGTTTATGGTTTTACCATGGCCAGTAACGCAAGGGGTGACGATGACTGACCGGAATCTGACACACAAAGAGCTTTCCGCCATGCTGGGGGTTTCCGAGACCACCATAAAAAGCTACCGGAGAAAGTTTCCGGGCTGTATTCCCGTGGCAAGCAAGGGAAAGCCCATCCGGTTTACTCCGGAAGCGGGCACGGTGTGCGTACGCATACGCGATATGTTCAATCTGGGCATGTCTGTGGAAGAAGTGCGCAGCAGGCTTGCCCAGGAGTTCGACTGGATAGACGAAGCCCCGCAGCAAAAGCAGCAGGACGAGCCCAAAAACCGCAGACCGGACGAACCCGCACGGCGCACAGAGCTGTCACACGATTTTTCCGCTTCGGTCAGTAATCTGGCAAAATCCATGGTGGCTCTGACACAGCAGCAGGCATCCATGCTGCAGCGCCTGCAGAATATAGAAGAAATGCTGCGACAGCTGGGACTTTCCGGACCGGTTGAGCGCAAACCCCTACAGGCAACGCTGGGTCCGGAGTGGGATGACCGCTTTGAGCGCATGCAGCAAGCCATGGAAATAATGGCCCAGACAGTCACCGGACTGCGCCGGCAAGTTACCGACCTGCGTCCGGCACCGGTTGCACAGGTTCCCGCAGGAACAGCACCGCAGCCGTCAGGGACGGCAGACGCAGAAGATGCGCCCGCACACACCACGGACACAATGCCGCAGGCCGAAGATTCAGCCGGTGATGAGCAGATGTTTGCCGCTGTACAGGCCGTATCCCCGGGACGCAGCGACCCGCCCCGCAGGGTGATGATACTTCCGCTTGTTTTCCAGTCTTCGCGGGGAGAATATCTTGGTGTAGCGGGCAAAGCCCGCGGACGGTTCAGCGCAAATGACCTCAAGGCATTGCTGGCCATGACGTTCTTTCCGCCGGAACGGTACACACAGCAATGGGAACAGGACGGCAACGGCTGGTGGCTGCTGCTGACCCAGCCCGAAAGCGCCACCCCCCGCGAGTTTGCCATCTACATGGAAGAAACGGTGACACCGCGCGGCAACACTGTGGCGCTTGTACTGCGCCTTGCCGTTAACGGGGAAGAACAGCACCCCGTGGAACTGCACAATTTTATCAGTGAAATGCAGGGCGAATAGCAGCCGCATCATGAAAAAAGCAAAACGGCACACCGCACGGTGTGCCGTTTTTTTACGGCCATAAAGCAATACCGCAGAACCGGATACTGCAGGACAAGAACACTCCGGACGCCGCACGCCGCACGCAGACAGCACTCAATGCCGCAGACGCCCTGAGCCATAAAAAAAGCCCTCTTGCGAGGGCATTTGGTATCGGGAAAAAACTACCGAGCAATCATAGAGCGCAGCATATCCGAGCAGTTCTCGGTATTATGGCTCATGGCGTACAGCGCATCCACAAAATGGATGAGCTGGTAGATATCCTTGAAATCAAGATCAGAACGGTAGATAGCGGAAACAATCCGGTTCTTTTCACGGAACACTTCGCGCTGCTGGGCACGGATGGCGCGGTAGGTGTTTTTGGTGGATTCTCTGTCCAGCTTGCCGCCGCCGTGGATGAGTCCCACTGTGGCATCAAGTGCCGGCTTCAGCAGTTCGATGCTTTTGGATACCTTGTGCAGGAAGAAAACAAACTCTTTCTGAAATTCATCAGGAATGGGAATGCGGCGCATGCCCAGCCAGTTAAGCGCTTCCTGCCCTGCATCAAGAATGTTGTCCTGACTGCGGGTATAGTTGATGAAAAGCGTCTTATCCACAGCCATGAACAAAGCACGCGGCAGGTGGTTGCGGATGTTGCGCTTTATCTTGTCGGCATGTTCTTCCGCGTCATCCACTTCTCGCAGCAGTGTATTGAAATCCTTGCAGGTGCCGCCGGTTATGTAGCACTCCATGGACTCTTCGATAAGACGCATGCCCTTGGCTATCTGCTCGTAATGCTCGACAAGTCCTGTCATGGGCGAGCGTTCGTCGCGTACAAGCCCGAAGAGGGGGATTCGAATGTTCATATATGAAGCCTCCGGTAACAGCCTTCAGGGTCCTACAAAAACGACCATCTGAGAAGCTGGAAAATGACGATACTGGTTATAGCGGCAATAGGTACTGTAAGTACCCAATAAAGCACTATTTTGTAAAGCACTCTAAAATCAACGGCACCAAAGCCTCTGGCCAGCCCCACGCCCACTATGGACCCCACAGCGGCGTGTGTGGAAGAAACCGGCATTCCCAGATTTGATGCCATGAGAACTGTTGTGGCCGCTCCGAATTCCACAGAAAAACCACGGGTATTGGTCAGTTTGGTTATTTTTTCACCCACGGTGGCCATAACCTTGTGCCCCAGCACGGCAATGCCCAACGCAATGCCCAGCCCGCCGATGACCAGAAGCCACAGGGGCACCTCCGCAGAAGCCAGCAGTGTGCGTTCGCGCGCTATCAGGTATATGGCAGCCACAGGGCCTATGGCGTTGGCCACATCGTTGGCGCCCTGCGACACCGCCACATAACAGGCCGTACCCACCTGCAGACGGCGGAACATGTCTTCCACTGCTTCGGGTCCGTCGGCATCTTTGGGCAGCGTGCGTGTGAACAGCACCCGGAAACCAGTCCACACCGCCACCGTCAGCACGGCGGTCAGCCCCAGCGCCACAGACCAGTGCAGGTTAAGACTCTTGCCCACCGGCGTTTTATAAAAAAACGAAAGCACCACAAGATCGGCGGTAAGCGCTATCCAGAACGGGGCCCAGAATCTCGCTTTTTCTATTATCTTGGTTCGGTACAGAATAAACCGCCGTATATGGGAAAATACAAAAAAAGCAATGCCTGCGCCAAAAAGCGGCGAAATGATCCATGAAAGCACCACAAAGCCCATACTGCCCCAGTTGACGACTTCGGGCCCTCCGGCAACAATGCCGAATCCGAGAATCGACCCCACGATGGAGTGCGTGGAAGAAACCGGCAGCGACGTAAGCGTGGCCACCAGCACCCACAAGGCAGCAGAAAGCAATGCGGCGAACATGCCTACCATCATCACCCGCGGGTCTGTTATCATATCCGCGTTGATGATACCCTTGCTGATAGTTTTAGTTACATGAGCACCCAGAAATACGGCGCCCACAAAGTTCAGCACACCGGCAATCATTACCGCCTGTTTGACGGTGATGGCTTTGGAACCGACCGATGATGCCATGGAGTTGGCCACATCGTTGGCCCCCAGATTGAATGCCATCATAAAGCCGGCGCCGACGGCGAGAACAAGAAAAACAGTGTATATATCCATGTAACCTGTCCGTTTAAGGGATGAGCGATGCCCTGAATTACCCTGGTAGCGGTGACCGGAAGGTGCACAGGTAAACGGGGAGCAGCCGGATGCCTGTGTTGTTCCGCTGCAGGTAAAAGACGCCGCTCCACTACTGGGAAAAGCGGCCTTTGTCAAAAAAGCGCCACCGTCTTACCTGCCAATTGTAACAATCGTGTGACAAAAACGCCATAAAGTGACGGTTAAATAACATGATGAAACATTACTCCATCCGCCACAGACTGTTTATAGGAAGCATCATACTGTTATTTCTGGCACTTATTCCGCCGTTTATTTATGTCGGCGGGCTGCTGAAAGATGATGTGCTGACCGAATCGCGCCTGCGCGCACGCAACGGACTGGAAATGGCCGCATGGCTGATGGAGGAACAGGCACCGTTTTCTGACACCGCTTCCATGAACGCATGGGCACACCGGTTCGGACAGCGTACGGGTATACGCATTACCTACATCGAAAACGGCCGCGTTGTGGCTGATTCTGAAATTGCCTACGAACAGCTGCCGACGCTGGACAGCCACCGTAACAGGCCGGAAGTGAAAGCAGCTCTGGTCAACGGCGAAGGCATGGAAGTGCGCTACAGCACCACACTGGGCAAAGACCTTATTTATATGGCGCGTACCATCACAGTGCCCGACAGCGGACTGGACGGTGTGCTGCGCATTGCCCTGCCCGCGTCCGTGGTTAACGAGCGTCTGGCCGAGCTCAAAGAAGGTCTGGCTGCAGTGTTTCTACTGGCCATGCTGGCCAGTGCCGGCCTTGCCTATCTTGTAACCCGGTCTCTGGTGCGTTCCATCGAAGACCTTGCCGCAACAGCCCACGCCATCGGACAGGGTGATTACGCCCGCAAAATCCGCGACTATCCGGGAACGGAACTGCGTCCGCTGGTTGATGCCATCAACGACATGGCAAAAAACACCCGCAGGCAGATGCAGATGCTTACCGACCAGAAAGGACGCCTTGAAGCCATTCTGGACGGCATAACAGACGGAGTGATGGTGCTGGACGAAGAAGGACGCATCCATTCTGTAAACACGGCACTTACCGATATGTTTCCGCAGGTGGCGGGCATGGAAGGGGCCACCCCCCTTGAAGCCACCATGCAGCCGGATCTGCAGAAAGCAGTAGATGCCATGCTGCGCAGCGACACCGCCCACAGCGGCCAGCCTATGCCCGATACCGGACGGGTGTGCAATGTGGAACTTTCCGGCGGGCGGTACATGGAAATAACTCTGGTGCCTTTTGCCGACCCTGCCGGAACAAGAAAAATAGTACTGGCGTTTCATGATGTGAGTGAGCGCGAACAGCTGGAAAAAGTACGTCGGGATTTTGTGGCCAACGTGTCGCATGAGCTGAAAACACCGCTCACCAGCATCAAGGGATACACCGAGATGCTTATCGAATCACCGCCAGCAGGCCGCGAGCAGAACAGCATGTTTCTGCAGACCATCCTTAAAAATGCCAACCACATGATAAAAATGGTCAACAGCCTGCTGGTTCTGGCACGCGCCCAGCACAAACGCGAACAGACAGCCATGTCCGCCGTGGATGCCGCAGCCGTCATCCGCCAGACCGTGCGAGAAATGGACCCTGCAGCGCACGAAAAAAATATCTCCATCGAAACACAGATGCCCGAAACACCACTTATGGTCACAGGAGACAGAGATGCTCTGTGTGAAGTTTTCCGGAACCTGCTGGACAACGCCGTCAAATACAGTCCGAATAATTCTGCAGTGACCGTTTCTGCCCGAATAACCGAAGGCAGAGCAGCCTTCTGCATAAAAGACAGCGGTCCGGGAATTCCCGAAGCCAGCAAGGAAAGAATCTTTGAACGCTTCTACAGGCTAGACAGAGACGGAGATACGCACAAAAACGGTTCCGCCGGTCTTGGACTGGCAATCTGCCGCAGAATAGTGAAAAGTCACGGTGGCGAAATATGGGTGGAAAGTCCTCTGGACAGTAAAACCGGATCCGGCGCCGCCTTCTTTGTCACGCTGGATACGGCATCCGCATAACGCATCCCCTCAAAAAAATTCAAAGGCTTCCGCTGGCAGAAACAATTCCGGCGGAAGCCTTTTCCATTCCCTGCAGCCCTTTGTCCCCGCTCTCCTCTGCCCGATTATTTGCAGCCAAGCCTCTTTCTGTCTCCGACGGGCAAGGAGCTGCTTGGGGGAGTGATTGTTTTATGTCTCCGACGGGCAAGGGGAATGATTCCCCTTGCATCCCCCATTGCGCCCGAAGCGGACCGGTCAGCTGTACCCTTCCCTTCGGGCGTACGGGCGGCATCATCGGCACGGAGCAAGGCAGTACAGCGCGCCGCAGGCGTATCTGTGAAACATGCGAGGCGCGCCCTGAGGGTGCAGGGAGGTCACCTCCCTGCCCGCCGGAGGCTGTTTGTTTTTGTTTCAGATTTTGTATGTCTCCGACGGGCAAGGGGAATGATTCCCCTTGCATCCCCCATTGCGCCCGGCGCGGACCGGTCAGCTGTACCCTTTCGGGCGTTCATGGCGGCATCATCGGTACGGAGCAAGGCAGTACAGCGCGCCGCAGGCGTATCTGTGAAACATGCGAGGCGCGTACTGAGGGTGCAGGGAGGTCACCTCCCTGCACGCCGGAGGCTACCTCCTTTACTCCGCTTGCCCGACCTGCTCCCGAAGTTATACACAAAAAACGTACAATAAATGTTCATAACAAAAATAAACCATTAATATAAAAAATTTTATCATATAATCACTTTCAAAATAAAAAACCCCCGCCGGAATCACCGGCGGGGGTTATCTACAATATTTTTCTTTTATATTTCTACATACTGGATGTGTTATCTACACCGTATGTCTGTAAAGCAAGAGTTCCGTCCAGATACCCTTTATACGAAACAAGCACTGTCATGAACTCATCCATGCGTTCTCTGGATACGGGTTGCGAACGGGGGTTGGTTACTCTGGAAGGGTTAAGGTATTTACCATAGCGTTTCATGCGGAAATCAAGATGAGGCCCTGTGGCATACCCTGTTGCTCCCACATAGCCGATAACCTGTCCCTGAGCCACTTTCTGCCCGCTGCGGATGCCTCTGGCATAACGCGACATATGAAGATACGCGCTTTCGTATCCGTTCATGTGCCGTATTTTAACATACTTTCCGGCGGCCTTGGTTCTGGCAACGGCCACAACGGTACCGCTGCCTATGGCTTTGATGGGGGTGCCTGTGGGGGCGGCGTAATCTATTCCGTGATGTGGTCTGACAATATTAAGCACAGGATGCAGACGGGCATTGCTGTAGCCCGACGAGATTCTTCTGAAATCAAGAGGAGCCTTCAGAAAGGCCTTGCGCAGGCTTTTGCCGTCCGCTGTGTAATATTCGCCCCTGCCGCCGTCTTCCAGCAAAAAGCCTTCATACGGGGTGTCCTGATTGACAAAACGGGCAGCCAGAATACGTCCGTACCCTTTGAACTCACCTTCACGGTAGCGTTTTTCCACCACCACGGTAAAACTGTCGCCTTCGCGTATATCCCTGATGAAATCCACTTCCCACATGAAAATGTCTGCAAGGCGGTATGCCAGCGCAGCACCTTCACCGGCGTTTTCCACTGCGGTGAACAGGTTGGACTCTATTTTTCCTTCCACTCTGTCCAGCTGGATATCATAGGGAATAGGTTCCACTGCGGCGTGAAAAATATCACCGTCCCGCGCCACGGTCAGGATGCTTGTGTCATCTATTTCATACCGGAACGACTGAAGTTCATCCTGCAGACAGGTCACGCTCCAGGGCTGCCCCGCCTTGATACGGGAAAGGCTGAATACGTCATCGCACTGCCTTGCCAGAGAATAAACCTCTGCCGGAGAGAGCCAGTTTTCCAGAATACCGGAAACCGTATCGCCGGGCTGGATGGTGCCTGTGATGGTTTCTGGCACGGGCACCGGAGGCATCTCAGGCGTGGCAACATCCTCTGTCATGCTCTGCTGCGCACCGCCGGTCACAGCCTCGGGCGTGGTATCTTCGTCGCGCAAAAACAGCCCCGTGACGATCACAAGGCATAAGACGACAACCGCCATACCGGCCGCAAGGCGTTTTTTCCGCGTATCCGCAGTCCGCAGTGTGTTTCTTTTTTTTACTGGCCGCATTAATCCTTCCCGCACGGAAGTCCGTGTACTCTGTTTGTCTGGTTACCTCCACCTGACAGCGGCGTGTACCCTACACAAGGCTACTATACAAGCCTATGGAGAACACAAGAGATTGTCTAGACTTTTTCCACAACTATAACGCCACGTTCGCCGGGCCTTTCAGTGCAGGCAGCAAGCTTGTTAAAAACCCTTAAATCTGATATGTTTCTAAGGTTGGATTGTACTGCTCCGGCATGCTGTAATTTTCTTTTGCCCATGCCATGCCGTCCCGCATTTAAAAATACATAATTTGCAATAGATACGTGTTAAAAAAAGCGCTGCGCCAACACTTCAGGCAGTCCTGCACCGAACAGGATCTGCACCGGTGGTTTGATCCGCTGGATATCACCCTGGCCGATGAAAAACGGCTTGAGGTGCGTTTTCCGCATCGTTTTTTTGCGGAATGGTTTTCCACTCAGGTGCAGGGCCGTTTCGAGTCAGAACTGAACACATTCATGGGAGAAGGCACCACTGTGGAATACACCACAGGCTGCTGCCCCGTGCTGTCTTCGTCTCCCCTGCCGCCGGCCGCCGTTTCCAAAAAGCTTTCGGCACCTTTCGGCCGCGAATACACGTTCGAGACATTCATCTCCAACAAGCGTAATTTCTTTCCTGTTGCTTCGGCGCGCGAACTGGCCAGACAGGAAGAAGAAATACGTTACAATCCCTTTGTTCTCTGCGGCCCCGCAGGCAGCGGAAAAACCCACCTGCTGCGCGCCATAGCAAACGAGCTGAGCAAGACTGTAGATAAAAAACATATTTTTATCAGCACAATAGACGATTTAGGAACACTGTTTAGTAACAATGGTTCCGGCGATCCGGCACAGGTGCGCCAGCAGCTTTCGGCAT
Organism: Oleidesulfovibrio vietnamensis; assembly: GCF_055388115.1. Lineage (NCBI taxonomy): Bacteria > Pseudomonadati > Thermodesulfobacteriota > Desulfovibrionia > Desulfovibrionales > Desulfovibrionaceae > Oleidesulfovibrio > Oleidesulfovibrio vietnamensis. The sequence continues at coordinate 69,503 of NZ_AP042419.1, forward strand.
GTCACTATCTGCTGCTTGACGACCTGCACCGCCTGCGCGAACAGCCCCAGTTGCAGGATGAGCTGACAGTGCTGTTCAACAGTTTTTACGACCGGCAGAAGCAGATGGTATTCACCTGCCCCGGCAAGCTGTCAGAACTTGATTTTCTGGAAACCGGCCTGCGGTCGCGTCTGGAATGGGGACTTATTGTCACCATGAAGACCCCCGATCTTGAAATACTGGTCACGTTTATCCAGCGGCAGTGCAAGCTTCACAAACTGCAGCTTGCCAAAGAGCATGTTTTCACGCTGGCACAACGTTTCCGCGATTTCAGACATCTGCAGGGTGTGCTTAACAGACTTACCGCCTACCGCGATCTTGTTAACCGCACACTGGCTGATACTGATTTCGAGCAGGTGCTCAGCCATACCGAAGCCGGTGCCGGCCGCCCGCTGACAGCAGACAGAATAATAGCCCTGTGCGCAGGACGTTTTTCACTGCCGCCAAAGGATGTCACCGGCGACAAACGCCACCAGAAAGTGGTTCTGGCGCGTCAGGTTGCCATGTACCTCTGCCGCGAACTCATGGGCAGTTCATACCCTGTTCTTGGCCGGACTTTTGGTGGTAAGGACCATTCAACGGCGATGTATGCTGTTAAAAAAATAAAGAAAATGATAGATAGTGACAAAACGACCAGGCAGTTGGTCACAGAGTTGAAGAAACAGTGTCTATCCGGTGCGGAATAACCGCCGCCGGCCATGGCACTGTCAATACAGTTCGTATAAACTCACAATACAGGCACTTAAAATAATCATACATAAAAAGTAGTTATGCAGGTTGCCTACATAGGAACCGCCCCTACTACATAATACAAAGGGAGAATACCTTATGTATTTAAAAGTTTTCAAAGAGGACGTGATCGACGGACTTCAGAAAGCAGCCAACATCATTCCCGCCAAAACAGGAGCGGCTTATCTGCGTTCCATCTGGCTGAAAGCTGAAGCGGGTATGGTGCATGTTCTTTCCACCGACTCCAATATCGAGTTCAGAGGATCGTATAAGGCGGAAGTGACCGAGGAAGGTCTTGCCGGAGTTCAGGGGCGTGCCTTTGTGGATCTTATCCGCAAGCTTCCTGCCGGAGAGATCACCCTGCATCTTGACCCCAAGACCGGTACGCTGGGCATTGAACAGGGACGCCGCAAATATACGCTGCCCACCAATGACACCGCATGGTTCCAGAATTTTTCTGATTATCCGGAAAGCGGCAGTGTTTTCTGGTCCGGTGATTTTCTGCAGGAACTCATCGACAAGCTGTCTTTCTGCATAAGCGACGAAGACACCATGGAAGCCATTGCCTGCATGAGCATGAAACCCCGTCAGGACAACGCCATTGAAGCCTGCGGACTGAACGGCCACCAGTTTGCCATGCAGCGGTTCCTCAATGACGATATTCATGCGCTGCTGCCTGCCGAAGGCATTCTGGTGCAGAAAAAATATCTTATGGAGCTGAAGAAATGGCTCGGTGCCGATGAGATAGAACTGAACATTGACAACAAGCGTCTTTTCTTCCGCACGGGTGATAAGCGTGAAACATTCAGTTTGCCTCTTTCGTATTACCAGTATCCGGACTATACCAGCTTTGTTTCCAAACTGAGCACACCCGATGCCGGAGCGCTGGAAGTAAACCGCAAGGATATGATGGCCGCTCTGGACCGCGTGCTTATTTTCAATACCGACAACAACCGCTGCACCTACTTTGATCTTGAAGCAGGTGAAGTTTCTCTGTCCTCTCAGGGACAGGAGGTCGGCTCCGCGTCCGAATCGCTGGAAGGCACCTACGACGGCAGCCTTAAGCGCATAGCCTTTCCCACGCGTAATCTTATCGAGATAATGAACCACTATCAGTCGGACTCCATGCGCTTCACGCTGACCGGTACCGAAGGCCCCTGCGGTCTGACCGGTGAAAACGACCCCGACTATCTGGTAATCGTCATGCCCATGAAGATAGTGGAAGAGACGTACTACAGCGAGGAAGAAGTCTAAATGACCAACGAGACACAAAAGCAGAGCTACGACGCGGCGAACATCACCGTTCTTGAGGGGTTGTCCGCTGTGCGCATGCGCCCTGCCATGTACATAGGCAGCACTGACAGCCGCGGTCTGCACCATCTGGTCTACGAAGTGGTGGATAACTCCATCGACGAAGCCATGGCGGGATACTGCGATAAAGTCACCGTGAAGCTGCATCTTGATAACAGCGTGACCGTTATCGATAACGGACGCGGCATTCCCGTGGACATCCACCCGAAAGAAGGCCGTCCCGCGGTTGAAGTGGTCATGACCGTGCTGCATGCCGGCGGCAAGTTCGACAACGATTCGTACAAGGTGTCGGGCGGGCTGCACGGGGTGGGTGTTTCGTGCGTGAACGCCCTTTCCGAATATCTCGAAGTTACCGTGCGTCGTGACGGGTATAAATATCATCACCGCTTTGAACGCGGTGTGCCGGTCAAGGAACTGGAGCGCGTCGGAGAAACCGACCTGCGCGGCACCACCATCCGCTTCCGTCCGGACGAAGAAATTTTTGAGACCAATCAGTTTTCCTTCGATATCCTCAAAAAACGCTTTGAGGAGCTCGCGTACCTCAATCCCGGGCTCGAGGTCGAGTTCATAGACGAACGTACCGGAGATACCGCCTCGTTTCATTACGAGGGGGGTATCCGTGAGTTTGTGAAGAACCTGAACTCCGGCGAAGGCGGGGTGCACTCCATCATTTTCGCTTCGGGCGAATCGGATAACGTGATGGTGGATTTCGCGTTGCAGTACAACGCGGGGTACAAGGAAAACATGCTCACCTTTGCCAACAACATCCGCACCAAGGAAGGCGGCACGCACCTTGCCGGCTTCAAGACCGCGCTCACAAGGGCCATCAACAACTACATCCAGAACTCCGACCTGCCTAAAAAGCTCAAGGTCAAACTGTCGGGTGATGATGTGCGGGAAGGTCTGACCGGCGTTGTCAGTGTTAAACTGCCCAATCCGCAGTTTGAAGGGCAGACAAAGACCAAGCTGGGCAACAGCGAGGTGGCGGGTATTGTCTCCGGTCTGGTGTATGAAAATCTCAACACCTATTTCGGCGAAAACCCCAAAGATGCCAAGCTGATCATAGAAAAGGCCGTGGATGCCGCCCGTGCACGTGACGCCGCCCGCAAGGCGAAGGATCTTGTACGGCGCAAAGGGGCGCTTTCCGACAATGCCCTGCCCGGCAAGCTGGCTGACTGCCAGAGCAAGGATCCCTCTGAATCCGAACTGTTCATCGTGGAAGGTGACTCCGCAGGCGGTTCTGCAAAACAGGGGCGCAATCCTTCCACTCAGGCCATTCTGCCGTTGCGCGGTAAAATTCTGAACGTGGAAAAGACCCGCTTTGACAAGATGCTGGCCAACAAGGAAGTCAAGGCTCTCATCACGGCCATGGGGGCGGGAATAGGCGAAGAAGACATCGACTACGGCAAGCTGCGGTACCACAAAATCGTCATCATGACCGACGCCGACGTGGACGGTGCCCACATACGCACGCTGCTGCTGACGTTCTTCTATCGCCAGTATCCCGAGCTGATAGACAGGGGGCACCTGTATATCGCCCAGCCGCCGCTTTTCCGTGTGTACAACAGCAAGTTCGAGCGGTTTATCAAAGATGAAACCGAGCTGAACACCTATCTGCTGGAACGCATTGCCAAAGACGTCGTCATCGAGGCGCATAACGGCATGGAGTTCCGTGAAACGCAGATACTCGACCTGCTGAAAGCCATACGGTTCATCAATGCCAGAATTGCCGACGTGGAAAACGTGGGAATAGGCCGCAATCTCTTTCTCGCGTTTCTTGAATACGGCGAAAAACTGTCGCCCCAGTTTTTTGAGACGCCTGAATTCAACGGCTTCGGAACGTATCTGCAGGAAAAAGGCTATTCCGTGCAGACCAGCGTTGACGAATCCGGACTGGAACGCCGTGTGTACCTGGAATTTGAAGACAGCAACGGGCACAAGACCCGCATCGGCAACGAGTTCTTCAACTCCAAGATGTACAAACAGCCTTACGATTCGATGGCCGACATGCGCCGCATCTGCGGCGGATTCTCGTTTGTGGTGGACCGCAAGGGCGAACGGACCGAAGTGGAAAACATCTTCGTTCTGCTGGACCATGTGCTGCAGGAAGCGCGCAAGGGTATAAACATCCAGCGGTATAAAGGTCTGGGCGAAATGGATGCCGAACAGCTTTGGGTGACCACCATGAACCCCGAAAACCGCGTGCTGCTGCAGGTACAGGTGGATGACGCGGAAGAGGCCAACGAGATATTTGAACAGCTCATGGGCGACAGGGTTGAACCGCGCCGCGAATTCATCGTGCGTAATGCCCTGAGCGTTCAGGAACTGGATATTTAACACACCCGAGAGGCTTCAGAAGTGTCCAATCAGGTTACCATCGAAGACGAGCTTAAGAAGTCATATCTTGAGTACTCGCTGAGTGTTATTATAGGCCGCGCCATTCCCGATGTGCGCGATGGCCTGAAGCCCGTGCACCGGCGCATCATGTTCGCCCAGCACGAGCTGGGCAACGGGTATAACCGTGCGCCGAAAAAATCGGCCCGTGTGGTCGGTGACGTTATCGGTAAATACCACCCGCATGGCGATTCCGCCGTGTACGATGCCCTTGTGCGCATGGCACAGGATTTTTCCATGCGCGACCCGCTTGTCACCGGTCAGGGCAACTTCGGTTCCATTGACGGCGATTCCGCGGCAGCCATGCGTTATACCGAAGTGCGCATGTCGAGACTCGCTTCGGAATTCATGGCCGATATAGACAAGGAAACCGTCGAGTTCCGCCCCAACTATGACAATACCCTGCAGGAACCCGCGGTGCTGCCCACCAAGGTGCCCAACCTGCTGCTTAACGGCTCTTCGGGTATTGCCGTGGGTATGGCCACCAATATTCCGCCGCACAACCTCGGCGAACTGGTTGACGGCCTGCTGCTGGAACTGGACTCTCCGGAATGCACGGTGGCTGATCTTGCCGGGCTGGTCAAAGGGCCCGACTTTCCCACTGGCGGCTTCTGCTACGCGGGCAGAGGACTGCGCGATGCGTATGAAACAGGACGGGGCACTGTTAAAATCCGCGGCCGTGTGGAAGTGGAAGAACGCAAAAAAGGCTTCCAGTCCATTGTCATCCGCGAAATACCCTATGCGCTGAACAAGTCATCGCTTGTCGAAAAAATAGCCGCGCTGGCCAACGAACGCAGGATAGAAGGCATAACCGACCTGCGTGACGAATCTGACAGACGCGGTATCCGCGTGGTCATAGACCTGAAGCGCGGCACCATTCCCGAAATCGTCATTAACCAGCTGTATAAATATACTCCGCTGGAGACGTCTTTCGGCATCAATATGCTGGCTGTGGTGGGCAACAGGCCCCAGCTGCTTACGCTGAAAAAGGTCTTTGAGTGCTTTTTGCAGCACCGGCGCGAAGTCATTATCCGCAGAACGCACTATGACCTGCGCAAGGCCGAAGCCCGTGCCCATATTCTGGAAGGTCTGCGTATCGCGCTGGATAACATCGACGAAGTGGTCGAACTTATCCGGGCATCCAAAACACCGCCGGAAGCAAAAGAACGGCTCATGCAGCGGTTCTCGCTTTCCGAAGTGCAGGCTCAGGCCATTCTTGATATGCGTCTGCAGCGTCTTACCAACCTCGAACACGAAAAACTGATCGAGGAATACCGCGAGCTGCTTAAAAAGATCGAATACTTCAAGTCCATTCTGGAAAATGAAGAAGTGCTGCGCGGCGTTATCCGTGACGAGCTTAAAGAGCTCAAGGAAACATACGCCACCCCGCGGCGGACCGAAATGCTGGAAGATGAACTTGAAGGAATAGACATCGAGGACCTTATTCCCGATGAGGATGTGGTCATCACACTGTCGCGGCGCGGGTACATCAAGCGTACTCCGCTGGACAGCTATCAGCAGCAGCGCCGCGGCGGTAAAGGCATTGCCGGTGTGCATACCGGCGATGGTGACTTTGTGCAGGATTTTCTGGTGACTACAAACCACCAGTACCTGCTGCTGTTCACCAACAAAGGGCGCATGTTCCAGCTTAAGGTGCATCAGGTGCCCGAAGGCAGTCGTACCGCCAAGGGAATGCACATCAACAACCTGCTGCCCATGGAAGAAAACGAATGGGTGAACACCGCGCTGACTATCCGTGAATTCACGGAAGAAAAGTATTTCCTTTTCTCCACCCGTAAAGGCATGGTCAAGCGCTCCAGCGCATCGCTGTATGCCAAGGCCCGTCGTACAGGGCTTATTGCCGTGGGGCTGCGTGAAGGAGATGAGCTTATCATGGTGCGCGAGGTGGATGACAACTGCGAAGTTGTTCTGACCACCGAAAAAGGTATCGCCATACGCTTCGGCTGCGGCGATGTGCGCCCCATGGGGCGTTCCGCTACCGGCGTCAAAGGCATTGCGCTGAGTCAGGACGACAGTGTGGTGGCCTGCGTTACCGTGCAGGGCGGACTGGAATCGGAAATAATGACCGTTTCGCGGTACGGATACGGCAAACGGACACTTATCGATCGGTACCGTGTACAGAGCCGCGGCGGTAAAGGTGTCATCAACTTCAAGGTGACACCCAAGACCGGTGAAGTGCTGGGCGCCATGACCGTAGTGTCCAACGACCAGCTGATTCTGCTTACCTCCACCAACAAGATTATCCGCATAGGTGTGAAAGAGGTCCGCAGTGTGGGCCGCGCCACACAGGGCGTGCGTCTTGTCTGGCTGGACGAAGGCGACCATGTGGTCGGCTTTGACAGAGTTTCGGAGCAGGAACAGGAACAGCTTGACGATTAGGCGGGCATAATGCTGCAAAGGCAGACTGTTGCGCGTTGCGCACTGTGCATTACTGTCATGCTTTGGGCCTTTTTTTCATGGGGCTGCAAAGAAAATGACGGCCGTGCCGACCTGCTCGCTCTGGCGCGTACCGCCTTTGCCGAAAAGCAGTACATAGAGGCCGAGCGCCATTACGAACGTTATCTGCAGTTGTATCCCCATGCGGAAAACCGCTGGGAGGTATGGAACAAGCTTGTGGAGATAGCGCGCGGAGTGCGCGGAAAGCCTTCAGCGGCGGCAGAACTGCTTGAATCCATGTATCTTGAATTCGGGCTTGAGCCGCAGCGGGCGCAGTCTGTACTTCATGATCTTGCTTCGCTGTATGAAGAGCTGCACCGGCGTGACAGAGCGCTGGAAGTGTGGCTGAAGTATCAGACTCTGCCGGATCTGTCAGACCGGCAACAGGCCGAAGCGCACAGGCGCGCGGCACGGATATACCGGGACCGCGGCGAATACGATCTTGCGCTTGAATCCCTGCGGGCCTGTCTGGATATGGAACTGCCTCAGGATATGCACGCCCGCTGCGTGTACGAACTGGCACAGACCGATATCTACATGAACAACTACCGCAGAGCCGAAAGCCTGTTGCGTGAGCTGCAGGGCATGACCGCAGCCGAAAGCACTGTGCGCGCTCTGGGCATGCTGGCACTCGCCGATGTGCTGCAGCATCAGAAGCGTTACGCAGAAGCGCGCAACGTCCTGAAGGGAATTCAGGACAGCTATCCTAACCCGCAGGTCATAGAAACACGCCTGCGCATGCTGGATGACAAACTGAACCGCTGAATCCCGCAGGCCGCTCCGGTACATCCGGAGCGGCCTTTTCTCTTTCTCCGCTTCTTCCTCCGGTTGGCAAGGTCGATCATCTCCCTGCCTGCCGGAGGCTGTTTATTTTTGTTTCAGATTTTGTATGTCTCTGACGGGCAAGGGGAATGATTCCCCTTGCATCCCCCATTGCGCCCGGCGCGGTCCGGTCAGCTGTGCGCTTGCGGGCGTACGGGGCGGCATCACCGGTCCGGCGCAAGGCAGTACAGCGCGCCGCAGGCGTATCTGCGGAACATGCAAGGCGCGCACTGAGGGTGCAGGGAGGTCAGCTCACTGCCCGCCGGAGGCTGTTTATTTTTGTTTCAGGTTTTGTATGTCTCCGACGGGCAAGGGGAATGATTCCCCTTGCATCCCCCATTGCGCCCGGCGAGGTCCGGTCAGCTGTGCGCTTGCGGGCGTACGGGGCGGCATCACCGGTCCGGCGCAAGGCAGTACAGCGCGCCGCAGGCGTATCTGCGGAACATGCAAGGCGCGCACTGAGGGTGCAGGGAGGTCATCTCCCTGCCCGCCGGAGGCTGTTTATTTTTGTTTCAGGTTTTGTATGTCTCCGACGGGCAAGGGGACTGATTCCCCTTGCATCCCCCCTTGCGCCCGGCGAGGTGCGGTCAGCTGTGCGCTTGCGGGCGTACGGGGCGGCATCACCGGTCCGGCGCAAGGCAGGACAGCGCACTGCAGGCGTATCTGCGGAACATGCAAGGCGCGCACGAGGGTGCAGGGAGATCATCTCCCTGCCCGCCGGAGGCTGTTTTTATTTCAGGTTTTGTATGTCTCCGACGGGCAAGGGGAATGATTCCCCTTGCATCCCCCCATGCGCCCGGCGCGGTCCGGTCAGCTGTACCCTTTCGTGCGTACGGGGCGGCATCACCGGTCCGGCGCAAGGCAGGACAGCGCGCCGCAGGCGTATCTGCGGAACATGCAAGGCGCGCATTGAGTGTGCAGGGAGATCATCTCCCTGCCTGCCGGAGGCTGTTTTTATTTCAGGTATTTTTATGTCTGTGACGTGTATGACGTCCCTGCGGCTTTACTTGTCGGGAACTGGTATTGACCCATGCGGCGCTTGTGATAGTTTTTTTCTTCACCGTAAGGGGTAGCGCATGTGGGATGAAAAGCACGTTCAGAGATACGAAGCCTGGTATGCGGGCAAAGCCGGCAGTTTTGCCCTGCGTCAGGAAAAGCGTCTGCTGGAGAATCTGATTTCCGGCTGGCCGCGGCGTGGGCGTTCGCTGCTTGAGGTGGGCTGCGGTCCGGGATATTTTCTGGAAATGTTCTGGGAAGCCGGTCTGGACGTGACGGGGCTTGACCGTTCTTTGGCCATGCTTGATGCCGCCCGGGCGCGCATGGGCAACCGTGCCCGGCTGGACGTTGGTAACGGCGAGCATCTGCCGTATGAAGATAACCGGTTTGATTATGTGGCATTGCTGGCCAGTCTTGAGTTCATGGAGAATCCGCAGGCTGCTCTTGAGGAGGCAATCCGGGTTGCGGCGCGTGGTGTTGTAGTGGGCTTTCTGAACAGCTGGAGCCTGTATTATGCGTTGTCCGGCCGTAAGCGCTTTCCGGCATCGGGCACGTTGCAGGCGGCGCAGTGGTATTCTCCGTACAGGATAAGGGCCATGCTGCGGGAGGCTGCCGGTAATAAGCCCATGACCTTGCGCTCTGTGTTGCCGGGACCTGTTGTCACATGGCGCGATGTGCTGATTTTCCGTCTGTGCAATGGCTGGGTTTCTCCGCTGCCGTTTGGCGGATTTGCGGCCGTGCGGCTTGATCTGGTTAATATTGCGCCTGTTACGCCGATCATGGCCAAGGCGAAGTCGGTAAAACCGGTGCCCAGCGGATAATGGACAGGCAGGAATGTTTCTGAGCGGGGAATCCCGCTTTTTTTATGCCGGTGGTGCGCGGATGAAGGAGCGATGAGGGGATGTGCTGTTTATCAGCGGCACAGGCTGATTTTGAGGCATGCTTGTTTTTGACAAGACTCGGGCTATGGACTACAGAAGGCTGTTTCACCGGTGTGCCGCGCTTTCGTGGCGGTGGTGCAGCACCGTGACAACGTAATTTGTCTGTATGGATTGCCAGCTATGAGTAATGTAAAGAAAATAAAAGGTTTTGCAGACCTTTTTTCACCGGAAAGCGACGTGTTCACCTTTATGGAGAATACGGCACGCGATGTGTTTTCATCCTATGGCTACGGAGAGTTGCGCACGCCTATTCTTGAGCGCACGGAACTGTTCTGCCGTTCCATAGGCACGGAAACCGACGTGGTGCAGAAGGAAATGTATACGTTTCCTGACCGGAAAAACCGGTCTCTGACCATGCGGCCGGAAGCGACAGCCGGAGTGATGCGGGCTTATATCGAAGGTTCGCTGCATAGTCAGGAGCAGGTTTCAAAGCTGTTCACGTTTGGTCCCATGTTCCGGTACGAGCGTCCGCAGAAGGGGCGCATGCGGCAGTTTCATCAGATCAACTGCGAATGTCTCGGCCCGCAGGAACCGTATGCAGACGCGGAAATAATCCTCATGCTGCTGATGTTCCTCAAGCGCATAGGTTTGTCCGGCCTTGAGCTGCAGATCAATTCACTGGGCTGCCGTGAGTGCCGTCCGCAGTATCATGCGGCACTCAGGGCGTTTCTGGCGTCGCTTGATACGGCAGAACTGTGTGAAGACTGCCGCAGGCGCATGGAAACAAACCCCCTGCGCGTGCTGGACTGCAAGGTGCCGCGCTGTAAAGAGCTGACAGCGGATGCTCCGGTGATACTCGACCATACCTGCGATGCCTGTTCGGAGCATCATTCCGTGGTGCTCGGCATGTTGGAGCGTGCCGGTGTGGTGTATACGGCAAACCCCCGTCTGGTGCGCGGTCTTGATTATTACAACCGCACCACATTTGAAGTGGTATGCGGCGAAATAGGTGCACAGTCTTCCGTTGCCGGTGGCGGCCGGTACGACGGTCTTGTGTCGCAGCTGGGCGGTCCCGATGTGCCGGGCATCGGCTTTGCGTGCGGTATGGAACGTCTGGCGCTGGCGCTGGAGCAGAAGGCGCAGCGCGAAGTGCCGCGTCCTGATTTTCTGGTGGCAGTGCTGGAACAGGACGGTCTTGAGCGCGGAATGATGCTGGCTGAGGCCCTGCGCGAAAGCGGGCTGAAAGGTGAAGTCAGCTTTGCCGCCCGCAGCATGAAAAGCCAGATGCGGCAGGCCGGAAAACGCAATGTACGCAAGGTGCTGCTGCTGGGCGGCAGCGAGATTGCCGACGGTACAGTTACCGTGAAAGACATGGACACCGGCGGGCAGACGACAATTTCCCTGGACGCAGCACCCGGTGCTGTGGCTGACTGATTAACTTTTTTCGACAGTATCTTGGCGGGGTCGGATGCCCGCCGGAAACAGAGGTATACTTCATGAGCGACCAGAATTTGGACATTCAGCAGGATCACCAGAAATATGTGGAGTCTCTTGGCGATTGGGCGCGCACCAATACGTGCGGTGAGCTGAATGCCAATGCCATCGGGTCCGAAGTGTGCCTGATGGGCTGGGTTCAGTTTCGCCGTGACCACGGCGGCCTTATTTTTATCGATCTGCGCGACCGCAGCGGCCTGACACAGGTTGTGTTCAGCCCCGATGTCAGCGTGGACGCGCATGAGCGCGCTCACGTGCTGCGTTCCGAATACGTGCTGGCCGTGCGCGGCACTGTGCGTCCCCGCCCTGAAGGCATGGTGAACCCCAATATGAAGACGGGTGAAGTGGAAGTGTATGTTTCCGAGTGGAAACTGCTGAACACCTCCAAGACTCCTCCGTTTCAGGTGGAAGACCGCGTTGAGGCCAGCGAAAACCTGCGCCTTGAATACCGCTATCTCGACCTGCGCCGTCCTCGGCTTGCCCGCAACTTCCAGCTGCGCCACCGTGCCACGCAGGCTATCCGCAATTATCTTGACCAGCTGAACTTTCTGGAAGTGGAAACCCCGTATCTCACCAAATCCACTCCTGAAGGTGCCCGCGATTTTCTGGTGCCCAGCCGTATGAATCAGGGAGAATTTTACGCGCTGCCGCAGTCTCCGCAGATTTTCAAGCAGCTTCTGATGGTGGCCGGTATGGACCGCTATTATCAGATTGTGCGCTGTTTCCGCGACGAAGACCTGCGTGCCGACCGTCAGCCCGAGTTCACTCAGGTGGATATCGAGATGAGCTTTGTGGACGAAGAACGCGTGCAGTCCATGGCGGAAGGATTGATGGCGAGGGTTTTCAAGGAGACTCTGGGCATTGATGTGGCGCTGCCTTTCCCGCGTATGCCGTACGATCAGGCCATTGCCGAATATGGTCTGGACAAGCCTGACACCCGCTTTGATCTGCGCCTCAAGGATGTGACGGATATCCTGCGCGGTTCCGGATTCCGGCTGTTTGCCAAGGCGGAACTGGTCAAAGCCATGCGTGTGCCCGGCGGTGCCGTGCTTTCGCGCAAGGAAATTGACGACTTCACCGAGTTTGTGAAGGTTTATGGTGCGCAGGGGCTTGCGTGGATAAAGATTAAGGAAGACGAATGGCAGTCGCCCATTGCCAAGTTCCTTTCCGATGACGAGCGCGCCGCACTTACGACGGAACTGGGGCTGGAAACGGGCGATATCGTGTTCTTTCAGGCTGCTTCGCCCGACGTGGTCAATAACTCGCTGGGATACCTGCGCCTCAAGGTGGCCGACAGGTTCGGGCTTATTCCCGAAAACAGCTACAATTTCCTGTGGGTGACTGATTTTCCCCTGTTTGAATACTCGCCCGAAGATAAGCGCTATGTGGCCTGCCACCATCCTTTCACTGCGCCTCAGGTAGGCCACGAAGAACTGATGGTCAGCGATCCGGCCAAAGCCCGCGCCCGTGCATATGACCTTGTGCTCAACGGCAACGAAGTGGGCGGCGGATCCATACGCATCCACAGTCGCGAAGCACAGGAACACATGTTCCGCGCTCTGGGCTTTGATCCGCAGGAAGCCGAGGAACAGTTCGGTTTTCTCATGCAGGCGCTGGAACTGGGCGCACCGCCTCATGGCGGCATAGCCTTCGGCATGGACCGTCTGGTCATGCTGCTGGCGGGCTCCGCATCCATCCGCGATGTCATAGCCTTCCCCAAAACACAGAAGGCAACCTGTCTGATGACGCATGCCCCTGATCAGGTAGCGGCAAAACAGCTGCGCGAGCTTGGCATCAGACTACGTGAAAAACAGGAAGCGTAATAACCATGTACGCCCCGGCGGAAAACCGCCGGGGCGTTTTGTACGCTGTGCCGTGTCGCCGGCATATTGAAGTGTTGCCGCTGCATGCATGCGGGTGTATGGCAGAAGGCGGCGGTTGTCCGTGCGGCAGGGGCTTTTCAACGGATGTACTGTGCTTATTATTTGTCTGAAACGCCGTTGTGCGTAAGCCCGCAGCAGGAAAAAAAAGCTATGATTCGAGAAATTCTGACATACCCCGACAGACGCCTTGCCATCGAATGCGAGGAAATTGAAGAGATAACAGACGAGATACGTCAGCTGGCAGCCGATATGGCTGAAACCATGTATGACGCAGACGGTATCGGTCTGGCTGCGCCGCAGGTGGGTGCCACCTGCCGGCTTATTGTGGTCGATGTTTCCGGTCCGGAGGCGCGCGAGGACCTGCGGACATACATTAATCCGCGTCTTGAGCTGCTGGAGGGCAAGGTTGATACCGAAGAGGGCTGCCTGTCCGTGCCTGCACTGCGCAGCAAGGTAACCCGTACTGAAAAGGTACGTCTGCACGCCACCGACCTTGACGGCAACGCCGTGTGCATTGACGCCGACGGACTGCTTTCTATCTGTCTGCAGCACGAAATAGACCACCTGGACGGTACGCTGTTTATCGACAAGATAAGCCGCCTTAAGCGTTCACTCTATGACAACAAAGTGAAAAAATGGCAGAAGCGCGCGAAAAACTGAAAATAGTCTACATGGGCACGCCGGATTTTGCGGCGACGGTACTTTCTCATCTGCTTGCGTGGGAAGACGCCGAGGTGCTTGCTGTGTACACGCAGCCCGACAGGCCCTGCGGCCGCGGGCTGGAATGCCGTCCTTCCGCTGTGAAATCGCTGGCTCTGGAACACGGCCTGCCTGTATTCCAGCCGCTTAATTTCAAGGCCGAAGAAGATGTGCGTCAGCTTGCCGCGCTGCAGCCCGATGTGCTTGTGGTAGCTGCATACGGGCTTATTCTGCCGCAGTGCGTTCTTGATATAGCACCGCGGGGTGCGGTGAACGTGCACGCCTCGTTACTGCCGCGGTACCGTGGTGCCGCCCCCATTCAGCGGGCCATCATGAACGGTGACGCCGTGACAGGTGTGACCATAATGCAGATGGAGGCCGGTCTGGACAGCGGGCCCATGCTGCTGCAGAGGGCTACCGGCATAGGTATTACCGATACGGCGGCAACCATGCATGACGAACTGGCCGATCTGGGCGGCAGGCTGCTGGTAGAAGCGCTGGGGCGGATGATGAAAGGCGAACTGGTGCCCATGGAACAGAACCATGAGGCTGCCACCCATGCTCCCAAACTGACCAAGGCCGACGGTGAAATTGTATGGAACCGTCCTGCCCGTGAAGTGGATGCTCATATCCGCGGGGTTCATCCTTGGCCGGGGGCTTTTTTTGCGCTGCGCCGCGAAGGGCATAAAACATTGCGCGTGGGTATAGAACCCGGCTGCACGGGTGATGCCGTGCCCGAAGGGGTCAAGCCCGGCACGGTGACAGGTATGGCAGGCGACAGGCTGGCCATTGCCTGTGCTGACAGGTTGTACCTTGTTTCTTCGCTGCGTCCTGCCAGCCGCAAGCCCATGACTGCTTCTGCTTTTTACTGCGGATATCTGGCCGAATGCACTCTGGCGGAGTGTGTCGGTCTGGATGAATGCTGAGACCCTGCGTCTGTGGCCGGCTGTGGTCTGCTGCCGTGGCCGGCGACAGCCCTTCTGCAGTGTATGCGGCGGAAACTTCTTTTCTGCCGGTGTGTTATTTTTCTTTTCCGGTCGTGCCGTGCCGCGGGTATTGATTGCCTTTCCCGCCTTTTGCTAAGGTTACCTTATGAATCCGACCACACCCGACCGCAGCGACGCTGCATCAGAAGCCGGACCGGAAAGGTATTACGGGGCCCGCAAGCGGCTGTTCATAGGGCTGATAACCGGCACTTCGGTTATTCTGTGCACCATTCTGTTGCTGGTATGGGCGATACCCTCCATCGGGCTTGCCAACATTCACCCTGCGCTGCCGTATGTTTCCGGCCTTTTCATGCTCTCGCTCATACTGCTTATCGCATGGGCGGCGCTGGGGCTTGTGCTGAACATAGTCAAAGGGCGTCCGGTGCTGGGTACCAGCCGCATCCGCGGCCTGACCATCAAGCTGTTTCTGCCGCTCATGGTCATGCTGGCCCGTTTTTTCGGTATTCCCAAAGAAAAAGTGCGTCACAGTTTCATCCGTGTGAACAACGAACTTATCAGAGGTGAAACAGGGCGCTTTAATCCCGATGAAATTCTGATACTTACCCCGCACTGTCTGCAGAACAGCAACTGTCCCGTGCGGCTTACGTATAACGTTGACCGCTGTAAACGCTGCGGTTCATGCCCCATAGGCGACCTGATAGCCCTGCGCGATCATTACGGTGTGTCGCTGGCAGTGGCCACGGGCGGCACCATAGCGCGCCGCATTGTGGTGCAGCAGCGTCCCAGATTCATTGTTGCCGTCGCATGCGAGCGCGACCTTACATCCGGTATTCAGGATACATATCCTCTGCCGGTATACGGTGTTCTTAACGAACGCCCCAACGGCCCGTGCCTTGATACGCTCGTGCCCATGCAGCTTATGGAAGTTGCGCTCCGCATGTTTATTCATAATCCCCCTCCTCCGCTCGACCTTGAAGCTGCCATAAAAGCCGAGGCTGAACTTAAACGAGGCCGTTCATGAAAAAACAGTCCCCTCGCCGTGGCGGTGTTGCAACACTTCCTCCGGCACGAGGTGCCGCTCTGGAAATATTGCGCGATGTGCTTGATAAAAAGCGTGAAGCACAGAGTGTGCTGGACAGTTACCTTAAAGACAACAGATTAAGCCCTCAGGATGCCGCTCTGTGCACGGAGCTTGTGTATGGATACCTGAGGTCGGAAATCAGAATTTCGTGGCTTATACGCCGTTTTTTAAAGCCGGATTCACGGCTGCCCGCGGAGCTTTTGCTGACAATGGGTATTTCTGTGTATGAAATACTGTATTTACAGCGTGTTCCTGTATATGCGTCGGTGGACTGGGCTGTTTCGTATGTGCGTTCGCGGTTCGGAACGGGACTTTCGCGTCTGGCCAACGCTGTTTTGCGCAGCATCGACCGGCTGGGCGATGCTCCGCTGCAATCCGGCTGGTATCGTGAAACGCTGCAGGCCGAAGGCGTTGATACCGCAGGATACCTGTCGGTATGGTATGCCGCTCCGCGGTGGGTTGTTGATATGTGGATTGAAGCATATGGCGAGGAACGTGCTGAGCAGTATCTTGCCGGTTCATCACGTCACGCTCCTGCCGGGGTGCGCATCAACCTGCGGCATCCCGAAGGGCCACAGACGCATGCCCGCCTGACCGCTCATCCTTCATGTATCGGGCACAGTGCCGCAGGATTGCTTTTTGCTTCCGACTCCCGCCCTGCCGAACTGTATGTTCTGCAGGAGGAGGGAATAGCTTCGTCGCAGTCTTTTGCCGTGCAGGAAGTTATGGACGCACTGCGTCCCGAAACATGGGAAGGCCCTGTGTGGGACTGCTGCTGCGGACGCGGCGGTAAAACATGTTCGCTGCTCGAACGGGGCGTGGATGTATGCGCAGCCAGTGATCCCAGTGAAAAACGTCTTAAAGGGCTGCGTACGGAGCTGGAGCGGCTGGGGCTGCCTGATGTTCCGTTGTTTGCTGCTCCCGCCTCGCAGGTTCCGGAGGGTATAGCTCCTCGTGCCGTGCTGGCCGATGTGCCCTGCTCCGGACTTGGTACGCTTTCACGCCGTCCCGACATACGGCAGCACCGCACTCCCTATTCCATGTCGCGGCTGGTTACGCTGCAGTCGGAAATTCTGGACAATGTCTGGCAGGTTCTGCCCGCAGGCGGCCTGCTTGCTTACATTACCTGTACTCTGAATCCCGAGGAAAACGAACTGCAGATAGCCCGGTTTATGGAGCGCAGCCAGGCACAGCTGATGCTGGAGTGGACGACTCCGCCCGACAGCCCTGCGTGTGAATATTTTTACGCGGCACTGCTGCGCAAAGCGTGACATGATTCAGTATGATGTGCCCGCCATCCTTTATGGGATGGCGGGCATTTTTATGCACCGCCCTGCACAGGGCAGGAGGAGAACGTGGCACTTCAGGTTATGATGGGGTGAAAGACATCCTTTTGATCTGCTGATTGTTCGCAGCTGTCCGGCAACGCCGGAAGGCAAAACACAAGCATGCCACGATGGGTGACGTGTATATTGTAGCTCTTGCAAAACCGGACTGCGCATATGATGCGGCAGTTGAATCAATGCCCCGTCGGGACAGCACATCATCTGCCGCCGTTCACCGTCACTCTTTCCACGGTTTTGCGGTAGTATTCCTGCAATTCTTCCAGCCGCACCGGATAGCGGCGGCCGCGGTTTATACGGGCAAGAAGCACCTGTACCTTATTCATCTGCCGGTAGCGCACCTGCTCGTCGCTGCATGTGTCCAGCAGCTCCATTATGGAATGGACTTCTTTCAAATCCTGCGCTTCCGGCGGCATAAATCCGCTGTTTTTCAATATCTTGTATGCCATGCGCAATTCCGGCGGCATCAGCGGGTCATCATTGTGCACCAGTGGCTTGCCTTTGCCTTCATAGTCATCCAGCTCACCATTTTCCGCCGCTTCTTTAATGCGTTGCTCGGCTATATATTGCATGCAGTCCATGGTTACCGCGTGCCCTTTATCTGTTGCGGCAGTGCCGGCAGCGCCAGAGTTTCCAGCCATGCACGCGTCTGTCCGGCAAGATTTTGCAGCACTTCTGATGCAGCACCTGCAATGCGGTCGGCCTCCATCCGCGTAATACTTTTTTCAGCCCGCAGCTCAGTTATGGCCGCTCTCCGTGTTTCGTCAGGTGTCCACAGCTCCAGCCGTACGGCGCCCCGCACCGTATACGGCGTGTCCGCAACCACCTCGAAGGCCGTGATGGTGGTGTGCAGAACGCCGTCAAGCTGTCTTCGCGGCACCGGGTGCGTACTTATGTCGTAATACGGCATGATAGCTGTTTCGTTTTCAAGGGTCCGCGTGAACAAGGCGGCCGGTGTTCCTTCCCAGTACCATGTGGTGCTGGGAACAAGCACATTGCCCCGCGCCACCAGTACGGCCGTTCTGTTGAGTGCCGGCATGGTGCCTGTCTCCTGCAGGCGCAGATGCCGTTTTTCGTCTTCGGCACAGGTTGTCTGCGGTTGTTCCCGCAGGGCGTGGCCTGCATTGATTCGGAGCAGATTTTCTCTGGGGCCGCCTGTTCTGCCGCAACCGACAGCCAGCAGCAGGCATGCCAGCAGCACAGTGGCTGCCAATACTGCGGTATGGTGAGTATGGCGTATGTTTGTCATAAGTGTTGTCCGCCGGCGTTATCTCGTTATTTCGTGTGATTCGTCCGGATGAAAGATAATCTGCCATGGTCTGTCCCGCAGAGAGCGCGAAAGCAGATTGAGATTTTCTGTCAGTTCCCGCGTGTTGCGTAAAATTTCTTCCACCTGTGCCTGATCGTATTCCAGGTTTTCTTCAAACCTGCCGGAAAGCGCCGTCAGCATGCCGCCCAGCGTTTCGGTCTGCATCCGTACTGCTTCCATGGCCAGACGAGTGCTTTCCAGCGCTTCATCGGCTTTGTGCGCGCTGCCCTGCACTGTGCGCATCACGTTGCGCGCTTCACGTATTCCCTGTCTGGCATCGCCGCTTACAGCCTGTATTTCTGTTGTCATGGTCTTTATGCCCTGTGCTGCGTTGTGCAGCACGGCATTCATGTTCCGGGTCACTCCTGCCATGTCCTGACTGTTTATCGTGGCAAGCAGTATATCAAGGCTGTCGGCTATGCGTACCAGCTTGGGATGCAGCTCCTGAACAAGATGCCCTACGGAAGCAGCTGCTTCAAAGATCGAAGTGCTGGTATCTGCGGGTATTTCGCTCTGTACCGGCAGTTTTTGTCCGGGCCGGGCTTTCAGGCTCAGCAGAACGTAGTTATCTCCCACCAGTCCCTTTTGGGTTATGCTGGCCACTGTGCCCTGATATACGGCAAAATCCTGCTGCACGCCGATGGTCACATGCACCTGCCCCGGGTCCATCTTATCCACAGAAATATCTAGCACACGCCCGATGTTGATACCTGCATATTTTACCGGCCGCCCCACTGAAAGATCTTTCACCGTCAGAAATCTGATGTGATAGGTGTCGAGCTTTTCCCAGAATCTGTGTCCGCCGAAAGCCACAATGAAAAGCCCCAGCACCGCGAGCCCCAGCGTTATTGTCAGGCCCGCTCTGACCATCTCTTTTGTTGTATGTTTTCTGTCCAGCATGTTGTCCCCGGCTACCGGTGCGTCACAGCAGCCAGTCCGGTGTTTTTCTGGCATCCGGCCGGCGTTCCAGAAATTGCCTGATGTATCTGTCCTGCGACTTGCGCAGATCATCTGTTTTGCCGGTAAACAGCACCCTGCCCGCATGCAGCACAATGACATGCTGTGCAATACGGTACAGGCTGTCCAGATCATGGGTGACCACCAGTATGGTCATCTGCAGTGAATCATGCATGTCTGTAATCAGTTGATCCACCTCTGCCGCCGTTATGGGGTCAAGCCCTGCAGATGGCTCGTCACACAGTAGAATTCCCGGATCCAGAGCCAGTGCCCGGGCAAGACCAGCCCTTTTGCGCATACCTCCGGAAAGCTGTGCAGGCAGCATGTCCATTACATTATCAAGCCCGACCAGCGACAGCTTGAGCCGCACAACAGTGCGTATGGTTTCATCGTCCAGACGCGTGTGCTCCATCAGGGGCAGGGCCACGTTTTCGCCCACTGTCAGCGACCCCAGCAACGCGCCGCCCTGAAACAGCACCCCCATGTTGCGCCGGTAGCTGTACAGTTGCTCGCTGTTCATGGCGCACAGATCGTCCTGCCCGATATATATCCGGCCGCGCCGGGGCAGCTGCAGCCCCAGTATGTGACGCAGTAAGGTTGATTTTCCGCAACCGGAACCGCCCAGCACAACAGTTATCTTGCCGGCCGGAATGGTCAGATGCAGGTTGTGCAGCACAATATTGTGCGGGTAGCCCACATCGACATCCTGCAGGGTTATGGATGGTGAAGAGTGCATGATCTATCCTGCCAGATAATTGATGGCTGTAAAAAACAGATCAAGCAGGATGACCATGAATATTGACTGCACAACAGCCTTGGTGGTTCGTCTGCCCACATCCGCCGCACCGCCCTGTGCCATGAATCCCTGCCAGCAACATATCAGGGTGATGGCTGTGCCGAAACCGGCGGCTTTGACCACGCTGGAAACAACATCGCCCGTACCCAGAAAATACACGGCCTGATTCAGGTACCCGCTGAATGAAAGCCCCAGCCCCAGCGCAGCGAACAGACCGCCGGAAATGATACCCACAAGGTCTGCCCACAGTGTAAGCACAGGAAGCATGATCAGCATGGCACAAAGCTTGGGCACAACAAGATACCGTACAGGCGAGATGCCTATGACCTCAAGCGCGTCAATCTCTTCATATATCTGCATGGTTGATATTTCGGCGCAGAATGCCGCTCCGGAACGGCCTGCCAGAATGATGGCTGTAAGCAGCGGGCCCAGTTCCTTGACAATGGTCACGCTGACCATGTTTGCCACATAGCTCAGCGCCCCCACCTTTTCCAGCTGCTGCGCCGCCTGCAGCGCCAGAATCATACCCGTGCAGGCAGCGATAACTGAAACAATACCCAGCGATCTTGTGCCCGTTTCGGCAAGCTGATGCCACATCAGCCGCCGGTAGAAAACGCGCTGCCGGCGACGTGCCTGTGCAGGCCACGACAACAGACTGTTTATCAGCCAGACGAATGTCTGCACCTCGCGCGGCATGCTCAGTCTGCCCTGTCCTTCCGCAGACCGAAAATCGGCGCTATCTGGGTGAGTTCAAAAAGTTGCCGCACGCGCACCGAAGCTGCACTTATGCGTATTTCTCTGGACTGTTCCTGCAGTTTTCTGCGCAGTTCTATCAGTAACGCAAGCCCCGTGCTGTCTATGTAACTGACCTTTTCCATGTCCAGCACTACCGCCCCGCCGGAGGACTCGATATGCCTGTGCAAGGCTGTCCGCACCTGCGCAGCAACGCTGTAGTCAATTTCCCCTTCCAGAATAAGCGCCCCATTATCCGAAATGCTGCTTTGCCATACTGTCATCGTTCCCCCCCCGTGCTGCATCAGACCACGTCAGTGCAGGTTTTTTTGTCTGTATTTTTCAGGATACGAAAAAATGACTCTTGTGCCAACCGGCATATTTAACGTTTGTCTTCCGCAACCGGAACCGGCGGCGTCAGCGGGTCGAAGCAAGGCCGTACACCGCGTCGCAGGCGTATCTGTGGAAAATGTGATGCGCGTACCGAGGGTGCAGGGAGATCATCTCCCTGCCCGCCGGAGGCAGTTTTTTATTCAGGGGTGTTATGTCTCCGACGGGCAAGGTGACTGATTCCCCTTGCATCCCCCGTTGCGCGCCGGACTGCGTAGTCAGCTGTGCGCTTGCGGGCGTACGGGGCGGCGTCAGCGGGTCGAAGCAAGGCCGTACAACGCGTCTCAGGTGTATCTGTGGAAAATGTGATGCGCGTACCGAGGGTGCAGGGAGATCATCTCCCTGCCTGCCGGAGGCAGTTTTTTATTCAGGGGTGTTATGTCTCCGACGGGCAAGGGGAATGATTCCCCTTGCATCCCCCGTTGCGCGCCGGACGGGGTGGTCAGCTGTGCGCTTGCGGGCGTACGGGGCGGCGTCAGCGGGTCGAAGCAAGGCAGTACAACGCGCCGCAGGCGTATCTGCGGAACATGCAAGGCGCGTATCGAGGGTGCAGGGAGATCATCTTCCTGCCCGCCGGAGGCTGTTTACTTTTGTTTCAGGTTTTGTATGTCTCCGACGGGCAAGGGGACTGATTCCCCTTGCATCCCCCGTTGCGCGTCGGACGGCGCGGTCAGCTGTGCGCTTGCGGGCGTACGGGGCGGCGTCAGCGGGTCGAAGCAAGGCCGTACAACGCGTCGCATGTGTATCTG
Organism: Oleidesulfovibrio vietnamensis; assembly: GCF_055388115.1. Taxonomy (NCBI): domain Bacteria; kingdom Pseudomonadati; phylum Thermodesulfobacteriota; class Desulfovibrionia; order Desulfovibrionales; family Desulfovibrionaceae; genus Oleidesulfovibrio; species Oleidesulfovibrio vietnamensis. The sequence goes on from NZ_AP042419.1 coordinate 91,512, forward strand.
TGGAAAATGTGATGCGCGTACCGAGGGTGCAGGGAGATCATCTCCCTGCCCGCCGGAGGCAGTTTGGGATGGATATACCGGACAAAGCAAAAAAGCTCCGGAAGGATCCGGAGCTTTTATTTACAGCCAGCGGCTGATAGCGGGTGCCTGATGCCTGCGGACGGCTTCTTCAAGTTCAGGAGGCGATACGGATGCAGCCCCGACCTGTCCCACAACAACACCTGCGGCAAAGTTTGCCAGCATGCAGCTGTCCAGCAGAGATATGCCGGCAGCCTGTGCCAGAGCCAGCGTTGCTATGACAGTGTCGCCTGCGCCTGTTACGTCAAATACGGCCTGCCCAGTGGTGGGTATGTGCCACACTTCATCCTGACCGTTAAAGAGCGCCATGCCGGAGGCCCCCAGTGTGGTCAGCAGTTTGCTGCAGTTGAGCAGTTCGAAGATACGTTTGCCTGCGGCAAGAATTTCTTCACGCGAACCGGCTGGCATACCTGCGCCTTCGCTTGTTTCCTTGGCGTTCGGTGTCAGGATGAAGACATCTTTATACAGCCGGAAGTTCCGTGTTTTGGGGTCGACAAAAACATTGTGGCGTACGCCGTGCCGGGCGGCATATGTATCCAGAAGCGTATTCAGCCGAGACATGAAGACGTCTGTAACCAGTCCTTTTCCGTAGTCGGAAAGAATGATTACATCATGGTGCGGCAGCCTGTCTTTTATGGCTTCAAGCACTCTGTCCAGTCCGGTGCCGGTCAGCGGAGAGGTGTCTTCGCGGTCTATGCGTACCATCTGCTGCTGTCTGGCCAGCACTCTTGTTTTAATGGTCGTTCTTCTGCCTTCTATATCAATCAGATTTGCCTGCAGGTTTTCGTTTTGCAGTACATGGCGCAGCGTTGCTGCGTTGCTGCCCGTACCGCACAGGCTTATCAGTTCCGGCTTTCCGCCCAGTGACTGGATATTTTTGGCCACGTTGCCGGCTCCGCCGATAAGCAGTTGCTCGCGCTCAACACCCACCACAGGCACGGGAGCTTCGGGTGATATACGCTCTGCATCGCCGATCAGGTACTCGTCCACCATCACGTCGCCGACGATAAGCACTCTTTTGCCGGTCAGAGCCGGTATGGCGGCGCACAGGCGTTCAGTATCAAAAGAATAGGTCATGGAGTGGCGCCTTTGCTACAGTTCAATGCCCAGCAGTGAAAGAACCCTTGCCAGCTCTTCCTGAGAAGAAAAAGACAACGTTACTTTTCCTTTTTCTTCCGAACCGGTGATACTGGCCTTTACCGGCATGGTTGCTTTAAGTTTTTCGCGCAGGCTGCTCATAGTCGGGCTGGGCATGGTTCTGGGAAGTGCGGAAGCCTTTTTTGCCGGGCCAGCGCTGTTTTCTGCGGGCAGTTCGCCGTGCTCTTTAAAGTATGCGGCCTGCTCTTCTGCTGCCCGTACGGTCAGCCCTTCGTCGATTATGCGTCTGTGCAATGCTGCGCGCGCGGTCTCGTCCGAAACGGATAACAATGTGCGGGCATGTCCGGCTGTCAGCGCTCCTTTTGTCAGGTCCTGCTGTGCTGCTTCGGGCAGCTGCAAAAGGCGCAGCGTATTGGCTACGGCAGATCGGCTTTTACCCAGTCTGGCGGCCAGCGTTTCCTGATTCATGCCGAACTGCTCTTTCAGCTGTGCCATGCCGTGAGCTTCTTCCATAGGGTTCAGGTCTTCGCGCTGCAGGTTTTCTATCAGAGCTACGGCAAGGGTCTCTTCATCCGTCAGGTTTTTGATGATGACGGGTACGTCTGTCACCCTTGCTTTCTGGCATGCCCGCCAGCGACGCTCTCCGGCGATTATTTCGTACATGCCTTCCGCGTTTTTGGCGGGCCGCACCAGAAGCGGCTGTAATACACCCTGTGAACGGATGGAGTCTGTCAGCTCCTGCAGAGCTTCTTCGCTGAAATGTTTGCGCGGTTGATCAGGATTAGGCATCAGCGCCTTTATGGATACTGTGCCCGGATTTTCATGTTTGGTATCTGCCGCGGGCGCTTCTTCCTGATAACCTTTAAACAGGGCATCCAGTCCGCGACCTAATCCTCTTTGCACAGCTGCCATTTCTCTCTCCTTGACAATATGTTGATTCCTCCTGAATTGTGTTGCAGCCCTATGCAAGCGCAACAACTATTCGGAGGCGAAGTATGTCTGATAAAAATACCCATGTGCTGCCGCTGTACGACAGGCAGGGCAACCTGCATTCAATAACCATCAGTGCAGAACTCTGGAACAGGGTGGGCCGCAAGGTTGCTCCCCTGCTGGAAAACGCCCTTGATGCCATGTATCCGACGGTGGAACAGCCGGAACCGCTGGAAGACTGGGAGTCCTTTAAAGAGTTCTGGGACTTCAGGTATCCTTTTAACGCCGAGGTGCAGTGCAACTGCTGCGGGGCAAAAACAGAAGACTGGGAGCATGATGCGGCCAAACCGTTTCGGCTGACCAATGCCAATCTTGGCGGGCTGCTGGTTTTTCGTTGCAAGGCCTGCGGGGCCACTGTGCGTAAAAAACACTTCAAAGACCACATCTGCTACGAACATACAGCCGTGTGCACCGAGTAACCGCCCTACCCGTTTTTCTGCTGGGGCCTTCTGAGCACAACTTCTTTGGACAGTGCCAGATAGGCCTCAGCGCCTTTTGATTTCACGTCATAATGAATGATTGATTTTCCGTAGCTCGGGGCTTCGGAAAGGCGCACATTTCTGGGTACCACTGTTTCAAACAAATGGTCCGGAAAACATTTGCGTACTTCATTTTTTACCTGACGCGAAAGTCTGTTTCGCAGGTCGTACATGGTAAGCACAACGCCCATCAGCGTCAGCCCCGGGTTAAGCCGTTTCTTTACCTGTTCGAAGGTCTGCAGCAGTTTGACAATGCCTTCCAGTGCAAAAAACTCGCATTGAAGCGGAATGAGCAATTCGCGTGCGGCACACAACGCATTCAGCGTGATAAGCCCCAGCGATGGCGGGCAGTCCAGAATTATATAATCGTATCTGCTTTCCAGATTTTTCAGGACATCTGTCAGATAATATTCTCTACCCATTTTATCCACCAGTTCCAGCTCCACGGCCACCAGATCGGTGGTGGTAGGCAGTACGGACAAATATTCCAGATTGGTGGGGTGAACGGCTTCCAGCGCTTCTTCCGGCCGGAAAAAAACCGTGTACAGGCTTTCGCCCAGTTGGTCCGGATCAATGCCCAGCCCGCTTGTGCCGTTAGCTTGCGGGTCGCAGTCTACCAGCAACACGCGTTTTTCCATCACTGCCAGCGAGGCCGCAAGGTTAATGGCAGTCGTGGTCTTGCCTACTCCACCCTTCTGGTTAGCGATAGCGATGATTCTTGCCACAGCACTCTCTCTCGGTTTGCACGTTCATGTTTCACGTGAAACATGACAGGCAGTCATATTTCACGCTGAGGTCGAGTGTATAGCTAGTAAAGCGGCCAGAAAGTGTCAACGGGTGTCGGAGTATTTTTACAGGCGGCATGATGGCCTGTTTACAGCTTTAACCGCTCAACCACGGTGCTTTGCTGGTTGTTAAGGCAAAACTTAATGTTTCACGTGAAACAAAAGAAAGCCTGATGAGAAGTCTTTTTGTATTACAAAAAGAAATACGTTGAGCGAGACCATGCAGCAACAAAAAAGCCCGCAAAAGCGGGCCTGAAGTCTGGTGCGGTACACGGCAGCTATTTTTTGTAGTACTCCCGATACCAGCTCACAAAGTTTGCTATCCCTTCTTTGAGCGGAGTTCCGGGCTTGAAGCCGGTGTCGGCAATCAGGTCGTCCACATTGGCATATGTTGCTTCCACATCGCCGGGCTGCATGGGCATCATGTTTTTAACGGCCTTTTTGCCCAGGCATTCTTCCAGAGTCGCGATGAACTCGCCAAGCTCTACCGTGTTGTTGTTGCCAATGTTGTAGATGCGGTACGGCGCGGGGCTGGAAGAAGGGTCAGGAGCTGTTCCGTCCCATTGGGGGTTGGGCTCGGGAGTGCGCATGGTTACGCGCACCACTCCTTCGATGATGTCATCAATATACGTGAAGTCGCGGCGCATGTGCCCCTCGTTGAACACATTGATGGGCTTGCCTTCCAGAATGGCTTTGGTGAACAGAAAAAGAGCCATGTCCGGTCTGCCCCACGGGCCGTACACGGTAAAGAACCGAAGCCCTGTGGTAGGCAGTCTGTAAAGATGGCTGTAGGTGTGAGCCATCAGTTCATTGGCTTTTTTGCTGGCGGCGTACAAGCTGATGGGATGGTCCACGTTGTCGTGTACGCTGAAAGGCATATTGGTGTTCAGACCGTAAACAGAGCTGGACGAGGCATACACAAGATGCTTCACCCCATTGTGGCGGCAACCTTCAATTATGTTGCCGAAGCCCACAAGGTTGGACTGGATATATGAACGCGGGTTTTCGATACTGTAGCGGACTCCGGCCTGAGCAGCCAGATTGACTACATGCGTGAACTGTTCTCTGGCAAAAAGCGCGTCCATGGCCGCGTCGTCGGCAAGATCTGTGGGCGTAAAAGTAAAGCCCTTCTCCTGCTGCAAAAGGGCAAGGCGGTCTTTTTTCAGCTGTACGTCGTAGTAATCATTCAGGCAGTCAAGGCCTACAACAGTATGCCCTTCGGCAAGAAAACGTCTGGAAAGGTGAAACCCTATGAATCCGGCTGCGCCGGTGACTAGTATATGCATGTCTGATTCCTGTTCTGCTGCGCCGCTGCGCAGTCTGTGTGCGTAAAAAATGACAGGCGGAAATATAGAGCAAAAGTCCCCCGCCGTCACCTTTTGCCCTGAAGGTAATCCGGACGGATGAAAAATGCTGGTGGCAGAGGGTATCGCCGCCTACGGTACGCATGAAAAATTTTACGTTCATGCCGGAAGCATTACAGGGAAGCTTGAATCCGGTTGCACTGACGGGCCGCTCTTTTGACGCAGCCGTGTCGTGTGATGAGCCGGTCCGCAAGTTCGCCGTTAGCCCGATAAGGCTCAGCTGACCGGAACAGCACGTGCGCAACGGGGGATGCAAGGGGATCACTCCCCTTGCCCGCCGGAGACATATCACAATGCGATCTCACTCTGCCTCCGGCGGGCTGGGAGATGATCTCCCTGCACCCTCAAAGTGCGCATCGCATAGTTCATAGATACGCCTGCAGCGCGTTGTGCTGCGTTGCTCCGCGCATGGCATGCAGCCGGTACGCCGGTAAGTGCTCAGCTGACCGGAACATCATGGGCGCAACGGGGGATGCAAGGGGAATCATTCCCCTTGCCCGTCGGAGACATAATAGCCTTAAACAAAAGTAAACTGCCTCCGGCGGGCAGGGAGATGATCTCCCTGCACCCTCAAAGTGCGCATCGCATAGTTCATAGATACGCCTGCAGCACGTTGTGCTGCGTTGTTCCGCGCATGGCGTGCAGCCGGTACGCCGGTAAGTGCTCAGCTGACCGGAACAGCACGTGCGCAACGGGGGATGCAAGGGGAATCATTCCCCTTGCCCGTCGGAGACATGAAAAAGTCATCAGAACAGGGACCGCCGGAGGTAAACAAAAAGGGGCCTTGCGGCCCCTTTCGGTGTGTGTTGTGCAGTCTGGTTACTTTTTGCCGTCCATAAACGGCTTAAGCAGGTCAAAGGGAATGGGGATGACAGTAGATGTGCTGCCGGAAGCCATTTCCCGCATGGTTTGCAGGTAGCGCAACTGCAGTGCTGCGGGCGATTCCGCAAGAATTATGGCGGCTTCTTTCAGCTTCGTTGCGGCCTGCTGTTCACCTTCGGCGTTAATGACTTTGGCGCGGCGTTCGCGTTCAGCTTCGGCCTGTTTTGCCATGGCGCGCTGCATTTCTGCGGGCAGGTCTATGTGTTTCAGTTCCACTGCCTGCACCTTTATGCCCCACGGGTCTGTCTGTTCGTCGAGCAGTTGCTGGATTTTTTCATTTATTTCTTCACGCTGCGACAGCAGTTCATCAAGTTCCGCGCTGCCGCACACGCTGCGCAGTGTGGTCTGGGCCAGCTGCGACGTGGCAAACAGATAATCTTCCACTTCAATGATGGCCTTTACCGGATCAACCACGCGAAAATAGACAACGGCGTTCACTTCGACGGAAACGTTGTCCATGGTGATGACATCCTGATTGGGGACATCGAGCGTAAGAACACGTTTGCTGACGCGCACCATACTGTCGATGATGGGTATGAGAATGAAAAGGCCCGGACCTTTGGCGCCGATGACCCTGCCCAGACGGAATACAACGGCCCGTTCGTATTCGTTGAGAATTTTGATTGAAACAATGAAAAACGCTATGACCGCTACGATAATAGGCAGATAGGCAAGCATGATGAAGTCTCCTGTCGGGCGGGTACCGGCTGTCCGGTACTTGCGGTTTTGGTTGCTATTCCTGCACAGCATCCTCCGGTGCCGGATGCGTCGACACATGGAGTGTCAGCCCCTTTGCACCGGTAACTGTGACAGTCTCGCCTTTGGCGATGGGTTGTTCTTCTCTGGTTACGGCATTCCACAGGGTGCCGTGCAGTTTTACGGTTCCTTTGCGGCCCTGCCAGCGCATGACCATGGCCTGTTGTCCTGCCAGCTGATCTGAAGCCATTGCGGATTTGCTGCGCTGCGCCTTGACCGCAAGCCATACCAGACCGCCCATGAAGGCGCTTATGCCCAGTACGGTGGGGCCGATGGTCATCATGGGCAGGCGCAGCCCTTCACTTTCGGGAAAGAGTATGAGCGAGCCGATGAACAGCGCGGCCACACCGGCCAGTGAAAGCAGTCCGAAACTGACCACTTTGATTTCCAGCAGAAAGAGGACAAGCCCCAGAAGAATAAGAAGCAGGCCCGCCGCCGCCGTGGGGAGTATGGTCATGGCATACAGCCCCAACAGCAGTGAGAGCGCTCCGAGCACTCCGGGCAGTATGGCTCCTGCATGGGTAAATTCGACAAAAAGCAGAGCCACACCGGCAAGCAGCAGCAGATACGCCACCTGCGGGTCGAGCAACCAGCCCAGAAAGCGGTACCGCAAACCGGGCTCGTAAGGGATAATGCGTATGTCGTCGGCGGTGAACCGCAATGTCCCCATGCCTGCCGGTACACCCCTGCTGCCCGCCTGTACAAGAAAGTCTTCGGGGGTGGTGGCCATAAACTCCACAACGTTGTTCATTATTGCCTGTGAGGCAGGCAGGCTTTTGCCTTCCCGAACTGCCGAAACATACCAGTCCACATTGCGGTTGCGCCGTTCTGCCAGACCGGACACAAGGCTGGACAGGTCGTTTTTTACCTTTGTGGCCATATCCCCTTTGGTGTCGGCTCCGTCCGGTGTGACAGGGATGGCCGCTCCCATGGTTGTCTGCGGGGCCATGCCGCTGATGCTGGAAGCCGCCACAATAAACACCCCCGCACTGGCTGCATGTGCTCCGGAAGGACCGACCCATACTCCCACGGGTACATCCGCATTCAGAATGTCCTGCACCATTTCGCGCATGGAAGATACAAGGCCGCCGGGCGTGTCCAGCGTCACCAGTACCATGTCGCTGCCGCTTTCGGCCTGTTTGATGGCTCCGCGTAAAAGGTCAGCCGTGGCAGGACCGATGCCCGCCTTTATCGTTACATGCACCACAGAAACAGTGTGTTTCTGCACGGCATTTTCAGCTCCGGAAGCTGGCATGGCAGGGTGAAAGGCTGCGAAAAAGCATAACGTGGCGCAAATGGCCGTTATTTTGCGATACAGAGCATGAGACGTGTTCATCGTGTTCCTCCGTGGACAGGCGGGCATGAAAAAAGAGGATCCGGAGCCAGTGTACAGTAAAGCATATTCTGTGAACAGTTTTTTCGGAGATGCGGGGCGCGCAGGAGGTGGAACAATAATCAGGGCGGCAATTGCAACGGCGGGCTGACCTGACCGGAAATGATGTTGTGTTCTGAAATGAAGACAGTGCGTAATACGAACAGACTGAAAGAAAAAGCCGGCCCCGTACATGACGGCGGGCCGGCTTCGGGATTCAGCGGGAAACTTTCTGCAGGGCGACCTTGAGACAGGAAATGACGGCTTCCACCGGTGCAGGCGACTCAAGCAGGTAGTCGATGTCGGGCATGGCATACAGCCTGAAGCCGTTATAGTGTACAAACTGATACGGACGCAGACCGCAATGGGGGGCAAATGACCGCAGAGCCCTGCTGCCGAAGGCGAACACCCTTCGCGGGCGTATTCTGTTTATGCCGGCCAGAAAAATTTCGGGATTGGCCTGCAGGGGGGCGGCATGTTCGTCGGGCGCGGGTGCGGCGGGCAGAGCCACGGGCCAGAAGGCACTGGTCCCGCGCGGCAGCCTTAGGCTTCCTATGATTTTGCGCAGCAACGCGCCGCGTTCTGCATTGGCATTACCGCACAGGTCGTCGCCCAGCGACCAGTAAGTCCATACCACAGGTGCGGGACCGGGAATTTTGCTCCATGCGGCCTGCCATTGTGGCGGCCACTGTTCCGGGGGCATGCTGCTGGCCTGCGGGGGCGGCGGAGTGTCTTCCTGCATGGTGCAGGCTGCAGGAGCCTCGTGCGTTACAGGGCGCACAGGAGCGGAAGCCCGCCCGGACGGTCTGAAGGCTGAATGATTGCCTGAGGAAGCCTGCACCGGTGTTTTTTCTGCGCGCGGGGCTTGCCGCCGGATACTGCGTGCAGGCGTTTCCGGCGTTGTCTCCTCTGCGGCGGATAAGCCCGAAGAGTGCACCGGACGGCCCGCAGCAGGCGCCTGCGCACGGGCAGAAGCCTGCGGGGCGGCTGTCTGCTGTTCCCGCCTGCCCTGCTCTATCCATGCGGTTACCGCATCATCCATAAAAAGATGCTGTACACCGGCCTGATACCACGGGCGCAGGTCTTCGCGGATGGCTACATTTGCAACAGCCAATCCAGAATCCTCCATGCCACTTCGGTTTTGGGCTGTACGGGCCATTCTTCGGTCCGGCCTGTTTTGTCAGCCACAAAAACTTTGTTGGTGGCCGATTGAAAACCGCTTTCCGGTGTGCCGACAATATTGCCGACTATCATGTCAGCGTTTTTGCGCCGCAGCTTGCCGACGGCGTTTTCATGCAGGTTGCCCGTTTCTGCGGCAAACCCGACAATGCGCTGGTTTTCGCGCTTGGCGGTGCCCAGCGTTTTCAGAATGTCGGTGTTGGGAGTGAACCGGATGGACAGCGTTTCCGTGCCGGATTTTTTGAATTTTTCAGCACCGAAAGGCTCCGGACTGAAGTCGGCGACTGCGGCGGTGAATATACCGGTGTCCATGCGGGGCCACAGGTCGGCTGCTGCCTGATACATCTGCGCCGCACCGGTTACATCGTGCCGTGTGATGTCTGCGGGCAGCCACGGTGTTGCCGGTCCGCAGACGGCATGCACCTGTGCGCCCCGCAGCCATGCGGCCACGGCAAAACAGGCACCCATGACCCCCGAAGAGGGATTGGACCAGAAACGTACGCCGTCCCACTGTTCGCGGGTGGGGCCCAGAGTGACCATGACCTGCTGTCCGGTCATGTCCTGCGGTGTCATGGCCCGCAGCGTATACAGAAAAATGGTATCAAGGTCTGCCAGCCTGCCCTGCCCCACATCCATGCACGCCATGCGCCCGCAGCCGGGTTCCACGGCCACGTGGCCGCGCTGTTTCAGTCTGGCCCAGTTTTCCTGCGTTGCCGGATTGTTCCACATGCGCGGGTTCATGGCGGGGGCAATGACCAGCGGTCCTTCAAAGGCCAGTGCCTGGCACGAAAGCATGTCGTCTGCCAGACCGCAGGCCAGACGCGCCAGCGTGGCGGCCGTGGCGGGAGCGATGAGAAATGCGTGGCAGGCATCCCCGGGGGTGAGATGTCCGAAAACATCGTCACCCACGGGGTACATGCCGGTATATACGGGAGAAGCCCCCAGCGCTTCGAAGCTGAGCGGCGTGATGAACTGGCACGCGCTGTCCGTCAGGGTCACACCGGTATCCGCGCCGGTATCTTTAAACCGGCGCAGCAGATCAAGCGCCTTGTAGGCGGCTACGGAACCGCACACGCCCATGTGCAGGCGTCTGCCGAGATAGCCTGTAAAAGCCAGATGCGCATTGACGGATGCAGGGCTCACTAGTTGACCAGTCCTTCTTCTTTGATGGTGATGTCGCCGGGTACGGCCATGGAAGGCGTGTCCAGAATGGGTTTTTCGAGCCCCACATTGTCACGTCGGGGGGCAACCCATACTTCCAGCTCGGTGTTGGTGGCACCATCGGTGATGTTGATGACGGCGAATTTGTCAGGCTTGGTAAAAAGCAGCAGCGTGCGGGGGCTGATGAACTGAAAACGCAGGCTCCAGCCGTCGCGCTGCATGTTCGAGATGGTGTTTGCAGTCAGCGACCGCGAATCGACCCATCCGGAAAAGCCGAGAAAACCTGTGCGCTCGGCGCCGGTGCCCAGCACAAAAGAATCTTTGAGCTTCATGTCACGGGGCACAACAATGTCGTTGAAGTCGTAGTACAGAAACTGCGAAGCTTCTTCTGTGCCGCCGGAAGTCTTGGAGCTGCCGGTGGTGCAGCCGGAAAGCGCCACCACACAGGCAAGAAGAAGTGCGGGAATGAGGGATTTCTTCATGGGGTCTCCTTGGGAGCAGATAATTCTGAGTTCTGCGGCAACATGGTTCTTATGATGCTGCGCCGCGCAGCGGCGGCGATGTCACTCGGTATGTGACATAGCGCATGTTGTCCTGTCACGCAACGAATCAGGCCCGCGGAGTGCAGCCTTTGCGCGTTGCGGCGGGCACCGGCGCCGGGCCGTGCTGTGGCAGCGGGCAGCGCCGGTGCCGAAAAAGACTTGCCTGCCGTGGCAAGTTCTGGTCTTTTGCGGCAATCCGCACCGGTGCGCCCGAAAGAACCGGAAAACGAATTAAGGACCATTGTTTTATGCATTCCAAGCATCCCACAGATACGGCCCGCCGCTGCGAGGCAGGCACTGACAGCAGCGATACCGCCGCAGACGACTACTCTCTTGCCGGATACCGTTTTGAACTGCCCGAAGAACAGATAGCGCAGCATCCGCCGGAACACCGCGGGGCTTCGCGGCTTTTTGTCATGGACAGGAAGTCCGGTGTTAACACACAGGCTTCTTTTAAGGATATAGGCAGCTTTTTGCCCGAGGGCGCCCTGCTGGTGGCCAACAACTCGCGTGTGCTGCCCGCGCGCATGCTGGGCAGACGCCCCACCGGCGGCAAGGTGGAATTTCTGCTGCTTACTCCGCTGCCGCTGGTACAGCCGCAGACCGGTACAGACGGCCGCAGCTGTGCAGAGGCAGAAGGTCTTCTGAGAGCTTCCAAACGGGTGCGGCCTGGTGATGTAATGCATTTTGACGGGCTGGACGTTGAGGTGCTGCACACTGCCGACTTCGGCCGCTGTGCGGTGCGCATGCACTGGAAAGGCGACCTTGCCGGACTGTTCCTGCGGCAGGGGCATCTGCCGCTGCCTCCGTACATCCGCAGGCCCGACGGAGAAGATGACCACAGCAGATACCAGACCGTGTACAGCAGGCAGGACAGACTGGGCTCGGTGGCGGCACCCACCGCGGGGCTGCATTTCACGCCGGAGCTTACGGCGTCGTTGCAGGAACAGGGATTCGGCTGGGCCGAGGTTACGCTGTATGTCGGCTACGGCACGTTCAGCCCTGTCCGCGCAGAGGATATCCGTACCCATACCATGCACCGCGAGTACATGGAAATAACGGAGCAGGCCGCACAGGCCATAAACGATGCAAAACGGCAGGGCCGGCCGGTGGTCACGGTGGGCACCACATCCACAAGGGTGCTGGAAGGAGCATGGGCCGCATGCGGAGAAATTCGTCCTTTTACCGGCTGGACGGACATATTTATCTATCCGGGGTACCGCTTTAACGTGGCCGACCACATCATCACCAATTTTCATCTGCCGGAATCGTCATTGCTTATGATGATATCGGCTTTTGCCGGGCGCGAAAAAACCCTGCAGGCCTACTGTCAGGCCGTGGCTGCAGGGTACCGCTTTTTCTCATACGGCGACGCCATGCTTATTCTGTAAGTTTTATGGCACAAACCGCCGTTGCACAATTTTGCAAATTGCCGGGACTTGCGGTATACCCACGGCACTTAGAATTACCAAAAAAACTCATGACACAGTGAGCTTTTCTTTTCTGAAAAAAGCTTGCGGAAAAAACAGAGGGTAGTGCGAATGGCACGGGTTACTTTTCTGGATGAACGGTGCAAGGGGTGCCTGCTGTGCACCACTGTCTGCCCCAAGGAAATCATCCGTCAGTCTTCCCGCTTTAACCGTAAAGGGTACAAAGTGGCCGAAGTGACTGAAGAGGACATGGAACAGTGTACGGGGTGCGCTTCGTGCGCGCTTATCTGCCCCGACTTAGCGATACGGGTATACCGGCCCGAAAAGCCCGCCAAAGGCGAAAAGGCAAAGGAGTAGGCGCATGTCGGCAAAGCCCTCAAGAATTTTCATCAAAGGGAACGAGGCCATAGCTCGCGGAGCGCTGGCTGCCGGGTGCACCTGCTACTTCGGGTATCCCATAACGCCGCAGAACGATATTCCCGAGTTCATGTCCACGGCCATCATCGAGGCCGGAGGCGAGTTTGTGCAGGCAGAGTCGGAAGTGGCCGCAGCCAACATGCTGCTGGGTGCCGCTGCGGCCGGCCACCGTGCGCTGACCACTTCGTCCAGCCCCGGTGTTTCGCTGATGCAGGAAGCCATTTCCTACATGGCGGGCAGCGAACTGCCCGGTGTCATCGTGAATATGAACCGCGGCGGCCCCGGTCTGGGTGACATCGGTTCGTCGCAGGGCGACTATTTCCAGTCCACCCGCGGCGGCGGACACGGCGACTACCGCACGCTGGTGCTTGCTCCGGGTACCTGTCAGGAAGGCTACGACATGATGATCGAAGCCTTTGATCTGTCATTCAAGTACCGCAACCCCGTGCTGATGCTGGGCGATGCCATTGTGGGCCAGATGAAGGAACCCGTCACGCCGTGGTCTCCTGAAAAAATTGAAAACTACGGTGCCGCGGACTGGTGCCTGAGCGGTGCCGCCGGACGCGGTCCGCGTCTGCTCAAGTCGCTGTTTCTTGATGACGGGGCACTGGCAGGACAGAACAGGCATCTGCAGCAGAAGTACGAGGCCATGAAGGTCGAAGCAAGAGCCGAAGTATACGAATGCGATGATGCCGAGCTCGTGGTGGTTGCCTATGGTTCCATCGGCCGCATAGTGAAAAGTTCGGTGCGCCGCCTGCGTGCAGAAGGCCGCAAAGTGGGCCTTGTGCGTCCGCTGACGCTCTACCCCTTCCCCGATGCTCCTTTGCGGGCACTGGCGGAAAAAGGCAAGCGGTTCCTTACCATTGAACAGAACTGCGGTCAGATGGTCGAAGACGTGCGTCTTTCGGTCCGGGGTCTGGCCGATTCGGATTTCCACGGTCATATGCCCGGCAACCTGCCCGGTTCAGACGACTTTGTGGAAGCCATAGTCGCAAGGCTGGGGAGGTAAGCCATGCAGAGCGCAAACAACAACGAAAAGCTGGTGTTCGATGTGCCCGAGGTGATGGCCGACCGTCCCACGCACTACTGCCCCGGTTGCCACCATGGTGTGGCGCACCGGCTTGTGGCCGAAGTGCTGACAGAAATGGGACTGGTGCAGGACACGCTGTGCATCGGGTCCATCGGCTGCTCCGTTTTTATATACAATTATCTCGACGTGGACGCGGTGGAAGCGCCGCACGGCCGTGCTCCGGCCGTTGCCACGGGCGCCAAACGCGCGCGCAAGGACAAGTTTGTCTTTACCTATCAGGGCGACGGCGACCTTGCTTCCATCGGACTGGCCGAAATAGTACACGCTGCAAACCGCGGCGAGCGTATTTCCGTGGTGTTTGTGAACAACACCGTATACGGCATGACCGGCGGTCAGATGGCCCCCACCACGCTGGTGGGACAGAAGACCACAACCTGCCCGGGCGGGCGTTGTGCCGAGCACGAAGGTCTGCCCATCAAGATGACGGAAATCATCGCCGGTCTGGGCGGAACCGCCTATGCGGCCCGTGTTTCGCTCGATTCCGTAAAGCATATCCGCGAAGCCAAGCGCGCACTGCGCAAGGCGTTTGAAATGCAGACCAACAACATCGGTTTCGGTTTTGTTGAAATGCTGTCGGCATGCCCCACCAACTGGCATATGGATGCGGTTTCCGCCAACAGGCGCATAGCGGAGGAGATGATCCCCTACTTCCCGCTGGGAGTATACAAAGACGTCACCGCCGAAGCGGATGGAAAGGAGTAAGCCAATGAGTCTGTATCAGGACGTCATCATTGCGGGCTTCGGCGGTCAGGGCGTGATGCTGATAGGCAACCTGCTGGCATACGCCGGTATGGAAAGCGGTCTGAACGTGACCTATATTCCCGTGTATGGTCCGGAAATGCGGGGCGGTACGGCAAACTGCACCGTGGTAGTATCTGACGAGGAAATCGGCTCGCCCATTATCCAGCGTCCCGCCAGCCTCATCATCATGAACCAGCCGTCCATGGACAAGTTCCAGCCCACGATGCAGGACGGCGGCGTGCTGCTTATCAACTCTTCGCTGGTGGATGTTTCGCAGGCCCAAAGCCGAGTGAAGTCCTACGGCGTGCCCGCAAATGAAATAGCGGATAAGCTGGGCAACACGCGTATGGCCAACATGGTGGCTTTGGGCGGCTATGTGCAGGCCACGGGAGTGCTTGATCTGGAAGTGGTTAAAAAGAGTCTTTCCAGCGTTATTTCAAGCCATTATGCGCATCTTATCCCTAAAAACGCCGAGGCGCTGCAGGCCGGTGCCGATCATGTGGCTGCAATGATGTAGCCCGCTGCGGAAATTGACGTTTCACGTGAAACGCTGATGACTGTACAGCCGCCCGCATGGATTCATGCGGGCGGCTTTTTTTATGTACCGGGTGAATGTGTAGCGGCTGCGGGGCGGAACGACGCACAATGCGAAGCTGCCTGCAGCGGAAGTGCAATATGCGGTATGGCACCAGCCCTGCGGCTGTTGCCGTGCTGCAGGGTGCCCGAGCGCAGGCCGGCACTTGCGGCAGGCGCCTACAGCAGGCGGCCCTGTTCCGGCCGGGGCGGCTGCCATACGCGGACAGAGCGTTCCATGCCGCAGGCCGCCGTGCAGCGGTCCACTATTCTGTTCAGCTGTGCGGCGGCAGGAGACATGCAGACATATCTGTCGCCGTAGCGGCGCCTGTACTGCCGCGCCATGCCGGGAAAAAGATGTTCCAGCCGGAGCAGGTAGTGTTCGCGGCAGGCATCGCGCAGCGTCATGCCCGGCCAGAAGAGCACATATGCCGCACCGGCGTCAGCCGCGCAGCGTACAAGGCGGGTGATGTCGCGGGGCGAGTCGGTGATGAAAGGCAGTACCGGCATGAGGGTGATGCCGGCGTATACACCGGCAGCGCGCAGCGCGGCCAGAGCCTTGAACCTCATGGACGGCGGCGGGGCGTGCGGCTCTATGGCGGCGGCCAGCCCGTCGTCCGGCGTGGTCACGGTTATGCTGACAGCCCCGAAGGTACGTTGTGCCTGCGCAAGCAGGTCTGCATCGCGGGTTACAAGGGTACCTTTAGTTATCACATGCACCCCGAATCCGTGCCGGATGAGCAGCTTCAGCGCAGAACGGGTGAGCTGCTCTTCTTTTTCCTGCGGCAGATACGGGTCGTGCATGGAGCCTGTGACCACGGTTCCCCGGGCACGTTTGGAAACTACTTCATGCCAGAGGATTTCCAGTGCATGACGTTTTGCTCGTATGTGCTCCAGCCTGCCGATGCCGTAGCAGTTGCTGCGGGTGTCGCAGTAGATGCAGCCGTGGGGACAGCCGCGGTACAGGTTCATGGTGTAATGTCCGCCGAAAAGCGCGTCCGGCGCGTTTTTCACGCGGGCAAGGATGGTGCGGGCCGCTATGTATTCCATACCGTCTGTATGCACCTGCGGCCGCAAAGGAGCAATGCGCGGCGGGGCAACGCATGACCGGACAATATGCGCGTGCTGTGTGAAGGGTGCTGTCAGCAGCACAGACACAGGGCGCTGCTGCGCAGCCTGCGGAACAGTTTGTCCGCCACGGAACCCATCATGAGATGTTCAAGAATGCCGGACCCCATGCCGCGCCTGCCGGAAACCACCAGCCCGAAGTCGCCTTCGAGCGAAAGCCGCAGGATTGCTTCTACCACATTGCCGTGGGTGACCACGTTGGTGGAGATGCGGTGCGCCGCAATGCCCTGCCCTTCCATGATCTGCCTGCACTGTTTGAACAGCATGCCGCTGTCTGTCAGGCCACACGGCGTTGCACGGCAGACGCGCAGCAGCGTGAATTTGTGGGGGCTGTCACTGCCCAGCAGGCTGGCGATATGATGTACCGCGTTGAACGCCGAGGCGGAGCCGTCCACACAGATGAGCACTTCCTTTGAATCACGCGCCTGCGGCGGACAGAGCCACAGCGGCACCACGCACGACTGTTTGACCATTTCACTGGTGATGTCCGGAGTGCCTTCCAGCATGTTTTCCAGCCATGTGCGGCCGCGGTTGCCCAGCACAATGGCTGCATGGCCTCCTGTAGTGCCCTGATGCAGGATGTCCCAGTCCATGGAGACGGAATCAGGCACGGCGCACAGCCGGATGCGCTGTTCGTGTACTCCGGCCTGCAGCAGCATGGTTCTGGCCTGTTCCAGACTTTCATTGCCCAGGGCCAGATGGCGGTGGAACTCTT
Source organism: Oleidesulfovibrio vietnamensis (assembly GCF_055388115.1). NCBI lineage: Bacteria > Pseudomonadati > Thermodesulfobacteriota > Desulfovibrionia > Desulfovibrionales > Desulfovibrionaceae > Oleidesulfovibrio > Oleidesulfovibrio vietnamensis. Next base: position 108,292 of record NZ_AP042419.1, read on the forward strand.
TTTCGTCCATGCCTGCCTCGCCCATGACAAGCCCGTAAGGGCCGATGCTTTTATAGCGTCTGGGCGGGGCCACATACAGCAGTGTAATGCCGATGGACGGCGAATCGTGCAGAAAGCGGGCAGCAAACTCCGCCGCATGCAGCTGGGCAGGCGTTTCGCTGACGGTCACCAGCACGTCTCGTCTGGGGACCGGTGGTATGGGCGGTATGGTGCGTCCGCCGGATGGCTGTGATACACGCATGATTCACACTCCGTAACAGGTACTGGCGTCATGTGCCGGTATCACGCTCCCCGAAGCAGGGGGCGTAACATGCCGGTATTTACGCGATATGTGACTATACGGATACTCAACGGAAAAGCAAACCCTGTCGCAGGCTGATTCATGGCAGGCAGCCCTGCGCCGTGTCAGCGTATCTCCGGAGGGTGCGGGCATATGTTATGCGCGGGACGGGTGACGGGGCGCAGCCGATAGGATACAATGGAGCGTTATCGTATAAATGTTCCGGCATGGGCCGCTGGACGGGCCGTATGTGTCCGGCTGTGTCGTGCTGTCAGGCCGGTTTTCACAGGAGGTTTTCAGCATGCTTGATTTTGATTTCCACAACCCTACCCGCATTGTTTTCGGCAAAGACAGACTGGCGGAGCTTGATACGCTGGTTCCTGCCGGTGCCACTGTGCTTGTTCTGTACGGCGGGGGCAGTGTCCGCCGGTTCGGCACGCTGGACAAGGTGCGGGCTGCCCTTGAAAACGGCAGAACCGTTCACGAGTTCGGCGGCATTGAACCCAACCCGCGGTACGAAACACTGCTGAAGGCGGTGGAAAAGGTCCGCAGTGAAGGGGTGGATTTTCTGCTGGCTGTGGGGGGCGGTTCCGTAATGGACGGGACAAAGTTTGTGTCGCTGGCATCGGTGCATGACGGTGATCCGGAGTCGCTGCTGTACCACGGCTTTGCCGGTGTGCCCGCCGCAAAAGCTCTGCCGCTGGGATGCGTGGTAACGCTGCCCGCCACCGGTTCTGAAATGAACATGGGAGGAGTTATCAGCAAGGGTGACGGAAAGTTCCCCGTACTCTGCCCGCTTACCTTCCCGAAGTTTTCAATTCTTGATCCCACGCTTACCTACTCGCTGCCTGCCAGACAGGTGGCAAACGGAGTGGTGGACACCTTTGTCCATGTTATGGAGCAGTATCTCACCTTTCCCGTGGAAGGACGCTTTCAGGACAGAACCTCGGAAGGCATCCTGCTGACCCTTATTGAAATCGGACGTTACACCATTGATCACCCCGAAGATTATGATGCCCGTGCGAACCTTGTATGGTGCGCAACCATGGGGTTGAACGGCCTTATCGGTTCCGGCGTGCCGCAGGACTGGGCAACCCATATGATCGGGCACGAGATTACGTCTCTTTACGGGCTTGATCACGGCCGGACGCTGGCTATCATTCTGCCTGCCCTGATGGATGTGCGCCGCGATGCCAAACGCGAAAAGCTGCTGCAGTATGCCGAGCGCATCTGGAACATCACCGGAGGCACAGACGATGAGCGCATTGATGCCGCCATTGCCCGGACAAGAGCCTTCTTTGAGTCTCTGGGCGTTAAAACCAGACTTTCCGACCATAAGCTCGGCGTTGAGCATTTCGACGCTGTAATCAAGGGTCTGGAAGCAAAAGGCCTGACAGCCATGTCCGAGCGCGGCGACCAGACGCTGGAAGTAAGCCGGAACGTTCTGAAGGCTGCCCTGTAGCGTCCATCGGACAGGATGATTACGCTTAGTAAACAGCCCGCAGGCCATGTGGCCTGCGGGCTGTTTTTTGTCCTTATGGGGCTTTTTTCACAGCTATTGTTGTGTGCACAGTCGCTTGGCGCACCTGTCGAAAGGAATAAAACGGGTTGTCGGATGCTGCCCCTTTATTTGGCATTGAAAATAATTTTTGTTATCAACTCCAGAATAGAATCAAAGCTATTGCCAATGTGAGGGTGCGTTGAAAGTTGAGGAAATGGCCGCTCAGAGTGCATGTTGCGGGGCAAAAGATGGTTTGGGCAAGATGGAACCAGCGTGTTTTATGTCGATAAATAAACATCTTATGGCAAAGGTACAGATCATGTGCTGTTGCTGTTTCTGTTTCTGATAAAAAAATCAATCTTTCACGGGAACTTCATATAATTATGTCAAATGTCCTGTTGGCTTTATTGTCATTTGTTGTTCCGGGGGCAGGTCAGATAGTTAAGGGGAAAGTGTCTAAGGCCCTGATTCTGGCATCAGGCAGCTCAGCCGGTTATCTTGTTTTGAACGCTGCCGTGGCACTAAGCAATGACCGGTACTTGGCGCTGGTCGTTTTTGTAGTGCTGCTGGATACTGCCATCCGCTTATACTCCGCTGTTGACGCAGCGCGTCTGAATAAAGCTGCAGATGCGAAAGGTAGTGCAGGGAAATGGTCAAGGCTGGCGCTTGTTGCGGGGCTTGCAGCGGCAACTCTCGGACCGGGCAGAGAATTTCCTGCGGGTAGATTACATGCATTTTCCATAGCCTCCGGCAGTACGATGTTGTCGCCAGAGCTTGAGGCAGGAACAGCGCTATTGGGCGTCCCGTATCAATACTGGGAGCAAGAGCCTGTCAAAGGTGATTTTGTGATAATTGAGCAAAAAACAACAGGCCCTTTTAGCAAGAGTCCTTTTATATTACAGGTTCATGGCGTTGCGGGCGAAAAATGCCCTGCGTCTGTCTGCACGCGCTCAGGAACGTTTGCTGGCGCAGGCGATGGTTACCTGATACCCAAGGGGCACTATGTTGTCGGTGCCCGTAATCCGCAAAACTTTCAGACTCTCGTTTCTGAAAAGGAAATAACGGCAAAAGCCGGATACGTGTACTGGCCCCTGAACAAGATGCGCAAGCTGTGATCTGATGGCAGCTGGCTGCGCCGTATACAGGCTGCAGTATGCGGGCAACCTTCGCAGATATAAACTCCGGCAAGGCTGCCGGCATGCACAGGCATGATTGTCTTGATAGGTTTGTAAGGTTTCCGACTGATAAAAAAGGCTCCTTTTCAGGAGCCTTTCATGTTTGTTTTTCTTACCGGATCGTACCCGCGTTATACAATCCAGTCGTCGTCTTCTTCGATGGGGGTGAATCCGCGGCGCATGGTGTTTTCCGTCACTACGCGCGGGTCCATGAACTGCAGCAGGTAGTCGGGGCCGCCGGTCTTTGAGCCGACACCGGAAAGCTTGAAGCCGCCGAATGCCTGCCGTTCCACCAGCGCGCCGGTGCTGCCCTTGTTCAGGTACAGGTTGCCCACGCGGAATTCTTTGCGGGCTTTTTCGAGATGTTCCGGACTGCGCGAGAACACGCCGCCGGTCAGGGCAAACCGGGTGCCGTTGGCGATTTCCAGCGCTTCTTCAAAGGTGGAGGCCCGCATGACGCCGAGCACGGGACCGAATATTTCTTCCTGCGCTATGCGGCTGTCGGGAGTAATGTCGGCAACCACGGTAAGCGGCACATAGCAGCCACGCGCGGGAATATCGTCGCGCGAAACCAGTATGGTACCTTCTTCTCTGGCTATTTCAATGTATCTGCCGACGTTTTTCTGCAGCGAGGCATCGGCCAGCGGGCCCATGTAGTTTGCCGGATCTTCTGCCGGTCCTATCTTCAGGTCGTTGCAGGCTTCGACCAGCCGCTTCACAAAGCGGTCGTATATGGGGTCCAGCACGATGACCCGCGAGCAGGCGGAGCACTTCTGCCCCTGAAAGCCGAATGCCGAATAAATGACCTGCAGCACGGCCTCGTCAAGGTCGGCATCGTCATCAATGATAATGGCGTTTTTGCCGCCCATTTCGGCGATGACGCGTTTGCAGTGGTGTTGTCCGGGCTGTACAACGGCCGCTTTTTCCTGAATGCGCAGGCCTACTTCCATGGATCCGGTAAAGCAGATCATGTTGATTGCGGGGTGTTCGACAAGATAATCGCCCATGACCGAGCTGCGTCCGGGGCAGTAGTTGAATACGCCGTCGGGCAGTCCTGCTTCGCGGAAGACCTCTGTCAGGTTGTAGCCGATGCGCGCGGCAATGCCGGATGGTTTGTAAATGACCGGATTGCCCGTCACTATAGCCGCAGAAGCCATGCCGATGGAGATGGCAAAGGGAAAGTTCCACGGCGAGATGACGGCGGCAATGCCTTTGGGCTGGTAGAACAGGTGGTTGTGTTCGCCGGGGGCGCGGCCCATGCGGCGGGGCCTGCCCAGCCGGAGCATTTCGCGGGCATAGTATTCCATAAAGTCTATGCCTTCGCCCACATCGTGGTATGCCTGATCCCACTGTTTGCCCACTTCAAGAATCTGCCATGCGGACAGCCTGTAGGCGCTTCTGCGTGCGGCGTCCGCGGCCTTGAACAGGTAGTTGGCGCGGTCTTCGGGTGACACATCGCGCCAGATGAGAAACGCCCTGCCCGCCGCCTCGATGGCCGCATCGATTTCCGCTATGCCCGCCTGACATACATCGGCGAGTTTTTCATCGGGGTCGGCCGGATTGGTCGTTGGCATGGTGTCCTGCGTGAACACTTCTTTACCGCCGATGAACAGAGGGACGGTGCCGCCTGCGGCGGCGCGTACCTCGGCTATGGCCCGCGGAAAGGCGGCCCGCTGTTCGGGTATGGTGAAGTCTATCATGGGATCATTGCGGAACGGCGGAATGCCTCCCGTGCCGGAAGGCTCCACCGGTGCCGGACGGGCTGCCAGCTCGCGCTGCAGGGTCAGCTCCGGATTTTCAAGCAGCCGCTCCATGTCGGTGCCGTCGGCAAAGCTCTGTCGCAGAAATGATTCGTTGGCTGTGTTTTCCAGCAGGCGGCGCACCAGATATGCCATGCCCGGAATAAGCTCGCCGTAGGGGCAGTACAGCCGCACCCTGCCCGCCACATTCAGCAGGCCTTTGCGGACCGGTTCGGCCATGCCGTACAACACCTGAAATTCGTATCGTGTTTCGGGCACGCCCAGCTGGCGGGCTGTTTCCATGGTGGCGGCAATGGTGCGGATATTGTGCGAACCGCAGGCGAAGTAGCAGATGTCGCTGTTTTCAAGAATGGTGCGGGCCATGCGTTCAAAACACATGTCGGACTGTGGTTTGTGCACCCATACGGGAATGTCCCAGCCGTTCTGTCTGGCTATGACGGTTTCGGCGTCCCAGTAAGCGCCCTTAACCAGCCGGATGGCAATGGGCAGCTTTTCGGTGCGGGCCCAGTGCAGCAGGTCGGCAAGGTCTTTTTCCGATTCACGCAGATAGGCCTGCAGCACGATGGAAAGATGCGGATAATGACGGAATTCCGGCTCGCTGCGCAGTCTGCGGTACAGTTCAAGCGTCATTTCCTTGTATTTCAGCGCTTCCATGTCAATGCACAGAAAGCCGTTCATTTCTACAACCTTGCGGTACACGGGCACAAGGCGCTTCATGATGCCCTGCACCGAGCCTTCTATATCCACGGGTTTGGCCTGTGAATACAGTGCGGAAGGCTTGATGGATACGTTGACTCTGGGGGTGCAGCCCCAGTCTGTGTCCGTGTCAGGGCCGGGACCTTTCAGGGGCGACCATTTGTCCTGTTCTCTGGCCAGCGCGTCAAGCACCTCCAGATAGCCGTCGCGATAGGCGTCGGCCTCTTCCTCGTTCACAGTCGCTTCGCCCAGCAGGTCCACGGTAAAGGCAAAACCGTCTTTGCGCAGTTTGGCTATGGATTTGACGGCTTCTTTGGCGTTCTGGCCGATGATGAACTGCCGGCCCATGTTTTCAATGTTGGAGCGGATGGTTTTTTCCATCAGCATGGCGGTCAGTTTGCCGCCTATGCCGGCTTTTCCGGCTCCCCATTTGAGCACTGCGGGCACGTCGCCGCCTTCGGCGAAGTATTCGCGGATATGCCGCGAAAGAGATTCCGAGGTGTTCAGATACGGGAAAACGTCGACAAACCGGAAAAGCTGGACTTTGAAGTCTTCATTTTTCATGGCCCAGTCCATGACTTTGCCGGTCCACCATCCCTTGTTGAAGATGGACGGAGCTTCGCCGCTGATGCTGGTGAAAAATTCTTTTCCGCGCGAGACAATTTTTTCGTCTGGCATGGTTTCCATGCGGTCCTCCTCGGAAGCGGTAAGGTGTGAGTGATTCGAGTGAACGGCTCTCCCGTCATGCCGCGTTGCAATGCGGCATTTTTATTGATTTTGTGAAGTTGTACGTGTTCGCACTATTCAAGGCAAGTATGTTTGTACAAAAATGGTCAGTCGTTGCAGTTGGTGCGTGCCGTGCAACAGTTTGAAAACGTTCTGCCTTTCCTGCGCTCAGAGCCGGTGCAAAAAAAAGCCGGAAAGGATTTCCTTTCCGGCCTGATGGCGGTGTTGTGCCGTGCCGCTGTGATAACATGCCGCAATGCCGCAGAATGAACGGCGTTCCGGGCTGCTTTCCGGTAATTTGCCGAAAAATTATCTGATGTCCAGCGAGCCTCTGAAGTCATCCCAGCTGGTGATGCCCAGCGTATCCACCAGCTGCTGCAGTTCATCCACCAGCCGGAAGGCGCAGTCGGGGCGCATGAAGTTGGCGGTGCCTATCTGTACGGCGTGTGCGCCCACCAGCATGAATTCCAGTATGTCTTCTGCCGTGGTGGCTCCGCCGATGCCGATGACCGGAATGCTGACAGAGCGGGCGGCCTGCCATACGCAGCGCAGGGCCACTGGTTTGATGGCAGGGCCGGAAAGTCCGCCGATGACATTGGCCAGCAGAGGCTTGCGGCTGCGGATGTCCACGGCCATGCCGCTCAGCGTGTTGATGCACGAAAGCATGTCCGCCCCGCTGTCTTCCACTGCACGGGCAATTTCGGCAATGTCGGTGACATTGGGCGACAGTTTGACGATGACGGGCTTGGTGCCGGAACGGCGTTTTACGGCGCCGGTCACCCGGGCGGCCTGTCTTGCATCCTGTCCGAAGAGTATGCCCCCTTCACTTACGTTGGGGCACGAGATGTTCACTTCAATGGCGGCAATGCCTTCTTCGGCGGCAAGTATGCCGGCCAGTTCGGCAAATTCGTCAGGGTCGCAGGCATACAGGTTGGCGATGACGGGTGTTTCCTGCCAGGGCAGCTGCGGCAGCTTCTGCGTGATGAAGTTTTCGACGCCGGAGTTCTGCAGCCCCACGGCGTTCAGCATGCCGCATGCGGTTTCGGCGATGCGCGGCATGGGGTTGCCGGCACGGGCTTTAAGCGACAGACCTTTGACCACTATGCCGCCCAGACGGGCAAGGTCGCCGTAAGGGGCAAATTCGACACCGTAGCCGAATGTGCCGGAGGCCGTCATGACGGGGTTTTTCAGCTCAAGGCCGTGCAGGCCGCTGGGTATGGTGACATGCAAATCCACGACAGCGCTCCTATGCTTTATCCAGGTCTACCTGATCGGCCCAGAAAACCGGACCGTTGTTGCAGACCTGCGCTTTGCCCGCCTGCGTGTGGTGCAGGTGGTGTTTTTCCGTCGTGCTGGTGACGCATCCCAGACATCCGCCCACGCCGCAGGCCATGCGGGTTTCCAGCGAAAGCTGGCAGCGCGCGCCGTATTGCAGGGCAAAACGCTGTACCGTGCGCAGAAACGGAGTGGGGCCGCAGGCCAGTACCAGCCCGTCCTGTTCCGCGTATTCGGCGATGCGTTTTTCCAGACGCTCGATGAATCGCAGCAGGTCGTCGGGGCATTCTTCCTGATGGTTGTCGGCCATGATTTTTTCGTTGATGCTTTCAAACGGATAGCATCCGAGAGGCATCCGGTGGCCGAATTCCATCCACAGGTTCCACGGTTTGGGGTGCGTGTGGGCATAACCGATAAAGGGAGCGATACCAATGCCGCCGGCCAGCATGAGCGTGGGCGTTTCAGGCTCCACCGCAAAGCTGTTGCCCAGAGGCCCCCAGACCACAACGGTGTCGCCCGCTTTCAGGTCTGCCAGTCTGCGGGTGCCGCGGCCCACTGCCTGAAAGAACAGAACCAGATCGCGGCTGCTGACGCGGCAGATGGAAAAGGGACGGGCCCACAGCATGTCCAGCGCCCATCCCTGAGGGCGTATCATGACAAACTGGCCGGGTTTCCAGCTTTTCCAGCGGGGTTTTTCAAGGCGCAGAGCGTAAAACTGCGCATCTCCCGAAACCTGTCCGAAGGGGACAGTATCCAGCACCTTGAGTTCGGTGCATTGCTGTTCGCTCATTTCAAATTCCTCGTATTTCTTAGCCGCGCGCACTTTGGCGCAGGCATGGCTCCCTATTGTCTAGGGCAGGAGGTTGAGCGGGTCAACACTATCTTGCCAAAGAGCGGCGATGGCGCGTTCTTCTGCGCGGCGGGCCGCGCAGAGTGGGCGGCAAAGGCAGGTAAGCGGAGATTTACATGCGGCGCGGCTGCAAACTCATAGTGTTTTCATCGGCGCATGACAAGAGGAACCCGCCGGTGTTCCGATTTGCAGCGCTGCCGGATTTTTTTTGCGGGCGGCACCCCGTGGCGGAATCATTGCTGTTGCATCTGGGCCCGACTATGGTTAGATGCAGGGTTGCAGGCGGAACTGTGCCGGGGTGCTGGTCTGTCTGCCGCGTGCCGTGTATCTGACGGAACTCCTTTCAGACATGGCCGTCCGGCTGCCTTGCCGCGCAGAGTGCGCTGGTGCGGCCGTATTCCTTCCGCCCCGCAACGGAATCTGATCATGAAAAAATTACCCGAAATACTTGCCCCTGCAGGCGATACGCAGTCTTTTCTTGCGGCACTGGCCGCCGGCGCCGACGCCGTGTACGTGGGCATGAAGCATTTTTCCGCCCGTATGCAGGCCGACAACTTTTCCGTCAAGGAACTGGCCCGCATGGTTGAACTGGCAAGGCGCGAAGACCGCAAAGTTTACATAGCGCTCAACTCCATGCTTAAACCGACCGACCCTGCCGCGGCGGGACGGCTCATACGGCGGCTTGCGCGCGGTGTGCAGCCCCATGCGCTTATCATGCAGGACCTCGGCGCCGTGGAGATGGCCAGACAGGCGGGATTTGAAGGTGAAATTCACCTTTCGACACTGGCCAACATAACGCACCCTGCAGCGTTGCACGCTGCCCGCCGCATGGGGGCGGACCGTGTCATTCTGCCGCGCGAGCTGGATATAGACGAGGTGCGCCAGTGTAACGACGCCTGTCCCGAAGGGCTTGATCTGGAGCTTTTTGTGCACGGGGCCCTGTGCTACTGCGTTTCGGGCCGCTGCTACTGGTCCAGTTACATGGGGGGCAAGTCGGGGCTTCGGGGACGCTGTGTGCAGCCCTGCCGCCGTGTGTACAAGCAGAAGAGCCGCGAGGGGCGGTATTTCTCGTGCCTCGACCTCTCGCTGGACGTGCTGGCCCGCAACCTGCTGGACATGGAAAATCTGTCGTCGTGGAAGATAGAAGGGCGCAAGAAAGGCCCCCACTATGTTTTTTACACTGTCACGGCATACCGCATGCTGCGCGACAATCCGGGCGATCCTTCGGTACGCAAGCAGGCAGAAGACCTGCTGAAGCAGGCGCTCAGCCGTCCCACTACCCATGCCCGTTTTCTGCCGCAGCGCCAGCATCCGGTGACGGCCCCCAACGATTCGACCAGTTCCGGCATGCTTGTGGGCAAACTGGCGCGCGATAAAAAGGGTGCGCTGGAGTTCAAGCCCCGTATGGAGCTGCAGCCGCAGGACTTTCTGCGTGTCGGGTTCGAGGATGATCCGTGGCACCGCACTGTGCGCGTGACCCGCAGAGTGCCCAAGGGCGGGGCCTTTACTCTGCCCCATGCCAAAGGGCGGCCGCCCGCGGCGGGAACTCCCGTATTTCTGATCGACCGGCGCGAGAAAGACCTTGTGGACCTGCTGCGCCGCTGGGAAGGCCGTCTGGCCGACGTGCGCGGCGGCAGCGAGACCTCCGTGGATTTCGAACCGGTGCTGCCGGCACGTCTGGACAAGCCGGGCAAAGGGTTTACCGTGCTGCTGCACGGCAGTATTCCCAAAGGCAGGCGCGGCGGACGCGAAGGCGGCGTGGTGGACGGACTGTGGCTGTCTCCCCGCACAGCCGAAGTGTCGCGGACGCTGGTCTCACGGTATTCGTGGTGGCTGCCGCCCGTGATCTGGCCCAACGAGGAAGACCAGTGGAAACGCCTTATCACGCAGGTGCTGCGCAACGGCGCCCGTCATTTTGTACTGGGAGCCCCGTGGCAGATGGAGCTTTTTCCGGAAAATGCCAAAATAGCGCCTGTGGCCGGTCCTTTCTGCAACGTGGCCAACCCCGCCGCTCTGGCCGTGCTGGAGCGCATGGGGTTCCGCGGGGCCATAGTAAGCCCCGAGCTGTCGGGCGAAGAAGTGCTTTCTCTGCCGTCCATGAGTCCCCTGCCCCTCGGGGTGGTGCTTTCGGGCTACTGGCCCATGGGGGTCACGCGTAATCCGCTGCAGCCGCTCAAACAGGGCGAACCCTTCCTCAGTCCCAAGCGTGAACCTTTCTGGGCGCGCCGCTACGGGCAGAATACGTGGATTTTCCCGGGGTGGCCGCTGGATATCACCGCTCATCAGGATGAACTGAAGGCTGCGGGGTATACGATCTTTGTTCATATGAAAGAGCAGCCGCCGCGCGAAGTGCCTGAGCCGTCGCGCAGCAGTTCCTTCAACTGGGATCTGACGCTGCTTTGATGCGTACAGCAAAGACCGGACGGGTATCCGTCCGGTCTTTTTGTATGCAGAGTCCGCAGCGTGTCTTTGCAGCCGGTACGGGCCGGCAGCGGGACAGGTATAAAACTGCATTCAGCGCCACAGTCTGGTGAAGCATTCTTCCACGGCATTTCTGCTGCGCAGTCCGGAAAGCCAGTGTACGGGTATCCAGTCCTGCCCGTGGCGCGCCCCCAGCAGCATGCCCAGAGCAAGACCTCTGGCACAGGAATCCCCGCCGCCCATGACATTTTCCACCAGCGCTTCGGCCGGTGCGTTTTCATACCGGACGGCCAGATGCACCACGCTCATGAAGGCGCCCTTCATGCCGCATGCCTGCCCGAAGCGTGATACCGCTTCGCATCCTTCCAGAGCGGCGTGCATGTCGGCAAATGCCAGCCAGTCCTGTGCGGGCAGCTGCGCATAATCAGCCCCGGCAGCCGTGGCGAGCGCCTGCGGAACGTTCTGCCCCTGCAGCAGGGCGTGTGCGGCGCGCGCCATAAATTCCGCACCGTCGGCAACCAGCACGGAGCCGTGAGTCATCAGGCATTGTGCGCGGGCGGCAGCCGCCAGTCTGTCCTCATGGTCTCCCAGTACGGCAAGCAGAGGTGCGACCCGTGACGCGCCGGAAAAATCGGAAGTCACGGCGCCGGTTTTGTCCGGAGGCAGTCCTTCTGTAAACCGTGTCAGCGCATCGCGCGATGCCCTGTCCATATACCCGTTGTAATGCACCATCATCTGCTGCCATCTGGCGGCAAAACGTGACAGCGAAAAATCGCCGGTTTCCGCCACAGCTTCAAGCAGCAGCAGGGTCTGGTCGCCGTAGTGCGACAGGTCGCCCGCTTCTTTGCCCGCATGATGGGTGTTCAGGCGCGGGGCAAGCAGTCTGTCCACCCTGCCCAGTTCGCGCGTAATGCGTTCCCGGTCATATTCCCAGTGTGCGCCCAGCGCCAGCGAATCAGCCACAAATGAGGCCAGAATGGCCGAACGGATTTTGCTCATACAGCCCTCCTTGGTCAGAGCCGGTCTGTATTTTTACCTACGGTAAGCCAACAGACAGGCTTTGGCTATGTGCAGAAGGCGTAACTGCGGCAATAAAAAAGGCGGCACCCCGCAGGGTGCCGCCGGAAAGACGCAAAAAACCGTCAGAAAGCTACTGTACAGTACAGGTTTCCTTGGCTGAACGCACGAGGGTGTCTTTCATTTCAGCCACATAGTCTTTTACTTTGTCAGACTTTTTCCATTCCTCGAACATGCTTTTCCATGTGCTGAATTCCATGAAGGATTTGTCCAGCTGCTCTTCGTGCGACTGCACCCAGATGTTAAAGAGCTGCATTTCCAGCTGGAAGACGGAGCTGTCAAAAACTCGCGCCGCCAGATCATTGCGCATGGTGCGGCCTTCCAGACTGGTGGCCACAAAGGTGCAGACGGCGTTGCGCGACGATTCAAAGGTGATTTCTTTATTGTTCAGAAGCTCCAGCATGCCGGCCAGATGAGCATAATCCTTGGTGATATGCTCTTCCGCCTGTTCCGGAACACGGATAAGCAGAGCGGAATCTTCTTCTTCGTTGATAAAATAAAAGCGAAGCCAGTTTTCAAACATCATGACTTCGACAATCTGGTTAAGGGCCTTGCCGAATTCCGTGGACATGAGAACTCCTCGATTCCTGATCTGGCGCGGATTGCGCGTGTGCAGACTATGGACACTCAGCAGGGCGGCGTCAAGTCCAAAATTTCACAAAGTCCGCAGAGCCTGCAGTGCAGTGTTCCGCCGGCGGATACGGCGCCGCCGTCAACCGGCACGGAAAGCCGCAAACACGGAAGAATGCGGTATAACGTACCCCGCGGACTTGGACAACTGCCCGGCTTTTGCTATGAATAGTGCTTGCATGTGAGTCGGCTTTACGGTAATGGGCTTCTCCCTTGCGGCCTTTGCAGGGGATTCCCGCCGCGGTCGCCCGCAATCACATGGCAGGCCTGCCGGTCTGCTGCATACGCGCAAGGCTCTGCCTCGCACCGGAAAATATCATGTTACCCAAGATAGCTCTCATCGGTCGCCCCAACGTGGGCAAATCCACCCTTTTCAACAGGCTGATCCGCAGCAACAGAGCCATAACCCATGACCGTCCCGGAGTAACCCGTGACCGCATGGAAGGCTATGTGAAAGTGGGAGACCGGAAGTTCATCATTATTGACACCGGCGGCATAACGCTGGACGAACACGCTGCCGTGGCGGAAGGGCCGGACGAACTGCGCGGGTTCGAGGCGGAGATTCTGCGCCAGACGGAAGAGGCCATTGCCGATTCCGTGGCCTTGTGCCTGGTTGTGGACGGACGCGAGGGGCTGACTCCCTTTGACGAAAGTCTGGCCGCGTATGTGCGCAAATCGGGCAAGCCCGTGCTGCTGGCCGTCAACAAGGTGGACGGCGAAGAAATGGCCGACCTGTACATGGCCGAATTCCATACGCTGGGCTTTCCGGTCATCCCGCTTTCCGGCGCTCACGGATTCAATGTGCGGGCATTCAGCGGCGAGTTGTTTGACCTGCTGCCTCCCGAAGACGAAGACGCCCCGCAGGAAGAAGAGGAACGCCCCCTCAAACTGGCCATGCTGGGCCGCCCCAATGCGGGCAAGTCTTCGCTGGTCAACGCCCTGAGCGGCAGCCGCCGCATGATTGTTTCCGATGTGGCGGGCACCACCCGCGACAGCGTGGATATTGCCGTGGAACTGGGCGGCAGGCGCTATGTTTTTGTGGATACGGCCGGAGTGCGCCGTCGGGCAAAGATTCAGGACCCTGTGGAACGGTACAGCGTCAACTCTTCGCTCAAGTCGACAACCAAGGCCGATGTGACGCTGGTGGTGCTGGATGCGGTGGAAGGTCTGACACAGCAGGACAAGCGGCTCATTGATCTGCTGGACGAGCGCAAGACGCCGTTCATGCTGGTGATCAACAAAATTGACCTTGTGCCCCGGGATGGCCTGACCGCGTTGAAGCGTCTGTACGATGATGCCCTGACATTCTGCAAGCATGTGCCCATCATGTACATTTCTGCGCGCAGCGGCCGCGGAGTGGACAAGCTGCTGCCCATGGCCCGTAAAATTAACAAGGAATGTTATGTGCGCGTGGGTACGGGGCTGCTGAACCGGACACTTACGGAAGCCGTCACCCGTCACCAGCCGCCGGTGGTCAAACGGGTGCGTCCCAAATTCTTTTATCTGACACAGGCGGAAACCAACCCGCCGACGTTTGTGTTTTTTGTCAACGACCATGAGCGTATTCAGGAGTCGTATGCGCGGTATCTGGAAAAATTCATGCGGAAACGGTTTGAAATCGAGCATGCCCCCATGCGGGTGCGTTTCCGGTCGAGCCACACCAAAAACCGTGACAGAAAAAAATAGGCACTCTGCCCTGCCCGTATACTGAACGGCGCCGGATTCCTGTGGAATCCGGCGCCGTTTTTGTCTGTCCGGTACATGATGCCGCCGTGCTGGCGGCATGGCCGTCAGCGGCCTGCCTGATCGGCTTTTTTTTCCGTTCCGGCGGCGTTCATGGCGTCGGGTGCTTCCATGGCCAGCTGCTGGCGTGACTGCGGTCCGCCGAAGTTCATTATGAGCATGCCGGCAAAGGCATCATCGCGGCCCTGCCGCAGCCGGTATACTTCAACCCTGTACAGTGATTCTCCGGTGTCCAGCGAAAAGCCCGGCATAAAGTCTTCCCGCCGTACGGACAGCCCTGCCTCGTCGTCCACGCCGTCTCTGGTCATGCCGATAATGTTTACCCGGTACCCTGCCAGCGGGCGCACGGCAAACATCTTGTTCACCGAAACTATGTCGCCGGGACTTGCGGCAACGGTGCGGCCGTCTATGTCCAGCGTCACGCTGTGCAGTGTATCGTCGAAATCAAAATACTGCGGTCTTATGGCGGTGAGTCTGCGGTTGCCGTAGTACACGTCAAAGGAACCGCTCTGCGGCAGCAGCGTGACCAGCGGGCGCAGGGGCGAAAAGGTTACCGGACGGTCTTTGCGCATGGGCACATAGTTGACCGCGCGGCGTATGTCGTCCAGCGGCAGTGTGATGCGGCCGTCATACAGGCGCATGGCTACGTCGCGTTCTATGGCGGCGTATACCCCGCCTTTGGTCAGCGGAAAGTGCCGCCGGAACTGTATGCCCATCTGGCGCATGAACGATTCGAGAATCTGCAGATGGTAATAGGCGCGGATATGTGTGGGAAACTGCTTGCTGGCTTCAATTCCGAACGCCGGTTTGCCGTGCAGGATGGCGAAATAGGTCAGGGTCTTTTCCATTTCGCGGTCGCCCATGCTGGTATGGGTGTTTTTCAGGTAATACCGGTGGGCGGTGTCCAGCAGTTCGCTGTTGACGTGGTCAACGGCGTTTCTGGCCAGCAGCTCCAGATTGCTGAACCGTTGTGCCTTTATGTCCGACTGGTCAATGATGACGGACTGGCCCCACCGGTTGGGATTGCGTTGCGCGTCTTCCCACTGCGGCCGGTAGAAACCGCTGCCGTCATGCAGATTGAGCACGGCGTCCACTCTGGGGTCCAGAATGATGGATTTGATGCGCGCCACGGTGTCAAATTCGGGATCGCGTCGGGGCAGGCGGGCGAATTTGCGGTTCATGTCGCCATGTATGCCGCGTGACCGCTTGATGATGCTGGGAAAATTGAGGTCGGGCACCACCCAGACACTGCCGCGGGTTATGGTGTAATGCGAAGCCACAAGCGAGGCGGCATTGAAACCGCCGGGTTCGTCTCCCTGTATGCCGCCGACAATAAGCAGCGTGGGGCCGGATGCCGAAGCCGTGGCGTTTGCCGCCGCCGGAGTGTCTGTGCCCAGGCAGTGCAGGGTGAAGTCAAGCGCCGGAGCGGTGCGGCTGACACATTGGGCGGCAGCCGCAGATTCCGTGACGGACAGCAGCAGGCAGATGATGACGGCGGCAATACACTTCATGAAGGTACCTTTACATGCCACGGCTCGAAACGCACGCCCAGCAGGTTGTCCTGCGGATAGCGCAGCGTGATGTAGCCGCGTTTTTCAAGCTGTTTGAAGACTTCCGTTTCTGTGAAGCGCGCGGTGAAATTGGCTTCTCCGAAGCCTTTTTTGCCCACATCGAAGTCGCTTACGGCGTGAAACGAATAGCCCGGAGGCGCCAGCGAGCGCGAAGCCAGCGACAGGTTTCCCTGTGCGGCCACAGCCTTGTTGAGAAAGAGCAGAAACTGCTTCACCACGCCGCGTACGCCGGAGGTGAGCACCACCTCGTCGCCGAGAATGGAGCGTATGGTGTGCCATGTGCGTTCGGGGCGCCCCCGGAACAGCCAGTTGCCCGTGTAGGGCACTTTTGTCACCTCGCGCTGGGGGATGCGGGCGGTAAGTCTGTCCACGGGTTTGGTGCCGTAAAAGCCGTAGCGGGTGGCATCTTCGTGAAACAGTTCATCCAGCAGGTCTTTTTCCTCACTGGTAAAAGGCCCGATGGCAGGGTAGCTTTGCGCATAGCGCAGCGCGGAATCAAAACCGAGAATGCAGAAGTTGCCGTGTCCCACAACCTGTTCGGTGCGGGCAAGGCGTTCTGCGGCGCTTTGCAGTACGGCCAGCCTGTGTGCCGGCAGCACAATGTCCGCCGGATCGGGCGCGTCAAACCGCAGCATGCGCGAAACGTAGTCGCGTACGGGCGATTCGATGAGTCCCTGCTGCGGAAAAAAACTGGTAAGCACGGCAGCCCCGGCCGGGCCGCCCTGCAGGGCCAGTGCGGCGCATGTGCCGGAAACAAGGGCGAGAAAGGATCGTCTGTTCATATGGTTCCGTGGCAGTATGTGTGACGGACACCGCGCCGGACGGCATGAACCTGCGGCGTCACCCTGCCATGCATTGTAGATGAAAAAGCGCCGCAACACAAAGCATCGCGTGCGCTCCCGCTTGACCAGACGGGCTGTGTTCTTTTAGCGTGCGTTGTTGGCTTGAGTGCAATCATTCTCGTCGCTCCGCATGGGAGTCCGACGCAACCCGCGTCTGCGCAAGGGCGCGTAAAGGGGTTTACTAATGGTCCAGAAATCGGAAACGATCTGGTTTGACGGCAAGCAGGTTGCATGGGACGATGCCAATGTGCACGTTTTGACCCACACCCTGCATTACGGTCTGGGCGTGTTCGAGGGAATCCGCGCCTATAAGTGTGTTGACGGCACTTCCGCCGTGTTCCGCCTGCGCGAACATGTCGAACGCCTGTTTGCTTCGGCCCGCATTCTGCGCATGGAAATTCCCTATACCGTCGACCAGCTTGTGGATGCCGTGGTGGAAACGCTGCAGCGCAACAAACTGGACGAAGGCTATATCCGCCCCTTGAGCTTTGTGGGCGCGGGTGCCATGGGTGTGAACCCCGGCAGCAACCCCATACAGACCATCATTGCCACGTGGCCCTGGGGCGCGTATCTGGGTGAAGAGGCGCTGGAAGCGGGCATCCGCGTAAAAACCAGTTCCTTCCAGCGTCATCATGTAAACGCCATGATGACCAAGGCAAAGGCCGTGGGCAACTATGTAAACTCCATTCTGGCCAAAACAGAAGCTCTTGCAGACGGTTACGACGAAGGGCTGATGCTGGATACCGCGGGATTTGTTTCTGAAGCCACCGGCGAAAACATTTTCATCGTGCGCGGCGGCGTTATTAAAACAACGCCCCTTACGTCCATACTGGACGGTATCACCCGCAACAGCCTGATGACGCTGGCCGGTGATCTGGGTTACACCGTGGTGGAACAGCAGTTCACCCGCGATGAGCTGTATGTGGCCGATGAAGCCTTTTTCTGCGGCACTGCGGCGGAGGTCACTCCCATACGTGAAGTGGACCGCCGCGTTATCGGCGCCGGCAAGGCCGGACCGGTCACCAAGCATCTGCAGACCGAGTACTTCAAGCTTGTAAAGGGTGAAAATCCCAAGTACGCACACTGGCTGCATCAGTATTCACTGTAGCGGCATACGCCTTTCCGGCCGGCCCTGCCTCGGCAGGGCCGGTTTTTCACCCTTTTAGCCCCCCCACTTATGAGTCACGCATCGCTAACCGCAAAATACAGGCCGCAGACCTTTGCCGACGTTGCCGGACAGGAAACCGTCAAAGCCATTCTGTCACGGGCCGCGGCCGAAAACAGGGTCGCGCCTGCCTACTTGTTCAGCGGTACGCGCGGGGTGGGAAAAACCACCATCGCGCGTATTTTTGCCAAGGCGCTTAACTGCACCCGCGGTCCGGCCGCGGAACCCTGCAACGAGTGTGAACAGTGCCGCAAGATAACGCAGGGCATGGCTGTGGACGTGGTGGAGATTGACGGCGCCTCCAACCGCGGCATTGATGACGCCAAACGCCTCAAGGAAGCCATCGGTTATGCCCCCATGGAAGGCCGGTACAAGGTTTTCATCATCGACGAGGCGCACATGCTCACCCGCGAGGCGTTTAACGCGCTGCTGAAAACGCTGGAAGAGCCGCCGGCCAATGTCACCTTTGTCATGGCCACCACCGAGCCGCATAAATTTCCCGTAACCATTGTCAGCCGCTGTCAGCATTTTATTTTCAAACGGCTTACCGAAAACGGACTGGCAGCGCATCTGGTGCGCATTCTTGAGCGCGAAGGCACAGGATACGAGTCTGAAGCGGTCAAGCTTATTGCCCGTCGTGCCGCCGGCAGCGTACGCGACTCCATGTCTTTGCTGGGACAGGTGCTGGCACTGGGCAGCGATTCTCTGACCGTGGCGGATGCCCGGGGTATTCTGGGGCTTGCCGGACAGGAGCTGTTTTTCCGCGTGGCCGACGCCATCAGGCGTCAGGACTGTGTCGGTGTTTCCACCGTGTTGCGCGATGTTCTTGATCAGGGACTTGATCTGGGCTTTTTTTTGCGCGAGCTGACAGGCATGTGGCGCAACCTGTTCATGTTGCGTCAGGCAGGCGAAAGCGCATTGCCCCTGCTGGACCTGCCCGAAGAAGAAGCCCGTCAGTGGCTTGAATGGGCACCGCAGTTTGCCCTGTCGCACATCCATGCCTGCTGGCAGATGACTCTGGAAGGACAGCGGCGCGTGCTGAACAGCCTTGAACCGGCCATGGCGCTGGAACTGCTGCTGCTCAATCTTGCATTCATGCCGCGCCTGCTGGGTATGCAGCAGGCTTCGCAGACGGCGCCTGCTCCGGTGCCCGTGGCCGGTGACGGACCTGCTCCTTCCGGCGGTTCGTCCGGTACTCCGCCGGCGGGCGGACATGCTGCTCCGCCCCGCTCTGCCCCGTCTGCCCCGTCTGTCCCGGACTCTGCCGGTACTTCCGGTCGTGTTGCGGATGCGGCGGAACCGCAACAGCAGGCGCAGGCAGACAGTACAGCGCCCCCCCCCGCCGAGGATGCCCCGCCGGGGCAGCCCGAGCCGTCCGGCCCCGCCACGTGGGAGGGTTTCGCGCAGTTCTGCCTGCAGCAGAACGGTCAGGACGGCAAAAGCCTGCGGCTCCTGCGGCAGATAAAAGGTGAACTGCGTGACGGGGTGCTGCATATCACCCCCGCGTACCAGCTGCAGCGCGACCGTCTGACACAGCCGGAAATGGCAGCCGCTCTGGAGACTCTGGCCCGCAGCTACTGGGGTGCGGGTGTTACAGTGGCGGTGGGTGAACCCACCGAACAGCGCAAGGCCATCTCGGACCTGCGCAAGGAACTGGATGACCACCCTGCCGTACAGCTTCTGAAAGAAGAGTTGGGAGCGCGTGTGCTGGCGGTGCGGTATATGGAAAAAAATAACAACGACTGATAACGGCGCTGGCCGTATACAGACATTCCCGGAGGATCATATGAGAGGCATGCAGGATATGCTGCGTCAGGCGCAGATTATGCAAAAGAAGATGACCGAGCTTCAGGAACAGCTTGGCGAGCGCACCGTGGATGCCAGTGCAGGCGGGGGCATGGTTTCAGTAACCGTGTCCGGCAAGCAGGAACTGCGCGCCATTAAAATAGACCCCGCTGTGGTGGACCCGCAGGATGTGGACATGCTGCAGGATCTTGTGCTGGCAGCCATCAATGAAGGGATGCGCCTTTCCAAGGAAATGGTTGAAAAAGAAATGGGTGCTCTGACCGGCGGCCTGAAAATTCCGGGGCTGATGTAACGCCGTGACAGCGCAACGATTGCCTGAACCGCTCAAAGCGCTGGTGGACAGGCTGGCCCGTTTGCCCGGTCTGGGACCAAAATCCGCCCTGCGCATGGCCATGACCCTGCTGAAATGGCCCGAAAGTGAAACCCGCGGTCTGGGTGCCGCCATAGCGCAGCTGCGCGACAACCTGCACCTGTGCAGACGTTGCGGTTCGCTGACGGATGTGGACCCATGCGCCATATGTACCGACGCCACGCGCGGGCGCGATACGCTGTGTCTGGTTTCGGAATGGGACAGCCTGCTGGCGATGGAAGACGGCGGATTCTACAAAGGGCAGTATATGATTCTGGGCGGGCTGCTGGCTCCGCTGGATAATGTGAATCCTGAATCGCTGGAGCTGGAAAGACTGCGCCGCAGACTGGCCGAAGGCGAAGTGCGGGAAATCATTCTGGGACTGGGAACCACGCTGGAAGCGGAAAATACGGCTTCGTACATCCGCAGCATGGTGAACCGCGATTTTCCGCAGGTTCGTGTGACCCGTCTTGCACAGGGCATACCGCTGGGCAGCGAAGTGAAGTTCATAGACAAGGAAACATTGCGCCAGTCGTTGCAGTTCCGGCAGGATCTGTAACCGCAGGCCGCAGAACGGCATTTGTAACGAATGCGTAAAACAGCTTCCGGTCGTGCCGCAGGCTGCCCGACATATCCGGTCATACCCCGCTCCGGCGCATCATGCGCCGGACAGGAACCACCGGAGTCTGGCCCTGCCGTAAAACCGGAGCTGTTTTTGTTTTGTACTCCGCCCGCCGGAGGCGTCTTCATGTATGCTTATGTAGTGTCTCCGACGGGCAAGGGGACTGATTCCCCCTGCATTCCCCGTTGCGCCCGTCGCGGACCGGTCAGCTATGCCTTTTCGGGTGTTCAGGGCGGCATCACCGGCACGGAGCAAGGCATTACAATGCGTCGCACGCGGGGAAAGCGGTTTCCGCGGGTTCGCGCATTGAGGGTGCAGGGAGATCATCTCCCTGCCCGCCGGAGGCGTCTTCATGTATGCTTGTGTAATGTCTCCGACGGGCAAGGGGACAGATTCCCCCTGCATCCCCCGTTGCGCCCGTCGCGGACCGTTCAGCTATGACTTTTCGGGCGTTCAGGGCGGCATCACCGGCACGGAGCAAGGCATTACAACGCGCCGCACGCGGAGAAAACGGCTTCCGCGGGTTCGCGCATTGAGGGTGCAGGGAGATCATCTCCCTGCCCGCCGGAGGCGTCTTCATGTATGCTTATGCTGTGTCTCCGACGGGCAAAGGGACTGATTCCCCCTGCATTCCCCGTTGCGCCCGTCGCGGACCGTTCAGCTATGCCTTTTCGGGCGTTCAGGGCGGCATCACCGGCACGGAGCAAAGCATTACAACGCGCCGCACGCGGGGAAAACGGCTTCCGCGGGTTCGCGCATTGAGGGTGCAGGGAGATCATCTCCCTGCCCGCCGGAGGCGTCTTCATGTATGCTTGTGTCATGTCTCCGACGGATCCCCCGTTGCGCCCGTCGCGAACCGTTCAGCTATGCCTTTTCGGGCGTTCAGGGCGGCATCACCGGCACGGAGCAAAGCATTACAACGCGTCGCACGCGGGGAAAGCGGCTTCCGCGGGTTCGCGCATTGAGGGTGCAGGGAGATCATCTCCCTGCCCGCCGGAGGCGTCTTCATGTATGCTTGTGTCATGTCTCCGACGGACAAGGGGACTGACTCCCCCTGCATCCCCCGTTGCGCCCGTCGGGAACCGGTCAGCTATGCCTTTTCGGGCGTTCAGGGCGGCATCACCGGCACGGAGCAAGGCATTACAACGCGCCGCACGCGGAGAAAACGGTCGCGTATTGAGGGTGCAGGGAGGTTCTCTCCCTGCCCGCCGGAGGCTTTTCTTTCGCGGGCGCTCATCTGTCAGAACGTAAAGCTGCTGCGGCAGCGGGAATTCCACCATGAACACGTATTGTATCATCATACTGGCGGCGGTGACGGGCAGTTGGCTGTTGCAGACCGCAGCGGCGGTGCTGGGGCTGGGGAGGACAGGAGCTCCGCTGCCTGCGGGTACAGGGCTGGATATGGAACCGGCGCGGCGCGAACGTATGCAGCGGTATGTGGCTTCCGGAATGCGTCTGAACATCGCCGAGGACACGGCAGGTACGGCGGTGTTTCTGGTGTTCTGGCTTTGCGGGGGCTTTGGGGTCGCGGATGCGCTGTCGAGGTCTGCCGGTGCGTTGCTTGGCGGCTTTGCAGGGGGTGGTCCGGCGGTAACCGGAATCATGACCGGTCTGGTTTTCTTCGGCCTGCTGGGAGTGCTTTCGTCGCTGGCAGGTCTGCCTTTTTCTTTGTGGCGGACTTTTGTGCACGAAGAACGCTTCGGCTTCAACAGAACAACTCCGCTGACGTTTGTTGCGGACAGGCTGAAAGCCGGATTGCTGGTTGCCGTTATGGGCGGTCCGCTGGCGGCCGGTGTGTTGTGGCTGCTGGCCCTGTACGGTCCGGAAGCGTGGCTGCCCGTATGGCTGCTGGTCAGTGTGTTTTCGTTGCTGGTGTCTTTTCTGGCTCCGCGGTATCTGCTGCCGCTGTTTAATACCTTTACTCCGCTGCCGCAGGGCGCATTGCGCAGTGCCATAGACAGATATGTGACAGGACAGGGGTATACGCTGTCGGGACTTTTTGTTGTGGACGGGTCGCGGCGCAGCGCCAAGGTCAATGCTTATTTTACGGGTCTGGGCAGGCAGCGCCGCATAGCGCTGTTTGATACGCTGCTGGAAAAACTGGATGACGATGAAGTTGTGGCGGTTGTGGCGCACGAGGTGGGGCACTGCACACTGGGCCACATACCGGTGATGCTGGGGCTGAGCGTGGCACGCACCGGACTGATGCTCTGGCTGCTTTCTTTTTTTCTGACGGAGCCGCAGCTTTTTGCGGCGTTCGGTGTGCAGCAGGTGTCATACCATGCCGGTCTGGTCTTTTTTTCGCTGCTGTTCACTCCGGTGTCTTTGTTTACCGGTGTGGGCTTCCATGCTTTGCTGCGGCGCAATGAATACGCCGCGGATGCCTTTGCAGCGCGCACCACAGGGCGTCCGGATGTGTTGTCTTCCGCGTTGCGTAAACTGGCATCCGAAAATATGACTAATCTGAACCCGCATCCGTTGCAGGTTGCTCTGCACTACACACACCCGCCGCTGGTGCAGCGGCTGCAAGCTCTCGGCGCGTTGCCGGTACGGCGCGGCTGACGCCGCAGACTGCTGCCGGCTGCGGTGCCCGCGACCGGCCGGTACGGTCAGCTGCGTGCCGAAACATCGTCGGGGCGTGAGCTGTGCGGCACTCCTGTTCCGGCAGCCAGAGTGTTCTGTATGCAGTGCTGCAGCTCCTTGGGGTCAATGGGTTTTGCGATGAAGCTGCTGGCTCCGCGGCGGAGCAGTCTGGCAATCTGGCGCAGTCCCACCACGCCGGAAGTGATGATCACAGGCAGTCCCTGCAGCCTGTCGTTGCTGCGCAGCATACCCACCAGTTCCATACCGTCCAGCCCGGGCATGCGCACGTCGGTGATCATCAGGTCTATGTCCGGATCATTCTGCAGGCGTTCCCAGGCTGTTCTGCCGTCTGCCACGTCAAGCACTTTGTGGCCGTAAGAAGTCACTATATCACGTAATATCCCACGCGTTATGGGGTCGTCTTCTACTATGAGTATGGTCGGCATATAATTTCTCCGAAAAAGCAAAGGGCGGTTTCATGCCTGACTAGTACCCTGAACGAGGGCAAGGATTGATGATATTTTAGTCCTCAGGCGTGGCACTGCTGAACGCCTGTTATGCGTTCACCGGATGATAATGGCAAGTGCTGCCGCCGGTTTCGGCGGGTCAGGCTTGTGGAAAACAGACTTTCTGCCTTCCTGCACCATAAAGCTGTTATTCTATGGTTATGGTGCATTAGGATATTAGATTTTTGTCTGTATGCTTTTTTACAGACGACAGGAAGCGTGCCGCGGCGTTGTGTTGCGGCACGCTGCGCGGACAGCGGGGTTATTGCGGGTCTGATGTCCTGTAGATAAAGGGAATCAGGTCGTCGGGCACGGGGGCTGTGGCCGATTGTTCAAAAAAATGCAGCAGTGTTTCAACCTGTCTGATGAAGTTGCCCAGACGCAGCCCCTTGCATGTTTCGGGAAATGACCTGAGATGCCCCAGACCTTTTGTGCACAGCCGCTGCGCGGCGTTGCGGTTGCCGCGGCGGTCGTGCCACAGGCCGGCGGCTATCTGCAGAACACCCTGATACAGTTCGCGTTCGGGACTGGTTTCCGCCAGCCACAGCATGTCCAGTATTTCATGGCTTTCGTACCAGTCGCCGGCGTTGAACATTTCCACAGCTTCAAAAAGCTCGCGCATGGCGATGCCTTTGCACATGGGCCGCGTTTCGGTGAGGTCTGTCATATGTTTCATTGTATCCCGAAAAAGGCGCGGGCGTTGTTTCCGCACCGGGTCCAGAGTTCTGCGGGGTCGATTCCCAGACATCGGGCCACACAGGCCCCGGTGAATGCTGCCAGCGCGGGTTCGTTGCGTCTGCCGCGCCACGGTACGGGTGTCAGGTACGGGCAGTCTGTCTCCAGCATCAGTCTGTCTGCCGGTATGACAGAAAGCGCTTCACGCAGGGCGTTGTTGGCCGGATAGGTGACGGGGCCGGGAACGGAGACATGCCAGCCGTTGCGCACAATGCGTTCAGCCAGTGCCGCGTCCGCGCCGAAGCAGTGCCACAGCAAAGGACGTCCCGCAAACCCTTCCGCTTCAAGCAGCCGCACGGTGTCTTCGTCGGCATCGCGCGAATGAATGACCACGGGTTTGTCTATCTGAACGGCCATGCGCAACTGCATGACAAAGGTTTTCTGCTGCAGTTCCCTCGGGTGGTCGTCCCAGTAGTAGTCCAGCCCTATTTCGCCCACGGCTTTCAGCCGCGGGTCAGTGGCAAAGGCCTGTTTCATGGCAGTGACGGCATTTTCGTCGCAGGCGTCGGCATCGCCGGGGTGCAGCCCCAGAATGAAAAAAACCTGCGGATAAGCGTCGAAAAGATGGCGGTTTTGCGCCCATGCCTGGGGGCCCAGAAAAACCTGTCCGATGTGGGAGACGCCTGCTTCACGCGCACGGGTCAGTATTTCGTCAAGGTCGGGCCGCAGGGCGTCCAGATCCAGATGGGCATGGGAGTCCACACCGGCCGGCGGCAGTCCGAGCGTATGCGCGGCAGGGGGCGGAGTTTTATGTTTGCTTTTTGACATGGGCGGATATCCGGCGGACAGACTAAGAGAATATGTTTCCGAGGGCGGCCTGCGACCACAGGTCGAGCACAGCCTCACGTTGTTTTTCCAGTGAATAGTGCGAAACGGTTACCTGCGCATTTTTACGTACGGAGTCAAGAGGCGCGCAGGGCTCTGTGCGCGATGTTTCCACCAGTGATACCGCGTGTTCCAGCGCCAGCGCCGCGGCGGGCACATCTGCGTCTGCGGCAAAAAAACCGTTACCGTCCCACGGCGTTTCATGTGGCGGACGCATGGGCCACCACGGGGTGTAGCCCTGCGGCATGGCCTGCCGCATGTAGTCCCAGCCGCCCATGCCTGAAAAGCCTGTTACCACGCAGCCGCAGGCCATGGCCTCCAGCGGTGGCAGCGGACAGCCTTCGGGAAAACCAGTGGCAAGAAAAATATCGGCCTGACGCAGCTCTTCCGCCACCTGCCGGTGCGTCAGCCCGTGCAGTTCGCGCCACTCAACCTGTGCACCGCCGTGCTGTGCCCGCCGTGCTTCAAAAAATTCCCGTATGCGTACGGCCAGAGCTTTGTTTTTGCGGGGCATCCATGCAATGCGCACCGGACCGCCCGGTCTGGCGGCAGGAGCGTGGAACAATGCAGTGTCTATGCCCGGGCGCAGTACCGGTCCCTGTCTGCCGGTGGCTTCACGCGTGAACCATGCCACCGGCTGTGAAACATTGAGAAAAGAGACCGGAAGCCTGTTCCAGTGCACCCCCTGCGGCAGAGCGGAAAGCAGATAGGCCCAGTTCTGCACATACACGACGGAACGCGCACCGGCCTGAAGTCCGGGGGTCAGGGCGTTTACCCATCCTTCGGGTACCAGCCAGATGTCCTGCGGCGTCAGACGCAGGCTATCCCACCGTACAACGGGAATATCCGCATGGTCGTCTCCGGCGGGCATGGTGTCTTCACGGGGGACAAGACATACCCCGTAACCGCCCTGATGCAGATGCCGGGCCAGCTGAAGCAGCACGGCGGTGCCTCCGGTGGCTTTTTTCAGCGGGGGAATGAAAATGCAGGTGCGCATCATGTGCTCCTGTGCGTGGCGGTGCAGTCGGAATACTGTTTTGCTGCGGGGCGGACTGATGGCCGCCCCGCGGAAGGTTATGATCTGTCTTTGTCGGCGGCGGCAAAGGCCCGGGCAATGCTGGCCGTATACGGGGGGCGCAGCACGCCCTGCTCAGTCACGATGCCTGCGATAAGGTGCGCGGGTGTGACATCAAAGGCGTAGTTGTATACGGGTACGCCTTCGGGCGTTATGCGGGTTTCCCCCACATGTGTCACCTCTTCCGCCGGGCGTTCTTCGATGGGTATCTGCTTTCCGGAGGGCGTGGCACGGTCGATTGTGGAAAGAGGGGCGGCCACATAGAAAGGGATGCCGTGTTCGCGGGCCAGCAGGGCCACGGAATAGGTGCCTATCTTGTTGGCGGCATCGCCGTTGGCCGCAATGCGGTCGGCTCCCACAACCACTTTCTGCACCATGCCGCGCTGCATCAGCAGGCCGCATGCGTTGTCGCACGCCACGGTTACGGGAATACCGTCCTTGTGCAGTTCGTATGCCGTCAGACGTGCACCCTGCAGAAACGGCCGTGTTTCGTTGGCGATAACGGTTATACCGGTCCTGCCGGCATCCACTGCCCCGCGTACCACACCCAGCGCCGTGCCGTAACCTGCTGTGGCCAGCGCACCGGCGTTGCAGTGGGTCATTATACAGTCATTATCCTGTATCAGCGTGGCTCCGTGTCTGCCTATGGCTCGGTTGATGCTTTTGTCCTCTTCGTGGATGGCTTCTGCCTCGTCCAGCCACCGTGCGATAAGGGTGTTCAGGTCGGGGTCGCCCATGCTTTTCCAGACAGAGCGCATGCGTTCCACGGCCCAGCGCAGGTTGACCGCCGTGGGGCGTGCCTGTGCCAGTTTTTCAAGCAGGGTATCCAGTTCTTTCTGCCATTGCGTGTGTGGGGCGGGATGACCTGCCTCATACGCGGCAAGGCAGCAGCCGTAGGCCGCGGTGACGCCTATGGCCGGTGCGCCGCGCACCACCATGGTCTGCAGAGCGTAAATGGTGTCAGCCACGTCGTTGCAGTAAAAATCTTCTTCCACGGTGGGCAGCACGCGCTGGTCCAGCAGGATGAGCGTTCTGTCCTGCCGCGAGTATCGGATATGGGTCTCCATGGTATGTGATTCTCCGGAGCGGTATATGATGACAGGGAATGCGCCGCATGCGGGACATGGAATCCCGTCGGCATTGTTATGCAATATATGCCACGGTGTAGCCTTATGGGGGGCTTGCTGGCAACCCCGGCTGCAGAGTGCGGGTGGGTACACATTGCCCTGCGGTACGCTTCGGTCTATTATGTTCCGGCAACTGATAAAGGAAAACGGCATGATGCATATATATGGAAAAGATGCGCCCCCCCGCGGGCACCAAAGCGCCGCGGCGGAGGCTGCATGGTGAATGCTGCCGCGGTGGGCAGGCTGCTGGCGGTGCCGCTGGGACTATTTGCGGCGGCGGCTCTGGCCGGTCTGTTTATGAATACGCTGCCGCCTTCCGCCGGAGAGGTGGCCCCCTATGCGGCGTGGGCGGCTCTGGCCGGGGGAATGCCTCTGGCGGAGCGCTTCAGAAGAAGCCGCGCCGTTTTTGTACTGCTGCTGGGGTGCGGCGTGTTTCTGTTGCTGTACAATGTGCTTCCGGCGCTGGGCGACGCCACCCGCGTGCGGCTGTGGTACGGCATTGTGCTTACCCTGCTGCCCTGCAATCTGCTGCTGTTTGCCTTTCTGGAAGACAGAGGGGTTTTTTCGCGCTGGGGCATGGGCATGCTTGCATGGCTGCTGGGGCAGTTCATGACGGCGGCCTTTATTGTGCGCGGCGGCGGTGTGCTGCTGGCGACATCGCTGGGCAGAACCATGCAGCGCGCTGTGGAGGGCTGGGTTTATGCCTCTCCCCTGCCCGGCTGGTTCGACAGCTGGACTCCGCTCACGCAGCCTGCCCTGCTGCTTGTGCTGCTTGCTGCCGTGGTGCTTGTGGTGCGTGTCGTCCGGCTGGAAGACGGCTTCAGTGCAAGTCTGCTGGGCACTCTGCTCAGCCTGACAGCCGCGTTTCACTCTGTGGGCAACGGGCCGGTGGTCAGCCTGTTTGTGGCCGCGGCCGGTGCCGCCCAGCTGACAGCATTATTCCGCGATTCCTACAGCATGGCTTTTGTGGACGAGCTAACCGAGGTGCCGTCGCGGCGTGCGCTGATGGCGGATGCGAAAAAGCTGGGCGGAAGCTATTGCGTGGCCATGGCCGATGTGGATCATTTCAAAGCTTTTAATGATACATACGGCCACGATGTGGGCGATGACGTGCTGCGTATGGTGGCTGCGCGGCTGGCCGGAGTGGACGGCGGCAAGGTGTACCGTTATGGCGGCGAAGAGTTCACCATTCTGTTTCCACGTCTGGGCAAAGCCGAAGCCAGACCCCATCTTGAAGCCGTGCGGGAGGCTGTGGCAGCCATACCTTTCCGCATCCGTACCCGTAACAAAAGTGCCAAGGTGGTGCGCGATAAGTCAGTCACCGTGACTGTGAGCATCGGGCTGGCGCAACGCGAAGACGGCGAAGACGACTTTGAATCGGTGCTGAAAAAAGCGGATAAAGCCTTATACAAGGCCAAAAAGGCAGGCAGAAACAAAGTCGCTCTGCTGTGAACGGCCCTGTCCGGCCTGTCTGTCCTGTCCGGCCAATCTGGTCTGTCACGCCTGTCAGGCCTGTCAGGCGTGCGGCGTTGTGCGTGTTTGCCGGTCGCGCCCTGTGGCATTTGTTGCTTGACAACCAGCGCTGCTGCTCATAAAGTCCTTTTTATGATTATCGACATTCCTTTTACTCATTCCGCACCTTGGTGGTGGCGCCTGAACAGGCGTCGTGGTGTGTAGTGGCCGGTAATCAGTAAGAACTATCGGAATTTCAGCACAAAACCGCGGCAGGAAAGCATCTGACCGCGGTTTTTTTGTGGTCTTGCATCTCTGCCGGCAACAAGCCTTTTGCTTTCACTCAGGAGTATACCATGACCAGCGTTCCCTCTGCTGACGGATTTTTCGGCGCTTACGGCGGCCAGTATGTGCCGGATTCGCTCAAACCCATTCTGGACGAGCTTGCCGCCACGTTTGAACGGTACAGAAACGACCCCGGGTTTCTGGAGGAATTCAACTACTACCTTACCCGCTACTCGGGCCGCGAGACACCGCTGTATCTTTGTGCCAATCTGACACGGCGCCTCGGCGGGGCCAAAATATATCTCAAGCGCGAGGATCTGAACCATCTGGGTGCCCATAAGGTCAACAACACCATCGGGCAGATTCTGCTGGCCAAGCGCATGGGCAAAAAGAAAATCATCGCCGAAACAGGTGCCGGACAGCATGGCGTGGCCACTGCGGCGACAGCCGCGCTGATGGGCATGGAGTGCACCATATATATGGGGGCGGAAGACGTGGAGCGTCAGAAGCTCAATGTGTTCCGCATGCAGATGATGGGCGCCAGAGTGGTTCCCGCAACAAGCGGCCAGCAGACTCTTAAGGAAGCCGTCGACGAAGCTCTTGCCGCCTGGATACGCGAAGCCGATACAACGTTCTATCTGCTGGGTTCGGCCGTGGGGCCGCATCCCTTCCCGCTTATGGTACGAGAATTCCAGTCCGTCATAGGGCGTGAGCTGCGGGCCCAGATGCTGGAAGCCGAAGGCCGTCTGCCGGATTACTGCATCGCCTGCGTGGGCGGCGGTTCCAATGCCATCGGCATGTTTTCCGGTTTCATCAATGATGACGGCGTGCGTCTTGTGGGGGTGGAGCCGGCGGGCCGCGGGCTTGAATACGGTGACCACGCCGCCACGCTGTGCTTAGGTGAACCGGGTGTCATGCATGGCTTCAATTCATATATGCTGAAGGATCAGGCAGGAGAGCCTGCGGCCGTGTACTCCATTTCCGCCGGGCTGGACTATCCCGGAGTGGGACCCGAGCACAGCCACCTTAAAGATCTGGGCCGTGCGGAATATGTAAACGCCAGCGATGCGGAGGCCCTCAGCGCATTTTTCGATCTGTCGCGTACAGAAGGCATCATACCTGCGCTGGAGTCAGCCCACGCACTGGCATACGCCATGCGTCTTGCGCCGACCCTGTCTTCCGACAAGATCATAGCAGTGAACCTGTCGGGCCGCGGCGACAAGGACGTGGCACAGGTGGAACGCATGGTCAGAGAGGGGCTTGTGACGCCATAAGGCTTTTCGGCCCGGCTTTTGTGAAAGTGTAAAGGAAGAGGCGGCCTTTTGCCGCCTCTTTTTATGTAATAAAATCGAATTGTTGTCAGAAAAGTAGAAAAAGTTTAAAAAACTTGTTGACTCCGGAGGGGTTCTCCCATAGAACCTCCCTCTCGACGCGAGAGAGCAGCCACGACGCGAGAGAACACAAGTGATCTCAGGAGGTTGCCTTAAGCGAGTTCTTTTAAAGTCTGTGGGTCGGAGCGGAAACAATTTTTTAAAAAAGTTGTTGACGGACAAAGCGCAAGTCGCTAGGTTCAAATTTCGCACTGGCGAAAAGGCACAGGCCTTAAGCGAGCGTAAAGCTCTTTGACAATTAAATAGCGAGTTGGACAGGAAATAAGTTCAGCTTTATTTTGGCCATAGAATTTTATGGCTTCAGTTTTCTAACTGGAGAGTTTGATTCTGGCTCAGATTGAACGCTGGCGGCGTGCTTAACACATGCAAGTCGTACGCGAAAGTTCCTTCGGGGATGAGTAAAGTGGCGCACGGGTGAGTAACGCGTGGATTATCTACCTGCATCACCGGAATAACGGTTGGAAACGACTGCTAATGCCGGATAGTCTTGAAAGGGTAAAGGGGGCCTCTGCTTGCAAGCTTCCGGGTGCTGATGAGTCCGCGTCTGATTAGCTAGTTGGTGAGGTAATGGCTCACCAAGGCAACGATCAGTAGCAGGTTTGAGAGGATGACCTGCCACACTGGGACTGGAACACGGCCCAGACTCCTACGGGAGGCAGCAGTGGGGAATATTGCGCAATGGGCGAAAGCCTGACGCAGCGACGCCGCGTGGAGGATGAAGGCCTTCGGGTCGTAAACTCCTGTCAAGAGGGAAGAACCGTATGCGGAGTAATACGCCGCATGCCTGACGGTACCTCTAGAGGAAGCACCGGCTAACTCCGTGCCAGCAGCCGCGGTAATACGGAGGGTGCAAGCGTTAATCGGAATCACTGGGCGTAAAGCGCGCGTAGGCGGCTTGGTAAGTCAGGTGTGAAAGCCCCCGGCCCAACCGGGGAATTGCACTTGATACTGCTAGGCTAGAGTTCAGGAGAGGGTGGCGGAATTCCAGGTGTAGGAGTGAAATCCGTAGATATCTGGAGGAACACCGGTGGCGAAGGCGGCCACCTGGACTGACACTGACGCTGAGGTGCGAAAGCGTGGGTAGCAAACAGGATTAGATACCCTGGTAGTCCACGCCGTAAACGATGGATACTAGGTGTCGGGGACTTGATCCTCGGTGCCGTAGCTAACGCGTTAAGTATCCCGCCTGGGGAGTACGGTCGCAAGGCTGAAACTCAAAGAAATTGACGGGGGCCCGCACAAGCGGTGGAGTATGTGGTTTAATTCGATGCAACGCGAAGAACCTTACCTAGGCTTGACATCCGGAGAATCCCTCCGAAAAGAGGGAGTGCCCTTCGGGGAGCTCCGAGACAGGTGCTGCATGGCTGTCGTCAGCTCGTGCCGTGAGGTGTTGGGTTAAGTCCCGCAACGAGCGCAACCCCTATCTTCAGTTGCCATCAGGTAATGCTGGGCACTCTGGAGAGACTGCCCCGGTTAACGGGGAGGAAGGTGGGGACGACGTCAAGTCATCATGGCCCTTACGCCTAGGGCTACACACGTACTACAATGGCGCATACAAAGGGTTGCGATACCGCGAGGTGGAGCTAATCCCAAAAAGTGCGTCTCAGTCCGGATTGCAGTCTGCAACTCGACTGCATGAAGTCGGAATCGCTAGTAATCCCGTATCATCATGACGGGGTGAATGCGTTCCCGGGCCTTGTACACACCGCCCGTCACACCACGAAAGTTGGTTCTGCCCGACGCCGATGAGCTAACCCGCAAGGGAGGCAGTCGTCTACGGTAGGGCCGATGATTGGGGTGAAGTCGTAACAAGGTAGCCGTAGGGGAACCTGCGGCTGGATCACCTCCTTTAACGATTCCATTTGTCCAACTCGCTATTTAATTTCAAGGAGCTTGACTCTTTGACGCGGGAAGCCTGGGCCTATAGCTCAGCTGGTTAGAGCGCACGCCTGATAAGCGTGAGGTCGGAAGTTCAAGTCTTCCTAGGCCCACCATCACCACGCACCGTGGGGGCGTAGCTCAGCTGGGAGAGCACCTGCCTTGCAAGCAGGGGGTCATCGGTTCAAATCCGTTCGCCTCCACCACTTTACGGTGGCATGGCCCGCGAGTTCTTTTACATAACGGCAAGTCCGACAGCAGCGGCAAAGCATACGGCTTTGCAATTGCAACCCGCACTTGCCGTGCGGCCGGAGCGAAAGCTTCTGCTAAACGCAGTACACTGAACTGCGTAAGAGGAACATATGTTCCTCGCTCTTTGAAAATTGAATAGGGATGGAAAGGAACGAGAATTAATAAGTTATTAAGGGCAACTGGTGGATGCCTAGGCGCCAGAAGGCGATGAAAGACGTGGTAGGCTGCGATATGCTTCGGTTAGGAGCCAAACATCCTGTGATCCGGAGATCTCTGAATGGGGAAACCCAGCGGGAGTCATGTCCCGTTACCGCTTGACTGAATACATAGGTCTTGCGGAGCAAACCCGGGGAAGTGAAACATCTCAGTACCCGGAGGAGAGGAAATCAAACGAGACTCCCTCAGTAGCGGCGAGCGAACGGGGATCAGCCCAAACCGTGTGGATTCGTCCATGCGGGGTTGTAGGACCTTCATAAGAGATCCGTAAGTACGCAGGGGAACAGGCTGGGAAGCCTGGCCATAGAGGGTGAAAGCCCCGTACCTGAAACGGAACACGGCTCGGAAGGCACCTGAGTACCGCGAGGCACGTGAAACCTCGTGGGAATCCGGGAGGACCATCTTCCAAGGCTAAGTACTCTCTGGCGACCGATAGTGAACCAGTACCGTGAGGGAAAGGTGAAAAGAACCCCTGTTAGGGGAGTGCAATAGAACCTGAAACCAGTTGCCTACAAGCTGTGGGAGCATCTTTAAGATGTGACCGCGTGCCTTTTGCATAATGAGTCAGCGAGTTATTCTGCTGTGCAAGGTTAAGCGCAAGTGTAGCCGTAGCGAAAGCGAGTCTGAACAGGGCGACAAGTACAGCGGAGTAGACCCGAAACCGAGTGATCTATCCATGAGCAGGTTGAAGCCAAGGTGAAACTTGGTGGAGGACCGAACCAGTATCAGCTGAAAATGATTTGGATGACTTGTGGATAGGGGTGAAAGGCCAATCAAACTCGGTGATAGCTGGTTCTCCCCGAAATATATTGAGGTATAGCCTCAGGGATTGTCTTACGGAGGTAGAGCACTGACAGGGCTAGGGGGCCTACCAGCTTACCAAACCCTATCAAACTCCGAATGCCGTAAGATGTACCCTGGGAGTCAGACTGCGGGTGCGAAGGTCCGTAGTCGAAAGGGAAACAGCCCAGACCGACAGCTAAGGTCTCCAAATCCATGCTCAGTGGCAAAGGTGGTGGGATTTCCTAGACAGCCAGGAGGTTGGCTTAGAAGCAGCCATCCTTTAAAGAAAGCGTAATAGCTCACTGGTCTAGAGATCCTGCGCCGAAAATGTAACGGGGCTAAGCATGGTACCGAAGCTTCGGGCTCGTCTTTGACGAGCGGTAGGGGAGCGTTCTCTATGGGTCGAAGGTGCGCCGTAAGGCCAGCTGGACTGTAGAGAAGTGATTATGCTGACATAAGTAACGATAAAACAGGTGAGAAACCTGTTCGCCGTAAACCCAAGGTTTTCCGGGTAAAGGTAATCTGCCCGGAGTTAGTCGGCCCCTAAGGCGAGGGCGAAAGCCGTAGTCGATGGGAAACGGGTTAATATTCCCGTACCTGTGTGATCGCGCGATGGAGGGACGCAGAAAGGTAGGCCAGCCGGCTGTTGGATTAGCCGGTGCAAGTGTGTAGGCTTGGAAGACAGGCAAATCCGTCTTCCTCTAAGGCCGAGGCACGATGCGGTGTCCGCAAGGACGTAAGTGGTTGAGCCTATGCTGCCTAGAAAAGCTCCTAAGTATAGTTCATGCAGACCGTACCGTAAACCGACTCAGGTGGGTGGGGTGAGTAACCCAAGGCGCTCGAGAGAACACTAGTTAAGGAACTCGGCAAAATGACCCCGTAACTTCGGAATAAGGGGTGCTCTTCCGGGTGAATGATTTACTCAATAAGCCCAGGAGAGCCGCAGAGAAATGGCGGTGGCGACTGTTTACTAAAAACATAGGTCTCTGCTAAGTCGTAAGACGACGTATAGGGACTGACGCCTGCCCGGTGCCGGAAGGTTAAGGGGAGAGGTTAGCGCAAGCGAAGCTTCGAACCGAAGCCCCGGTAAACGGCGGCCGTAACTATAACGGTCCTAAGGTAGCGAAATTCCTTGTCGGGTAAGTTCCGACCTGCACGAATGGCGTAACGATCTCCGCGCTGTCTCAACTAGTGACTCGGTGAAATTGAAGTCGCGGTGAAAATGCCGTGTACCCGCAGCAAGACGGAAAGACCCTGTGCACCTTTACTATAGCTTGACATTGGGTTTTGGGCTGACATGTGTAGGATAGGTGGGAGGCTTTGAAGCCGGTACGCCAGTATCGGTGGAGCCAACCTTGAAATACCACCCTTGTCAGTCTAAGGCTCTAATTCCTCGCCGTTAGCCGGCAGGAAGACAGTGTCTGGTGGGTAGTTTGACTGGGGCGGTCGCCTCCCAAAATGTAACGGAGGCATGCAAAGGTTCCCTCAGGCTGATTGGAAACCAGCCGTCGAGTGCAAACGCATAAGGGAGCTTGACTGCAAGACAGACATGTCGAGCAGGAACGAAAGTTGGTGTTAGTGATCCGGTGGTTCCGCATGGAAGGGCCATCGCTCATTGGATAAAAGGTACGCCGGGGATAACAGGCTGATCGCGCCCAAGAGTTCATATCGACGGCGCGGTTTGGCACCTCGATGTCGGCTCATCACATCCTGGGGCTGAAGCAGGTCCCAAGGGTACGGCTGTTCGCCGTTTAAAGTGGTACGCGAGCTGGGTTTAAAACGTCGTGAGACAGTTTGGTCCCTATCTGCTGTGGGCGTAGGAGATTTGAGAGGACCTGTCCCTAGTACGAGAGGACCGGGATGGACGAACCACTGGTGTTCCTGTTGTCTCGCCAGAGGCACCGCAGGGTAGCTATGTTCGGAAGGGATAACCGCTGAAAGCATCTAAGCGGGAAGCCTGCCTCAAGATAAGATCTCCCTCTCTTTTAAGAGCTGAAGGGCCCGGGTAGACTACCCGGTTGATAGGCTGGAGGTGTACGCATGGCGACATGCTCAGCTGACCAGTACTAATAGCCCGTGCGGCTTATTGATTCTCATAAATTCCTTTCCACCCTATTTAATTAAAATTTCGGCCAGGCAGTCGTCGACGTGGCGCGGGGAGATATACCCGCCGCCTTACCGGTGACCACCAAGCCCGGCCACGAATTTGCCTTGGTGACCATGGAGGCTGGGGTACACCCGATCCCATTCCGAACTCGGAAGTTAAGCCAGCCATCGCCGATGATACTGCAAGGGAGCTTGTGGGAAAGTAGGCCGTCGCCAAGGCTTTTTCTTTAAAAAGCGCAACAGGCTCTGATCCAAAACGGATCAGAGCCTGTTGTCGTTTCTGAACCCCTCCATCTCCCTCCGCACGCGCACTAGCTCCGTATCTGCCGCCTTGCTCCCTGCCATCCGGTAAGGCTGTAGGGGGTTAACTGATGCTCCACTGTTGTGTGGCATGATCAGAACAACCATCCCCCTGCCCGCCGGAGGCAGAAACTAAGCAACCCTAAATACGCCTCCGGCGGGCAAGGGGAATGATTCCCCTTGCATCCCCCGTTGCGCCCGTCCTGCGCCGGTCAGCCCCACTGCTTCGGGCGTACGGCTGCGGCATACGTTGGGCGTTCGGGTGCCTTCCGTGCAACGCTGCTTTATGGACCAGCTCATCGGGTGATTGACGGGATTCGGCAAGGCATGACGTAATTCGGCAGAGTAAACACCGCCCGCCGCGCCGGAGCCATTTCTCTGCGACTTTCCAACGCCGCGCATTGCGGGTGCAGGGAGATCATCTCCCTGCCCGCCGGAGGCAGATACTGAACAACCATAAATACGCCTCCGGCGGGCAAGGGGAATGATTCCCCTTGCATCCCCCGTTGCGCCCGCCCTGCGCCGGTCAGCCCCACTGCTTCGGGCGCACGGCTGCGGCATACGTTGGGCGTTCGGGAGCCTTCCGTGTAAACGATACTTTATGGACCAGCTCATCGGGCGATTGACGGTATTCGGCAAGTCATGACGTAATTCGGGAGAGCAAACACTATCCGTTGCGCCGGAGCTATTTCTCTGCCGCCTGCCAACCCCGCGCATTGCGGGTGCAGGGAGATCATCTCCCTGCCCGCCGGAGGCAGATACTGAATAACCATAATTACGCCTCCGGCGGGCAAGGGGAGTGATTCCCCTTGCATCCCCCGTTGCGCCCGTCCTGCACCGGTCAACCCGACTGCTTCGGGCGTACGGCTGCGGATTTGTGTCGACCAGAAGGGGTGAGTTTCTTGGCCTATGTTCTGCTTGAGAAGGCGCTGTGTGGTTTCTAGTCGGCGGTTAGTGGGCAGAGCAAACACCGCCCGCCGCGCCGGAGCCTTTTCTCTGCCGCCTGCCGACTCCGCGCATTGCGGGTGCAGGGAGATCATCTCCCTGCCCGCCGGAGGCAGATACTGAACAACCCTAAATACGCCTCCGGCGGGCAAGGGGAATGATTCCCCTTGCATCGCCCGTTGCGCCCGTCCTGCACCGGTCAGCCCCACTGCTTCGGGCGTCCGGCTGCGGTAGTGGTATGATGAGAGCATATTATGCAATTAGTAATTGCCAGAAGGATGATAACCTCATAGAGTGTTACTAATTTAAAAAAAGTATTCACATAATATCATGAATTCGCATGCTCTAGGTTCCAATGGCATTCTTCGGCTTTTGGTACGCCGTGGAAATCCCCTTATAATAGACGGAGGTAGCTATGAACTTGGTTGAAATGGAAAAGATTCAGTATGTGGATCAGTCGCCTGACCCGCGAGCGAATCCGGATGAACTTTTTTTCATCCAGATTGATCCGGAAAAATGTATCGGCTGCGATACCTGTCAGGAGTATTGCCCGACGGGCGCCATATTTGGCGATACCGGGAGTGCGCATAGTATTCCTCATGAAGAAATCTGCATCAATTGCGGGCAGTGTCTTACTCATTGCCCTGTCGGAGCCATTTACGAGGTGCAGTCCTGGGTTCGGGAGCTGAGTGAAAAAATCAAAGATCCGGAGATCAAGGTAATCGCCATGCCGGCTCCTGCTGTCCGGTATGGGCTTGGAGAATGTTTCGGCATGCCGGTGGGCACGGTAACCACGGGAAAGATGCTGACAGCTTTGCAGATGCTGGGCTTTGACCACGTATGGGACAATGAGTTCACCGCAGATGTCACCATATGGGAAGAAGGCACCGAGTTTGTCAAACGCCTTACAGGGCAGATTGACAAGCCGCTTCCTCAGTTTACCTCTTGCTGCCCCGGCTGGCACAAATATGTGGAAAGCTTTTATCCTGAGTTGTTCCCGCATCTTTCAAGCTGCAAATCTCCCATCGGGATGATGGGCGCACTGGCCAAAACGTATGGACCGGATGTGATGAAATATGATCGGTCCAAGGTTTATACGGTTTCCATTATGCCCTGTACCGCTAAAAAGTATGAGGGCATGCGCGCGGACCTGTGGTCCAGCGGCTACAAAGACATTGACGCAACCATAGACACCCGCGAACTGGCCTACATGATAAAAAAGGCAGGCATTGATTTCGCCGCTCTGCCGGAGGGCAAACGGGACACGTTGATGGGTGATTCCACCGGTGGAGCCACGATTTTCGGTGTCTCCGGCGGTGTTATGGAAGCGGCTTTGCGTTATGCCTACGAGGCTGTGACCGGCAAAAAACCGTCGAGCTGGGATTTTACGATGGTTCGCGGCCTGAACGGTATCAAAGAAGGTACTGTGACCATTGGCGATGCAAAGATAAACGTGGCGGTGGTTCACGGAGCAAAGCGTTTTGCGGAAGTATGCGAGGTGATTAAGACAGGGAAAAGCCCGTGGCATTTCATCGAGTTTATGGCCTGCCCCGGAGGATGTGTCTGCGGTGGCGGTCAGCCTGTGATGCCCGGAGTACTGGAAGCTATGGACCGCAAAGTTTCCAGAACCTTTGCCGGACTCAAAGAGCGTCTGAACAGAATGTCGTCCAGCAAGGCATAGGAGGATGAAATGAGTATTGCTGCATTCACCCGTCGTCAGTTTCTGAAAGCCGGCTGCATGGCCTGCGGCGCTGCAATTGTTGGTATCCGCTTTACCGGTAAGGCATTGGCAGCGGTCAAGCAGGTTAAAGAGTATATGACCGACCGCATAAACAGTGTCTACGCTGCGGACAAAACGTTTGTGCATCGGGCATCGCAGGACAACCCGCAGGTAATGAAACTGTACAAGGACTGGCTTGAACATCCTATGAGCCATAAGGCTGAGCAGTTTCTGCACATGCACTGGACCGACCGGTCTCAGGGCATACAGAAACTGATTGCGGAACGCCAGTATCCCAACCCCCGCGCTGGAGAATTCGGCAACGGGTATCCTTACGAATAACCGCTGAATCCTCCGACGACCTGAAAGAAGGCCTTATCTGACTCAAGGGTCGTCTTCGTTTCCTGCCTCTTTTGCGCCGCGCTGGTGCCGGTCGGCCACCGGAATGTCACTGCAGGCGTCTTCCGCATGCGTGGTTTCCGTTTTTTTCAGTCCGGATTTTGATCTGCACCCGAGACAGCAGTCTGCCTGTCCTGTTGACATGGTATGCCCTGCGGGGAAACATGTGTGCAAATTTGCCGAGGGAAGGCTGAATAATGAAAAAAGCTGTGGATATACTTGTAATCGGAACAGAACCGCCTTGCCCGCGCTGTGACCTGCTGGGACTGCTGCTGCAGCAGGAGGCCCCGGAAGGAGGGAACTGGGTGTTGCGTCACTGTGCCTTTGATGCTCCGGAGGCGGTACAGCTGGGGGATGCACTGCGCTGCCGCATAGGTACAGCCGGACATGTGGCCTCAGCTGCGGATATTCATATGGATTGGGAAGAAGTATACCGTCTGGCGGCGGGACCGTCCGGAAAGGTGGCTTTGCGTCCGGCGGACCGCTGGTCGCCGGAACTTGACCGGGCGCTGGAACCGTGCCGTCTGGCAGCACCTGCTGCGGGCTTTCTGATGACCCCTGTGCTGGTTATTGACGGACGGGTTGTGCATCACGGTAATGTCCCGCAGCGGGAAAGCATAGCGGCGTTATTGCGGAAGGAACTGCGTGGAGCGGGCTTCTGACCGTCTTTGCAGGCGGTATGTCCTCTACGGAACTCTGTGCGGGACCCCGCCGGAGTTACCCGTGGAGTCAGGGCCGCGCTTTTGGTGGGGCGTTGTTCCTGTTTAAACGGACCGGCTGCTTTGCGGCTCTATGCGGGAACGCGGCGTCGGGGGGCGGCCTGCTTTTTTGCCGGTGGATATTCGCCCAGCAGCAGGTGTCCCGCCGGTAACCGGCGCAACAGCGGGATTGCCGTCACGCTTGCCAGTACAACACCGCATGTGATGAGTGTGAAAGAAAGCAGAGGTATGGTGACCAGTCGGTTCACAGCCATGGATACGGCTTTGAGAATTATCGGAGTATGGAGCAGGTAGATTCCCATGGTGTTTCTGCCCAGCCAAAGCAACGGCGCGGGCTGGAAGCCGGTAGCAGCAAAAAATAAAAAGAGTGAAAGCAGATAAGCGTATTGCGTTATCCTTGGCAGGTGCAGATTGCCTGTAAGGAGACCAAGCAGGCAGAGGCCCAGAACGGGAAAGGTGGTCAGAACCAGAGGTCGCAGACCGTAACGGTTGTGCAGGCGCCACAGCAGCATGCCGCAGGCATGAAACTGCAGCCCGTGGACGGCATGGAGAACCGGTTCCTGCCCCGGGAAACCGGCCAGCAGAGAGAAGGGAAACAGGCCGCTGATGCCGTAGCTGTTCAAAGCCCAAACTCCTGCAGCCAGCAGTGCGCCTGCCGCATACACAGGCATTTTAAGCATAAGGGCCGCCGTAACGGGGCACACGGCCCTGATGAGAAACAGCGACGCCAGAAAATACAGCTGCGGAGCGTACACAGAGCTGTATGCCGCGG
Organism: Oleidesulfovibrio vietnamensis; assembly: GCF_055388115.1. Lineage (NCBI taxonomy): Bacteria > Pseudomonadati > Thermodesulfobacteriota > Desulfovibrionia > Desulfovibrionales > Desulfovibrionaceae > Oleidesulfovibrio > Oleidesulfovibrio vietnamensis. Next base: position 148,850 of record NZ_AP042419.1, read on the forward strand.
TTGCCACTTCGGCCGGAGAGCGCCCTGCGATTGCGTAATTGTCCATCAGCCCGGCAAGCTCGAAGGCATAGCGAGCCGCAGTGTACAGCACCGTGAAAGCAATCCACGGAACCAGCAGCCTGCGGGCGCTTTTTTGCATGAACTGCCGGTGGTGGTGTTCTTTATGAGCCCTGCCGAATGCCAGCAGATAGCCGTCTGTCAGGTAAAAAGTGGCGACACCGGCGGTCTGTACCACAAATGAAATCACGGCATACTGTGCAGGCGGCAGCGGCAGGCAGTAGCCCAGCACATGAATACAGACCACCATGACAATGGCAACGGCGCGCAGTGTATCAAGAGCGTCAAGCCTGCCCGGGGAAGCGGCGCGGCGTGGCTTGGACAGCGGCATGGTGGTTACTCCTCGGCTGAAATGAAAACGGGCCGGTGCGTTGTGGATACACATCCGGGCGCAATGCGGCAAGTGGGGTAGAATTCCGCGGCGGGAGAATATGCGGCTATACATTAGCAAGATTAATTAAAGCGGCTGTAAATAGTAATTTTACTTCAGGCGCATGACCGGCCATTATTACATCGTAACTTCAGGAACCGCAGACCATCGCAGGGAGGCAGTCATGCATAGCTATATTGAAGCTCTTACCACCAGATACACCACAAAAAAGTTTGATCCGGACCGCAGGCTGGACGCCGAAACCGTGCAGGCGGTGAAGGATATTCTGCAACTCAGTCCTTCTTCGACCAACTCTCAGCCGTGGCATTTTGTCATTGCCGGTACGGATGAAGGCAGGCAGCGCGTGGCAAAGGCAGCACACGGGGTTTACGCATTTAACGCATCAAAAATCTGCGATGCTTCTCATGTTGTGGTGCTGTGCACAAAAACGGATATCGACACGGAATACACCACACAGGTGCTTGAGCAGGAAGAGCGGGACGGTCGTTTTCCTTCTGAAGAAACGAAGGCCGCCAACAGAAAAGGCCGTGAGTTTTTTGCCATGCTGCACCGTAACGAGTTGCAGGACGCTTTTCACTGGATGGAGAAGCAGACGTTTATCGCCCTTGGTAATCTGTTGTCCGGTGCGGCACATCTGGGCATACACGCATGCCCCATGGAAGGCTTTGATCACGAAGTGCTGGAAAAAGAGCTGGGATTGACGGAGAAAGGGTACAAGCCCTCGGTCATTGTGGCTCTGGGGTTTAGTGCCGCTGATGATTTCAATGCGGTGACACCCAAATCCCGCTGGCCTCAGGAACGGATAATAACCGAAATATGACGTGCGGTAGCAATGCCGCAGTCCCCTGCACCGCGTGCCGGTGCAGGGGATTTTTGTGTGCGGGTAAGGCTGTGCGGGCTATGCCCGCTGTGTACCAAGCTGCTGACGCAGGTGGCGGGTAAGCGCCTCCAGTGCTTGCAGATTGACATTGTCGTTGGCGTAGATGCAGGTGGAAAAGGCCGGAAGCGGGGGGAACCCTTCCTCCGGTGCGGGAATTTTCAGGTCGGGGGTCAGGGCGCTGCGGGGCAGCACGGTGATGCCCAGTCCGGCGCGTACGGCAGCAAGTACGCTGGCCATGCCCGTGGCGGTAAAGACCACCTCCCATGGGCGCTGCAGTGATTCCAGTGCGGCAATGGCCGCGCTGCGAAACACGCAGGGCAGCGGCAGCGCCACAAGCGGTACCGGAGCACCGGTGGCCGCCGGTTCAGCTGCAAGGTGCTCAAGCATGAACGCAGGGCGCGCTGCGGCGCAGTTGTATGCGGTATGGCAGGCCCAGACCAGAGTATCGCGGGCAATACAGGTTCCGGTGTGCTGTCCGTCATCGCCTGCCACCAGTACATCCAGTTTGCCGTGGTCGAAAAGCTGGCGCAGTTCCATGCCCAGCCCGGCATGGAGTTCAAGGTGGATGTCCGGAAAGCTTCTGATAAATTGCCGGACGGTTTCCGGCATGGCGTCAGGCCCGAAATAGTCCACAAATCCGATGCGCAAGGCCCCTTTGATGCTGGAAGCACTCAGCCGCGCAAGTGCTTCGTCATGCAGGGCCAGCATGCGCTGGGCGTAATGCAGCAGCATTTCTCCTTCGGTGCTCAGGCTCAGGGTGCGGGTTGTGCGCACCAAAAGCCTGCGCCCCAGCCTGTCTTCCAGTCTGCGTATGCGCTGACTGACGGCGGACTGCGTAAGGCCAATACGGCTGCCCGCCGCAGTGAAGCCGCCTTCTTCCGCCACCGCGGCAAAGCAGCGCAGCAGATCAATTTCCAGTTCCATAGGGTCCTCCTGCATAAGCGCGGGCGTAAGGCGCAAACTGTACGGTGTTAGACACAACCGGCGGTTTTGTGCAACTACCTGAGTATCGCACAAGGAGTGTGTCCGGCAGAACGCACCAGGAATAAAGGAGAGCGTGATGCGATACAGTATACTGGCTGTCCTGATGGCCTGCGCGGTGCTGGTGTCTGCAACGGCTTCGTATGCCGTGGCGGAGGATATGACGTTTCAGCCCCGCGGCCGAGCGCTGGTTACCGGTGTTGAAGCCCGTGGCGAGGCATGGGATTTTATCACCAACCTGTTTATCACCAATGTTTCAGAAAGCGATGTAACCTGCAGGGTTACGGTGTATGATCATGACGGCAAGGATGTGAGCAGCCTGTGCAATGTGTTTACAGGCAACAGAATAGGGGCGCCCGTGCAGCTGAGGGCGGGCAACGGTAGCTTTGCTCTGCCGCCCGGTGCCACGCGGATGGTGCGTATATGGGCGCAGGGTATGGTTCCGGTGGTGTTCGGCCATGCGGTTATCGAATGGACCGGTGCCGACGCGCAAACAGACAAGGCGCTTATTGCGGCCATTAAAACAGTGAGGTCGGGCGGGGGCGGCACCTACGGTTTCATGTCTCAGGTAAACGGCGGCCAGCCGTTCTGAACTGCGGGCGAAAAAAAGCCCCTTCCGCCACAGCGGAAGGGGCGGATTGTTGCCGGGTCAGCCGGCGGTAGCAAGCCGCAGTGCATGCACCGCGGCACCCAGTGCGCCGTTCATGTCGGGCCTGTCGGCCACGAGCAGTGTTTCGTCCTGTATGAGGCGCAGCTCGCGGGCGATGAGCATGCGCATGCACGGGTTGCGGGCCACCCCGCCGGCAAAAACCAGCGGGGGCTGACAGTCAATGCGGTCCAGCATGGAAAGCGTGCGCCGCGCTATGGCGCAGTGCAGCCCGAGAGCGATGTCCGGGGCGGCGATGCCCTGCGCCATGAGTGATGTTGCCTCTGTTTCGGCAAAAACGGTGCACATGCTGCTGATGACCGGCGGATTTTGTCCTTTCAGCGCGTACAGGCCGAACTCCGCCACGGGAATCTGAAACACCGTGGCCGTGTATTCCAGAAACTTGCCGGTACCCGCGGCGCAGCGGTCGTTCATTTCAAAGCGCGCCACTTTGCCCTGCGGGGTAAGGGCAATGGCCTTGGTGTCCTGTCCGCCTATGTCCAGTACTGTCCGGGCCTGCGGAAAGCACGACGCGGCACCCAGAGCGTGCGCCTTGATTTCCGTTACGGTTTCCACCCGGCCGGCCATATCCATCTGCTCCACAAGTGCTCTGCCGTAGCCCGTGGCCACCAGAATATCCGGGCGCCACCCCTGCATGACCGCCCGCACCTGTGTTCTGGGGTCAAAGGTCGTGTCAGAGCGTGCACTGTGTACGGTTGTACCGTCCTTTTGGACCACCAGTTCGATGGAGCGCGACCCTATGTCTATGCCGGCTGTGAGCATTTATCCGCGCACCATTTCCACAAAAGCTTCCACGCGGGTTTTCAGCTGTTCCGCGTCTTCCATGGAGTAGTCGGTTTCCACACTGAGTACGGGGATGTCTTTCTCGCGGGCTGCTTTTTCTATTTTAAAAGCTTCGTGCGCATAGGGCTGACAGAACTTGAGGGCATAGTGCACTATGCCGTCCGCTTTCAGTTCCTGCGCCATGGCGGTGACATTGTGCAGCCGTTCCGTGTTGGGGGTAAAGCAGGCGCAGTCGATTTTCATATATCTGTCCACCAGCGCGTCTATCATTCCGTCAAGGGTCTCCTGCGATTCATCCACAAGGTCGCGTGTGTTGCGCGTGCCGATGCAGGACTCTTCTCCCACTATCACGGCGCCGGAGCTTTCCATGATGTAAGGCAGTTTCCAGTTGGGGACGGCCATGGGGCATCCTGAAAGCAGCAGACGCGGTGTGCCTGCGGGGGCTATGCCTTCCTTGCGCGCTATGCGTTCTTCCATCTGGTCGCACAGCGTGTTTATGGAGCGGGTAAAGCGTTCCGGGTCGTCGTAGAATGAAACCTGATTGATAAGCAGGGCGTCCCGTCCGGATATGGGGGCGGGATCGGCGCTGCGCAGGGCGGAAAGACGCTGCAGTGCCCGGCGTTTGGCGTTGACGGTGCGGATGCCCGAGGCAAGCGCCTGCGGAGTTATGGCCGTGCCGGTGAGCTGTTGCAACGCCTGCATGTAGCGCAGCACTTCGGTTTTAAAAAGATCGCGCGCGGCATCGCTTTTTGTGTTGGGTACCTCCATCACATGCATGGGAACATGTTCTGCAAAGGCTTCATAAGCTTTTTTCTTGCCGTCGCAGGTGGTTTCTCCCACCACCAGATCACAGGATTCGGTAAACGGACACAGGCGTGCCAGTTTGAAACCGATGAAGGATTTGATAAGGGCGCAGGTATTGCGGGGAACGAGCTTTTCCGCTTCTTCGGTTCCTGCATCGGCACCGGAGCACAGCCCCACATGCACGGCACCGGCAGCCAGTGTGATTTCTTCGGGAACAAAGACACAGAACGTGCCGATGATCTTCTTGCCCTGCTCTTTAGCCTGCTGCAGTTCCTGTATGCGCAGGCCGTGTACTTCTGAAAGTACAAAATCCAGATATTCCATGCCCTGCAGGCGGCCCTGCTGCGACATGTAGATATCGCCGTAAAATTTGCCCAGTACTTCCAGAAGTCCGTCATGAGCGGGAATGTCGAGATTGAGTTTTTCCCACATTGCTGTGTATGCCGGGTTGCTCATTGTTCCTCCGATGCTGAAATTGCGGTGAGCCCTGTGTGTAAGGGGGCGGGTCTCTTTCGTGTGCAGGAGGTTCCGGCAGCGGGCAAATAGTTTGTTCCGATGAAACGCTGCGCGTGTCATAGTCAATGTCTATGCCTGACGGTTCAGCCATTGCCAAACCAAGGCAACGGGCGGTATCACAGCCGTCCGGAACCATCGGCGGACAGCAGAAGACGGAGCGGGAATCATGAGTGACTTTACAGAGCAGAACCGGACGGCAGCCCCTGACGGCGGGTTTGTCATCGGAGTGGATGCCGGCGGCACATACACCGATGCCGTGGTGGTGGACATAGCCGGAGGGCACGCCGTGGCGCGTGCCAAGAGGCCCACAACACACTATCAGCCCAGTACGGGGGTTGCTGCAGCCATAGGTGATGTGCTGCTGAAGGCAGGCATCAATCCGGCTGATGTCCGCAGCACGGCGGTTTCCACCACGCTGGCCACCAACGCCCTGCTGGAAAACAAAGGCGTGGATGTGGGGCTGATCGTCATCGGTTTCAACCAGCGTATGGAGGTTCCTGCCGCTGCCGCCCGTTATGTGCCCGGCGGCCACAGGCAGGACGGTACCGAAGCTGAACCGCTGGGGTTGGAATTTTTGCTGGATCACCTGAAAGACCTGCATGGCAGGGTGGATGCATATGCGGTGTGCTCGCTGCACAGTTACGCCAATCCGGCTCATGAGCTGGTGGCGGCAGAGGCCATCCGGCTGACCAGCGGTCTGCCCGTGTTCTGTTCGCACGAGGTGAGCATGCAGGCGGGAATGCGTGAACGGGCCACCACGGCGGTGCTGAATGCCCGCTTGCTGCCGGTGATGGAACAGTTTCTGGCCGGTGTGCGCAAGGCTCTGGACGAGCAGGGCATCAGGGGAACGGTGCAGGTGGTGCGCGGCGATGCTTCGACCATGGGCATGGAACAGGCGGTGCGCAGTGCGGCCAGCACAGTGGCCAGCGGGCCCGCGGCCACGGCATGCTTCGGTGCGCAATACGCGGCCACGGCGTGCTGCGACTATGCGGGGCAGCAGCCGCAGGACGTGCTGGTGGTTGATGTGGGCGGAACAACCACTGATATGACCATTGTGCACGAGGGGCGGCCGGTTATTGATACCGGCGGCATGCTGGTGGGCGAATGGCAGACGCACGTAGATGCCGTGGAGATGTTTACCGTGGCTGTGGGGGGCGACAGTCTGGTGGAACTGGACCCCGTGGGAACACTGTCTCTCGGACCTGCGCGGGTGGTGCCCGTATGCATGGCCGCCGCCTGGGGGGTGGAATTGCCCGATCCTGCCTTGTGGGCAGGTCCGGGGCTGGGCGGGCGCTGTGTCTGTGCCGGTGCCGGTCTGGAAGGCGATGCCTGCTCCGGCGATGCGCTGCTGCAGCTGCTGTGCGCACGGCGCGCTATGCCGCTGGCAGAACTGCTGGCCGCGTTGTCCATGGCCGAGGTCACCTATAACGGCCGCATGATGCGGCTGGCCCGCGGGCAGAAAATTTTTGAGTGCGGATTTACGCCCACGGACGCACTGCATGTGACCGGTGCCCTGCAGCTGGGAGATGCCGGCGCATCGCTGCGGATGGCGCGGGCGCTGGCGGCGTTGCGGGGTGAAGATGCTGTGACCTTCAGCCGTAATGTTCTTGAGCGGGCTGAAGCCCGTATTGAGGAGGCTATACTGCAGCATGTGGCCCGCCGAGAGGTCGGGGCGAATTTTGCGGGATTTCTGACACGGCGTCAGTCTTTTTCTCTGCTTGATGTTTCCGTACGGCTTGCGGTGCCCGTGGTGGGCATTGGCGCGGCTGCACGGTATCTGGTGCCCGGGGTGGCCGCGCGGCTGGGAACCCGGGCTGTTTTTCCCGAACTGTATGAAGTGGGCAACGCCATGGGCGCGGCCGCGCTGGCGTTGCGCGGCATGTCCCCGTCTGAATAAGGAGCACGGAATGCCGTACAGACCGTTGTGTTTTGATGCAGCCATGGAAGTGGCCAGCGAAGTGGAAGAGTTCGGTGTGGTACACGGGTGGGTAAGGCGCAACGGGCAGTGGGTGCTGCACGCCTGGGCGGAAACACCCGAAGCCGTGTATGACCTGACCGAGTCTAACCGTCCGGTGCGCCGTGAGGAATATTACAGGGCCAACGGCATCACCGAAGAGCGTCTGCGCCGGTATGCGCGGGTGGAATATTTTACACTGGTGGCGGAAAAAGGAGAGTTCGGCCCCTTTGACCGCACGCTGTTTTTTGCACAGACCAGCGCGCAGGACCCGCTGGAAGTCATCGGGAAAGCCTGACTGAAACGCCGAAAGGCCCCGTAAGGGGCCTTTGGAGTTGCCGGAGTATCTTCCGGCCGGGCAAAGGGAGTCATCAGGTAAGGGAAGAACAGGGGGAGTCTTGCAGCTGTCCCGCTGTATGGGGTGCCGTGGCCTTCCACCAGTTCATGGTCTGGTAGACACGCTGCCGCTCTTGGGCGGAGAGGGCACGCAGGGCTCCGGCGATAAACGATGACCCGGAAGGAGGAACGGGTCTGCAGGTTGCAGCAGGTTGTGTCGGGACAGTGTACATATTCATAACCTCACCTATGCAGACCATAAAGCACAGGGCGTGCCAAAATGTTCATTTCTTTTATTCCGGGGTGTTACAAATGAGAGGCGGTGTTCAGGTGCAAGGTGTTGTGCATAAGCGGACAGCTGCGTGCAGCTTTTTGTGCAGCATGATGCACATGTGCAATGCCTGCAGGGGGATCAGATGAGCAGAGCGCCTGATGGGGGCATCCCCTCCATACTGGAATTTACGCACGGACTTGTGCGTCAGGTTGTGCGCAGCGCAGATACCGTTGTGGACGCCACCGCGGGTAACGGTCACGACACTTTGTTTCTGGCAGGTCTTGTGGGACCGCAGGGGCGGGTGTACGGATTTGACGTGCAGGCGCAGGCACTGGAAAATACGGCTAGGCGTCTGCAGCGGCACGGTGCGGAAAGGCAGGTGACGCTGTTTCATGCCGGACATGAAGCGGCAGGCAGGCTGCTGCCTGCCGGTACTGAAAATCTGGCCTGCGCCATGTTCAATCTGGGGTATCTGCCCGGCAGCGACAAGCAGGTGGTCACCACCTGGCACACCACCGAGGCGGCACTCAGGGCGGTTATGCCGCTGCTGCGTGCGGGAGGGCTTGTGACGCTGCATCTGTATACAGGTCATGCGGGCGGCAGTGCAGAAGCCGCAGCGGTACACGATTTCTGCGCCGCGCTGCCGTGGGACGGCTGGCGGGTGCTGCGCTATGACTTTTTGAACAAAGAGAAAAACAGGGAAACACTGCTGGCACTGTGCAGGCAGTAACGACACTGTTGTGTGTCTGTCTTATTGATATAACAAGATTTTTGAGGATGAAAAAAATGAGCGGAGAACATCTTGTATTTCCCGACAAAGAGGATATTGACCTGCTGCGTGCAGTTATGCGGGCCATCGAGGAAAAGCACCCCGGACGGTTCAACGACGCGCAGAAGGTCGAGGCGTTTACCAAAACCTGCGACCAGTATGATGATTCGCTGCCGCTGGAGCGTTTTATCAAACGTGCTATTATCAACTGCGTATGGGACCGGCCCATCATAGACAAGGATATTCTGGCGCGCGACTAGCTGCGGGCAGCGCCGTCGCGGTTTACTCAGGTTATATATGGCATATCACGATCCCACATCAGGCACTGCGCATGTGCGCCACGGTTTCAAAACCGGCCTTGCGGCGGTGCTTTCCTACTGGCTGGCAGAGTATTTCGGCTTCAAGTTCGGGTACTGGGCCGCCATATCAGCCGTTATCGTCATGCAGATGAACGTGGCGGATTCATTGCAGATGGGGTGGTACCGGTTTACGGGGACCGCTGTGGGGGCCGTCATCGGGGTTTTTGCCATTCTGGCGTTTCCCGATACGCTGCCCATGCATCTGCTGTCGCTTTTTGTTTCTGTGGCGTTCTGCGCATACATGACCCGGTACAATGCCCGGTACCGTATGGCTGCCATCACGGTATGCATCGTGGTGCTGGCCAGTTACGGGCAGCCGCAGCCTGTCATGTTCGGTTTGTTTCGTGTGCTGGAAATCACCGTGGGGGTAGGGTGTGCGTTTCTTGTTTCCGTCACGTTGTGGCCCCAGCGGGTGGGCGAAGTGCTGCGCCAGCGTCTGCGTGCGCAGTTTGCCGAAGGTGCCCGTCTGTACCAGCTGATGATGGAGGCATTCATTGATTCGCAGAAAGAACTGGATGCCGGCATGCTGGACGGCTTCAATGCCGGAGTGCTGGAAGACAAGACCCTGTACCGCAAGGTGGCCAGCCACGAGCGGATTCTGTACCACGACGATGTCCGGCTGCTTTCGCTGAAGGTCGATACGCTGGCCAAGTGTGCGGCTCACCTGCGCGCCATGCTGCACGCCCTTAATAACACGCAGGGCGAGGGGTATGACGTGATTATGAAGCACGAGCTGCGCACACTGGCAGAAGCCACCATGGAAGGCATGAAAGCCATCGGCGCCGGTGAGGTGCCCTGTACGGAGCATCTGGAGAGTGCGTTGCAGGCGTGTGAAACACGGCTTGCCGCACTGCGCAGCGAAGGCGCCACCCGCCGCTTTTATCTGCAGAAGCTGCTGCAGTTTTTTGCTTTTTATCACAGCATACAGTTTATGGCGCAGGACCTGCTGCACTATGCACGCTGCATGCGCGAATCTGCCTGATTATCCTGTTTAACGTTTTTTTGCGGCCTGCTTATGCGACAGGGCCTGCGGTGGCAGGCCCTGCGTAAATACCGGCGCAGACAGGTGCGGCTATGAGCCTGCGGGTATGACAAGCACCCTGCAGGGGGCCAGCTTGAGCACGCGCTGTGTGACGCTGCCCAGCAGCAGCCCTTCCAGCACGGTGCGTCCGCGCGAACTCATGACGATGAGATCACATTTTTCCCTGCGGGCCAGTTCGGCGATTTCTTCTGCCGGAGAACCATCCACCACGCGTTCAACATACCGGATGTTATGGTCCTGCAGAATATCGCGTGCCGGACCGAGGATTTCGTTGGAAAGCTTTGCCACTTCGCGGGCATAGTCAAGGTGCTGCTTAAGATTGGGGAACACTTCGTTGCAGTGCACAAGCAGCACGTCGGCCGTGAATATATTGGCGAGGCTGGCCGCTTCTCCGGCAGCGGTCAGAGAGCTTTTCGAACCGTCCACAGGGAGCAGTATCCGTTTGATTTCCATAGTGCGCCTCCTTTCAGTACGACAGACTGGCATACAGCATATAACGTCTGTAGGGCTATGGCAACGGATTCCGGAAATTCAGGGAGTACGCATAAAAAAAGCTCTGCAGATGCAGAGCTTTTTTTATGACGGGCTGCCGGAGAGGCTAAAATTCCAGATGCCGCGGCGTACGGGGAAAGGGAATGACGTCGCGGATGTTGCCGATGCCGGTAAGCAGCATGAGCAGACGCTCAAACCCCATGCCGAAGCCGGCGTGGGGAGCGGTGCCGAATTTGCGCAGTTCAAGGTACCACCAGTAATCATCAGGATTCTGGCCCAGTTCTTTTATGCGGGCTTCCAGCACGTCCAGCCGCTCTTCGCGCTGCGAACCGCCAACCAGTTCGCCGATGCGCGGCACCAGCAGGTCCATGGCGGCCACGGTTTTGCCGTCATCATTCAGACGCATGTAAAAAGCCTTGATTTCTTTGGGGTAGTCATAGACAGCCACAGGCTTTTTAAAGTGTTCTTCGGCCAGATAGCGCTCATGTTCGGTCTGCAGATCTGCGCCCCACTCCGCGGGGTATTCAAATTTTCTGCCGCTGGCTTTCAGGATTTCGATGGCTTCCGTGTAGCTGACGCGGGCAAAGGGGTGGGCGAGAATGTTTTCAAGCCGTGCGGAAAGCTCTTTATCCACAAACTTGCAGAACAGGTCCAGGTCAGCTGCGCAATGCTTCATCACATGGCTGATTACATACTTGACCATGTCTTCTGCCAGCTGCATGTCGTCTTCAAGGTCGGCAAAGGCCATTTCCGGCTCGACCATCCAGAATTCGGCGGCATGGCGCGGAGTGTTGGAATTTTCGGCGCGGAAGGTGGGGCCGAAGGTGTAAACCTTGCCGAGACTCTGTGCCATTATTTCGGCTTCCAGCTGACCGGAAACGGTCAGGCTGCATTCCTTGCCGAAAAAGTCCCCGTCAAACACCGAACCTTCTGCGGGTGCCGATGCGCCCACCGCGGGCAGGGTGGTCACCCGGAACATTTCTCCGGCGCCTTCACAGTCCGAACCGGTGAGAATGGGCGTGTGCACGTTGAAAAAGCCGTTTTCGCGGAAAAATGAGTGCACCGCGTAGCTTGCTTCCGCGCGGATGCGGAACGCGGCGCCGAATTTGTTGGTGCGCGGACGCAGATGCGCGATGGTGCGCAGGTATTCGTCGGAATGGCGTTTTTTCTGCAGCGGAAAAGTTTCGGGGTCGGCTTTGCCCAGCAGCGTCATGGTTGCGGCGCGCACTTCCCATTTCTGCCCTTTGCCCGGCGATTCCACCAGCTGCCCGCGGATGTCCACCGAAGCGCCCGTGGTGGCCTCTCCCACCGAACGGTAGGCATCGGTCTCTTCATCGACGATAACCTGTATATTGGTCAGGCACGACCCGTCGTTGAGTTCGAGAAAGGAAAAGCCTTTGGCATCACGGCGGGTGCGCACCCATCCGCAGATGCGGATATCGTCGCAGGGGGCGGATGCGTTGAGGGCGTCGAGTATCTGCGTACGTTTCATAAAAGAGTCTCCTTCGCGTGGCTGGTAGAACAATGGGCGGCCTGTCTGTGCGCGGCTGCTGCTTCTTGCGAAGGGATAGGCGGATTGGTGGTTGCGGTCAAGAGTGCGGCATCACGGCGTGCGCGCGGCACGGCGGAGGGGATTATGTGCAGAAAGTTGTTATTTTAACAAAAAAGTTAACTAAAATGTTTTCGTAATGCTATTTTTAAACATTTATGTAAAAAATAATTTAAACAAAAAACAGGCATTTTTCATAACATGCTGTAATAGTTACTTCCGGGTTTGTTGGCACCGACTCTGCAATGTGGTACACAGGTTTTTTGCGGATCAACCCGCCCCACATCCATGCAATGTTCAAGACCCTAGTAAGGAGCAGCAGAATGAGCGGACATCAGGCAAGACTGAACGCGATTGCGGCAGTTACCAACTACAAGGCCGGAACGCCGGCATTCAGCTTTGCGGACTCGACGCCCACGGAACTGTTCGGCTCGAATGTATTTAATGATAAAGTCATGCGCGAGCGTCTGCCCAAAAAGGTGTACAAGTCGCTCATGCGCACCATCGAGCAGGGCGAAAAGCTGGATCCTTCGGTGGCGGATGTGGTGGCCACCGCCATGAAGGACTGGGCCATGTCCAAGGGTGCCACGCACTACACGCATGTTTTCTATCCGCTCAACGGGCTGACGGCTGAAAAGCATGACGGCTTTCTTACCCCTGACGGCAACGGTAACGTGCTGGCGGAATTCAGCGGCAGCCAGCTCATTCAGGGCGAACCGGACGCTTCCAGCTTTCCCAGCGGGGGACTGCGCGCCACTTTCGAGGCCCGCGGCTACACCGCATGGGATGTGACCAACCCCGCGTACATCATTGAAAACCCCAACGGAACGTTTCTGTGCATTCCCACGGCGTTTGTTTCGTGGACGGGCGAGGCGCTGGATAAAAAGACTCCGCTGCTGCGCGCCAGTCAGGCCCTGAACACGCAGGCGCGCCGCGTGCTGCGCCTTTTCGGCACTGATACGGGCGACAGGGTGGTTTCCTACGCCGGTGCCGAGCAGGAATATTTTCTGATCGACCGCAACTTCTTTTTTGCGCGTCCCGACCTGCAGCTTGCAGGCCGTACCCTGCTGGGGGCAAAACCGGCCAAGGGGCAGGAATTCGAAGACCATTATTTCGGCACGGTGCCGCGGCGGGTGCTGGCCTTTATGCTGGAAGTGGAGCACGAGCTGTACAAACTGGGCGTGCCGGTGAAAACCCGCCACAATGAAGTGGCCCCCGCACAGTTCGAAATAGCCCCCGTGTTCGAGGTGTCCAACCTTGCCACCGACCATAACCAGATAATCATGACGTCGCTTAAAAGCATCGCCAAGCGCTACGGCATGGCCTGCCTGCTGCACGAAAAACCCTTTGCGGGCATCAACGGATCGGGCAAGCACGTCAACTATTCTCTTGGCAACAGCAAACTGGGCAGCCTGTTTGACCCCGGCGATACCCCGCACGAAAATGCCCAGTTCCTTGTTTTCTGCGCTGCCATGATCCGCTCCGTGCACAAGTACGGTCATCTTATGCGCGCCGTTGTGGCATCTGCCAGCAACGACCATCGTCTGGGCGCCAATGAAGCACCGCCCGCCATCATGTCCGTGTATCTGGGCGAACAGCTGACCGATGTGTTTGAACAGATAAAGAACGGCGGTGCCAAGTCGTGCAAAAAACGCGGCATGCTGCAGGTGGGTGTGGATACGCTGCCGCCCCTGCCCATGGATGCGGGCGACCGTAACCGCACAAGCCCCTTCGCCTTTACGGGCAACCGGTTCGAGTTCCGTGCCGTGGGGTCCAACATGTCCATTGCCGGTCCGCAGGTGGCTTTGAACACCATGCTTGCAGAATCGCTGGACTACATTGCCACCGAGCTGGAAAAAACCACCGGCGGCGACCAGAGCAAGCTGCCCGAAGCCGTGCAGTGCCTGCTGCGCGATATCATCACCGAGCATGAAGCCGTTATTTTCAACGGTGACGGCTACTCTGACGAATGGCACAAGGAAGCGGAACGCCGCGGCCTCAGAAATCTGCCCACTTCGGTGCAGGCTTTGCCCGTGCTGACCGCACCAGAGGTTGTGGAACTGTTTGAAAAGTACGGTGTATTCTCTCGCCGCGAGCTGGAAAGCCGCCAGAGCATCTACCTTGAGCAGTACTGCCGCACCATTCACACCGAAGCCGCGCTGGTGGTGAAAATGGCCCGCACCCAGATATTCCCCGCGGCAGTGCGCTATCAGAGCGAACTGGCAGCCACCTGCGCAAACATGAAGGCCATCGGCATGGACTTTGTGACGCACACGCTGTCGGACCTGACCGAAAAGCTGCGCGGCCTGCAGCAGAATACCGATGCTCTGGATGCGCTTGTGAACAGTCATTTTGAATCCGAGATTGAAGAGGCTGCTTTCATGCGCGAAAAAGTGCTGCCCGCCATGGAAAAGGTGCGCAGCTATGCCGACCAGCTGGAAAACATTGTGGCTGACGATCTGTGGCCGCTGCCCAGCTATCAGGAAATGCTGTTTATCAAATAGGCAGACGCCTGTTTTTCCGACACTGTAAAGGCCCGCGTCAGCGGGCCTTTCCTTTTTCTGCGCCAGAAGCTATCAAGCGGAATCAGGAGCAGGACGGAAGCAATTCTGCGTTGAATCCGTTTTGTCTCATGGCTAGTTTTGCAAAAATGTGATATGACGTTCCGTACAGGTTCATCAGCCGCCATGCCCGTCCGCTTGCGGGGCGGAACGTCGTGTCTGCCTCCTCAGCGGCGCCTTGTCTCATGCACCGCAACCAACCACCGAGAGGAAATAGCGTATGAGTACAAATTATCCCGTCTTCAACTGCAAAAACGGCGATGATGTCATCAGAGCTGTGAAGGACTACAATGTCAGCTTTGTGCAGTTCTGGTTTGTGGATATTCTGGGCAACCTCAAAAGTTTTCAGGTAACCCCTGACGAACTGGAAGCAGCCTTTGAAGAAGGAATGGGGTTTGACGGCTCCTCAATTCTCGGGTTCACCCGCATTGAAGAAAGCGACATGATCGCGTTTCCTGACGCTTCAAGCTTTCAGATATGCTCGTGGCGTCCCATGGACCGCCCCGTGGCCCGCATGTTCTGCGATATCCGCACGCCCGACGGCAACCCCTACGAAGGCGACCCCAGATATGTGCTGCGCAGGCTGGTGGATAAGGCCGCACAGAAGGGTTACACCTATTATGTAGGCCCGGAACTGGAATTTTTCCTTTTCGCCGACTCCACATGCCCCAGACCTCTTGATTCCGGAGGGTACTTTGACGCGCCCCCGCTGGATCTGGGCAATGAAGTGCGCCGTGACATTATTTTTGCCCTGCAGAAAATGGGCATAGATGTGGAATACAGCCACCATGAGGTGGCTCCTTCGCAGCACGAAATAGACCTGCGGTACAACGAAGCCCTGAAAATGGCTGATATAGCCATGACCTACAAGGTTGTGGTCAAAGAGATTGCCCGTAAACACGGCGTGTACGCCACGTTTATGCCCAAGCCCATTTTCGGCGAAAACGGCTCGGGCATGCATGTGCACCAGTCTCTTTTCAAGAACGGTAAAAACGCTTTCTTTGATGCCAACGACCCGCATCACCTGTCGGCCGAAGCCCGCCATTACATCGCCGGTCTGCTGACCCATGCCAGTGAGATTACCTGCATCACTAACCAGTGGGTGAACTCATACAAGCGGCTGGTGCCCGGATATGAGGCCCCGGTGTATATCGCGTGGGCGCAGCGCAACCGTTCGTCGCTTATCCGTGTGCCCATGTACAAACCCGGAAAGGAAGCGGCAACCCGTATCGAGCTGCGCAACCCCGACCCTGCCTGCAACCCGTACCTTGCCTTTGCCGCCATGCTGGGCGCAGGTCTGGAAGGCATAGAAAAAGGGTACGAAGTGCCGCGCGCGGTGGAAGAGAATATCTTTGCCATGGAGGCCGAAGACCTGAGCGCCAAGGGCATTGATTCGCTGCCCGGTTCGCTGTACGAGGCCGCGGTGGCCCTGCGGGACAGCGCCCTGATGAAAGAAGTGCTGGGCGAACATACGCACCAGAATCTTGTGGGCAACAAGCTCATTGAATGGGATGCCTACCGCACCCATGTTTCCGAGTTTGAGCTTAAGCGGTATCTGCCGGTCCTGTAGCCGGTGCACCGTCTGCCTCTCCGTGGCGGCGGTTTACGCGTAATGACAAACCCCGTCCTTTCCGGACGGGGTTTTATTTTCGGTAATGCCAGCCGCGGAGCAGACACAGCCATGCATGCCGGATGGCGGCAGACGCGGAATACGGGCCGGACAGGCCGCAGACACGGCTCTGCGCCTGCCGCGCTCGGTTATCTGCCGGTTTCTTTTCTCTGCCGGAGCCTGTTCTTTGTATAACATTATGCAAGCGTTCTGTAATACAAAAACGCCGTATATCGTTTGCAGAATATCTGCCGGGCTGAAGCCGCCCCTAGCATAAATCCACAAAAAACGCGGGGCCGTTAAGCCCCGCGTCATGCTATTCTTCGTCTTCCAGCGCCCGCGTGTACTTGCAGGCAGGGCAGGCAATATGTTTGCCTCTTGCCTTGGTGGACTTGATGGTCAGAATTTTGGAATCGCACTGCGGGCAGGCTTCGGCCACAGGCCAGTTCCATGTGGCATAGTCACACTGGGGGTACCGGTTGCAGGAATAGAATATCTTGCCGCGGCGCGAGCTTTTTTCCACCAGCTGGCCATCGCAGCCGTCATTGGGGCAGGGAACGCCGGTGGAAAACGGTTCGGTATGCTTGCAGTCGGGATAGCCCGTACAGGCGATGAATCTGCTGCCCGTGCGTGCCTGTTTGACCACAAGGTCTTTGCCGCATTCGGGGCAGGTGCCGACGGGTTTCAGTTCTTCCTGCTCACGTTCAACCAGCTGTATTGTTCCGCTTTCATCACGCGTGAAGTTACTGGTGTTTTTGCAGTCGGGGTAGCCGGTGCATGCCAGAAAGGGGCCGGCCTTGCCGAACTTGATGGCCATGGGTTTGCCGCATTCAGAGCACACGATGTCCGTTTCCAGCCCCGCCTTCACGGTTTTCATTTCTTTGGCGGCGGATGCCAGCGTAGGGTTGAAGTCGCTGGTGAAGTCCTTCATCAGTGCCACCCAGTCAAGGTCGCCTTCGGCCACTTTATCCAGCGAATTTTCCATCTGCGCGGTAAAGCCGATATCCATCAGCGTGCCGAAGTGGTTGGTAAGCATGTCACACACCACAAAGCCGAGATCGGTGGGCACAAAGTGCTTCTCTTCCAGACGGGTGTAGTCGCGGTCTACAATGGTGGAAATGATGCTGGCATACGTTGAGGGACGGCCGATGCCTTTTTCTTCCATCTCCCGCACCAGAGAGGCTTCGGAATAGCGGGCGGGAGGCTGTGTGAACTTCTGCTCTTTTTCCAGCAGGGTCAGTTCCAGCGTCTGCCCCTGCTGCATGGGGGGCAGCTCCACATTGGCTTCTTTGGCCGAAGCAGGCGCGGCGGCCATATACCCCGGAAAAAGCAGCCGTTCGCCTTTTACGCGCCACTGCGTGCCGCCGCATCCGATAAGCACCGTGGTGTCGTGGAAGCGGGCAGGCGCCATCTGCGAGGCCATGAACCGCGACCAGATAAGGCGGTACAGGCTGTACTGTTCCGGTGCCACCAGACCTTTTATTTTGTCCGGAGTCAGCGTTACGTCAACAGGGCGGATGGCTTCGTGCGCGTCCTGTGCCGAGCCTTTGGTTTTGTATACGGGCGCCTTGGCGGGGCAGTATTCTTTGCCGTACAGCGAGACGATAAGCTCGCGCGCGCTGTCGCGGGCTTCATCCGAAATGCGGACGGAGTCGGTACGCATATAGGTGATGAGCGCCGTGGTGCCCATGTCGCCCAGATCAAGGCCTTCATACAGCCGCTGCGCCACCGACATGGTGCGCTTGGCGGAAAAACCGAGCCGCTGGCTGGCCAGCTGCTGCAGGGTGGAGGTGATGAACGGCGGCTGCGGTTTGCGTGAGCGTTCTTTCTCCTGCACCGAATCCACGATGAACGCTTTGCCCTCAATGGACTTTTCCAGTTCCTGCGCCTGCTCCGCGCTGGCAATGGCGGGTTTTTTGTCATCCACCTTGAAAAGTTCCGCCTTGAAGGGCGGGGGCGTTTCCGCGGCCAGATTGGCCCGGAAAACCCAGTACTCTTCCGATGTGAATGCATAGCGTTCGCGTTCGCGGTCTACAATCAGCCGCAGCGCCACCGACTGCACCCTGCCGGCAGAGATGCCGCGTTTTATTTTGTTCCACAGAATGGGCGAAATTTTGTAACCGACCAGTCTGTCGAGCACGCGGCGTGCCTGTTGTGCGTCAAACAGACTCCGGTTCAGCTCGCGCGGGTTTTCCAGCGCTTCGCGCACGGCGCGGGCGGTAATCTCGTTAAACTGGATACGGCTGATGTTTTTGTTTTCCTTGGCAATTATTTCAGCAACATGCCAGGCAATGGCCTCGCCCTCGCGGTCGGGGTCGGGCGCCAGAAATACATTATCAGCTTTTGCCGCAGCTTCGCGAAGGGCGGAAACAACCTTTTGTTTTCCCTGAATTACCTGATAGTCAGGAGAAAAGTCGTTTTCCTCGTCCACGCCGAGCTCCTTGGTCGGCAGGTCGCGGATATGTCCCACACTGGCCTGGACCATATATTTGTTGCCCAGAAACTTTTTGATAGTCTTCACCTTGGCGGGAGACTCGACGATGATGAGGTCTTTGCCCATGAGTTGTCCTTGTTCGCAGGCGGTTCCGCGGACGGAGCGCGTTGCGGCCTTTCGGGTGCTTGGTGTATAAAGCCTGTGCGGCCGTCGGGCTGTCACATGCTTTCAGGTAGGGGAAGATACGACAAATGCCAACAGCGTCAAGTTTGACGTGCCGCGCTTTGCCCGCTGAGGGCAGTCCGCGGCGGGCAGGAAGCCAGTAAGGACGGGATTATGCGCAGAAATATGAAAAAATGGCTTTTTGCCGCACTGACAGTGGCGGTACTGGTTGTCTCTGCCTGTGCCAAGGCGCCGTATACCGGCCGCAACCAGTTTATCATGATGGATTCGCAGCAGGAAATGGCGCTGGGGGCCTCTGAAGCGCAGAAAGTGGTCAAGTCGGAGCAGATTGATACCACAAGCGACTATGCCCGTGCCGTGACCCGCGTGGGACGCCGCATAGCGGCCGTGGCCGGACACCCTGAATATAAATGGGAATTTCATACCGTCAAAAAAGACGTACCCAACGCCTTCTGCCTGCCGGGCGGAAAAATATTTGTGTATACAGGGCTGTTTGAAGCCGCCAAAGACGATGCGCAGCTGGCCGCTGTTATCGGTCACGAAGTGGGCCACGCCATCGCGCGGCACGGGGCCGAGCGGTATTCCACACAGGTTGTGGCGCAGCTGGGGCAGCTGGGGACGGCCATCGCCGTGGGCTCCCAGACATCGCCTGAGGTGGCGCAGGCCGCGGTGGCGGCGTATGGTATAGGTGTGGGCGTGGGCATACTGCTGCCCTACAGCCGCACCCACGAATACGAGGCCGACCGGATAGGTCTTATTCTTATGGCCAAGGCGGGGTACAACCCGGAAGCCGCGCTGACTTTCTGGCAGAACATGGCTGCCAAGGGCGGCAAAAAACCGCCGGAGTTCCTTTCTACCCACCCTGCTGATGAAAACCGCATAAAAGCCATCCGCCAGCTGCTGCCCGAGGCAAAAGGCTACTACCGGCCCGCCTCTTCATAACCGTACGGCCGTGTCGGAGAATCGTCGGCCCTGCATGTTCCGGTTGCTGTCCATGTTTTTTTGCAAGGGTAACATGCCGGAAAAAAGAGGGTATGAAATATCGGCACTATGGTTGCTAGTCCTGCTGCGGGGTACTGCCCCGAGCGAGGAGGCACCATGGCATACGATCCTTTCAGCACCATAAGCCTGCAGAGGGCGGACAGGGTTCTGCGTAGGCCCGTTACCGGCCGTACACTGCCTGCACAGCAGACCGCCGCTGCAGGTTCCGGCACCGGACGCTTCGGGGAGCTGCTGGGCGGCAGCGCCCTGTCACGCAACGGTCAGAAGCTGCTTGATGATGTTCTGGGGCTGGGCAAAGGTGACGGCAAAGAAGAATCTCCGCTTGAAGGCGCCATGCTGGGCAGCATGAATCTGCTGAATACCAGAGCGCTGGCCACCCTTACCAGAGTGCTCTCCGGCCCGTCCGGCCCGTCCGGTCTGGCCGGTTCCTCCGGTCTGGCGGGTCTGGCATCGGGCGGAGCACCTGCCGGTACCGCGGCACTGCCCGTGGAAGGGCTGGCTTCGTTGCGGTCTGCCATAGCCGATGCCGTGGGACTGGGCAGTGAAACCGGTGAAGTAAGAGGCCGCATATCATGGAACGGTGCGGCTGCAGCCTACCGGCAGGCCGCGGAAGCTCCGGACGGCATGAGCGCGCTCCGGCAGGAACCTGCTGCGCCCGAATCTGCCGGAAAGATTGCTCCTGCTGACGGGAAGAACGCCGCAGGCGGCGTTGCGGAGTCTGCACCGCTTACCGGCTGGCTGGCAGCGCAGTTTGAGTCCGGCACGCAGGGCGTGGCAAGCATCGGCTACGACCGTCATGGCGGCACCTCCTACGGAAAATATCAGATTTCCTCGCGGGCGGGCAGCATGGATGCCTTTATCCGCTTTCTGCAGCGGGCAGCACCCGAGTACGCGCAGCGTCTCAACGCCGCAGGGCCGGCCAACACCGGCGGTACGCAAGGTGCAATGCCCCGTGTATGGGCGCAAATCGCCGCTGCTGATCCGGCAGGATTTGAATCATTGCAGAACAGATTCGTGCGGGAGAACAATTTCCTTCCCGCTTTGCGAAAGGTTACCCGCAACTCGGTACTTGAACGCGACCATATGAGCGGTGTTCTGGGCGAAGTGCTGTGGAGCACCGCCGTGCAGCACGGGCCCACGGGCGCAGCTCGCATTTTCCGTCAGGCTCTGGGCAGAACCGGACAGGATGATTCTTTTACCGATCCTGCATTTCAAGGGCGGTTTATACGCACAGTTTATGACCTGCGCAGCAGGCAGTTCGGTTCCTCCACCAACGCCGTGCGCTCCGCAGTGCAAAACCGCCTTGAACGCGAAATGGAACTGGCGCTTTCATTGATCGGATCAGATAAATCGCTGTTTGCCTGATTTTGCGGATTTTGCCCGCCGGATGCCTGAGAAACCTGAGAAACCTGAGAAGCCTGAGAAGCCTGAAGAAAACTCCGTCAGGGGGCGGCTGAACCTTCCCCCCTGTAATGCGCCCCGTGCAAGGCACAGCGATGCCCGCAACGCGACGCGCCGTGCGGTTGCCGCCATGCAGCCGCAACCGTAAGCTCTTCGATGTCAGCTGACCGCGGCAGAACATGCGCAACGGGGGATGCAGGGGGAATCATGCCTCTTGCCCGCCGGAGGTCTTGTTCCGGTTCCGGTCTTCCGGTTATTCCATGCCGTATTTTTTCAGCTTGTTGTGCAGTGTTGCGCGGGTGATGCCCAGCCGGCGGGCGGCTTCGCTTTTATTGTCGGCACATTCGCGCAGCGTTGCTTCAATGGCGCGGCGTTCCAGATTTTCCAGCGAGAGCCCCGCATAGGGGTCATGGACGGTGTCGGGCAGCGGTGTGTCCGTATCGGGCACTGCTGCGGTGATATCCGTTTCGCCGTCAGCCGCTGCAATGTCCGGCGGCAGTTCGCGTCCGGTGACATATTCGCCCATGCTCATGATAACGGCGCGCTCCACGGCGTTTTCCAGTTCACGCACATTGCCCGGCCAGTCATAGTTGACCAGACAGTTCATGGCCTGCGGGGTGAATCCTTTGAGCATCTTGCGGTTACGTTCGGCATAGCGGGTCAGAAAGTGTCCGGCCAGCAGGGGGATGTCGTCGCGCCGTTCCCGCAGTGCCGGTACCGCTATGCCGATGACGTTGAGCCGGTAAAACAGGTCTTCGCGGAACCTGCCTGCGGTCACCTCTGCGGTCAGATTGCGGTTGGTTGCGGCGATG
This sequence comes from Oleidesulfovibrio vietnamensis, assembly GCF_055388115.1. NCBI lineage: Bacteria > Pseudomonadati > Thermodesulfobacteriota > Desulfovibrionia > Desulfovibrionales > Desulfovibrionaceae > Oleidesulfovibrio > Oleidesulfovibrio vietnamensis. The sequence goes on from NZ_AP042419.1 coordinate 170,706, forward strand.
ACGCGTACATCGACTCTCAGCGGGTTGTCGCTGCCTACCCTCTGGATTTCACCCTGCTGCAGCGCACGCAGCAGCTTTGCCTGCAGTGCCAGAGACATTTCGCCCAGTTCATCCAGAAACAACGTACCGCCGTCCGCCTGAACAAACCGCCCGTCGCGTTTTTTGTCCGCACCGGTAAAAGCACCTTTTTCGTGGCCGAACAGTTCTGATTCCAGCAGCGATTCCGTAAGGGCGGCGCAGTTGACGGTTACCAGCGGTCTGTCACGTCTGCTGCTTCCTTCGTGTATGGCTCTGGCCACCAGTTCTTTGCCTGTGCCCGATTCTCCGGTGATGAGTACCGTGGCGTCGCTGGGCGCCACTGTGGCCACCAGCTCGGTAAGCCGGCGCACGGCCTCGCTGCGGCCGATAATGCGCGAGGCAGCCTGCCCCGCGGACAGAGAGCTGCGCAGCTCTCTGTTTTCCGAGGCCAGCCGCGTGTGATCAAGCGCGCGCTCCAGCGTCAGTTTCAGCTCGTCGAAATCAAGCGGCTTTGTCAGGTAGTCATAAGCACCTATTTTCAGGGCTTCCACCGCTGTATTCACCGAAGAATATGCCGTCATGATAAGCACGGGAATGGCCGGATTGTGGGCCATGATATGCCGCAGGGCTTCTATGCCGCTCATGCGGGCCATGCGGATATCCATCAGGATGGCGTCATATGCGCGCTCCTGCACCTTGCTCACGGCCACGGAACCGTCGTCGGCTTCTTCCGCCGAGTACTGCCAGCCGCGCAGCATGGTGCGCAGCATGGTTCTGTGCGCCTGATCATCATCCACTATCAATATGGTAGGAGCGTTTGTCATGGCTGTTCCTTTGACGCGCCGCCGGGTCAGCTGTTCGCGTTGCGTTGCGGTTCAAGCGGCAGAATGAGAGATATTTCCGTTCCGCTGCCTACGGAAGACTGCACGGCTATTTCGCCGCCGTGGGCCTCCACTATTTTGTGCACAATGGCCAGCCCGAGCCCCGTTCCCTGACTTTTGGTGGTGAAATACGGGTCAAACATGGTGCTCAGGGTTTCGGGCGTTATGCCGCAGCCCGTGTCACGCACCTTGAACCGCAGCAGCCTGCGGCCTTCGGAAGAGGTACTGTCGGTGTCAACGCTCAGCGTCAGTACGCCGCCGCTTTCCATGGCATCCAGTGCGTTAAGGCAGACATTCAGCAGCGCCTGCGTCACTCTGTCGGGGTCGAGCACTGCCTGCGGCAGGTCGTCCGCCGCGGCGAACCGCAAGTCTATGTTTTTGCCCGCGGCATCCTGCCGGATAAGGCGGAGTACGTTTTCTGCCAGCGATTCCGGTCTGCTGGGCTTTAAAGACAGGTCCGACGGGCGGGCCAGACCGATAAGGTCGGAAATGACGCGGTTGAGCCTGTCCACCTCCTGCACCATGATCCGGGCGGCATCGCGGTCTTCGCTGCCTTCGGCAAAGCGGGTGCCGAAATAGGTGGCATATCCTTTGATGGAGCTGAGCGGATTGCGTATTTCGTGAGCCACCCCCGCAGCCAGACTGCCTATGGCTGCCAGCTTTTCGCGCCTGCGTACTTCTTCTTCCAGTCTGCGCACTTCGCTCAGGTCGTGCAGCAGCAGCAGTTTGCCCATCAGCGAACCGTCTTCGCCTGTTATGCACGCACCGGTAACACTGACGGGGACAGGGCCTCCGGTGCCGGAAAGCACCGTTTCTCTGCCGCTCAGTATGTGCTGGGTGTCCAGCTGGCGTACGGCATGCATGAGTACCGGCGGCAGCGGCGGGCAGCTTGCGGCTGCTTCGTGCGTATCGTGAGCGGCGGTACCGTCTCCCAGCATGGCGCGGGCCGTATTGTTCATGAAAGAAACATCTCCGGCGGCATCCAGCACCACCAGACCTTCGGGGAGATTGGAAACAATCTCATCCGACAGGGCCTGTGTGCTTTCCAGCTCTTTGCGTGCGCGGCGGACATTCTGTGCCCAGATAAGCGATATGAAACCCGCAACCCCCAACAGCAGCACTATGGCTGCCATGGTCATGGTGTGCTGTTTGTCCTGTCTGCGGGCGTCTTCGAACGGCTGAACGTCGAACCCGACAAAAATGATGGGCGGCGGGCCGTCCGGCTGCTGCCAGTTATCCCACGCGTGGTTGCGCATGTGCGGCATCATGTGTCCCCTGCGGGCATGGCGGCCCTGCAGCGGTGCAAATTCACGGTAGACCACAAAGTATCGTTTACCGGCCTGCCCGAAAATGCTCCACCTCGGGCGTGTGTCAGGCCGCAGCAGGTCGGTGGTCACCTCGGCGCCGAAAAGCCGTTTGCCTACCTGTTCGTTGTTGCTGTGAGCCACAATATTGCCTTCCCTGTCTGTCAGGGCAATGAAATCAATATCCGGCTGGTCGGCCATTTCTTCCAGCAGCACCTGCAGGCGGAACGCGCTGCCGCGCATGCCCGTTCGTGCTCCGGCCTCAAATGCCTTGATAAGCGATCCGCCTTTTTCCAGCAGGATATTGGCCATGTATTGTTCCGAACGGGTGATGTTGCGCACTGAAAGCGCCACAACCACCACGCCCAGAATGACCGCCGCGCCGATAACCAGCCACGGCGAGGCAAACGGCCCGGGAAGGGAATGTTTTTTTCTGAAGTGCATTGCCGTCACCTTGCGTGTTCAATATTTGTACAGCGTCTATTTTTTATACAGTGCTTTTTCTCAAAGGTGTATGTTTTTTATACACTGACTTTCACTGTACTGTCCCGCTTCTGTGCATAACATGCCGGTTTGTTGTGCGATATTGCTTCATGTGCGTGTATGGCACGCCTGTTGCTCTATCATGAGCAAATGCAAGCAACGCACCAGAAGGTGCACAAGGTAATCCGGAGGACATTATGAAGACCCGTTCCATTATCACCATAGTAGCAGCCCTCGGTATTTTTGCTCTGGCAGCAGTGGCTTTTGCCGGTCCTTACGGACACGGATACGGCCATCGCGGCGGATACGGCGGCATGGGTGCCGGCGGCGGGGCGGCCGTGTGCCCCTTTGGCGGCAGCGGACCCGGCGGTCAGGCCGCATATGATTCGCTGACACCCGAAAAGCAGGCTCTGTATGACAAGATTGTGGCCGAAGCCGACGGCAAGATGACCCCCCTGCGCGACAAGCTGTTTGCCAAGCAGGCAGAATTGAATGCCATGTACAACAATCCGTCCACAGACCCCGCGGCAGTGGGCAAGACTGCCGGTGAAGTGGCCCAGCTGCGCACTCAGCTGCGCAACCTGCACATTGAACTTTCCCAGCGCCTTGAAAAGGAAGTGGGGCTCAAGTCCGGCTTCGGACGCGGTCACCGCGGCGGGTTTCATCGGGGCGGCGGCTACCATATGGGTGGCGGCATGATGGGCGGACACTACTAAACAGCACAACGGCGCTGCTTCCTTCACAGCGGCAGCCGCGGCATACTGCGGGTACAGACCGGCCGGAGCAATTCCGGCCGGTTTTTTTATGCGCGGTCAGCGGTGTGCCGCGGCGGCAGTGTACGGACACGCACCGTGTCAACAACTGCAGATTGTGATGCGGCAGTGGCTTTTTCCGGCAGGGCATGCTAAGCTCCGTAGCAGGTAGTAAAAGTTGAGAAAAACTATAACTAATTGATTTGATACGTTAAAGGGATGACATGAAACAGCCGGAAGACTTGCAGCCCGTTGTGCTCAACCAGAATGCAGAGGTCGTGCTTTCGAAGCGTTATTACCGCAAAGGCCCTGACGGAGAACCGCTGGAAGATGCCACGGGGCTTTTCTGGCGTGTGGCGTCTGCCATCGCGGCGGAGGAGGGTAAATACCCTGATTCGTCGTGCAGGGCGGACGAACTGGCCCGTGAATTTTACGACCTGATGACATCGTGGAAATTTTTACCCAATTCTCCCACGCTGATGAATGCGGGCACTGATCTGGGTCAGCTGGCGGCCTGTTTTGTGCTGCCGGTGGGTGATTCCATAGAAGAGATTTTTGACGCCGTGAAACATGCCGCCATGATTCATAAATCAGGAGGCGGAACAGGGTTTTCATTCTCGCGCCTGCGTCCGGCGGCCAGCCGAGTGGGGTCCACGGGCGGGGTTGCCTCGGGTCCGCTTTCTTTTTTACGCATTTTCAATACCGCCACGGAGCAGATTAAACAGGGAGGCACGCGCCGCGGGGCCAATATGGGCATTCTGCGTGTGGACCATCCGGACATTCTGGAGTTCATCCGCGCCAAGGAACGTGAAGGGGAATTCAATAACTTCAACCTTTCCGTTGCGCTGACCGAAGATTTTATGAAGGCGGTGGAAAAAGGTGAAGAATATCCTCTGATGGCGCCGCACTCCGGCGAAGCCAAAGGTACCCTGAATGCCCGTGAGGTGTTTGAGATACTGGTGCAGAAAGCGTGGGAGTCGGGGGATCCGGGCATTGTTTTCATTGACCGGATAAACCGTGACAACCCCACGCCCGCACAGGGCGAGATGGAGTCCACAAACCCGTGCGGGGAGCAGCCACTGCTGCCTTACGAGGCTTGCAATCTCGGTTCCGTCAATCTGGCCGGACTGTACCTTGCCGGGCATGGCAGCACGGCAGATTCCATAGACTGGGCAGAGCTTAAGCGTATTATCAGGCTTTCCGTGCGTTTTCTGGATAATGTCATCGATGCTTCGCGCTATCCGCTGGACCGCATAACAGAAACGGTGCACAGAAACCGCAAAATCGGGCTGGGCGTCATGGGCTGGGCCGACCTGCTGTTTCAGCTGCGCATTCCCTACGACAGTCAGGATGCCGTTAAGCTTGCCGGCCGTGTCATGGAATTCATCCGCGCGGAAGGCCGTGCCGCCTCCAAACAGCTTGCCAAGGAACGCGGACCCTTTCCGGCTTACGCCGAGTCAGTGTTCGGACAGCGGGACCTCGGACCGTACCGCAACGCCACCATAACGACCATTGCCCCCACCGGAACCCTGTCCATTCTTGCGGGATGCTCTTCCGGGGTTGAACCGTTGTTTGCGCTCAGCTTTGCGCGGCATGTCATGGACGGCGAGCGTCTGGTGGAAGTGAATCCTTATTTTGAGCAGGCGCTCAAGGACGAGCAGTGCTATTCTGAAAAGCTGATGGAAGCTGTAACGCAGAAAGGGTCTGTGCAGACAATGGAGCACCTGCCGCAGCATATGCGCGATGTTTTTGTGACAGCCATGGACATAGATCCCGTATGGCATCTGAAAATGCAGGCGGCGTTTCAGGAATATACCGACAACGCCGTGTCCAAGACCGTCAACCTGCCCAACAGCGCAACCATTGACGACATACGCAGCATTTACTGGATGGCGTATGAGCGGGGCTGCAAGGGGGTTACCGTATACCGTGACGGCTGCAAACAGTCGCAGGTTCTGTGCACCGGCGACGGAGAAAAAAGCAAGGAAGAGCAGAAAAAAGAACGCAGCGTTGTGCGTGAACGTCCTGATATCGTATACGGATTTACCCAGAAAGTGGAAACGGGGCTGGGTGTGCTGTATGTGACTATTAACGAAGTGGACGGAAGGCCGTTTGAACTGTTCACCACCATAGGCAAGTCGGGGCGGTCCATCACCGCAAAGGCGGAAGCCATCGGCAGACTGGTTTCGCTGGCGCTGCGCTCCGGCGTTGAGGTGGTGGAAATAGTGCGGCAGCTCAAGGGTATAGGCGGAGAACACCCCAAGTTTCAGAAAAAAGGATTGCTGCTGTCCATACCCGATGCCATTGCATGGGTAATGGAAAACAGGTACCTAAAGGCCAAGGTGCCCGTACACGCTCCCAACGGGCTCGGTAGGCAGCAGTGCCCCGATTGCGATGAAGAACTGGTGTTTCAGGAAGGCTGCCATATCTGCCCTGCCTGCGGATTCACCAAATGCGGCTGATACGCCGCGCACCATCAGCACAAACAGGGGGCCTTTGCGCCCCCTTTTTCCGTAGCGGAATCCACACATGCTTAACGCCCAGCATCTTTCCCATAATTTCGGCCCGCACTGGGCTTTGAAAAATGTTTCCTTCCGGCTTGATAAAGGTGATTTTCTGTTTCTGTGCGGGCCTTCGGGCGCGGGCAAGACCACTCTGCTGCGTATGCTGTACGGCGCGCTGCCGGTATACCGCGGCTCGCTGAGTGTGGCCGGTTTTGACCTGCGCAATCTCAAAACCCGTCAGCTGCCCGCCCTGCGCAGACAGGTGAGTGTCGTTTTTCAGGATTTTAAAATTCTTCCGCGGCGCTCGGTGTATGACAACATTGCCATAGCGCTGGAGGTGCGCTGCCTGCAGCGGGTGCATATCGACCGCAGAGTGCGCGCCGTGGCCCGCGGACTGGGGCTGGAGAACAGGCTTGCAGCGCCCTGCGGTGAACTTTCCGGCGGCGAACAGCAGCGGGTGGCGGTAGCCCGCGCCGTTGTGGTCAATCCGCAGATTCTGCTTGCGGACGAACCCACGGGCAACCTGGACCCTGAACTGGCTTTGCGTATGCTTGATATTTTCAGACAGTTCCATTCGTACGGCACAACGGTCATTGTGGCCACGCACAACAGAGAACTGGTGGAACGGCACCCCGGTGCCCGTGTGCTGCGGCTGGACGAAGGCAAAATAACCTATGCCAACTGGACAGGAGCCGAAATTTTTGAAGGTTCCGAAGCGGAGGATGCATGGTAGGCATCATTCTGCGGCTTTTCGGCCGGGGCGTGCGCGATATGGCCGCCCATCCTCTGGCACAGGTCTTCACGCTTCTTGCCGTCACGCTGGCCGTCTTCCTTGCCGGACTTTTTCTGATGGCGTTTGTCAATCTGGATCAGGCGCTGGGCACGGCCCGTGGCAAGGCCGTTTATCAGGTATACTGGCATGCCGATGCCGACATGAAAACAGTGCGCTCGCAATGGGACAGCTTCGGGCATATGCCGTGGCTGACCGAAGTGAAAACGTATACTCCCGAAGAGGCACTGGAAACGCTGTCAGGCAACCTTTCTTCGGTAGGCGGGGTGGATACATCATGGATAGGTAAAAGTCCGCTGCCTCCCACCGCGGTTCTTGTTTTTGAACCCAAAGCAAAGGATATGAGCGGCTGGCACGATGAAACCATGACGTACCTTTCCGGACTGCCGGGCGTTCAGCGTATCGGGGCAAGCCCCGTGCGTGACGATCTTGCCCGTGCGTGGAACGTGTTCAGCCGTAATGTCATGTGGCCGGTCATAGGTTTTCTGGGGCTGGTGCTTTCGCTTGTGGTGGGCAACACCATCAAGCTGTCTCTGGTCAGCCGTGAAACGGAAATTGAAATTCTGCACCTGGTGGGTGCACGCAACTGGTACATACGATTGCCCCTGCTTATCACCGGCGGCATTCAGGGCCTCTGCGGGGGACTGCTGGCCACCGGCCTTTTATGGGTCACATGGATGCAGATACGCAACGTGTTCATGTTTCCGCCGGTAAGTATGCAATTGTCTTTTCTGCCTGTGGAGCAGGTGGCCATGCTGGTGGCCGTGCCTGCGGTCATGGGCGTTGTAAGCAGCTGGATAGCCGTGAAGCGCTGATCCATTCAGTGCGTTGCCGCAGGGTTTCCGGTAGCTTTCCGGCGGGTGTCTTTCCTTCCGGCCGGCTGCGCGGGCTTTGACGTCAGCGCGCACAGAGGACAACATGAGAAGCAAGAAAATGACACACGGGCTTGAAAAAGCCCCGCATCGTTCGCTGCTGTACGCCCTGGGCCTGACCCGTGAAGAACTGTCCAGACCGCTTGTGGGGGTGGTCAATTCCGCCAACGAGGTGGTACCGGGACACATCCACCTGCACACCATTGCCGAAGCAGTGAAGGCCGGAGTGCGCGCCGCGGGCGGCACACCCATGGAGTTTCCCGCCATAGCGGTATGCGACGGGCTGGCCATGAACCATGAAGGCATGCGTTTTTCGTTGCCCAGCCGCGAAATCATCGCAGATTCCATTGAGATAATGGCCACGGCTCATCCTTTTGATGCGCTGGTCTTCATACCCAACTGTGATAAGTCGGTTCCCGGCATGCTTATGGCCATGCTGCGTATGAACGTGCCGTCCATTCTTATCAGCGGCGGCCCCATGATGGCAGGCACGGGCAACGGCAAGGCCGCAGACCTCATCACCGTGTTTGAAGGTGTGGGCATGGTGCGGCAGGGCAGAATGACGGAAGACGAACTGGAGCAGCTTTCCGAGACGGCATGTCCCGGCTGCGGGTCGTGCGCGGGTATGTTCACGGCAAACTCCATGAACTGTCTTTCCGAAACCATAGGGCTTGCGCTGCCGGGCAACGGTACCACGCCGGCCAATTCCGCAGCGCGGGTGCGGCTGGCCAAACATGCCGGCATGCGCGTCATGGAGCTGCTGGAGCGCGATATAAAGCCGCGTGATATCGTGACCGAAAAGGCCGTGGCCAACGCTGTTGCCGCGGATATGGCGCTGGGCTGTTCCACAAACACGGTACTGCATCTGCCCGCTGTATTTGCCGAGGCAGGGCTTGATCTTACTCTGGGCATTTTTGACGAGGTAAGCCGCAAGACCCCCAACCTGTGCAAGCTCTCGCCCGCCGGTGACCAGCATATACAGGACCTGCACCGTGCAGGGGGTATTCCCGCGGTCATGGCCGAACTGGACAAGGCCGGGCGCATACACCGCGACGCACTGACCGTCACAGGCCGTACCGTGGGCGAAAACCTTGATGCACTGGGCGCCGCGGTGCGTGACCACGATGTCATCAGGCCCATGGAAAAGCCGTATTCGCCGCAGGGCGGTATTGCCATTCTGTACGGGTCGCTTGCGCCGGAAGGGGCCGTGGTCAAGCAGTCTGCCGTTGCACCGGAAATGATGCAGCGTACAGCGCGTGCCCGTGTGTTTGAATCAGAAGAAGCTGCCTTTGAAGCCATTATGGCGCAGCGGATTGAAAAGGGCGATGCCATCATCATACGCTACGAAGGGCCGAAAGGCGGTCCCGGTATGCGCGAAATGCTGTCTCCCACCGCAGCCATTGCCGGCATAGGGCTGGGGGCCGATGTGGCGTTGATTACCGACGGGCGTTTTTCCGGCGGAACCAGAGGTGCCGCCATAGGGCATGTATCACCCGAAGCTGCTGACGGCGGTCCCATAGGGCTGGTGCGTGAAGGGGACATGATCGAGATAGACATCCCCGCCCGCAAGCTGGACCTGCTGGTTGACGAAGCGGAAATGGAGCGCCGGCGTGCTGCATTTACGCCCGTGGTGAAAGAGGTCACCTCTCCGCTGCTGAAACGCTACAGCCGTCTGGTGACGTCTGCCGCCAACGGTGCCGTGTACAAGCGCTGACCCGTTTTTCTGTCCTGAATGACCCCGGGCACCGGCATAGTTCCGGTGCCCGTTTTTTTATGCATCACAGTTCCGAAACAGAAAGAGCCTCCGGCAGGGCGGGCTGTTTTCCCCGTCCCATCAGCAGGCCCCGTACATACGGCACGCAGACAGAAGCGGGGCCACGTTGCCGGACCACTGTGCGTTGTGACGCTGCCAGTCATGCTGCCGCGCACGCCCGTACCGTCAGCTGATCGCGGACAGCGTGCGCAACGGGGGATGCGGGGGGAATCATTCCCTTGCCCGCGGAGGGCAAACCGGTTCTGAAACAGGGTACTTGCGGATGCTGCCGATGCGTTTGTCGTGACGCAGGGCCTCCGGTTGCCCGCAGCCGGTGTTTGCAGTAGTTTCTTACGCATCGGGAATCAACAACAGGAAGATGTATGAAAAACCTGCTTTCCACACGCGAAGTTGCCCAGTTTCTGGGTGTGAACGAGAAGATGGTCTACACCCTTATTTCCGACAAGGGGCTGCCTGCGACCAAGGTCACGGGCAAGTGGCTTTTTCCTGCGCACCTTGTGGAGCAGTGGGTGGAAAATTCCACCATCAATTTTCCCCGCCGTCACGAATCAGCACCCCCTGCTGAGGGTGTGCTGCTGGTGGCGGGAAGCAATGACATTCTTTTTGAGCGAACCTTGCGGCTGTTTATGGACGCCCAGCCGGACTATATTGCCGCTTTTGCCAACATGGGCAGTATGGGGGGCATCAAGGCGCTTCGTCGGGGTGTCTGCCATATGGCGACCAGCCATCTGAAGCAGGAAGACGGTGCGGAGTACAATTTTGCCCATGCCGAACGGGAGCTTGAAGAGCGTCCGGCTGTGGTCAATTTCTGCCTGCGTGAACAGGGGCTGCTGGTGCCGCGGGGGAACCCCGCCGGTATTTCGTGCGTGGCAGATGTGGCCGGTGGCGGGCTGACGGTGGCCAACCGCCCTCTGGGTACGGGCACGCGGCTGCTGTTTGATTCCGAGCTGGCGGCGGCCGGTATAAATCCCGCGCGTCTGAAAGGGTACGAAAACGAATTTTCGCGCCATATGGATGTGGGGCTTGAAGTCCTTTCCGGCAGGGCGGATACAGCGCCCGCCATCCGGGCCGTTGCCGGGCTGCTGGGGCTTGATTTCATTCCGCTGGGGTGGGAACGGTTCGACCTGCTCATTCCGCGCGATACGTTTTTTGAACGTCACATACAGCTGTTTATGGGATTGTTCACCACGCCGGAATTTGCAGCACTGGCGGGGCAGCTGGAAGGGTATGACACCAGCCGTGCCGGCAGGGTCGTTTTTCCGGGCGAGACGCTGCGCGAGACCCGACGTTGAGAAGGAAGCGGCATTGCCGCGAACCGGTTTTTATCTGCCTGCCTGTTTCGTCGCCGTAAGAGCGTGCGTCACCGGCAGGCTTTTCAGTCTGCGGGCCGCAGCGGCGGAAACCGGCACTGCCGGAGAGTCTGCGGGGCAACAGCCCGGCGGCCCTGCCATGGCGGCGGGCAGAAGAACTCACGCCCGAAGGGGGCGGGCAGAACCAGCCGGAAGGCGTGCAGCAGCATCCCCGCTCTGCATGCGGGAGCACCATACTTCACATCGCCGATGACGGGATGGTTCCGTGAGGCCAGCTGTACCCGTATCTGGTGTGTGCGTCCGGTGGCAAGCCGTATGCCCAGCAGGGTGGCGTTGTCGAGGCGCAGCAGCGGCACCACCTGACAGAGAGCTTCTCTGCCCTTCGGCGGAGCCGTATGCGGCTGCGCGCTGCCGGCGGGCAGTGCGTGTATTTTTTCCTTTCCCGGCGTTCCTTCTTTCACCAGTACATTCTGTCAGCGTCAGCGCCTCCTGCTCCGGCCAGATACCGCACACCCACGCACAATAATCCTTTATCAGGCTGTGCCCGTTGCGGAAAAGGTCCTGCAGGGTGCGCAGGGCCGTATAGGTTGTGCCGGCCAGCAGCAGCCCCGAGGTGTTTTTGTCCAGCCTGTGGGCCGGTGCAGGCATGAAGTCGGCGCCGGCAAAGTGTGCCGCCAGACGGGCGGTGACACAGTCTGTGTGTCCGGTGCCCGGTTGTACGGGCAGACCTGCGGGTTTGTTGATGACCAGCAGACCGTCGCCGCTGGCAATGATTTGCGGCAGCGGCGACGCAGAGACCGCAGGAACGGCGCAAGCCGCATCGCAGGAAGGCTCTGCGGCGGGCCGCACCGGCGGTATGCGGACCACGTCGCCCTCTGACACTCTGTCATAAGGTTTTGCGCGGCCTTTGTTTACACGGACTTCACCCTTGCGGATGATGCGCATCAGAAACTGCTGCGGCACACCGGAGCCCAGTCTGCGTTGCAGAAACTGCAGAAGCTTTTGCCCTGCCTCTGCCCGGGTGACCTCTATGTGGCGTACCCCGCCTGTTGCCGGTGCGGTCATATCTGCTCCGTGGGATGTAAAAGGCCCGGACGAGTGCGTCCGGGCCGTTTTGTCTGTTCTGTTCCCGCCCTGCGACCACAGGCAGGCGCACAGGTGTTATTCCTCGCGGAATGTCCGGTCGATGGCGGTGCCGGGAGCGGCGCTGTCGAGGTCAAGCGGATAGGCCAGCACCTGCGTTTTGCGCGAGCGGACGCCCAGTTCGCCGGGGTGCGTGTTAATGGCCACCACAAGGTCCTGAATGCCGTCGTTGTTCACGTCTGCCACGTCAAAGCCGATGATGGCGCCTTTGATGCGGCGGGTTTTCCACTGCAGGGAAAGGCCTACGCCGTCCCAGTGCAGGGCGTGAATTTCAGACTGCGGGAAAAAGCGGTAGCGTTCGAAGAACTGCGCCGCCGTGGAAATGGGCCGGACCACCAGAAGTTCATAACGGCCGTCACGGTCAAGGTTCACGGCGCGCATGTTCTGGGGAATGTAATACATGTCGTCAATGAGCACGGTGTCTTCACCCAGACCGGGCATGCTCATGTCGATGGGAATGCCCACGGAAGAGCCCGAATAGGTTTCCTGCGTCTGGGCAAGCCGTCCGCCGCGCTCGGTGTAGGTGACAAGGTGTTCGCGGTCGTTGAGCACCACCAGCTTGGGGCCTTCGCCGTCGCTGGCGGGCAGCCACGTGAAGTTGAGCACATTGGTGCCTTCGGGCAGGTTCAGGCTGCGTCCCAGCTCCATGGAACCGCCCATCTTGAGCACTTCGTGCACCTTGCCGCGGAAAAGTTTGGGCCGTCCGACGGCCTGTCCCACCAGTACGGGCATGTAGTCCGGCGGCGTTTTGACCACGTTCATGTAGTAACGGATTTTTTCCGCCACCACGGTAAACGTGTTGTTGCTCCAGTTCAGGATAAAGCTTTTGGGTTCCTGCGAGCTGTCATAGGCGTTTACCACTATTTCCATAATGCCGTCGCGGTTCATGTCGAGCATGTTGATGCTCAGGCAGGTGATGGAAAGCGGCAGCTGGTGTTCGCCGGCGGGTTCCAGCATTTTTCCGTCAAAGCGGTATGCGCGCACCACATGCTCGTCCAGCAGCATGACGGCGTTTTTGCCCGTGCCGTCCAGATCGCCTACCACCATGCCGCGTGCGGCAAAGGGCAGCGACTGGCTGCGCATGCGGGTGTCCACATTTTCATTGCCTGCATAGCGGAACTGCGGGTTAAGATACACCTGCCTGCCGGCGTCGGATTCGTTGTGCATCAGGTTGGGGTTCATCTGATTGACAGCCTGCGGCGCCGGAGCGCTCTGGGCGGCGGTCTGCATATCCGCGCGTTTGAAAACGTCACGGTTTATCTGGTCGGAAACATCTTTGAGCGCGGGAATCAGCTGCAGCACGGGGGTCTGTTTGCCCACGGGAGCCACATTGCCTGCAGTGTCCAGCACGCGCACGTCCAGACTGGCTTCAGAGCCCATCACGGTCACGTCGCCCCATACCAGATAATCGGCATTCAGGGCGGAACGGGCAGCAGCGGCGGCGTTTTCGTCGGCGGGATACTCCTGCGCGGCAACGCTGCTCTGGGCTATGGATTCAAAGTTATCCTTCAGATACAGCCGCGAGGTAAGCATCTGCGGAACGGCTTTTTCCAGATATTTGTACTGGTCGGGGCCATGTATCTTGAAAGGCAGGACTGCATAGGTCTTCAGTCCGCCGGCATCGGCAACGGAAGGCAGTACGGCCGTGACGGCCAGCAGCAGGAGTGCCAGCGGAAAACGCAATATACGGTGCATCAAGGTCTCCTTGGTCGCAATCTCGGGAACATGCATCGGCAGCGGACACGCTGCCGTGACTGTCCTCTCATAATACCTCTTGCTGATGCAAGCAAGCTTAGGGTAGACGCGCAGCAAAAACAGGAGTGCAAATGGCAGAATCCCCTCAGGCGCGGTCGTTCCGCGTAGTATGTCCTGCCGGACAGGAATCGCTGGTTGAAGCCCTGCTGCACAGTCAGGGATACGAGTTTGAATCGGAGCCGGTATCGCCCTGGACCCGCAGGCTTACAAAGGAGCCCAGACCGCTGGGCAGCAGTCTGGCAGCTTTTTTCGGACTGATTTACATTCAGGACAGATCTTCCATGCTGCCGCCTCTGGCGCTGGCGCCGCAGAACGGCGATGCCGTGCTGGACATGTGTGCAAGTCCGGGCAGCAAAACGGGCTTTCTGGCGCAGCTGGCAGGGCCGGACGGTTTTGTGATGGGTAACGAACCCAACGCGCAGCGGCTGGCAACCCTGCGTCAGAACCTGTTCAACCTGAACCTGCCGCATACGGCCACCTGCGGCTACGCCGGAGAATCCCTGCCCCTGCCGGATGCATCATGGCAGAAAATCCAGCTGGACCCGCCATGCAGCGGCTGGGGCACCGTGGATAAAAACCCCAACGTGATGAAGCTGTGGCAGGGGGATAAAGTCAAGCCGCTTGTGGGCATCCAGCGGCTGCTGCTCAGAGAGGCTGCGCGGCTGCTGGCTCCGGGCGGGGTTGTGGTTTATTCCACCTGCACGACCAACGTGCAGGAAAATGAAGAACAGGTGCGCTGGGCAACGCAGGAACTGGGGCTGATCCCCGAACCGCTGGCACCGTTTGAAGGTTTTGTTTTTGAAGACCCGCTGCTGCCGGGGTGCGAGGGAACGCTGCGGGTGGATGCATCCCGTTCATCGGCACAGGGATTTTATATCGCGCGTTTCCGCAAAGAGGGCGATTCACCGCCGTCCGGACCTGTTTCTGCCATGCGGGTGCAGGGAATACACAGGCAGGTATTGCGCGGACCGTGTGCAGATCCGGACATGCTGCCGGACGGCGAGGTGGCTCTGTTCGGTTCCGCGGCCATGTTTCTGCCGCAACAGGCCCTGAACTTGCTGCCCGAATCCTTCCGCTGGCGGGGATACCCGCTAGGCAAGGCTTCGCGCGGCGAGGTGAGGGTCTCACCCCGGATGCGCTGCATGATGCCCCCCGCAGATCAGTGCGCCGCAGGCGCGTTGAATGTGGAAGAGCCGGAACTGATAAGCGGCCTGCTGTCCGGCCAGAGCATTGATCTGGCCCGCGGTGCGTATGCGGGCAGCGTGGATGCATCCCTGCCGGAGGCCGGACTGTATTTCAGAGGGCTGCCGCTGGGCAGGCTGCGTATCAAGGGGCGCCGTGCCTTGTGGGCGGAGCGCTGATCATCCCCGCGCTATGAAAAGATCGTTGAGCAGAGAGCTTTTACCGTATCTGAGGGGGCGGCCGTCCATATCGGTCACAGTGCCGCCCGCTCCGCGCAGAACGGCTTCTCCGGCGGCGGTGTCCCATTCCCATGTGGGGTGCAGACAGGGATACATCTGGGCCGTTCCCTCGGCCAGCAGGCAGAACTTGTAGGCACTGCCTGCCATCAGGCGCGTATGGGGCAGACCATCCATGTAGGCATCCAGTTTGGGTGTTGCGGACACCCGGCTTTGCAGCACCACCGGTTGTTTTCCGGAAACGGCGGGGGCGGTATGCAGGCGCACCGGCATGCCGCTTTCATCTTCGCGCCATGCGCCCGTGCCGGGCAGACCGTAATAGGTAAGCCCGCGCGCAGGCACATGGACAACTCCGGCCAGAGGCACGTCGCGGCGCATGAGTGCCACACAGACACTGTAGTCTGCCTCTCCTTTCAGATAGCCTTTGGTGCCGTCCAGCGGGTCCACCAGAAAATACAGCCCCCAGCCCCGTCGTACCTCGGCAGGGGGAATGGATTCCTCTTCTGAAATAACGGGAACAGAAGGAGCCATCTGTGCCAGTCCGGCACACAGAACGGCACTGGCCGCCCTGTCCGCCTGAGTGACGGGCGAGTCGTCGTCCTTGTGCCATATGGCGGCTTCACCTGCCTGCACAATGGCCTGCTGGCGGGCGGCGATTTCTTTTCCCGCCTGTCTGGCTATGCGGATCATCCCGCTCAGGGGTACGTTTTCAAACATGGCGTGCTCCGGGGATACAAGCTGGCTATGCGTCCATCTTACTGGTAATAATACCTCATGTGTAATCTGTCACTGCCATGCCGTCTCAGGGCTGTCCGTACATTGCTGTGCGCCGTCATGCTGTTTTTACTTGCCGGCGGATGCGGACACAAGACTGTGCTGCCGCCGGTAGCGGCCGGCGGCGATTCCGTGCTGCCGGCGCAGGGCCAGCGGCACAGGCTGGCCGTGGTACGCACTGCGCAGGCTCTTGTGGGTGTGCCCTACAGATGGGGCGGCAGTTCGCCGCAGCAAGGGTTCGATTGCTCCGGACTGGTCTGGTGGGTCATGCGGCATAACGGCATTGCGGTGCCGCGCATGACAGACGGGCAGGCGCAGACCGGTACCGCGGTGGCCCCTGCGCAGGCGGCCGCCGGTGACATAGCGGTTTTCCGTATCGGATACGGCGGGCTGCACACTGCCGTCATAAGCGGCAGCGGCACCATGGTGCACAGCCCGAAGTCGGGCAGCACCGTGCGTGAAGAAAGCTACCTTTCGCGTTACTGGCTTCCCAGACTTGTCACGGTGCGCCGTATTCTTCCCTGACGGTACATGCTGATAAAAAAACGGCCGCGGAATTTTCCGCGGCCGTCAGACGTTCACAGGGTGTGTTATCTGTTCACACCATCGACCAGGCTTTTCGCCGGCGAAAATTTGACCACCTTGCGGGCAGGAATGGTCATGGGCTGGCCCGTCTGGGGGTTGCGGCCCTGCCGTTCGGCGCGTTCGGCTACGGTCAGCGCGCCGACATTGGGCAGACGCACGCCTTCGTTCTTTGCAATGCCGTCGGCCAGAACCTGACAAAAGGCATCGTACGCTTTTTCAGCGCTGACTTTGGTTTCAAACACTTCAGGCAGTGCATCTTTGAAAGCCGCAACAAATTCAGCTTTGGTCAGCATGTGGAGCTCCTCCTTCAATGGAACTTTGTTTCCCCCCGGAAAAAGCCTAGTACCAATAGTTACCCACTTCTATGCAGTGTCAGACAGACCTTGTCAATCGGGGGCCGCCCGAAAATCCGCCCCATATGCGCCTTTCCCCGTTTTTTTCCGGTTCATGTTGCCATCGCGTGGCGAACAGATTACGGTTACGGCAGTATCCTGAGCATTCTGTCTTCTCGGGGCTTCACCCGCAGGGAGGAAACCATGCCGCACCGCACTGCCGCAGACACGCTGCTGACCATAGCGGAACTGGCAGCCAGACATGACCTGCCGGAATCCACTGCGCGTTACTACTGCAAGCGCTTTCTGCCGTTTCTGCCCCATACGGGCGAAGGAAAACGCAGGCGTTATCTTCCTGAAGCACTTGAAATATTCTCGTTTATCGTTGCCGAAATACGGACGCATAAAAACGCCATGACCGTGGAGCACGCTCTGCGGCGGCATTACGGTTCTGCGCTGGGCGCCGCGCCGGACTGCACTCCGCAGGCAGAACTGCCGCCCGCGGCCGCGGTGCCGTCGGCGGTGCAGCTTTCTGCCGAATATGTGCATCAGGGGCAGGCGGCGCTGTTCGCTTTGCTTGAGCAGCAGACCAAAGCCATGGAAAGCATTGCGGAATCGCTTGCGGTAATGAACCGCAAGGAAGAAGGCATAGCCGCGCTGGAGCAGACTCTCGGAGCGCGTGAAAGTGAGATAGCCGAACTGCGCAAAGAGGTCGTGCAGCTGAAAAGCCTGCTTTCCACAGCCGAGCAGGTGCATCAGCAGGATCTTGACCAGATGCGCAAGTGGCTGAGCAAGATCGCGGGCGAGCGTTCCGGCATGCGCGGACAGGATATGTGAGCGGCCTGCCGCCTGTTGCGGTGTTTATGGCCGCTGAAAACCCCGCCGGACGGACGCTCCGTTTTTCCGGCGGGGTTTCTGACGCCGTGGGTGCGGCGGAATGTTATGTCGTTGCGGTGTTCCTGCGGGCTTTGCGCCCGCGGCATCACATGGCGCTGCGGCTTATATGTGCCCAGCTGTTGCCCAGACGGGCTGCTGCGCGGACCGCTTCGATCATGCTTTCTTCGCTGGCAATGCCTTTGCCCGCAATATCAAAGGCCGTGCCGTGGTCAACAGAAGTGCGGATGACCGGCAGCCCTATGGTGATGTTGACGCCGGTGTCGAAATACAGCGATTTGAAAACGGCGTGCCCCTGATCGTGATACATGGCGATGGCAAACCGGTACTGACCGCGTACCATGCGCGGGAACAGCACATCGGCCGGAACCGGACCTTCAGCCGGTATGCCCTCCGCCACGGCCTTCTGTACAGCGGGGGTTATGATGTCGCGTTCTTCCGTGCCGAACATGCCGCCTTCTCCGGCGTGCGGATTGACTCCGGCCACTGCCACCGTCTCCTGCGGTGTGCCCAGTGCCGTCGCCAGCAGATGGGCCAGCCTGATGCGCTGGTACACGGCATCCACGGTAAGTGAATCAATGGCGGAACGCAGCGACTGATGTGTGGTCACATGAAACACATATCTGTCTTCCGCGGCCAGCACCATGGCATAGTTGCGCACTCCGAAGCTTTCTGCCAGCAGTTCCGTGTGTCCGGGGTGGGTGTCGCCGCCCATATGCAGCGCTTCCTTGTTCAGCGGGGCAGTCACTATGCCCTGAATGTCGCCGCGTTTGGCCAGTTCTATGGCTCCGTACACATAGGCCGCAGCTGCGCGGCCTGCTTCCGCTGACAGCGTACCCGCCACAACGCCGCGTAAGGGTCCGTGCGGCTGAAAAACGGCCACACCGTCAGCAGGCAGCGTATCCAGCGCTTCCACTCCGTCCACAAGTATGCACCTGCGGCCGTTCATATATCGTTCGTGCGCCTGCATAAGCGCCATATCGCCCACCACAAGCGGTATGCACATGGTGTGAATTTCATCGCGTCCGAGGGCCTTGGCTGTTATTTCCGGTCCGATTCCCGCAGGGTCACCCATGGTCAGCGCTAAAACAGGCAGTTTCACTCTCTGCTCCTTGGTTCTGTATGGTATGGCGGGCAGCCCCGTCAGCGGCGGGCTGCCCGGCTGTATTGTCAGTCCAGTTCACGCAGGGTGCGCACGGCCTGCACCAGAGCGCCCTGCGTGCCGAAGCCGCCTGCTTTGGTGACCACTTTGACGCCGTCCGCATGTCCTCCGCTGAGTCTGCCCACAGGTATGCCGGGGCTGACTTCGGCAATAAGGTCCATGCCTGCCGTGTTCAGGTGGGCCAGCATGGCGTGGGCCATGTCGCCCCCTGTGAGCACAAGGCCGGACGGTTTTTCTCCGTCCTGCAGCAAAGCCAGCGCCTCGTGCACCACCTGAGTGGTGCGCGCGGCCACACGCGCGGTAAGGGGGCGGCGCTCCAGCCCGATGCCGGCACCTCTTTCCAGCAGGTCCTGTACTTCTTCCCGGTTGCCCGGTGTGGCCACCGCCACGTCTTCGCCCCGGCGCAGCATGGATGCCAGCGTCTCGGCCTTGGCGCGCAGTGCCGTCTGCCAGTGCCTGTCGTCAAGCAGCAGCTCGTCGGCGGTAACCAGCAGCAGTCCCGTTCCTTCGTGCTGCAGCTGTTTCAGCTGTCCGCGTGATACGGGGTTGACCGAACCCACCACCGTGACAACGGGCCGCCTGCCTGCTGACGATTGTGCCAGACGGGCCGCCACCGGAGCGGCAAGTCCGGCGGAGCCCACAAACAGCGCCCGCGGGGCAAAGCGGGCCACAAGGCTTTCCAGCAGGGCAATATCCTGCGGGTCTGCTGCATCGGCCACAATGATGGCGCTCCTGCGCCGCGCTTCTGTGAATATGCTCTCCAGATAACTGTCGCCTCTGGTCATTTCTGCCAGCGAAAGCCCTATGGCAGGACGCGAGGACTGAGCGGCAAGCAGGCTGGGGATATGGCTCTGTCGCACGGGCGATACAGGGTCCGCTCCGATGGAGGTGCGTGATACCGGCTCGCCTCCGGCCAGCAGATAACCGCCTATGAGAGTTCTTCCGTTTTCCGGAAATGCCGGACACAGGAGGGCCAGTTCCAGCCCCCATACGTCCATGACCGCATCAATTTCAGGCCCTATCTGCCCGCGCAGAGTGGAGTCCACCTTTTTATACAGCGGTTGTACTCCGGCCGCCTGCAGCCGCTGTGCAGCCTGTTTCACGGCCGCATATGCCTCCTGTGGGGGCATGGCGCGGCTTTCTGTCTGCACCACGGCCACGTCCACACCGTTCAGGTCTTCCGCCGACCAGTTGTGCGTCAGAATGCGCGTACGCAGTCCGGCTTTGGCAAACTGCACGCCGGTGTCACCTGCGCCTGTCAGGTCGTCGGCGATAACTGCGTATCTGGTCATGCGCGCTGCTCCTGCGGGGGATGTGCAGCATCATAGCGCTTGCACATGTAGTGCGTCATCAGCGGGCACAGTATGGCTGTTACCAGCACCGCCGCTGCAACCTGTGCGGTGGCCACCGCCTGAAAAGGCGCATACGAGGGGTCGGCCTGCACCACCACAAGAACGCTGGTGATGGAGTTGCCCGCAGTGGTTCCCGCAGCAAAGCCTATGCCCGGATTGGAGTTGCGGATGAACAGCCTGTAGCCGGCAAAGCACAGAAAACCCGTGACCAGCGTTACACCTATGCCCAGCAGCACGCCTGTGACGCCGCCTGTCACAAGGTTTTGCAGGTTTATGCCCGTGCCCAGCGCAAAGGCGAAAAACGGAATGGTAATGGCTGCAGTGGGCTTCATCATTTCGGCAAACTTTTTGTCCAGATTACCCAGTACAAAACCGACAATAAAGGGAATGACCGTTCCCACGATGGCCTGCCACGGTACGTTGGCATGTCCGGAAAGGCCCAGTGCCAGCAGAATGAAAAAAGGCCCATCGTTAAGGCCGCTGGCAATGTAGGCGCCGCGGTCCTCATCTGTGCCGTACTGTCCGGTAAGGGCCAGCCACAGACCGCCGTTGGAGTTGGTGAAGGCTATCATGGCGGCCAGCAGCGATACGCCCAGAATGCCTTCGCGTCCGAAGATGTTGCCGTACAGAATAATAATGACGGCAGGAATGAACGTTTTGGTAAGCAGCAGGACCCCGCAGCGCTTGAAAACGCCCGTGCTTTGTCTGGCGTTTATCTGGGCGCCCGTGGCCAGTATGAGCAGACCGATGAGCGGCAGTGCGCTGTTTTTGAACAAGGCGGTGGTAAACGACCCCAGCCCCAGAAATCCGGGAAAAAATGTGCCTGTGACCGAACCCAGAATGAGGGGCACCAGCATCATGCCGCCGGGCAGCCGCTGCAGCCAGTCAACGATGGGAACCTGTTTCATCCTCTTCCTCCTTGGTTACCGGCTGTCAGTCTGTCAGCCGGGGTTGGCGTGACCGCGGCGCAGCTGTGTGCGCCGCCATAAGGCAGGCAAAGCGAATCCGCAGGCGGCCGCAGCTTCCGGCGCGGCCTGTCACCGCCGTCTGCTTCCTTCCAGAGGCACGAATTCGAATCGCCCGGCTTCCGACAGCTTCGCTTTCTGCTCATCTGTCAGGTCGTCGTCCATAATGCACAGCGAAAACGCCGACAGCGGCGCTACTCTGCCCAGAAATGCGCAGTCCACTTTGGAACTGTCGCCTACCAGAATGCTTGAAGCGCTGTTGCGCAGTACCAGCTGCTTCAGCGCCAGCCGTTCCAGCATGCGGTTGGTGGCTCCGTGTTCCGCGCTAATGCCCGCGGTGGCTATGACGGCCATGTCAAAGCGCATGCCGAACGAGTCCAGCTGTGTCACCGGCAGGGTGCCGGTCACTGTGCGTGATTCCGCATGTACTTCGCCGCCCAGCAGAATTGTGCTGATGTAAGGCCAGCGCAGCAGCTGCAGGGCAATGTTCAGCCCGCAGGTGACCACCGTAAGCGAGGTTTTTTCCACAAGAAACGGCAGCATGGCCTCCGGCGTTGTTCCGCCGTCGATGAAGACCACACTGCCTGAAGAAATATGTGCTGCCGCAGCCTGTCCGATGACACGCTTTTTGTCTCTGTTCCAGCAGGTGCGGCGCATGAAGCCCGCTTCGCCCTCGATGGCGGCAAAGGCTCCGCCATGCGTTCTGTTCAGGTAGCCTCCGGCTTCCAGTTCGGCCATGTCCCGCCGGATTGTTCCCACAGAAACGCCCAGCATCTCCGCCGCCTCGGTTGCCCGTATGGCGGAGCGTGTTTCCAGCAGGGCGAGAATCTGCGTGTGCCTGTATCGCTTCATGAACACCTCGTGCGTTTTGTCTTGTGCAAAACGCAGCCCGACCGGCGGCGTAGCGTCTCCGGTCATGGCTGCACCCTAGCAACCGGTACAATACGATCAAAGAATGATCGCTTTTGATCGTTTTTTACCTGTTTCTGTCGTTTTTAACAGCGGAAGAAGTGTGCTGCTGCCGTATGGCGGAGTGCGGGTGTCGTGTGCGGCCGTCATGGTATGCGCAGGCTGTTGCGCCTGCGGTGAAAGGCGTGGCGGCAGCGCCGTTGCGGCGGACCGGAGCAAACCCTGCGGTTGCCTTGCTGTGCCGGTATCGCGGCTGCAACCCGGGCATGCGGCGTTTAGGACATGCCGGATACTGACGGCACGCGCCGGTATGTGCCGGCACAATAAAAGCGCCCCGCGGGTGAGCGGGGCGCAGTGTATTCAGAAAAGAGGACGGCCGTGATGCAGGGCGGCTAGTGCCCGCATGAGCACCCGTGGCTGTGCCCGTGCGCGTTGTGCCCCCGCCGGATGATTCCGGGCAGGGTGCGGCAGGCCACCAGTCCCAGCAGCACCACCGCGGAAGCAATGGCGATAACGCCGTGTGATTCTTCTTGTGCGGCCCCCACCCATGAAGTGATGCTGAGTCCCAGATAGGCATACAGCCAGTTTACCGCCAGACCGAGTGCAATGGAACATACCGCGATGCTGGCCAGATACACGGCGGCAACCTTGCGGCCCATCAGTCTGGCAACTACCGTGAAAGTCGCCGCGTTGGTCGCCGGCCCTGCCAGCAGAAAGACCAGCGCGGCACCGGGTGAAAGTCCTTTGACGGCCATGGCCGCAGCCACGGGGGTTGAGGCGGTGGCGCAGACATACAGGGGCATACCCACCACCAGCATGACCAGCATGCTCATAAGGCCGTCACCAAGATAGCTGGCAAAAAATGTGTCGGGAATAAGCGTGGTGATGACGGCAGCCAGCAGAATACCCACCATGAGCCATTTGCCGATGTCCGCAACCAGTTCGCCGAAGCCGAACCGCATGCCGCTGACGAATTTTTCCCGCATGGTGCGGGGGGCGGGGCCGTCATGTCCGCACGACCCGCAGCCGCAACCCGCAGATGCTGCGTGCTCCGCGGCGGGAAGCACAACCGGTGCGGGCATAATACCGTGAGTGTGTTCTGTTCCGGCATGCGGGCCGCAGCTGCAGCCCTGATGTGCCGCTGTGGTGGCAGCGGCCGCTGATGAAGCCGCCTGAGGGGATTCTTCCTCCGGCAGGCTGTTTACTGCCACTCCGGCGATGATGGCCGTGAAAAACGAGGCCACCGGCCGGACAACCGCCATGACGGGGTCCAGCAGGGCGTAGCTGACGGCTATGGAGTCAACGCCGGTTTCCGGCGTGGAAATCAGAAACGATGTGGTGGCGCCGCGGCTTGCTCCCTGCTGGCGCAGCCCGGCAGCGGCGGGAATAACTCCGCATGAGCATAAAGGCAGAGGCACCCCGAAAAGCGACGCTTTGAGCACCGGAAGAAAGCGCCCTTTTCCCAGATGGCGCGCCACCAGATCTTCTGGCAGATAAGCTTTAAGCAGACCGGCCACAAAAAAACCCAGCAGCACATAGGGTGATGCGTCCAGCAGGATGTCCCATACGGCGAATGCGTAGCGGGCTAAAAGTTCAGACATGGTTCCTCCCGTGAGGCGTGTGTTTTATGAACAAGCATACATATGAGCAATCGTTCATATGAAAAGTACGCCCCGGCTATGCACTTGTCAAGACAGTGGTGCGAAAAGGCGCAGGAAGCGTCGCGGGTATCCATGCAGAAAGGGGGATTGCCGGTCTGCGGCTTTTTCCGGAGCATTACGGCCCGAGCATTACGACCCGATCATTACAACCGGCTGACTGAGACGGGGGACAAAAAAAGGAGCAGGATAGTTCCTGCTCCCTGATGACCGGTGCGGGTGCTGTTATGCGCCGCCCTTGGCCACGGCAAAGCCCTGCGGGGTAAGTCCCGTGGACGAGGGGGTTCCGGCAATGCGCGAAAGATATGCATCGCCCAGAGTTTCAATGTGATTGT
The DNA here is from genome assembly GCF_055388115.1 of Oleidesulfovibrio vietnamensis. Classification (NCBI taxonomy): domain Bacteria; kingdom Pseudomonadati; phylum Thermodesulfobacteriota; class Desulfovibrionia; order Desulfovibrionales; family Desulfovibrionaceae; genus Oleidesulfovibrio; species Oleidesulfovibrio vietnamensis. Next base: position 194,676 of record NZ_AP042419.1, read on the forward strand.
TTTCATTGTCAAAGTAGCTCAGGTGCAGCTGCTCTTCCTCAATGATGGTCTCAAACAGTTTGGCGCTGATGCTGTCGCCGTTTTCGCGACAGACCTGCAGAAACTGGTTGTAAGCATCAATGGTATCGTCTTCGAGGTCGGTGTCGAAGGCATAGATTTTTTTAACATCCTGACGCTTTTCAATGGTGCCGGGATAGTCTGTCACGGGTTCTCCGCCCAGTTCTTTGATGCGCTCGGCAAAGGCTTCCGCATGGCGCATTTCGTCAATGGCGATCAGCTTCATTTTGCCTGCCATTTCGCCGTAGTCCATATCGTCCAGCCCGTAGTGCTGGTTCATGTACTGGTGAATGGCCTGAAGCTCCATGGCGCGGGCCTTGTTCAGAACTTCAATGACATTGGCGCGTCTTTCTTCTCTTCCTGATGCGGTCATGAATACCTCTCTTGAGTTTGCTGACGGAACAACGTCGTGCTGTGTGGCCGTCCGCCCGTGACATATCCGGTTACGGACTTTGCGCCCAGCCGACGGGCTGTCTGTGATGACGAAAGTCAGTACCTGTATACCGCGCCGGATGGCCCGTGACAAGGGATGTGTACATAAAAGTACGTTACGGTTGCACAGTCTCGCCGGAGGCTGCTTTTGCTTCAGGTGCTTTCATGTCTCCGACGGGCAAGGGAAATGATTCCCCTTGCATCCCCCGTTGCGCGATTTCTGCCGCGGTGGGCTGACTGTTCAGGGGCGTACGCTGGCAGCCGTCCGGGGGAAAGCGGCACAACGCGCTGCAGGCGTTTCTGTGCCGTGCGCGCAGGGCGTACCGAGGGTGCAGGGAGATCATCTCCCTGCCCGCCGGAGGCTGCTTTTGCTTCAGGTGCTTTTATGTCTCCGACGGGCAAGGGGACTGATTCCCCTTGCATCCCCCGTTGCGCGATTTCTGCCGCGGTGGGCTGACTGTTCAGGGGCGTACGTTGACGGCCGTCTGGGGGGGAAAGCGGCACAACGCGCTGCGGGCGTTTCTGTGCCGTGCGCGCAGGGCGTACCGAGGGTGCAGGGAGATCATCTCCCTGCCCGCCGGAGGCCGCTCTTTGCATCGGGTTTTTTTTATGTCTCCGACGGGCAAGGGGACTGATTCCCCTTGCATCCCCCGTTGTGTGATTTCTGCCGCGGTCGGCTGACTGTCCGGGGCGTACGCTGAAGGCCGTCCGGGGGGAAAGCGGCACAACGCGCTGCGGGCGTTTCTGTGCCGTGCGCGCAGGGCGTATTGAGGGTGCAGGGAGATCATCTCCCTGCCCGCCGGAGGCTGCTTCATCTCCGGCGGGCAGGTTGTTCAGCTGCGGCCGTGCGGCCGGAGCCTCAGGCTGTCCACAGGGGGACGATTTCGAATTTGTGCACGTCCACAAGGCCCTTGTCGGTAAGCTTCAGCGAGGGGATAACGGCAAGAGAGAGGAACGCCAGCGCGGCAAAGGGGCTGCTGAGCTTGTATCCCAGTGTGGCAAGGGCTTCGTTTACGCCGCGCAGACCGGCAAGCACATCCTCCACGGGGGCATCGCTCATCAGTCCGGCAATGGGCAGCGGCAGTGATGCCAGCACGCGGCCGTCACAGGCGACGGCAAGACCGCCGCCGATGCGCTGCACTTCTTCCGCGGCGGTAATCATGTCGGCATCGTCCATGCCCGCCACTATCAGGTTGTGCGAATCGTGCGATACGGTACCGGCCAGTGCGCCCTTGTGCAGCCCCAGACCGGCGGTGAATCCCAGCCCCACGTTGCCGGTGCCTTTGTGGCGTTCAAAAACGGCCAGTTTGGCAAGATCGCGGGAAGGATCGGCCACTGCGGCACCTTCGCGCAGGGTGGGCGGCAGTTCCAGAGCATGGGTTATCACCTGTCCCGGCACTATGCCGATGACGCGCAGGTTGCCGTTGCCGGCCGCCACATGCAGCGAGTCCGTGTTCAGACCGGCCACATGCACGGTGTTGGCGCTGAAGGCTGCGCTGTGCCCTGTGAAGTCGATCTCTTTGACATTGCGCCCGCCCAGATAACATTCGGAGATGCGCATGGTCTGCAGGTCGTCCAGCAGGACAAAGTCTGCGCGATAGCCCGGGGCCACCGCACCGCGACGGTGCAGCCGGAAATAGCGGGCCGTGTTTATGGAAGCCATCTGCACGGCTCTGACAGGGGGAATGCCGGCAGCCATGGCCTTGCGCAGTATGTCGTCCATGTGTCCGCTTTCCATCAGGTCGTTGACCACTTTGTCGTCGCTGACAAAAGAGACATTCTGGGTATTGAATTCGTTGAGGACGGTGACCAGCTCTTCGAGGTTGTGCTCCTGCGAGCCGCCTTCGCGGATCATCAGGTGCATGCCTTTGCGCAGCTTTTCGCGGGCTTCGTCCGCATCGGATGTTTCGTGATCGCTTGCGGGGCCGCCCAGCACATAGGCATTCAGCGCTTTGCCGCGCAGCAGGGGGGCGTGGCCGTCAATGACGTGAGAAGCTGCTGCCTCCAGTTTTGCCATTACTTCGTCGTCGCGGAAAAGTACTCCGGGGTAGTTCATCATTTCCGCGAGTCCGGGCATGCGGTCGGGGTAGCGCGAAAGAAAATCCTGCACGTCTTCCGCCCGCAGGGTGGCTCCGGCTGTTTCCATGTGTGTGGCGGGCACGCACGAAGGCATCATCACATAAACGGACAACGGCAGACCGGCGCTGGCGTGCAGCATGTATTCAATGCCTTCAGCGCCCATGACGTTTGCTATTTCGTGGGGGTCGCACATGACCGCGGCAGTGCCGTGGGGCGCGGCCGCGGCGGCAAAACGTGCGGGTGACAGCAGGGTGGATTCAATATGGATATGCCCGTCGATCAGACCGGGAATGCAATGGCGTCCGTTTCCTTCAACAACGTGCAGGGCTTCATATTCTTCAAATCCCACAACAATGCCGTCTTTGACGGCGATGTGCGCGTCGTGGATTTCGCCGGAAAGCACGTTGACCAGCCTGACGTTGCGGACCAGCAGATCCACGGGGCTTTCATCCTGCGCCGCGCCGATAAGTGTGTTCATGGTATTGTTTTTCATGTCTGTTTGTCCTCCGGCAGCCGCTGTATGCGGCGGTGCCTGTTACGCGGCGCGGGGCCGCTAGCCTTCCCGGCTGAAGGGTACGCCCAGCGAAGCCGGTGCGCCGCCTCTGCCTCTGGTTTTGTCCAGCCGCATGACCACGATAAGCACCAGTATGGTTATCAGGTACGGGAACATGCGCAGCAGATTGACGGGAATGACTTCTATGCCCGTCGCCTGAAAATAAAATTGCAGAGCCGTGAGTCCGCCGAACAGCAGCGCGCCCAGAAACGCGCGGAACGGGTACCACGTGGCAAAGATGACCATGGCGATGGCTACCCAGCCCTGTCCCATGGTCATGTTTTCCTTCCAGCCGGGGGTGTAGGCGATGGAAAGATACGCGCCCCCCAGCCCGGCCATGCAGCCGCCGAAAAATGTGCAGAGATAGCGCAGCAGCACCACGTTGACACCCATGGCATCTGCGGAGCCTGCATCTTCGCCCGCGGCGCGTATTTTAAGGCCGGTGCGGGTGCGCAGCAGCACCCACGCTGCCAGCGGCAGCAGCACATAGGCTACATACACCAGCGGCGTGTGCGTGAAAAATATTTTTCCGACGACGGGGATGTCGTGCAGATAGGGAACGTTCCACACCTTCATGCGCAGGGCGGCCTTGCCTATGTATGCCCGTCCCAGAAAGCTGGCCAGACCGGCTCCCAGAATGGTGAGCGCCAGACCGGAAAGCGTCTGGTTGACGCGCAGCGTGATGGAAAAAAAAGCGTGTATCAGCGAAAAAAGTCCGGCAGCCAGCATGCCGCCGGCCACGCCCAGCCATACGTTTCCCGTGGCCAGTCCGGCGGCCACGCCGCATAGTGCGCCCACCAGCATCATGCCTTCAACGCCCAGATTGAGCACTCCGGAACGCTCGGCATAAATTTCTCCCAGCGCGGCAAACAGCACCGCCACCGAAGACTTCATGGCTATTTTTGAGATGAATACAATATCTTCAATCATGGTTGTTCCTGCACAGGACAGTCGTGCCTGCCTCTTTTGCCGTATCCGGAAACAGCATGCCGTCATGCATCGGTATTTCCGGCGGCAGCTGCGGGTGTAAAACGTATGTGATAGCGTTGCACGGTTTCGCCCAGCAGAAAGCCGAACAGCAGCGCCCCTTCAAGTATGCGGCTGATGGATGCGGGCAGCTGCATGAACGAGGAAAGCTGTTCGCCTCCAACCAGAAAGACTCCCAGCAGGGCAGCGCAGGCAGGTACCCGCAACGGCTGCATGGATGCCAGGCAGGCCACGATGATGCCGTCAAAGCCGTAACCGGAGGCGAAGCCTTCCTGCAGGCGGTAGTGGATGGCGGAAACTTCGCCCATGCCGGCCAGACCGGCCAGAGCTCCGCTGATGCCCATGACCAGCAGTATGTTGCGGCCCACGTTCATGCCTGCATAACGTGCCGCCCGCGGCCCTGCGCCCATGACGCGGGTGGCGTAGCCCCATTTGCTGCGCCCCAGCATGACGGCCAGTGCTGCCGTGGCTGCCAGCGCCAGCAAGATACCGGCATGGATGCGCATGCCGAAAAGACGGGGGAGCATGGCTTGCTGCGGAAATGTCATGGTGCCCGGAAAACCAAACCCGCCGGGGTCGCGCCAAGGGCCGAAGTACAGGTGTTCCACTATGATTATGGCCACATAGTTCAGCAGCAGAGTGGAAAGAATTTCACTGACATCGGTCCAGACTTTGAGCGCTGCGGGGATAAGAGCCCACAGGCAGCCGGCGGCCGCGCCGCACAGAATGACAGCCGGCAGCACAGCCCACGGCGGCAGAAAAGGCGCAAGGTAGAGCGCCGCCCAGGTGGCGCCGATGCCGCCCATGACAAACTGGCCTTCGCAGCCGATGTTCCACAGCTGCATGGTGGCTGCCAGCGCCACGGCAAGGCCGGTTAAGGTAAGCGGAATGGCTTTGACGGCCACTTCTGCCAGCCCGTAGCCCGACCCCAGCGCACCGCGCAGCATAAGGCTGTACGCGGTAAGCGGATTGGCGCCGTACGCGCTGATTACCAGCGCTCCGGTGATGAAGGCTGTGGCCAGCGCCAGCAGCAGGGTGAGCAGATTGGGGTGGCGCAGCGGGGTATGACGTTTTTCCAGACGGATCATGCTGTTTCTCCGGACGGTGCGGCGGGCGCTGCGGCAGTGGAGCCGGCCATGAGCAGACCTATGCGCTCCACGGAATCGGCGTCCTGTGTATCGATGATGTCCATGAACCGGCCGCGGAACATGACGGCCACTCTGTCTGCCAGCGACAGGGCTTCTCTCAGGTCGCCGGTCACCAGCAGCACGGCAGAGTGGCGGCGCTGGGCCAGCATGGCCGACCACACGTCTTCCGTGGCTTTGATGTCCAGTCCCTGTGTGGGCTGTTCGGCAATGAACAGTGCGGGGTCGTCGGCCATTTCCCGCGCCAGCAGCAGTTTTTGCAGATTGCCGCCGGAAAGGGTTCCGGCCGGTGTCCGCGTGCTGTGCGCCACAATTTCAAACCGGCGTACGGCCTGTTCCGTTTCTTCGTGCATATGGCTGCGGTCCAGCCACGGCCCGTTGCCCGCCTTGTCCAGACGGGTAAGAAAAAAGTTGTCGGCCAGTGTCATGCTGCCGATACTGCCGGTATGGTGTCTGTCTTCGGGAACATAGGAAAGTGAGCGCGGCCGGTGGCGGGCCCATGCCGCCGTGCTGTATGCGGTGCCGCGGTACCGGATGGTGCCGCCCGACGCCGGAGTACGTCCCGCCACGGCTGCCGCAAGAGCCTCCTGTCCGTTGCCCGCTACCCCCACAATGGCGAACACTTCACCTTTGCGCACACTGAAGCTGATGTCTGAAAAGCCCCCCAGCGGTGATGTCGCGGACAACCTGTGCACCTCGAAGACCACTTCACCGGCGGGCATTTCGGGCTTGTCCACGCGCAGCACCACTTCACGTCCCACCATCAGGCGGGCCAGCTCCAGCTTGTTGTTGATGCGTCCGGGCTCGCTGCCGGCCACGATGCGTCCGCGCCGCAGGATGGCGATGCGGTCGGCGGCTTCCATCACTTCATCCAGTTTGTGTGTGATGAACAGAATGCCGCGGCCGTCCGCCTTGAGCTTGCGGAAAACATCAAACAGCCCCGCCACCTCAGGCTTTGCCAGAACGGCCGTGGGCTCGTCGAAGATCAGTACCCGCGCATTCTGCACCAGCAGCTTGAGTATTTCGACCCGCTGCCTGCCGCCCATGGAAAGGTCGCGGATGCGGGCTGCCGGATCGACGTGCAGCCCGTAGCGTTCTGCCAGTGTGCGCATGTGCGCCACCACCTGCTTCATGGACAGGCGCCGGCCGCAGGCATCGGCTGCCAGCAGCACGTTTTCTGCGGCTGTCAGCGTGTCTACCAGCATGAACCGCTGGTAGACCATGCCTATGCCGCGCTGCATGGCCTGCGCCGGAGAAGAAAACTGCACCGGCTGGCCGTCAATGCGGATAGTGCCTTCATCAGGCCGGTAGCGGCCTGCAATGATGGACATGAGCGTGGATTTGCCTGCGCCGTTTTCTCCCAGCAGGGCCACTACCTGACCGGCATGCACGGCAAGGTCGATGCCTGTGTTGGCACAGACAGGACCGAACCGTTTGCTGATTCCTTCGCAGGCAAGAAGCGGAGCATTCATGCTATTCCGGCTCCACCACGGGTTCGGGCAGCTTGCCCAGCCCGTATACGGGTGCGGGCAGCAGGGGCGATTGTTCGCCCTCGGTGGCGGCACAGAAAACCCCGGCAATGACCGGCGCCGGCATATCTTTCTGTCTGGCCACTTCTTCCAGTATGTCTGCCAGACTGAATATGGTGCCGCCGGACGAGACCACATCGTCCATGAGAATGAAACGTCTGCCGCGGGCCAGCAGGTTCATGTCGCGTTCGTACAGGGCCAGAAATTTGCCGCCGCTGGTGATGGATGATGCGCCTATCTGTATCACCGGCCGTCGCTGCGCCTCCATATGCGGCTTGATGCGGTTGTATGCCACCGCCACGGCTTCCAGCCCCAGTTCTTCGGCCACCACCTGTGCCAGCTGCAGGCCTTTTTCCACCACTGTCAGCATAACCACGTCGTCCATGGTGCCCACCACTTCACGCACTTTTGCAGCCAGCAGGCGCCCTAAGTCGCGGTTCAGGCGTATCTGCCCCACCAGATTGAGCGATGCTATCTTCAGCGTTCTGCCGTCGGCAGGCAGCCGCACCAGCGGCAGTTCGACGGCGTAGGGCAGACCTTTGACCTCCCAGCGGTATTTTTCACCGGAATCAAGACCTTGCAGAACGTCCATGGAGTCTCCTTGTTGCGCACGACAGCAGGGCAGCCCTATGCCATCCCCGTCTGGCACGCTGTGAAAGGTACGGAAACAGGAGACTCCGGGCCGCAATGCGACCCGGAGCCGGAAAACCGTTATGGCTGTTTCGACGCGGAGTTACTGCGGCAGATTGCCGCTTACTCCGTCAACGAAAACCATCATGCCCAGCAGGTCGGCGTCCGAAGCCTGCTGTCCTTCGGCAATGATGACCTTGCCGGACTGGTCTTTGACAGGGCCTGCGAATATGCGGTCGTTGCCTTTGGCAAGCTCATCGCGCAGCGCTTCCACTTTGGCCCGCACGTCGGCGGGAACATGGCTGCCGAATGCCGTCAGGCGGATGGCATCGTCGTCAAAGCCGCGCCAGTAGGAGCGGGCCTGCCATGTGCCGTCGAGAGCCGACTGCACGGTCTGCACGTAGTAGTTGCCCCAGTTGAATACGGTGGAGGTAAGAACACAGTCCGCGCCGTATTCTTCTGCGGGGCTGCCGTAGCCCACCGCGGGCAGGTCGCGGGCGCATGCGGCCAGCGAGCTTTCGGGGGTGTCGGCCATCTGGCGGATAAGGTCGTGGTCACGGTCGGCCAGTGTTTCGGCCAGCGTGGTTTCCTTGATGGGATCGGCCCATGATTTCATCCAGACCACGGTGTTCAGGGTGGATTTGTCATAGGCGATGCCGGCTTCTTCAAGCCCGCGGATGAGGCCCAGCGTAAAGGAGTTGATACCGCGGATGGGTTCGGGGATGGGGTGCGTGCCCACGGTGCCCACACGGGTGAACCCCATGAGCCCTGCGGTGTATCCGGCCAGATATTCGGCCTGATACATGCGTGCGAAATAGTTGCTCAGGTTCGGGCCCATCTTGTAGCCGGAGCAGTGTTCGAACTTGATGTCAGGGAAGTCTTTTGCAACACGCTCGATGGCATCCATGTGCGGAAAGCTGGTGCCGAAGATGAGGTCGTAGCCCTGCTGTGCATAATTGCGCAGCACGCGTTCGGCATTCTGGGGGCCCACGTTTTCAGTGTAGGCGATTTCAATCTTGTCGCCCAGAGCTTCCTTGAGCTGCTGAATGCCTTTGTAATGGGCGGTGTTCCAGCCGCGGTCGTCAATGGTGCCCAAAAGAGCGAAGGCTACCCGTAGTTTACCTTCGGCCATGGCGGGCATGGCGGCACACAACAGCAGCGCCACGGCTGCCAGAAAAGAGCAAATACGTTTGGTCATCTGTGTTTCTCCTCACGGGACCGTACTGTAGAAAATGGAATCGCCCGAAAGCGGGCGCAACAAAATATGAAAGCACCGTAACTGACCGTTGTCAATCTGCGCGGGCATGAAACCGGACGGAGAGACCGCAATGCAGGGATAAATGTAGCATATGCAACATGTACGGCATGCCCGGTCAGCAGAGGCCGGGCCGGGGGCGGTCGGGCCGCCTCGTGTATGGTGTGCATGGCGCAGGCGTGCTTCGATACGGAATATAACTGCATTATGCACATTGTACGATGCAATAGTGAAAATATGCATATTGCACACGCAATATTGCATGTGATCAGCATGCGCATAGAATGATTTGCATCTGGCTGTATGAAAGGATGATGGCCGGTGATAAGAGCGATGATTACGGCATTATCAAGATGACGTATTCGGGTATTGCTTGGTAGGTGTTGCTGCGATGTATTATGATATTTGACACTCAAACAAAAATTTACTACCACGTATACTGCCCGTATCGTAATGTGCTGAAAGCAGACACGGCTGTTGTGGTCTGTCTGTGTTTCGGCCAGCTGATTTCAGGAGGTTGACGTGAAGCGTTTATTCGGGGTGACGTTGCTGCTTGTTTCCTTTTTGTGCCTGCCGGTTGCAGCTCAGGCCGACGCCATCAGATTCGGCGTGCCGCCGTGGCCCGGTGTGACCGTCAAGTCGGAAGTGGTGTGCCAGATACTGGAAGCCATGGGGTACGACACCGTGCAGCTCGAAATAGGTCCCCCCATTATCTACAAAGGGCTGACAACTGACGACGTGGACGTATGTGTGGCTGCGTGGATTCCTCAGCAGAACGAAATGTTTCTGCCGCTCAGAGACAAAAAAGCCATTGATGTTGTGGCGGTGAATATCGATGAAGCCGGTACCAGCCTGTGTGTTCCCTCCTATGTATGGGAAGCCGGTGTGCGTTCCATTGCGGACCTTGATGCCCGCGGCGAGATGTTCGACCGCACCATCTACGGCATCGAGGTCGGCAGCGGCATGCAGACCAGTACAGAGAAAATGATACATGACGATGTGGCGGGGCTGGGCGACTGGACACAGGTGAGCAGTACCACACCGGTCATGCTGCGGGCGGTGCAGGAACGCATACGGGCAGGCAAATGGGTGGTTTTTCACGGCTGGCAGCCCCACTGGATGAACTTTCAGATTGATATGAAGTATCTTGAAGGTGTCCCCGGTACTGAAAAGCTGGTCAGCGAAAGCGTGGTGTACACCATTGCCAGCAGGCAGTTTGCCACGCGTCATCCGCAGGCGCATGCCTTTCTTAAAAAGTTTTATGTGCGGGGAGCCACGCAAAGCCAGTGGATAAATGATTTCGGGTTCAGAAAGACGGCTCCTGAAAAAGTGGCTTCAGACTGGATTCGCGCGAATATTGACACGGTGGCAACATGGCTTGACGGGGTGACCGCCGCTGACGGCAGTGCCGGAATTGATGCCGTGCGTGCCGCTTTTAAGCGCTGATATTTTTTCCGCCGCCGCGGCATGGGGTCGCGGCGGCGGGTGCACACACGCAGAAAGGCCGCAGGCCCGTGTGTTTTTTGTGCCGGGCGGCTTCATTGTCAAGCCGCCGGCCGGACCCTGACAGGGAGGTCGGTTTGAGAAAATCGTTATTGTACATTGTATTGCTGGCATGTTGTGTTGTTCTGCCGTTGCAGGCACAGGCTGATACCGTGCGTTTCGGCGTGCCGCCGTGGCCCGGCGTGACGGTGAAGACAGAAGTCCTCGCCCAGATTATCGAAGCCATGGGGTACGATACCGAGCAGTTGGAGGTGGGTCCTGCCATTGTGTACAATGGTCTGACCACCGGCGATGTGGACGTGTATGTGGCGAGCTGGATTCCTCTGCAGAATGAGATGTTCAGACCGCTGAAGGAAAAAAACGCCGTTGACATCGTCGGAGTGAACCTTGACGAAGCAGGGGTGAGTCTGGCCGTGCCCACATATGTGTGGGAAGCCGGGGTGCGCTCCATAGCCGATCTTGATAAGTATGCCGATAAATTCGATCATACCATTTACAGCATTGAAGTCGGCAGCGGCATGCAGGTTTCCACCGAGCAGATAGTCAAAAATGACGTGGCAGGACTGGGCGACTGGAAAATGCTGTGCAGTCCCGTACCGGCCATGATCCGCGCCGTGCAGGACAAGGTGCGTGCCGGCGAATGGGTGGTGTTCCACGGCTGGCAGCCTCACTGGATGATATATCAGATGGATATGAAATTCCTTGAAGGCGTGCCCGGTACGGAAGGTCTGGTGAATAAAAGCACTGTGTACACGCTGGCAAGCCTCGACTTCAGAGATCGCTTTCCTCAGGTGCACAAATTCCTTGCCAACCTGTATATCAAGGGTGCCACGCAGAGCGAGTGGATCAATGAATACGGGTTTAAAAAGCGCAAGCCCGCCGATGTGGCCCGCGACTGGATAGGTGCCAATCTGGATACCGTGGAAACATGGTTGAAGGGCGTAAATGCAGCTGACGGCACCCCGGGCATTGACGCGGTGCGTGCCGCCTTTTCCTGATGCTGCACAGCAGTGCAGGCGGCCGCGGGACAGGTTCTGCTGTCTTTGGCGGCCCCGGCAGGGGCTGAATGCGCTCTGTTTCCTGCACCCGATGGTCTGTGCACTATGAAAACGATGAAGCCCGGCAGCATGCTGCCGGGCTTCAGACTGCTGGCAAGCCCTCGCCAAACGGCGGGGGGGCTTATAATGTTGCCATGTTGAAAGCACCCCAAAATCAGCAAATCAAAATGGAATTTATCTCGATAGAGAAATTGGTTCCCAAGAACCATTGTACCCTTCCCCTAAAATAGGACCGCGCATGGTAGAGATTTCTGGCAAACTGCCCTCAAGGGGACGGCAATGCAGAAATCTCGATTCACGGAAAGTCAGGGCCATTCTTTTTCGGGGGGATTACCATAGGGCTGGAAAACAGTTTTCCAACGAAAAAGGACTCAGCACTGTTCAATGCTAAGTCCTTAGTTTTTCTTATGGTGGGCAATACAAGATTCGAACTTGTGGCCTTCAGCTCCGGAGGCTGACGCTCTATCCAACTGAGCTAATTGCCCGAGAACGACATCTCCTAAACTTACACTTGCTTTCTGTCAAGAAATAACTGACATGAAAGCTCCCGGATGGCACGCAGAAAAGAATGAAGGGGCCAGCGTGCCGGAACATATTGATTTTCTACAATGTTGCATAATTCCGGCCGATGTGTCCATGAATCTCTGGCGTGTGCTGCACAATTTTGCTAAAAACGCTCTTCTGGAACCGCGGCCGGTTGCGCGGAGATATCCGGCTGCAGGATAAACCGGACAGGAACAGCCATGAAACGATTTATTGTAGGCGTTTCCGGCGCAAGCGGCATGCCGCTTGCCGTGACGTTGCTAAATGCCCTCACATGGGCCGCGGATGTGGAAACGCATCTTGTGGTGTCGCGTGCGGCGGAAAAGGTGCTCACGCTGGAATCGGGAATTTCCGTTGACCAGTTGTATGCTCTTGCCGATGTGCGGCACGACCCCGAAGATGTGGGCGCCGCCCCCGCCAGCGGTTCATGGCGGCATTCCGGCATGGTTATCTGTCCGTGCAGCATGACCACGCTTGCCGCGGTAGCCAACGGCATAGGGTCCAACCTTATTCACCGTGCGGCGGATGTGACGCTGAAGGAAAACAGGCCGCTGATTCTGGTGCCGCGCGAGACGCCGCTTGGCAGAGTGCATCTGCGCAACATGCTGGCCGCGCAGGAAGCCGGGGCGGTTATCATGCCGCCGTGTCCGGGGTTTTACAGCCGGCCCGAAAGCATACAGGACATACTGAATCATCTTGTGGGCAGGATGCTTGATCATCTGGGCATCGAGCATGACCTGTGCCGCCGCTGGGGCGGTTTGCCGGCCTGACAACCAGACAACGGGAAGGAGACGTTTTCATGCAGCATCTGCTTACGTGGCATGGCCACGCCAATTTTCAGATTGCCACAGAGGGCGCCAACATTCTGATAGACCCTTTTTTCGAGGGTAATCCTTCCGCTGCCGCGGCGTGGCAGGGCATAGCAAAACCCGACCTTGTGCTGGTCACCCACGACCACGGCGACCATGTGGGCCAGACCGTGGAGATATGCCGTGAAACGGGCGCCATGATGGGTGCCATAGTGGGTACGGCTGAAAAGCTGGCCGCTGCGGGTGTGCCGCAGCAGCAGGTGCTTAACGGCATCGGGTTCAACATCGGCGGCACAGTGCTGCACAACGGTGTGGCCGTGACCATGACGCAGGCGTATCATTCTTCGGAATCCGGCGCGCCTGCGGGGTATATACTTACGCTGCCCGACGGCTTTACCATTTACCACGCCGGTGACACGGGTATTTTTGCCGGTATGGAACTGTGGGGGCGTCTGTATTCCATTGATGTGGCGCTGCTGCCCATCGGCGGGGTGTTCACCATGGATGCCAAGCAGGCCGCGCTGGCGTGCCGTCTGCTGCGTGCGCGTTCGGTGGTGCCCATGCACTGGGGCACGTTCCCCGTGCTGGAGGGCAATACGGCGCGTTTTAAAGAACAACTGATGAATTTTGCTCCGGACTGCCGCCTCTTCGACATGAAGCCCGGAGAAACCCTGACGCTGGAAACCGCGTCAGAAGGCTGTGCCTGCGACTAGCAGGGTTCTCATGCGTGCGTCTGGCATCGTGCGCCAGAGAAACACATCGGCGGTAATAAGATGGATTGGGTAGTCTACCTGCTGGCCTGTGCCGACGGTACGCAGTACTGCGGCGTTACCACGGACATGGATCGACGCCTTGACGAGCACAATCGGGGCTGCGGCGCAAAATACACGCGTTCGCGGCGTCCTGTTTCACTGCTTGTCAGCGCCTCGTTTCCTGACCGGAGCACAGCGCAACGGGTGGAATGGAAAGTAAAGAGGCAGCCCTCCGGCAAAAAAAGGGCGTTTCTGCTTGCAATGGCAGAAACATCCGGCTCTGCCGCAGCGTTGTCATAACGCGATGCCGAAAGACGCATGGCAAGGAAACATACAAGATAATGGTTGAAAAACTTCTTTTCGCAGATCTTCCCCTTTCTAAGGAAGTGCTGCGCGCGATACAGGACATGGGCTTTGAGGAGGCGTCTCCCATCCAGACGATGTCCATCCCGCACATACTGGCGGGCAAGGATGTGGTCGGACAGGCCCAGACAGGCACGGGCAAGACTGCTGCGTTCGGCATTCCCATTCTCGAGCGCATTGACCCCCGTGATAAAGCCACGCAGGCCGTGGTGCTGTGTCCTACGCGTGAACTGGCCATTCAGGTGGCCGAAGAAGTGACTACACTGGCCCGCCACAAGCGGGGCATCAGTGTTGTTCCCGTATACGGCGGACAGCCCATCGAACGGCAGGTCCGCGCTCTGCGCCGTGGTGCGCAGGTTATCGTGGGTACGCCGGGCCGCGTGATGGACCACCTCGACAGAGGAACCATGGACATCAATACCGTGAAAATGGTTGTGCTGGACGAGGCGGACGAAATGCTCGATATGGGCTTCCGCGATGACATTGAATTCATTCTGGGCAAGATGGAGCAGGAAGTACAGACCGTGTTCTTTTCCGCCACCATGCCCCGCGCCATTCTCGATATGGCGCAGCGCTACCTCAAGGAACCGGAGTTCCTGAAAGTCACCCAGAAGCTGCTTACCGTGCCCAGCATCGAGCAGATATACTTCGAGGTGCGTCCTTTCCAGAAGCTGGAAAGTCTGTGCCGTGTGCTGGACGTGTATAATCCCAAGCTGACCATCGTGTTCTGCTCCACCAAGGTGGGCGTGGACGAACTGGCAACCAATCTGCAGGCCCGCGGATATGATGCCGACGGACTGCACGGCAACCTGAATCAGGCCCAGCGCGACAGGGTGATGAACCGCTTCCGCAAAGGAAACATTGATATTCTGGTGGCCACCGACGTGGCTGCCCGCGGTATTGATGTGGAAAACGTGGAAGCAGTGGTCAACTACGACATACCCAACGATGTGGAAAGCTATGTGCACCGTATCGGCCGTACGGGCCGTGCGGGCCGTGCGGGCCGTGCATTCACCTTTGTGTCCGGCCGCGAATTCTACAAGCTGCGCGACATCAAGCGCTTTACCAAGGCGCAGATAGCACAGCGTCAGGTACCCTCGCTTTCCGAAGTGGAAAACGCCAAATCCACCCAGATGCTCAATGAAGTGACCAACCAGATACGCACCGGCGGTCTGGAGCGCTACATAGAACTGGTGGAAGGCATTATCGGCGAAGAGTTCACCTCTGTGGAAGCTGCCGCCGCCCTGCTGCGCATGATGATGCACCGCAACGCAGGCGATGCCGTGACCGAAGAGCAGAAGTTCGGTGATACCGGTGCCCAGCCGGGCATGGTACGCCTGTTCTTTAACGTGGGCCGCAAAGCCCGCGTGACGGCACGTGACTTTGTGGGGGCCATTGCCGGAGAAACCGGCCTGCCCGGACGGATGATCGGCTCCATAGATATCTATGACCGGTTCACGTTTGTGGAAGTGCCCAACGAGTTTGCCGCAGAAGTGCTTGCAGTGATGAACGGCAACCAGATACGCGGCAACAAGCTTGCCGTGGAACCTGCCAGCCGCCGCTGAGCACCGCCGCATCAGTGCTGAGTATACCGCCCGCTCCGGATTTTCCGGAGCGGGTTTTTTTGCGGGCGGGGCCGATGTTCCGGCACGACGGAATGCCGACGTGCTCAGCGGACAACGGTGAAAACCGGTTCAGCTGCTGCGGGGGCAGTAGCGTTGCCACCCCATCAGCTGCGCGGCGCCGGCAATGGTGGTGCCGTAAAACAGAACAGGTTTTTGCGGAGTGTGCTGCAGAAAGTCCCCTATGCTGTTGTTGGCCAGTGTGGTGCCGGTAACCAGCAGCAGGTCGGCCCATGCCAGTGCGTCCTGTGCCGTATCGGCACCTTCTATGCCGACGCCTCTGCGTTCCTGCCCGATGTTGTCCGGATCAAGATCCACAACACGCAGGGGCAGCACTCCGGCCAGACTTTCAATCATGGCGGGCTGCATGCCGGCCAGCGTCACACGGCACCTGCCGTAACGGCGTATGATATGGGCCGGAAGATCCCGTGCACAATCCTTGGGGCCGCAGTCCTTGCAGTGCACGGTGTTTGTGACACACTGCTGCCAGCGCAATACGGCATTGAGCACAGAGACGAATACCGCCCGCTGGAAGTTGCCGTCCAGCGGCAGCGCGGCCACCTGTGCCAGTGTGCCGCTGAACGTACCGTAGCTGTCTGTGAATGCCTGTCCGCGCGCATGGCGGAAGCAGGCTTCCATGAGTTTTTCCTTGCCTTTCTGGATGGGAAAGTCGCTGCGGCCGGGATTGCCGATGGCCTGCTCTACGCTGAGCGGACCTGCGGTCACGCTTACCGGATCGTCCATAAGACCTTGCTTGTGCCACGCGGGAACAACCTGATTGCGTAATGATTCAAGAATGCTGGGCATAGAGTCCTCCTATACTGCCGAAAGCCGTCTGAGCATGAAAAAGATGGCGAGCGAGAAAAAACCGATGATGGCCGACAGCACCATGGCCCGCTCGAATTCGCCGCTGAACACGGCATTATATATTTCCAGAGACAGCGTGTTGGTTTTGCCCACAATATTGCCGCCCAGCATCAGGGTGATGCCCACCTCGCCCAGCGAACGCCCCAGCGCAAGAAACCAGCCGGAAAGCACGCTGCGGCGCACATTGGGCAGCAGGACAAGCCAGAACACCTGCCATTCGTTTTTGCCGAGCACGCGCGCTATTTCGGCCAGACGCCGCACATCGCCGCGCAGCGCAGCCTCCACCGGCTTGACCATCAGCGGCAGACCGGCAACGAATGCGGCCAGTACCACACCGTAAAAGCTGAAAATAATATCCACCGGCAGCATGCTGCCCACCATGCCGTTTCTGCCGAGCAGTAAAAGCAGTACAAAGCCTGTGGCAATGGGAGGAAAGACGAGCGGCAGCGTGGTGAAAAAGTCAACCGTGCCGCGCAGCAGCCCCGGAGGTCCGGAAAGATAGCAGGCCAGCAGAACACCGCAGACAAGATGCAGCAGACCGGAAACCGCAAGCGTTTTTGCGGTCAGCAGTACCGGGCCCGCGGTTTGCGGTTGCATCAGAATCTCTGCCAGAGGCATGGGCTACAGTCCGTTGGCGGTGATGACGGCACGGGCCTGCGGTGATTCCAGAAAGCCCATGAATGCGGCGGCCTGTTCCGCCGAGGGTGCTGCGCGCAGTACTCCGGCCATGATAAGCACAGGCGTATGTGCAGTTTCATCCAGCACCACATACCCGCCAAGCTTGTCCGCCACATTCAGTGCGTGAGTCAGGTTCATGAACCCGTAATCCACTTCTCCTGCCGCAAGGTATGAAAAAACCTGCGGAACTGTGGCCACCTCTATCAGTCTGGGAGCGATGTCGGGCAACCTGCCCGTGGAAAGCAGAAACTCGCGTGCAGCAATACCGTAAATGGCTTTGGCCGAGTCCGGCAGGGCGATGCGGGTTGCTCCGGAGTTGTCCAGCACCGCGGCGGAGTCTGCCGTTTTGCCCGGAGCGGCAGCCAGCACCAGTCTTCCGTGACCGAGTGTGTGCCGGCGGGTAAAATCCAGTTCCGCCCCGTGCAGGTAGGTGCTGTCGCCCAGCACCACATCCACCTGCCCGCTCTGACGGGCCAGTGCGGTTACGCGGGCCATGTTGCCGTACACCAGATCAACCTTGGTGCCGGTCTGCAGGGTGAATATCTCTGCCAGTGCATTGACCATTTTTTTGTATCCTGCACCCGATGCCAGTACTATGCCTTCTGTTTTTTCCGGCTGGCCGGATGCGGCGGCACCGGACGGCATGGCGGAAACGATCAGACACAGACAGAGCATCCATGCCGCCGGCAGTGAGTGAAAAACGGAACATCGGCGAACAGGCATACACACCTCCGGTCATGCTGCAGGACGGAAAAAAACAACGCAAACAGCGCATGGGCTGATGCGGTTATAAACGTCTGTAGACAGCACGGGGCGGGGTGACAATGCGGTCACGAAAAAAATAAAATGCGTGACAGAATATGAGAAAACAGATGGCAGGCTGCCGCAGACTGAGCGTGTGCGGCAGCAGTGGATAAGAGAACCGCAATGCGGTCAGGCGATACGCAACAGCGGCCGGTGCCGTGCGGTTGCGGTTCAGGTCAGCTCGCGTGCCAGCCGCCCCAGATCGCGCAGTGCTTCTTCCATTCTGGGGTTCCAGATACCGCAGCATGACAGCCTGATATAGTTTGAAAAGCGGTCACGGGTGGAAAATATTGAGCCGGGGGCAATGCCCACACGGCGGGCCCGGGCTTTAAAAAACAGCTCAACGCCGTTGACGGCGGCAGGCAGTTCCACCCACAGTACACCGCCGCCGCGGGGGCTGGTTACACGCGTTCCGTCGGGAAAGGCGGAACCGATGCATTCATGCATGGCGCATATCTGTGTCTGAAAGGCGGAGCGCAGTTTTTTCAGCTGTCTGTCGTACAGCCCCAGCCGCATGAATTCGCCGACGGCTGCCTGCGTGGGGGTGGCGCAGCACACATTGGTGGTTGCCTTCACCTCCAGAGCTTTTTCCATAAAGCGGCCGGGCAGCATCCATCCGGCGCGGTATCCCGGTGCAATGGTTTTTGAAAACGAAGAACAGAACACAACAAGCCCTTTTTTGTCATACTGTTTGAATGACGCAGGGCGCTGCGCATCGAAGTGCAGATCAGCGGACACATCGTCGTCAACCAGCGGAATACCGCGTGCGGCCAGTATGTCGACAATCTCGCGTTTGGCTGCGTCGGGCGTCAGCGCTCCGTCGGGGTTGTTGAAGTTGCCTGAAAGAATGCAGGCGGCCACCTCAAACGTGGAAAGCGCCTTGGTGAGGTCTGCCGGGTTTATGCCGTGCTTGGGGTCGGAAGGAATTTCCACAGCACGCAGGCCCAATGTTTCGAGCAGCTGCAGGAAACAGTAGTATGTGGGCGACTGGATAAGGACATTGTCGCCGGGACGGGTGAGTACCCGCAGCGCGATGTACAATGCTTCCATGGCGCCTGTGGTGGCCACCACCTCGGAAGCGCGTGTGGGCATGCCGTCTTCGCAGGCGCGCTTTGCGATCTGCCTGCGGTATTCCGCATTGCCTGCAATGGTTTCATACGCTACGCATTGTTCCGCATTGCGCCGGCTCAGTTCAGCCAGTATCTGCCCCAGCTTTTTGCCGGGCAGCAGCGAAGGGTCGGGGCTTACCACGCCGAAAGGAGCCATCTGCGGATTGCCCACGGCTTCAAGCACGGTGGCAATAAGCCGGCTGCGGTTTGCCTCGCGGGGTTCTTCCTCTTCTGCCGGAGCGCTGTGCGGCACAGGCAGAGGGCTGGGCAGCGTGCGCACATAATAGCCCGACCTCGGGCGCGATTCCACAACCCCGCGACGCTCAAGCTCTTCGTAGGCATGGCACACCGTTGCCAGGCTGGCGCTCAGCGTGCGCGCCACAGCCCGCAGAGAGGGCAGGCGGGAACCCGGCGGATATTGCTTGGAATCGATGAGACGCAGGACGTGCTGCTCCACTTCATGGTATCGGAAGGCTTCGCGGCGGGGTGTTTCCATTATTCTGTACGTATCGAATTTTGTAAAAACTGTATCTGTTCTGAAAATTGTATCTGTGTTTGAATTGCTCCGTCAAGCTGAGAATGCCGGTGTGGTGTGCCCTGAACGGGGCGGCAGACGGCAGAGGTTGTAATCAGAGAGGAACTGGCAATGAGTGAATATGAGTGTGCAGCAGGGCAGCGGGCAGAGACGGACGCTGCTGCCGGTCCGCAGGGGGCCGCTGCCGCGGTGCGCGCGGGACGGGGTATGCGCCGTGCCGTGCCCATTGTGCTCGGATATCTGCCCGTGGGGTTTGCTTTCGGTGTGCTGGCGGACAAAACCGGTCTTTCACCGCTGGAGGCGGTGTTTATGTCCACCGCGGTTTTTGCGGGTTCCGCACAGCTGATTGCCGTAGGTATGCTGGCCACGGCGGCCGGAGCCGGTGCAGCCATGTTTTCGGTGGTGCTTACCACATTTGTGGTCAACCTGCGGCATCTGCTTATGGCGGCATCGCTGGCTCCGTACCTGCGCCGCTGGTCACGGCCGATGCAGGCACTCTTTGCTTTTCAGTTGACTGACGAAACTTTTGCCATGCACGCGGTGCATTTTCAGAGCAGTAAAGCCGGGAACGGCGTTGCAGCTTTGCAGAGCGAGTATGTGCCGGACAAAGCGGAAACACTGGGGCTTAACATGACCGCGCAGCTGGGATGGGTTGCGGGTTCTGCTCTGGGAGCGCTGTTCGGCGGGCTGATAGGTGATGTGAAGCCTCTGGGGCTTGATTATGCGCTGCCCGCCATGTTTGTGGCGCTGCTGGTGGCGCAGGTGCGCGGCAGGCTGCATGTGGTGGTGGCGGTGACTTCGGCTGCTGTTTCCGTGGGGCTGGCGTATGCGGGGGCAGGTCAGTGGAATGTGATTCTGGCCACGGTGTTTGCCGCCACGCTGGGCACGGTGCTGTCAGGGCGCGGCGGCGGGCCGGTTGTGTCACAACGCAGATCAGCGGAGCCTGCGGCGGGACCTGCCGGCACGGCGTCAGCAGTGCAGACCCGCGGGGCTGCCCGGGATTGCGCAGAACACATGTCTGCACCGGAGGAGTAACTATGAATGCTGATGTTTTCGCGCTGATTCTGGGCATGGCCGCAGTTACGTATATTCCGCGGCTTGTTCCCGTGTGGCTGCTTTCTTCGCGCAGTCTGCCGCCCGTTGTGGGCCGCTGGCTCAGCTTTGTGCCTACGGCGGTACTTTCCGCCCTGCTCATGCCGGCACTGGTTCTGCGCGAGGAGCATTTCGACATTACCGGTAACATTTACTTCTGGGCGGCGCTGCCATCATTTGCCGTGGCAATGCTGACCCGCAGCTTTTTCGGCACGGTGGCCGCAGGCATGGCCACGGTGGCGGCCGCACGCTATTTCGGACTGGCCTGAACTTGTCCGGTTTCAGGCTTCCGGCCTGCAGGGTTGCTCCGCAACGCCCCGTCTCCGGCCAGCTGACGCTCTGACGGCTGCGGGGCACGACCGGGCCGGACAGCCTGCGCAAGCCGTGTTTGCCGGTTGATAACTTCCGGTACGGCTTTGTTCCGGCCGGTATGTCCTGTCAGGAAAAGCTTGTGGACGGGCAGCAGGGCCGTCTCTTGTTTCAAGGTGCATACCGGCTGCAGCCGGGGCGCATACCGGCCACAGCCGCAGCGTGTGTCCTTGCGGCCCAGGCGTTATTGCACCATCGATATTTTAGGGACTCTGAAGGCCACCTCGGTGCCTTCTCCGGGGCGGCTGTGGATGTTCAGCGTATAGCGGGGGCCGAAAATCTGCTCCAGCCGCTGTCTGCAATTGGTTACGCCGATGCCGGAGGAATGGGAGTCGGTCTGATGGCGGGCAAGCAGTCTTTGTACCTGCTGTTCGTCCATACCCACACCGTTGTCGGCAACGCGTACGGCCAGTTCGTCGCCGTCTCTGCCCACCTGCAGGGTGATTACGCCGCCTTCTTCACGCCGTGCAATGCCGTGCCGTACACCGTTTTCCACAATGGGCTGGATTATCAGCGGCGGGATAGGCCAGTCGGTGCAGTCCGGTTCTATGGTCACATCCACTCTTACCCTGTCGCCGAACCGTGCCTGTTCAATGGCAAGGTACGAGGCCACCTGCTCAAGCTCTTCGTACAAGGGGACAAACCCCCTGCTGCTGTCGAGGCTGCGACGCATATACCTTGAAAGGTCAAGCAGCAGCTCGCGCGCTTTGTCAGGGTTTGTCCGGCAGAAAGAAGCGATGGTATTGAGCGAGTTGAAAAGAAAGTGCGGGTTTATCTGTGCCTGCAGTCTGCGGATTTCTGCATGGGCCAGCATGCGCGCTTTCAGATGAATGTCTTCCAGTTCCAGCTGGGTGGAAAACAGTCCGCCCAGCCCTTTGGCGATTTCAAAGCGGATACTGTCCAGCGGCTCGCTCTGGCTGCCGTAAAATTTGAGCGTGCCGGTGACTGTATCGCCTTTGCGCAGGGGGATAATAATGGCGGAGTTGAGCGGACAGCCCGGATGTCCGCAGGCAATCTGCCGTTTGCCGCTGAGAAATGTCGGCTGACCGGAATGCAGTACACGTCGTGTGGCTTCGGTCTGGATGGGTTTGTCCACCAGATGATGTGTGTCGCCTGCTCCTATGTGTGCCAGCACGGTTTCCGTGTCTGTAATGCTCACAGCGGCCAGGGGGATGTTGTCGTAGATTATGCGCGCCGTGGCGGCAGCCGTTTCTCTGTTAAGACCGCTGCGCAGATGGCTCACCGTCTGGTTGGCAATGGAAAGAATCTGTTCCGCATGGCTTGATTCGCGGCGTTCACGCCCTTTGGATACCAGATTGATGATTTGTACAAACAGTGCGGCGCCCAGCGAGTTGACCACAATCATGGGCATGCCGATGACTTTGACCAGTTCCACCGCCTGCGGAAACGGGCGCGACAGAGCCAGCACCAGAATCATGTGAACGGTTTCGCCTACCAGACCCAGCATGGCAGCCAGCCGCCAGTCCATGCTTTCCTTGACCCGCCATGCCACCAGCCCGGCAAAAAGCCCTTCGAGCACGGTGGCAAGACCGCACGGCAACGCGCTGAAGCCGCCGGGGTCGATGATGTTGCGGTGCAGTCCCGCCATGAGTCCGGCACCCAGTCCCACGGCCGGTCCGCCGAACAATCCTGCCGTTATGACAGCCATGGCCCGCAGGTTTGCCACTGACTCAAAGATGGCGTTACCGCTGTAAGTCCCCAGAATGCCGAATAACCCGAAAAAAAGAATACAGAAACTTTTTTGCAGGGGTGAATTGGTGTCGCGGCGCAGTTTCTGCACGGGACTGATGGACAGCAGCATAAACGCTCCGGCAACCATGAGGCCGAAACGCTCGATAAGCGTTATGAGCAGAATGCCCGTTGTCATGCTGTTTCTCCGCTGCGGCAATACGGGGCGGTCACGGCTATCAGACCAGCCCCAGCCGTTCCTTGAAATCTTTGACCCTGCTGCGGTTGACGGTGATTTCTGTCTGGCCGGGGTCGCTCATGACAATGTTGTATTTGCCGTGCATCCATGGCGAAAATTCGCGGACATGCTGCATGTTGATCAGTTCTCCGCGGGTGGCGCGGAAAAAATCATGCCCGGCGAGTTTCTCTTCCAGCTTTTGCAGATTTGTCACGCCGTGGCACGGAGCCATACCCTCGGTTGTGTGTGCCCAGATCCGTTTGCCCTGAGCCTGAATGAAAAAAACTTCGTCAGGCTGCAGCAGCACAATGCGCCCGCCGCGTTCCACTGCTACCCGCGTGAGCACAGTGCGCCTGCCCATCTGTTCAAGCAGTCTGCCAAGACGGATGTCGTCATGCAGCGGCGGAGCGGTCTGCGTCCGGCTGTCCTGCTCCTGTTCCGTGCGGGCAGCCAGAGCTTCGCGCACACGGTCAAGGCTTTTGGCCAGCCGCTTTTCCTCTATGGGCTTAAGCAGGTAGTCCACGGCATTTTCATCAAAAGCGCGGATGGCGTACTGGTCGTACGCAGTGGCAAAAACAACAAGCGGAGGTTCGGGATAATCCAGCAACTGCTCCACAACATAAAAACCGTTGTGGCCGTACATCTGGATGTCCAGAAACACAAGGTCGGGCTTCTGCTGCGCAATAAGCGCAAGCGCCTGCTCCGCGGAATCCGCAGTGCCGGCTACCTGCACATCTGCAAAGCGGGAAAGCAGATAGACCATCTCATCCCGTGCAGGCGGTTCATCATCCACAACGATGCAGCGAATTGTCATGCATCTGACCCTAATGCCGGTGCTGCAGCTTGTCCATAGGGGCCGGTAACGGTGTGCCGCTTGCCCGCGGCGTGGGCGCGGTGTACACACACCCGAGTTGTACTCTTTATCGGAGGATTACATGAAACGACTGTTGAAAAATCAAGGTGCCTTCTTAGGTGCCATGTTGATGGCCGCTGTGGTTGTTTTGTCTGCTGCACCGCAGGCGCGGGCGGCAGCCGAACAGGACCGGCTGAAAGACATGGTGCGCGAGGTTCTGCGCGATAACCCCGGGCTGGTTATGGATGTGCTGCGGCAGAATCCGGAACAGGTGCTGGATATCGTGCGTGACGGTAACAGAATTGCCAGAGACAGAGCCATGCGTGCCCAGTGGCAGGCCGATATGACACAGCCCAAGCAGGTAAAACTGGACGGGCGTCCCGTGCGCGGGCCGCAGGATGCTCCGGTGACCATTGTGGCATACTCGGATTTTACCTGTCCCTACTGCGCTCAGGCTGCCGGCACCGTGGCCGCTCTTATGGAGCATTACAAAGGCAAGGTGCGGTTGGTTTTTAAGCATTATCCTTTAAAATCACATGATAATGCCGAAACAGCTTCACGCATGTTTGTGGCTGCCGCCATGCAGGACGAAGCAAAAGCATGGGCGTTGTACGACGCCATGTTTGTTGAGCGGGCCCGCGTGATAAAGGAAGGCAGTGCCTTTATTTCTGCCAAAGCCGCAGAACTGGGACTGGATGCCGCACGGCTTGCGCGTGACGCGCAAAGTGACGCGGCAACACGAATTTTGCGCGAAGACAGACAGGAAGCCGAAAACCTTGGGCTGGAAGGAACCCCGACATTTCTTGTGAATGACATCGTCGTGCGTGGCTCGCTGCCTCTGCCGCAGTTTGCGGATGCCGTGGATATGGCCTGGGCAAAAGCCGCCGGTCGCTGAGCCTGCCGGTAGACGTAACGGGAATGACTCCCCTGTCTGTGAAAAATGACCGGAAACCTTTTTGAATATGTCTCCGGCGGGCAGGGAGATGATCTCCCTGCACCCTCAGTGCACGCGCAGGGCGCGGCCCGGTCTCGGTTGCAGCGCGTTGTGCTGCTTCCCCGCCAAACGGCCTTCAGCGTACGCCCCGGACAGTCAGCCGACCGCGGCAGAAATCGCGCCACGGGGGATGCAAGGGGAATGATTCCCCTTGCCCGTCGGAGACATAAAAGCCCTTGAAGCATAAGCAGCCTCCGGCGGGCAGGGAGATGATCGCCCTGCACCCTCGGTGCGCACGCATGGCGCGGCCCGGTCTCGGTTGCGGCGCGTTGTGCTGCTTCCCCGCCAAACGGCCGTCAGCGTACGCCCCGGACAGTCAGCCGAGCGCGGCAGAAATCGCGCCACGGGGGATGCAAGGGGAATGATTCCCCTTGCCCGTCGGAGACATAAAAGTCCTTGAAGAATAAGCAGCCTCCGGCGGTCAGTGAGAGGATCTCCCTGCACCCTCGGTGCGCGCGCATGGCGCGGCCCGGTCTCGGTTGCGGCGCGTTGTGCTGCTTCCCCGCCAAACGGCCTTCAGCGTACGCCCCGGACAGTCAGCCGACCGCGGCAGAAATTGCGCCACGGGGGATGCAAGGGGAATGATTCCCCTTGCCCGTCGGAGACATAAAAGCCCTTGAAGCATAAGCAGCCTCCGGCGGGCAGGGAGATGATCTCCCTGCACCCTCAGTGCGCGCGCATGGCGCGGCCCGGTCTCGGTTGCGGCGCGTTGTGCTGCTTCCCCGCCAAACGGCCTTCAGCGTATGCCCCTGACAGTCAGCTGAGCGCGGCAGAAATCGCGCCACGGGGGATGCAATGGGAATGATTCCCCTTGCCCGTCGGAGACATAAAAGTCCTTGAAGAATAAGCAGCCTCCGGCGGGCAGGTGCTGTTGCACAAACAGAAAAAGGGCGCACATGCGCCCTTTTTGATGGAAGAATTATCCGTAGCAGCGGACGGGGATATTCCCGTGCAATGGCCGCAGAATACGGACCGGCAACTGATTAATGTGCCACTTTACCCAGAAATTCGCGCAGGCGCGGATTGCTGGGGTTATCAAAGAATTCCGAAGGAATGTTTTCTTCCTGAATGCGGCCCTGATCGATAAAGATGACCCGGTCTGCCACTTCTTTGGCAAAGGCCATTTCGTGTGTGACCACGACCATGGTCATTCCTTCCGCGGCAAGGCGTTTCATGACGTCCAGTACTTCGCCCACCAGTTCAGGATCCAGCGCCGACGTAGGTTCGTCAAACAGGATGACTTTGGGCTGCATGGCAAGGGAACGCGCAATGGCCACGCGCTGTTTTTGTCCGCCCGAAAGCTGTTCGGGGTACGCGTGCGCCTTGTCAGGCAGTCCGACTTTTTCCAGTAGTTTCTGGCCCAGTATTTCGGCTTCCTGCCTGGGCATTTTGCGTACTTTCACCGGACCTATGGTTACGTTCTGCAGCACGCTGAGATGCGGAAACAGATTGAATTGCTGAAAGACCATGCCTGCTTCTGTGCGCACATAGTTGATATCGGTATCTTCGGCGTACAGGTCGAAACCGTCCACCTTGATACAGCCTGAAGATATTTCCTCAAGCCGGTTGATGCAGCGCAGGGCGGTGGATTTTCCCGAACCGGAAGGCCCGATGATGACGACGACTTCGCCCTGCCGCACGGTCAGGTCGATGCCTTTAAGCACTTCCACGTTGCCGTAGCTTTTGTGCAGATCTTTTATTTCAATCATGGGTTTCATGGGTGTCTCCTTTCGGCTCAGCGGCTGGTGCGGGCATTGAGTTTGCGTTCGTACATGCGCAGCACCTGCGACAGAGTCAGGGTCATGCACAGGTACATGATGGCAACGGTAAGCCACACCTCGAACGCCCGGAAGTTGACAGCGATGATTTCCTGTCCCTGACGGGTCAGCTCGCCCACCCCGATGACAACCAGCAGCGAAGTGTCCTTCAGGCTGATGATGAACTGGTTGCCCAGCGGCGGTATCATGCGTTTGAACGCCTGCGGCCAGATGATATACAGCATGGTCTGCAGATGTGTGAGCCCGATGGAGCGCCCTGCTTCCATTTGTCCGGTGTTGATGGACTGGATGGAACCGCGCACTATTTCTGCGATATAGGCACCGGAGTTTACCGCTATGGCCACAACGCCGGCAGTGACGGGAGGAATGCGGATGCCGAGAACCAGAGGCAGGCCGAAGTACAGAAACATGACCTGTACGATAAGCGGTGTGCCGCGGATGGCTTCGACATAGGAAACAGCTACAGCGTTGCACAGACGGTTGCGGGATATACGTCCGAGGCCGACCAGGGTGCCGATAATAAAGCCGAAGACAAGACCAAGCACCGTGATGATGATGGTGAGCTCAATGCCGTCCCACAGCAGGGGGGCGGTATCCAGCATCACTTCGGGTTTGAATTGAAAAGCCATAAAACCTCTTGTTGTGCGCCCGGGTGAGTGTGTCGCATCCGCATGGCGGTGCATGAAAAACGGCATAGGGATGGCGCGCGCCATCCCTATGCATGTCCGGGCGGTTATTATTTACAAACTGTAAAGACTACTTTTTTGCAGGGGCGTAGCCGAACCACTTGATGTACAGTTTTTCGTACGTGCCGTTTTCACGCAGCTTTTTAAGCGCAGCGTCCACTTTGGGCTTCAGGTCGCTGCCCTTGGGGAAAGCAATGCCGTAAGACTGCCCCTGATACAGGGGGCCCACAACTTTAACCTGACCTTTGCCTGCTTTCTGGGCAAAGTCTTTGACCACGGGCATGTCAAAAATAACTGCATCGGCACCGCCGGAAAGCAGTTCAAGGAACATGGCGTCGTTGTTGGGGTACAGCTTGATATTGTCTTTGGGAGCAAAACCGGCGGCAAAGTCTGCGCTGGAAGTGGCCAGCTTGGTGGAAATGACTTTGTCTTTCAGGTCTTCGATGCCTTTGATGTCGTTATTGTCGGCACGGACAAGAATAACGAGACCTGAATCGTAGTACGGGTCGGAAAAATCAACTACTTCCTGCCGTTCGGGCTTGATGGTGATGCCGGCGATGCCTGCATCAAAAGTGGCACTCTGCAGACCGGGAATGATTCCGTTGAAGTCGTTGGGCTGGAAGGTGTATTCCACACCGATTTCGCTGGCGATGGCCTTCCACAGTTCGATGTCGAATCCGGTGTAGTTTCCGGTTTCGTCTTTGAACTCGAAAGGTTTGAAATTGGTGTCGTGCGCAACAACGAGCTTCTGCGCCCATGCGTTGGCCGAAAGAAGCATAACAAGAGCAAAAGCTGCCAGAATAACGCGCTTCATGATGAACCTCCTGGATGGGTGAGTCCCGGCATTCCGGGTATACATGTGCCGGTCCGGTGCAGGTACCGGCCGAGTGACGGGAAACAGTAGGCTGTGCTCAGCCAAATCGAGATACCGTAGCCTTTTAGTCCCCGAAAATCAATATTTCGTGGCTCCCGAGTTCATTTTGGCTCATGTTTTTTTCAAGCGGATTGCGGCCGGTATCTCTGTTTTTTGCCTGACAGAAGTATCATCACGTGCAGAAAAGCAGACCGCAAAAGTAGTCAAAAAGGGTCGTTTTCGGACGCCCTTATTTTGTTTTCATGTGTATAAAAAACAACAAAAATTTCAGAAAAGAAAACAGAAAGCGGCTTCTGAAGCAGAAAACTTATGGCCTGCTATTCAGAACTGGTATTCCGTAATTGTCCGTAATGTGCCGGTTGGATGCTGAAACAGGTTCGGCAGCGTGCTGTTTTTCAAGCGCAACGAGTTTCATTTTCCCTCGATTTCACACCGGACACTGTTCGCTTTACGGGTATCAGGCGATGCCGGAACTGCTCCTGCGGCAGATGCAGTATGCCGGGAAAAACGGATAGCCCCAGCTGCCCGCCGGAGGCTGCATTGTCTCGGGGTTTTTTGTGTCTCCGACGGGCAAGGGGAATGATTCCCCTTGCATCCCCCGTTGTGTGATTTCTGCCGCGGTCGGCTGACTGCCCGGGGCGTACGTCGACGACCGTATGGGGGGAAGCAGCGCAGGGCAGTGCAACGCGCCGCAACCGAGACTGGGCCGCGTCCTGCGCGCGAACCGAGGGTGCAGGGAGATTATCTCCCTGCCCGCCGGAGGCAGTCTTTGTATCGGGGGGGGGGTATGTCTCCGCCGGGCAAGGTGAATGATTCCCCTTGCATCCCCGTTGTGTGATTTCTGCCGCGGTCGGCTGGCTGTCCGGGGCGTACGCCGACGACCGTATGGGGGGAGCAGCACAGGGCAGCACAACGCGCCGCAACCGAGACTGTGCCGCGTCCTGCGTGCGCACTGAGGGTGCAGGGAGATCATCTCCCTGCCCGCCGGAGGCCGTCTTTGTCTCGGGGTTTTTTGTGTCTCCGACGGGCAAGGGGAATGATTCCCCTTGCATCCCCCGTTGCGCGATTTCTGCCGTGGTCGGCTGACTGTCCGGGGCGTACGCCGACGGCCGTATGGGGGGGAGCAGCACAGGGCAGTGCAACGCGCCGCAACCGAGACTGTGCCGCGTCCTGCGTGCGAACCGAGGGTGCAGGGAGATCATCTCCCTGCCCGCCGGAGGCTGCTTATGCTTCAAGGGCTTTTATGTCTCCGACGGGCAAGGGGACTGATTCCCCTTGCATCCCCCGTTGCGCGATTTCTGCCGCGGTCGGCTGACTGTCCGGGGCGTACGCCGACGACCGTATGGGGGGGAAGCAGCACAGGGCAGCACAACGCGCCGCAACCGAGACTGGGCCGCGCCATGCGCGCGCACCGAGGGTGCAGGGAGATCATCTCCCTGCCCGCCGGAGGCAGTCTTTGTATCGGGGGGGTATGTCTCCGACGGGCAAGGGGAATGATTCCCCTTGCATCCCCCGTTGTGTGATTTCTGCCGTGGTCGGCTGACTGCCCGGGGCGTACGCCGACGACCGTATGGGGGGAGCAGCACAGGGCAGTGCAACGCGCCGCAACCGAGATTGTGCCGCGTCCTGCGTGCGCACCGAGGGTGCAGGGAGACCATCTCCCTGCCCGCCGGAGGCAGATCTTCACGCAGCCTTTGCGGGGTGCCGCATGGCGGGGGTACACAAAAAGACGCCCCTGCACATAGTACAGGGGCGTCTGCGGATTGTATTATCACACGCGGGGTGCGCTTCAGCTTTTGGGGGCCAGCCCCAGTCTGCCGGCGACGGCGCGGGCTGCTGCAAGGGTGAACTCTTCCGGCGCAAGAGCGTTGCGCGCGGCTTCGTCCATGAGCAGTTCCGGAGCATTGGAAAGTCCGGCATCGGGGGTGACGCCGTATTCAGCGGGCAACGTGCCGGAAAAATACATGTCCTGAAAGCCGGAGAATTTGAGAGCGTGCGCCGTGGCGTCGAGCACTGCTGTTTCATGCGGTGCGATGATGCCCCGTTCGCGGGCACGCATGAGTCCGGCCAGACATTCTCCGCCCTGCGTGCAGGCGATGTGTCCGTGGCGGTTGGCAATGATCATGGCATCCATGATGGCCTGCTCGGTCACCTGCACCACCTGAAAAGCTCCCTGTCCGCCGATGGCTTCGAACTGGCCGGCAAAGTGCCGTACGCGCGGGAACGAGACAGGATTGCCGATCATGGCTGCCTGCGCCACACTGGGCTGTACGGTGACGGGGGTAAATACTCTGCTGGCCGGGTCCTGCACGCTGTAATAGCGGTATACGGGGTCGGCATGGTGTGACTGCACACCGAAAACGCGGGGCAGGCAGCTGATGATGCCCAGCCGGTGCAGCTTGAGGAACCCGCTCATGACAGCGGTTATGTTGCCCGCGTTGCCGATGGGCACAAAGATGCATTTGTTCTGCATGTCCCAGCCGTACCACTGGGCAACTTCAAATGCATACGATTCCTGCCCCAGAATGCGCCAGCTGTTTTTAGAATTGAGCAGCGCCACCCGGTAGTTTTCGGCCAGATGTTCAACCACCTTCATGCAGTCATCGAACACGCCGGGCACTTCAAGCACTGTGGCACCGCTGCCCAGCGGCTGCGAAAGCTGCTGCGGGGTTACCTTGCCGTGGGGCAGCAGCACCACGGATTTGAGCGGTGCGCCCACATACGAGGCGTACAGGGCGGCGGCGGCAGATGTGTCACCTGTGGAGGCGCAGACGGTCAGGACTTCATCCCATCCGTGTTTGCGCACCAGCGATTTGAGAAAGCTGAATGCGCAGGCCATGCCCCTGTCCTTGAACGATGCGGAAGGGTTCTGTCCGTCGTTTTTAAAGGCGAAAGGAATGCCGGCCATGTCGCTCATGGCGGGCGAGGCTTCGATGACGGGGGTGTTGCCTTCACCCAGATAGATGATGTCTTCGGGTTCCAGCAGGGGAGCCATCAGCTCGTAAAAACGGAAAATACCGCGCAACGGGGTTGTGCGCGTGGCTGCGCGGGCATCGAATATGTCCTGCCATTCTTTGCCGGAACGGGCGCTCAGCGCGTCGAAATCCGTGTTATCCAGCAGAAACACACCGCCGCAGTCGGGACAGGTGTAGTGCAGTTCATCCACATTGTAGCGGCTGCCGCAGCCCAGACAGAAATATTCCATTTGCCCGCGGTAAGCGGGAAAATCATGCGCTGCCGTCATGTTATTCATGTTCCTTGTGCTTTTTTTTCTGCCACGGTTTTTCTTCGCCCCGGGCAAGGCGGCCTATGTTTTCGCGGTGGCTCCAGAAAACCAGCGTCATAACCACGAGAGCCAGCGGGATATATGTAAAGTTGCCGGTTATCAGCAGCATAAGGGGCAGTGCGGTAACCAGTGTCAGCGACCCCAGCGAGACAAATCCGGAACGCCAGATGACCAGTGCACACAGCAGTGCGGAAACAAGCAGCGGAGTGAATGCCAGAGGAATAAACACACCGAGGGTGGTGGCAACGGCTTTGCCGCCCCTGAAACCCAGAAATACGGAATACAGGTGTCCCAGCAGCGCAGCCAGCGCCGTCAGGCTGAAGAATACTGCAGAATCGCTGAACGTCATGGCCACGGCCACAGGTACAACGCCTTTAAGTACATCGCAGACCAGTGTCAGCACGCCGAATCCGGTGCCGCACAGCCGAGCCACATTGGTGGCGCCCACATTGCGGCTGCCGCCTGTGCGCGGGTCGACGGAACAGAACGTCCGGGCGATGACCAGACCGAAGGGGACAGAGCCGATGACATAGGCGGTGACGAGCCAGAGCAGGTAGCCCATAGGGGAGTTCTCCTTGCGTAATGCGCGTTGCGCGGGACTATTGTTCCATGACGTCCAGTATCTGGATCTCGTTGTTAAGCGGATGCACTTTGCCGATGCGCACCATAAGTCTGGTACCGGGGTGCGCCCTTTCGCCGAAAGAGGACCTGCGTCCGCGCACAAAAATCTGCTGATCGGGCAGCGACACGGTGACAAAGGCATCGTTTTCGTCCGTCACCACTGCGTCCCACCACGTTTTATCGCCTTTCTGCTTGAAGTACAGCAGTTTCCAGTATCTTGGGCGGAAACGTTGCACCTGCCCTGCGGCATCCAGCCGTGCGGTGAGCAGCGGCAGCATGGCATCAAGCTCGTCGCGCGACCAGCGGGGAGTGCCGGTGCCGAGATAATGTATGAGTTGCGCAACGTTGACAAGGTCGGGATAGCGCCGCAGCGGCGATGTGACAGGGCTGTAGGCGGGTACGCCTATGCCTGAATGCCTGCGCGGGGCCGTTTCCAGCACGGCGGACGACAGCGCCTTGACCACGCGGGCGATGTCATGGGGCTGGTCCCATACTCCGGCGTATTCCTTGGGCACGCCCACGTCCTGCGTGCGGTGCAGCAGGGCTATGTCACGGTCTTTTGCCCACAGGGCAATACCGCTGTTGGCCAGTATCATCATTTCGCTGACCAGCAGGCACGATGCCGGAGTGGGGCTGTCGTGCTCAATTTCCACCTGTGTGTCGGCTCCGGTGCCGGTAAGAGTGGTTTTGGGGTCCGGGCGTTCGATGACCACGGCCCCGCAGGACACCCGTTGTTCCAGCAAGATGCGCGAAAGCGCGGCTCCGGCCTTCAGCTGGTCAGCAAAGGCGGCGGCGGGGTTGTCGGGGGCGTCCCAGCCCGGATCGCCGTTCAGCACGGCTTCGCAGTCGGCATAACTCAGGTTGGCGGCCAGCTGTACCCAGCACGCCTTCAGGGTTGTGGCTTCCAGTTGTCCGGCGGGAGCAATGTCAAATTCCATGACCAGAGCCGGTCGCTCCTGCTGTCCTATGAGACTGAAAAAGTCCGTACCCAGCTCTTCCGGCAGCATGTGCAGATTGCCTTCGGGAAGATATATGCTGGTGGCGCGGCGCATGACGGCTTTGTCCAGTTCGCTGCCGAATTCCCATCCCAGAGCGGGGCAGGCAATGGCCAGCCGCAGGCGGTGGCCGCCGTCGGCGCGCGGTTCGATATGGAAGGCATCGTCAATGTCACGCGTGGAGGAGGAATCGATGCTGATGAACGGAATACCGCAGGGTTCGGTGCGTGCGGCAAGCACACGGCGGCGCAGGTCTGCGAGTGCCTGTGCATGGGGAGCGTGCCAGTCGGGCGATCTGTCATAATCGGCCCTGTCCAGATGAAAATTATGGTGGGCGGGCACAATACCCCATGCCTGTGCCAGCAGCAGAGGCAGGTGCGGCACGTCCGGCAGCCCTTTGGATATCTGTTTCCACAACTGTTCTGAGTCGTGATCGTCCGGTTCTGCGATGCGTTTGCGCAGCAGGGCTTCAATTTCGGCGGCCAGTCCGGCGTCTTCAGGCGTACAGGGCGGGGTGCGTCTTTTCTGATGGGTTTCCCACAGAGCGCGCAGAAAATCATGACCTTCGGATGCGAGCTGTTCGCGTTTCCGGCGGGCTTCCTGTTCGGTCATGCGGGCGTGCACTTTTTCTGCGTCGTATATTTCAAACTCCGGCGACTGAAACTTGAAATGTGTCTTGCATTCCAGCAGCACGCGGCCCATGGCGGCTATGTCGTCTGCGTCGGGCGATTCGTGCAGCAGTTCGGCAAACCACTGCGCCGTGGCAGCCTGTACTTCGCCCTGCGCCAGTTCCCACAGTTCCAGCGGGTCAAGCGCGGCCGCTCTGGTGTTGCGGCGTTCTTCGTGCTGGTTCAGCAGCTCCAGTGCTTCCTGACGTGATTTGTCGGCACCGTACTGCGGACCGGCCCATGGCATGACGCGTGCCGCTGCGAGCTTTGTCTCCCGCTTGCTCTGGGTGAGAAGGCGCAGTTTGCCGGACTGTTCTTCCTGAACCCATGCTATCTGGGGCTTGTTGCCCTGCATGAATTCGACGATGCAGCCCGGGCCGGGGTATTGGACCAGAGGGGAGGTAGCGCTCATGATTCCTGCTTGTGTTTGCGCGTGGTTGCTTGTTTCAGCGGTATGCGGAGGGCGGCATGCCGCCCTCCGCTGGCCGGTTAATGCTTGAAAGACCGCTGGCCGGTGAAGACCATGGCTACCTGCGGGGCAGCCTCGTTGCAGGCCATGATGACCTCGTGGTCGCGTATGGAACCGCCGGGCTGGGCAATGGCGGCCACCCCGTGGGCAATGGCCGCATCCACTCCGTCGCGGAAGGGGAAAAAGCCGTCGGACACCATGGCGGTACCGGGCAGACCGCCCCTGTCGGCGCGTGTGCGGGCTTCGATGTCTTCAAGAGCTTCGGCTGCTGCGGAATCGCCGGCTGCCTTCTGCTTCAGTTCGTACAGCGAACAGCCCTGTTCGCGGAAGGCCAGGGTGTCGGCATATTTTGTATAGGCTTTGTGCACTGCCAGTTCCACGCAGCCCACGCGGTCCTGTTCGCCGGTGCCGATGGATACGGTGGCGCCGTTGCGTGCAAAAATGACAGAGTTGGACGTGACGCCCGCTTCGACAGCCCATGCGAAAAGCAGGTCGTCGGCTTCCTGCGGGGAAGGTTTGCGCGCATTGACGGTGACGCCGTCTTTTTCCGCCGTTGCAGGCAGAAAATCATCTGCGCTCAGAATGCGGTTGCGGAAAGAGTGCTGCATGATGATGCCGCCGTCCTGCAGCGACTTCAGGTCGATGAACGGCATGCGGGCCAGTTCGGGCAGACGGCTGATGCCGGGAATCTGCAGAATACGCAGATTTTTCCTGCTTTTGAGCATTTCAACCACGCCTTCTTCAAAATCAGGAGCCGCCACCACTTCGAAATAGCATGAGCTGATAAGCTCGGCCGCTTTTTTGTCCAGCGGACGGTTGACAATGACCGCGCCGCCGAAAGCCGCGATGCGGTCGCACCAGAAGGCGCGTTCCAGCGCGGTTGCCACGCCGTCGCCGCTCCATGCTGCACCGCTGGGGTTGTTGTGTTTCATGATGAGGGCAGCGGGCTTTGCATCAAGGTATTGCAGGATATTCAGCGCGTTGTCCACGTCGGTGAAATTGGTCTTGCCGGGGTGCTTGCCGGCCTGAATCATGTGCTTTTCCTCAAGGGAGGAGACAAGACCGGCACCCGGCCCGCGGAAGGTTACCCCGCCCAGTGTCAGGCTGCCCTTGTCCAGCTGGTACAGGGCTGCGGGCTGGTCGGGGTTTTCGCCGTAGCGCAGGCCTTTTTCCTGACCGTCGATGGTCCAGGTGCGCTTGGTGTAATGCAGTTCCTGATCGCCCAGACGCAGGGTCATTTCAGCAGGAAACGGATCTTCCTGCAGGGTGCTGTACATTTTCTTGAGGTCGCTCATGCTGCTGTGAACTCCGGCTAGACGGACGCCGCGCGCCCGTGCAGATTGATTGGATGGCGGCGGCGCGTGAACCGGCGCCCCGCCGCATGCGGTCATGCGAGGCGGGCAGGGTACCACAGGGCGTTGCGGTGGGCAATTTCCATTTGAAGCCCCGCCCCGTTTGGCGTAGCGTGGGACCTCGTCCGGCCTTTACCGGCCGGCGTGTGCGGACCGCAGCATTGTGTTATTGCCCCGCCGTTATCAAACATGCAGGAGAATCAACCCGATGGAACGAGCATTGCTCAAGCTTGCCCGCCAGCTCAATTCATACGACGAGGCGTCCCTTATGGCGTTGTGGGACACACTGGCCGAACGGGTCGAACGGTTCGAGCCTTCTTCCCGCTGGGAAGAGGCGGCCATCGCCTTTGGCATGGTGCAGGCCGTGCGCTGGAAAAACCAGCTGCATAACAGCCATATGTCCGAAATGGCCCGCCCCGATGACGGACTGCCGCCGCTTTCCGGTTACGACGGCGATATCAGCCTGTTCGAGGGAGCGTCACGTTCCGGCGCCGACGGGCCAGTCGGGGGGCAGCCCGCTCAGAAGAGGGCCAAGATCCTCAGTTTCAGGCCGCGCGAGAGTGAGTAATCCGTTGAGGATGTAATAGTAGAAGCGGATGTTCTCCACATAGGCTACCGCCTCGAACCCGCGACAGTAGCCGTGCTTGGTGCGGCTGTACCAGCGTTCCCATGCAAGCAGAGGATACACCTCTTTCAGTTCGCGCCACGTGCGGCCGGTGCCGCCGCGGGCGCGGCTGAGCTTGATGGCGTCGAACAGATGGCCGGGCCCCTGATTGTATGCCGCCAGTGTGAAAAACCAGCGGTTCCAGGGGTCAAGCTCCATGTCTTCCAGCGAATCCCACAGCATGCGCAGGTAGCGGGCGCCGCCCCGTATGGACTGCTCCGGGTCAAGGCGGTTGATGCCCAGCAGCCGGGCGGTGTCCTGCGTTACCATCATCAGGCCGCGCACACCTGTTTTGCTGCGTGCGTCGGCGTCAAAGCGTGATTCCTGATAGATGACGGCGATGAGCAGCAGCGGATCGATGCTCTGTTCTCTGGCCGCATTGCCGATGGCCTGTGCATACTGCGGTACTTTGCTTTCCAGAGCGCGGCGCAGCAGTGCCACGTCATAGCGGTCCACCTCTTCCGGCAGAAAGCCGAAATACCGCTCCTGCATGTCGTCCAGCAGAGAGTCGTTTTCGCGCTGGGCCCAGAAAGACAGCGCAGCCTCGTTGAGACGCGCGTCGTCGCCGCGCCAGAACCAGCGGTATGGTATTTTCTGGGTGAGCACCTTGGCGGTGCGCACTCCGGGGTAAAATGGCTGCCACAGGCTGTACCCCAGATTGTCCAGCATGGCGAACCGGGCGCTGTTGGTGTCGAGCGACTGGAGAATCGGCGTCAGGTAGACGTCTTGTGAAGCCTCGGTCATGGGCACGCATTCCAGCGTGTCGGCCTTGGCTTCCAGTATTTCTTCCAGTTCGGGGTCTGCGGTGACCAGTACCGGAGTGTCGCACATTTCATTGCCGCGGCGCAGGCCGTAGCGGCGCGTGCTGTGCACCAGCACCGGGTTGTAATGGCCGTACGCCGGGCCGGACACCACAGGTGACGGCGGCGGCGCGTCGTTGTGGCGGGTTGTTGTCTGCGGAGCGGCGGTTATGTCGCCGCCGTATCCCACAATGAGGTCGCCGCGTCTTTCGGCCAGCGCCTGCAGGGCGTCTTCCATGGTGGAAGCTTCGATCCATTCAATATCATAGCCGGCCTGGCGGGCAAAATGCATAACAAGTTCATGTTCGTAACCCGGGCCGTAAGGGGACAGAGCGCTGGAAACACGTTCCCTGTGCGGGGCCACCACGCGCAGCGTGTTGTCGGGCTGCACGGGCTGCTTTTCGCGCTCGGAGCATGAGAGCAGGATGCTCAGCACCGTCACTGACAGTGCGGCGAGCAGGCGCTTGCCCATGCGTGTATGTGATTGTTTCATGAGAAGGTGACGTGTCCGGACGGGATGCGAGGCGAGAAACGTACAGAGGAGAGCCCGTCCGAAGCAGGTTGCGGGGCCTTTTCCGGTGGCCATCCGTTTGACTTTTCTATTGGCGGCATGTAGGTAATGATCCCTTATGCCGTGCGCCGAACTCCTGTTTTGCGTCGGAAAGGCGACCTGCATGTCACAAGGAGATGGAAATGTCAAACGTGGTAATCATGGGAGCACAGTGGGGCGACGAAGGAAAAGGTAAGATCGTCGACCTGCTTTCCCGGGAAATAGACGTCATCGTCCGCTTCCAGGGCGGAAACAACGCGGGCCACACCGTTATTGTGGGTGACAAGTCCTACATACTGCACCTTATTCCCTCCGGCATTCTGCACGAAGGCAAAACGTGCCTTATCGGCAACGGAGTGGTGCTGGACCCCGTGGTGTTCTGGAAGGAAGTGGAAGCCCTTGCAGAGCGTGGTATCGACGTGGGCCCCCAGAGGCTCATGATCAGCCGCAAGGCCCATGTGATCATGCCTTATCACAAGGCGCTTGATGTCGCCCGTGAGGACTTTAAAAACAAAGAAAGCAGGATCGGCACCACAGGCCGTGGCATTGGTCCCTGCTACGAAGATAAAATGTCGCGCATCGGCGTGCGTGCCGGCGATCTGGCCGACCCCGCACTGCTGCGCTCGAAGATAGAAGCCGCTCTGGTGGAAAAGAACGCCCTGTTCACGGCATTGTACGGGCGCGAAGCCATGTCCGTGGATGCGGTGTTCGACGAAGTGATGGCCGTGGGCGGCCGTCTGGTGCCGTATCTGACCGATGTGTCTTCGGTTATCGAAGATGCATGGGCAAATGATTCCGGCGTCATGTTCGAGGGCGCGCAGGGAACGCATCTGGATATCGACCACGGTACATATCCTTTTGTGACCTCTTCCAACACCGTGGCCGGCAACGCCGCCGCGGGCAGCGGTATTCCCGCTTCGCGTCTGGACCGTGTGGTGGCCATAGTAAAAGCGTACACCACCCGTGTGGGCGCAGGCCCCTTCCCCACCGAGCTTGATGACGAAGCCGGCAACCACATGCAGAGCGTGGGGCACGAATTCGGCGCCACCACCGGCCGCAAGCGTCGCTGCGGGTGGCTGGACTGCGCCCTGCTGCGCGAATCGGTGCGCCTGAACGGTCCCACCGACATAGCTCTGACCAAGCTGGATGTCATGAGCGGGCTGAAGGAACTGAAAATCTGTGTGGCTTACGAATACAACGGCCAGCGTCTGCAGCATCCGCCGCAGGAACAGAACGGCCTTGCCCATGTGGCACCGGTATATGAAACCATGCCCGGATGGGATGACGACATAACCGCAGCCAAAACATGGGAAGACCTGCCCGAGGCCGCCCGTAATTATATCTGCCGTATCGAAGAGCTGCTGGGCGTGCCTGTGTCCATGATTTCCGTGGGCCCCGAACGCGACCAGACGCTCAACAGGAAATAAGACGTGTCCGCTCAGGGTGAAACGCTCTGTGCGCCGCATGCCTCTGATATCATAGCCCCGGCCCTGTCGTCGCGTCACGACAGGGTGCGGGGCTATCTTGAGCGGCTTGCCGGCTCTGTGCCGCAGGTGCTGCTGCTGGAAGGCGGCACCCCCCGCGAACGCGAGGCCGTGGCGCTGTGGTGGGCCGCGCGTCTCAACTGCGCGGGGACCGGTGCGCCCTGCCTTTCCTGCGCTGTCTGCACCCAGTTTGCCACGCGCAACAACCGCGATATGTTTTATCTGGACGGTGCGCAGGGTTCCATCAAGATTGATGATGTGCGCGCCGTGCGTGCCGTGCTGGGCGAACCGCCCAGAGGCCGCTACCGTGTGGTTGTGCTGGCCGAGGCTCAGTCGCTGGGCATAGAGGCCGCCAATGCCCTGCTTAAATCGCTGGAAGAACCCCGTCCCGGAACCAGTTTTGTTCTGCTGGCCCCGCAGCGTGAGCGTCTGCTGCCGACTCTTGTTTCCCGCAGCTGGGTGCTGACTCTGGCCTGGCCGGACGGCGGCGCCTGCGACCCTGCCGTGCAGGAATGGGCCGATGCCCTTGCCGGTTTTGTGTCAGGCGAAGAGGGCTGGTTTGCCCGCACCGGTGCCAAGGGCAGCATCGATCAGGGAACTGCGTTGCAGCTGGTGGCATTTCTGCAGCGCCAGCTTGCCC
The DNA here is from genome assembly GCF_055388115.1 of Oleidesulfovibrio vietnamensis. NCBI lineage: Bacteria > Pseudomonadati > Thermodesulfobacteriota > Desulfovibrionia > Desulfovibrionales > Desulfovibrionaceae > Oleidesulfovibrio > Oleidesulfovibrio vietnamensis. The sequence continues at coordinate 234,088 of NZ_AP042419.1, forward strand.
TGGCTCTCACCGGCCGCGGGGCGTCTTCGTTTGCCCGCCTGCTTGTCTCGCGCCTTGATACCGCCGCCATGCGCCGTCTGGATGAAGCGCTGGCGGAGTGTCAGGACTCTCTCATTTACAATGTGAATCCCGCTCTTGTCCTTGACTGGCTGGCAACGCGCCTTTTCGCATGGGCGCGTACGTCCCGCCGCGCTTGATTTTCGTTGCCTGCCGGACGTGCTGCCGCTATGGTTGAGGGTATGCGCGGCCGGTTTTTCCGCGTTCTGCATATCCCTCAAGGGTTTGGTATGATGAATGATATGGAAGCTCTTTATGCGGCCCAGACGGTGCTTATCATTGAAGACAGCCCCGTTCAGTCAAAAATAATCCGCAACCAGATAATGGCGCTCAGCCAGTTTGACACGCTGGCTGCATATACGCTGGAAGAAGCCAGAGCCCTGCTGACCACCCACAAAGAGCGTATTTTCGTGGCGGTCATAGACCTGAATCTGCCCGACGCCCCCAACGGCGAGGGCGTGGATCTGTGCCTTGATTTCGGGGTGCCCACCGTTGTGCTTACCGCCACCTTCAACGAGGATATCCGCAGACGGTTCATCGAGCGCAATGTGGCCGATTTCTTTTTCAAGGGCACCATTCAGGATATGGACCCCATGGTCCGCAGTCTGGAGCGGCTTTTTAAAAACCAGTTTGTCAAAGCCCTTGTGGTCGAAGATTCGCGCATGTCTCGTGCCCACCTGCGCCATCTGCTCGAAGTGCAGCGCTTTCAGGTGCTGGAAGCCGCCGACGGGCTGGAAGCCGTGGACAGGCTGGCGGAAAATCCTGACATCGGTCTGATAATCACCGACTACAACATGCCCAACATGGACGGCTTTGAACTGGTGAAGACCGTGCGTGCCCGCTACAAGGTCGACCGTATCGCCATAGTGGGCGTTTCCGCCGCGGGGTCAGGTTCGCTGACGGCGCAGTTTCTGAAAAACGGCGCCAACGATTTTCTGACCAAGCCGTTTGAGGTGGAGGAATTTTACTGGCGCGTTAACCAGACCGTAAGCGTGCTGGAAGTGATGAAAGACCTGCGGACCTGTCAGGATACCCTGCCGGAGGGATAATGCACTCTGGACGTCTGAGTTACAGCACGGTACCGCCGCAAGAAGCCCGCGGACATGCCGCGGGAGCGCCGGTTCTGTACTGGATGCACCGCGAGATGCGCGCCCGTGACAACTGGGCGCTGCTGCATGCGCAGCAGTGCGCCGCGGCCGACGGAGCGCCTCTGGCCGTGGTGTTCTGCCTTGTGCCGCAGTTTATCGATGCCGGACTGCGGCATTTCCATTTTATGCTGCAGGGGCTGGAAGAAACTGCCCGTATTCTGGAAGAGCTGGGCATTCCGCTGTTTCTTCTGCGCGGTACGCCGCCGGAGGAGGTTGTCCGCTTTGCACAGGCGCACGGCGCGTCACGCGTGGTGACCGATTTTGACACGCTGCGCATCAAGCGGCAGTGGATACGCAGCGCGGTGGAAGCCGCCAGGCAGCTGGACATAGCCGTGGATGTGGTGGACAGCCGCAATGTGGTGCCCTGCCTGCGTGCTTCTGACAAACGTGAATACGCGGCCCGTACCATACGCCCTAAAATTCACCGCCTGCTTGATGAATACCTTGATCCGCTGCCTGCCCTGCAGCCCGCAGCCGTGCCGTGGAAAGGCGCGTATCAGCGTCCGGACTGGCAGGCGGCGCTGGACAGTCTGCAGGCCGATGCATCAGTGCAGCCGGCGGGCTGGCTGCCCCCCGGAGAGAACGCGGCACTGGCCGAACTGACGGCGTTCATCAGGGTGCGTATGCACCGTTATGCCGCCGAACGGAATAATCCGCTCATGCCGGTGCTTTCGCATCTGTCACCATATCTGCATTTCGGCATGCTGTCGGCTCAGCGCGCGGTGCTGGAGGTTATGCAGGCACAGGGGACTGCTGCCGGAGGCACGTACGGCGAAGGGGCCGCTGCCTTTGTGGAAGAACTTGTGGTGCGGCGTGAGCTGGCGGATAATTTCTGCTGGTATGAACCGTCCTACGACAGCGTGGAGGCTTTTCCCGACTGGGCGCTGAAGACGCTGGACAGACACCGCGCAGACCGCCGCCCGTATCTGTACGATGAGCAGCAGCTGGAAAAGGCCCGCACCCATGACCCGCTGTGGAATGCGGCGCAGCAGGAAATGGTGCTTACCGGCAAGATGCACGGGTACATGCGCATGTACTGGGCCAAAAAAATTCTTGAATGGACCGAGTCGCCTGAAGAGGCGCTGCGCATTGTCATCCGCCAGAACGACCGCTGGTCGCTGGACGGGCGTGACTCCAACGGATACGCAGGCGCGGCGTGGTCTGTGGGCGGGGTGCACGACAGGCCGTGGCGCGAACGCGAAGTGTTTGGCACCATCCGTTTCATGAGCTATAACGGAGCACGGTCCAAATTTGATGTGGACGGTTATGTGGCCGCTGTGGCGGCGCTTGAAAATCACCCTGTTCCGGAACCCGTCTCCCGCGGGGGCGGCCGGCGGAAACCGGCACAGGGCCTGCTGCTGTAGTGCTTCGCAGGAGCGGCGGCAGGACTTACCCGTCATTGCACGGCGCGGACAATCATGTCCGGACCGTGTGTATCAAGGAGTGCATCATGGCTGAACAGGTTGCCCGTACGGTGCTGCTGGTAGAAGACAGCCCCGTGCAGACACGGATAATCCAGAATCATATTGAAACCTTGACCCCCTTCCGCGTGGTGACGGCATCTTCGCTGCAGGAAACCCGGGATGCTCTGGAAACCCGCCGTGCTCTGGCCGGCACTAATCCCGAAGAAGGGCTTTTCATTGCCGTGGTGGACCTTAATCTGCCCGATGCGCCCGACGGCGAAGCTGCCGATGCCTGCATTGCCGCGGGGGTACCCAGTGTGGTGCTTACGGCGTCTTTCGACGAAGGGGTGCGGGCACGGTTTTTTGACCGCAGTGTGGTGGATTATTTTCTCAAAGGCAGCGTCCGCGACATGGATCCCATGGTGGCGGCGCTGGTGCGGGTGTTCCGTAACCAGTGGGTGCGGGCTCTGGTGGTGGATGATTCGCGCACGGCACGGCATCAGATGGCGCACCTGCTTGAAGTGCAGCGCTTTCAGGTGCTTCAGGCCGAGAACGGTCGCGAGGCGCTGGAAATTATCGAAGCCGGTAACAACATCGGGCTGGTCATTACCGATGACAATATGCCCCGCATGACGGGGGTCGAGCTGGTCAGCGAACTGCGCCAGCGGTACAGACCGGACGAGATGGGGCTTATCGGGGTATCCGCTGCGGGTTCCGGCCCGCTCACCGCCCGTTTTTTAAAAAACGGTGCCAGCGATTTTCTGACAAAGCCGTTCGAAGTTGAAGAATTTTACTGGCGGGTGAATCAGACCATGGACAAGCTGGATATGATGCGTGAGCTGATGGCCTTCAGAAAAGGGCGGGCCTGAGTTGCCCCGCGTGCGCCTGTATTTTTGTGACGCGCTTCCGTGACCGGAAGCGCGTCTTTTTGTATGCGGAAGCCTTTCTTGCGCATGTGGCCGCACAGCCGGACCATGCCCGTTTTTGTCTGCACAGTCCGTGGTGGTTTTATCTGCACGGCAGCGCGTTGCGGCGGTGCCTCATATCGTTACCGGGTGCGCGGGTCGGCCTGCGCATCCTGCGGGGTATGGTGTGCTGCAATGGGACCGCAGGCGGGCGGTTCGCTGATGGTAAAGGCGATTGTCTGCTGCATGCCCTGCAGAAAATCGCGCATTTCGCGTTCCTGATGGGGCGAAAAGACCACCTGCAGCACGCCGTCAAACTTGTTGATGACGCTCATGTAGCCCAGATTGTCCTGCGCTTCGAGCAGAAACCGGAACATGCCGACATCCGCCGGCGCCACATGCACGTACAGCCGGCGGGAAAACCGCGGGGGCGGCAGCGGGGGCATTGGTTTTCGTCTTCTGTGTTTTGCCACGTTCAGCTCCGGAAAATATACAGGCTAGGGAAAGACCTTGCCCGGATTCATGATGTTGCAGGGGTCGAACAGCTGTTTGATGCCGCGCTGCAGCCGCAGTGACGCCGGTGCTATTTCCAGCGGCAGCAGGTGTTTTTTGGCTTCGCCCACACCGTGTTCGCCGGAAATGGTGCCGCCCAGTTCAAGTACGCGGCGGGCAACGGCTTCTATGCCGTCTTCAAGACGCGGTGCCTGCGTGTCCGGCCGTGCCGCGCGGGGCACGGTGAGAATAAGGTGGATGTTTCCGTCGCCCGCATGGCCGAAGGCGAATATATCCAGCCCGAACCGGTTTTCAAAGTCGGGAACCTCGGCAATGAATGAGGCTATGCTGCCGATGGGCACTACCACATCTTCCGAGAAGGACCGTGCCGCATGTTCGCGTATGCGTGTGGAAACTTCGCGGCGTACGTTCCAGATGGTGTCGCGTTCCTTCCTTGTGCCGCCGGGCATCAGGTGCGTGGCGCCGTGCTCGGTGCATATGGCCGCCACCATGTCGATTTCCGGTGTGATGGCTTCCGTCCGTCCGTCCAGTTCGATGATCAGCAGCGAGGCGGATTTGTCTTCCACGGAAAAGGGCAGCTTGTCACCCACAAGCCCCAGACATTTATGGTCCAGAAATTCAATGGCGCTGGGCAGGTGCCCGCGTCCCAGCACGGCGGCCACTGTGCGCATGGCATCGGGCAGCGAAGGGAACACGGCTGCCAGCCCCACCGTGGCGGGAGGCAGCGGGATGAGCTTCAGATATACGGAGGTGATGATACCCAGCGTGCCTTCCGACCCCGTAAGCAGATGCGCCATGTCGTAGCCCACAACGCCTTTGCGCGTGCGTACTCCCGCCTGTATCACTTCGCCGTCGGGCATGACGGCTTCGACACCCAGCACATAGTCGCGCATGACACCGTATTTGACGCAGGCGGGGCCGCCGGCATTGGTGGCCACGTTGCCGCCTATGGTCGAGGTGTCCAGACTTGCCGGATCAGGCGGAAAAAACAGCCCCTGTCCGGCTGCGGCATCGCGCAGCTCTCCGGTAATCACTCCGGCTTCCACATGTGCGTACAGGCTTCGGGTATCCAGCGTGATGATGCGCTTCATGCGTTCCAGCGATATCACAACTCCGCCGCTCAGCGGCAGGCAGCCGCCGGCGGTGCCGGTGCCCGCCCCGCGGGGAATGAGGGCAAAACCGAGCCGGCTGGCAAGCCGGACTATGCGGCTGACCTGTTCGGTCGTTTCGGGCAGTGCCACGATGTCCGGTGCGGCTGTGAAAGGCGAAGAATCGCGGTCATAGGGTTCTCCGGGGGCGGTCAGTACGCCCTGCGGCCCCAGAATGGCTGTAAGCTCTTCAGCAATGCGGTCAAGGTCGGGTGTGGTGGTGCAGGTCATTTGCGTTTCTCCGTGCGGGCAGCCGGATATATGGCCGCCGTCCGGGCTGTTGCCGCAGACGGGCTGGCCCTGTGCGTAAAAAAAGCCGCTCACGCCTTTCCGGCGGGGCGGCTATGTCGTGTCGGCATATGGTCGGCCCCGCGGAGCGCGGAACGGAGGGTTATTTTTTGCTGCGTCCGAAACCGGGGATGTACAGACGCTGCTCAAGCTTGTCCAGTATCCACGTGGCAACGGTCACCAGTGCCAGATAGTACATGCCGACCACCATGAACGCTTCGGTGAAGCGGAAGGTCTTGGTGGCCACGGCACGCGCTTCGCCGGTCAGTTCAATGCAGGTGATGATGTACGCCAGCGAGGAGTATTTGATGAGGTAGATCACCTCGTTACCGCAGCCGGGCAGGGCGCGGCGGAACGCCTGTGGAATGACGATCCAGAAAATGGTTTTGAATTTGCTCATGCCCAGAGCCTGAGCGGCTTTTATCTGGCCCTGTCTGATGGAAAGCAGGGCGCCGCGCACATATTCCGAATTGTACGCACCGCTGCACAGCACAAAGCCTGCCAGCGCGGCTGTGTACGGTTCAAGATAAATGCCCACGTTGGGCAGGCCGAAATACAGCACAAAAAGTTGTACCATCAGCGGAACACCGCGGAATACCGCCGTGTAGGCATTCATTATTTTTTTAACCGGCGCGGACCCGAAGACACGCAGCGTACCAACGGCTATGCCGGTAAGCTGTCCCAGCAGCGCGGAAGGCACAATGAGCAGAAAGCTCATCAGCAGACCTCTGTTCAGCGCGGGAAACAGCTGGTCGGTATAAAAGCTGTCCAGCACTAGCACAGCTCCTCGCACAGGTTGGAAAGCCTGCTGCAGAAATCCTGCGTGCGTGTGTTGGCGCCTTCGGCCAGCAGTTCCGCCGGGGTTCCCTGCTCAATGATGGCACCGTCCTGCATGAAGAGGATTTCGTGTGCCAGAGCCTGTGCAAAATCCATCTGGTGTGTGGCCATGATCATGGTCATGCCGCCGCGCGCCAGATCGCGGATAACGGTGAGCACTTCGCCCACCAGTTCGGGGTCCAGTGCCGAAGTGGGCTCGTCCAGCAGGATGACCTTGGGATCCATGGCCAGCGCGCGGGCTATGGCCACACGCTGCTTCTGCCCGCCGGAAAGCTCGGCAGGGTACAGTGATGCGCGCTCGACCAGCCCCACACGTTCCAGTTCCTGCATGGCCCTTGCGGCGGCGTCCTTACGGCTCATGCCCTTGACCTTGCGCAGTGCAATGGAAACGTTGTCCGCAGCGGTCAGGTGGTCAAACAGGTTGAAATCCTGAAAAATCATGCCTACCTGCTGGCGCAGTTCGTACAGCTCGGCCTTGCGGTGCAGTTCCACCTTGCGGTTTTCCAGATACACATCACCGCTGTCCGGCGGAATGAGATAGTTGATACACTGCAGCAGGGTGGATTTGCCTGCGCCGGAAGGGCCGATAAGCACCTTGAGTTCACCCTTGTTGACGGAAAGGGTGACAGATTTGAGTATTTCTTTGCCGCCAAGCTGCTTACAGACGTTTTCCACACGCAGGATGGGGCTTTTGGCTGCTGTCATGGGTTAAAATTCCTTATGTGGTGTAGCCCGGAATGCGGACTTTTTTCTCAAGTGCGGCAAGCAGTTTGACGCCGGTCAGGGTGATGACGAAATACAGTGCGCCGGCCGCGATGAACAGCGGCAGATGCTCGTAGGTGCGCGATGCCACAAAGTGCGTACGCGTGAAAATGTCCATGGCGCCGACCACATAGGCCAGAGCCGAGTCTTTGAGTATGATGGAATATTCGTTGGACCAGCCCGGCAGGGAAAGGCGCAGCGCCTGCGGCAGTATAACGGCCCGTATGGCCTGAGAATCGCTCATGCCCATGGCCCGTGCCGCTTTAAGCTGCCCTGCGGGCAGCGCCTGTATGGAACCGCGGAAAATCTGCGACTGGTAGGCGGCGCTGGTCATGCCCAGCACCAGCGCCGTGGCGGAAATGGCGCTCAGGTTCAGGCCCAGCAGTTCAAACACGCCGAAATAGAAAAGAAACATGAGAACCAGAATGGGAACGCCGCGGAAGAACCATACATACAGGCCGATGAGCCTGCGCAGAAAAGGCGAACCGTACACCTGTCCCACTGCCATGGGTATGCCCATGGCCAGCCCCAGCATCATGGCGCCGGCCACAATGAGCAGAGAGACCAGCCCCCCCTGCAGGATGTAGGGCATGGCTTCGAGTACGGTTGTGAGTTGTTGCATCATCAGTCTTATTACCAGTTGGAAAAAGTGTGGCGTGCCGCATGTGCGTGCGGTACGCCGTGAGCGGCCGTCCGTCGGGGGACGGCTGATGCCGGCGGCAGCCGGTGCCGCGGGTCTGACAGGCTGTGTGCGTCGGGCGCGGCCTGCATCGGTGCGTCCGGCGCCTGTCCGCTATACAGAAATTTCGTCCGGAAGGCGATAGCTGTTTTGCCGCATGTTCCGGCGGGTAAACCGGCCGGAACATGCGGCAGAGCATTACGGCATCAGTGCTTTTCGCCCAGATACTTGGCTTTCAGCTCTTCCCAGTAGGGGTCGGCTTTCAGCAGTGCCAGTCCCTTGTTGATGGTTTCCAGCAGTTCTTTGTCTTCTTTGCGTACGGCTATGCCGAAATATTCAGGATCGGTGAAGGAACCCACCACTTCAATGGGCTTCACCCGCTGGGCGTCCTGCGCAGGGGCGATGTCCATGGCGGCGGCGTCTATGCGGCCGTTGATCACATCTTCAATGGCCAGCGGTGCGGAATCGTAAAAACGGACGGTGTAGTTCCACTCGGGCTTGTTGGGTTTTTCCTTGTCCAGCCAGTCGGCTTCAGAGGTGCCGGACTGCACGCCCAGCTTTTTACCGCCGGTGAATACCTGCTCCACGGTAAGGCCGGAGCCTTTTTTGGCGATGAATACCTGCGCCACGGTCCAGTACGGGTCGGAGAAGCTGACCTGACGGGCGCGCTCTTCGGTGATGCTCATGCCGGAACAGACCATGTCGATTTTTTTTGAGACAAGGCTCTGTACGATGGTGGACCATTCCATGGGCTTGTGCTTTACGGTGAATCCCATTTTTGCGGCAATCCATTCCATGGCGTCCACGTCGAAGCCTGCGGGTTTGCCGTCTTTGTCCACATAGGCAAAGGGCGGGTAGTTGGCGTCAATGCCGTTGATGAGGGTCTTGCCCGCAAAAGCGGTTCCTGCGAAGGCCAGCGAAAGCGCCAGCACTGCTGCCATGATGGTGAACTTCCTCAACATGCTCGTATCCTTCTTCGGGGTTGGAAAGGGTTGACTGCGGGCACGAAGCCGGACGGGAGTGACCACTTCCTTGAGAGCGGAAGTTCCCGTAATGCCGAGACAACAACAGTTTGTCGCTAGCAGAAAGCGGCACACCCTGCAAGTTGCAAAAATACAAAAATGGCAAAATGAAACGTCGTGCGCCGGTTTGCGGCTGCCGGTGTTGTCAATTTTGCGTTTGCAGGGCAGCGGCTTGCCACACGGACGCGGGGCAGGCACAATGCAGCAAACCGGCATTTAGCCGGCTTGCGTATAACGGCCGCCGGTAACGGCCGAAATCCAGTCAGGAGTATACCCATGAAGAAATCGTTCGGCGCAAAGACGCTTGCATATCCTGCTCCGCTTTTCTGTGTGGGCACCTATGACGCGCAGGACCGCCCCAATATCATGGCTGCGGCATGGGCAGGCATCTGCTGCTCAAAGCCGCCCAGTCTTGCCGTTTCGCTGCGTCCCGCAACCTATTCGCACGGCGCCATTCTGGCCCGCAGGGCGTTCACCGTGTCCATACCTTCCTCGGCGTATATGGCTCATGCCGATTATGCGGGCATGGTCAGCGGCGAGACCGAAAACAAGTTTGAAACGCTGGGGCTGACTCCCGAAAAAGGCGGATTTGTGGATGCACCCTATGTGGCGGAGTTTCCTCTGGTCATCGAGTGCGCACTGACTCATTCGCACAGCATCGGTCTGCATACCCAGTTCATAGGCGAAATACTGGACGTCAAAGTGGATGAAACCTGCCTGGGCGAAGACGGTATGCCTGATATCCGCAAGGTTGATCCGGTCATTTTTGCACCGGTGACGCGCGGCTACTATGCCGTGGGCGAGTATCTGGGACAGGCTTTCAGCGCCGGCAAGACGCTGAAAAAATAGCTTGCTGCACCATATGGTAAACCGCCCCGGAGAATAATTTTTCCCGGGCGGTTTGTGTTCCGGCTGCACGCGGTGCCGCTGCTGCGCAGCAGTGCCGGAGGCACCGCGAAGCGCGGGCGGCAAACGTCATGCAAGCTGCCTGAACCAGACGTTCATGCTCTCTATGCGTCCGGCGATATTTGTATTGTTGACCAGTGTGCCCGCATAGCGGTAGCCGCAGCGGGCAAAGGTCACATTCATGCCCGCAGAAACGGCACGGGCGATGGTGTAGGCCGTGCGTATGCCGTTTTCAGGCAGGGCTTTTTCCATGTGCGCCAGCAGGTGACGCGCAAGGCGTTTGCCGCGGTGGGCGGGCAGCGTGGCAAAGTCTGTCATTTCGGCGTTGGCATGTGCGGTGTCCATTTCGGCGGAAGCCAGCGCCGCAATGCCGTCACCGGCCATTGCCCCGAAAAAGCGCACGTCGTTTTTCATGCAGTGCTCCAGATAGTCCGGTTCGTGGATGGGAAACGGATAGCTGGGAAAGACGCGGGCATACAGCGCCGCCATCTCCCGCGTATGGCGGGGCCGCATTTCCTGCAGTTCATATCCCGCAGGCAGTGCGGACGGCGGCAGAGGGGGTTTGGCAGCGGCTATCTGCAAGACTGAGCGCATTTTTGCACTGTCGGCGGGTTTCTGCCGCCACAGCCGCAGAAAGCGGCTCATAAAGCATATGTCGCCGTCTCCGTTCTGCATGCCGGGCACACAGGCTTCTTTGGTGAATCCGTGCTGCGTGAACAGCGGAATAGCCTTCTGGGGAACCTTGGCAAACAGTTTCGAATACCCGTGTTCCTCGGCAAGGCCGTATACTTTTCTGATAAGCTGCGGGGCTTCGTCAGGGTCCACCTTCATCAGATAGACTCTGTCGTTCAGCGGGCCGTGCTGTATGACGGAACGGCCGACGGTGCGCACTTCGTCGGGCTGTTCCGCATCGGGAGGACACACGGGGCGTGTCTCGGTGACAAATTCGGTCAGGCTTGTCTGCATGCTGTCACCCCTTTGCCTGCACCGCAGGCGCAGCGCCGTCGTCCGCGGGGTTGTCCGCAGGGGCATCGCGACGGGCCAGGCGCTCGTTGTTTTCCGGTGTAAGGCTGGTTGTGTCGTCCCAGTCCGAGAGCAGCTTTTCTATACCTATGGCGCCGGTTTCGTCTGCGTCGTCTTCTTTCAGCGTCAGATGGCACGACCGGCAGTCGCGGTCGCAATAGGATGGCTCATAGCTGTCCGGTTCGGTGTATGTTGTTATGACGCCTTCGTAATTGCGCAGCACCACTTTGTTTACGCCCTGAGATATGGCGTAGTTGGGCATCATGGGTATTTTGCCGCCACCGCCGGGGGCGTCTATGACATAGGTCGGAACAGCCATGCCGCTGGTATGTCCCACAAGGCTTTCAATAATTTCGATACCCTTGCCCACCGGCGTGCGGAAGTGGGAAAGCCCTTCGGACAGGTCGCACTGATACATGTAGTAAGGGCGCACTCTGTTCTGCACCAGCTTCTGGTTCAGAGTTCTGAAAAGGCGGGGGCAGTCGTTCACATCCGCCAGCAGAACACTCTGGTTGCCCAGCGGAATGCCTGCATCCGCCATGCGGGCCAGTGCCCGGCGTGATGTGCGGGTAAGCTCTCTCGGGTGGTTGAAATGTGTGTTCAGCCACAGCGGGTGGTGTTTTTTAAGTACGGCAAGCAGCCCGTCGGTGATGCGGTAGGGCAGGACCACGGGCATGCGGCTGCCGATGCGGATAATTTCCACATGCGGGATGCTGCGTATTTCACCCAGCAGCCAGTCCAGCCGTTCGTCAGAGAGCATCAGCGGGTCGCCGCCGGAAAGCAGCACGTCGCGTATGGCGGGGGTGCGGCGGATGTATTCAATGCCCTGTTTCAGCTGTCCGCGGTCCGGCACCGAGTCCCTGTCGCCAACCTTGCGCTTTCTGGTGCAGTGGCGGCAGTACATGGAGCACAGGTTGGAAACGTGAAACAACACGCGGTCGGGGTAACGGTGTGTAATGCCCGGTGCGGGGCTGTCTTCATCTTCGTGCAGCGGGTCTGCCATGTCGTGCGGGCTTACGTTCAGTTCGCGTATATCCGGAAAAGCCTGCATGAAAACGGGATCGCTTTCGTAGTCTTCCTGATCGATGAGCGAAAAATAATAGGGGGTGATGGACATGGGGAATTTGTCCAGCGTGCGCTTGTACAGAGCGCGTTTTTCATCGCTGAAGGTGACCCCGAGAATTTTTTCCGCTGCTTCGACAGTACGGATGGAATTGCGGACATGCCATTTCCAGTCTTCCCAGCCGGAGGTGGAAGTGCTGTTGCCCAGCATGCTTACTACTTCGCGTTGACGTTCGTTGAGCTCTTTCATGGATGGTGGCGCGGCAACAAGGGCCGTCTTGTTGCGTCTGGCCGCGTGTCGGCGGGGCTGCCTGCGGGCAGCGCTGCGGCGCTTTCCGAGTGCGGCATGTATGCAAGTTTCCAGTCAGTGCAGGATTATATCTTGTAACAAAACGCCGCATTCAGAAGACTGATTTGTCTTTCTTTCCTGCTTATGTCTTATTTTACTATACAGAACGTCAGTTTTTTGTCAAATCGCGGACGGTAATGTTGTTTTTTATATACTTGATGCATTTTATGCGTCATAAAAATTTTTATAAAGACAATGTTTTTGTTGTATGCATTGTAATAGTATGCTCGTTGCATACTGACTTTTTTTGTTGGGTGCAGAGAATTCTGGAGAAGCTTTCTGCTTTTAAGGCAGGCTTTTGATGGTAATGTACTGTTTTTACGGGGCTAATGCTGTTCATGTTGCCGTTATGCCGGTTTGGGGGTGGCAGGGGCCGCCCTGTAGAACGAAGTGCGTGAAAGCCGCCGGAGGGCATAAAAAAAACCGGCCGGAGCCGGTTTCTGATTGTGTGCATGCGGTCGGTTACAGTTTGTAGCCGATGGTCCGCAGAAATCCTTTGCGCTTGGCGATATGCTCTTCCGTTTCCACACCCTTGGGAGCAAAACCGTCCACCACGCCCATAAGGCCGCGGCCCTGATCGGTTTCGGCGACAATGCCCTGCACGGGGTTGGCTGTGGCGCAGAAAATACGGACCACTTCAGGTACCTGCTGGATGGTGTTCAGGATATTGATGGGGAACATGTCGCGCATGAAGATGATGAAGGTGTGTCCGCAGCCAAGCGCCTGCGCGTTGGTGACGGCAAGGTCGATGAGCGACTGGTCTGTGCCGCTCCAGCGGATAAGGCAGTCTGCCGAAGCTTCGCAGAAGGCAATGCCGAATTTTGCTCCGGGCACCGTGCACACAATGGCCTCGTGCACGTCTTCAACGGTTTTGATGAAGTGGGACTGTCCCAGAATCATATTGAGGCTTTCGGGGTTTTTTACGGAAACAGTATGAAGCTGCATGGCGCCTCCTTATGAGAGCAGAGAAAGTTAATACGCGGTGCATGTGGCCGCATCAGAGAATGCCCCTGTTCTGCCCGCGTGCTGCCCAAAGCGCAAGGAAAACCCGAAGGCACGGAAGCCCTGTCGGGGGCATGAAAAAACGGCCTCCGTCGCCGGAAGCCGTTCAGTCGGTTAAAATGTTCGCAAAAGAAAGAAGGTAATTTGTATATAGCAACTGCCGTGCCAACATGTGTGGCCGTGCTGTTTTGTCTTGTATCATGTTGTTATATTGGTGTTTCATTGTGTGGTGCGTTTGCGGGGTGCAGCGACGCGGACGTATAAAAACTTTAACCGGCGAAGAGAAGCGTATGCCGGAGTAAAAGTTTTTGCACCATACATCCGGCGGACCGGCAGACGGAAGATCAGTCAGGATATCGGGCGGAGCGCTGCGGACATGCGGCGGGCATCAGGTATGCATCGGGCAGGGTGGTTGGCACCCCGCCCGATGCAGGCAGTTATTGCTGCTCCACGTACAGATATCTTTTGATTTTGTGCGTGGGGGTTTTTTCAAAAGGTTCAGTCTGCTCAAACACTTTATGCAGACGCGCAAAGCTGGCCACCTGCTGGTTGGCGGCAGTGCGTATTTCTTCCAGCAGGTCGTCTGTTTTTTTAGCCATTTTGGCTGCAGGCAGCGATCCGTACTCTTCGTCAAGCCGGGCATAATCAAGGTGGATGCGCGCTGCGAGCTTGCCTTCGTGACGATAGACCAGCGTTTCGAGCACATAGGGCGACTGCTGGATGACCGCCTCTATCTCTTCCGGATAAATGTTTTCGCCGCTGGGGCCGACAATGACATTTTTCAGCCGTCCCTTGATGTACAGGTAGCCGTCGGCGTCAAATTTGCCCAGATCGCCGGTGCGGAACCAGCCGTCTTCGGTGAAGGTGTTTTTGGTGATTTCCGGCGCTTTGTAATATTCACGCATCACATTGGGGCCTTTGACCAGAATTTCGCCTTCTCCCGTGGCCGGATCGGGGGCGTCGATGCGCACCTCCACGCCGATGAGCGGCCAGCCCGTGGATGTAAAGCGCGTGTGCGCCGGACCGGACCCCGCCACAAGGGGCGAGGTTTCTGTCAGACCGTACCCGATGGCGTAGGGAAAGGCCGCCTCACGCAGGAACTGCTCCACATCGGGAGCCAGAGATGCTCCGCCGATGCAGAATATGCGCAGCTTGCCGCCGAAGGTTTCCAGCAGTTTTTTGCCGGCCACGGCGTTCAATTTTTTGCGCACCGGAGCAATGCCGTACAGCAGGCGTTTGAAAAAGGATCCTGTCAGTTTGGGCAGGATGGCTGATTTATAAATCTTTTCAATGACAAGCGGCACGGAAAGCATACATGTCGGGCGCACTTTGCCCATGGCCGGAATAAGTGCGCGGGCGGTGGGCGGCTTGTCCATATAATGGATGTGGGCACCGTTGAGCACCGGCAGCACAAGCCCCAGCGTACATTCGTAAGTGTGTGAAAGCGGCAGGATGGAAAGCAGCCTGTCGCCGGGGCCTACCTGAACAATGCTTTTGACGGCGTCGGCGTCGAAAACAATGTTCCGGTGCAGCAGCACGACACCTTTGGAATGGCCGGTGGTACCGGATGTGTAGATGAGCGAGGCCACGTCGTCCTCTTTCACCTCTGCCGGTTCCATCTGGGCAAGCCGCATGGCTTTTTCTTTCAGTCTGCGGAATTCGCGCAGACCGGCGGCCTTGAATTCGCGCACAAGGTCGCGCGATGTGCCCAGCTCCACCGGACGGAATGTTTCCATCAGCAGGAAAACCGGCGTTTCGTCATAATGCCCGTCTTCCACCTTGCTGAACAGTTTTTCAGAAACAAAGACCGCCTTTGATTCTGAGTGGCGGATGATGTGGTGCACCGCGTCCGGATGGAATTCCGGCAGGATGGGCACTGCCACGGCGCCCATGGTGGTGATGGCAAAAAAAGCGATGCCCCAGTTGGGGCTGTTTTCCGCCAGCAGGGCCACGCGATCGCCCGGCGCGATGCCTTGTTCGATCAGCAGACCGCTGAGGGTTTCCACCTGTTCTTTAAACTCGCTGTAGGTGACAGGTGTGCCGCCCACGGCGGAAAGTGCCGGTTGATCGGCAAAGAGTTCTGCGCTCCGGTCAAGCACGTGGCGCAGCGTGAATATTTCAAGGGACTGCATCTGATAGCCTCCGCAGGTCGTTACGGCCGGTAAAAGGTCCCCCTTCGTGTAAGGGAAACAGGCGAAGGCTGCAATCCCGATACTTGACCCCGCGGCGGCATGCCGCATACTCTGCCGGCTGTTACTGGCAGTGCAACCCCCATAAACAGAGGTGACAAATGATCAAGCATATTGTCTGGTGGACGCTCAAGGAAGAGGCGGAAGGCGCCACAGCAGCGGAAAATGCTGAAAAGATGATCCGTATGCTGCGCGAACTGGATGGCCGGATTCCGTCGCTCATGGCCATTGAAGCGTCTTCGGCCATTGCCGCGACCACAACGGAACAGGTGGATGTTATTCTGCAGACCGTGCATGCCAGTGCGGAAGATCTGCAGGCATATGCGGAGCACCCGGAGCATGTGAAGTGCGTGGGCTTTATCAAGGCCGTGGTTTCCGGCCGCAAAGCCATTGATTACGAAGTATAACGCGGTGCTGTGATGGTACCCGCCAATGCCCCGCCCTGCGGGGCATTGTTGTCTGTATGGGGCGGAAGGTGCAGTTTTCTGTCTTTTTGAAGGACTGTCCGGAGCACGGAGGAGCTGTGCAGCTTGCGGGCGTCTGCCCGGTGCTGCAATGCCCGGTGCTGCAATGCCGGATGCTTTTGTCCGGGAATGCTCCGCAGGGGGCGGGCGGCCGCACGGGCGTCAGGAACGGTGCCGCGGGCAGGGCCGGTTGTCTGCCACCTGTTTGCCGGAACTGATGCCGCCTGTTTTTCTGTGTGCCGGGCAGGCGTATGCAGGTGGTGCAGAAGACAGGAGCCGGAAACGAAAAAAGGTTGCGACATGTGTCGCAACCTTTGCTTACTTGGTGGGGCGTGCTGGATTCGAACCAGCGGCTCTCTGCTTAAAAGGCAGGTACTCTACCGGCTGAGTTAACGCCCCCGAAGTGAGGAATGCGTTGTACGGTGCGAGGGCAAAACTGTCAAGCGGAAAAATGAAAAAAATCGTCGACAGTCTGCCGGCCGCGCCTAGAAAGGTCCGTCGGGAGTCAGCAGTGCCACGCCGCCCATGTAGGGACGCAGAACTTCGGGCACCACCACACTGCCGTCAGCCTGCTGGTAGTTTTCCAGTATGGCCACCAGCGTACGGCCCACAGCCAGCCCCGAACCGTTGAGCGTGTGCAGGAACACAGGTTTTTTAGCATCGGCCAGTCTGGTGCGGATATTGGCTCTGCGGGCCTGAAAATCGGTGCAGTTGGAACACGAGGATATCTCGCGGTATTTATCCTGTCCGGGCAGCCACACTTCCAGATCGTATGTTTTTGCCGCAGAAAAGCCCATATCCCCGCTGCACAGGGTGACAACCCTGTAATGCAGGCCCAGCTTCTGCAACAGCACTTCGGCGTGACTGCGCAGTTTTTCCAGCTCTTCAAACGATTTTTCAGGGTGGGCAAACCGCACCATTTCCACTTTGGTGAACTGATGCTGGCGTATGAAGCCTTTGGTATCCTTGCCGTAGCTGCCCGCTTCGGAGCGGAAGCACTGTGTCTGCGCGGTATAGGCTATGGGCAGTTTTTCTTCCGGCACCACTTCGCCGCTGTGCAGGTTTGTCAGCGGTACTTCTGCCGTGGGAATAAGATAGTACTCGGAATCGCGCAGCTTGAAGAGGTCTTCCTCGAACTTGGGCAGCTGTCCGGTGCCGGTCATGGTCTGGGCGTTGACCATGGCGGGCGGGTAGACTTCCATGTACCCGTGTTCGCGGGTGTGCACGTCCAGAAAGAATGCCGTCAGGGCGCGTTCCAGCTTTGCCGCCCAGTGCCACAGCACGGTGAAACGGCTGCCCGTCAGACGGCTGCCGCGTTCAAAATCAAGCCCCAGTGCAGGGCCGATTTCCCAGTGCTCTTTGGGAGTGAAGTCAAAAGAAGGCTTTTCTCCCCATGCATGCAGAAATACGTTGTCGTTTTCGTCTGCTCCGGCGGGAACGCTTTCGTGCGGGATATTGGGCAGAGAAATGAGCCACTGGTGCACTTCGGCTTTTACCGTTTCGGTTTCAGCGTCCAGTGTTTTGATGCGGTCTGACAGAGCGCCCAGTTTTTCGATGAGTGCGTCGGCGTTTTCTCCGGCGCGCTTCATGCGGGCGACATCGCCGGAAGCCTTGTTGCGTTCGCTTTTCAGCGCTTCCACTTCCAGCAGCAGTTCTCTGCGGCGCTGGTCAAGTGCGGTAAACAGGGTGATATCAATGCCCGAATTGCGTTTGGCAAGGGCCTCGGCAACCACTTCGGGATTGTTCTGCAGCAGTTTAAGGTCAAGCATGGGGATTCTCCTTGGGCGAAATGCAGTGGGGGAGAATAGCCCCAAGGCACTGACGGGTCAACCTGCCGCTCAGCAGACTGTAAACAGCCAATGAAAATGTCACCTTTTTGGGACGGTTTGGGACAATAAAAATGTCATGGTTTCCACCAATGGTTGTTGTTCCCCTACCAAGTCCCCGGAGTTGTCTCCTGGGGGTTATGAATCGCCCTCGCTATGGGTTCACGAGGGTGAAGATACCAGTGCCATGAGGATTCTGCCGCAGGGGAGGTCTGCTCCCGTTCCTGGGCCCCTCTTGCCAACGATTTTTCCTCAGAAGCCGGTTCTTCCGAAGATTTTCCCGTGACAACGGGGACAAGGACAAAGGCCTCTCCGTCCGCCAGCGCCATGAGCTCGTCATCAAGCTTTTCGACCACGGTGACCGCCTTGCCGCGCCGAAGCAGTCTTGTGCGGCCCCGACTATCCTGAAGACGGTACTTCTGCCCGCCGAAAGCTACGGTGGAATCTCCACAGGCCTTGCGCTGCTCGTGGCGCGCCAGCAGCAGATCGAGATTCGTTCCTTCCACAACAGGCAGAAAAGCGTTTTGCGCTTCGGCCGGAGCTCCGGCAAACTTGGGATTGTGCATCTGCTCCGCATACGTGCCCAGAAAGTCGTTCGCCGCCTCCACGGTACGGATCCCTGCCAAGCGAAAAGCAATCACGAGACGGCTCTGCAGCGTCCTCCACAGTCGCTCGATGCGTCCCTTGGCCTGCGGCGACCGGGCAGCAATGAAGCGCACCCCCAAGGTCTCCAGCACGCGGCCAAACTGGGTCTGGGGCGCGACTTTGCCTTGGAGCTCCTCTTCGATCGTCAGCTTGCCCGTCTTCGGGGAAACGAAGATCGTATGCCGATCCGCGTAGATCGCCCGGGGGACGCCGTGGCGCTCAAGCATCTGTCTCAGAACACGCAAGTAGCCCGACAAACATTCGTTTTTCTCTATCCAAAGCCCCACGACCTCTCCGGTGGCGTCGTCGATGGCTCCATGCAGCGAGCGCATAACGCCGTCCCCGAGCCAATCAAACGGAGATGCGTCCATCTGCACCAAATCTCCCCTCCGACGGCTCCGCTCCCGGCATCTGCGCCCCTTCGGACTTCGGTGACGATGCGCACACGCCACGCCCTGTTCCTTGAGTATCCTGCCGATACTTTTGGCGCTGAGCTCAAGCCCGTACCTGGAAGCGAAAAGTTCTTCCATATGCTGACAGCTCGCCCCTTCAAAGTCACTTTTCGCCTTCTCGGCAACGAACTTACGGATTTCCTGGGCAATTCTCCGATTCGACGCTTTGCCCCGTCCTTTGTGGACAAGGCCCACGGCTCCCTCCTTACGATACCGATTTTTCAGTCGAATCACCTGCCGGTAGCTCAAACCAAGGACTTCTCCCGCCTCCCGAACCGTGAACGCTCCGGCCACTGCCTGCTTGATCACAAACGCTCGCCGCGCTTCCTCTGCCTTCATGAGTACGTCACCACGTGTCTTCATGGGATGACATTTCTATTGTCCCAGACAGGGGTGACAATATCATTGTCCGGTAACACCTGCCGCTCAGCAGACGGTAAAACCGTCTGCACGGGTATATGGCCGGCTGTGCAGACCCGGACGGTGCGCCTGCCGGAAGTGTCTGCCGGACGCGTTTGCCGGACGCGTCTGGCTGACGGGACGACCGGAAGCGTCTGCTAGTTGCCAGTACCCGTGGTATCCGCGTTGGCCCCCAGCGCCTTGCCGTGGTGCTTCAGCAGGTAGTCCAGCAGGCGGGGATATTCTTCGTTGCTCACCATCTCAAGTGGGCCTTCGGTGGTGTACAGCCCCACAAATACAGGGTCCATCAGAGAAACAGGACAGGAATAGGTGTCGCGGGTCATGACCCATACCGTGACGGGAATGCCCTTGTGCATCATGTTGCGCTGAAACGCGGGAAATCCGGCCGGAGTCATGGATACTGAATACCCCAGCGCCAGCATGACGCGCTGAACGCGGCTGGTGGAATCTCCGCCGGCGCTGGCATTGCGCAGCAGCTTTCTGAAGACGGCGGCTTCCGCCGTGGGGGTTTCGTTTACTGTGCTGGTCTTGGCCATGTGTCGCTCCTTATCAACTGCGTCTGTGCGCAGTTTTCATGTGCCGCGGTACTGAAAACCCGTAAAGGGGTCTATGGCCTAGTATCCATATTGTCAGGCTTTTGGCGTATGTCAACGCCGTTTTTGCGGACAGGCTGTGGCTGATGCCGATACTGGTTGTGTATGCAACCAAAAAAAGAGAGTTAGCACGCATGCACCGCACAAAACAAGTGCATGACCACAGGTTTTTTGCGTTGCTTTATTTTTATGCAGTGAATGGTCAACCAGTGCAGGGGATTACCGGATGAAATTTCACAACCGGCGGCATAGTCTGTGTGTCATGTTACGGGTGGCTGCTGCGGGGTGTAGCGATGCAGCTGTACTGCAGGGGCGCGGGAACCGCGCTGATTTTATCTTGATGCGCATATGGCGGCGCTGTATTCAGAGGATAACAGGGCGTGTGTGAGGCGCCTGCCGCCGATGCAGGTTGTGCGAAATCTTTTATGAAATATCAGGCATGAAAAACGCGAAGCAGTTTATAACATTGTACAACAAGGCCGCGGAAGAGCGTTTTGCGCGGTTTGGTGAATATTATCCCGTGCGGACATGGGACGAACTGTATGCCGACCAGAATCGTATTTATGAAGAGCACCTGAAAGACAAGACGGTTTGCGGGGCGGCAACATCTGCGTATCTCCGGCTGTTGCCGTCTGCGCTGGGCGATTTCGGGCTGTATACGGCGTTTCAGGAGCGTAGTTGTGAAACGCTTAACAACGTGCTGTTTCAGACGGCAAGACGTCAGCTGCTGCTGGGCGGAATAACTGCCGGCGGCACTGACCACTGCAATTTCCTTCTCGACCTTCTGACTGCGTTTTCCTGCAACGACTTTGAAGTGTTTGCACGTTTTTTCCCTGCCTCCCTTCCTTTCGCGGTCTCTCCGTTTTATGTGGCTCCGGCCATGAACATGATCAAGGTGCTGTATTACGGCGAGTCGGTACACTTGCCGGAGGTGCTGGCACAGGCCGACAGTTTTTTGAAAAAGAAGAGTGCGGTCTTTGACACTGCGGTCGTGGGGTACCTCGCGGCGCTTATCAGACGGGATCACAAGGCGGCCGGCGGAGCGCTGGAACAGGCATGCGCCGGATATCAGCGTATGCAGACGGGGTATGTTTTTGGCAAGTATATGAAGTGCTTTGCAAAAGAAGTCCACGGTCTTTACCGTCTGGCAAGGCTGGTGGACAGTGACTTTTTCGAGACAGTCACGCCGCCGGAGCATCCGGCCTTTTGTGCAGAGTTCGAGTGCTGGCAAAAAGAGCATCAGTACCCTGCAGGGCGTTTGTTTTACCGGTATCCTGATGAAATGCACTACATGAACAGGATATTCGCGGCCCCGATTCCCGATGTGGCACTGGTGGTCGGGCGCAGGAAAAATGAGCGTTACAAAGATGTTGATAAATTTCTGGCAGACCTGACAGCGGCGGTGCAACGGGCGCCGTGAACCGGGCACAGGCACATTCCGGCGGCGGGCTTTATTGCGGGCAGCCGTGTGATGCAACGGGGGACGGGCCGCTGTCAGCCGCCATCGGCATCCTGCGGTACCGCTGCTGCTGCGGGCTTGGCGGCGGCAGTACACCGCAGGCAGCAAGGCACCTGCGGTCCGGCTCAGATATCGCTTATACTGCGCCTGTTGCGTTTGGTAAGAGCCCGCTTTTTTTTGTCATCCAGTCTTTTGCGTTTCTGGGCGGCCGGAGTTTTCGTTTTTGTTCTGGGCCTTGGGGTGTGCAGCGCATGGGTAAGCAGGGCTGCCAGACGTTGCAGGGCCGTTCTGCGGTTGGCATGCTGACTGCGTCCGTCCGCGCAGGAAACGGCCAGTTCGCCGGCGGACGAAATGCGCGAAGCAAGCCGCGAGGCAATACGTTCCTTTTGCCGCCGGTCAAGGACAGCGGAGTGCAGAACGTTGAAGCGTACGGTGACCCTGCTGGCGGTCACGTTGACATGCTGACCGCCGGGACCTGACCCCCGCGAGGCACTGAACGATATTTCATCTTCGGGGATGACAAGGCTGGTGCCGTCATCCAGCTGTACTTCAAGCATAATGGTATCCTGCATGGCGCTTGTGCCGGTAAGCCCGTGCAGGAAGCGCCGTTATTTTTCCTGATCTCTCAGCGTTTTTTCCACCAGACCGCACAGCGCCTTGCAGACGTCGGGGTCGATATCGATGAATTTGACACCTGTGGTGTATCCCGCGCCGTTGCGGTCAACCCACGCAACTTCTCCGATGGCCTGCAGATACTGCTCGGCGTCGTTTTCATATACCTTGAAAAAGCCGGGAGAATACTTGTTCAGCGTAGGAATGTGAACCTTCAGTTGCAGCTTGTCGCCGGGTTCAAACCGTGCGGGGGACTCAAAGCTTACTCCGCCTCCGCCTATGTCGGCGCAGTTGCTGGTCACCCGCCGCTGGCTGGAGAACGGAAACTGCAGGATGCTGGCCTCTATGGAAAAGCCTTTCGGCAGCCGCGTGAAGCGGCGTTTTTCCTCTTGATGGGTCATATGCTGGCCTCCTTTCTGAATAAACCGGACAGGGGGAGAGTGTGTGCGTACCATAGCAGAGCACGCCCGACCTGACAAACGCCTGCGGATTATAATCAGAAGAATACCGTGTCAGTAGTCATTGACTTGGAAGGATGCGGGATTATAGTTCCCGCAGTTTTCATCCATAGACAACAGCAAGGAGACAAACACAATGAAGATAGCACTTCCCACCCGCGACGGCGTCGTGGATCAGCATTTCGGCCATTGCGAATATTTCACCATCATGACAGTGGACGAAAGCAGGCAGATTGTGGAAGAAGAACGCCTGACCCCTCCTCCCGGCTGCGGCTGCAAATCCAACATTGTTCCTGTTCTGGTTGAAAAGGGCGTTAAGGTGCTGCTGGGCGGCAACATGGGACAGGGCGCCGTGGACAAGCTTGAGTCGCACGGTATTCAGGTGGTGCGCGGCGCACAGGGTGCCGTGCGGGACGTGGCTGCCAGCTGGCTTGAAGGCCGCCTGACAGACAAACAGGAAATTTGCCATGCCCACGGCCATGAAGGCTGCCACGGGCATTAATATAACTTGAAGAACAGGTAGACCGACTATGACACAATGCCATTGCGGCTCCGGCAGAACGTACGAAGAGTGCTGCGGGCCCCTTATTGCCGGAACCAGCCAGGCCGCCACGGCCGAGGCCCTCATGCGTTCCCGTTTCAGCGCGCACTGTGTGGGTGCTTATGAATATCTTGAAGCCACAACGCACCCTGATATCCGTGATGAAGCCTCGGCCGATGAAATCCGGCAGTGGTCGGAACATATGCGCTGGACTGCCCTTACCGTGCTGCGTACCGAAAAAGGCGGCGAAGAGGACCACAGAGGCATTGTGGAGTTTCAGGCGGATTACACCATGCGCGGTGTGCCCCAGACTCTGCGCGAGACGAGCAGCTTTGTGCGGGTGGACGGCCGCTGGCTGTATGAAGACGGTCATGTGCACAGCCAGACCGTGCGCCGTGAAGAGCCCAAGGTGGGCCGCAACGAACCCTGCCCCTGCGGCAGCGGCAAAAAGTACAAGAAGTGCTGCGGCCGCGCCTAGTCCGCAGCGGTTTCAGGCTGTTTTCACGCAGCATCGTCACCTATCCGGGCCGGAGCGCAATACGCTCCGGCCTTTTGCCTTGTCCGGCAGGGGGGGTCCCGCCTGCGCCTGCCGCGGCAGGACATGACAAGCACCGGTAAAAACGTATACACCAGCGGTATGGCAAAAATAACTCCCATCAGGGCCATCAGGCGGTTCTGCATTGCCTGTCAGGGCGGTTCGGCCGCCATGGTGCGCGGCTGTGACGATACGTCGTGCGCGCTGTATGTCTGGCGTCTGGGCGAGGAACAGCCGCAGGCCGGACGTTCGGGCGTGCAGGCAATCCGCTGTCACTGCCTGACATGCAGCGGCGGAGAACGGGCCGAGGTGCGCCGCTGCGCTGCGCGGGAAACCTGCGCACTGTGGTCGTTCAGGTTCGGCTGCAGTCCGGAAACATGGCGCAGAGTGCGCGCCCGCAAAAGAGGGGCGCAGCCGCTGCTTTTGCCGGGTATCAGTCTGGGCGGGCGGTAACGTGTTCCGTTCCGCCATATCTGTCATGCGAGGAAGATTATTATGCCCGACATTGCGCTGCGCATAGCGGCAGTTCTGTTTCTGGCGGTACTTTTCGTGTCCGGCGGCTGCCTGCATAAAAAGACGGCCATACCCCGCTACGATGCGCACAGTCTGCATGAAGACTATCTGGCACACCGGCAGCATGCCGCCGATCTGGAAGGGCGGGTGGTGAACATAAGCGGTACCGTGACCAGATTGGACCAGTCGTTCATGCGTTCAGTGTATCTGGTGCTGGATGACATGGTGGTGGTGTATATCCGGCAGGATCAGGTGCACCGTCTGGGAGAGCTTAAAGTGGGCGTGGGCGACCATGTGACATGCGCGGGTATCTTCGGCGGCAGCAGTCTTGTTGCACAGTACACCACGGCTGCCGGCGGCGCTGTGCTGGTGCTGGATAACGCCGAAGTGACGGGTGTTTCCGGTTCGTGGCTGCCGCAGCTGCCGCTGTGGCGCTGAAACGCCGCCCGGGGTTGTTCTGTCGCGGGGTGTGCGGTTCACGGCGGCCGCGCTGCCTGTATCCCTGCCTGTGCCGCTGTCTGGCGGCAGAGCCTTGTGTGCCCTTTTTTTTCTGCAAAAAAGCAGACCGTACAATGTGTAAAAGCCGCCGGAATGTTCCGGCGGCTTTTTTTACAGAAAGGCGGACCGCCGGATTATTCCGGCAGGCGGGTGCCCAGAAGACGGGTCATGATGAACACGGATGCGATACCCAGAGGCAGCACCAGCAGCACCGGCAGGCCGAGGCCCGCGGGCAGGTAACCGAACAGCACCGCACAGGCTCCCACGGTAAGGGCATAGACAAGCTGTGTGCGCGTGTGGTCGATGTGGTCGCACGCGGCCCCCATGGAAGACAGAATGGTGGTGTCTGAAATGGGCGAGCAGTGGTCGCCGAAAATGGCCCCCGTAAGCACGGCCCCGATGTTCATGATAAGATAGTTGTGTTCCGGCGTGATGGCCCATGCCAGCGGAATGGCCAGCGGCATGAGTATGCCCATGGTGCCGTAAGACGTACCGGTGGCGAACGAGATGCACGAACCGAGGATGAAGATGATGCTGGGCAGCAGGAAGGGCGGCAGCGCATCGGAAAGAACGGTCACCAGATAGCGTGCCGTGCCCAGTTCTTTGATCATGCCGGAAAGCGACCACGCCAGCAGCAGGATGACGGCGGTGATGCTGAGCGATTTGATGCCCTGAACCCATGTGGAAAGAGCTTCTTCCAGCGTGAAGATGCGGCGGCTGACCCCCATGGTGATGGCCACAATGCCTGCCAGCAGCGCAGCCTGAAAAAGCACCACCGATGCGTCGGAGGCGCCGAAGCAGTCACGCAGCGAGGCAAAGCCCATGGGCGATTCCTTCACGGAAGCAATGAGGGCAGCGTTGTCGCCTGCCATGATGGCGTTGTAACCGTTGAAGTAGAAACCCAGAAACGCCGCGACGATAAGCACCCCGATGGGGATGATGGCGTTCCAGATGCTCAGCGGGGTGTCCGGGTCCGGCTCAAGGTCGGTTGCCTCGTCGGCGACCATGGGCTTGGCGTTGTCGTCCAGCACCTTGCCGGTGGTGCGCGCACGCTGTTCGGCTTTCAGCATGGGGCCGAATTCGCGCAGCAGCCAGATGCCCGCCACCACAAATACCAGCATGAAAATATTGTAAAAACGGAAAGGCAGCGTTTCCACAAAGGTGCCGTAGGCGTTGCCCTGCAGGCCGATGGCGTCGAACCCGTCTTTGATGAGGCCTATTTCGTAGGCCACCCATGTGGATATGAGCGCCATGCCGGCAATGGGGGCGGCAGTGGCATCGATGATGAACGCCAGTTTTTCGCGGGAAACTTTCATTTTGTCGGTGACGGGGCGCATGATGGGGCCCACGGTCAGCGAGTTGGCGTAATCGTCAAAGAAAATGACTATGCCCATGAGAAATGTGGACATCTGTGCGCTTTTGGCATTTCTGGCTTTGCGTGCCAGTGCCTCTGCAATGGCCTTTGCGCCGCCCATGCGCGAAACCAGTGCAATAAGGCCGCCGATGGCCAGCACCTGCAGCACGATGCCCGCGTTCCACGGGTCGGCCAGCGAGGTCAGAATTTCGCCCGACAGACGCAGAAAACCGTCCACTATGCCGGAGTACAGGTCAAAGCCTTTTGATTCCAGCATGAATGCGCCGGAGAAAACACCGATAAACAGCGAAAGCACCACGTTGCGCGTGATGAAGGCCAGCAGGATGGCCACAACGGGCGGGATAAGCGTCCAGATGCCGAACCGTTCGGCATTGACGGGGCCCAGGCTGGCATCCGCGGCCAGCGCCGGTATGCTGCACAGCAGCAACCCCGCAAGCGACGCCGGAATGCCTGTAAGAAACGAACGCATACTACCCCCTTCACAAGTGTTGTACTGGTCGTTCCGGAAAATGAATAAAAATACAGCGCAGGACAGTAGCGCAGAGACGGTGTGCATGGCAACTGTTTGTGCAAGTGCACACACCGTATATTTAGTGGTACTCTTTAGAACGCCTGTATGCAGAAGGGGTTGGGGCTGCAAAAAAAGTCGTCCGCTGCAGCTCCCCCTGAAGATGGCGGACACAGAAAAAGCCGCTTCATGCATGAAGCGGCTTTGGTGTTGATATCAGGTGCGGCGGCTGCCTGCGGATGCACGCAGGCAGAAGTGCTTCCGTTACCGTCCGCGCTGAGGCGGGGCGGTATTTCTGCGCTGCGGCACCGCTGCGGCGGATGTCTGCCGTCAGGTGCCTGCCTACAGGTCGAAAAGGCCTGCGCCGGTGATGACCACCGAATCCACGGGAACATCATCGTGCTCACCCATGGGTTTGGTTTTCAGCTTGCCTATGGCATCAACCACGTCCATGCCTTCAACCACGGCACCGAAAACGCAGTAGCCGAATCCGGCATCGGAATCGTCCTGATGGTCAAGGTCGGGGTTGTCCACAAGGTTGATGAAAAACTGTGAAGTCGCGCTGTGGGGGGCTGCGGTGCGCGCCATGGCAATGGTGCCGCGGACGTTTTTAAGGCCGTTGCCTGCCTCGTTGGCAATGGGTTCGTGGCCTTTTTTGTCTTCCATGCGCATGGTAACGCCACCGCCCTGAATCATGAAATTTTTAATGACACGGTGGAAGATGGTGTTTTCGTAAAAACCTTCCTCCACATAGCGCAGAAAGTTTTTCACGGTTTCAGGGGCCTTGTCGGCATAGAGTTCTATCAGCATATCGCCGGAAGATGTTTCCAGCAGCACCATGGGATTGCTCATGTGCGTTCCTTCCTTGAATGATGGGAGTAATATCCGCCGTGTTTGCCCCGCCTGCGGGAAAAAGGCAAGCGGCCTTGCACCGTTCTGCCGATGTGGTATGCTGAGCTGTAAATCATGCAACATATTCTTTCAGTTACGAATATAAGCAATGGAGGTCTCCATGAGCGAAAATGATTCTGCACAGAACAGCGAAGAACGCCGGTGGCTTATACCCGAAGAAGGACGCAAGCATCTGGCCGGTGTGTTTGCCGGACTGCCCGGTGAGGTCACTCTGGATGTCTTTACCGACGGCGATGAAAAAAACCAGTACAATGAATACACTGTCCGGTTTGCGCAGGAGCTTGCGGAACTGGCCGATAAAATAGACACCCGCGTGCATGCTCTGGACAGTGCCGAGGCTCAGCGGCTGGGCGTCACGCTGGGACCGAGCACGCTGCTCAATGCCGGAACCTACGCCATACGGTTTACCGGTGCACCGCTGGGAGAAGAAGCCAGAGGGTTCATCGAAGCCATTATGCTTGTTTCCGCCGGTAAGGCCGCTGTTTCTGAAAACGTGGGCAGGATTCTTGAACGGCTGGAAGAAAAAAGAACCGTCCGGGTGTTTTCGTCGCCGGGGTGTCCCTACTGCCCCGGGCAGGTGGTGAACGCGGTGAAATGCGCCATTGCCAGCCCTCAGCTGGTCAGTGCCGAGGCAGTCAATTCTGACGAATTTCCCGAGCTTTCACGCAAGTACGGCGTCGGTTCGGTTCCGCATACCAACATCAATGACGAATTTGACGCCGTGGGGCTGATGCCTGAAGAGCGCTTTGCGGTTGAACTGGTAACCATGAAGGACGCTTCCGGCATGGTGCGTGAAGCCGGACAGGATGCGGGCACAGGCGACTACCCCGTGGAAAAGGTTGATCTGGTGATTGTGGGTGCGGGGCCTGCCGGTCTGACGGCCGGTATCTATGCCGAACGCAGCGGCCTGAAAAGCGTGGTGCTGGACAAGGCTGTTGTGGGCGGACAGGTGGCGGTGACACCCGTGGTGGAAAACTATCCCGGCTTTAAAAATGTGGGCGGCATGAATCTGGTGGAGATGCTGGCCGCGCATACCCGTGAATATGCCCATGTGCAGGAGCATGAAGAAATAGAGGAAATCAAGATAGGCCGTAACATAGAGGTGTACACGGCAAGAAACGTGTATCTGGCGCGTGCGCTTGTGTTTGCCACCGGTGCCCAGTGGCGTGAACTGGGCGTGCCGGGAGAGGATACCTACTTCGGCAAGGGGGTTTCGCACTGCGCATCGTGTGACGGTTTCATGTTCAAGGGTAAAAAAGTCATCATTGTGGGCGGCGGCAATACGGCACTGACCGATGCGCTGCATCTGAAAAATCTGGGTGTGGATATCACCGTGGTGCACCGCCGCGACGCCTTCAGGGCGGAACAGCAGCTGCAGGATGCGCTGGAGCGCGAGCAGATTCCCGTGTTGTGGGACACTGTGGTGGAGGAAATTCTGGGCACTGACGGTCTGGTCACCGGTGCCAGACTGAAAAACGTCAAAAGCGGCGATGTGCACGAAGTGGCACTGGACGGGGTGTTCGTGGCCGTGGGACATGTGCCTAATTCCGCTCTGGCTGCCGAACTGGGGGTCACGCTTAATGAAGACGGCACCATAGCGGTGGACCGTGCCATGCGTACCAATATCCCCAGAGTGTACGCTGCCGGTGATGTGACCGGCGGCATACGGCAGATAGTGACAGCCGTGGGCAACGGTGCCACGGCGGCGTTGTCGGCATTTGAAGACCTGCAGTCTTCGCGCTGGAAGAAATAAGTCCGGAGAATCCCTGCGGGCGGCGGCCGGTTTACAGAAAGGCTGCCGCCCGTTTTCCATGGTGTGTCACACAGCCAGCCGGACAGCGTTTTTTCCGGCGTTTTTTACCGCATACATGGCCTGGTCAGCCTGCCGCAGCAGGGTTCCTGCGGTCAGCCCGTGGTCGGGGTACAGGCTCAGCCCTATGCTGGCTGTCAGCGTACAGACATTTGCATCGCAGCGGTAGGGCGGACGCAGCGCGTCCAGCAGGCTTTCCCCCAGCCGCCGCAGGTCTTCGGTTCCGCCCACATCCCACAACAGCACGGCAAACTCGTCACCGCCCGGTCTGGCCGTTATATCGGTTTCGCGCACGCGTTGCTGCAGTCTGCGTGCCACCTCTTTCAACAGCATGTCTCCTGTGTCGTGGCCGAATCTGTCATTGATCTCCTTGAACCCGTCCAGATCAATGAACGCCACGCCCACCTTGCGCGTACTGCGCTGCGCCTGCGCCAGCAGCCGCTCAAAGGCTTCATCAAAGCCGTAACGGTTCATGAGGCCGGTCAGTTTGTCCGTTGAAGCCTGCGTCCGCAGCTCACGTTCCTGCATCATATGGTGCGTCACGTCAGAGATGACGCCCTCTACGCGTGTCACTTCGCCCTGCATGTCATAAAAGGCCTGACAGTTTATTTCCGCCCAGAAGTGTTCGCCGTTGCGGCGCAGCATCTCGGCACGCTGCGCCGTGAGTTGCTGCCGGTTGCATAAAAGGCCCATCACTTCGTCGTGTGTCTGGCTGCCGGCCCACAGCGAGCGGACGGACGGAGCGGTTTCCAGCAGGGTTTCACGGCTTTCGTAACCGAACATGCGCGCAAAAGCGGGGTTGGCTTCCAGCAGGAGACCTTGCGGCGTGCAGGTGAAAATGCCGTCCAGAGCATGCATGAAAATGGTGCGGTACCGCTCTTCCGCCTGCCGCAGGGCCGATTCGGTTTCCTTGCGCGATGTGATGTCAAACGCTGCGCCCACTATGCCCGTGATGGTTCCGTTATCGTCGCATATGCTTTCTTTGTACAGCAGCACCTCAGTGCCGCCTTCTTCCGATTCGACAACGGTTTCATAGCGCTGCACGGCGGGGCCTGCCGCTGTCAGCAGCACTGCGTCGGCATCGTTGTATATCTGTGCCATGGCGGGCGAGGCGAAAGCTTCGACCGTACGGTCCACCAGCGCTTCGGCAGGGCGGTTCACAAGCCGGCAGAAGGCGCGGTTCACAATCTTATAGCGGCCCCGGGCATTTTTAAAAAAGAACGGGTTGGGCATGGCATCAATGACCGACTGCAGCATGGCGCCGGTGCGGCGCATTTCCTCTTTGCTGTTGTGTTCGTCCGTCATGTCATAGATAAGCCCGAAGATGCTTTCATTGCGGGAGCTTATGAGCGCGGACGTGATGGCGTGCCGCAGACTGCCTGATTTGTCGCGCAGCAGGATTTTCTGCCTGCTGACCACGCCGTCGCGGCGCAGCTTCTGCATGAGTTCCTGCCGGTTTTGTCCCGACGGGTGCATATCCAGCGGCGTGACGGTGCGCAGAAATTCTTTTTCATCATGCATGCCGTACAGCAGCGCAAGATGCTTGTTGGCTTCGATAAAGCGCGAACCGTCAAGCGTTGAACGGTAGATGCCGATGGCGGCATGGTGCATGAGCGTCCGTATTTCGCGTTCTCTGTCGGCCCATTCGGTTGTTTCTCCCAGCCGCTGGCGGAGCAGTTTTTCCATCTGCGCAGCGCGGCGGGCGGCATTTCTGGCCCGGACCATGCCGGTAACCGCCATACCGGCGGATACGACAACCAGTATGCCCAGCAGCAGCATGTAGGGCCTGCCGCCGTATGTCCATGTGCCGGCCATTACGTCCGCAGTGCGCTGAGCGGCCGGTACCGCGGGCGCGGCTGCCAGCAGGGTCAGGCAGGCAGCGGCGGCCTGTGCCGGAAGTAAAAAGGGGTGTCCGTATATGCTCATGGGGTGCGGCTCCTGTCTTTTGCCGTCATAATAGCACATTTTCCGTGCAGCGCGAATAGCGGCGGGCTGCCCGCGGAGAGCTTTTCAAGCCTGTCCGGTAAGGGTACAAGACCGGCATGATACATGATGATGATAAAGAACGGTTCGTACAGGCGCTGCTGGGCTGGTTTTCCGTGAATATGCGCGATCTGCCGTGGCGCCGCGATTATACTCCGTACCGCGTCTGGGTATCGGAAATAATGCTGCAACAGACACAGATGGAACGGGGCGTGACCTACTTCAACCGCTGGATGGGGCGTTTTCCCGATGTGGCCGCCGTGGCGCGCGCTGCGGAAAACGATGTGCTGAAGGCATGGGAAGGTCTGGGGTATTATTCACGCGCGCGTAATCTGCACAGGGCTGCCCGTCTGATAATGCAGGAGCACGGCGGGGTTTTTCCCTGCCGGTATGAAGATATCAGGGCGTTGCCCGGTGTGGGCGACTACACCGCAGGGGCCATAGCGTCCATTGCATTTCAGCAGGATGCCGTGGCTGTGGACGCCAATGTGGAGCGCGTTTTTTCGCGTCTGTTCGACATTGATACTCCCATAAAGGAAAAGGAAAACGCGGCCTTTGTGCGGCATACGGCGCAGAGCCTGCTGCCCCGCGGCAAGGCCCGCCTGTTCAATCAGGCTCTTATGGAGCTGGGCGCGCTGGTCTGCGGAAAAAAAGCCCGCTGCCCGCTGTGTCCCGTGCAGCAGTGGTGCGAGGCGTTCCGTCTGGGGATTGTGCAGGAACGTCCGGTGCTTACCGCCCGCAAATCCATAGTGCCTATCGAGGTGGCCACCGGCTTTCTGGTGCATCAGGGCAGGATATTTATTCAGAAACGACCGGAAATGGGCGTATGGGCAGGATTCTGGGAGTTCCCTGGCGGCTGCATAGAGCAGGGGGAGACTGCGGAGGAAGCCGTGCGGCGCGAGTTTATGGAAGAGACGGAGTTCGACGTTGTTCCGCGGGAAAAGATAGCCGTGGTGCGTCATGGCTACACCACATACCGCGCCACACTGCATTGTTATCTGCTGGAACTGCGTGGCGGCAGTGATGTGCCCGTACTGCATGCGGCTACGGAAAGCCGCTGGGTGCGTTTTGCCGAGCTGGACGGCTATACGCTGCCTGCGGGGCACCGCAAACTTGTGGATATGATGGCCGGCAGCCTGCAGTGGCAATGGCTGCAGGGCGGCTAGTCCGCAGTGCCCGTTGCGCCGGAGCCCCCTGCCGTGCGGGGTGTTTCAGCCTGACCTGAAGTACGGTCAGGGTCAGGCAGGGCGCGTGTCATGTCTATGCGTACCCTGTCACCCGGTTTCAGTGTGTCGTGCATGGCATATACGGTCAGCCCGGTACCGGCCGCATGTACGGTATAGCGCACATGGTGGCCGCCGTAACGTACGGCAAGCACTTTGCCGGGCCCTGCAGGGTCCGGGGCAAGCAGCAGCGCTTCGGGCCGCACGCGTATGCCGGCCGGACCGTGCGGCAGCCCCAGCTGCAGGCAGGCTGCGGCATCCAGCACATTCACGGGTCCCAGAAATTCAGCCACACTGCCGGCAATGGGGGCGTTGTGCAGGTTCTCCGGCGTGTCGTACTGCTCCAGCCTGCCGTTCAGCATCACCCCGATGCGGTCGGACATGGCAAAGGCTTCTTCCAGATCGTGGGTCACACTGATGGTGGTTGTGCCGAAAGTCTTCTGTGTGCTGCGTATGAATTCCGCAGTGGACAGTTTGAGGTTGCGGTCAAGGTTGGCAAACGGTTCGTCTAGCAGCAGCACGGCGGGATTGACCACCATGGCGCGGGCGATGGCGACGCGCTGTTTCTGCCCTGCGGAAAGCTGTACCGGATATCTGCCGGCCAGTTCATGCAGCTGGAAAAAATGCAGCATTTCCTCCACCCGTCTGGCCCGTTCTGGCCGCGGCGTGCGCCGCGCTTTCAGTCCGAAGGCCACATTGTCGTGCACGGTGAGGTTGGGGAAAAGCAGATAGTCCTGAAACACCATGATGGCAGGATGCTCCGGTTCTTTTTCCCAGAGTGCCCTTTTTTTTGCTGTGCCGGTGCGGGCAGACCCGAAAAAAGCACCTCTCCGGCATGGGGGTGCTCCAGTCCGGCGATGATGCGCAGCAGCGTGGTTTTGCCGACGCCCGAAGGCCCCACAATGGATACTATGTCGCCTGCCTGTGCCGCAAAGCTCACATTGTCCAGCACGGGCCTGTCCGCGTAGCGTATGCTTATTCCCCGTATTTCAATATGCATTCGATGTTTTCCAGATAGGATGTGATGCGGCCGTATGTGAATTCGTTGCGCAGGGTGCGGTCGCCGCGGCTGTACTCATACCATGCCATGAAGCACCACGAAAGTGCCCGCAGCAGAATGGTGCGTTCCAGTACGCGGGTGCGCAGGTGCAGGGCTTCCAGTGCGTCTGCGTCGACGCTGCCGTGCCGTGCCTGCAGATACGCACGCAGAAAGTCCGTGCGGCTCTGCGCATCAAAGGTGAAATCCGTTTTCCAGCGCGTGGTGGTGGGCACCAGAAAATGGCCCAGATCCTGATGACAGTACGAGATAACGGCTTTTTCCCAGTCCACAAGGCACAGGCCTATTCCGGCCTGTTCGTTGCCTCTGCGCGGGTGCTGCGGCGGCAGGACTATGAAGTTGCCGGAATTGACCTCGGTGTTGGTGATGACCTGCGGTTCACCGGCAAACAGCTGTGCCGTGTCGTCTGCCAGACGCAGGACGGTGTCGCGGTAGTTCAGCAGCCGTGTACGGATGTCGCTGCGCGGGTGGTCCGGCTGGCGGTGCAGCAGACCTGTACTTTCCCGCGCGATGTCGCGCACCGGATCAGGCTGCGCGATCATGCCCCCCCGCGGCGGCAGAGGGCAGCCGTGCACCCGGGCGAACAGGCGGGCCGCATCGGCCGCGTGCAGGCGGTAATCAGGCGGTGTGCCCGGAATATATTCCATCAGCATGGCACCCTTGCCGGGGCCGTGTTTCCACGGCAGCGGGTCCAGTGCATAGGGCTGCGGCGTCAGGCCGCTGGAGGCCACATGCCGCAGTACCGAAAATTCGTACTCCGACTGGTTCCGCAATCCCAGCTGGCTGCCGTGGTTGATGCGCAGCACCGCCGCACGTCCGCCGCACTGTACCAGCCAGTTTTCATTGTATTCACCGGCGGCCAGAAAACTGACCTGCCCGGCGCTCACGGGCTGGCTCATCCAGTTTTTTTCTGTCAGATATGCGGCTAAGGTGGTGGCACGGTTCATGCTGGCTCCTTTTTATATGCTTTTTGCAAATGCGCGGCACAGAGTAAGCTAATCGCTGCGTGCTCACAACCTGCCGCGTCCGCGTGCATGCGCCGTCCGGCACATGCCGCCGGTGTAACATCCGCCCATCGGGAGATATATGACTTCAGCACACAGCGCCGCCATGTGGATGCGGTATCCCGCTTTTCTCAGAGAACGTCTGCTGCATGGCAGTGCAGGCAGTCTGCATCTTCTGCAGGCGGCTTCCGACATGCTTTCCGCGCTGGAAACGGCTCCGGTGGCCGACAGAATGTTCTGGTGGCATACCGGACGGGAGCTGCTGCTGGCAGCGTGGGAGGATGACTGTCTGAATATCCGTCTGGGCGGGCAGCTGCTGGAACTGGACGGTCACGCCCGCCGGCAGGAGGGGCGCCCCTGGCTTTCCGGTGCGTTGCGCAGTGCGCTGCAGGCCCTGCAGCAGTCCGGTGCTGTGCCGGAGAATCTGCGTTACTACCAGCGTCTGGCCGCGCAGGGTGATTACGGACGCTGCATGCGCTACCTTGACGGCGAACGTGCAAAGCATGGGGATAACATCTGGTGGGTGCAGCAGGTGTGCGCCGTGGGTGAACTGACCGGCAATGCGGAATGGAGCCTTGAGCATGTGCGCCGGTATGCGGCGACTGCTCCGCAGGCACTGCAGCCGGTGCTTGCCTATGCCGGTGCGGGGCTGTGGCTGTGTGCGGGCCGTGCTGATACCGCGGAAGCCGTGCTGGAGCAGCTGCATGCGCAGGCCGGAGAAGTAACCGCTGCCGGTATGCTGTGCGGTGTGGCCGCAAGGCTCGGGCATATCCGCCAGCTGCAGGGACACAGCCATGAGGCGCTGCGGTTGTGGCAGGATGTGCTGCGTGCGCGTCCTTTTCATGTTTCGCTGGCTCTGCGCGCGCACGCCGTGCGCGGCGGGCTGCATGTGCCCGCCTGCAGCACAGGGCTGGGCAGGGTGGCGGCGCTGCTGTATTCATATAACAAGGCGGCCGATCTGGATGATGCCCTCAGCCATCTGGCGCACAGCGCGCAGCAGCTGCACACCATTGTGGCGCTGGACAACGGCAGCACGGACGGAGCACAGGGCACGGGCGCCGTCATAGACGCGTGGGCGGACAGACTGGGCGACAGAATGCATGCCGTGCATCTGCCGGTGAACATCGGCGCACCGGCCGCCCGCAACTGGCTGATGCATCTGCCGCAGGTCGCGGAGTGTGATTTTGCCGCCTATCTGGACGACGATGCGGCCCTGCCTGCAGACTGGCTGGGGCATATGGCCCGTGCGGTGCAGGTGCGTCCGGCCGCTTCCGTCTGGGGCGGCAAGATAGTGGACGCCGCTGCCCCGTACATCGTGCAGTCCGCTGACCTGCATCTGACCATGGCCGGTTCCGCAGATGATACGCCGGAGCAACGCAGCGCGCTGGCCGGTGAATCGCTGGTCTCGGTGCGGGCGTGTCCGTTCAATGTGTCCGACGTGCACGCGCAGGTAACGGACTGGGGGCAGTTCGACTACATCAGGCCCTGTATTTCCGTCACCGGCTGCTGTCACCTGTTCCGCACCGCCGACCTGCTGGATTCCGGCGATTTTTCGCTTATGTTTTCGCCCACGCAGTATGACGATCTGGAGCATGACCTGCGCATGGCGACACAGGGGCGGCATGCCTGCTATACGGGATTTCTGACGGTGCGGCACATGAAGCGTACCGGCAAGGCGGTCCGCATGAGCGCCGCGCAGTACGGCAACGGGGCGGGCAATAAATACAAACTGCATAATATGTATCCGCCCGAAAGCATTGTCCGGCTGCGGCGGGCGGAACTGGATATGCTGGAACGGCATTTGCTTGAAACGCTGGCAGACGCCGGTTAGGTGCCTCTTCCGCTGCGGCGGGGCTGCATCTGGGGCATATTTCATCAAGATTGCCTGCGGGGTGCGGGCGGCGGAACCAAGGAGCCATCAAACCATGCATGTCAAATATCTGATCATCGGTGCCGGTCCCACAGGGCTGGGAGCAGGAAGACGCCTGCGCGAACTGGGAGAAAACGATTTTCTGCTGCTGGAACGCAACGCCTACTGCGGCGGTCTGGCCACCAGCTTCACCGACGATGCGGGGTTCACATGGGACATCGGCGGCCATGTGGTTTTTTCGCATTACGACTATTTTGACCGGCTCATAGAGTCTCTGCTGGGTGACGCCTATCTGGAACACCAGCGCATTGCGCGGGTACGTATTGCGCAGCGCTGGATTCCGTATCCCTTTCAGAACAACATCAGGCATCTGCCCCGTGACATGCAGTGGGAATGCGTGCAGGCGCTGTTGCCGCATATCAGAACACAGGTGCAGCCGCACAACTTCCGGCAGTGGATTGAATATGTGTTCGGCGCAGGTATAGCACGGCATTTCATGCTGCCGTACAATTTCAAGGTGTGGGCCACCCCGCCGGAGCTTATGGCCTATCACTGGATAGGCGAACGGGTAAGCGTCATCGACCTTGAAATGGTGTTGAAAAATCTGGTGCTGGAACTGGATAACGTGAGCTGGGGCCCCAACAACATGTTCCGTTTTCCTCTGCACGGCGGTACCGGAGAGATTTTTCACCGCATGGGTGCGCAGCTGGACGGCCATGTGCGTCTTAACACCGCCGTGGTGCAGGTGGACCCTGCAGCGCGCACCGTGCGCACTGCTGACGGTGATGTCATCAGCTATTCGTATATGCTGAACACCGGCCCGCTGGACAGGCTGGTGCTGGACTGCATAGACACGCCGCACACCATGCTGCGCGATGCGGCGGGCAGGCTGAGCCGCAACGGTGTTTTTGTGGCGGGCGTGGGGGTTGAAGACACCCGCGACGATGACACCTGCTGGATGTATTTTCCCGAAGATGACTGCCCCTATTACCGCCTTACCAATTTTCATAATTATTCACCCAATAATGTGGCGTTGCCGGGCAGGCAGCGGGCCCTGATGGCCGAAACCTCGTGGTCGGAACACAAGCCCGAAGATCTTTCGTCCCTTATGGACAAAACGGTGCAGGGACTTGTGAATACCGCCATGTTGGACGAAGCGCACCGCGACCTGATAGTCTCGCGCTGGAGCATAGCCGTGGATTACGGCTATCCTGTGCCCACGCTGGAGCGTGACGGCGCCCTGCGCACTCTGCATCCGTGGCTTGAAGAGCACGGCATCAGTTCCCGCGGCAGATTCGGGGGCTGGAAGTACGAAGTGGCCAACATGGATCATTCCGTGATGCAGGGGGTTGAGTGGGCCGAGCGCATGGTGCAGGGCACGCCGGAAACAACTTATACTATTCAGGAAAAGTGATGAACGCGGAACATTATGCGCGGCGGCGCGAACGCCTGCGTCCGCTGCTGCGCGAAAACGGGCTGGACGCCCTGCTTGTCAGTCTGGATGCCAACCGGTTTTACCTGAGCGGTTTTGAACTGCATGACGCGCAGATAAATGAAAGTTGCGGCCGTCTGCTCATAACAGCCGACGGACCGGACTGGCTGTGCACCGACCCGCGGTTTGAAGAGGCGGCCCGCCGTCTGTGGGACAGGGAGCACATTTTCATTTACAGCGGCAATGCCGCGGAAAGACTGCGCGAGTTTGTAAAGGGACGTTTTTCCGGTGCCATAGGATACGAGTCGTCCTGCGTCAGCATGGCGTTTTACGATTCGTTCGCCGGAGGATTGTCTCTGAAAAAGGCCGACGGGCTGGTTGAAAAGCTGCGTGTGATAAAGGAACCGGAAGAAATCGCACGTCTGGAACGCGCATGCGCCCTGAACCACAGGTTGATGGAATGGCTGCCGCAGGTGCTGTATCCGGGCAGAACCGAGGCGCAGGTGGCGTGGGACATTGAAAAGTTTTTCCGTGAAAACGGCGCCTCCGAGCTGGCTTTTCCCAGCATTGTGGCGGCCGGAGCCAACGCGGCCATGTGCCATGCCATTCCCGACGACACGGTGCTGCATGAAAACTGCCCCCTGCTGGTGGATGTGGGCTGCCGTGTGGACGATTACTGTTCTGACCAGACCCGTACGTTCTGGGTGGGAGACCGCCCTGCGGACGAGTTTCTGCGCACCCGCGACATGGTGCAGCACGCCCAGCGGGTTGCCATCGACATCATGCGCCCGGGCATGCCCCTTGCCGATGCGCACAATATGGCACTGGCCGTTTTTGAACGGCACGGCGTGGCAGCCGCATTCACGCATTCGCTGGGCCACGGCATAGGGCTGCAGACGCACGAGGCGCCCGCGGTCAACCACCGCACCGATGCCCGTCTGGAACCGGGCATGGTCATCACCGTGGAACCGGGGTTGTATTTTCCTGTATGGGGCGGTGTCCGCTGGGAATATATGGTCCACTGCACCGAGGATGGTGTGCGGGTGCTGTAGCGCTGTTCTGCGGCGTGTGTGCCGCATCTGACTGCCGACGGAAAAACCGGCCGGAAAACGCGCAGAGTGTGTTTTCCGGCCGGTTTTCTGTTTGTTTCAATATGTTTCAGGTTCGGCGCAGGTCTGCGGTGGCTGCAAACACCTTTTCCGGTATCCAGCCTTCTTTTTTGTCCGGTGGTTATAGACATTGCCGGATGCTTGCAGTAGCCCAGTATAAGATTTCTTTTATGTTTAAACGGTTCAGTCTGCGCGTGTGCAACGTTTTCTGGCTGTAAATGCCACCGCATGCTGACAAGGGTTGCGACATAATGGAACGTCCCCGGGCGTGCCGACCGCAGGCATTCGCATGGTTCAAAAGCGATCGACAGGCAAAGACGGCGTCCCGTTGTCCGTGGCCGATGAGCGAGGAACTATATGGGAATACGACACAAGTTGTTATTGCTGCTGGGTATTTGTGTTGCGGGATTCGGTGCGCAGTTTGCCGCGGACCGTACAGGCAACATCCTGACGCAGAATGTGCTGACGCTGGAAAGGCTGGCTGTGGACGCCAAAGAACAGGTGCTGCAGGTCCGCCGGCAGGAGAAGAACTACCTGCTGCGCACGGACAGCGAGTCGCTGGACAGTGCGCGGCAGAGTCTGGAAGCCATCAGAGACAGCCTGCGGCGCATAGCTGCGCAGCAACCCGAGGCCGCCCGGCAGACAGAGCGCATTCTTGACCGGCTGGGTGTTTATGCCGGAGCTTTTGAAGCCGCCGTACAGGCCCACAGTGCTCTGGGTAATCTGGAAACGGGTATCGAGCATGATTTCATCATGGCGGCCAGAGAGCTTGAGTCGGCCGTGGATGCTCTGGGTGACAAAGATGTGCTTGTCGTGCTGCTGCAGCTGCGGCGGCAGGAAAAGAATTTTGTGATGCGCGGCGGAGAGTTGTACGTTGACAGGGTGGATGCCCTGCTGAAAGGACTGGAGCGCGGTCTGGCCGGAAACAGCGAACTGCTGGACAAGCTGCGCGGCTACCGGCGTACTTTCAACGCCTATGTGGAACAGCACGGGGTGAAGGCTCGTCAGACCGCCTTGATGGTGGAAGCGGGACAGCAGCTCGAGCCGTCCATACTGGCTTTGCGCGAGAACTTTGCGCGGCAGCGCGGAGAGATGGTTGCCCGTGTGGAAATGGTGACGCTGGGCGTGGGCGTGGGGGCGACATTGTTTGTGGTGGTGCTGGTACTGTGGCTGCTGCGTTCCATTGTTGTTTCACTGGATGCGTTGCAGCGCTATTCCGCGGCGGTTTCCGGCGGAGATCTGACCGCTGTTCCGCAGGGTGAATTCAGCGGTGAACTTGCCCGTCTGCGCGATGATATCATGGCCATGGTTTCCGGGCTGCGCAGCCAGATGCAGGAAGTGGCCCGCAAAGAGCACGAAGCGTTGCAGCAGGCGCAGCGCGCCGAGAGCGCAACGCAGGAAGCTTTGAGAAAAGAACATGAGGTGCGCAGTCTGTTCGGCAGAATGCAGGGGGTGGCGGAACGCACCGCAGAGATTTCCGGCAGGCTTGCAGAGTCGGCCGCAGGGCTGCACCATCAGGCGCAGACCGCTGCCGACGGCGCGCAGGTGCAGAAGGACCGCCTGACGGAAACGGCCACCGCCATGGAAGAAATGACCGCCACGGTGGTGGAGATAGCCCGCAATGCAGGCAGCGCGTCGCAGGCGGTGGCTGTCACGAGAGAAAAAGCCCAGCAGGGGCTTGGTGTGGTGGCCCGTTCGGAAGAAGCCATGCGCAGAGTGAACACTATTGCTCAGGCCTTGCAGGAAGATATGGCCCGCTCCGGACGCGATGCCCAATCCATCGGTCAGGTGATTGATGTGATAAATGAAATTGCCGACCAGACCAACCTGCTTGCGCTTAACGCGGCCATAGAAGCCGCACGTGCCGGTGATGCCGGACGCGGTTTTGCCGTGGTGGCGGACGAAGTGCGCAAACTGGCCGAAAAAACCATGGCCGCAACCAGAGAAGTGGCCGAGAGAGTACATACCATTCAGTCGGCCACGCGCCAGAATCAGGCCAGCATGACCGAGGCTGTGGAATCGGTGGATGAGGCCAACCGGCTGGCCGCGGGGTCGGCAGAGGCGCTGCGCGAAATTGTCCGTCTGGCCGATGATGCCGCCGGGCAGGCGCAGTCCATCGCTGCCGCGTCGGAACAGCAGTCCGCAGCATCGGAACAGATAACCCGGGCGCTGGAAGCGGTGAACTCTGTGGCCGACACCACCACGGAGGGTATGCACGCCATGCTTGATTCCGCTGACGGGCTGGCCCGGACAGCGCAGGAACTGGACGGGCTGATAACCGAACTGAACCGCTGAGAAACAGCGGCGGGTGTATACAACCGGCGCAGCACGCCGGGATAAACGGAAAAAGGGCCGGTGTCTCCATGGGGGGCACCGGCCCTGTCGTGCGGTTGCGGGGCGTGCTTGTGCCGCGCTGCCGGCAGCGGGGTACCCGCGTGTGGCGCGGCTTTTCTTTTTCAGACAGGAAAATATTTATCACCGACTAAAAAAGTCGGGATGATGCGTTGACAATATCCTACGCTGTGGGTAGGAATTAAATCATACCGATTAGGTATGAGTTTGCAGGCGGCTCGCACAGGGTGTTGCCGGGGCGGAAAGCAACCACCGCCGCGCGGAGTGGCAACCGCGCAAAGCCGGCGCATTGCAGGCCGTGGCAGAAGCGGCAGTGTCCGCTTCACATGCTGAAAGGTGCACGGAGGGTGCACCACATCGGGAAGGGCGTTCTTTACTACACACCAAACCAAGGGTGGACGGTATGCAATCTCAGGAACTCTTCTCACTGGCAGAGGCCGGCGACACCAATGCCCAGTTTCATCTGGGAGCCATGTTTTACGAAGGACGCGGAGCCGCGCAGGACTACGCCAAGGCAGCCGACTGGTTCGGGCGGTCTGCCGGGGGCGGTTACCACGAGGCCCTGAACATGCTGGGTGTGATGCACTATCACGGTCAGGGTGTGCGGCAGGATTTCACCCGCGCGGCGGACTGCTTCCGTCTTGCGGAACGGTACAGCTTTAATGATGAGCCGCTGTATGATGACATAGCGGCGGACTGGCGCGACAGGCTGCTTTCTCCCGAAGCGGTGGACAACAAACGTCAGTTTCTGCACCGGGCGCGCGTGCTGGGAGGTGAAGCACGGTACGGTATCGGCTCGGGTCTGTGCGGCACCGCTGCGGAGACTGCCGTCAGCCATGCGGCGCGGGGGCTTTTCGGGTCGGCCGCGGCGCTGGGCAACGGCAGAGCCATGTACTCGCTGGGTGTGATGTGTCGTGACGGTCAGGGCGTACGCGCCAGCAAAACCCGTGCGCTTATGTGGTTTATGCTGGCAGACCGTGCGGGACTGGCCAAGGCGCGCGAAGCGCGCGCCGCGCTTGAGGCGGGCATGCAGCAGGCAGAGCTTGAGCGTGCGGAAAAACTGATGCGCCGCTGGCTGCGTGTATATCCTGCCGATACGGAACTGGCTGCTGCGGCGTAAGCCGCCGGCGGTGCCGCGCTTTGCGCCTTTTGTCCGCGGGCGGGGCGGCGGGTGCGGCACAGACGAGTCCGGTCTTTTCCGGTCCTGGTGAGTACGGGTGCGGCGGCTGCGGCTGTACGGGCCGCATGCCGGACTCGCCTGCGATGCTGTAACGGTTGACGGGCAGACTGCTTTGCAGAGCTGTTCTGCCGCGGGGCCGGTATCACACAGCCATGGCACGGGATACGGTATCCAGCAGAACACCGGTTGCAGCCGGTCTCTGCACCACGGGTACCCCTTTGCGCAGGGCGGCGGGACGCGGTCCCACGCTGCTCACCACGACCACCGGAGTATGTCGCAGTTCAGGGTCGCGCCGCATGCGGGCATAAAAAATGGTTCCGCCGGGGCTGGGCATGTCCATTTCCAGCGCCACGAGATCCGGCTTTTGTGTGCGTATGACATCCAGCCCTTCGCGGGTGCACGCGGTGACGGTCACCTGATACCCGTTGGCGGAAAGCACATCGCAAAGAGACCGGCGTTCTTCGGTGTTGCAGTCCACAACAAGAATTCGCTTGCTCATTGTTATTTCCTTCACAAGGCATGCTGGTTAAAACCCCCGCCGTCGCTCAGGACGGCGGGGGTTGGTTGTTCTGCGGGCAGAATCAGGCAGCCGCCGGAGTCTGTCCTTTCAGTTTGCCGAGGTTGCGCAGCAGTTCCACAACCACGCCGAGGCCTTCTTTGGC
The DNA here is from genome assembly GCF_055388115.1 of Oleidesulfovibrio vietnamensis. NCBI lineage: Bacteria > Pseudomonadati > Thermodesulfobacteriota > Desulfovibrionia > Desulfovibrionales > Desulfovibrionaceae > Oleidesulfovibrio > Oleidesulfovibrio vietnamensis. The sequence goes on from NZ_AP042419.1 coordinate 276,874, forward strand.
TTCTTTGGAACCCAGAGCTCCCACCACGCCGAATACGCCGCAGGGCTTGGCTTTTTCCATATCCAGCGCGCCGAGCATTTCCACTGCGTTGGAAAGGAAACGCTGGACATTGGGGTCGGCCAGCTGCTGCAGCAGACGGGTGAGATACACAAGCGATTCGCCCATGCGCTCAAAGTCTTCCGGGCTGTTGGCGGCCAGAATGTTGCCGCCGGCGTTTTTCAGCGCACCCATTTTTTTGAACACGCCTTCCTGTTCCCACCGGCCCAGTCCTGCGATGACATGGGGCCATGTGGGCGCAATGCCGGGATGGATGGTGCGCCACAGGTCGATCAGGTTTTCAAGCTGATCAAGCGTGTAGTTGATGTTGCGCACGCTTTTGAGCCCGCGGAAACCGAGTTCTTTTATATCATGCAGATTCACATCACCCTGCAGGTCCTGACAGGTTTCAAGGCTCAGCAGGAACATGTGCTTGATGATGGGATTCATGTCTTCGACAAGCTCGCGCATGGCGGTGCCGCGCTCTTGCAGCTCGTCAAGGCGCTCCTCCATACGTTCGAGCTTTTCGAGAATGCGTTCTTCGTTGGTCATGTCTTACCCCCCGACCTATTTCTTGCGCAGCAGGGAAATATCCTTGCCGTGCAGGTACATGTTGGGCTCCAGAGGCAGGTCGTGACCCTTCAGCATCAGGTTGAAGTACACCCACTTGAACATGAGCTTGCCCCAGTAGTTGATGTGGCTTTCGGCCAGCAGTTCGCAGGGGCCCACACCCGGGAAGGGGAACATGCCCGGCAGGGGTTCCACATCGTAGCTGAAGTCGATGAGCGAGGCTTTTTCGTAGCCGGTCAGGATGAAGCAGGTGGAGTGCCCGTCAAAATGGTGGTAGTGGCCGGAACCGGTGAGGTCCGCCATCAGGTTTTCGGCGACGATGTCCGCTTCGAAGTGTGCGACCGAGCCGGCCTTGGAGGTGGGCACGTTGGTGCCGTCACCAAGGATATACATATTTTCCCAGCGCTTGGACTTCAGAGTGCCCTTGTCGGTTTCCAGGAAGCCGACTTCGTTGCCGATTTCGCTGTCCACCACATAGGTGGGGCCGAAGTTGGGCGGAATGGAGACAAGCAGGTCGTAGTTGATTTCGTCACCCATGACGGATTCGATGACCTTGCGCTCGGCATCCACGTTGTCCACCACATAGTTGGTGGTCACCTTGATGTTTTTCTTGTCGCACAGTTCGCCCAGAATGCGGGCGCCCACCGGCTTGGTAAAGGCACCTGTCAGCGGAGTGACAAGCTCTATCTCGATATCGTCGCGCACGCCCATTTTGGTGAAGTACCAGTCGGCCATGTAGACGAATTCAAGCGGTGCAACCGGACACTTGATGGGGCTTTCGCAGATATGGTGAACCAGACGCCCTTTTTTGAACTGCTTGAGCTTTTTTTCAAGGGCCACTGCGCCGTTGGGTGTGTAAAAATCGTGGATGTCGCCGTGCCAGTCGTCCATGAGGCCGTCGACTTCTTCGGGCGCAATACGGCAGCCGGTGGATACGATGATCCAGTCATAGGTGTGCTTGCCGTTTTCGCAGGTAACCACTTTTTTAACAGGATCCACGTTGACGATGGTGTCCTGCACAAATTCCACGCCACGGGGAATGAACGACTTTTTGGGGCGCTCGCAGTCCTTCAGGTTGTATATGCTGAAGGGCACAAACAGCCAGCCCGCCTGATAATGATGGGTGAGGTCGCGGTCGATGATAGTGATTTCCCACTCGCGTTCCGACAGCTTTTTCCTCATTTTGGTGGCAATCATGGTACCGCCGGCACCAGCACCAAGAATGAGCAACTTTTTCATGCCGTTCTCCTTTATGGCGCTTCCAGTCAGGAAGCGTGTAATCTTGTTACGCCCCTCCAGTGGCAAAATGGAGCGGCGGGTATCCTTCCGGCCCCCGGATATCCGTGGGCGTTGTCGAACGCCCGGCGGAAAAGGCGGGCGAGCGTTTCCTTATGGTTGTTCCGCTACGGGGCAGGGCAGCCGTGGCTGCATGAGCATTGCCCCTTGGCGGTAAGCAGCGTGTCGCAGCAGCGCCCGGTGTTCATCCCGCGGGAAGAAAGCAGCTTTTCGCGGCCGGTATGCGGACCGGATTCCGCCTGCTGTGCTTTGGCGGGGCGGCTGTTTTTCTGGGGCGGTTCGGGCAGGCTGGTGCATTCGGGGGCGGGGTCGTTCAGCAGGTCCAGCAGGGTTATGGCGTCCAGTGTGCGTTCAAGGGCGCGGCTGACGCCTGACCACATCTGGCGGGTACGGCACGATTCCTTGGAACGGCAGCGTTCCGGATCGTCGCAGCAGTGTGTCAGGTCTATGCCGCCTTCCATGGCGCGTACCACATCGCCCAGACTGATCTGTTCAGGGCGCATGGCCAGCATGTGACCGCCGGTGGCGCCGCGGACACTTTCCACCAGACCGGCCTGCTTCAGCGGGCGGATGAGCTTTTCCACAAACTTGATGGAGATACCGGAACGATCTGCCAGAGCGGCTGCAGGAATGGGGGCTTCGTCGGCATGGCGTGTAAGCATGACGAGAATTCTCGATGCGTAGTGTGACGATGCAGAAATGCGCATGTGTCTCTCCCGGTTCCATCCATGCCGGCATCGCGGACGGCGGCGTGGATTGTGTAAAGCGGATTTAATTTATCTAGATTAATACAGTCTGGATTAAGCAAAAGCAGACCCCCAAAATCCAGACTTGTTTGGTCTGATTAAGACAATCGAATCCCCCCTGTCAAGGGAGGAGATTAAAAAAATGTCAGTAAATTGCAGGGTATTGATATTTGTGAAAAAAAGTCTTTTTTTGAGTGGGTGTTCAATCTGCTTTGCAGGGGGTGTGAGAGTGCTGCTATAGCGTTGCCGGCTTGAATATATACCGGAACAGGAGGAGATTACGCGGGCGGTCGCTCACCCTGTGACAGACGCATGCATTGCACCGCGCCGGATGCATACAAAACAGGCGGCCCATCGGGGCCGCCTGTCTGCGGTGTTTTGTGTCAGCCGGATGCTGCTAGCGCAAGGTCAGCGAAACTCCGGGTTTCTGTGCGGCTTTTCCGCCCTGTCTGCCGGTGATATCAGGCTGTACCAGCAGCAGCCTGCCGGCCACATCGGGACGGAGGGCAAGGATGGCCTGACGCACGGCTCTGGCCCGTTCCAGTGCAAAAGCGCCGAGGTCTGCATCGCTTACGGCGGTGCTGCGGCGCAGAAAAGCCTCCATGAATTCAACCGGCTGGTCTTTTACGATGCCGAAGAGCCCTGTGGGTTTGGCTTCAGGGTCGTCGGAAGGCTCTTCTTCGTATGCGGAGCGCAGATATTCAGGATATTCCTCGGCGGTCACCATGACTTCCGCGGGAGACGTCGCCGCCCTTTCGCTGCGCGGCAGGTCCAGATATTTGCGGGTTTTTATGCGCAGGTCAAAGGCGGCTTTTTCCAGCGCCTGCCTGTCGCGTACGGCGTCGGCCAGCCCCTGTATTTCCAGCTCCAGTCCCGGCCTTTCGGCCAGTGCGGTGGCGATGGATGATATTTTCTGCTCTGCCGCGGCATCCAGTGCGGTGCTTCCGGCAGACATTGCCACAAAGTCCAGATCTTCTCCGCCGCCGAAGAGTCCGCCTATAAGCGCAAAGGGCGATGTCATGGCCTTCATGACCAGATTCACCACGGCCTGCAGCACTATGCCGCCCACCCGGAAGTTGGGGTCGTCCAGCCGGCCGCGGACCGGCAGCGAAATGTCGATGTCGCCTCCGGGGCCGCGCAGCAGGGCTATACCCAGCTCCACAGGGTAATTGGGGGCGTCGGGGCGTCTGTCTTTTTCTCCCAGCGCCAGCCGTGCCACATGCAGCCGGGTGTCGGATGTAAGCAGCCAGTCCTCGGTTTTAAAGCGTGATTCGACATCCAGCCTGCCCCGTTTGACGGGATAGGCGATGCCCTGCAGCGAGTACGGCGAAAACGCCACAAGGTCGAGGTTGGCTATGCGCAGGGCCAGATCGGAATACGGTGGTGAAACCAGCGGGTTGAGCGCTCCCTGCAGTGTCAGCGGAACACCGTTCAGCCTGCCGTCGACCCTCAGGTCGGGGCGTGAAGCCGCGGAAAGGGAAACTGACGAGAGGGTGGCATTGAGCCCGGCCAGTGTCAGTTCAAAGGGCGGCGAAACAGAGACGTCGCGGAAATGCACCGTGCCGTCGCTGATGAAGGCGCCGCCCAGCCGTACGTCTGAAAAGTGCTTTTCCAGACCGGCAGGGGATGCGCTGTCTTTGTCTGATGCCGGTGCTCCGGGCATGGTGGCATTGACGGCCACACGCATCTGCACATCACCGTCTGCACCGGTTTGCGGCAGCACTGATTCTTCTTCCGGAATGCCGGTTACGTCTGCGGTAACGGTGGCGTCTGCCACGGCGGTGGCGTTGACCTGCACGGGTCCGGCACGCAGTACCCGCTGCAGGTTCAGCATGCCGTCCTGTTCCCGCAGGATATCCAGTTTCGGCTTTTCAAGGCGCACGGTCTCTGCGGAAAGAGTTTCGGCCGCGCCGTCAAAGGCGATGCCGTTGACGGCCAGACTGCCCAGCGATGCGATGCCGTCTTTGTGCATGGCGTCGCGTACCAGTACATCTCTTACTGCCACGCTGCCGCCGGCACGGATGCCCTGCATGCCGTTGCCCCGCACGGAAACGCGCAGGTCGCTGTCCACACCGCCTTTGGCCAGCACCATGTCGGTGACGGCTGCAAGGTACGGATCAAAGGCCGCCAGCGACATGTTGCGGGTGGAGGAGCGTACGTCGGCACGCAGCGGGTCGCGGGTCAGGGAACCTTCTGCGGCAAGCCTGCCGTGCGGCAGCCAGTTGCCGGAAAAACTGAACTCCACCGGCGCGGCGGCATCGCTGCCGGCACCCGTCACATCCAGATTGATGCCGGTGACCGTCAGCCGTGCGGCGCGGGGCAGGGTTTCATCCAGCAGCACACATTCGCTGTTTTGCAGTGCGGCCTTTTGCACGGTGAACGACCACGGACTGCCGTCGTTTTCCTGCGGGGCGGTGTCCTCTGCCGTTCCGGCCGTGCTGTGTTCTGTAAACAGCCGTTGCAGGTCCATACTGCCGCTTTTTTCCCGCACCATGCGGACAAAGCCGTCGCGCAGCGTGATATCCGCCACCTGTGCCTGACGGCTGTCCGGACGTATCTGCACGCCGGAAACGGTCAGTTCGGGTATGCGGATGCTCGGTGTTTTATTGCCCTGTTTGCGCAGTTCCAGTGCAGAAAGGGTAATCCCCGCATCCTGCACGGTGGCGTTCAGGGTTGCGCCCGCGCTGAATGAAGCGCGGGCACGGGCACTCAGCCTGCCGCTGTCCAGCAGCAGGGGCTGTGCCTGATGTATATACGGGGTGAACAGACGCAGGTCGGTGTTGTTCAGAGATGCCTGTATCTCGCCGCTCAGGGGGTTCAGTCCCAGAGTGCCTTTCAGCGCGGCGGTTCCGGCTCCCTGCATAGAGATGCCCACAGAGCCTTTGCCGCCGGTTGTGCTCAGATTGTTCAGTGTTATGTCCAGCGGGCCGAAGGTGTGGTTGAAGCCGCCTTCGACCATGTTGTCATGCAGGGCCACCGAACCGCCGGTAACCGATGCCGCATCAAGCTGTATGCTGAAGCCGAAGCCGTCTGCCTGCTTTGCGGTCTGTCCGTCTGTGTTTTTCGGCACGGTGGCGTTTGCGGCAGCTGCTGAACGTTGCACCGGCGCCATGTTTTCCTGCGCGGCAGCAGGAGGAGTGAGCAGCGCCGCCGCATAGCGTTGCCAGTTCAGCTGCCCCGACGCGCTGCGCGTGATGTCCGCAAAAGGTTTTGTCAGTACGGCGCTGCGGACGTGCAGCAGCTGTTCAAACAGGGAAAACCTGCCGATGTCGTATGAGAATGCATCAAAACCAAGGACTTTCTTTTTGCCGTCGTACAAAGCCACATCGGCCAGTGTGCCGTTGCCGCTGATATGCAGCAGCGAACCCGAAGCCTGTTCGGCGAAAGAGAAATTGACAGCGGTTGAAAGCCGTCCGCTGGCGAGTTCCAGCGGAATTCCGGCGGGAATATACTGCCAGTAATCCTTCAGTTCGATGTTGTCTGCGGCAAAGATGAAGTCGGTGCGCAGTTTGTTGCCGAAAGGAACTATGCGCCCCTCGAAGTCGACGGCATTGCCGTTGACGGTGGCGTTCATACGCGGTTCCACGGGAGCGTCCCTGTCTCCGGCCAGACTGGAGGTGAACGGTACCTGCAGATTGAGGTCCGTCACGGTGTGGGTGATGCCGTGGGGCGTGTCACGGAAGACGATGGAGCTGTTTGTCAGCATGAAATTGCGTACGGCAAAAGGAAATACCGCGTCGTCCTGCCCGCTGTCTTCCGGCCGGGCTTCGGCGGAAGGAGGCATAAGGTCGGAGAAGTTGTATTGCCCCTTGCCCATGAATTCGAGAGACACCGCCAGCCGGTCGATGGATATATAGCGGATGACCGGCGCCCGGTAGAATATGGTGGTGATATCCGGTGCCGCCCTGACGGAGCGGAAGGAGATGAACGGACCGGAGCCGTCTTTGCGCAGCACGGCGGTATCGCGCAGCTCGACGGAAAGCGTGAACGGGTTGAACGACATGCCGCCCACGGAACAGTTGCGTCCCAGAGCCTGCGACAGGTTGCTTTCCACAGCGTCGCGCGCGATGTGCGGTACCAGAAAAAAACCGCCGGCTGTCCAGACGGCAAGCAGTCCGGCCAGCCAGAGTATGGCAAGTTTTGCTTTGCGCGGCAGGGTGTTCCAGCGTTGTGACAGATTCATGGGAGCCTCCGGTCATATGACGTGATGCCCGCACCATAGCGCAAGCAGATGCTCTTTTCCAGAAGCGTATCTGCTTTTCCCGAAAAGAGATGCTGACGGAACGGGGCGGCGGAAGGCTGCGCGTTTCCCTTGGGTGCTGCGGCAAAGGTTGCGCCGTGGCACCCAAGGGCTGCAGGGAATTGCGCGGGGTGATCGGCAGGGCCTGTGGTCGGACCGGCATGCGGCGCCGCATAAAAAAGCCCCCGCTGCGGCGGGGGCTCTGAGTGCTGTGACGGATCAGCCGATGCGGCCGGGACCGTCGGCGGCGTCGGGCTCCACGGGCACGCTGCGGATCTTCACCAGGAAGAAACCGGCGCACAGCACAGCCACGGCAATGCCGAAAACCTGTGCGATATCCATGGAAAGGCCGAAGCCGATTTTGGCGTAGGCAAGGTAGGTTGCGCATACTGCCGTCATGAATGTGGCGGGGATGGATGCCATCCAGTGTGCCTTGCCGTGGCGGACAAGATACATGGCGCCCGCCCACAGCACGATGGTGGCCAGCAGCTGGTTGGAAAAGCCGAAGTAGCGCCAGATGACTGCAAACGGCGTGAGCGTGATGGCGTAGCCGACTGCGAACAGCGGCACGGCAATGAACAGACGCTTGACCGGTGCCTTCTGAGGCAGCTTGATGAAGTCGGCAATGATGAGACGGGCGGAACGGAAAGCCGTGTCACCGGAAGTGATGGGCAGAACCACCACGCCGATGATGGCAAGGAAGCCGCCTATGGGCCCCATAAGGGTCATGGATACAGTATCCACCACGGCTGCGGGGCCGCCGTTATCCAGCACGGCCTGCAGTTCTCCGGGGGTGTGGAAAAAGCTCATGCCCAGAGTTGCCCAGATAAGGGCGATGATGCCTTCGCCGATCATGGCGCCGTAGAATATGGGGCGTCCGCATTTTTCATCGGGCACGCAGCGGGCCATCAGCGGAGACTGCGTGGCATGGAAGCCGGAAATGGCACCGCAGGCGATGGTGATGAACATCAGCGGCCACATGGGCAGGTTTTTGGGATGCAGGTTTTCAAGCGTGAGACCCTGCGGATAGAATTCGTATCCCTTGGCGATGAGCATGATGGTCAGGCCGAACGCCATGATAAGCAGCACCACGGCGAACAGGGGGTACAACCGGCCGATGATTTTATCCACGGGCAGTACGGTGGCGATAAAGTAGTAACAGAAAATGATGCCCGTCCAGATCATGGTGGCGGTGGCCACGGCGCCGTCGCCTTCAAGGCCGAAGCCCAGCTTGACTGCCAGCAGCTTTGCCGGACCGAGAACAAACACGACGCCCACAAGCAGCAGCAGAATGACGGCGAACACGTTCATGAAGTGCTTGGCGAAAGAACCAAGGTTGTAGCCGACGGCGTCGGGGATGGATTTGCCGCTGTAGCGCACCGACATCATGCCTGCGAAGTAGTCGTGCACAGCACCCGCGAAAATAGATCCGATGACAATCCACAGCAGGGCCGCGGGACCGTACAGCGCACCCAGAATGGGGCCGAAGATGGGACCCAGACCGGCAATGTTCAGAAGCTGGATCAGCCAGATTTTTTTGGGATCCATCTTCACATAGTCCACACCGTCTTCCATGGTGCAGGCCGGTGTGGCCCGGCATTCATCCGCGCCGAAGGCGCGTTCCACTACCTTGCTGTATACGGCGTAGCCGACCAGCAGTGCTGCAACAGCCAGAAAAAAGTACAGCATGACTCCACTCCTTTTTCAAAACTCCGGTTCGATGCGCGGGGGCGCATCCCTCCTCCGCCAGAAAACGGGCTGCAGCGGCAGGCCAGCCGTCCGGTGCCCGATGGTCTGATTGTAGAAAGTTATACTCTTATTCCGGAGCGCTGCAAACGTGCAGGCACGAATTGCACTTGCAGGGGATGAATTGCCGGTCAAGGGGTGTCAGTTGCATCGGTGCATAAAAAAGAGCATCCGCCATGGGCGGATGCTCCGTTTTTTGTGTCATATGCTGCCGGTAAAGGCTGCTCAGCGCACAATAAGTCTGAGGAAACGTTTTTTACCCAGCCGCACGACATACTCGCCGGCAGTCAGGGGCGTGTTGGGGTCGTCCAGTTTTTCGCCGTCCAGCGAAAGGGCTCCCTGTTTGATGAGGCGTTTTGCCTCGCCGCGTGAACCGGCAAGCCCGGAATCGGCCAGAAACGCCGGCGGAGTACTGTCTTCGCCGCAGGAGCACGAGAACTCGGGCATGTCGTCGGGCACACAGCCCTGCGCAAACACGGCATTGAAGCCCTGACGCGCTTCGGCGGCTTTATCGCTGCCGTGGTACTGCGCGGTGATGTGTTCGGCCAGCTCTTCCTTGGCTGTTTTGGGATGCAGCTCGCCGCTTTCCACCCTGCGCTGCAGCTCGGCAATTTCGTCCAGAGTTTTGGTGGTGATAAGTTCGTAATAGCGCCACATCAGTTCGTCGGAAACGGACATGAGCTTGCCGAACATGTCGGCGGGCGGTTCATCTATGCCCACATAGTTGCCCAGCGACTTTGACATCTTTTTGACGCCGTCAAGCCCTTCGAGGATGGGCACAGTGAGCACGCACTGCGGTTCCTGACCTTCCTGGCTCTGCAGATGTCTGCCCACCAGCAGGTTGAATTTCTGGTCGGTGCCGCCCAGTTCCACATCGGCTTCAAGCGCCACGGAGTCATAGCCCTGCACGAGGGGATACAGAAATTCATGGATGGAAATGGTCATGTTGCTGCGATAGCGCTTTTCAAAGTCGTCGCGTTCCAGCATGCGGGCAACGGTATATCGCGAAGCAAGACGGATGAAATCGGCTGCGCCGAATTTGTCCATCCATTCGGAGTTGAACCGCACCTCGGTTTTTTCAGGATCCAGAATTTTGAAGACCTGTTTTTTATAGGTCTCGGCGTTCTGCAGAACCTGTTCGCGGGTGAGCGGCGGGCGGGTTTCGGAACGGCCCGAAGGGTCGCCGATCATGCCGGTGAAGTCGCCGATGAGAAAGATGACCGTGTGGCCCAGCTCCTGAAAATGACGCAGCTTGTGAATAAGGACGGTGTGTCCCAGATGCAGGTCGGGCGCGGTGGGGTCGAATCCGGCCTTGACGCGCAGCGGTCTGCCTTTGGCAAGCTTCTTTTTCAGTTCTTCTTCATCGATGAACTCCGCACTGCCGCGCAGAATCGTCTTGAGTTGTTGATCCATGTCCATTGTCACACTTCCATGTAGTTGTATTTGATCGGGCTGGTGTTGCAGAGAACGGCACTGATGTCAAAGACGCCGTCTGCCGCGCACCTGCCCCGCATCAGCACGCTTTTACGGTTCAATGCGTATAATTTCAACCTGCACGGCTTTGCCTGTGGCGGGGTCCAGTTCCGTCAGCAGTCCGTTCAGACCGCCGCGGCCCTTGGCCGGTACAAACCGGCGGGGCAGCCTGGTGACCATTTTTTCCACAATGCAGGCATGATCCATACCCAGAACAGAGCTTTCCACGCCGCACATGCCAAGGTCGGTCATATATGCGGTGCCCTGCGGCAGAATCTGTGCGTCGTTGGTCTGCACATGGGTATGCGTGCCGCCCAGCACGGTTATGCGGCCGTCCAGATACCAGCCCATGGCTTTTTTTTCACTGGTGGCCTCGGCGTGAAAGTCCAGCAGGCGTATGACGACATCGCCGGGCAGCGATGCCAGCAGCGTCTCTGCGCACTGAAAAGGGCAGTCCACAGCTTCCATGAATGTTCTGCCCAGCAGGTTGATGACGGCTATTTTGTGCCCGTCCGCGCTCTGCCGGACGGTCAGCCCGTTGCCCGGAGCGCCTGCAGGATAGTTGGCGGGACGTATGAGGCGCTCCTCACGGCCCAGCACTGCATAAATTTCTTTGTGTTTCCATATGTGGTTGCCCGATGTGACCACATCGGCACCGGCCGCGGCAAGTGCCGAAAAACCTTCGCCGGTAAGGCCGATGCCGCCGGAGGCGTTTTCTCCGTTGACCACGGTGAAGTCTGCACCGCACCGGCTGATCAGCGGCGGCAGATGTTCGCGCAGGGCCAGTCTGCCCGGCTTGCCCACCACGTCGCCCAGCATGAGTATACGCATCAGTATCCGCCTCCGAAAAGCAGCACATCCACTTGCGTACCGCTGTCCAGCCCTTCGCTGTGTGCCGGTATGCGCACGACACCGTGTGCCTGCAGCATGGTGCGCAGCAGTCCGGACTTGCCTGTGACCGGAGTGGCCGTGACCCGCCCGTCCTCTTCTGCATGCAGCCGTACGCGGATGTAGTCTTCGCGCCCCTGTCTGGAAGCAATGTTGCGCGCCAGCACCGCCCGGCGCGAAGCCCATGCCGACTGGTCAAACGGCGTGCGTCTGCCCGCCAGCCAGTGAACAAAAGGGATGCCCAGTACAAACATGACAACCTGCGCCGAGGTGACCTGCCCGGGCAGCCCCCAGACGGCGCAGCGCTGACCTTTGCCGTCTGCAGAGGCCAGTATGAGCGGCTTGCCGGGGCTTATGGCAACGCCGTGGTTGATGACAGCGGCTCCGTCCAGCGAATCAAGGGCGGCCATGGTCAGGTCGCGGGTGCCCACAGAACTGCCGCCGGAAAGAAGGACCATGTCGTTTTCCGCCGTGGTGCGCGCCAGCATGGCGGTCAGTGCTTTTTCGTCGTCCGGCACAATGCCGTAACAGGTTACGGCGGCTCCTGCGGCACGGGCCATGGCCTGCAGCGCGTGGCTGTTCACATCGCGCACCTGTCCGGGGCGCGGCGTGGCATGCGCCGGAATAACTTCGTCTCCGGTGGAAAAAATGCCCACGCGCGGCCGGCGGTGCACATGCACCGTCTGCACTCCCAGCGCGGCGAGCAGGCCTATTTCCTGCGCGCGCAGCAGCGTACCGGCGGTCAGCGCCGGTTGCCCCTGCACGGCATCTTCGCCCCGCAGCATGACGTGTTCGTGCGGCGCCACGGATTTGCGTATTTCAACGGTGCCCGCGCCCATTTCCTGCGTGTGCTCCACCATCACCACGGCATCGGCTCCCCGGGGCAGCAGCGCGCCGGTGACTATGGCAGCGCATTCTCCGGCGGCTATGCTGAAATCTGCGGGGCGTTCGATGCTGACGGTGCCCGTGCATTCAAGGTAGGCGGGGTTGCCTTCGGTGGTGCCGAAAAGGTCCGCGGCGCGCACGGCATAGCCGTCCATGCACGAACGGTCTGCCGCCGGCAGGTCTTCGGGCGAAACCACAGGCGCGGCCAGCACGCAGCCGTGGGCTTCGTCAAGCGGGGTCTGCAGCGCGGGCAGATGGTCGAATCCGCGCAGGCGGTCTATAAAGCTCTGCACATCCAGCACGTTGAAAAAACCTGTTTTCATAGTTTCACTCGCATGGCTTGGGAGGATTTTCCATGCCGCGGGCTGCCGGTATACCCGCAGGGCACACAGGTGACGCTGTACAAAAAAACAGACGGCAGACATGGAGAACGGGAAGCATAGCCGTCATGCGGCCGGTGCACAAGGACGAAAGCGGCAGCCCGCAGGAGGCGCGCAGCGCGGGTAAGAACTGCACCTGCGGTATGCGCAGGGTTGCGGCCGGAGCAGTTGCCGGGCGGGGTTATTCCATGCGGCCTTTGCTGATGCGGATAATGCGGTCGGTGACATCGCGCAGCCAGCCGTGGTCATGCGATACGATAACCAGCGTGGTGCCGCGTTCTCTGCGTTCGGTCAGCACCGCGTGGCGCACCGCTGCAGAACTGTCTTCATCAAGCGAGGCGGTGGGTTCGTCCAGCAGAAGCACACGGGGGCGCAGGACCAGCCGTGCCGCAAGGGCCACGCGCTGTGCCTCGCCGCCGGAAAGCCGGAACCATGGACGCCGCAGAAAATCATCAGGGTCGAGCCGTACCCTTTGCAGTGCTTCTGCAAGGCGGCTGTGCGAGGCGTCTTTGCCGCGGGCTCGCAGGCCGTATGCAATGTTTGCGGCCACGCTGCGGTGCAGCAGATAGGGTTCCTGTGTCAGCAGGGTTACCTGCCGCCGTACGGCCGTGCCCGCGGCGCACGCGTCGCTTCCGTCAAAAAAAAGAGAGCCGGAGGCCGGAGGCTCCAGAAAAGCCAGCAGCCGCATAAGCGTGGACTTGCCGCTGCCGTTGGCACCGGCCACGCCCAGTATTTCTCCCTGCGCTATGTCCAGTCCGGCAATATCCAGCGCCGTATGCCGCGCGCCGTCGTTGCCCGTGTACTGCTGGGTCACGTTGCGCAGACTGTACAGCGGCGCCGTGTCATGGTCAGCCGGGTTCATCGTATCACCGCCCTGCGTTTAAGACCGGAAAGAGAAAGGTTGACCAGAAAGGCTATGACCATCAGCACCACGCCCAGTGCAATGCCCATGGCGAACTCGCCTTTGCCTGTTTCCAGCGCAATGGCCGTGGTTATGGTGCGGGTGTGCCACTTTATGTTGCCGCCCACCATCATGGATATGCCCACCTCGGACACAATGCGTCCGTAAGCGGCCACAGCGGCAAGCAGCAGATGATAACGCACTTCCCACAGCATGGCCCGCAGCACCTGTCCGCCCGAAGCCCCGAGCGTGAGCAGCGTGTCACGCAGGCGGGTGTCGGCGTATTCCACGGCATTGGCGGTCAGCGCTATGACCATGGGCAGTCCCAGCAGGGTCTGACCTATGGCCACCCCCGGCAGGGTGAACAGCAGCCCCGCCCCGCCCAGCGGTCCTCTGCTGGACAGCAGGGCATAGACGATAAGCCCTATGACCACGGTGGGAAAAGAAAGCAGCGTGTCCGCAAGCATGCGCAGCGCCCGCTTGCCCGGGAATGAACAGTATCCCAGCAGAAAACCCAGCGGCGCGCCCAGAATAACGCTGGCCGCCACAGACATGGTGGTTACCGCCACTGTGGCGTAGACGGCTGACCATGTTTCGGGATTGCCGTCCATCAGCAGGCCGAATGCCTGTGTCATTCCGTCCAGAATAAAGCTCATGCGTGGCTTCCGTAGGATTTGGGTGCCAGCCGGAGAAAATACGCTGCCGGCGGCCTGTACTGACGTATACTGACCTGTAATGACAGAGGGGCGAACGGGTCGCCCCTCTGCCGGTGGCCGGACGGTTGTCCGGCATAAATCGGGCCGCTGGGTATTATTCGGCGTTGGGGGTGAACAGCGCCTTGCCCATCAGCTTGAAGTCGCCGATGGTTTTCTGGGTGGCGGGGCTGGCCATCCAATTGACGAACTTGTCTGCAAGGTCTTTTTTCACCTTGGGGCAATGGGCGGGGTTGACCGGAATGGCGCTGTACTGGTTGAAGAGAATTTTGTCGCCTTCCACCAGAATCTTCAGCGGCGGGTTGCCGTCCATGGAGGCTTCGTATTTGATGTAGGTGCCGCGGTCGGTCATGGTGTACCCGCCTTTTTCGGCAGCCACGTTGATGGTGCGCAGCATGCCCTGTCCGGTCTGCACATACCATGCTTCTTTTTCAGGGGACGGGCCTTCGATCTGCTTCCACAGGCTTTTTTCCATCTTGTGGGTGCCCGAGTTGTCGCCGCGGCTTACAAATACGGCATTATCCGCGGCTATCTTGCCCAGAGCCGCGGCCACGGTCATGCCTTTGACCCCTGCGGGGTCGGCGGCGGGGCCGATGATGACAAAATCGTTGTACATAAGCTGGGTGCGTGCAGTGCCGAAACCGGCATCAACAAAGGCTTTTTCCGCTGCGGGGGCGTGTACCAGCAGAATGTCCACGTCGCAGTTTTCACCCATTTTCAGGGCTTTGCCCGTGCCCACAGCTGTCCAGCGCAGTTCAATGCCGGTGTCTTTGGTAAACTGGGGGGCAAGGTCATCCAGCAGACCGGTGTTGTCGGTGCTGGTGGTGGTGGCCATCATAAGAACCGGTGCTTCGGCGTACGCAACGCCGGTCAGGCTCATCACAAGAGCCAGAACAAGTAACAGATTCCGCATCGCTTTCCTCCGTCATGGTTTGTTTGCGTCAGTTCCGGTACGCAATCAGCTAAATAAAACACAATGCGGAAATTATTACCTGAATACCTACCGCCATGTCCATAGTAGAACTCTTGCTTCTGCTCCGGCACAGCAGAAAAATACCCCTTCGCGACGTGTCGGGCGCTGTGCGGCAGCGCATGAAAAAAGCCGCCCTCTACGGGCGGCCTGAGCTTTTTTGGGGGGGCGCTGATGGTGCCGCAGGGTCAGATGCCGCCGCCGCAAACGCCGCAGTCTTCCGATTCTTCCTATTCGGGCAGGTCTTCCAGCCGGACATCCAGCCCTTCGTCAGAACCGCAGATATTGAACAGGTGTTCGCCGGACATGAGGTCTTCCAGAGTGATGGAGTTTAGCTCGCGTTCAAGAACCTCGGAAATGCGCAGCCACGCCACCCGCGTTTTGCAGGTGGGCGTGCGTGTACACAGCTCGTTGTCGGTACAGCAGTCTGTCAGGCGTATGCCGCCTTCCATCACATCGACTATCTGGGCCAGTGTTATTTCAGAGGGCGCGCGGCTAAGCATATGCCCGCCTGCAGCCCCCCGGACGCTGTTGATAAGTTTTGCTTTTTTGAGCGGTTTGATGATCTGTTCGATGAATTGAACGGAAACCCCTGTCTGTTCGGAAAGAGCAGACGCGGTACGGGGTGCGTCCGTGGCGTGCTGGGCCAGATCCAGCAGCAGTCTGGCTGCATAGCGGGTGCGGGCTGAAAGCTTCATATCTGCAAAATGGGATGTTGGAAAATAATGGAGTAAGGCGCCTGAACGCGACGGATACCCGCCGGGTGCGCGGCACGTCAACAAAGCCCGACTTGCGTCCGGTCGGGCACCGTTTACCGGGAGTGTAAGCCGTATCCGGCGGCTTGTCAGCATGAAGCCGGAAAGAGTTTTCCATGCGGGCGGCGGCATAATGCCGCGAGAATGCATCATGCCCGCTGTCGGCGGCGTGCGATGTGGTGTATGCTGGGGCAGCGGGATACGGCCGGAACACATAACAGCAACAAGGAGCCGTCATGGATAACAGTGAGACAGCATCTGCAGGACGTGCGGCCGCACATGGTCCGGGAACAGTGCTTGTGCTGGGGGCGTCGGGCTATGTGGGGGGGCGCCTTGTTCCCCTGCTGCTGGAAAAAGGATGGCATGTGCGTGCCGCCGGGCGTTCCGCGGAAAAGCTGCGCTGCCGCCCGTGGGCGGCACATCCGGCGTGCAGCATAACCGAGGCTGATGCACGGGATGCGGGTTCGCTGCTGCAGGCCATGCGCGGCTGCGAGGCAGCGTACTATCTGGTGCATTCCATGTCGCCGGGGGGCAGGGGGTTCGAGGGGGCGGACAGGCAGGCCGCCTGTGCCATGGTGGAGGCCGCCAACGCCAGTGCCGCGGAATCAACCGCGGCGGACGGCGGGTCCGGTTTGCGGCGTATAATCTATCTGAGCGGGCTGGTGCCGGATGATCCGCAACTCAGTGCGCATCTGCGTTCGCGGGCGGAAGTTGCCCGTATTCTCGCGCTGGGCAGGGTGCCTATGACAACTCTGCGCGCCGCCCAGATTCTGGGTTCCGGCAGTGCCTCGTTTGAGATTCTGCGCTATCTTGCCGACAGACTGCCCGTGATGATCACTCCCCGCTGGGTGCGCACGCAGACTCAGCCCATAGCTGTGTCCGACGTGCTTGCCTATCTGGCAGGGTGCCTTGAGCATCCCGAAACCACGGGGCGTACATATGATATCGGCGGGCCGGACATCCTCAGCTATACGGAATTATTCGCTCTGTATGCCGATGTGGCGGGGCTGCGGCGGCGGGTGATTATTCCCGTGCCGTTTCTTTCACCCGCACTGAGCGCACACTGGCTCAATGTGGTCACGCCGGTTCCGCGCGCACTGGCGGCGCCGCTGGTCGAGGGGTTGCGCAACAGGGTGGTCTGCGCCGAAAATTCCATCCGTGATGTCATTCCGCTGCAGCTTACTGACTGCCGTACGGCCATAAGTATGGCTCTGGACAAGGTACGCCAGCATGCCGTGGCCACCTGCTGGACCGACGCCGGAGCCATCACCCGCCCCGAATGGCTGGCGGAAGGCGATGCCCCCTATGCCGGAGGCACCGTGCTGCAGGACGGTTATTCCATGCGTGTTGCCGCTTCGCCGGAAGCCGTGTGGGAGCCGGTGCGCCGTATAGGGGGCGAAACCGGCTGGTATTACGATGACTGGCTGTGGCGGCTGCGCGGGCTGCTGGACAAGCTGGCGGGCGGTGTGGGCGCGCGCAGGGGCCGCCGGCATCCCGTGGATCTGCGTGTGGGGGATGCGCTGGATTTCTGGCGGGTTCTTTCCGTACGGCACGCGGAGCATCTGCTGCTGCTGGCCGAAATGAAAGTCCCCGGCGAAGCCATGCTTGAAATCCGTGTGGTGCCCGTTGGCGCGCAGACAGAGCTGCGGATGCGTGCATGGTTTTTACCGCGCGGTCTGTGGGGACTGGCTTACTGGTATCTGGTGTACCCGCTGCACGGACTGGTGTTCAAAGGAATGCTGCGTGCGCTGGGTCGCAAGGCCGGAGCCGACGGAAGCGCGCCGGTGCGTAAACTGCCGCCGGAAGACCCCGCGGCGTGCAGGCTGCCGACAGACGGCGGAAGCGCCCGCTGAAAAAGTACGGCAGCGGCCGGTCCGTATGCACACGGACCGGCCGCTGTGTTGTTTTAGTAAGGAAGAATCTTGCGGCCGCGTACTTCGTGCAGCACTTCGGCCATGGCCAGATAAAAGGCACTTGCGCCGCAGATGATGCCCTCAAAACCGGCAATGGTGCCTATGGTTTCACTACCGGTCCAGTCGCGCACGGCAAGCAGCATGAACAGCACCGTCAGCGAAAGGAATACAAAGCGCAGCACCGGCGAACCTTCACGCGTGCCGAGGTACATGAACAGCGTGAAGACTCCCCACAGGAAAAGATACCAGCCCATGAAGGCGTGGGGTGCCGGTTCGGCAAGCCCTGTTTTGGGCAGTACGATGAGTACCACCAGCGTGAGCCAGAAAAGTCCGTAGGAAGTGAAGGCAGTAAGCCCGAAGGTATTGCCTTTTTTAAATTCCATGATGCCCGCAATGATCTGGGCTATGCCCCCGTAGAAAAAGCCCATGGCCAGAATCATGGAACCGATGGGGAAAAATCCTGCATTGTGGATGTTCAGCAGAATTGTTGTCATTCCGAACCCCATAAGCCCGAGAGGGGCCGGATTGGCAAGCTTGTGCTCCATTGTGATGACTCCTTGGTGATGTGGTGTCTGAGGCTGTTTGCTCAGTCAGCGGGCTATATATGGAGTTTGCCGTATTGGCAAAGGGTACTGACGTGCCCGCTCGCTTTTTGGCAGGTGCCGCTGCATATGCGGCGGCGGCAGGCCTGTGTCACATTCTGGCACAGGCACGCGGTTATAACAGTTATACTCGACGTTGACCCGCGCGGAGGATACTGTGGCAAGGTCTGTAATCTGAAACCGGCAGCACCGTTTCAGCAGGTGCGCCGTGCAGGTGGTCATGAGCCAGCTACAAGATGAAATTATCCTTTTTGCCCCCGATGACGCACATGAGGCACCGCGGCAGTCCGCCGGCGGTGCATGGGATATCCTTGTGGTGGATGACGACGAGGCTGTCCATGCGGTGACCCGCATGGTGCTGCAGCATCTGGTGTTTGACGGGCGCAGCATACGGCTTGATCATGCCGGCAGTGCGGCCGGTGCGGAAGAGAAACTCCGCCGGAACACCTATGCTCTGGTTCTTCTTGATGTGGTGATGGAGACCGATAACGCCGGACTGGAGCTTGTGCGCTGCATCCGTGATCTTCCGGCCCTTGCGGAGACCAGAATAGTGCTCTGCACCGGGCATCCGGGACAGGCGCCGGAAGAGCGCATCATGATGGATTACGACATAGATGATTACCGCGACAAAAGCGGACTGACGTCGCAGCGGCTCAAGACTGCCGTGTTTTCCGCTCTGCGCAGTCATCAGCGGCTGTGCGAGAACAGAGACCAGCGGCTGGAGCTGGCCCGCAGCCGCAACCGCCTGCAGGCCCTCATGGGGGCGCTGCCTTCGGCCATTGTGGGGATAAGCGCCGGGGGGCACATCATCTTGTGGAATCCTGCGGCGGAACGGCTTTCCGGTCTGCCCGAGGGCGAAGTGACCGGCCGTGACTTTGCGCAGCCGCTTGAGCAGCTGTCCGTAGATGCTGCTCTGCTGCACCGCGTCATGCAGGACGGCGAAACCTACACGCGCCTGCGCGAACGGGTGACTCTGCCGCAGGGCACAACCATCGTGCGGGACCTGCATATCCACCCCGTGCCGCAGGCAGGGGGTGCGGTTGTGCGGCTGGACGATGTTTCGGTGCGTGACCGTATGGAAAACCTGATGGTGCAGAGCGAAAAAATGCTCTCGCTGGGCAGCATGGCCGCAGGTATGGCGCATGAACTGAACAATCCCCTGGGGGCAGTGCTGCAGGGGGTGGATACCGTGCGCCGCAGACTGGACGGCGCTCTGCCCGCCAACGTGCGGGCCGCGCACGAAACGGGTCTTACGCTGGCCGCTCTGGGACGTTACATGGAACAGCGCAGGATTCTGTATTTTTTGGACGGCATAGAACATGCCGGACGCCGTGCCGCCGTCATTGTGCGTGATATGCTGGATTTCAGCCGCCAGAGCGGTGAAAAACAGCCCGCAGACGTGCACCGGCTTATTGCTGCCGCGCTGGAACTGGCCGAAAAAAGTTATGATCTGCACGACGCATGGGATTTCCGCAATGTGCAGGTGGAGCGCTATTTCGCGTCGTCGCTGCCGCAGATTCCCTGCGCTGCGCAGGAAATTGAACAGGTGCTGCTGAACCTGTTTCACAACGCCGCGCAGGCCATGACTCCCGAAGTCATGCAGAACAGAACCCCGCGGCTGTGCATCCGCACGGCTGCTCTGGAGACGGGCGTGTGCATAGAAGTGGAAGACAACGGGCCGGGAATCCCCGAAGACATCTCAAAACGGGTGTTTGATCCGTTTTTTACCACCAAGCCGCCGGGCAAAGGTACCGGACTGGGCCTCTCAGTTTCCTTTCATATCGTGGTGGACCGCCACGGCGGAGAGTTTCATATGATTTCTCCGGAATCGGGCGGAGCCTGCTTCCGCATACTGCTGCCGTACACAGCCGGCCGTGGCGCGGGGGCACAGCAGCAGGCCTGTTGAAGCCGCAGGCAGTCATGCGCCGTGGGGAACGGCCATGACCATGGGGTCCACGGCAGCGTCAAATTCTTCTGCCGAAATAAGTTCCAGTTCCAGACAGGCCTCTTTGAGCGTTGTGCCCCGCGCATGTGCGTGGTGCGCCGCTCTGGCGGCATTGTCGTAGCCGATGACGGGCGACAACGCAGTCACAAGCATGAGCGACCTGCCCAGATGGTCGCTGATACGCTGCATGTCAGGCTGCATGCCTTCCACTGCATGGGCGGTGAATGAACGGCAGCCGTCTGTCAGCAGGCGCACGGATGTCAGCAGATTGAAAATCATCAGCGGCTTGAAGACGTTCAGCTCGAAATTGCCCTGCGAACCGGCTATGCCGGTGGCGGCGTCCAGCCCCATCACCTGCACGGCCACCATGGTCAGAGCTTCGCACTGCGTGGGGTTGACCTTGCCGGGCATGATGGACGATCCGGGTTCGTTGGCGGGCAGTCTGAGTTCGCCGATGCCGCAACGCGGCCCCGATGCCAGCCAGCGGATGTCGTTGGCTATTTTCATCAGTGAACCGGCAAGGGTGCGCAGCGCTCCGCTGGCCATGCACACGGCATCGTGGGCTGAAAGCACGGCAAAAAAATTGGGTGCCGGTACAAAAGGCAGACCCGTGAAGCGCGCAACACCCGCGGCAGCCATGCCCGCAAAACCACGCGGAGCGTTAAGACCCGTCCCCACTGCCGTGCCGCCCAGCGCCAGTCGCAGCAGATGGGGCATCACCGCTTCTATTCTTTCCAGTCCGTCATCAAGAAGAGCTGTGTATCCGGAAAATTCCTGCCCCAGCGTCATGGGCACGGCATCCTGCAGATGTGTGCGGCCCAGCTTGACCACCGACTGCCAGTCGTGGCTTTTTTGTGCCAGCGCGTTGCGCAGCGTGCGCACCGCAGGCACCAGTTCGCGGGAAAGGGCTGTGGCTGCGGCTATGTGCATGGCCGCAGGAAATGTGTCGTTGGATGATTGTGACATGTTCACATGATCATTGGGGTGCACAGGAGATTTGGAACCGGGAATGCCTCCGCTCAGCTCAATGGCACGGTTGGCGATGACCTCGTTCACATTCATGTTGGTCTGCGTGCCGCTGCCCGTCTGCCAGACCTTGAGCGGAAAGTGACCGGAAAGTTTTCCGTCGGCTACTTCATCCGCTGCGGCGCATATGAAACCGCACAGTTCCGGGTCCAGCCTGCCCAGATCACGGTTGGCAATGGCGGCAGCCTTTTTCAGCAGCCCGAAAGCGCGGATGATTTCTTCGGGCATGGTGTCCTGCCCGATGGCGAAATATTTGAGCGAGCGCTGCGTCTGCGCGCCCCAGTAGCGGTCGGCGGGCACTTCCACTGCGCCCATGCTGTCATGTTCCGTACGGGTGGCTGGGGGCATGGCTTCTCCTTCATGGTGACATTGGTGAGGCGGGGAATATTTTTGCGGCGGTGCGTCTGCACATGGTACGTGCGGCATGTCATGGTGTCTATGCAGAAGGGCCGCGTGCCCCCCTGCGGATGCACTTCTTTCACTCGCCGGCAGCGTTGCCGGCCTGCTCCTCTGCTCCGGCGGAAGCAGGCTGTGCATCGTCTCCGTCCTGCCGGAGCGGGTCAGGCACGGGCAGTCCGTAATGTGCGGGCAGGCTCCGCAGCGCCTCGTTGAAGCGCTTCAGCACCGGATCCCGTATGGTTTTTCTGGAAAAACCCACATAGTAGTAAGTCGTGGCTGCTGTTCCGGCATAGCGCAGTCCGCGCAGGTTATGCAGGGATATGAGCGTTTCCCCCACGGCTTTGTTTGAAAATACGGCATCGACGCGGCCTTTCTCCAGTTTGAGGAAGCCGGTCAGGCTGGCAGGTTGTCTGTCTATGGTGAACATGCGGTTGCGGTTCAGCGCTTCAAGCGTCTGTGATGTGTTGGAAGGACCGTAAACGCTTACTCTGTATCCTGCCATGTCCGCTGCAGACACCAGCTGGACGGGATCATTTTCGTGTACGAAAAAACCGTATTCCACGGTGCTGACGGGCACACTGAACCTGAGCCAGCGGTCCCTGCTGCGGGTGCGTACGACAGGAAAAAGTCCGTCAGCCTGCCCGTTTCTGACTTTGCTCTGGGCGCGGCCCCACGGATAGACGGCTACCGAACAGGGGAATCCCGCTTCTGCGCAGGCGGCCAGCACTGCTTTTACCACCGTTCCCGCAGGTCTGCCGTGTTCGGTATAGGCATAGGGCGGAAATTCCTGCGTTGCGAACAGCAGCGGAGCAAGCTCCTGCCGGTCATCGGCGCTGACCTGCGCACAAAGGAATATGATGAGCACCGCTGAGATACTGCTGACAAAGAGGTCGACGGGCCGTTTCATAAGGCACCTTCCTGCCGTGCGCGACTGCGCATGACAGACAGACCATAACACAGGCGCGCTGAGGCGCACAGGTTGCGGATGTTATAAACATCGCCGGTCTGCACGGCGGATGCAGAAAAAAGCCCTGCAAGGCAGGGCTTGAAGTCGGGAAGTCTAGTTGAGGATGTAGCGCATGGGATCGACGCACACACCGTTCAGGCGTACCTCGTAGTGCAGGTGCGGACCGGTGCTGCGGCCGGTATTGCCCATGTAGGCGATGAGCTCGCCCCGGGCCACTTTCTGCCCTTTTTTAACTGCAGAGCTGCGCAGGTGGGCATAGCGGGTGACAATGCCGGCGCTGTGCCGGACGAGCACGGTACGGCCGTAGGCGCCGTCTGTTCCGGTGAACAGAACTTCGCCGTTGGCCGGAGCGTATATGGGGGTGCCGGGACGGTTGGAAATATCCAGTCCCTTGTGAAAGTCCTTGCGTCCCGTAAAGGGAGACCGCCGCGGGCCGAAGGGAGAGGTTATCCAGCCTTCGGTGGGCCAGATGGAAGGCGTGGCGGCCAGTAGTTCGCGGTTTTCGTTAAGGGCGTTCAGCAGTTCCTGCTGTTTGACTTCTTCAAGCCGTACTTCGGTGTTAAGCTGCTTGAGAAAGCTGTGCATTTTGCGGGCCAGCAGTTCCTGCCGGTGAATGGGCAGGTAGTCGCTGGAAAAATCGTCTGTGCGGGCACCGCCGACGGAAGAGGTTTCCGCAGGCTCTCTGTCCATGTTTATCATGATGCGCAGTTTGGAGTCGAACTGCCGGATGCGCTGCAGGTCGTCGCGGATGCTCTTCAGCTTGCCCGCCATGCTGAGAATCTGCACATTCTGTTCGTCCACCAGCTTTTCAGACGATGCCAGCTTGTCCCGCAGGGTGTGATACTGCGAGTAGTATTTGGCAAAGTAGATATTGCTGCCCACAAGACCGGCCATGACAAGCAACAGGGCGCACAGCAGCCACCCGCGCAGCCGTAGTTTGCTGCAGCAGCCCTGATCGCCTTTGAAGATGACAATGTGGTATTTGTTAAAAAGCATAGCCGGGGGGTTATGGTGTCAGTTCGTGCCGCCGGAACAGGACAGGCGGATCAACGATACTAGTTACTTTGATTGCGCTTTACGTGTCAAGTCAAGCTGCCAGCGTATCAACCCGTTGAAAACATTGCTTTTCATTGTTTTGTTGTTTTTACACATGGCTTTAAATTCATCCATGACCTCGCTGCGGCGCGAGTTGAAAGCCGAAGGACAGGGGTTTGTCCACAGCGGCAGTTCCCATGCGCGCACCGCACGATGGATGACAGATTTTTCTACCAGCATCAGCGGCCGGATGACTTTAAGCCTGCCGCCGAAAAAGTCTTCGCACATGCCCATGCCTTCCACCCGTCCGCCTTCGTACAGATTCATATAAAATGTGGCCACAAGATCGTCGGCGTTATGACCGAAGGCCAGATGCGTCAGGTTGTACCTGCCGCACAGGTCAAAAAGGTGCTTGCGGCGCAGCATGGCGCAATAAAAGCATGGCGAGTTGCGTCTGTTTTCCGGAGAATGGGCGCGCGGGCCGTGGTCCGTCAGCTCCACATGGCCGGCCACGCCGTTGCGGTGCAGCCATTCCAGCAGCGGGGCATGGCTTTGCGGGTCAAAGCCGGGATTGACATGCAGGGCCATTATTTCAAAGTGAAAAGGGACAATGCGCTGTCTGTACAGCAGCACCTGCAGCAGTACCCAGCTGTCCATGCCGCCTGATACCGCCACCCCGACCCGGGCGCCGGGGTACAGCATGCCGGTGGTCTGCATGAGCTTGCCCGCGCTGGCGATGCATTGTTTCTGTGCGTAGTTGAGCTGTTCTTTACCCATGTATGGATTCCCCGCTGTGTGCCGCTGACGGCAGAGTGTGCCGTGGACCGGCGCGGGGTGAGATACCTGCTTCCGCCGTGCGATGCAAGTTTGTGCAGTGCCGCTGCGGCCGGAAAAGGTGACGGTTGCACATGCGGACACATCTTGAGCGCAGGGTGGAAGCGCCTGCCCGTTTATGATATGCTGTGTCAGGTATTGACAGCGACAAGCGCTGCGGGTAAGCTGCGCAGCTTGGCGTGTTGCGTGCCGTAAGGACGAACCACGCAGAATACAACAATACCGGCAGGACGCGCGACACGGCGCTGCGGCACAGCATTACCGGAAAACCGGCCGCCCGCTTCGCGGTATGCCTTTTTATTTTTATAGATACAAGTGCACTCATGAGCAGACGCCTGTTGGTAACGATGGCCGTTACGGGGCTTGCCTTACTCGTCGCCGCGGGGGGCTACTGGTGGACGCGCCGCGTGATGGTGTTTTCCGATTCCGCCTGGCCTGTGCCTGCGGTCTCCTCCCTTGCGCGCATTTCCATGATTTCCGGCGGTACGCCGTTTGATCTGATATCCGGCGACGGCCGCTGGGTGGTGCAGGACCCGCAGACAGGTATGATGTGTCTTGCCGATTCCGCCCGCGTGAACCGGCTGGTGGACACGGTGCGGCAGAACCGCCCCGTGCAGCATCTGGGCGCGTTCGAGCCTTCTGCAGCCGCAGCCTACGGGCTGGACAAAAATCTGACCGGTCTTACGTTTTACGGGCGCAGGCAGTGGAGCATTCATGTGGGTGCCGAAGGCTGGCGCAAGCATACCGTGTATGCCCGCGCCACGCAGGAAGGCGACGACATGTACCTGCTGGACAGCGTGTACCGCGACATGCTTTCGGCGGAGGCCGCATCGTACTGTGATATGGGGCTTGTGGGTGTTTCTGCCGCGCAGGTTGTCCGGCTGGCAGTGGAAGGCCCCGGCATTGGTGCGTGGGAGGTTGCCCGCACGGCTTCGGGATTTGCCTTTTCGGGGCAGCTGGCCGGTACAGACGCGCAGGTGTCTTCGCAGGCTGTCGATTTTTATCTGCATGTGCTGACGGGGATGAGGGCGTCCGGTCTTACGGAAACTGCACCGGAGGATCTGCCGCCCCCGCAGCTGCGCATCAGTGTGTGGCGGCAGGGAGCAGCCCGGCCGGAAGAGGTGCTCATTTATCATACCGGCAACGGCGGTTCTTCTTTTTTGTGTCAGGCCAGCCGGCAGCCCGGTTTTGTGCTGCTGGAAGATGACCGCGTTGACAAGCTTTCGCGCTCTGCCTTTGATATGAGCGAGCGCCCTGTGCTTTCACGCCCGCTGAACGGGGTGGAAGGGCAGAAGATAACCCTGCGCAGAGACGGTGTGGAAACCACCTTTCTGCTGGGGCGCAAGGAACAGGGATGGCGTGATCTGGTAACCGGCGGCACCGTGCTGGGGCTGGATGTCATCACCTACGGACTTGGTTCGCTGCAGTACGAGTTTCCGCCGCAGGACACGCCTCCGGAACAGGCCGTGCCCTGGCTTGTGTGGGAACTGTACGGAGAGGGCGGCGCAGCGGCGCTTGCCTTGTATTTTTATAAAGATCCGGCGCTGCCCGCGGGGTTTTGCCGGGTCAGGGTGGACGACACGGGACCGTGGTTTACGGTGGGAACGCGTCTTGTGGATGACATGCTGAGCAGGGTGCCCGCTCCGGCACCGGACCCGGTCATGCCGCAGACAGAGCCTCCGTCCGCACCGTCCTCTGCCGCCGCCAATGCCACAGAACAGGCAAACGGGCAGTGACCGCCCGCATTCAATATCGTCAAGGAGTCTAACATGGCACGCATTACCGTAGAAGATTGCATGGAGCGCGTAAGCAACCGCTTTCTGCTTGTACAGATGGCTATCAAGCGCGTGAAGCAGTTCCGCGAGGGATACGAGCCTCTGGTTCCCTCTAAAAACAAGGAAATCGTGACCGCCCTGCGCGAAATCGCAGCCGCCAAGGTTGTGCCTGAAGACGAGCTGTCCGCCGCCGCGGCGGAAAACAGAGCCGAATAAAGCATCATGAGCCAGCGTGACTATTACGAGGTGCTCGGGGTTTCGCGGGATGCCGCAGACGATGAAATAAAACGTGCCTACCGCAAAAAGGCCATGGAATTTCATCCTGACAGAAATCCTGACAACCCCGAAGCGGAAGCTAAATTCAAGGAAGCCGCGGAAGCATACGACGTGCTGCGTGACGCAGAAAAGCGCGCACGGTACGACCGCTTCGGCCATGCCGGTGTAAACGGCAACGGCTATGGCGGAGGCGGCGGCTTTTCCAGCACGGAAGATATCTTCGCTCATTTCGGAGATATATTCGGAGACCTTTTCGGGTTCGCCGGCATGGGCGGTGCGCGCGGTCCGCGTCCGCAGGCCGGTTCCGATCTGCGTTACAATCTGAATATTTCTTTCAGACAGGCGGCACGGGGCGACGAAGTCACCCTGCGCATTCCTAAAAATGTGACCTGTCCCGACTGTTCGGGCAGCGGCGCGGCACCGGGAACACAGCCCGAAACCTGCCCCCAGTGCGGCGGTTCGGGACAGGTGGTGCGCCAGCAGGGCTTTTTCCAGATGGCCATGCCCTGCAGTGCCTGCCGCGGCGAAGGACGTATAGTGCGCAACCCGTGTCCGCGCTGCCGCGGTGCCGGGCAGGTGCAGGACATCCGTGAGCTTTCCGTACGCATTCCCGCCGGAGTGGATACCGGCAACCGTCTGCGTCTGCGCGGCGAAGGCGAACCCGGCGTGCACGGGGGGCCCCCCGGCGACCTGTATGTGGTCATACGGGTGGACGACGACAAAACCTTCCGCCGTCAGGGACAGGACCTTGTGGTGCGCAAAGAGATTTCCTTTGTGCAGGCCATTCTGGGCGACAAGGTGGAAGTGCCCACGCTGGATGATCCCGTGACCGTGGATATTCCGCGCGGCACCCAGAGCGGCGAAGTGTTCCGCATCGCCGGCAAGGGGCTGCCTCATCTCGGCAGCAGCCAGACAGGTGCGCTGCTGGTTGAGGTCACTGTGCGCATTCCTTCCAGCGTCAATGACGAGCAGGAAAAGCTGCTGCGCGAATTTGAGCGGCTGGAAGAGAACAGACCCCTGCGCAAGGTCAAGAATATGTTCAAAAAGGCCGGCAAGGCCATGGGAATGGACTGAAAATGAGCAGCGGCTTTTCACACATGGACGGCGACGGTTCCAT
This sequence comes from Oleidesulfovibrio vietnamensis, assembly GCF_055388115.1. Lineage (NCBI taxonomy): Bacteria > Pseudomonadati > Thermodesulfobacteriota > Desulfovibrionia > Desulfovibrionales > Desulfovibrionaceae > Oleidesulfovibrio > Oleidesulfovibrio vietnamensis. Next base: position 304,362 of record NZ_AP042419.1, read on the forward strand.
CACCATGGTGGATGTGGGTGACAAAAAAGACACCAGACGCACGGCCATCGTGCGCAGCAAGGTGGAAATGGCCCCTGCCACGCTGGACATGCTTGTGAAACAGGCGTTGCCCAAAGGCGATGTGCTTACCACGGCCAAAGTGGCAGGCATTCAGGCGGCCAAACGCACGTGGGAACTTATTCCCCTGTGCCATCCGCTGTTTCTCAGCTATGTGGATGTGCGTTTTACCGTGGATGAATCTCTGCCCGGCGTGGTGGTGGAAGCCGAAGCCAGAACCACGGGGCAGACGGGTGTCGAAATGGAAGCCCTTGTGGCCGCGCAGGTTGCGGCCATGACCATTTACGACATGTGCAAGGCTGTTCAGAAGGACATCGTGCTGCGCGACTGTCGTCTGGTGTACAAATCGGGCGGTAAAAGCGGCGAATTCAGAGCCTGCTGAACCACCGCGCCGACGCCGTTTCAGTAGACATGTTTCGGGCAGGGCCCCGTTCCGTCACCTGCGGAGCGGGGCCTTGTCGTATGTGCCGCCGTACCTGCCGTGCGGCGGCAGCGATGACTGCAGGGGAGCGCTTCCGGTATGCGCTCCGGAGAGATTATGAAGATTTCAGTACTCAATCTGACAAAATCATACGGCGGACACGAGCTGTTCTCCGATTTTTCACTGGAGGTGCCTTCAGGCGTGCGTCTGTGCGTCTGCGGGCCCAACGGATGCGGCAAATCGACCTTTCTGCGCATGCTGGCAGGGGCCGCTGCGCCCGACGGCGGCAGGGTGACCTATCCGAAAAACTGCCGTCTCGGCTATGTGGAACAGGAACTGGACGAGACCAGACTCGACACCCCCCTGCTTGAGTGGGTGCTGGATGTGCTGCCCGACTGGAATGATTTCTGGCATGAATGGGAGGCAGCTTCAGAGCGGCGCGACGAGGCCGCCCTGCGTTCTCTGGGCCACCGGCAGGCCGAACTGGAGCAGGTATACGGCTACAATCCCGAGCACCGCGCGCGGGCCGTTCTTTCGGGGCTCGGGTTTGCCGAGAGCAAATGGGACAGAACCCTGAGAGAGCTTTCCGGCGGCTGGCGCGAAAGGGCCAAGCTGGCGCGGGTGCTGACGGCGGGGGCCGATGTGCTGCTGCTGGACGAACCTACCAACCACCTTGATCTGGATGCCGTGGAGTGGCTTGAACAGTTTCTGACGGAGTATAAGGGCGCACTGGTGTTTGTGGCCCACGACCGGGTGTTCATGGATAAGGTGGGTACCCATGTGCTGTATCTGGGCGGCAGCAGGCCCATGTACCGCAAAGGCACTTTTACGCAGTTTCTGGCGCTGCACGAAGAAAACGAAGCACGCAAGGAACGCGAGATGCAGCGCATGGCCGAAGAGATTGAGCGCAAGATGGATTTCGTGCGCCGTTTCAAGGCCAAGGCGACCAAGGCGCGGCAGGCCAATTCGCGCAAGAAGCAGATAGAAAAGATGGAACGCGAGCTGGACGGTGTGACGCTGGAGGCCAGACGGCGTACGCTTGATTTCGCCTGGCCCGAACCTGCGCGGGCGGACAAAACCGTGCTCAGCGTGGTGGACCTGACGTTCAGCTTCGGCGACGGCACCGCCCTGTGGCCTGCACTCAGCTTTCAGCTGTACCGCGGGCAGAAAATAGCGCTCGTGGGACCGAACGGCTGCGGCAAGTCTACGTTGCTCAAGCTTGTGGCCGGCAGGCTGGAAAAAACCGGCGGGTCCGTGGTGCAGGGCAGTCTGGTGCGTATGGGCTATTTCAGCCAGCATCAGCTGGATACACTTAATCCGGCCAATACGGTGCTGGGTGAAATACGCAGACTGAGCGACCCCCGTACCACGGAAGAAGAGCTGATGAGCGTGCTCGGTCTGTTCATGCTGGGACAGGCGTACTTTGAGCGTCAGGTTTCCGCTCTTTCCGGCGGCGAAAAAAGCAGGCTCATTCTGGCCATGCTCTTTCTTGCGCGGTGCAATTTTCTGGTGCTGGACGAACCCACCAACCATCTGGACCTTGAAAGCCGCGAGGCGCTGGTGGATGCGCTGGACAGTTTTCCGGGCACGCTGCTTATGGTGGCGCACGACAGACATCTGCTTTCCTGCGCTGCCGAGCAGGTGTGGGAGCTGGGCGCACAGGGCTTTACCGTGTACGAACGGGGCTATGAGGCGTGGGATGAGGCCAGAAAGGCCCGCCGCATCAGTCTGGACGCGCGGGATGACAGTGCGGAGCGTCCGGTGCAGGCAGGGCTGAGCCGCGAGGAGCAGAAACGCATAAAGCGGGAACAGGCAGAGCTGCGCAACAGACTGCACAGGGAGATGAAGCCCCTGCAGCAGAAGTACGATGCGCTGGAAAAAGAGTTTGAGTCGGTACTGGCGGAACAGACCGAGACCGAGACCCTGCTTGCCAGTCCTGATGTGTATGCCGACGCCGGCAGGGCTTCGGAACTGCTCAGGCTGTTCCACAGTCTGCAGGCCCGGGGTGAAGAGCTGATGGAGGCCATGGCCGATCTGGAATCCGGCATGGCGGACATAGAGGCCCGCAGACAGCAGGCCGGTTTGTGATGTTTTTATTTGTCGCCGGAAGTGTGGCGTCATGATACGGGAACAGTATGAAATCTGTTGATGTGGTGGCGGGCATTCTGTGGCGCGGCGGCCGTTTTCTGGCAGTGGAGCGCCCGCAGGGCAGACCCCGTGCCGGCTTCTGGGAGTTTCCCGGCGGCAAGATAGAACAGGGCGAAACTCCGGAACAGGCTCTGGCGCGCGAACTGAAGGAAGAGCTGGGCGTGGATGTCCGGGATTTCTGCTTCTGGCGCAGCGTGGAGCATGCTTACGAGGATCTCGCCGTGCGCCTGAGGTTTTTTCATGTGACCGGCTTTGCGGGTGAGCCTCAGGGGCTGGAAGGTCACAGGCTGGCGTGGCTGCGGTGCGACGAGGCGCTGCGGCTGCGTTTTCTGGAGGCGGACAGGCCGCTTGTGGCCGATCTGGCCACCATCACATTCTGACGGGGGATACCCATGAGCGCACTGTTATTTGTCATGGCGCTGCTGGCGGGGGCCACCCTGCCCACGCAGGCGGGGATAAACAGCGGACTTCAGGCGCACTGGGCGGGCAGCCCGGTACTGGCGTCGCTGGTATCATTCAGCGTGGGCACCGCGGCGCTTGTGTGCTGGTGTCTGGTCACGCGCACCGCGCCGGCGGTACCTGTTCCGGGCACCACACAGTGGTGGCACTGGACAGGCGGTCTGCTCGGGGCTTTTTTTGTCAGCGCGGTCACTTTTCTTGCGCCCCGACTGGGGGCCACAACCATGGTCGCGCTCATTCTGGCGGGACAGGTGGCGGCCTCGGTGCTGCTGGATCACTTCGGGGTGCTGGGCTATCAGGCCCGATCCGTCAATCTGCCGCGCCTTGCGGGGCTTGTCATGGTGGGGGCGGGCGTGTATCTCATCCGGCGGTTTTAATTGTGCGCCGCAGGCGCCGAGGGTTTTCTTTGCCGCAATGTTGGCATAGAATGGTTCAGGACCGTTTTCGCCGGATCTATGGCAGGATCGGGCGATAATGCATAAGGCCGGCAGGGCCAAAGCGGAAAAGCATATGCGGCAGCTTGAACTCAAGGATTCGATGAAGATCGGCATAAAAGAGCTTGATGATCAGCATCAGCAGCTTACAGAGATCATCAATGAGCTGTATTACGCCTATATGCAGGGGAATCACCGTGCGGTGCTGTGCGGTCTCATAACCCGTCTGAACGACTACGCACATGAACATTTCGCGCTGGAGCGCCAGTACATGGAGCGGTTTGTCTTTGAAATGCCGGATTATGAACAGCATATGCAGGAGCATCGCGAGTTTTTTACGGACGCCATCGGTTTTCTGTTGCGCTACATCGAAGAAGGTTCTGAAATAACACCTGAAATGCTTGACTATCTGCAGGACTGGTGGAAGGACCATGTTATGGTGCGTGATCAGGAGCTGGGCAGATTCCTGCGTTCGCGGGGCGTTACCGCATAGTCCGGAAAACGGGCGGCGGCACATGTTTTTCCACTCACAAGGAGTTTTTAATGTCCAAGGAACGTTTGGTCGTTGCGGTTGTAGGTGCCACGGGTGCTGTGGGCCGCGAAATGCTGAAGACGCTGGAAGATCGTGAATTTCCCGCTCATGAGGTGCGCGCGCTGGCCTCTGCCCGCAGCGCAGGAACCACCGTACCCTTCAAGGGTGGCGAGCTCACCGTGCGCGAACTTACCGAAGACTCCTTTGAAGGTGTTGATATCGCATTGTTTTCTGCAGGCGGCGGCACTTCGGCCCGGTTTGCCCCCCATGCCGTGAAATCCGGCTGCGTGGTGGTGGACAACTCCAGCAACTGGCGCATGGATGAGCGCTGCCCGCTGGTGGTGCCCGAGGTGAACCCCGACGCCCTCAAGCTGCACAACGGCATCATTGCCAACCCCAACTGCTCGACCATCCAGATGGTTGTGGCCCTCAAGCCGCTGCATGATGCGGCAGGCGTACGCCGCGTGGTGGTTTCCACCTATCAGGCTGTTTCCGGTACCGGCCAGAAGGCCATATCCGAACTGGAAAAACAGGTGCGGCAGATGTTTAACATGCAGGAGCCCGAAGCTTCGGTCTATCCGTATCAGATAGCGTTCAACTGTCTGCCGCACATCGATGTTTTCCTTGAAGACGGCTACACCAAGGAAGAACTGAAGATGGTGCAGGAAACCGTGAAGATAATGGGCGACCCGTCGGTGAAGGTTACCGCCACCACCGTGCGCGTGCCGGTTTTTTACGGCCATTCCGAATCGCTGAACATCGAAACGGAGAAAAAGCTGACCGCGGCGCAGGCCCGCGCCGTGCTGGCGCAGGCTCCCGGCGTGCGTGTGCTGGATAATCCTTCGGAAAATATCTACCCCATGGCCATTCATGCCGCAGGTGAGGATGAAACCTTTGTCGGGCGCATCCGTGAAGACCATACCATTGAAAACGGTCTGAACATGTGGGTGGTGGCTGACAACCTGCGCAAAGGCGCCGCACTTAATGCCGTACAGATTGCCGAAGAACTGGTGGAGCGTTCTCTGCTGGATATCGCCGATCCCGGAAAATTCCTGTAATACAACGGAGCAGTTGCGTTGATACCTGTTCTTGATACCGATGCGTGGGTGGAAAAGCTGCTTTCGACACGCCGCAGTGCCGAAGGCAAGATTCTTGCGTTTTACGAACACCGCATGGAGGCCATCTGCCGTGACCCGCGTCTGCTGCTGATGCCGGCCGATGATCACCTTGCCCACCGCGGCGACGGTGTTTTTGAAAGCATGAAGTTTGAAGGGCGCAGGCTGTACCAGCTGGATGCGCATCTGGAGCGCATGGAGCGCTCGGCGCGGGGGATATACCTGACACCCCCATGCACGCAGAGCGTGCTGCGCGACATCGTGCTGCAGGTAGCCCGCGCAGCGGACACGCCCGACGGCTGCATACGCATTCTGCTGGGACGTGGTCCCGGCGGGTTCGGCATCGACCCTGCCGAGTGCCCTGTGCCCAGCCTGTACGTTGTGGCGTACAGCCTTACACCCAAGCCTGAGGAATGGTATGAAAAGGGCGTTACCGCGTTCCGGACGTCCATTCCCGCCAAACAGGGCTATCTGGCCACCATCAAGAACGCCAACTATATTCCCAACGTGCTCATGAAGCTTGAGGCCCGTTCCCGCGGCTGCGACATTCCCGTCAGTTTCGACGAGAATGATTTCATTGCCGAAGGCCCCACGGAAAACCTCTGCCTTGTGGACGCCGACGGCACGCTGGTTGTTCCCGAATTCACCAACGCGCTTTCCGGCACCACCATCATGCGTGTCATTGATCTGGTGCGTGATGAAATGAATGTGGCATTCCGCAAGGTGCGCGAGGATGAACTGTACCGCGCCGCAGAAGTCATGGTGCTGGGCACCACGACGGAATGTGTGAGTGTTGTCTCCTTTGAGGGGCAGCCCGTGGGCGGGGGCAGACCCGGCCCTGTGGCACGCCGTTTCCGCGAGCTCCTGCGCAGGGATCTTGCGGAGAACGGTATTTCTTTTTAACCGGAAGCCTGCAGAAGGCAAACGCCCTGCACCCGCAGAACATACCGGGGCCGCGCCGCAAGCCGGCGCGGCCCTGTTTTCTCGGGGCGGGCAAGAACGCAACACGGTAGCGGCAGTGATGGATATGCATATAGTTTTGCTTGACCTCGGGCATGAATTGCGCGGCGGTCAGCGACAGGTTTTTTACCTTGCGCAGCGGCTGGCGGACAGCCCTGAATTTTCCTGCGTCGTTGCCGCGCCGCGTAACGCTCCGCTGCTGCATATGGCGGCGGACGCCGGTCTGCCGGTGCTGCCGCTGGGCGGAAGGCGCGCGTGGGACCCGCGTACGCTGTATACCCTGATGCGGCACCTGCGCGGCAGAACATGCATTCTGCACACCAACGACGCCCACAGTGCGGGACTGGGGGCCTGGCTGCACAGCCGCAGCGGCGGCGCCACCCGCCTGTTGCATACCCGGCGGGTCTCGTATCCGCTGCGTCAGGGCTGGCGGGGCCGCAAATATCTGCTGGCAGATGCCGTGGTGGGGGTCAGTGCTGAAATAGCACAGGTCATGCGCGATTCAGGCATGCCCGCAGAAAAGGTGCACGTCATTCATTCGGGCATAGACGCTTCGCTGTATACCCCCAGAACCACCAGACAGGACGGGCGGCTGGTCATCGGCATGGTCGGGGCGCTTACGCGGCAGAAAGGGCATGATGTGTTTGTCCGCGCGCTGGGCGAACTGCATCGCGGTGCAGCGGGCACGCTGCCGCCGTGGGAGGCGCGCATCATAGGCAGCGGGCCGTTGTTTGAGCCGCTGCTTGAGCTTGCGCGGCAGGAAGGTGTTGAAAGCCGTATGGCCTGCCTCGGCTGGCAGGACAGCAGGGTCATGATGCCCGGTTTTGACATACTGGCTGTGCCATCGGTGGACGGCGAAGGTTCCAGTGCCGTCATCAAGGAAGGCTGGGCCGTTGGGCTGCCCGTCATTGCCTCGGACCTTGCCTCAAACCTTGAGCTGGTACGGCACGAAGATAACGGGCTGGCATTTGCCAACGGCGACCATGGTGCTCTGGCGCGGGGCATCGCCCGTCTGGCTTCGGACGCGGGGCTGTGTGCCCGTCTGGTGCAGGGGGGCAGGCAGTCGCTGGAAGAATTTACCGACGTCCGCATGGCGGGGGCGTACATGCGGCTGTACCGCAGTCTGCTGGTCTGATGCCCTGTGCCTGCCCGCCGCGGCCGCGCGGCTGCGTTTGTTATTCCTGTGTGCCGTCGTGCTTGGTGTGCGGCGGTTTTTTGTTTTTGCCGGTATGCAGTATTCTGTACAGTTCGCGCTGCAGTTCTGCCGCATCAATGGGTTTAGAAATGTAGCCGTCCATGCCCGCGGCAAGGAATATTTCCTTGTCCCCTTTCATGGCATGTGCCGTCAGCGCTATGATGGGTATGTTTTCCAGCCCTGCTATCTGGCCGCCGCGTATGACCTTTGTGGTTTCTATGCCGTCCATGTCGGGCATCTGGATATCCATGAGAATGCAGTCCGGTTCATGGTCCTGCAGCAGTTCGATGACATGCAGTCCGCTGGTGGCCGCGGTGACGGTGTGTCCCATTTTGCGCAGCAGATATGTGGCGGCCATGCGGTTCACTTCTTCATCTTCCGCCAGCAGAATGCGGGCGGGCGGCAAGGCGGGTATTTCCTGCTCCTGTCCTCCGGCCGGTTGCTCTTGGGGCTGCGCCTTGCGCAGCAGCAGCGAACAGCAGATGGTGGTGCCCACCCCGGGGGTGCTTTCCACGCTTATATTGCCGTTCATCATGCTTACCAGAGACCGTACGATGCCCAGCCCCAGTCCGGTGCCCTGATAACGGCGGCGGTAGGTTCCGTCTATCTGGAAAAAAGGATCGAAAATGCGCGGCAGCATTTCTGCTTCCATGCCGATGCCCGTGTCTTCAACCGTTACCAGCAGCCGCGCCTCTTCGTCAGCCGGGGCGGTAAGCAGCAGCACGTCGACGCGCACGGAACCTTCGCGTGTGAACTTGACGGCGTTGCCCACAAGATTGAACAGAATCTGTCTGATGCGTGATTCATCGCCCACCAGCACGTCGGGTACTGCCCGGTCCACCACAGCCGTAAGGGTGAGTCCTTTCTGCCGTACTTCTTCGCTGAAGTTGGCCAGCACGGAGTTCACGGTCTCGCGGATGCGCAAAGGTGCGTGGTCCAGCGGTGCCGCTCCGGCGTCGATGGTGGAAAAATCCAGAATATCGTTGATGATGGCCAGCAGTTTGCGTCCGGAATCCAGCGCAGTTCTTGTCAGGCGCAGCGGTTTGGGGTCGGTAATTTCGTTGCCGAGTATCTGGAGCATGCCCAGTACACCGTTGAGGGGGGTGCGTATTTCATGGCTCATGGTGGCCAGAAAGGCGCTTTTGGCTTTTGCCGCGGCTTCTGCGGCCACCTGTGCTGTTTTCAGTTCCGTGATGTCGGTATGCGACCCCACGGCCAGCAGCGGCGCGCCTTTTTCGTCAAATTCCATGACACGCCCGCGTGAAAGCAGCCATATGGTATTTCCGTCGTGTGCGGTAAGATTGAACTCATGCTGCAGGTTGTCGCCGCCTTCTCTGAAAAAGCGGCTCACATGGTCTTTGATGTCTTTGAGTTCTTCATGGTGCACCGGCAGACAATGGCATTCCTGCATGGCGCGGAACGGGTCGGGCGAGTCCATCTTGCCGCAGGTCATGGTGTCTTTGGCGATGTCATAGGCCCATATGATGTCGCTGGTGGCGCGCAGCACCATGCCGAAGCGGTGCTCGCTGCGCCGCAGGGCTTCTTCCGCCTCTTTCTGGCGTGTTATGTCCCTGCCTGTGCCCACGGTGCCTATCAGCACACCCCGCGGATCGTACAGCGGCGATTTCTGCACTTCCAGAGCCAGATACTTGTTCTGTACCAGACCGTCTTCCACAAATCTGCCGGGCTTTTGCGACAGCAGTACGATGTCATCGCTGTTGAGGCACAGTTCGCCGAAGGTGTGCTGCCAGCCCAGCGCGCGCTGGCGCCGTGCGAAATAGATATCATCGCGTCCCAGCGGGTCTATGCCGTCGCAGCAGAGCAGTTTTTCGCAGATGGCTCTGTTGGCGAAAAGGTAACGGCCCTTGGTGTCCTTTGCCCACAGCATGTCTATCATGTTGTCTGCCATGGCGCGGGTCAGGTTGATACCGTCTTCGCAGGGAACGCCGTCAACCGGCAGCACCATGAACCGCCATGAGGTCCGGGACGCCGCGGAGTCGTGATGCGGCAGCGGAAGCGGCATGGCCAGCACCGGCAGCGAGCCCCCTTGTGCGGTGCGGATGCGCAGGGGAATGCTGACCAGCACGGGGGTGCTTTGCGTGCACAGCAGGGCCAGCTGCCACGGCACGGCCGTGAATATGTCTGCGGGGTCTTTCAGGGGCGCTGTCATGCCGGCCAGTTCCAGCAGCGCGTCGCTTACATGGCTGACGTACAGGTCGCGGCCCATTTCCGGAGATGTGTCCGCCTGTTTCCCGGCCTCTCCTCCGGTCTGCTCTCCTGCTCCGGGACGCAGAGCCACCTCTGCATACGGCAGCCCGCCCAGCGGTCTGGCCTGCGCCGCATGCTGCGTGCCGCTCAGGGCGCTTCGCAGCGTTTCGTTTTCTTTTTCCAGACGCCACAGGGCTTTGAGCAGGGCGTGCACGGCATACATCATTAAAGCCTCTCGCGTTTGCAGGCACAAGGTCAACTGACAGTATGCCATTATCACAGGGGTATCGGCAAGGCGACGCCACCTGAGACGCATAATTAATCAGTGACGGCATGTCCGTTTGCTGAAATGAGTATAAATGATCGGGTGAAAGCCATGTAAAAGGACTGCCTTTTTGACAATTCTGTCTGGCCGGTATATGCTCCTCACGGGATACCCGTCTCCGCAGACGCATACGGCGCACGGAGGCTCCGGCGGCAACAGTGGCGGACGTTGAGGAATGATGGCATCAGGCCGCGTACGCATGACGCCCGCATACCCGCGGGCAGGAGGTTTTTTCATGAGCAGAAAAATGACGGCTTTTGTTCTGGGTGTTGTTGCCACGGTGCTGATGGCCGGCACTGCCATGGCCGGTACCGTTAAAATCGGTCTTATGTGTCCGCTGACCGGTTCGTGGGCCAGCGAAGGTCAGGACATGCGCAACATTGTTCTGATGCTGGCCGAACAGACCAACGCTCAGGGCGGCATTAACGGCGACATGGTGGAGATAGTGGTCGAGGACGATGCCGGGGACCCCAAAACTGCCGCACTGGCAGCCCAGCGTCTTTCCACCATGGGTGTTTCGGCCGTCATCGGCACATACGGTTCGGCCATTACCGAAGCCTCGCAGGCCATCTATGACGAGATGGACATCGTGCAGGTGGCTACCGGTTCCACGGCCATCCGGCTTACCGAAAAAGGTCTGCCGTTGTTTTTCCGCACCTGTCCGCGCGACGACGAACAGGGCCGCGTGGCCGCAGCCGTGCTGAAGGAAAAAGGCTATAAAAAGATCGCCATCCTGCACGACAACACGTCGTATGCCAAAGGGCTGGCCGAAGAAACGCTGACTCTGCTGAAAAGCGCAGGCACCGAAGTGGTGTTCTATGATGCGCTCACTCCCAACGAACGTGATTATTCCGCAATACTTACCAAGCTGAAGGCCGCAGGGCCCGACGCCATATTCTTTACCGGCTACTACCCCGAGGCAGGCATGCTGCTGCGGCAGAAACAGGAAATGAAGTGGGACGTGCCCATGATGGGCGGCGACGCCACCAATAACCTTGATCTGGTGAAAATTGCGGGCAAATCCGCTGCCGGATTCCTGTTCATCAGCCCGCCCACCCTGCAGGACCTGCCCGACAAGCAGGCAAAGGACTTTGCCGCCGCTTACAAGGCCCGCTACGGTACCATGCCTGCTTCCGTGTGGTCTGTGCTGGCCGGCGATGCCTTTATCGCTCTGAAGGCCGCCATCACCGGTGCCGGTTCCACCGACCCGCAGGATATTGCCGCATACATGAAAAAAGATCTCAAGGATCTGCCGGGTCTTACCGGTTCGCTTTCGTTCAACGAAAAAGGCGACCGTGTGGGCGACCTGTACCGCCTGTACCGCGTGGATGAAAACGGCAACTTTGTACTGCAGCCGTAACCACCTTACCCCATTGGCAAACACGGACGGGGGGTGTATGCTCCCCGTCCTGCCGCATAGCCGGATCATGCCGGTCAGACCGGTGTGACGCACCGCACTTTCAGCGCACCGCATAGCCTTTTGCCGCGGTGCAGCCTGCCGGGCATGATTTTTTCCTCCGCGCCGCACGTTTACGGCGTGCTGCAGCGGGCGGAAAGGCAGGACAGCCGCAGCGTGTCGCGGCTTTTCCTTCACGCCGGTTTTGCGGCCGGCAAGACACAGGGTTTACGTTCATGGAAGAGTTTTTCCAACAATTGACCAACGGTCTGGCCGTGGGTGGCATATATGCCCTTATCGCCCTCGGATACACCATGGTGTACGGCGTGCTGAAGCTTATCAACTTCGCGCACGGCGACCTGTTCACCATCGGAGCGTATCTGGGGCTCACCCTGCTGACATCCATGGGGCTTACCGGTCATCTGGGCGCTGTGGCAGGAGTGCTGGTACTGGCTGTCATGGTGCAGGTGCTGGTGGCCATCATCGGTTACCTGCTTGAAAGGGTGGCCTACAGACCATTGCGGCAGTCGCCGCGGCTTTCCGCCGTGGTATCGGCGCTGGGTGCCTCCATTTTTTTCCAGAACGCCGTGATGCTCATCTACGGTGCGCGTTTTCAGGTGTATCCGCACGATATACTGCCTTCCGCCACCGTAAGCCTGCTGGGCCTTGATGTTCCTCTGGTGCGCATTCTCATGTTCCTGACGTCTGTGGTGCTCATGCTGGGGCTGTACTTTTTTATTCAGAAAACCAGAACAGGTACCGCCATCCGCGCTGCGGCCATTGATCAGGGTGCAGCCAAGCTCATGGGCATCAATGTGAACAGGGTTGTTTCTCTGGTCTTTCTGATAGGTCCCGCGCTGGGCGGCGCCGCCGGCCTGATGGTGGGGCTGTACTACGGCCAGATCAATTTCACCATGGGGTGGGTGTACGGGCTCAAGGCGTTCACAGCGGCCATTCTGGGCGGTATAGGCAACATACCGGGCGCCATGGTGGGCGGCCTGCTGCTGGGAGTCATCGAAGCGCTGGGTGCGGCATATATTTCCATCGCCTGGAAAGATGCCATCGCCTTCTTCGTGCTCATCATCATTCTGATAATCAGGCCGACAGGCCTGCTGGGCGAAAGGGTGGCTGACAAAATATGAACAGACGCTACGCGATGTACATGGTCGCTGCGGCGGCGTTTGCCACCATGCCGGCCTTTATCAACCCCTACTGGACCGATGTGCTCAACACCGTGGGACTGTATGCGGTTCTGGCTCTGTCGCTGAATATCATTCTGGGCCATGCGGGCATGTTTCACATGGGGCATGCCGCCTTTTACGCCGTGGGGGCCTACACCACGGCCGTTCTCAACGTGACATTTCATGTTCCCGTGCTGTGGGCCATGCCTGCGGCCGGTGTGCTTGCGGCATTGTTTGCACTGGTGGTGGCACGTCCCATCATTCACCTGCGGGGCGACTACCTGCTTATTGTGACCATAGGCATAGTGGAAATTGTGCGTATAGCGCTGGTGAACAACATTTTTGACATGACCGGCGGCGCCAACGGCATTTTCGGCATAGCCCGGCCGGAACTGTTCGGTTTCAAGATCCGCAAGCCCGTGCATTTTTTCTATCTTATCTGGGGCTTCTGCGCTGTGACCATCCTGCTGTTCCACTGGCTCGAAAATTCGCGTTTTGGCAGAGCGCTCAACTACATACGTGAAGACGAAGTGGCCGCGGAAGGCAGCGGAGTGAACACCGCAGCCTACAAGCTGGGTGCTTTCTGGGCGGGTATGGCCGGAACTCTCTTTGCCGCTAAAATGACCATCATCTCACCGGAATCATTTTCTTTCTGGGAATCTGTGGTCATGTTCACCATTGTGATTCTGGGCGGCATGGGTTCCATCCGCGGGGTGTTGCTGGGGGCCTTTCTCATCGTCGGCCTGCCCGAAGTTTTCCGCGAGCTGGCAAGCGCCCGTATGCTGGTGTTCGGTGCGGCCATGGTGGCCATGATGATTTTCCGTACGCAGGGCCTGCTGCCTCCGGCACCGCGCCATTATGACCTGCGGGGAATCATGTCCGGCACGCAGACGCGGGAGGAGCGCGCATGAGCCTGCTCAGGCTGACCAACCTTACCAAGACCTTCGGCGGGCTTATTGCCGTCAATGATGTTTCCATGACTGTGGAGCAGGGCAGCATTGTGGGGTTGATAGGCCCCAACGGCGCGGGAAAGACCACCGTGTTCAACCTGATAACAGGCAATTACAAACCTGACAGCGGTACGGTTGAATTTGACGGGGAAGACCTGACCGGCAGGCCGACGCACCGTATTGTCGTGCGTGGTATCGCGCGTACTTTTCAGACCATACGGCTGTTCCAGAACATGAGCGTGCTGGAAAACGTCCTGGCGGGCTGTCATTGCCGCATGAAGTCCGGCCTGCTTTCGTCGTTGTTCCGCACCCGCAGCCAGCGGGCGGAAGAACGCAGGGCGCTGGAACGCGCCGTGCACGAGCTGGAATTTGTGGGGCTTGCCGCGCAGCATGCCAATCTGGCCAGAAACCTGTCATACGGCAACCAGCGTCTGCTCGAAATTGCCCGCGCGCTGGCTTCCGACCCGCGCTTCATCATACTGGACGAGCCCGCCGGGGGGATGAACGACCACGAAACTGCCCAGCTTATTGATCTTATACGGGCCATACGTGACAGGGGCATAACCGTGCTGCTTATCGAACACGATATGGGGCTGGTCATGAAGGTGTGCGAACAGCTGGTGGTGCTGGAATACGGTGCCGTCATCGCGCAGGGAACGCCCGACGCCGTGAAGGCCGACCCCAGAGTTATTGAAGCGTACCTCGGTGCGGACGACGACCTGTAAGGGGGACGGATGTTTCTTGAAATACGCGACCTGCATGTGAAGTACGGCAATGTCGAAGCGCTGCACGGTGTCAATGTGACCGTGAATCAGGGCGAAATTGTCACTATTCTGGGTGCCAACGGTGCCGGAAAATCCACCACGCTCATGGCTGTGAGCGGACTGGTGAAGCCGTCGCAGGGCGGTATATGGTTTGAAGGCGAGCCGCTGCACAAGCTGCCCAGTCACGAGGTTGTCAAACGCGGCATCACGCAGTCTCCGGAGGGACGGCGTGTGTTTGGTACGCTGACCGTGCAGGAAAATATGAACCTGGGGGCGTTCACCCGTAAGGATCAGGCCGGAATCCGGCGCAATCTGGATTGGATTTACTCGCTTTTTCCGCGCCTTGCAGAACGCCGCGAACAACTGGCAGGCACTCTTTCCGGCGGAGAGCAGCAGATGCTGGCCATCGGGCGTGCTCTTATGGGCGACCCGCGCATTCTGCTGCTGGACGAACCCAGCCTCGGCCTTGCGCCCATACTGGTGCGCTCCATTTTTGAAACCGTGCGCAAGATTAATCAGGCCGGAGTGACGGTGGTGCTTGTGGAACAGAATGCCCGTGCGGCTCTCAAGCTGGCCACACGCGGTTATGTGCTGGAAGTGGGCAACATTGTCATGGAAGATACGGCGGCCAGTCTGCTGGCCAATCCCGAGGTGCAGAACGCGTATCTCGGTGGTGCCGGCGCATAAAACCGGCAGACAGGCAGAAAACGGATTCAGGCCGGTGCACCGTGTGCGGTGCGCCGGTTTTTTTTATTGCACGCACGGCAGGAGCGGATACGGCGGCTCGTGTGCCGCGGCGTTTCAGGTGCAGGTATCAGGCTCGTCTCTGAAGGCGGCGGCAATGGCTAGGAAGTCATGCTCCGCCCGCAGAAAGGCATCAACCACGGCGGGGTCAAAACGTGTGCCGCGTCCTTTGAGTATGATCTCGCGTGCCTGATGGTGCGGAACGGGCTTTTTGTAGCAGCGGCGGCTTATAAGTGCGTCATAGACATCGGCAAGCGCCATAAGTCTGCCTGCCACGGGTATCTGCTCTCCTGTCAGCTGCTGCGGATATCCCGTGCCGTCCCAGCATTCATGGTGCGTGTGCACCAGTTCTTCCGCCATCTGCAGAAAAGAGCTGCCGCCCAGTCTCATGGAAGCGTGGCGCAGAGCATCACGCCCGTATACGGTGTGCAGCTTTATCTGATCCATTTCCTGCGGGGTCAGAGGCCCCTGTTTGCGCAGGATGGCGTCGGGCACGCCTACTTTGCCGATGTCGTGCAGCGGGGCGGATTTGCACAGCTGTTCAATGCCTTCGGGGGTAAGTACGGAACGGAAGCGCACATGTGTGCGCAACTGCCGGGCCAGCACGCGGACATACGCCTGTGTACGCATTATGTGGGCGCCTGTTTCATTGTCGCGTGTTTCCGCCAGTGATGCCAGACTGAAGAGCGCGGCATCCTGCGTGGTGGAAAGCGAGCGGCGCATGTGCCTGTTGGTGGTGGCCAGCACCTGCGTCATCAGCGCCATGGCGCTTAGCAGCAGTACGAACGGCAGCGGGGCGGGCAGGGTGCTCAGTACGCCGTGGTCAGCGTGGGTAAGCCATGCCCCCAGTGTGCCGCCGGCCAGCAGCAGGGATGAAAGATGCGCGGGCGGCAGTTTGAATCCGGCCCATGCCGTGGCGGGGATGATGATGAACAGCAGCAGATAACGCAGTGAATCCGGCAGCGGATGCGGCCCCAGTACCAGCAGACACAGCAGCAGTGCTGCTCCCGAAGCTTTTAACAGACGCCGCCTGTCCGGTGTTGCGGCATCGGGCGGTGCAGGACGTGTCCATGCCAGAGCGGCCATGCCCGAAAGAATGAAGCCCGCACCCTGGGCAAGAGTCCATGCACCCCATACGGTCGAAGCCTGCGAGTGGTGCACGATGCCTGCAAGTGTCAGACTGAAGGTGCCTGCCGTGGCCGCGGTGACGCTTTGAACCAGCGGAGCTGCGCAGATGAACAGAACGGCATGGCGCGGCAGGTCGAAAATACGTACCTGCGGGGCCTTGGCCTGCATGAGCTGCCATGCCAGTGCGATGCCCGCGGTGTTGCCTGCGGCCAGCGCCAGCGCGGGCAGCGGTGGCAGAGCCGTCATACCCGCGCAGAAATCGGCCAGCATGAGCACAGGCAGCATGGTGCCTCCCCTCAGGGTCAGCATGGCAAATCCGAAGCCGGCGGCGGGATGGATGGAGGGCGGCAGACCGCAGGCGATTCCCGACTGCAGCCCGCAGAGCACCGCCACAAAGTATATTGCCCCTGCAAGGGGCAGTTGCAGCCGCTGCCGTACCGGAGCGCTGATGACCGGCCATGCGCGGAGTATCCCTGCGGGCAGGGCATGTTTTTCTGTGTAACCGCTGCATGAATCAGCCATGTTTCCCCCTGAATGGTGTCCGCGGCGCGGCGGACGCACGTGGTTGTAGCAGGTTGTGAGGGGGCCGTGTGCCGTGTGTGTGAAGGAATGATGACAAAGCGGTGACGCAGCATGAGGGGGGTGCCGCAACAGGCGGAAAGGCGGGGGATTCAGCGGCCGGAACGGTGTTTGCGCGGCGGGGCATAGCGGGCGCGGAGTGCGCGGAAAAGCTCCGGCTTGCGGTCGTACTGGTGCACGATATACGGCGGCCGCTCTGCATGCGGCAGCGGGGCCACATGCCCCTGTTCATCATGGGGCGGTGTGCCTTCCACATAGCCCAGAGTCAGTACGGGGCCGGTGTTGTCGTGTACCGTCACAGGCATGGTGCGGGCCAGTATGCCGCTGTGCAGCAGAAAATTATGCACACCCTGATCGTAGCCCGCCATGCCGTTTGCCGGAACAAACGGCAGCAGCCTGTCCAGCATGAGCTGCAGATAAGCCGTCATGCCGCTGTGGCAGCCTGCCGTGGTTCCGGAACACGATATGGGCTGCGCGTGCAGCGAGCGTAATGCATCGTCTCCCAGATGGCCGGTTATCCAGCGGGTCATGTACGGGCAGCGGCCGATGCTCATGCGCCGGTCTTCCAGTGTCACATTAATACCCGCAGCCCAGCGGAAGTCGAAAGGATTATGCTGAAAGACCACGTCGCGCACATCGGTGATAAGAATGCGCCGGTACCGGCACGACGCCGAGGCCAGATAGTCGCGGTACAGAGTATACCGCAGGGCATTGTAGGGCAGGTGGCTGCAGGGGGCGGCGCGTTCAAACGGTATCAGCCGCACCCCGTGGGCGGCGATTTCCTGCAGCCCGCGCGTGGTGGGCGAGACAAACAGCACGCAGTGTCCGGAAAAGCCTGTCTCTTCGAGTGAGCGTACAAAAGGACGCACATCGCCGTAGTGGTATCCCGCGGCAAGCCCCATCACAAGGTCGGGCCCGCTGTCATCACGTGCATGCCATGCGGGCAAAGAAGGCGGTGCCTCGAACGGTGCCTGATACATATGTGCGTTTCTCCGGTGTGTGTCAGAGCGCGGCGTTGCGGAATGCCGTCAGAAACCGCGAGCGCAGCGTTTCGCTCATCAGAGCGCGTTTGACGGGGGACAGGCGCAGAAAACCGCCCAGAAGGTGCCGCATGAAGTGCTCGGTACGGCTGTTGGGGTTGTCAAATATCAGGTTCTGCAGCGTTCCGCGTTCAAGACTCTGCAGGATGACCCGTTCGAATGAATCTTCGGGATGAAAGACCCGCTGCCGGCGCTTTTCCAGCACCATGGCCCCCGTCGGGCATTTCAGGGCGCATGCCCCGCAGCCCAGACAAAGCGATGTGTCCACCTGTACGCTTCTGCGTCTGCGAGTGTCCGGGGTAGTCTGTGCTGCGGGTACCATGGTTACGGCGTCTATGGGGCACGCCGCCGCACATTTGCCGCAGCCGGTGCAGCGTTCTTCCTGTATCTGCGCCATGCAGGTTGATGAAACAAGAATGTTGCCCAGCCCCGTTTCGCGTATGCCCTGCATCAGATTGCAGCAGCAGCCGCAGCAGTGGCAGATGAAATTGGCGTCCTGACGGACGTTGTCGGTGGAAAGTGTGAGTGCGAAATCACGCGACCTGTCCAATATGTCGAGCATTTCCGCTTTGTCTATGCGGCGTGCGAACTTGTTGCGGATGAGAAATTCCGCTCCGCTGCCCATGGAAGTGCACGTTTCCATGGGCACGCGGCATTTCTGCCCCATATGATGTTTTTCGTGTCTGCAGGAACACAGCCCCACGGAAAAAACACTGTGCCGTTCCACCAGCGCAGAGGCTTTTTCATAATCCAGTATTTCCACGTGGTCGCCGGCAAGCACCTGTTCATAGGGCAGTGCGCGCATGACGGATACCTGCTGACCGTCGCCGAAGTTTGCTTCGAAAAAGGCTTTGTCGCCAAACATGTAGTCGTGGAAAAGTTCTGCCCACTGCCTGAGCGGAAGGTTTCCCCCGGTGCGCATCATGGTGAACTCGAAGATGCCGATGACGATGGGGCTTATCATGTACTGATATGTGCTGCCGTCCCAGATATCGAGCACAAGGCCTTTGCCGCACAGGGTTTCAAGCTGCGGGACAAGGTCTTCGGGGGGCATGCCGCAGAGTGCGGCTATGCGGGCCGCGGTGGAGGGGCGGTACGGCATGCGGCTGACAAGAGCTGCTTCCTGCGGGGTATACAGGGCGCGCAGCATGGCCTGAAACGCGGGGGAATCGGGCGTGCGCACGGGGGTGCCGTCTATGGTTGCCGCCAGTGAACGGTAGATGTCTTTGGCTGCCAGATGTCCCATTGCTTTTCCGTCATGCAGTTATGCCGGCGGGCATGCACAGGCAGCCCGCCCGCCGTGTACATGGCACGGGCGGGCAGGTTTGGCAATGTGTGCGCGGCGGCGCGTGCGGCTGCACGGTGTGTGATTATGCGCTGTCTTTTGAGCTGCCGCAGCTGCCGTGACCGCCGGCTGCTGCGGGGTCACGGGGGTGAACGCCTTCTGTTTTGCCTGTTTTCGGCTCGGCCGGGGTTCTGGTGCGGCGTTTTTTAGAGCGCGTCGGAGTATGTTCCTTTGCCACGGTCGAACCTGATCCGTGCTTTTTAAGCACCTGCTGGTACTGCGGGTTGTGATGCAGGTTAAGTGTCAGGATGACGTGGTCCTGCTCGCTGGAAAAGCCTTTGCCGCTGAAAAACCGTAGTGCGGGGCCGTTGCTGGGGTCCGTATCGGCAATAAGGTAGCGCGCACCTTCAGCCACCATGCGGTCCACCATTTTGTCGTACAGCCGGTGGCCGATGCCGCAACCGTGGAATTCCGGCTCGACGCCTATCCAGATAATGTAGCCGTAGGTCCATGATGCTTTACTTATCAGTGTGCCGATGATGAATCCTGCCAGCCGGCCGTCGGCTTCGGCCACAAGACAGAATTCGGGGTCGGTGTTGTAGTGCCCCACCACTTCCCACTCATCCCAGGTGCGGTACAGAAAAGGATACAGATCGCAGGTGAACAGTCGTTCGCCCATGTGAAAAACAGGAGCCAGATCGTCAATGCTCATTTCGCGGATGTGAATTTCCGGCGAATGGGGTTTGTCGGAAGACATGATTATCCCGTCAGGATGCTGCTCGCGTAAGGGCGCGAGGTGATGCCCCGCGGCGTGCCGAAGGATTCGGCACGCCTCCGGGGGCGTTTGCGTCCAGTATAAAGCGCATGGCAGCCGTGTCAACGCGGGGGAAAAAAAGCGGATTATATCTGCCGCGCGGATTACTTTCCGTCTGTTCCGCGGGTCAGCAGCAGCCGCCAGCGCAGCTTCAGCCATAGCCTGTGCAGATAGCTGAACGGGGTGCGGGCGGGTTTCATGCGACCGGCCAGTGTGCGGCGCGGGTAAAAAACAAGATCAAGCAGATGGTCGGTGCGGCGGCCCGCAGCGGAAAGGCTGCCTGCACACCCCGCACAGTAGGTGAATATTCTTTTTTGCGGCGCTGCGGCTGCGCGGCGTGCGGTCCATCCGCCCGCAAGGTCGGGGCGCACCGCGCCTACGGCACCGCCCTCGCCGCAGCACAGTGTGCGGCGGCGTGTGCCGGGCAGCTCTGTGACGTCTATTCCGGCTTCTGCCGCCAGAACGCGCGCGGCATGGTGAATGGCCGGAAACTCACGCAGCGGGCACGGGTCGTGCAGTGCGGCCGTGCAGGAAGGTGCGCTGCGGTCATGACCGGCGGCCATGGCAGGTCTGCGGGCTAGCACTTCGTATATGCTGACAACCTCCATATCCTGTGCGTATGTGGTGAATACCTTGTGGCAGTTGGGGCAGGCCGTGACCACCCGCTTTATACCGTGTTGCGCAAGCCGGTTGTACAGCCGAGTGAACCGCTCGTTGAACAGGCTCTGCATACCCAGATCATGCGAAGGCTTGCTGCAGCAGGCAAGCACGGCACCGGCGCGGGGAAACACCGTGCGCAGATAGCTGAAGGCCGCCTGTACCGTGCGCGGGCGGGTTCCGGCCAGTGTGCATCCGGGAAAAAATACCGTGTCGGCCCCCTGCGGCAGGCCGTACAGGGTGAAAGCCGCAGATATGCCCAGCGCTTCATAGCCCAGAATACGCCGGTAAGGCGCCGTGTCCAGCAGGCCGGAGGCCACAGCGGCGCGGCGCATGTTCATGAACATCTGCGCCGGATCGAGTTTTTCCGGACATACTGCGGAACACAGCGAGCACAGGCTGCATGCATAAGCGTTCAGCACTGTCTGCGGGCTGTGCTGCAGTTGACGGGCCATGTGCGCCGGAGTGCCGTGTTCCTGCAGAAAAGGACACATTCTGACACAGGCACCGCATTCTGTACATTGGACGGCCATGCGTGCCGCATCGGGAACAGACGCCGTGCTGGCCGGGGACGGCGGGGCGGAGTCGGGTGCTGGCTGCGGTGCTGAGGGCTGCTGGGGCGGCATGGAAAGCTCCGTAAAGTGGCTGCGGTGGCGGGGAATGTTACGGGAGTAACGCTGAAATATGACCGTCCGCGCAGGGCAGGGTCAAATTGAAAAACGCCTGCATATGCCGTTAGATGTATAGATATATGTAATAATTGCGGGGTCGGTTGCAAATGCCTTCGGGCCGCACGGGGGGGCATGCGACCGCCGGAGACCTGACGCCGGACAGGCGCCGGGCAGGCGCCGGTACGCACGGGGGATTTCCCTGCTTGCGTGTGCGGCTCGTTTGTGGAAATGTGGCGCTCACATTTCTTTGAGGTGCAACGTATGAGCAGCAATCAATCCGATGCGGACATCCAGCGGCAGGACCTGCTGGAAACCGCCTGCGAAGCCCTGTTTGAAGGGGGCTTCAAAAAGATAAAAGGCCTGCTGGAAGAACTGGACAGCCCCGACACCGTCGAAGGCTTTCAGCCCGACCTGCAGGGAGAAAATACCAAAGGCGTGGTGTACTACTTTGTCGTGGAGACAGAGGTGACGCTGGCGCGGCTGGAAACTGCAGAGCGCATCCGCGCTCTGGCTGTCCATGCCGCGGAACACGGCTGCCAGTGCGTTATCATCGTGCCCGAAGGCGATGAGGGCGTGGCCGGAGCCGTTTTGGAAGAGCACGATATTCCCGAGGACAATCTGGATATCTGGGAAGGCTGAATACAGCCGGAACCATGACTACAGGCGCACGGCCCGCAGGCTGTGCGCTTTTTTTTTCCGGCGTCCGCCGGCAGGCGGGGCCGTATGAACAAGAATTACGGGGCGAGTGCCGGCTGCTGCGGCAGAATGATGCGGATCTGCACTGTGGCGCTGCGTCCTGCCGCATCGACCAGCGTCAGCCGGGCAAAGCCTTCACTGTCCGGCAGCCAGTAATGCTGGTCTTCGGGCAGGGGCAGTCCGTTGACAACCCAGCGCAGCGGGGCGGTGCCGCCCGATGCGCGCAGAGCTATGCCTTCTCCTGCCTGCTGCCCCAGTGATTCCACAGTGGCTCCCTGCTGCGGGTGCAGTATGCGCGGAGGCTCGCCGGCCAGTACAGGCAGGCCCGTGCCGCTGCCCGGCACAAAGCGCTGCAGCCCCGTAGGCAGCCTGCGGTTGTCGCGCACATCCAGCACCCCTGCCGGGGGAGAAGGCCACGGGCCAGTATCCGGCGGCAACCTGCCGAAAATATCAAGCAGCAGCGGTACGGCGGCGGTGCGCCCCACTGCGCCGGGGCGGGGTCTGCCGTCGGGCCTGCCTGTCCACACCCCCACCACCCAGTCAGGAGAAGCACCCACGGCCCACGCGTCGCGGTATCCGTATGACGTGCCCGTTTTGAAGGCGACAGGTCTGCCGCCGGCCGCGGCTGACAGATAGCCCTGCGGCCTCGGCGAGTCTTTCAGAATATCAATGACCTGCCATGCCGCAGCGCTGTCCATCAGCCGGAATCCCTGCTGCGGGGCGGGCAGGACGGCGGGAACAAACTGCGGCGGCAGCGCTGTGCCGCCGTCTGCCAGTGCTGCATACAGGGTTGTGAGGTCCAGCAGAGTGGTGCCGGCACCGCCCAGCGCTATGGGCAGTGTGGCATCGCCTTCCACGGCCAGCGTTGCACCGGCGTTACGCAGCGCCGCAACCAGTCTGTCGGGGCCCAGTGCGTACAGCACGCTGACGGCGGGCACGTTCAGTGAGTCACGCAGAGCCTCGCGCACCGTTACAGCGCCCTGATACCCCCTGCGGAAATTACGCGGGCTGAAGTCGCCGAACCGGTGTGCTTCGTCACTGATGAGGGTTTCGGGATGCAGAATGTGTTCACTGAAAGCCAGTCCGTAGATGAATGGCTTCAGCGTGGAACCGGGTGAACGCAGTGCGCGGGGCAGGTCCAGATAATTGCGCGAAGCGTCGGCATTTTTGCCGCCCACATAGGCTCGCACCTGCCGGGTGGCGCGGTGCAGCACCACGGCTGCGGTGGCGGCTCCCTGCTCCATGCTCAGGGCATGACGCTGGCACAGTGTTTCGGCTGCGTGCTGTACAGGCAGGCTCAGGGCGGTGGCAATGTGCTCACGGCGGGGGGCTGCATTGCGCATGTTCAGGGCCAGAACAGACGCCAGCGCGGGCATTTGCCTGCGGACAGCCGGAATGGATTCCGTGCGGGCTTCGGTGTGCTGTCTGCCGCTGATAATGCCTGCGGCGTGCATGCGGCCGAGAATCTTATCTCTCGCTTTGCGGGCTTCCAGAGGGTTTCTGTCCGGCCGCAGCTGCGTGGGGGACTGAGGCAGTGCCACAAGCAGCGCTGCTTCTCCCGTGGTCAGCCTGCGCGGTTCTTTACCGAAATATGCCAGCGAGGCGGCCCGCACCCCTTCAATGTTGGACCCGAACGGCGCCAGAGTGAGATAGATGGAAAGCACCCCGTTGCTGCCGTAGCGCCAGTGCAGCTGCATGGCGCGCAGGGCTTCCGTCAGTTTGGCTTTCAGTGTACGCGGCCGCGGCTGCAGCAGCCGTGCTGCCTGCATGGACAGTGTGGACGCACCGGATACCACATGCCCGGAAACGGCAAGCTGTGCCGCGGCCCGCAGAACAGCCAGCGGGTCCACCCCCGGATGCATGCCGAAGCGTTTGTCTTCATAGGTTCTGAGCATGTCGAGGTACCGGCTGTCCACATCATGCGGTGTTGTGTGCAGCCGCCACATGCCGTCGGGACTGAGAAAAGCGTGCAGCAGTCTGCCCTCTGCATCGGTCACCAGCACGGAACGCCGGTTGTAGCGCGAGAGGTCGGGCGGAAAGGCCGCATCCAGAACAAGTAGCAGCATTACCGTACAAAACAGCGATATGCCGACGGCAGCCGCGGCGCGGATGAACGCCGGGCGGATGAGCGCCGGGCGGGTGCGTGCCGTGTGCTGCGTGGCGGGAGGCTGGTGCTGTGTCAGAGGCATGGGGAAGTCTGTTTCCGGCGGGTTACCGTTGCACATAATGCGCGCCGGCGGCATATGCCGCCGGCGCGGGAGTTCCGGTTGTTTCTGCCGGCCGGGCTGTTACGGCGCGATGGTCATGCTGCCGGCTTCGCCGCGTACGGCGAACTGCGGGTCGTACATGTCTTCCGCGCTTGCCGGCGGTATGGTGAATGAACCTGCGGTGACAGCGCGCACAATGTATGCGGCCACCAGCGGTTCCCTGCCGCGGGCGTTGTTCCACGGCAGCCGTTCAAAGTCATAGACGGCCACCACGCGGTCGTCCTGCCGTTGCAGCAGCGATGCTGCCGTGGGTTTAAGCCAGGGCTGCGCAGCATTGTTTTGCGGAATTATGCTTTCCACTTCCAGACCTGCCGGCAGCAGGTCCTGCACCACAATCTGTCTGTGCTGGCTCTGAAGGGCCCGCAGTGTAAGCCGCACGATGAATCTGTCGTTACGGCGCACGGTGGCGGTGTCTACCGGCTGTCCTTCGAATGTAAGATATTCCCGTTTAAGAGAAAGGCTTTTGTGCGTCACAGCGGGGCGCGGCGCGGCAAGGGCAAAGTCGAATGCCGTGGTGACCCATGCGATGCCTTCGCCCGCGTTGCCCAGCGCAGGGGCACTGCCGCCGCTCTGCAGAAAGGCGCTTTCGGGCAGACGGATTATGCTGAAACCGCCGCGGGTGGTCACCGGACGTCCGTCCAGTGTGACCTGTGTGCGTTCAGCCTCCTTAAGCAGACCGTGGACGGCCAGCAGCTTCCAGCCCGCCTCCTGTGTGGTGGTGCGCATGAGGCCGTTGTCGGGGCCGAATCCGCCGCCGCGTTGCAGCAGTTCGGCGGCCAGTTGCACTCTGCCTGATTCCGCGGCTGCGGCTACGGCAAAAGCCAGATTGCGCTTGCCGGTACCGTAGGGGGCAGGCTGCGCGTTTTGCGGCCGTACGCCCGATGCGATGACTGCTCCCGCACGGTCAAAGCTTGATGCGGCGCGGGGCCTGTCGCCCACAAGGTCAAAGGCTCTGCCGAGACTGGCCCAGCCGGTGCTGTCCAGCTGCGGCGAGCTGTCGTGGAAGTAGCGCATGTCCGCCGTCAGCAGCACGCCGGACTGGGCAAGAACCCTGTAGGCGTAAGCCATGGCCTCGGGCGAGGCCCCGTATGACCCGCTGCGGGCCACTGCGGTAAGATATTTTCTTGCACCGTCCAGCACCGGTTCGGGCACGTTGTGTCCCTCCAGCGCAGCACGCGTCAGAAAGTCCATGGCGTACACCGTGGTCCACGGGTCGGCACGCCATGTGTCGCCCGGCCACATGTTCAGACTGCCGTCAGGGTTCTGCATGTCACCTATGCGGTCTATGGCGTCGCGGATTCGTTCTGCCGCGGTCGATGTTTCTTCCAGTCCGCTCATGGCAGCCACCTGCCGCAGGTACAGAAGCGGCATGGCGCGGCTGGCTGTCTGCTCCAGACAACCATAAGGGTAGCGGTCAAGCCAGCGCAGCAGCGACGGCACATCCGCTCCGGGAACAGAGCCGGCCTGCACGGATGTCTCCAGCGTTCCTTTCAGAATGTGGTTCGTGGTAAGGCCCTGTGCCAGAAGTGTTTTTTCAAGCAGGGCCGTGTCGATGGCAAGGGATGACCCGGGATCAAGCGTGACGGAACTGCGTACTGTCTGATGGCCGAACGCGGGCCGTACTGTCATGTCGCGGTGCAGGTCGGCACGGAATTCCGGCCCCTGTACAAGAGCGCTGATACTGCCCTGTCCGTTGCCCTGTGCGCTTACAGTCACGGGCAGCAGTATCCGCTGCCCCTGTTTGAGTGTGACCTTGAGGTCTGCCGGACTGACGGAAAGGGTGCCGTTACCTGCCAGCGTCACAGTGTAGGTGCCTTCCGCCGCCTCGAGATTGTGCAGCAGTACGGTTGCCTGTGCCGTGTCCTGCGGCGCGAGGAAACGCGGCAGAATAATATCCTGCACCAGCGGGTCGCGTACCGTCATGTGCGCCGAAGCGGAACCGACACCGGCAGTGTTCCATGCCACGGCCATAAGCCGCAGCCTGCCCTGAAATTCGGGAATTTCAAGAGGGATGCTGGCAAGGCCGGAACTGTCGGCCGTCACCACGCCGCTGAACAGCGACACGATGCGCAGCGGTACTGCCTCCAGCGAACCGGATGCTCCGGCCATGTCGCCGCCCTGCCGGATGGTCCCCGTGGTGCCTTCGCCTTCTATCAGCCTGCCGTAGTCGTCGCGCATGGTGACACCCAGCCGGCGTTTGGCAAAAAAGTATCCGTCCGGAGAGGGGGACGAAAAGCGTGTGAGCTGCAGAATGCCTTCATCCACGGCGGCCAGCGTGACATGCGCTCCGGCACCGCCCTGTATGCGCACAGGTACCGAGACCGTGCTGCGCGGGCGGATGCGCTCCGGCGATGCTATGCTTACCACCAGAGTGTGCTCCGCCATGTCCACGGGTATCCATGAAACACCCACGGCACGCACGGGCGAGCGTCCGGTGCGCTGCTGCAGGGGCTGGTGCAGCGTTACCAGCGCGTAGGCGCCCGCCCCCCAGTCCTGTCGTACAGGAAGGGCAACCGTGCCGCCTCCGGCGGGTATGTCCGCCGTGATGACATCCAGCACCCGCTCGTTGGCAATGACCACCGTGGCCTTGCCCGCCACAGGGGAATCGATGTGCAGGCGCGCCTGCGAACCGGCCTTGTACAGCGGGCTGTCCAGGCGGACATCCAGCCTGTCCGGCCTGTCGTCATCGGTTTCTGCACCCCAGCCGACATTGAATGTGTATGCCACTGTCTGCTTCTGTCCGGGGGCACTGATTTCTATCTGGTATCGGCCCCAGTCAAGCATACGGCTGATGTGTGCGGGAGCGTCCGCCGTAACTGCCAGCGGTTCGGTGCGGGTTTCGGCCACGCGTTCCACACGTTCGTAGCGCCAGCTGCCGCCGGTGCGCGACCACTGCCACGAAACGCTGATGCGCTTCCATGTGACGGTGGCGTTATCCAGCCCCGTGGTGCGTCCGCCTGCATCCACGCAGACGGCTTCAAACCGGGCGGGTTGCCCCACGGGGGCGTATCCGTCGCGGAACAGAGGCCGCAGGCCTATGTACTCCTTGCGCGCAAGTACGGGTACGGAAACAGCGGCACGGGTGGTTCTTCCGCCGGGTTCCTGCACGCGCACGGTTATGTCTGCCAGCGCGGGCTGGTCCAGCAGCAGCTGCGTATCGGCCCGGCGGGCGGACGCTGCCGCGGTGAGGTCGGCAAGAGATATCTGCAGCGCTGTTTTGCCTGTTTCGTCTGTGGGGGGAACTTCGTTGTCCATGCGCAGCGGACGGGCGGTGACGTCGCCGAAAAGGTACCCCGCATAGGCTCCCTTGAACGGAGCAGGGTCGGGCCGCAGCGTTGTTTCGGCCTCGGCCTGCAGACCGTTGCCCGGAGCGCCGTACAGAAAGTCGGCCTGCACGGCTACTGCGGCGGGGGTCTGCGGCGTTATGGCGCTCTGCGCGGTGTGCAGGCTCACGGCAAGGCGTTCCGGCACAAAGTCTTCCACCTGAAAGAACACCTCGCCCACGGGTGGCCCCTGCGGGTCGATGTGGGCCGTGGCTTGCCAGCGGCCGCGCAGGGCTGTTTCCGAAAGATGTACAGGCAGATGCGCCGCTCCCTGCTCCTGCCGCTGTACGGTGGTGCGGCGGTAGATTTTGCCGTCCGGCCTGACGACGGTGACAGTCAGCGGGGCATCTGTGACGGCCGCTCCCTGCGGGGTGCGCAGCATGGCCATCAGGTTAACGGTTTCGCGCGGGCGGTATACGCCCCGGTCGGTGTACAGATAGGCATCAACACCCTGAATGGGAGTGCGCCCCTCTATGCCGCGGTCGGAAAGATCGAGCGGAGTGCCCCGCAGGTCCAGCAGGGCGGTGTCGTCTTCTCTGGCAGCGGTCAGCAGCACGGGTTCCGCGGCACCCTGACCGCGGGTGAGACCGGCGGCAAACGAGGCCATGCCCTGCCTGTCGGTGACGGCTGTGCCCAGTTCTTCAAGATTGCGGCTGATCAGCGTCAGCGTGACACCGGACACAGGCTGTGCGGTGGCATAGGAACGCACAGACACTGTCATGCCGTCAGTGCCCTGATAGGTTGTAAGGGCAAGGTCGGTTTCCAGTACAAGTTGCCCGCCCACTTCTTCGGGCAGGTCTTCATAGCTGAATGTGCCGGAAGAGGGCGCCAGCGGAGCGGGTGATCCGATAATGAAATACAGTCCCGGTTTATTGCGGATGGCCACGTCGCGTACGGGAAACAGCGTGGTAACCGGTTCGTTGAGCTTGGGCACCACCTGCATGGTACCGTTCCATGCCAGCGTGGCCTGCGTGCGGTTGAGCTGAACCACATCCCACGGGTTGAAGCGTCTGCCCGAAAGAATATCACCATATACCTGCGTGATGGCGTGGGGCGGCATGCGCAGCACGGCCAGCCAGCAGTTTTCGGTGTTTACGGTGGTCACGGGCAGCCCGCGGGCAGAACCGCGCGGCAGTACAAAACCGCGCTCAAAGTTTACCGAAGGCTTGAGGTTGCGCAGTGATATGCTGACTTCGGCGTCCGACGCCAGAACATCTCCCGATGCGGCAGGCAACCCGGCGCGCAGCGTCACCGCAATGGTGTCTCCGGCTTTGCCGCCGGTCAGGCACATGCGCTGCGCCTGAATGCGCGATACCGTCAGTCCTGCGGCGGAGCGTATGTAGTCCTGATAGGATACATTGCCGGAAGCATCCAGTGCCTGTGTGAAGTCAAAGCATATTTCCGGGCCGTTTTCCGATTCTGCAAGGGTCGCTCCCGTATAGCTGAACTCGGGCGGTTCCTGTGCGGCAACTGTCTGCTGTTCGTGCGGTATTTCAGATGTGGCATTGGCAGCGGCGTTGTGCGCCGCGGGGGGCTGCCTGTCAGAGCGTTCTTCCGTATCGGAACCGCATCCGGCCAGAACAACCAGTGCCGCGAACAGCATGGCGCAAAGAAAGACACGGCATGCGGATACAAGGCGTGCTGATGAAGTCATGGAAAAAGCCTCCTGCAAATCCGGCACAGGCGCGGCGCAGGGCAGCGGGCCGGTGTATGTACTTCTCCGCGCAGATGCGGCGGCATGTTGTATCATCGGTCTATACTGACTTTGGATGCGAAAGGAAACACATGCCGGAAAAAAGACTGTACCCTGATTTGCAGGATTGCGGCAACATGCCGGATGCATACTGTGTTTTCCGGCAGTCTGTTGTGCGGTGTGCCACGCCTTATCTGAGTGAATCTGCAAAAGCATGCTGCGCGCAGTCACAGGCTTCATGACGGCAGGTGTACAAACTAAAACGGCGCCGTCCCGTGCGGGGCGGCGCCGTCTGCGGCTGCAGATACGGGGTCAGATACGGCCTTCCTGCCGCGCGTGGCAGGCAACCAGAGCACCGTCTGGCTGCATCAGGGCCTCGGGGGTCTCGTGGCGGCAGCGGTCGTCCGCGTGCGGACACCTGCCGTTGAATACGCATCCGCTGGGCAGGTTGATGGGCGTGGGCACATCACCGGTCAGGCGGATATGCCGCGAGCCTTTCTGCCCGATGCGCGGAATGGCGGAAAGCAGCGCCTGCGTGTAGGGATGACGGGGATTTTCAAAAAGCGATTCCGCCGTAGCCAGTTCACACAGGCTGCCCAGATACATGACCGCCACGCGGTTGGAAATGTGTTCCACCACAGACAGATCGTGGCTGATGAACAGATACGTCAGCCCGAATTCTTCCTGCAGGTCCATCAGCAGATTGAGTACCTGCGCCTGAATGGACACATCCAGTGCGGATATGGGTTCGTCGGCCACAATGAATTCCGGCTTGACCACCAGCGCCCGCGCGATGGATATGCGCTGCCGCTGGCCGCCGGAAAACTCGTGTGGGTATCTGTCTGCCCATGCGGGGTTTATGCCCACCTGATCCATCACACCCGCCACGCGTTCGCGTACTTCGGCGCCGGTCATGGCTGGGTTGTGAAACCGCACGGGTTCTTCCAGAATCTGACGTACGCGCATACGCGGGTTGAGCGAGGCGTACGGGTCCTGAAAGACCATCTGCATGCGGGTGCGGTAGGGCAGGGCTGCTTTTTCTGACAGATTGTCTATACGCTGGCCGCGGTAGATTATTTCACCGGAATTGGGCCGGTACAGCCCTATGACCGTGCGTGCCAGCGTGGATTTGCCGCAGCCGGATTCGCCCACCACAGACAGGGTTTCGCCTTCGTTTATGGAAAACGAGACATTGTTCACGGCATGCACCACGGTTTTTCTGCGTGTCAGTCTGCCGCCTTGAAAACGCAGCTGGTCCAGCAGTCCGCCGGAAATGTCGAACCGCTTGGACAGGTTTTTCAGATCGAGCAACGGTGTTGTAGCCATGACTTATTCCAGAATGTGGCAGGCAGCCATGCCGCCTGATTTCTTGAGTTCCAGACAGGGCCGCTCCTGAAGACACTGGTCTTCGCGGCAGGTACAGCGGTTGTTGAACGCACAGCCTCGGGGAATGGAGCCGAGACCGGGCATGATGCCGGGTATCTGGTTGAGGCGTTTGCCCTTGACCCCCTGCGGCAGGGCGGCCAGCAGACCTTTGGTATAGGGATGCTGG
Organism: Oleidesulfovibrio vietnamensis; assembly: GCF_055388115.1. NCBI lineage: Bacteria > Pseudomonadati > Thermodesulfobacteriota > Desulfovibrionia > Desulfovibrionales > Desulfovibrionaceae > Oleidesulfovibrio > Oleidesulfovibrio vietnamensis. The sequence continues at coordinate 334,956 of NZ_AP042419.1, forward strand.
GGCGCGGCGACCACTTTGTCCGTTTCGCCCATTTCAACTATGCGCCCGGCATACATGACGGCTATCTTTTCGGTGACCTGAGACACCACGCCGAGGTCGTGCGTGATGAGAATAAGGCCCATGTTTTCCGATTCGCACAGCTCAAGCAGCAAATCCATGATCTCGGCCTGAATGGTCACGTCCAGCGCCGTGGTGGGCTCGTCCGCGATGATAAGCGCGGGCGAGGTAAGCAGCGCGATGGCGATGACTATGCGCTGGCGCATGCCGCCGGAGAACTCGTGCGGGTACTGTTTAAGCCGTTTTTCCGGCGAGGGTATGTACACCTTGCGCAGTTTTTCCAGCGCAATGGCTTCCGCTTCTTTCACCGAGACTTTCTTGTGCGCCAGAATGGTTTCCACCATCTGGGTACCTATGGTCAGCACGGGGTTCAGGGTCATCATGGGATCCTGAAAGATCATGCTGATGCGGTTGCCCCTGATGTGACGCAGTACTTCGGGCGAAGCTTTGGTCAGGTCGTGTCCTTCAAACAGTATGGAACCGCCGGTGATGCGGCCGGGCTTGCTGACAAGATTGATTATGGAAAAGCCGGTCACGGATTTTCCCGCCCCGGATTCGCCCACAAGGCCGAGCCGTTCCCCCCTGTTCAGGGAAAACGAAACATTGTCGACCGCTGTGAGCTGCGTGTCGCGCATGGCGAACTGGACGGTCATGTTTTTGACTTCAAGCAGCGTGCTCATGGTCTAGTCCTTGTAGAGTTTGGGATTGAGATAATCCCGCAGCCAGTCGCCCAGCAGGTTTATGGTGAGCACAAGCAGCACCAGCACCACACCGGGGAACAGGGTGATCCACCAGCTGCCGCTGAAAATGTACTCGAAGCCTGACTTGATGAGCGAACCGAGCGAGGGCTGGTTAACGGGCATGCCCAGTCCCAGAAAAGACAGGGCTGCTTCGCTCATGATGGCGTTTGCCACCTGCACGGTGGAAATAACCAGCACCGGAGTAAGCGTGTTTGGCAGGATATGCCGCCACATGATGCGCCGCGGTTTCAACCCGATGACGCGTGCCGCTTCTACATATTCTTTTTTCTTTTCGGCCAGCACCGATGCACGCACGGTACGGGCATACTGGGGCCATTCGGAAAGACCGATGACCAGCACGATGAACGGTACGGCGATTTCGGCAAATTTGGCCACGCCGAAAGCTGCCTGAATGACCGCACCGAAGAAGATGGCAACCATGTATGAAGAAAATGAAAGCTGTACGTCGGTAACACGCATCAGCAGGCTGTCCAGCCGCTTGGAGCCGTATCCGGCCATAAGCCCGATGAGAATGCCCAGCGAAGCCTGCAGCGCCACGGCGCCCATGCCGATAAGAATGGACACGCGCATGCCGTACAGGATGGCGGAAAACATGTCGCGTCCCTGCGCATCGGTACCCAGCAGAAATTCGGCGGAACCGCCGGCTTTCCACGAGGGAGGCGTTTCGGCGTTCATTACGTCGATGCTGGCACCGTCATACGGGTTGTGCGAGGTGAGCAGCGGCGCAAACGCGGCTGAAAGCACCAGCACGGCAACCACGATGAAGCTGGTCAGCGCTATTTTGTCGCGTACGAAGTGATACAGAAAATCCGAATCGCGCAATTGTTTCAGTCTGGCCAGCATCTATTTCCTCCCCGCGACGCGGACCATGGGGTTCACCAGTCCGTATATGATGTCCACCACCGTATTCACCACCACGAAAAGAGCCCCCACGAATACCATGTAGGCCACCAGCAGGGCGGTGTCGGATCGTTCGACGGCTTCGATGAACATAAAGCCCATGCCCTGCCACTGAAAAACCGTTTCGGTGAGAATGGTGTAGGCGATCATGAGGCCTATCTGCACGCCGCCCACGGTAATGACCGGCAGAAGCGTGTTTTTAAATGCATGCACCATGAGCACTCTGCGTTCGCGCAGCCCTTTGGCGCGGGCGAACTTGACGTACTCTGTTTCCAGCACTTCCTTCATTTCTGCGCGGATAAGCCGGATAAAAAGCGGCAGCATGATGGAAGAAAGCGCGATGCTGGGCAGGATGAGGTGTTTGAGCCCGTCAAGCGTAAGCAGGCCGGTGCTCCAGAAACCGAAAAGGGTTACGGTTTCTCCTCTGCCGTATGATGGCAGCCAGTGCAGTTCCACCGCGAATATGTAGATGAGCAGGATGGCTGTCAGAAAGACCGGAATGGAAACACCGACAACGCTGAAGCCCATGAAAAAACGCGATAACGGCGAGTTGGGCCGGTAGGCCGCATACACGCCCACAGGGGTTGAGATGAGCAGAATGAGCAGTGTGCTGCAGAAAACCAGTTCGAGCGTGGCCGGAGCCTTGTCGAGAATGACTTCCATTGCGGGCTTGCGGTAAAAGAACGATTGACCCAGATCGCCCTGAGCGGCGTTTTTGACAAAACGCCCCCACTGGACAAGGTAGGGATCGTTCAACCCCAGTTGCTCACGCAGGGCCTCACGTTCCTGTACAGAAACGCTGACGCCCACCATTTCACGCACAGGGTCGCCAAGCGAGTGTTTGATGGCAAACCCGATGAAGCTGATGACAAACATGACGATAAGCGCCTGTGTCACCCGTCGAACAATAAAAGCGATCATAGAGTGCTTGCGGGGTTTGAGGGTTAGATGACTGTGGTTGGCCGTCTGGCAGACAAGCGGGAACCGGCCTTTGGGCCGGTTCCTTATGGCGCCTGTCCTAAAGACGCTTTGCGGGGACAACAAGCAGGAGTTGTTTGCCTTCCCTACAAAGCGTCTTTGCACAAAGCGGAGCGGACCTGACGGCCCGCTCCGCGACATGGACGGTTTATTCTATTACAAGGTCGCCAAAGTACGGGAAGTCCATCACGTTGACGATTTCCTTTGCATTCTTCACGCCGGGGCCCACTGCCCACGAAAGGTGCTGCCAGTGCAGGGGAATGTAGGCGGCCTCTTCGTAGATAATTTTTTCAGCTTCCTGCAGCAGTGCGGTGCGCTTTGCCTTGTCGGTCTCGCTCTGCGAGGCGATGGTCAGCTCGTCCACCTTTTTGTTGCAGTAGTTGCCGCTGTTGTACTGGCCGTAGCCGGTTTCCTTATTGGGGCACATCAGCAGAAACTCGGTGTAGTTGGCGGAGTCTTCGGTATCGGGGTGCCAGCCCACCATCTGGATGTCGGCCACCTGTGCGTCAAACTCATCCCAGTACTGAGCCTTGGGCATGGTCTTCAGGTTCACGGTGATGCCGATTTTGGCCATCATGGAAACAAACGCTTCGGCGACCTTTTCATCGTTCACGTAGCGGTTGTTGGGGGCGATCATGGTAACTTCAAAGCCCTTTTCGTAGCCGGCTTCCTTCATGAGCTGCTTGGCCTTTTCCAGGTCATAGCGGGGTGCCAGTTCGGGCACGTAGCTGTAGAAGCCTTCGGGGCTCTGCTGACCGGCTGCGGTGGCGCGGCCTTTCATGATTTTTTCGGCAATGCCCTGATTGTCGGTGGCGTATACAACGGCCTGACGCACGCGGGGATCCTTGAAGGCTTCCACGCGGTTCTGGTTCATCTGCAGGGTGATCAGGCGCGAACCGGCCATGGTGATCAGCTTGACAGTTTCGTGGTTGGCCAGACGGTCGTAGTCCTGAGGCGGAACAGGCATGATGAAATCAACATCGCCGGACAGAATGGATGCCACGCGGGTGGCGTCGTTCTTGATGGGCTTCAGGTCGATTTCTTCCACGTTGCCGCGGGGGCCCCAGTATCCGGGAAATGCCTTGAATACCATGCGCACGCCCTGTTCGCGGGATTCCACGGTAAAGGGACCGGTGCCGGATTCGTTGACGTTGGCAAAGGAAGGGCCGGTCTTTACGATGGCGTCCTTGGGCTGGCCGTTTTCATCGTTTCCGCTGTAGAACTTGCTGTCCATGGGGAAGATGTAGGTGGCCATGTTCAGCATCAGGGGGTAGGGCTTGTGGGTGATCAGATCGATGGTGTAGTCGTCGATGATCTTGGGCTCGGCAAAAGGCTCGAACAGGGCTTTGTAGTCCTGCGATTTTTTCAGACGGGCCAGCGTCCACACCACGTCTTTGGCGGTAAATTCATTGCCGCTGTGGAACTTGACGCCCTTGCGCAGGTGAAAGCGCATGGTCAGCGGGTCTATGCGCTCGTACTTTTCGGCAAGGCGGGGTTCAAAGGCCATGTCCTGCGTCCAGCGGACGAGGGGGTCGAACACCAGATGCGAATACTGCAGCATGCCGCCGGAAAGCTGCACATGGGGGTCCAGAGACACAGGGTCGGCATCCATGGCAAGGTGCAGAACCTTTTTTTCTGCCTTGGGCGCTTCGGCGGCCTTTTCGGCGGGGGCCGATTCAGCCTTTTTTTCTTCCGGCTCGGCGCTGCAGCCGAATGCCAGACTTGCAACCAGTGCAAGCAGCATGAGTTTCAAGACGCGCTTCATCCAGTACCTCCAAATGAAATTTTGCATAAAAGCGGTGCCCTGCTTTGCCGGCGCACTTCCGCAGTCGCCGGTACGGGGATAAGGGGCTGCCGATGAAAAATCGCCCCATCTAAACCGAGCAACGCCGCCGCCGTCAAGGGCTTTTCGCTTCAAATGCCATTGATATGTCACAATGACATTTTTGTAACATGTTTGATTCCCATGCTATTTCGGCCGGGTGCGCTGCGGGGGCGGCGGCCGGGCATGGTGTATGCCGGGGCGGCGGCGCCTAGCTGAACGCGCGTACTATCCGCCCGAGAGCTTCATGCAGCACGCTGCGCGGGCAGGCGAAGTTAAGGCGCATGCAGCCGTTTCCGCCGGTGCCGAAGCTGGGCCCGTGGTTGAGAGCCAGACGGGCCGTGCTCTGCAGCCGGTCGATGATCTGTTCCGAAGCCAGTCCCGTGCCGTTGAAATCAAGCCAGCTGAGATAGGTGGCTTCCGGCAGCATGGGAGATACGCCGTCCAGCGCCGACAGGGTGTCGTGCACCAGACGTCTGTTGCCGTCCAGATAGCTCAGCAGTGCTTCCCGCCACGGATTGCCGCGTCTGTATGCGGCAATTCCCATGGCCAGCCCGAATGCCGAAGGGTCGAACAGTCCCGCGCCGTGCATGGCCTGCTGCAGGCGCGCCCGCAGGCCGTCGTTCTGCACCACGGCCATGCCCAGCATGGATCCGGCAATGTTGAACGTTTTGGTGGCGGAAATGCAGGTGACCGTTCTGTCGGCTATTTCCGGTGACATACGGGCCAGAACTGTGTGCGTATGTTCCGGGTAGACAAGGTCGTGGTGGATTTCGTCGCTGATGATGATGACGTCGCGGGCAAGGCATATTTCGGCCAGACGCTGCAGTTCGCCGCGGGACCATACCCTGCCGCCGGGGTTGTGCGGGCTGCACAGCAGCAGCAGTTTGCCGCCGGCATCTATCTGCTGTTCCAGATGGTCATAATCCATGACAAAGCGGGGGCCGTGCGGCCCGTCTTCACAGCGCAGCGGGTTTTCGAGCACGGTGCGGCCGCAGTTGCCCGGAGCAAGCATGAAAGGCGGATACACCGGCGGCTGCACTATGACGCCTTCGCCCGGGCGGGTGAACGCCTGAATGGCAAGGTGCAGCACCGTGACCACGTTGGGCATGCGCAGCACCCACTGCGGACGGATGTCCCAGCCGTGGCGCTGCTGCAGCCAGCCGCACAGCGCTTCGTCGTGATCGCGCCATGCGCCGGGGTAGCCGTACAGACCGGAACGGGCCATGGCGGCCACGGCATCGTTTACAGCGGGCGGAGAGCGGAAGTCCATATCCGCCACCCACATGGCAATGCCCTGCGGGTCGCCCTGTGCAGGAACGCCGAAGCGTGTTTCCATTTCGTCCCATTTTTCGGAACGCGTGCCGAGCCTGTTCAGACGGGTATCAAAATCGTATGTCATGGAGTCTCCGGTTGCTGTGCTGCTTTGGAACGCTGCAGTGCCGCGTGCCGTTATGCGCGGGGATGCAGGTACATGCGGCGGTGCAGAAGCATACACGGGCTACACCACTCTGCGCCGGAAGTGAAGGGCTCCGGAAGTGGAAGGAAGGGGATGCTGTCGCAGGGGCATGGTCTGCGCGTTGTGCACTGACGCGGGCAGAGACAAAAAAACAGCGCCTCCGGCCTGTGCCGGAGGCGCTGAAAAGAGACATGAAGCAGTCGTCAGTATTGTACGCCGTTGTAACATGTGCGGTCGTCATACTCCATCTGTTTACCCTTGTTCCATTGCGAAACAGGGCGGTAGTAACCGACGATGCGTGTGTAGACTTCGGCGTCCGCCCCGCATGAGGGGCAGGTGTGATGTTCGCCCTGCAGGTACCCGTGATCTTTGCACACGGAAAATGTGGGCGTGATGGATATGTACGGCAGCTTGGTATTGCTGAACGCCTTGAGAATGAACTTTTTCAGCGACTGATGGTCGGCCACGGCTTCACCCAGATAGGTATGAAACACGGTGCCGCCTGTATACAGAGGCTGCAGTTTGTTCTGGTGTTCCAGCGCCGCGAAAACGTCTTCGGTGGTGCCCACGGGCAGGGCGGTGGAGTTGGTGTAATAGGGCGTGCCGTTACCGGAAGCTTTGATTTCGGAATACAGACGCTTGTCGATGCGTGCCAGCCGGTAGCTTGTGCCTTCCGCCGGAGTGGCTTCAAGATTGTACAGGTTGCCTGTTTCTTCCTGATAGCGGGCCGTCAGGTTGCGCAGATGTTCCAGTGCGCGCTGCATCAGCCGTACACCGGCGTCGGTTTCAATGCCTTTGCCCAGCAGGTTGAGGCAGGCTTCGTGCCCGCCCACCAGTCCGATGGTGGAAAAGTGGCCGTTGAGTCCGTTTTTCAGATACCTTCTGCTCCATGGGAACATGCCGCGCTCAAGGTTGTCATTGACCATTTTGCGTTTGAATTCGAGCGACTGGCGTGCAAGGTCGGCATACTCTTCCAGCAGGTCGAGAAAATCTTCCTCACCCTGCGCCAGATAGGCCAGCTTGGGCAGGTTGAGCGTGACCACGCCGATGGAGCCTGTCAGATCGCCCGCCCCGAAAAGGCCGCCGGTTTTTTTGCGCAGCTCGCGCAGGTCCATCTGCAGGCGGCAGCACATGGAACGCACGTCTTCGGGGTTCAGGTCGGAACTGATGAAATTCTGGAAATAAGGGACACCGTACTTGGCGGTAAGCCGCAGCAGCAGGTCGCCTATTTCGCTGTCCCACGGAAAGTCGGTTGTTATATTGTAGGTGGGAATGGGGAACGAGAAAATGCGTCCGTCATGGTCGCCCCCCAGCATCACTTCAAGAAATGCCTTGTTGATCATGTCCATTTCGGTCTGGAATCCGGCATAGGTGTCGTCGGTCAGCATGCCGCCGATTATGGCCGCTTCCTTGCCTATATGGCGCGGGCACACAAGGTCGAAGCTCAGGTTGGTGAAGGGGCTTTGCCCTCCCCAGCGCGAGGTTGTGTTCAGGTTGAAGACAAATTTCTGTATGGCCTGTCGCACCTGCTGGTAGTTCAGGCCGTCCCTGCGCACAAAGGGCGCAAGGTAGGTGTCCACATTGTTGAAGGCCTGTGCACCGGCCCACTCGTTCTGGAGTGTGCCGAGAAAATTGTTCATCTGGCCCAGTGCTGTATCAAGATGCTTTGCCGGTCCGGCGCTGGAGCGTCCTTCCAGATTGAAACCTTCCAGCAGCAGGTCGCGCAGGCTCCAGCCCGCGCAGTAGCCCGCCAGCCCGAAGGAAAGATCGTGGATGTGAAAGTAACCGTGTTCGTGCGCCTGACGCACTTCCTCGGGGTACTTTTCCAGCGAATATCTGGCCTGCAGCGTGCCGGAAAGATGCAGCATGAGCCCCTGAAACGAGTGGGTCATGTTGGCGTTTTCATTTACCCGCCAGTCAGCCTTGTCCAGATAGTTGTCTATGGTCTCGGAAATATCCAGATACGCTGCCTGCTGTTCGCGCAGCTGGCGCCTGTTTTCACGGTAGATGATGAAACGGCGCGCCACATGGTACAGCCGTGACTCCATGAGAATCATCTCAATGGTGTCCTGCACCTGCTCCTGGCAGGGGACGTCAATGCCTTCGAGGCGTTGCTCCACCTTGCGGGCAAGGCGTCTGGAGAGCAGCGGGTCTTTAATGCCGCTGGCTTTGAGCGCTTTCAGTATGGCCAGCGCTATGCGGTCGGGTGACCACGTCTCCAGACATCCGTCGCGTTTCTGAATCTGTTTCGGCATGAGACCTCCTCGGGGCGACATAGTCCTGAAGTTTCAGAGTGAATCCCTGCGGCAGATACTGCCGCGCGGTGTCAATGTGGTCAGGGGTAAGCACGGGAACCTGTGTCAGCCGGAAGAGAAACGCCTCAGGCGCGGTCTGCGCCAGTGCAAATATGCGGCTGAGTCCGGTGCGGGCTTCTTCGGGGCTGTGTGTGCCGCCGGTGAGCCGGGGGTAAAGCTCCCACGGGCCTTTCACATCCACGGCAAACAGGTCCACAAGCTGCTGCTGCATGAGCGATTCAACCACGTCGGGGCGCATTCCGTTGGTGTCCAGTTTTATACGCATGCCGAGCGCCTTGATGTCGTGCAGCACCGTTTCCAGCTGCGGCACCAGAGTGGCCTCTCCGCCGGTCACGACCACGCCGTCAATCCATTTTGCCCTGTTTTTCAGGTAGGTGAGTATGGATTGCCTGCTGATGGCGGGAACCTGTTCCGGCTGCCATGCTATGGTGTAGTTGTGGCAGGTGGGGCAGCGCATGTTGCAGCCCCCCATGAAGATGACGCTGGTGTTGCAGCCGGGCCAGTCGCACAGGCTGACACGCTCAAATCCGCGGACGTAGGACCATGCAGAGTTCATTATGATAACTTCTTGGTATTGCTGCCGCCGTCCGGACGCGCAGGAATCGGCGTCTATCGGAAAGCCGTTTTTTATGTGTGAAACTGCTGTGTTGCGGCAGGGAGGTTGTGATTTAGAAAATGTGTAGCAAAACTTTAAACAAAGTACGTACGCACAGGTCAGAAAGATACATGAGGGGGTGCATCTTGTACAGGCCGCTAAGGGAAAAAAGAGAAAAGGAAAATGGTTATGCCTTGTTTTTGTTTGTGTTTTTGTAATTTTTCATGTTGTTTTACTTTTTGAGGCCTTGGCCGGAGGGGGTTTTCCACAGTGAATAACCATGTGGAAAACCGAGGTGCCCCTAGAGGGATGCTTGCTTGCCCTGTGCCGCCCCGTTGTTTGATGTGTATGATGTTAAAATACAGTGTCTTAGCGTGTGGATACGGTCTGTGCGGGCGTAAGCGCACAGCATGAAGGGGTTTTGTGTGCGCAAGGGCACAGCGTTGTATAGAAAAACCTTTTTCTGTGCCGGTGAACATAAAAAAAAGCCCGCACAGGCGGGCCGGAAAATTTGCAGAAGCCTTTTGCTATTCCAGACAGAACTCCACGGTGAATTCTCCGTGATTTGTTTTGAAGGGAATGGCGATGACAGGGCTTTTGGTCACATGGCTGATGGTGTGTCCGTCGCCCATGATGACCGAGGGGGTGGCTCCCTGAAAGGTCATGCCCATTTCTGAAAGGGCGGCGCGGGCCTGACCTGATATCATGTTGGTCACTTCGCCCACGGCGTCTTTGGTGTCCTGTATGATATCCTGAATATCGTCCCCCAGCATGGCCTTTACCACGGCTATGGCGCATTGTTTGGTAAACGTCACGGAAATACTGCCGTTTTTGTGGCCGGTAATGCCCACAACGGCTGAAACGTCACCCTTGGCAACGTTGTTTTTCTTTACATACGGCTGGCCGGGTATGGGCTGTATGCCTGCCATGGTGGACAGCACGTTGGTTGTGGCCGTGACGAACGGCTTTGCGATTTCAATTCCGCTGCTGCTCATCCTGAGCGTCTCCTTGCTTTCCTGAAAATGGCGTGTGCAGCACGTCAGCGCATGCGCACCGCACCCTACAGAGCGAATACATGATCACTTTCAGAACATAGCGATACTACGTGACGAGTGTGTTTCCGTCTAGTCCATTATGCTGACGGTTTCATGCAGCGGAATGATATTATGTGTGTTCAGCATGCTTCGGCGGCGGCAAGATTGGTCTGCACGGCACGGTACAGCCGGTTTTCGCTGCCAATCCTGCCGCCGATGAATGCAAGAGCATGTCCGAAGTGTTCGCGGGCTTCCTGCAGTCTGCCTGCCTTGAAGCAGACAAGACCGAGGTTGTTGCGTATTTTTGCTTCGAACGTGTCGGAATTGAGCTGACGCGCCTGCCGCAGGGCCTGCTGGAGCAAAAATTCGGCATTGGCAAGGTTTCCGTCGGAAAAAGCCTTCATTCCGGTACGGTTGAGATGGGTGATACGGCTGGCGGCGCACATGGTGTCTCTCCTTTTGCGGTGTCCTGATTATCTGGAATGGTTGCTGAGGCACTGGCGCAGCGTGGAAATGCCGCACGAGTGGATCATGGCTACGGGAATGCTGCGCGAACGGGCATACTGCATCACTTCCTTGCGGGCGGAATGCGAGACTTTGTTGGTGAACACGATGACAAGGTCTGTGGAGCCCATCTGGCCGGAAATTCTGTTTTCCTTGCCTGTGAACACCTTGAGGTCAACGCCGCTTTTTCTGGCGGTGTCGATGTATTCTCTCTTCAGTCTGTCCATGCCTCCGATAAGGGTGGCGCACATAATCTTTCTCCTGCGTAGTAGGGTGTCATGTTGAATTGCACAGCATGGATACAGTCTATAGTGAAAATGAAAATCAATGTCAACTGAAAAAGTGGTACAACTTGGCTGTCAGCCTGTGCTAACAGTGCGGTCCTGAAAACCGCGGCGGGCGGTCTGCGCCCCGCATGGCCGCACGTAGAAAACAGTCCGGAAAAAAATAATGAAAAGAATGAAGGTTAACATACAGCTGCTGTGGTTTATAGCTGTCTGCTGTGCGGCATTTGTACCGCAGCAGGCGGCTGCGCATCCGCATGTGTTTGTGGAGGCGCTGGTACAGCTGGAGATTGAAAACGGCCGCCTGAAGGCTCTGCACGAGACGTGGAGCTTTGACGAGATGTCCAGTGCCTTGTTTCTGGGCGATCTTGATTTGAATCAGGACGGTGCGCTGACGCCTGATGAATGGGAAAAACTGAAGGCGGACATTACCGGCTACCTGCACGAGGAAGGCTTTTACACACACATTTATGCAGGCGGAAAGACCGCCGGTGTCACACGGGTGGAGCATTTCACCGCCACGTTCAGCGACGGCATGCTGCGGTATTCCTTCACGGTGCCGCTTGATCTGCCTGCGGCTGCAGGAGAAGTGGTCAAAGTGGCCTTGTACGACCCTACCTATTACACAGCCTTTTTCTTTGATGAACGGCATGTGACGGTGAAGGGTGCGGACAAAGCAAGGGTGGTGCTGCAGGAAGCTCCTGAGCTTGCTTATTATTACGGGCAGATAGTGCCCTATGCCATAGAGCTGGAGTTGTAATGGTGCTGAAAAGAGTGTTTCCGGCGGTGGTTGCCGTATGTCTGCTGGCATGTGCCGCCCATGCGTCGCCGTTTACAGGCAGCGGGGGCAATGCCCGCGGTCCCGCTTCCGAAAGCGGTTTTTTTGCGCTGGAGCCGCCCGCGGGGCAGGTTTCCGGCGCGGACGGTCAGCATGCCGCACCAAAAGAAGCGCGGGATGCGGCTGAGCGCGGGACCGGCGGCGGATTTACCGGCGGCAGGGGGCATCAGCACGCGCCCGCGGCCGTTTACGGTGCGGATGCCGGACAGGGCGTAGAGCCTTTTTTCACTCCGCCGCCCCTTTATAACCGCATCATCAGTCTGTCCACCAGAGCGCAGCACTATTTGCGGGGGCAGATGGTTTCCTTTGCCTCGGGCATCAAGGAGTCACCTTACGGTACTTCCTTCTGGCTGTTTCTGGCCGTGTCATTTGTGTACGGCGTGGTGCACGCCATAGGGCCGGGACACGGCAAGGCCGTGGTCTTCTGCTATTTTCTGGGGCGTTCGGGCGGAATATCCCGGGGGCTGCTTATGGGCAACCTGCTGACATCTGTTCATGTGCTGTCGGCGGCGGTGCTGGTTTTTGCCGCGCATCTGCTGTTCGAGCAGGGCGCCGCCCGCGGTATCCACGGTGTGAGCGGTCCCGTGCAGCGTTTCAGCTACGGCATCATCATGCTGGTGGGCGCCGCCATGCTGCTGCATGCACTGTACGAGCTTTTCAGCGGCAGGCTGGGCGGACGGGTGCGGCAGGCCACGGCGGAATGTCCTGCAGGCTATGGCAGTCTGACTGCCGTTTCCGTACTGGCCGGACTGGTGCCCTGCCCAGCAGCGGTGCTTATACTTACCTTCGCGCGGGGGCTGGACATCACACAGGCGGGAGTGCTGGCGCTGGTGGCGCTGGCGCTGGGCATGGGGCTGACCACATCGGCGTTCGGCCTGCTGAGCATGGTTTCGCGCAGGGTGCTGCTGCACAGCACGGGGCGCAGCACACGGGCCGTTGTGGCCGGTTATGCGCTGCTTTCCGTCACGGGGGCGCTGGCTGTGACGCTGCTGGGCTTTATCATGTATACCGGCAGCGTCTGAGGTATAAAAAAGGCATCCCTGCGGATGCCTTTTTTTGTTACAGGACGGCGCGGATGCGCCGCGGGCCGGCTATTCGTCGACCCATGAAATACATTCCACAGGACAGGTGGAAATGGCGTCTTCCACACAGTCGGCGCCGGTCTGCGGGTCGATGACTTCTGCACACGAGCCGTCGCTGGACATTCTGAACGCCTCGGGGCAAAGTTCAACGCACGATTCGCAGGCCACACATTCTTCCTGATCGATAACAAGATTTTTAGCCATACAATATACCTCCGGATACTGATAATATGTTAGTTGCCGGAAGACTATCATGGCTGCGGAACGGTGTACACAATCGAGTGCCGTTCGCGCGTGCTGACCGGCAGAGTGATGATGCACGGCTGAAACTGAGGTGCAAATGAGTAACAGTGCAAAGGCCATCAAGGAAAATCTCGCCAGAGCAAAGGCGTATTTCAACAGGCATGATGTGCAGCGGGCCGTTGCCGCCACGGCGGCGGCGCTGCAGGCATGGGTGCAGGCCGGCGAACCGGCGGGCAAGAATGAACTGGTAGGCGCCCTGCGCGAAGTGGTGGCGCTGCTCGGAAGGGCCGACGAGGTCACAGGAGAGCTGGGCGGCCCCCCGGTGTGGCAGCCGGGGCAGGAAAAAAGTCTGCTTATCCAGCTGGCAAAAGTGTTGCGTGCCCTGCAGCATCAGGAACTGGATGAAGATCATCGCAAGATTCTTGAACGCAAGCAGAAACTGGACAGGCTGTTCATATACGGCAGCCGCCTGCTGGAAACCCATAAGCCCAAAGAAGCCGATGAAGCCTTTCAGGAAGCCATGACCTATCATAAAGATGAGGACGTCATATTCCGGATGATGGGCGAACGCATGATGGCCGCATCGCAGCCGGCGCTGGCTTTGCGGTATCTGAAGAGGGCTCTCAAGGCTTCTCCCGAGCGGCAGGTGGTGGAAATGACCATTGATGCCTACAAGCGTTCGGGAAATCACGGTGCGGCTGCCAAGCTGCAGCAGCAGTTCGCTGCGCTGCTTGGCTCCTGATGCCGTGACCGTGGCGGGGCGGAAATACCCGTGCAGTCATGAAGGCAAACCGCACGAGACAGCACTGTCTCATGCGGTTTTTGCTGTTCTGCGGGCTGAAGTGTGCGGCTGTGCGGCAGTGCCGCGCGCAGGGACTACAGCTCGAGAAGCTTGGCGACGCGCTCGGGGTCAAGTGCGTGGCCGGTACGGGTTGCATCCGCATTATGGTGCAGCCCGCCGCCCAGCAGATTCATGGTCATGCCGTAGGCCTGATCAACATCGTCGGCCGCGGGTACGCTCTGCATGGGTTGCTGCGCTGCCGGTGCCGTGGTGGCGGCGCCGGTCTGTCTGCGGCCGGAAGCCTCTCTGGCTTTTGCCAGCATTTCTTCAATGCGCGAAAGCGATGAACCGAGAGCCTCGTTGCGTGTGGCGGTAATGGACATGCGACACTCCTTGGGAAGGGTTTTCCTGTAGTGCCGCAAGATGCAAAACACGGTCACACTGATAGTTTAAGCAAAAAATACAGAATGTTGCAGTTTTGTGCGTCTGCCTGCAGGCAAGCTTTGCCGCCGGTTGTGCCCCTTTATCCCAGCCTGCGGCGCAGGGTGTTGCGGCTGATGCCCAGCCGCCGTGCCGCACTGCTCAGGTTGCCGTTTTCTTCATGCAGCACGGCGGCAACGGCTGCGCGTGTGATGTCTTCCAGTGTTCCATGCAGCAGATCGCGGGAAACCGGAGCAGCGGCCGTGCCGTACGCCGGTGTGTGCGCATTCTCGGCCGTGAGGGCGGCGTGAGGCGTCCACGGAGTTATGTCGGCGCCCAGCGCGGCTTCCTCCGGATACAGAATGGCATACTTTTCCGCATAGTTCTGCAGCTCGCGCACGTTTCCCGGCCAGCCGTGGGCCATGATTTTCCGCTCTGTACCGCGGGGAACCGGCGGCGTGCTGCGGTGCTGTTCCGCGCTGAAGCGTTCCAGAAACATGTTGAACAGCAGCAGGATGTCTTCCGGCCGTTCACGCAGCGGCGGTATGCGGATGTCGAGCACATTGAGGCGGTAGAACAGGTCGGCGCGGAATCTGCCGGCGCTTACCTCCGCCTCCAGCGGGGCGTTTGATGCGGCGATGACACGGACGTTCACCGGTATGACCGCCGTGGAACCCACGCGCATCACTTCATGCTCCTGCAGGGTGCGCAGCAGCCGCGTCTGCAGTTTGGGGCTGGTTGCGTTTACTTCGTCCAGAAACAGGGTGCCGTTGTGCGCCAGTTCAAACATACCGGCTTTGCCGGATTTCAGTGCGCCCGTGAAAGCGCCGCCCGCGTACCCGAAAAGTTCGCTTTCCAGCAGGTCTTCCGGCAGTGCCCCGCAGTTGATGGCCACAAAATTGCCCTGCGCGCGCGGGCTGTGGTTGTGGATACTCTGGGCAAAAAGTTCTTTGCCCGTACCGGTTTCGCCCACAAGCAATATACTGCTCTGCGTTGCGGCAAACTGTTCGGCCCGTGCGATGCACCGGTGCATGGCGGGGCTGCGGTGTACAATGGAGCTGAACGTGTGGCGCGCCGTGGGGGTGTCCGGTTTGGCGCTCTTGCGGAAGCTGTGTTCCAGTTGTTCAATCTGACGTACGTCATGAAAGGTGCATATGAGCGCATCCATGGCGTCGTCGTGCATGGTGCCGGTGACGGTAACCGCCAGCTTGGACCCGCCCACGGTGACAAGCTCGCGTACGGTTTCGGCGCGTCCTTCGGGAACGGCACGCCAGTCCAGCTGAGGAAAAAGATCGTCCATGGACGTGTCTGTGCAGCCCTGATCAGGCTCCAGCATGGCGCGTACCGCCGCATTGCAGTGCAGCATGCGGCCATCGGGCGAAGCCAGCAGCGCCCCGCCGTCCATGCGGTCCAGCACGGTCTGCAGCCTGCCCGCCATGGTGGCCTGCCGTGTGAGGTATGAGTATGTGGCAACGGCATATTGCAGCGTGTTGGTAACGGAATCCGCACCGTTCTGTACCAGAACCCCTTCCATGCCGTACCGTTCCGCCGTGCGCGCCGCCACAGCGTCCCCTGCGATGGCGGCAATGCCCTGTCTGCGGGCGGCTTCCATTATGTGTCCCATGCCGCCGGGGTGGGCAGTGGCATAAAAGTCGATGGTGAACCCCAGCGCCGCGCTGGCTCCCTTGGCCTTGCGCAGAATGTCACTGTGGCCGACGACGCCGATGCTTTTGCCGCTCCTGAGCAACGGTTCGAGGCACAGATAAATGTCAAACGCCGAAACCTCCAGCTCGGCCACGGGCAGCGGGCATTGCTCGCGTATGAGCTGGGCTGTCAGCCCGCGGCTGATGAAAAAGTCCACACCTTCGGCCATAAGGTTTCTGGCAATGCGCACTCCGTCTTCCATGCTGCCGGTATGTACCGAAACATCAAGATCCAGTTCCTGACAGATGGACCGGCACAGGGTGGCCAGACTTTCGTACGGGGCTATGAGGGCTATGCTCATGAAGCGGCTCCGGTTATTTTTTGATCAACTGGTCAAAAATGATGCACCATAATTGAACAGATGGCCAGAATTGAAAACATGCCATTCTTTCAACTGTATGATATTTAATGATAAGATTGTTTTGGCACGCTTCGCGCTATAGATTGAGTAAACAAACGCTGCTTCATAAGGAGTACGCCATGACAACATATCAAGCTACTATCAATCACACTGTGAATGTTTCCTCTTCCGCTGATGCTGCCCGCAACAGCAAGCGCGAATCCGGCCGCACCGGCAGGGACGCAGCCCGTCAGGCAGCACCCGCTTTTGCCAGCGCCTTTGACGCCTTCGGCAAGGGCTGGGGTCGGAAGTAATTCTTCATGCATACCGGCTGGTACGCTTTCCCCTCCTTCACCGGTGCGGCTTCCGCAAATCCCGCGCCGTCCGAGTGCCAGCCCGCTCCTCCTTGCGGCTCCCTTTTCACGCTGTAAGAAAAGGGAGCCGTGGTGTTTTTATCCTGCGGCCGGATTGGTCATCCGGCCTTGGTCTTGTAGCCTCCTCCCTTGGAATCCGGCAGCGTTGTGCCGGAACTCCATACAGAAAACGCCCCGACGGTGCAGGTCGGGGCGTTTTTCGTTGTGGTTTGTTATGCGGTTACTGCGGAATGGGGTGATGTGCCGATTCTGACATATCCAGTTCACGCGTGTGGCACACGCCGCAGTTGTTGGCCCCGCCTACGGGTCCTGCCATCTGCTGATACTGCAGGGGCTGTATGTTGTCGCGCTCCATGCCGCCCCATGCGTTGTCGGCCATATACACGGCATGGGTTGCGCCGTGGCATGCCTGACACATCATGGCTGCCATGTAGTCGTGCCCGTTGCTGAACAGGTCGGCGGACGATGCCGTCCACTGGCCGAAGGCGCTGGGGTCCGGCGGCGGAGACTGCATGAAATCGTGGCAGGTGGAGCAGTGGGGCAGTTGCGTCCATGCCTCGCGGGGGGGAATCTCGGCGGCCGATGCCGCCTGTTGCGGCTTGAGCGGTTCCATCAGTGCGCGCGCGGCGTAGCGTTCCTGCTCTATTTCGTTGCGCAGCAGACCTATGGCGTGGTCTTCCATGTGGCCGTGGCAGTTGGTGCAGGTAAGCCCCATCATGTTGTGGATGCCTCTGAAACTCTGCGTGGCCCCGTCCGGTGCCGAAGGATGGCAGCCGTTGCACGCATCGGCGTCGCGCCCGGTCAGATAGCTGGCGTGCCAGCCGTGAATGGCGGCGGAGAATTCCGGAATGTCGCTGTTGCCGTCGTGGCACGACTGGCAGCGGATGACCTCGCCGGCGGCTGCCTGTGCGGTGAAATCGGTCCCCTGAATTTTGTCGTGTACGGCGAATATGTCATTCTGAGTGGCCTTGCTGATGCCGGACATGTCTTCCACGGCCCACTGGCCGCCGTGGCATCTGTTGCAGGCCACTTCGCCGGAAGCTGCCACCACGGTTTTGGTTACCGCCAGCAGCGCGCCGGTGGCTTCGTCGCGTGCCTCCACTATGTATACCGGATACGGATTGAAGGTGTCCGGCTGCGGATAGGGGGTTACGGCCACATTAAGCGCCTCGTGGGCACGCATGTCATCGTTGGCGGCAAAGGTGCCCTGCGGGCCGTGCCCGTCTTCGGGCCGGTAGGTTATGGTCACACCCGAAGTTATTATCTCCGGCGTGGAGTCGCGGCGCACAAGCTGACACCGCAGGTCGCTGCCGGCGGGAGCAAGATTCAGGGCGCCGTCTTCCACCACGCTGTGCATGCCTCTGGTGCTCCATGCCAGCAGCACATAGGGCGCCGTTTCTCTGTCAAACGAGGGAATGGCGGTCTGCAGGGTGCGTATGGCCGGTGGTGCTGTTTCGTCCGTGCGTCCGTGCAGGCCCGTGACTATATAGGCGGCCAGAGCCCGGCGTTCTTCCACTGTGCCGAGAAATGGCGGCATGTGCAGCCGCAGCTTGCCCTGTCCGTCAAGCTGCGAATCCATGCCGTACACACTGAATTTTTCTGTTTTATCCAGTATGCTCAGCATGGGGCCGGTTATGCCGTGACAGGTCATACACTGCAGTTTGTATATTTCCTTGCCGGCTTCCAGCACGTTATCTTCTGTGATTTCCTTTATATGAGTCCAGCGGGCTGTTTTCAGAATACCCTCGCTGAGCACACGGGGCACATCCTCCACGCGGATGGAACTGGAATAGGTGTGCCCGTACAGCAGGTATGGTCTTCTGCCGGCTTCGCGCACCCATTCAAAAACGCCGATCTGGGCCAGTCCCAGCGCCAGCACCAGCCATACCAGCGGCCGGCGGACAGAAAGCGGTCTGAACCATGCAATGGCAAGACTGAGCACCAGTATGACAATGCCCAGCGGAATGAACGCCTGTACCAGATGCGGAGTCTGGGTGGAGCGTTCCATGACCATGGACTGCTGCGGGTCGGGCAGGATGAGCAGATACCAGATGCCCGAAAGCGCGGCAGCGGCAAAAGGCAGCCCAACCCACATGGCGGCGCGCCGCACCATGCGTTCGCGGGTTTCCTCGTGCGGAATGCGTATGGCCGTCACAAAAGCGAACAGCCCTGCAAACATGAGGCACAAGGCAAAACGCAGACTGAGCGAAGGCCAGAAAGATACGTTGAAGAAACCGTCCCAGAAAAGATGTGTCTGCGCCCATTTGCCCGGCGTGAGCATGACAGTGATGATGCCGTTGATGACCACAAGCGACATGAACGCGAAAAAGGCATACACCCAGCCCACCTTGATGTGCGCTTTGCGGGGCATGGAGTCGAAATAATAGTGATAAACCAGAAGCGCGGCGATTTCTCCGAGGAAGAACGCCCATTCCGCCGCCCACCCGAAAGCGAACGAATGTGTGAGCGTGCTGGTGACGGTGGGTGAAAGCACGCTGATGGTGAACCAGATACCGACGCCGGTCAGCCCGCCGGCCACCATGGTGGTAAGCAGAAAGAATCTGGTGTGGCTGCGGACATGGTCCAGAATGTGGTCTGATTTTTCGCGCACGGCTTTCATTTCTGTCAGTACCAGATAAAAGCCGCCGCCTACCGCGAAGTGGGCGATGAAAACATGGACGATGGCGATGATGGCAATAACGAGGCCGCCGCTCAGAAAGGGCGTCCACCAGACTGGATATTCCATTTATCCTTCTCCTTCCGTACCGTTGGCGGTGGCATTGCCGTGCTGTCTGCGGCCGTTGAGAGCCAGCCGCAATACCCAGACCATCAGGGCTCCGGTGAGCAGCAGAGAGCCGAAAAACAGAATCAGCGGGGAATACTGGCCTTCACTGGGAATATCGGCCGCACTGAACCACGGGGCCAGATACAGGGTGCGCAGTACGGAGCGCACACCGACCATCAGCGCCACGGCGCCCGCGGTGAAGGCGATGGTCAGCCGCAGGCGCGAGCGCCATGCGAAATGCAGTGCCGCAAGGCCGCATACCGTGCCTGCCAGCAGCAGCGCCGTGCCCAGCCCGTGGCGTCCCATGAACGCCGTGGTGAGCTGGCGCGGCAGCGAAAACAGAAAAAAAGGTCCTGCCAGCATCTGCGCTGCCGTGCTCCAGAAAAACCAGCGCAGGCCGTCATGTGTGAGCGAGGCCGAAACGTCGGCACTTATGGTGCCTTTATGCGCCGCCCGGCGGGCCAGCAGCGCCAGCGTCAGGCCGCCCACGGCAAGACAGGCCAGCAGAAAGTGCAGAATGCGCGGCCACAGCGTGGGGTCGCCCAGATTGAGCATGCTGCCGTCCTGCTTTTCAAAGTAGCCCACCCAGCGGTCGGGAGACAGCATGAGCGTGACGTTGTTTACCAGCACAAAGCCGGTGAACAGCAGCAGGGCGCATGCCGCAGCGATGAAGACCGTGCCGTTTTTTTTCTTGCGGCGGCTGCCGGAAAAACCGTACAGCAGGTAATAAGCAGCAATGAGGACAAAGATAAGTCCCAGCCAGTACACAGCCATGATGACGGAGCTTGTGTACAGAAAGCCGCCGTACAGCACCTGTGCGAAAAGCAGCGGTGCCACGCCGAAATTGATTGTCAGGGCCAGCAGACTGGGCAGAGCTTTGCCCAGCAGCGTGGGGGCCGGGTCTTGCGGACGGGTTACCGCGCGCACCGTGGCGATGACGGCGGAGCCGACCACGCTGTTCATGAACAGCAGATGAAAACCGAACGTGAGCAGCAGAAATCCTTCGAGCCATGCCCAGTGGACCGGAATGGAATCTGCCGGAGGGATGAGGGCCGCGGGATTCATGGACATTTCCTCCGTTTTGTTGCGGGCGGAACCTGCCCGGTGTGCAGTCCGCAAAAAGTAAGCACGAGCTTACACCGGACAATATATACTTGGGATTGCTTTGTGCAGCAAGGATAGATACGCATTATATTGAGTTTTTGAGAGAAAAAGGTAAGGTGCCCCGCATGCTGAGCAGGATTGTCGAACGTTCCGTCGTGGTGGCTGCCACTCCGTGGACAATCTGGCGTGTGCTGACGGATTTTTCTGCATGGCAGCGCTGGAATCCTTTTATGCCTTCCATGCAGGGGACAGCCGAAGCGGGGCAGGATGTGGAAGCGCTGATACGGCTGTGGGGCAACAGTCCCAGCCCTTATATGCTGCGGGTGCAGCAGGCCGACTTCTGCCGCCAGCTGGTGCTGACCGGTTCGTTTCGTATGCCCGGTCTGGCCGATGTGATCCATTGCTTTATCATTGCGCAGCTGGACAGCCATACGTCACGCTTCACCCACGGACTGCGCGTGTCCGGCATTTTTGTGCCGCTGCTGGCAGGTCGTATCGGGCGGACTGCCGGGCAGGGTATGGAGACCATGAACATTTCACTCAAAGCCGTGGCTCAGGCCCGGCGGTAGCTTGCATATGCCCTCAGTTTTTCTTCTGTTTGATATAGGCAATACCAATGTTAAAATAGGCATTGCAGACCATGACGGCGTGGTTGCCTCGTATGTGCTGCCCACAGACACGCATCAGACAGGCGATTCGCTCGGCCTGCGTCTGGCGGATGTGGTGCGCCATGCGGGATTTGCCCCCGGCGACGTGACAGCCTGTGTGGCCAGTTCCGTGGTTCCCAGTTTCAATCCGCTCATGCGGCAGGCCTGCGGGCGCTACTTTGACCGCCGGCTGCTGTTGGCGCCGGAGGACATAGCCATTCCGCTGGAAAACCGCTACGAGCGCCCGCAGGAAGTGGGAGCGGACCGGCTGGTGGCAGCCTTTGCCGCACGGCGGCTGTGGCCTGCGCCGCGGTCCATTGTTTCGGTTGATTACGGCACGGCAACGACGTTTGACTGTGTGCAGGGCGAAGCGTATCTTGGGGGGCTGATATGCCCCGGAGTGCACTCCGCGGCAGGAGCACTGGCAGCGGGCACCGCACGCCTGCCCCGCATCAGTCTTGATGTGCGCGAAGATTTGCCGGTGGTGGGACGCAGCACCAGCATGAGTCTCAACCACGGGTTTGTTTTCGGGTTTGCCTCCATGACCGAAGGTCTGTGTCACAGACTTTCCGCCGTGCTTGAGGCGCCCATGCAGGTGGTGGCCACGGGAGGTTTTGCCTCTGCCATCGCCCGCGTAAGTAATTGTTTCGATCATGTCAGGCCCGACCTTTTGCTGGAAGGCCTGAGAATTCTCTACATGGAAAGCGGAATAAAGGGCTGATGCCTTTGCCGCAACCGCCCCAACAGGCGTAGCGGAGCAGTATTGACGCTCCGCCAAGCTCAAGGAGAACAGCAGTATGAGCACCATCGTTTCCGTCTGGGCCAGAGAAATCCTCGATTCCCGCGGCAATCCCACTGTGGAAGTGGAAGTTTCGCTTGAATCCGGCCATTCCGGCCGCGCCGCCGTGCCTTCCGGCGCTTCCACCGGCAGCCGCGAGGCTCTGGAACTGCGTGACGGCGACAAGGGCCGTTACCTTGGCAAAGGCGTGGAAAAAGCCGTGGACAACGTGATGGGCGAAATAGCCGAGAACATCGTCGGCATGGACGCTCTGCGTCAGGTCGCCGTGGACAACGCGCTGATCGACCTTGACGGTACCGATAACAAGGACCGGCTGGGCGCCAACGCCATGCTGGGCGTATCGCTGGCCACCGCCCGCGCCGCGGCCAACTTCATCGGCATGCCCCTGTATCAGTACCTCGGCGGCATCAATTCCAAAGTACTGCCCGTGCCCATGATGAACATCATCAACGGCGGCGAGCATGCCCCCAACAACCTTGATATTCAGGAATTCATGATCATGCCCGTGGGAGCGCCCACCTTCAGTGAAGCGCTGCGCATGGGGGCTGAAATTTTCCACAACCTCAAGGCGCTGCTGGCTGCCGACGGTCACGTGACCAGCGTGGGCGACGAAGGCGGCTTTGCTCCCAACCTGAAAAGCCACGACGAGGCTTTCCGGTACATCATGCGCGCCATCGAGACCGCAGGCTATATTCCCGGGTCGGAAGTGGCCCTGGCCATCGACGCCGCGGCTTCCGAATTCTACAAGGACGGCAAGTATCACCTCAAGGGCGAGAACAAAGTGCTCTCCTCTTCCGAGATGATTGACTGGCTTATGGATTTCACCCAGCGTTACCCGCTTATTTCCATCGAAGACGGCATGGCCGAAGGCGACTGGGAAGGCTGGCAGGAAATGACCGTTAAAATGGGTGACAGCGTGCAGATTGTGGGTGACGACGTTTTCGTGACCAACCCCGACATTCTGGCTCAGGGCATCGATGAGGGCGTGGCCAACTCCATTCTTATCAAGCTGAACCAGATAGGTACCCTCACCGAGACGCTGGACACCGTGGAAATGGCCAAGGGTGCCGGTTATACCACGGTTATTTCGCACCGTTCCGGAGAAACAGAAGACCATTTCATCGCCGACCTTGCCGTGGCACTGAACGCAGGGCAGATCAAGACCGGCTCGCTGTGCCGCAGCGACCGTCTGGCCAAATACAACCAGCTGCTGCGTATCGAGGAAGATCTGGATGACGAGGGCATCTACTTCGGCCCTTACATGGCTTCGCATTTCGGGCTGGGCGAAGAGTAAACCGCGCTGCTTGCATCCTGCCGCGGTTGGCTGTATGTAGCCGCCACGGAACCCGCCCGCGGGTGAGGATGCAAACAATGTCATACAGGGATTTCACATATCCGGCGCATCGCGCCTTTGCGAACCCTGAATACGTGCGACCTGTCACCGGCCGGAGCTGTCTGCTCCGGCCGGTTTTTTTGTTGCGCCGGTCTGGCGGCGCGTGACAGGCTGCATAACCATACTATGTGCTGCATACACTGCAAGGAGTACGCCCATGATTCTGCTGGACGGTAAAGCCACCGCCGCGGCTTTGCGCGAAGAATTGAAAAAGGATGTGGACGCCCTGAAAGACCGCGCCGGAAGAGCGCCCGGGCTGGCTGTTATTCTGGTGGGCGACGACCCCGCATCGCAGGTGTACGTGCGCAACAAAGAACGTGCCTGCGCCGACGCCGGAATCCGTTCCGAAGCGTTCCGCATCTCTGCACAGACCACGCAGCAGGAGCTTGAGGAACGCATTGTCGCCCTCAACGCCCGTGAAGACATAGACGGCATTCTGCTGCAGCTGCCTCTGCCCGCCGGACTGGACAGCCAGCGCTGTCTTGAACTTATCGACCCCGCCAAGGATGTGGACGGCTTTCATCCTGTCAACATGGGCAAACTGACGCTGGGGCTTCCCGGCTTCCGGCCCTGTACGCCGGCAGGCGTGATGACACTGCTGGAACGCTACAACCTGTCGCCGGCGGGCAAAAAAACCGTTGTGCTCGGCCGCTCGAATATTGTGGGCAAGCCTTTGGCGCTCATGCTGGGCGCTTCGGGTCCTTTTGCCAATGCCACTGTCACCGTGTGTCATTCGCGCACTCCCGACCTTGCGCAGCAGTGCCGCGAAGCGGATTTTCTGTTTGTGGCCATCGGCAGGGCCAACTTTGTCACCGCAGACATGGTGAAACCCGGTGCCGTGGTGGTGGACGTGGGCATCAACCGGACGGAAAACGGCCTTGCGGGAGATGTTGATTTCGGCCCTGTAAGCAAGGTGGCCTCTGCCATTACGCCTGTGCCGGGCGGAATAGGCCCCATGACCATCGCGCAGCTGCTGGTGAATACCGTGGCTTCGTGGAAGAAACGCTGCGGCGTGTAACTGCGGGGTAACCGCATGCCGTCCGCCGTTGTCTCTGCCCCGGCTGCAGGAACACCGCCGTGAGGGCTGCCTTTCGCCGCGCATGGCGGACGGCCGCGCGGCTGCCGCTGCATACATAACTGCCCGTAACACAACAAACAGGCTGCACATGGTGCGGCCTGTTTTATTTTCTGCGGGTAAAGGCTGCTGCGCCCGTGTTGCCTGTGTCCGTGCTGCCTGCGCCCGTGTTGCCTGCGTACGGGGTGCGTATGCCGCTGGCGGGAGCATACATTCCGGCAGGCAACTTTTTCCTGCGGTGTTGCGGCGCAGTGATCTGCAGCGGCGGGCAGCGGCAGCTTGCGGACACCGCCGTGCGGGCGGCAGCGAGGTATGCGCCCCGCATGGTCGCATATCTGGCACGGTCCGTGCTTACTGCAACGCGGGGCATATTTTGCCCTGTGACCAAGCCCCGCGTGACCAACGGGCAGGAGACCGCGTATGACCATTGCATCGCTGTATATCGGAGCCACCGGCATGAAAACCCACAGTCAGGGTATGCAGGTGATCGGTAACAATCTGGCGAACATCAATACGGTCGGGTTCAAGCAGTCCATGATGCTGTATCAGGACCTGACGAGTCTGGATGTGACCACCGGGGGCAACAATCCCACGGTGGGCATGTCGCAGCAGGGTATGGGTGCCTCTGTGGCGGAGGTGCGCGTTCTGCACACTGCGGGCGGCTTTGAACCCAGCAATACCGTGACTGACCTTGCCATTTCAGGGAAAGGATTCTTTCAGGTGGCGCAGGGCGACAAAACGCATTACACGCGGGCCGGGAATTTCCGTTTTGATCTGGAAGGGTACCTTGTGGACCCCGGCGGTTACCGTCTGCAGGCCAAACCCATTGAAAATGGTGTGGCGGGCGGGCTTCAGGATTTGCAGCTGGTGGCGGGGGAAAACGGTAACATGGTGCTGCCCCCCAGTGCCACGACATCGTTGTCCATCATTTCCAATATCGGGGTTACCTCCGACAACAGTGCAAGCGCCACGGATCCGTATTTTTCGCTGCTGCAGCAATGGAACGGCACGGCGGAACCCCCGCTGGGCGACGGAGCATACGGGCACAGCGACAGCATAGCAGTATACGACGCCGCCGGAAACAAGCACGAGGTGTCGGTGTATTACGATGGTGCGCCGGACGGTCCCGACGGACAGCGCATTGTGGAATATGTCATGGCCATGCCGCCTTCGGAAGACGGAGGCGCAGGGGCTGGAACATCCGCCGCCGGGCTGCTGATGGCGGGTACGCTCACGTTCAACGCCAACGGCGAACTGATCAATATGACAGCCTATACCCCTTCAGGGGATGCTTCGCAGCTTTCCAGCTGGCAGCCGGCAGCCATGGGCGCGGACGGCTATCCTTCGTTTACGGCCACCTTTGCAGGGTCCGGCGGAGGGGCTCAGGTAATGACCGCGGGATTCGGCATGACAGGCACAGGCTGGACAGGGGGCGGCAGCGCCGCTTCCGTGGGCAGCAATGCCTCGCAGCTGCCCGGGCTTGCAGGCGCGGCCCGTCAGGCGCGGGTGACCACGGGGTACGAAGGTTCTTCCTCCAACCTGCACCGCACACAAAACGGGTACGCGCAGGGCGGTCTCATGTCGCTTGCCATTGACAGCGAAGGGGTTATGAGCGGCAAATTCAGCAACGGGCAGGTTGTTGATTTATATCAGATTCCGCTGTTCCGCTTTACCAGCGAATTCGGCCTGCGGCGTGAAGGCGGCAATCATTTTTCGGCCACCAGAGAATCAGGTGAAGCGCAGGAAGGAACGGCAAAGACAGAAAATTTCGGTTCCGTGGCGGCATCAACTCTTGAAATGTCCAATGTGGATGCATCGCGCGAGTTTGTTAATATGATTATCACGCAACGCGGATTTCAGTCGCAGAGTAAAGTTGTGACAACTGCAGACACCATGCTGCAGAAAGCACTGGAACTGAAGCGCTGATACGGTTCTCAGTAACGTTTCCTGAAATATAAAGGATGAGCAGATGCTCATCCTTTTTTGTTATAATTTGTGTTGTACAAAACAATAATTATGTGTTTGGATGGTGCGTAATCAGTGCAGGTGTTGAAGACGCCGTAACATCAGGCCACCAGATCGGGCAACGGGAGGCTGTATGCGGAGGTTTCTGAAACCGCTATTTCTGGTTTCGCTGGGCGTGCTGGTAGGATTTCCTGTTTTCAGCATGACCTACTATACCATGGTGCGCACATCGACGCCGGAATTCTGTGCATCATGCCACGAAATAGTACCGGCGTACCAGTCGTGGAAAACTTCCACTCATGTGAACAATGCGCAGGGCGTAGTGGCGGACTGTATGGACTGTCACCTGCCTGCCCCTCATCAGACCGTCGACTTCTTTTTTTCCAAAACCTACCACGGCATCAAGGACGTTGTGGCACATGTGCTTCACGGTTCAGAAGCGTATGACCGCGAAAAGAACCGTCAGGCCGCCTATGACAGTTTCACCAACGACCAGTGCCAGAAGTGCCATCGCAATATCCTGTACATGCCGCACAACCGCGGAGCCATGATGGCTCACCGCACGGTGCTGTACGACCGTTCGGGCCGTACACGCAAGTGTGTGGACTGCCACCGCGACCTTGTGCATGTGGACAGGCCTCAATACCGGTACAAGCAGTTTGCCGCCCCGTATCGGGCGTCGGGGCTGGCGGATATCTGACAACGGCCGCCGGTCCGGAAAAGGTGCGGTGCGGCGCGTTCCGTCGGGTGACGGTGCGTCCGGTGCCGTCGGGTGAATCAACGTGAAGGAGGCAAAGGAATGAAACGGACGTGGCTTTTATGGTTGTGTGCCGCCATGCTGCTGCCCGCGACGGCGCAGGCGGCGGAATCGGTGAAAAATTATCCGAAAATGAAAGAGTTCCGCATCGAGCGGGCCATGCCTGATCAGGCCGTGGCCTGTATTGAATGCCATAGAAAGGAAACTCCCGGCCTGTTTGCCGACTGGGCGGCCAGCAGACATGCTTCGGCCAATATCACCTGTCTGGACTGCCATCAGGCGGATGAACGTGATGCCGATGTAAGCGTTGACCACTACCAGTACTACGAACGCGGCGACATGCCCTACGGGACAAAAGAATACAGAATTCCCGTGGCGGCCGTGGTCACACCCAAAGACTGCTCGCGCTGTCATCCTGACGAAACGGAGCAGTACGCGCGTTCCAAGCATGCCAACACCATAGAGATCATGTGGAAAATTGACCCGTGGCTGAACATGGGCATGAATTCCGACAACGAGCGCAAGACCGGTTGCTATTACTGTCACGGCACCGTGCTGAAGGTGAAGGACGGCAAGCTGGACCCGGCCACATGGCCCAACGTGGGCGTGGGGCGTGTGAATCTGGACGGCAGTCTGGGCGCATGCACAAGCTGCCATACCCGTCACCGCTTCTCCGTAATGGAAGCCCGCAAGCCTGAAACCTGCGGCCAGTGCCATCTGGGACCGGATCATCCGCAGATAGAAATTTATTTTGAATCCAAGCACGGCGACATATACAAGGCCTTCGGCCATGAATACAACTACGACGCCGCGCCCGGCACATGGACCCCCGGCGTTGACTACCGCGCGCCCACCTGCGCCTCGTGCCATATGTCCGGCGCAGGCGGCACCATGACCACACACGATGTGACGGAACGGCTGTCGTGGGAAACACAGGCCCCGCTTACCGTGCGTCCCAGCGAATTCAAGGCGTTTCCGGCCAAAACAGACTGGCGTGTGGAGCGCGACAAGATGAAGGACATCTGCCTGCAGTGCCACGGCAAGGCCTGGGTGGACGGTTTTTATGCCGACTTTGACAAGGCGGTGGAAGAATACAACGAGGTATACTACAAGCCTGCCAAAGCCCGCATGGACGAACTGTACGAAAAAGGCCTGCTGGACAGCAGCCGTATCTTTGACGAAAAGCTTGAGGTGGAATTCTACGAACTGTGGCACCACGAAGGGCGCAGAGCGCGCATGGGCGCCATGATGATGGCCCCGGACTATGCATGGTGGCATGGTTTCTATGAGTGCAAGCACCGGTTCAACGAGCTGATGCACGAATCGGATCTGCTGCTCAAGGAAAACAGAAAGGCTCACAGATACGAGAACTTCCCCAACGCCACGGGCAACACCACCCGCCCGCCGGAGATTTTCGGCAAAAAATAGCGGGTACAGTGCAGACGGCAAAATACAGGGAGAAGGCTTCAGGCCTTCTCCCTTTTTGTGTGCATCTCAGCACCTGCCGGTAGTGGTGTATGCCGGACAGCAGCGTGCATTTTTGTCCGCGGGTGTGCATTTTTCCGGCTCAGTGCGTGCAAAGTTTCCATAGCTGCAGCTGTTGTGTGCCCGCCTGTGCCCGGCCTGTGCCAGCGGTGCACTGCCCGCGGTGACAGAATGCGGAAAGCACTAAACGGTGTTTTGCCGTCCGGTATCCTGCTGTCCGCTGTCCGCGGCGGAACCTGTCTGGCTGAGCACCACACCGGCCAGCACCAGCGCAGCGGCAACATACTGCTGGGGGGTGAATACCTCGTCCAGAAATACCTGCCCCATAAGCAGCGTGAGTACCGGTATGAGATTGATAAATGCCGAAGCCTGTCCCGCGGGCATCTTGGAAACGCCGTAGTTGTAAAAACCGTATGCCACCAGCGAAATGGCCACACCGAGATATACCACGGCAAGGGCCGGCAGCAGGGGGATGGTCTCCGGCAGGGCGGTGCCGGGACGAAAAGCCAGCGGCATGAAGAACACCATGCCGGTGAAAGCCTGCACCGCGGTGATGAACAGCGGAGGATAGTGACTGGAAAGACGTTTGGCCGTCACTACATACCCCGTGGCGCTGGCCATGGCCAGACACTCCAGAATGTTGCCCAACAGGGGATTGGATGCGTGTTCTGTAGCTTCTCCGGCCAGTGTGAGCCATACAACGCCGCACAGTGCCACGGCAAAACCGGCCCATACCTGACGCGAAAGACGTTCACGCAGAAAAATGAAGGCAGCCATAGCCACAAAGAGCGGCATGGTGGAAACCACCATGCCCGCCTGCGATGCCGATGTGTAGCGCAGCGCGTATGCTTCGAACACAAAATAGGCACAGGGCTCGCAAAGCGACATGAACAGCAGCGGTTTCCAGTCGCCTTTGCGGTAAGTGACCCGTCGCAAAGACCGCCAGCAGCAGGCAAAACACAACGATGCCGCCGTCATTCGACCGAACATGACCAGCATGGGGTCCAGTTCCATAACGGCCACTTTCATGGCGATGAACGAGCTGCTCCACAGCAGCATGGTTACCAGCAGCGCCAGAACGGGCAGCATGCGGGCTTGAGACGGGGTCATGGCAAATCCTCCGGCGTAATGGCAATGATGTAGCGTGCCCCTGTACCGTTGTCCATGAAGATAGTGGTACTAAATAGAAATACGCAAAAAAAGAGTGTGGCGGAAGGCTGTTGGTTGCCGGCAGGCCGGGACCGGTGGCACGTTGCAGCGGCGGCATTTGTCTGCGGTGGAGCCTGCGACTGCTGCCGACGGAGGAGGCGCAAACCGGAAGAGCGGGCAGGCGGGGTCTGCCGGATGCAAAAAAACAGGCCGACTGTGCAGACGGCCTGTTGGGTCGGACAGCATCTGTCCTGTTGATTTACGATATTCTTCCGGAGGATGTCTCCGGCAGCGTACCGTCGAACCTTCCGGACAATGAGGCAGTGTTTTACAGCGCAGCTTTGCCGCCCCGCATCATATGGCGGCATACGCCGTGTTGCTGCGGCAGTGCCGGAGGGACAGCGGTCATGCTTTTGCTTTGCGCTTTTCCCACAGCTTCATGTCTTTCATTTTTTTGCGGCGTTCACGCTGCAGTGTCTTGCATACAAGCGGCAAATTCTTTTTATAGCCCCACTTTTCACGGTATTCCGCAGGTGTCAGGTCGTGGGTGCCAAGGTGCTTTCGGGTCAGTATCTTGAAGGTTTTTCCACATTCAAGACAGGTAATGGATTTTTCCTTGATGGCTTTGGCCGGATCGGCCGCAGGCTCCGCTTCCTGCGGTTCGATAT
This sequence comes from Oleidesulfovibrio vietnamensis, assembly GCF_055388115.1. Classification (NCBI taxonomy): domain Bacteria; kingdom Pseudomonadati; phylum Thermodesulfobacteriota; class Desulfovibrionia; order Desulfovibrionales; family Desulfovibrionaceae; genus Oleidesulfovibrio; species Oleidesulfovibrio vietnamensis. The sequence goes on from NZ_AP042419.1 coordinate 365,274, forward strand.
TGCCTTCGGTAATCTGCTGGATGCTCTGTGCGAGCTTAAGAACCATGGAGTTTATTTCATCCTCGGTCATGGTACGCACACTGGCCTGTGCCTTTACAATCTCCAGTGCCTGTTTCAGGGCTTCATCCATGGGGTGCTCTCCTTTCTTAAAAAAATGTCACTGCTGAAGCAGCGCACGTGCTGATGAAAGTATTAGATTGTGAGCCATATATTGCACTACATGGATGGATTGTGCAACAGGCGGAAGATATTTTGCCCTGCTTCTGTAGTAAAAAACCATTTTTGAGACAATTATTTTTACATCAAATGAAAATGATATGCATGAAAGGCAATGCCTGTCCTGCTGAAAAGTGCATGGTCATGCGTGTAAACAACAGAGACAGGGAAGAGCACGAAGAAGAGAGCGATGGTTATGGTTCTGTCTGCCATGCATTGGTGCTGGTGTGCAGAAACTCGTGTCCTTCACCGGGGTACAGCCGTCTGTGGTCCGGGGCTGTGGGGGTGGCTGCCGGCCAGTGCCCCTTTTGCGGGTACGGGCCTTCCAGCGTTACGGCAGAAGGTTCGGCGGCGGTAAGCCGCGGGTGGGCGACGATATCAACAGCCTGCACATAACAGCTGAACTCGATGGCAATGCCGTTGGGGTCGAAGGAATAAAGAGAGTGGATGAATCCGTGGTCCACCAGTTCTGAAACCCAGAAACCTGCCGCATCAAGACGGTCTTTCAGTTCCCACAGGTCGTCGTCGGTTTCCACCCCTATGGACACATGGTCAAACCCCGCCGGTCCGGGCGCCGGATAGCCGTGATCTTTTTCTTCGCACGGGGTCACGCCGTCCCACTCAAAAAAGGTGATCATGCTGCGGTTGGCAATGTGCAGAAAATACTGGCGGTAGCCGGGTTTTCCCAGCCCGGCAACTATGGGCTTCTCCAGCAGGTCGCGCCAGAACCTGATGGTGGTATCCATGTCTCCGGTCACAAGGGCAAGGTGGTTTACTCCGGTATAGCGGGGCATTGATGCTCCTGCGGGGCCGCCGCGTTCCGGCGGGCAAAATGTGCGGCACATCGGGCGGAGCATCGCAAGGTCCGCACCGGTGCACGGGGTCAGGGCAGGTCTTTCAGCGCGTCAATTATCAGGCCCAGATCCGGCCGTTTGTTGATGTCGCTTATGATGGCCGCGGCTATGCGGCCCTGCTTGTCCACCACAAATATGGCGCGTTCGCTCACGCCTTCGGGCCGCAGCACTCCGTAAGCGGCGGCGGTGGCGCCGTGTGGCCAGAAGTCGGACAGCACGGGAAACCACAGGCCGCCCATCTGCTGTATCCATGCATGCTGCGAGGGGGTATTGTCCGCGGATATGCCCAGCAGCACGGCATCATGCCGGTGGAAAAGTTCGCGGGCGATATTGTAGCCGGGCCACTGGTCGGAGCAGACGGGCGTGAACGCGGCAGGCACAAAGGAAATGACCACGTTTTTGCTGCCGCGGAATGACGAAAGCCTGACTTTGGTCCCGTCCGTTGCGGGCAGTTCGAAATCCGGCGCTGCGTCGCCCTTGTGCAGCAGGGGTACAGTGGCCACCGGCTGCAGGGTGCCCATGTCGTAGACATCGGGCTGATGCGGGCCGTGGGCCGCGGCACGGAGCGGCGCGGCGGCAATGGCGAAAGCACACACGACGGCCACGGCCAGAATGCCCGCAAAGCTGAACTGGCGCATGTAGATATTCATGACGGTTACTCCCTGCCGGTGAGGGAACGCAGCGTCTGCAGCATGTCATCCACCGACTGCATGCGTCCCGTGTGCGAGTAGATGACGCGGGGTTTACGGTCTTTCAGCGAGATAAGGTAAAAATGCGGTGTTGCCGTTTCGCCGGTCTGTTTGTGCAGCTCCAGCTCAGGGTCTGTGAACAGTGCAAAGGGTACGCTGTACTTTGTGCGGAAAAAATCCACTTCGAACTGCGAGTTGCCCGCACCCAGTCCTATGACGGCAATAGTGCCGTCCAGCCCTTCCTGACGGATGGCGGTGTGCAGTCTGTTCATGTTTTCAGCTTCTGCCTGACAGAACGGGCAGTACATGCTGAAAATCTCCATAAGTACAAAAGGCGTTCCGATGCCGGAAAGAACAGGAGCCTGACCGGATTTCAGTCCCAGTTCCTGCTGTTGCTGCGGGGTCAGTGTGCCGGTGAGCGGGATGTCCGGAAAACTGTCGCCGGACTTGAGGGGGTGGGCCTGGGCGGCTGCCGTCAGCAGCAGCGCGGCCAGCAGCGCCGCGCACAGTGTCCGGCCGTAAAAAAGAGAACGATGCATGTTCACCTGCCTTGCGTTGGAGCATCCGGATTCATGCCGGAGCATGAAGGTTTTTGCTGTATTGAACATGCATCAATTGACACGGCACCGCAAGGGGCGGGCGGACGGACGGATGCCCCGCGGTGTCCGGCGGTGTCCGGCGGGGTTATATCTGCCGCGGGTCAAGCCGCATCCATGTGAGCTCGTGCTTGTTGCACGAAAGATGCACAAGACGCGAACCGGGAATGGCGGCGAACTGCCGCGCCGTTTCGTGGTCTGTCTCGCCCTGAAACTTCAGCGTGCAGACAAAGTTGCGTACCGAACCCAGCTCAAGCCAGCGCGCCACCATGGCCAGCAGTCTGTCGGGGTAGCAGATGACGTCGCAGCACAGCCAGTCCACCTCGCCTGCGTGGCGCGGGTCCAGCCCGAACGCACTGCCGGAGCAGAAGTCGATGTGCGGATGCGCGGCAATGTGCGGGGCAAGTGCCGCCTTGTCCACACTGAACACGCGGGCCCCGCATTGTGCCAGCACCCAGCTCCAGCCGCCGGGGCTGCTGCCCAGATCGAGGCACAGCTCGTCTTCCCGCGGTCTGCATCCCGTTATGGTGAAAGCTTCCCACAGCTTGAGATAAGCGCGGGTGGGCGGAGTCTGCCTGTCTTCTTCAAAAAGTACCTCGCCGTCGGCAAAGGCGCTGGTGCAGGCTGCGGATGCAAGTATGGTGTCCGGTTCCCACAGAGTCCACGACCCCAGCGGCGCCCGGGGTGCCTCACTGCCGAAGACCACCGGCTTTGCCGAGACATGCGGCAGAGACGACTGGATGAGCTTTGCCCTGCCATGGTTGCCGTCGGCCGCACACAGCGCCCAGTTACGCTGCCTTTGCCGGAGCTGCCGCGCACCGTCCTTTATGGAACTGATGGTGATGAACTCCGGTTCGAGCCAGATGTTCTGTGCCCATGCAGCATGAACAGCGGCCCCCTGCGCAAGAACCAGCCTGTCACGGATCTCTGTTACATGTACTCCGGCATGGCCGAGTTCCTGCAGCAGGTCTTCCGTGTAGCCTTTTGCGGCCAGATACACTGTCCGGCGTGTCATTTTTCCTCCGATTGTTGCTGTTGCCGCGCGGGTGGTAGCGCAGGCAGCCTGTTATGGCAAGTGCGCCCGGATGCGGCGCTGTTGTGCGGTGCCGGTGTGTGGTGTATGAAATATGCCGCTTTGTCCGGCTGCACCGCCATGCCGTGCGGCTGCCGTAACTGTCCTGCAACAAGGTGTTGTCATGTCTCTGCCCCGCGGCCATGCCCGTTTAGGAACAACCCTGCTGCGTCTGGCCCCAGTACTGGTGCCCTGCGGCGTGCTTTTCACCGGCGGCTTTGCGCTTACTCTGGCGCAGTCGCTGGGGTATGCGCTGCCGGTACCCGCGCCGGAGGGGCAGCCGTCTGCCGCGGCATACCGTATGCTGCTGCAGCCCTATTACCTTGCTTCGTTTCTGCTTTCCGTAAAAGTGGCCTTTCTGTCCGCAGCCGTATCCGTGGTATGCGGTGCCCTGCTGGCGGTGGGGGTGTGGCGTCTGCCGTACCGCCTGCAGCAGGCCGCCGTGGTGTACAAAGTGCCGCTGATTCTGCCGCATGTGGCTGTGGCGTTGCTGTGCCTTGTGTTCTGGTCGCGCTCGGGGCTTGTCTCCTCTCTGGCATGGCAGACGGGCCTTGTGACGCAGCAGGCCGATTTTCCCGCCGTGCTGTATGGCGGCAGCGGGCTGGGCATGGTGCTGGCCTATGTCTATAAAGAAATTCCCTTTGTCATGCTCATGTCCTATGCCGCGCTGAAACGGCTGGACCATCGGCTGCTGGACACCGCCGCCATGCTGGGGGCGGGGCGGCTTCTGACATGGCGTTCCGTCATTTTGCCGCATCTGGCGCCTACGCTGCATCCCGTATTTATCATTTTGTTTCTTTTTGCCTTCGGCGGGTTCGAGGTGCCGTACCTGCTGGGCGAAAGCAATCCCGGCATGCTGAGTGTGGAGATTTACAACCTATATTTTCAGCGGGGGCTGGCCCGCCGCTCGGAAGCCATGGCGGTCCTGACGGTCATGTTTCTGTTCTCTCTTGTTTTTGTGGCGCTGTACAGCCGGCTGGTGCGTCGTTTCGGACTGGGGGAACGCAAACTGTGAAACAGGTTTTTTTTGTTTTTCTGGTATTTTTTTTCGGTCTGCCTGTGGTTGTGCTGGCACTGTATGCCGCGGCACCGGGCTGGAGCTGGCCGCATCTGCTGCCGCAGGATTTTTCGGCACGCGCAGTACAGTACCTGTGGCAGCAGCGGGCGGAAATAGGCAGACACATAGGCACGTCGCTGTGGTATGCCCTGCTGACAACGGGGCTGAGCTTTGTGCTGTGCCTTGCTCCGGCGCGGCATTTCGCCCGGTGCACGTTCAGGGGGCGGGCCCTGCTGGAAGCTCTGCTTCTTGCGCCCGCGCTGGTGCCGGTGATGACATTCTCCATGGGAGTGCACCATGTCTTTATCATCACCGGTCTGGCAGATACCGTCACCGGCGTGGTGCTGGTTCTTACCGTGTTCTGTTATCCGTACATGCTGCGGGCGCTGACGGCCGGTTTTGCCTCGTTCGGCGAAGGGTATGACCTGTGTGCGCGCAATCTGGGTGCCGGATGGTGGCTGCGGCTGACCCGCGTGGAACTGCCGCTGCTGACTCCTGCCGTGGTTGCCGGAGCCTCCGTTGTTTTTCTGGTGGCGTTTTCAGACTATTTTCTGGTGTTTCTTATCGGCGGCGGGGTGGTGCCTTCATTCACGGGCTATCTGTTTCCGCTGCTCGCTTCTTCTGACAGGGCGCTGGCATCGGCGTTGTCACTGGTGTTTCTTGTTATTCCCGTTGTTCTTTTTGTTCTGGTGGAACTGCTTGTGGCGCGTGTTTACCGCAGACGCGGCATGTACTAGCCGCTTTTGCCGGCGTGCGGCTTGGCATACGCTGTTGTCCGCGTTAGAATGCGGCAGTGTGTCCGGTGTTGTCCTGCCGGGCAGACAGATGCAGGGAGTGCGCTATGACAACGGATGATGACGGCGGACGGAACGGAAGCCGCGATGACGGGACCTGCCCCGTACCGTCCCGGCCTTTTTCGCTGCGCAGTCTGCAGCACGGCTGGCGGACTTTGCGGTCGGGGCGTCTTGCCAGGCTGGACAGCCATCTGCCCATGCTGCTTATGGCCGTGCTGGTGGGGGTGCTGGGCGGATACGGCGCGGTGCTGTTCAAGTTTGTCATCAAAGGTGTGCAGTTTCTTTTTTACGGAAACACTGCGGACTTTCTTGAATTTCATGACTCGGTGCCGTACTGGGCGGTCATTGCCGCTCCTGCCGCGGGCGGGCTGGCGGTCGGCTATCTTGTTTCGCGTTTTGCCCGCGAGGCGCGGGGGCACGGCGTGCCGGAGGTAATGGAGGCCATTGCCCTGCATGACGGGCGTATCCGCAAGCGGGTGGCGCTGGTCAAGATTTTTGCCTCGGCCATCAGCATAAGTTCCGGCGGCTCGGTGGGGCGCGAAGGGCCCATCGTGCAGATAGGGTCGGGCATAGGGTCCACCGTGGGACAGATGCTTAAAGTGGGCAGGCCCCAGCGGCGTACTCTGGTGGGCTGCGGTGCTGCCGCGGGCATCGCCGCCACGTTCAACGCGCCGGTGGCCGGTGTGCTGTTCGCCCTTGAACTGCTGCTGGGTGATTTCGGTCTGGCGGCGTTTTCTCCCGTGGTGCTTTCATCCGTGGTTGCCACCACCATTTCACGCCATTATTTCGGCGACTTTCCCGCGTTTGTGGTGCCCGGCTACGAAGTTGTCTCGCTGTGGGAGTACGGCATCTATCCTTTTCTGGGCATTGTGTGCGGCGCGGTGGCGGTGATTTTTGTGACGGTGCTGTACCGTACTGAAGACCTGTGCGAGGCAGTGCGCCTGCCGGACCCGCTCAAAGCCTGTCTGGGCGGAGCCGCCGTGGGGTGTATGCTGTTGTGGTTTCCTCATGTTTTCGGTGTGGGATACGGCGGCATCAACCTTGCCCTGCAGAACGGTCTGGGGTGGCAGATGATGCTGCTGCTTGTGGGGGTTAAAATCATCGCCACGTCTGTAACCATCGGCAGCGGCGGGTCCGGCGGGGTGTTCGCTCCTTCGCTTTTCATAGGTTCCATGACCGGTGGTTTTTTCGGCTGGGCCGCGGGGCAGCTTTTTCCCGGTATAACGGCATTGCCGGGCGCATATGCGCTGGTCGCCATGGGCGGTCTGGTGGCCGGCACCACCCACGCTCCCATTACAGCCATTCTGATTATTTTTGAACTGACAGGCGACTACCAGATAATTCTGCCGCTTATGGTCACCTGCATACTGGCCACCGTGACGGCTTCCACTCTGAAAGACGGCTCCATTTATACCATAAAGCTGCTGCGCCGCGGGGTGGATATTGCCGGCGGCATGGAGCAGAACCTGTTACGCAGTCTCAAGGTGGGCGAATTCATGCGGGCGGACCCGCCCACCATATGGGAAGGCACGCCGCTGCATGACGTGATTCTGGCTTTTCGCCAGCGTGATGTCTCGTACCTGCATGTGGTGGACAGGGAGGGCGGACTGAAGGGCATTATTTCGTTCCGCGACCTGCGTGCAGTGCTGGCGGATGAATATCCGGCGCGCCTTGTCATTGCCGGCGACATAGCAACCACGCGTCTTGTCACGGTGACGGAGGGCGATTCCATACAATGCGCGCTGGGGCGGATGAGCCGCAGCGGCATAGCCCAGCTGCCGGTTGTGGAACTGGGGGATGCCCGCCGGTTGAAAGGCATACTGAGAGAAAAAGATGTCATTCATGCCTATGATATGGCCGTGGTGCGGCGTCAGATGGAGCACGGTGCCCCCTAGTGCTCCGCCGGACGGTCTCTGCGTGGCGGCTGCCGCGCGGGTGCCGCTTGCGCGACCGGAATTTTTGCGCCTGTCGTTTTTAACGTAACGTGCCGAAATGTCCGTAATCCTGTCCGCAAAGGGTGCCGGAATAGTGACCGAAACCGGTGGCAAAAAAGGACTCTGACCGGAATTTTGTCTTATTTCCCGCACTCATGACTTGTCTGTGCAGCAGGAAAAAATATCCTTTGAGCGGTCGCACAGTGCGCTTGCCAACCGGCGCCCGAGTGTCTATGCAAGAGAGTTCACGCTTCAACGCTAAAGAGGATTCGATCAACCATGCCGCACAAAGGTCCCCACATTTCCATTTCTTCGGAATTTCTGGTGAACAGGGTGCTGCGGATACCCCTCGACGAGTTCGAGGACTGGCCGGAAGCCGTGCGCGAACTGGCCATGGAACTTGCCGAAGAGCTGTTCCTTGTCCGTTATAACCCGTTCATCGATGCTGCCACCGTACGCACCAGCGTGCAGGGAAAGTGGGAGAAAGCGTCGCCTGCTCTGGCCCATCATTACGCCAACACGCTTGGCGAAGGGCTGACCATGTTCTGGAGCGCCTACGACGCAGACATGGACTACCGGCAGGATCTTATCAGACGTCTTTCCCAGATTCTTCCCAAAGACAATATAGATACGCGGCCCAACTCGCTGGTGGAAAGCTCCACCGATGCCACCGACCTGCGCATGGAACTGCCTTTGCTGGTTGTTTCTCCTTCTTCCGCCGAGCAGGTAAGCGCCGTGGTGCGTCTTGCCAACGAGATGAAGTTTGCGCTTATCCCGCGGGGCGGCGGTTCGGGGCTGACCGGCGGCGCCGTGCCCGCACGCAAGCGCACCGTGGTCATGAGCCTGCAGAAGCTGTCGCGCATCCGCTATGTGGACACCGGTTCCATGGTGCTCTGCTGCGAAGCCGGTGTCATTACCTCCGAAGCCATCGAAGCCGCCAGACGCGAAGGCGTGCTGTTCACCGTGGATCCCGCCTCCAAGACGGCTTCCACCATCGGTGGAAACGTTTCGGAAAACTCCGGCGGGCCGTTTGCTTTTGAATACGGCACAACGCTGGACAACCTGCTGAGCTACCGCATGGTGACCCCCACGGGCGAGATAATCGACGTGGAGCGCAAAGACCATCCCCGTCACAAGATAATGGAAAACGAGACGGCGGTTTTTGAGGTGCGCGATGTAAGCGGCGGGGTGCGCAAGGTGGTGACGCTGCGCGGCGACCAGATACGCAAGGCCGGTCTGGGTAAAGACGTGACCAATAAAACGCTGGGCGGTCTGCCGGGTGTGCAGAAAGAAGGCGTGGACGGCATCATCACGGAAGCCTGTTTTGTTCTGTATCCGGCGCAGAAACATTCGCGCGTGCTGGTGCTGGAATTTTTCGGGCGCAGCATGCAGAACGCCATGCAGGTTATCAAGCAGGTGGTTGCACTGCGCGACGATATCCGCGTCAAGGGCGACCTTGTAAAGATTTCCGCGCTGGAAGAATTCGGCCCCAAATATGTTGAAGCCATTGAATATCAGAAAAAGTCAGCGCGGTACGAAGGCACGCCCATATCGGTGCTTATCCTGCAGCTGGACAGTAACAACGTGGATGCGCTTGAACAGTCCGTGCGTGACGTGGTGGACATATGCGGGCCCTACGACAATGTGGATGTGTTTGTGGCGCGCGACGCCAGAGAAGCGGAACTGTTCTGGGAAGACCGGCACAAACTTTCGGCCATAGCCCGCCGTACATCCGGATTCAAGATCAACGAGGACATTGTCATCCCCATTGACAGTATTCCCGATTTTTCGCTGTTTCTGGAGCAGCTGAACCTTGAATGCACTGCGCAGGCTTTCCGCACTGCATTGCAGGAGGCAGGACGCCTGCAAGGCATGCCGCTGGAAGACAGAGAGTTCAACAAGGAATTTTCCTTTGCTTCAAAGGTGGCTCAGGGCAAGGTGCCGTTTTCCGAAATTTCCGATCAGGAAATGCTCGAAAGAGCCACGGCGTTTTTTGCCCTGCTCAAGGAAAATTACCCTTCGCTGGGCAGAAAGCTGGACCGTATTGTCGCACACATGCTGGCCACGCGCATTGTGGTGGCCAACCACATGCATGCCGGCGACGGCAACTGCCATGTGAACATTCCTGTGGATTCCAACGATGCCATCATGCTGCACAATGCGGAACAGGTGGCCGAGCGGGTAATGTCCAAGGCGCAGGAGATGCACGGCGAAGTCTCGGGTGAGCACGGTATAGGCATCACAAAGATCAAGTTTCTTTCGCGCGAAAAGATGGAAAGCCTGAAAGAATACAAAGACCTTGTGGACCCGCGCAATATTCTGAACCCTGCCAAGCTGACGCAGTATGAAACGCCTGTGAAGCCGTTCACCTTTTCTTTTAACAGGCTCATTCAGGATATTGCGGGCAGCGGCCTGCCTGACAAGCAGCGTCTTATCAACCTGCTGACCAATATTCAGGTATGCACGCGCTGCGGCAAATGCAAAAACGTATGCCCCATGTTCTATCCGGAACGGGACCTGCAGCACCACCCGCGCAACAAGAACATCAGTCTCGGGGCGCTCATCGAGGCCATTTATTATTCGCAGGTCAACAAGGGCAAACCCGATTCGTCGCTGATGGCTTCTCTTAACAGGCTGATGGAACACTGCACCGGATGCGGCAAGTGCACGGCGGTCTGCCCTGTGAAAATCAACTCGTCCGACGTGGCGCTGCATCTGCGTTCGTTTGTGGAAGAGGAAAACGGCGGTTTTCATCCCGTTAAAAGCAGGGTGCTGAACTATCTGGCAAATGATCCTGCCGCGCGTGTGCCCAGAGCGGCCAAGGCTGCTGCTTTCGGACAGAAAATGCAGAACCGTGTCCTCGGTCTGGTGCCTGCCGGCTGGCGGCAGCGCGCGGAAAGTCCGTTGTTTTCCGCACCGGGGCCGGAACTCGGCTACCAGAATCTTGCAGAGGCTCTGCGGCTGGACAAAGGGTCCATTTTTGTGCCGGAAGGCCCCTCCAGAACCGGCGGCAGCGTGACGGAGGCCGTGTTCTATTTTCCCGGCTGCGGTGGCAGTCTTTTTTACCGCAACATCGGGCTGGCGGGTCTCATGCTGCTGCTCAAGGCCGGTGTGGCCGTTGTGATGCCTCAGCGGCATCTGTGCTGCGGGTATCCGCTGCTTGCCGCGGGACAGAGCGAACAGTTTTCCCGCAACCGCGAGCGTAACATAGAGGCCATGCGTTCCATGTTTGATCTTGCGGCGCAGCAGGGCCTGACGGTCTCGCACATTATCACCGCCTGCGGTTCGTGCCGTGACGGTATCACGCGTTACGGTCTGGCGGGGCAGCCCAATACGGAACTGCAGCACAAGGACCTTGTGCAGTTGCTGGTGGAACGGCTGGAACCTGTCCGCTCCGCTGCAGGACGGCGCCTTCTGTACCATTCTTCCTGCCATGCTGAATGGACGGGGGTGCACAAAGGCAAGGCCGGCGGCATCTACCGCGCCACACTGGAAGCATTCACCGGTGCGCAGGTGCAGCTTACCCCTGGTTGCTGCGGCGAGTCGGGCATGGGTGCCATGACCAGCCCGACCATCTACAACAGGCTGCGCAGCCGTAAAAAATCCCGTCTGGAAGCAGATCTTGCTGGGTATGATGCGCAGGCTCCCGTTGTGGTGGGATGCCCGTCGTGCAAGGTGGGTATAGCCAGAACGCTGATGGAACTGAAAGACAAACGTCCCGTGCTGCACACCGTGGAGTGGCTGGCAGAGTCGCAGGCAGGGGAAGACTGGCGCAAACAATGGCGCAAGCGGCTTACCGCATCGCAGGATGGCGGACCGGTGCGCATGGTGGACGAGCAGGACTAGCGTCCGGTCAGCGTTTTTGCGGTGAAACCGGAGTATATCAAGGCGCACGGAATATTCCGTGCGCTTTTTTTTGTGCCGTGCCGGCAGGTTGTCTTGTTTCCGCCGGGCAGCAGGGCGCCCGCCGCGTGTGGTTTTCTGCACCCCGTAAGGCCGTCCGTGTCTTTGTGCATGCGTGGCACCGGATGTGCCGCAAATGCCGCATACGGAGAACGGCGGAATGCCTGTGCACGGCGGCAGATGATACGCTGCGGAGCCTTCTGCGGGCAGTTGTGTGCCCTGGATGCAGTTGCCGGGCTTCTGTGGACGACAGTGCTGCAACCCGTTATACACATCGCACAATCAGCCATCATTTTTTGGCGCGCGGCCTTATCCGCGCAGGGCGTATTGCATGAAATATCTGGGTATTGATTACGGGACACGGCGTACCGGCATAGCTGTTACAGACGGCGCCGGCATGATGGCCTTTCCGCGGCGGACTATTGTAATGAGCACTCGTGATGCTTTTTTTGCAGAGCTGCTGTCGGTGGTGGAGGAAGAGCGTCCGGCCGGTGTGGTGGTGGGGTTGCCGCTGCTTGCCGGCGGTGAAGAAACGCTGATCACCCGTCAGGTGCGGAATTTTGTGGCACGGTTGCGCAGAAGAAGCAGCCTGCCTGTCTATCTGGTGGCGGAAGAACTCAGTTCGTTCGAGGCGGGTGAAGACCTGCGCGAGGCGGGGTTATCATTCCGTGAGCGTGAAGCCGTGGTGGATCAGCAGGCCGCAGTGCGTATTCTTGAATCGTTTCTGAACCTGCCGGAAGACCGGCGTATACCTTTGGAAGGATAATGAACGAGAACCCGCAGCAGGAACCGGCAGAACGGCATCCGGCGGCATCTTCCGCAGATGGTGCGCCGGAGCAGGACAACTCGGATGCGGCTCGCGGCGGTGCTGTGCGCCTGCGGCGCAGATTGCGCGTGCTGCCTGCCGCGGCGCTGGCGTTGCTGCTGGCCGTGGCGGTCTATGTGGTTCTGGATGCGTGGATGTTCATGACCACGCCGCCGGAAAAGAACGGGCGTGATGTGACCGTGCAGATACGGCCCGGTTCGACGTTTATCCGTGTGGCGTGGCAGCTCAGGCAGGCCGGAGCCATAACGGATGTGACGCGGTTCCGTCTGCTGGGCATGTACAGAAAGCAGACCGGAGCCGTACACGCGGGAGAATTTCTGGTGAATACCGGCTGGACCCCCGGCAGGGTGCTGGACGCCGTGGTGAACGGCACGCCGGTGGTTCATCCGCTGGCGCTGCGCGAAGGTTTGCCGTGGTGGGAGGTGGCCCGTCTGGTGGAACAGGGCGGTTTTGCCCGGTATGAAGATTTCAGGGCGGTTATCCACGATCCGGAATTTCTCGGGCACTGGAAAATCCCTTTCGATTCTGCAGAGGGCTACCTTTTTCCGGAAACGTACATGCTGCAGCGTCCGCCGGAGATGAACAGGGCTTCCGCCCGTGCCGTGGCGGATATGCTGGTGAGTATGTTCTACCGCAAGTCTGCATTGCTGTGGTCCGCACAAGCGCCGGAACACGAAGCCGGTGTCCGGCAGGATGAACCTCAGCCGGAAGAGCTGGGAAGGCTGGTCATCCTCGCCTCGCTGGTGGAAAAAGAAACCGGACTGCCTTCCGAACGCGAGCGCATAGCCGGTGTGTATGCCGCGCGCCTGAGGCGGGGCATGCTTATGCAGTGTGACCCCACTGTCATCTACGGGCTGGGAGAATCCTTTGACGGCAACCTGACCCGCACTCATCTGCGCGATGCGGAAAATCCCTATAATACCTACCGGCATAAAGGCCTGCCGCCGGGCCCTATCTGCTCTCCGGGGCTGGATTCCCTTGCCGCGGCGCTGCGGCCGGAACAGCACAACTATCTGTATTTTGTCTCGCGCGGTGACGGCTCTCATCATTTCAGCAGTACGCTGACAGAGCATAACCGCGCAGTACGCAAGTATCAGCTGGGCAGATAGGCGGTACCCTTTTCTCCCGTGTTCTGCGCGGGAGATTTTGTTTTTTGCAGCAGAGTACCCCGTTTTTTTCTCTTGTTTCCTGCCGGATTGCCGGTTGCGTGTGCGACTGGTGAAAGGCGGCAGCTTTTGCGGCGGCTCCCGAAGTGAAGGAGACGGCACGGACACTGCGGATGCACCGGATGTATGCTCCTGTTGAAAAAGAGACTCGCAAAAAATGTGTGCTTTATGTATAAGCGGGGAAATATGTCCGTCTGCAATGCACTGACAGGCCCGTCACAGAGAGGGCTGCAGTCTGCCGGCAGCTCTGCTGCATTTGCATGCAGTGCATGCCGCATGCCGTCAGGTAAACTGAAGGCGGACAGGAGAACTTTACTGTAAGGAGATACTTATGACAAAATGGCTGCAACTGGCTGCTGTTGCCTGTGTTATGCTGTTTGCGCTGGGGCTTGCGGGCTGCAGTGAAGAAGGACCTGCGGAAAAGGCCGGTAAAAAGATTGATCAGGCCGTGGAACAGGCCGGAGAGCAGATGCAGGATTTGAAAGACAAGGCCAAGAAGGCTTTGGAGTAAAAGAGAAAGGGCCGGAAGCGCAAGCTTCCGGCCCTTTTCTGTCGGGGCCGGTGCCAACGGGCAGGAAGCACCGGCAGGCAGAGGATGATTCCGCAGCCGCCACGGGCAGGAAGCGGTTGCGGATGACGGCGATCCTCTGTCGCCGTCCGGGTGCAGGCCCGGAGAGGAACACTCGTCAAGCCTGTTGAAGAGTGTTTGCAGAAAAATGTGACCTGCGGCGCGGTCTCCGCTGCTGTCGTTGCGGGCGTATGCCGTATGCGACCGGCATTGCCGCGGGTGTTTCAGGCGCCGGACATCCGTAGGTCTTTCCTGTTATAATAGCATGTATTGTGCCACATTAGTAATATGCTGCTTTATTTCCTTTTTTTATTTGAGAAAAAAGGCGCAAGACGCGTATTGCAAAGTTTTGATACATTCAGTATGTCTCGAATTCATATGATTTGAAACATACCGGTCCGCGTGTCTGCGGTATCTGGGAAATGCGGGGGTATAGCTGTGAGTGATCGGACTGCAAAAGGCACGGCTTCTGCTGGTGTGACGCCTCTTGTGGAGGGGCTGTTTGCCATGTCGGTGGAGGCCGGGCCGCTGCTCGATACCATTCCGCTGCCGCTGGCGGTTATTTCGCCGGAGCGTAAGGTATTGTTTATAAACGAGGCCGCGCAGGTGCTCACCGGTTTTTCTCTGGAAGAAGCCCGCGGTCTGCACTGCATGTATGTCATGCGCAGCAGCCTGTGTCCGGACAAGTGCCCGCTTGCCAAGGTGGAAGATACGGGTGCCGCTGTCTGTGTCGATGCCAACATAGTCAGCAAGGAACGCAGGAAGATTCCTGTGCGGGCCACTTTTGCGCCGGTGCTTGCGCCGGACGGGAGCATCGCCGGTTATGTGGAGGCGCTGGAAGACATACGCATCCTGCAGGAGCTTGAGATAAAGCAGGGCTGGTCGTACGGTTTCGGCGACATGATCGGGCATAGCCACGAGATGGAGCGCATCTTTCAGATGGTGCCCGGCATTGCCCAGACAGATTCATCCGTGCTGGTGACCGGTGAGACCGGAACCGGCAAAGACCTGCTGGCGGAGGCGATTCACAACGCTTCTGCCAGAGCCAAGGGGCCGTTTGTAAAAGTCAACTGCGGAGCGCTGCCCGAAACGTTGTTGGAGTCGGAGTTGTTCGGCCATAGCAAGGGGGCGTTCACCGGTGCCACGGAAAGCAAGCCCGGCCGGTTCCGCATGGCACACAACGGCACGCTTTTTCTGACGGAAATCGGTGATCTGCCGCTTTCGCTGCAGGTGAAGCTGCTTACTTTTCTGGATGATAAAGTCATTCATCCGCTGGGCAGTACCAAAGGGGTCAACGTGGATGTGCGCATAGTGGCGGCCACTCACAGGGATCTCAGGCAGATGGTGCGCGAGGGCAAGTTCCGCGAGGATCTTCTGTACCGGCTCAATGTGGTTCGCTTTCATATGCCCCCCCTGCGCGAGCGCGGTGAGGACATTAATCTTTTCCTGAATCACTTCGTGCATGTGTTCAGCGAGGAATTCGGCAAGAAAGTTACCGGATTTTCGCAGGATGCGCTGTATTTTCTGGAAAATTACGCATTTCCCGGCAACGTGCGCGAATTGCGCAATGTTGTGGAATACTGCGTCAACGTATGCGGTCAGGAAACCATAGAGGTGGAGCATCTGCCGCGGTATCTTATGGAGCAGCCGGCTGGTGTGCCTGCCGGAACGGGATACGGCGTGCAGCCTGCCCCCGAAGCGCCCCCCGCGGGCATGATGCCCCCGCCCGGCATGCCGGCACCTGTATCTTCTGCGGCGTCGGGCGCCGTCAACTGGGCCGACATGGAGCGCAAGATGATTCTGGACGCCCTGCTGCAGGCCAAGGGGCGCAAGAACAGGGCTGCGGAGATTCTGGGCTGGGCACGTTCCACACTGTGGCGCAAGATGAAGCATTACGAAATAGAATCCTCCTGATACGCAGGAGGTATAAGGAGACCGCCGGATGGTGGCCTCGGGGGTGGTGTCGGACTATGAATAAAAGGATACTGGTCACGCTGCACGGCAGCGATGTGGCTCCGCGGTTTGATCTGGCGACGGAAATCTGGCTGGGCCGTACCGGCGGGCGCAATCTGGTGGAGGAAGAACGCACCATCGTGCTGCCGCATGCTTCTGCCGAAGAGCTGTGCCACCTTATATTGCGCGAACATGTGGACGTGGTCATATGTTGCGGGATAGAAGAAGAATACTATGAATACCTTCACTGGAAGCGTATTGAGGTATATGACTCCGTGGTCGGCAGGCGCAGAGATGTCATAAACGCCTATCTGGCCAGAACGCTCCGTCCGGGGGCGGTTCTCGTTCCGCGTGGCGAATAAGGAATAAAGGGGTTGCCATGGAGCAGCAACACTGCAGCAGACAGGGCTGGCTCGTCCGGCTGTTTGACCCGCTGGGCGGCACACAGTCGTCGCAGAGGTATTATTATCTGCGGCGCAATATTATCATTCTGATTGTGTCCGTCTCGGTGGTGCCGCTGGCGCTGATGGCTGCCATAAACTTTTTCATGTATCAGGATTCGCTCAAAAATCAGGCGGAAAGCCAGGTGCGGACCCTGATAAACAAGACACGCCATTCTTTTGAGCTTTTTCTGCATGAACGGCTGGCTTCCGTGGCTTTTATAGCCGGAGCCTATACCTACGATCAGCTTAAAGATGAAAAAGCCCTGAACCGTGTGTACCACGCCGCCAAAAAAGAACTGGCCGGCTTTGTGGACTTCGGGCTTATAAACGCCAACGGCACGCAGGTAAGCTATGTCGGTCCGTATGATCTTAAAAACAAAGATTATTCCGGTCAGGACTGGTTTCAGCAGGTCCGTGTGCGCGGCACATACATCAGTGATGTGTTCATGGGATACCGCGGTATCCCGCATGTGGCCATAGCAGTGGAACATCTGGACGAAGACGGTGCGCGCTGGGTGGTGCGGGCCACCATCAACACCGACCGGTTTGAAGAACTCATAGCCGCCATGGGGCTTGGCTCCCAGTCCGACGCTTTTCTTATCAACAGGGCCGGTGTGATGCAGACCGACTCGCGGCATTTCGGCAAGGTGCTGGAAAAGGCTGCCATAACGGTGGGGCCCGGCACGCATCAGCCCGAAGTGGTGGAAAGCACCGGACTGAACGGGCAGAAGATTTTTGTGGGGCATGTGAATTTCGGCAATCCGGAGCTGACGCTTGTGCTGGTGCAGCCCATAAGTGTGGCATACAAGGCGTGGAACAAGCTGCGCATGGAAATGCTCACGTTATTTCTGGGCAGCACGGTGCTGATTGTTTTTGTGGTCTGGGCTCTGACGGGCGTGCTGGTGCGCCGCATACGCGAAGCGGACGACAAGCGTGCGGCGGCGTTCCGCGAGGTGGAACATGCGCACAAGCTGTCTTCCATCGGACGGCTGGCTGCCGGAGTGGCACATGAAATAAACAACCCGCTTGCCATCATCAACGAGAAAGCAGGGCTGATGAATGACCTGATGGAGCACGGAAACGATGAGATCATCAGGGCGAAATTTCCCGAGCTTGTGGCCTCTGTGCTGCAGTCCGTTTCGCGCTGCCGCACCATTACGCACCGGCTGCTGGGCTTTGCCCGCCGCATGGAAGTGCAGGTCGAACCGCTGGACGTCAACGAGATTGTGCGCGAGGTGCTCGGTTTTCTGGAAAAAGAGAGCCTGTACCGCAATATCAGTCTTGAACTGAATCTGGATGACGATCTGCCGCGTATTTCATCCGACCGCGGACAGCTGCAGCAGGTTTTTCTGAATATCATCAATAACGCCATAGCGGCAGTTGATAACGGCGGCAGGGTGCAGATAACCACCCGCTCCGTCGATCTGGATACCGTTGCCGTGCTGATAACGGACAACGGCGTGGGAATGTCTGATGAAGTGCTGAGTCATATATTCGAACCCTTCTTTACCACCAAGGGTGCGGAAGGCACCGGTCTTGGACTGGCGATCACCTATGGTATCGTGCAGAAGCTGGGCGGGCGCATTGCGGTTGCCAGCGAGGAAGGCAAGGGATCGACGTTCACCATTGAACTGCCCAAGCGTGCAAAGCCGCAGGAGGAGTCTTAGGCGATGTCTGAGCTGAAGGTGCTGCTGGTTGACGATGAAATTGAATTTGCCGGAACGCTGGCTGAGCGGTTGCGGCTGCGCGGATTGCAGGCCGATGTGACCACCGACGGGGAAGAGGCGCTGCGTCTTGTTACCGCGCACAGGCCGGACGTTATGGTGGTTGACGTGATGATGCCCGGCATGAACGGGCTGGACGTGTTGCGGCAGGTGCGCACAAATATGCCCGATTTGCCCGTTATCCTGTTGACAGGAAAGGGCTCTACAAGGGATGGAATTGAAGGCATGAGGCTGGGGGCGTTCGATTATCTGGTCAAGCCCATCAGCATTGACGACCTTATAGGTAAAATTCACGAAGCCGTTAACGGCGCCTGATGCTGCCCGTCGGCAGGTCGCGCGGACAGGTGCCGGCTCGTGAAAACGCGTGCCGTGTGGCAGGCACGGTACCGTAAACGGGAGGGCTCATGACGCATGAGCAAGACAAGGCGGCGTACATGGGGCGCATAACCGCGGCCCTGACGCATGAAATGCGCAATGTGCTGGCAACCATGCGCGAGTCGGGCGGGCTGCTGGAAGATGTGCTGATGATGCACAAGGAGGATTTTCCCAGACGGGAAATCTTTGAAAAAAGTCTGGGGCGTATCGGCACGCAGGCAAAGCGGGGTATGAACATATGCGCTGCTCTTTCGCGTCTGGCCCACAGCCCCGACACCCCTGTTGCCACACTTAATGCAGCCGAATGGCTTGATTATTTTGTTTTCATCTGCAGCCGTTTTGCACGGCTCAAAGAGATTTCGCTTGCCCACGGGATGACTCCTGCGGGCATTTCTTTTTCCACCGATCCCGTACAGTTTCAGATGGTGCTTTTCCACGTGATGGATGCGCTTTTCGGGGTGCTTCCTGCTGCTTCTTCCGTCACGCTGACGGGCGAGGCTGCGGGCAGCGGGCTTACGGTGCGTTTCAATGTCAGCGGCGGTCCCCTTCCGCAGCCTGACAGCTCTCCCGAACTGGCACTGGCTCAGTCTCTTCTGGCCGGTGCCGGCGGTTTTCTGCGGTCTGATTCATCAGTCGGACAAATCGAAACGTTTTTTGCGTCTTAAAATGTATTAAATCGTATCTGGCTTGGGCGCCATGATTGATTTATTTTGTTTCATCATAGTGTGTGCTTTTTTTAACAATCGGTTTAATGTACCAAGATAACTACTCACTCTCTGTTGGCACGTTCCTTGCCTTTATTTTCACAAAGACAAGGAACGATTCATGCGCAGATACACAAGCTGTCTGGAAATGCCTTCATCCTTACCGTGCCGCGGCACGGCATTGTATGCATCCGGCGCTGCAGGTTTGCAGGGCGCCCGACCGGATTCATACACCGTGGCGATGCTCCGGGAGGGTCAGGCATGAAAAACGCTGTGGTGGCTGTGTATGATTCCGACCGGCAGTTTGCGGACAACCTGACCGGAAGGCTGGCGGAGCTGGGCATAGCCTGCACCGTCTGCCGCAGTCTGGACGAGGCGCGCATGATGTTGTTTGCGCCGGAAACAGACGTGCTGGTTTTCGGCACGGAAGAGGTGGGGTCCGAGGTGATGCGGTTTCTGACCCAGGTGGGTCGTCCTGATGCCTGCGCACAGGTTATCTTGATGGTACGGAAAAATCAGGTGCGACTTTCCATTGAAGGCATGAAAAACGGAGCCTTTGATGACATCTATATCCCTTTTGCGCTGGATGCGCTGCTTGTCAGGCTGTCTCTGGCAGTGGGACAGGCAAAGCTTGCCAGACGCCGCAGACAATGCACAGGCGTGCAGCAGTCCGGCAAAGGCAGCCCGCAGGGGCGCGGTTAGGGAAAACAAGGGTGGAGACTGACATGACTATTCACGTTTTGCTGGTGGATGACGAGGTCGACTTTGTACAGACCTTGGCCGAACGTCTGCGAATCCGCGGCATGACCGTGGACACGGCTCATGACGGGGAGCACGCATTGCAGATTGTGAATGACTGCGGGGCATCGGTGATGGTTCTTGATCTCAGGCTTCCCGGCATGGACGGGCTGGAAGTGCTGCGTCATGTCCGCAAACAATGTCCGCGGATGCAGGTTATTATGCTGACAGGGCACGGAGGCCGTAAGGACGAGGATTCTGCCAGGGTTATTGGTGCTTACGAGTATCTTAATAAGCCGGTGGACATCAGTCAGCTCTCTGAGGTCATTGCGGCGGCTGCCGAGGAAGCGGCGCTGCAGGGCGCGGAGTAGGCCCCTTGCAGGGCCGCCTAGCAATGGAGGATGTATGGAAACACCCTTAGTACGGGATGTTATGATCCCTGTTTCCGAGTATGTTGTCATCGAAGAAGGCGGTGTTCTGGCCGATGCGTTTATGGCGCTGGAGCAGCACTGCCGCGAAAAAGGCACCGGTAAACCGCACCGTGACGTGCTGGTGACACGTGGCGGCATGGTGGTCGCAAAGCTGACCATGCTGGACGTGTTCAAATCACTTGAGCCGAAGTACGAGCATGTGGACCCTGAACGCTATCAGGGCAGAACGCTTACTTCCGACCTTGTGAACCGGCTTATCCGCGACTTCGGTCTGTGGTCCGACCCCACGGCTTCGCTGTGTGTCAAAGCGGGCTCGTGCAAAATAACAGACATCATGCATGTGCCTGAACAGAGCGAATACGTGGAGGAATCCGACACGGTGGAACACGCACTGCACCGCTACATTCTGGGTGTGCACCAGCCGCTGCTGGTACGCAAAGAGGGGAAAGTGACGGGTGTGCTGCGTCTGGGCGATGTTTTCGACTATCTGAGAACAAAAATTACGGAGTGTGCCGCCGGCTAGCCGGGGTGCTTTTTTGAAAAAGGAACAACGTATGTCTACCAAAGCTCAATCGACATCGTTTGACTGGAAGAGACTGTGCTTCATGTTGCTGGGGGTGACTGCTTTTCTGGTGATCTACTATTCTCCGGCGTGGCCGGATGCGGTGGATCCGCTGGGTGAACGGTTCCCGCTTTCGAAAGAGGCCAAGGGTGCTCTTGCCGTATTTATGTTTGCCGGTCTGTGGTGGGTGTTCGAGGTGGTGCCCATCGGCATCACCAGTCTGGGTATCGGCGTGCTGCAGGTTCTTTTCTTTGTCCGTCCGCCCGAAAAAGCGTTCAAGGACTTCATGGACCCGTCGGTGCTCTTTATTTTTGCTTCCATCATGATCGGTCTGGTGTTTACCAAAACCGGCCTGACAAAGCGACTTGCCTATAAAATGCTGATGGTCGTGGGTGAAAAAACAAGCCGCATCTATCTGGGCGTGTTTGTGGTCACCGCGCTGCTGACGCATATTATGGCACATACTGCGGTGGCGGCCACCGTGTATCCGCTGCTGCTGGCCATTTATGCTCTGTACGACGACACCGGCAGCAAGACCCGTTTTGGTAAGGGGCTGTTCATCGGCATGGCCTATGTGGCCGGCGCAGGCTCCATCATCACGCTGCTCGGTGCCGCCCGCGGTGCCGTGGCCGTAGGCTTTTTCAAGGAGATAGTGGGTACCGAGGTCTCGTTCTTCGAGCTTACCTACTACATGGCCCCCATCGGCTGGCTCATGGTGTTTCTGCTGTGGGGCTTCTTCATGATTTTCTGCAAGCCCGAACGCGACACCATACCCGGACTGCGTGAAAAGGCCAGAGAACTGAACAAGCAGATGGGGCCCCTGACCCGCAAGGAAATCATGGCCGCCCTTATCGTGGGCATTGTCATTCTGGTCATGAGCCTGCGGTCGTTCTTCCCCATGCTTAAAATGCTGGACAAAACGGCCATCATCCTCATTTCCAGCATCGCGTTTTTCGTGTTCAAGATTCTTGATATCAAGGATCTTGAAGATGTGCCGTGGAACATCATCCTGCTGTTTGCGGGCGCCATGAGCATAGGCTACTGCCTGTGGGAAACCGGCGCGGCAAAGTGGCTGGCCGTCAACTGGCTGGTCATGTTCGAAAAAGCCCACTGGTTTGTCTTTGTCATGAGCATCTGCTTCTTTGTGCTGATGATGACCAACTTCATCATGAACGTGGCCGCCATAGCCATATCGCTGCCGGTGGCGCTGGTTATAGCGCCGTATCTCGGCGTATCGCCCGAGGTTATTCTCTTCGGTGCGCTGGTTGTGGCGGGTATGCCCTTCCTGTTGCTGGTGGGGGCGGCCCCCAACGCCATCGCGTACGATTCCGGTCAGTTCACTTCCGGCGAGTTCTTCAAGTACGGGCTGGTCGCCAGTGCGCTGCTGCTGGTAGTGGTCGGGGTTTTCGTTCTGGTGGTCTGGCCGCTTATGGGCATGCCCATCACCGTGCCCAGAGTAGGCATGTAACTGCCTGATACAAGCCGGAGTGCGGCTTCGTGCCGTGCTCCGGCATACGGATATGATCCTTATCGAAGGAGAACGGATATGTCTGAAAAAGTGCTTATCGTCGATGACGAACAGGAATTTCTGGATGCGCTGGCAGAACGCATGCGTGCCCGCGGTATGGATGTGACCACTGCCACATCGCCCATCGAGGCGCTGGCTCTGGTGGCGCGCCGGTCGTTCGATGCCATCGTGCTTGATTTTCAGATGCCCGAACTGGACGGGCTGGAAACCCTTAAACGCATGAAAGATGCCAATGACGATGTTCAGGTCATTGTGCTGACAGGTCATGCCACCGTGGAGCGCGGTGTTGAAGTAATGAAACACGGCGCCATGGATTTTGTGGAAAAGTCCGCCGACATCAACAGTCTGACGGAAAAAATCCAAGAGGCCAGCGCTAAAAAGCTGGTCATCGCGGAAGAAAAGACCCGTGAAAAGATTCAGGCCATTCTCGAAGAGAAAGGGTGGTAAGCAGGACCGCCCCGGCCGACCATGCAGGTGTAAGGAGAGGAACTATGTCTGTCATCGCTGTCCACTATGGGATCTACTGCCACGAAGACCAGTACCTGAGCGCCATCCGGGAGGCTACCGGATACAGTTTTGTTACTGATGACACCGTGGTTGAAGAGGCTTCGCGCCGTTCCGGCATCAGTGCGTCGCGCCTGCGCAAGGCTTTCGACGCCAAGCCGTCCATCTTCAATTCGTTCACCAACGACAGGGAACGCGCCAGAGCGTGGTTCCGCATGATTGTTGCTGAATATCTGGTCAAGGAAAACGTCATGTTCGGCGGGTTTACCGCCATGATGGTGCCTGCTGCGGTAAAACACGCGCTCAAGGTGTGTCTTATCGCCAACAGGGATGCACGGCTTGCGGCTGCCGCAACGCTGGGCATATCAGAGAGCGACGCGCAGAAAACCATGCGCGCAGGTGATTCCGATGCCGCGGAATGGGTGAACACCCTGACCGGCAATACCGACCCGTGGGCTGCCGGGCTGTATGACATTGTCATACCCGTGGATAAAAGCACCCCGCTGGAGGCTGCCGCCCTTGTGAAGGAAATGCTGGGCCGTGAGGCCGTGCAACCCGACGCCCGCAGCAGAAAAACAGCGCAGGATGCGCTGCTGGCTGCTCAGGTGGAAGTGCAGCTGGCCACCAAGGGCCATTTTGTGGCTGTGGCGGCAGATGCCGGCACGGTCACACTGACGGTCAACGGTCATGTGTCCGACCTTGAGCGGCTGGGCACCACGCTGCGGGCTGCTGTTATCGACATGCCCGGAGTGGATGACGTGCGTGTGGTGGGCGGCCGTGACATTCATACCCCGTCCATTTACCGGCAGTGCAATTTTGAATTGCCCAACAGAGTGCTGGTGGTGGACGATGAGCGCGACTTTGCCCAGACGCTTTCGCAGCGGCTGGAAGTGCGCGAAATGGGTTCCGCCGTGGCATATGACGGTGAATCGGCACTGGAGATCGTGGAACGCGATCAGCCGGAAGTGATGATTCTTGACCTGAAAATGCCCGGAGTGGACGGCAAGGAAGTACTGCGCCGCGTAAAGGAAACCCGTCCCGAAGTGGAAGTGATCATTCTGACCGGTCAGGGTTCGGAAGCGGACCGCGAAGAATGCATGAAGCTGGGTGCATTCGCGTATCTGGAAAAACCCGTGGATATCGAACAGCTCAGTTCCGTACTGCTTAAAGCAAATACCAAGGCGCGTCAGAACCTGAAAAGCGCCTGATGATAACCCGCCGGCGGTTCTGTAAAAGAACCGCCGGTTTCTGCGGGCAAGTGCCCGCAGGCGATTCTTCCGCACTCTGAGTTTGTGACCGTACAGGCTCACACAGGAAAAACGCTCCGGCGCGCATGTGGCGCGTCCGGGGCGTTTTTAGTACTGCGGCATCAGCGGCTCACACCGCTGCGGGTTTTATCCCTCTGCGGGGGCACAGGTCATTATGTATTCTGCCCTGCCGGTGTGCGGGTCGGTGTTGCGGGCTGCTATGGTGCACCCCTGCGCCAGATAAAAGTCGCAGGCCTGCCGGTTTTCGGCGTAGACATTAAGTGTCAGGCCGCCCGCCTGACGCAGTGCATGGGCAAAAAGGCTGCGTCCTGTGCCGTTGCGCTGTCGCCGTGGCGCCACAAACAGCGCGGCCAGATGGCGTTTGTGCAGTGCGTAAAAACCCGTGATGCCCTGCGGTGTGTCGTATACGCAAACTGTTGTGGCCGAAGGCAGGTAGACGGTGCGCATGGCTTCAATGCTGTCGCGCCAGAATGCGGCATCGATAAAGCTGTGCGCCGCGATGGACGCTTCAAGCCAGATGTCCAGTATGGCTTCGGTATCACGGCGGGTGGCGGGACGTATGCTCATTGAATGTTCCTGTGGCGTGCCGCGCGAGGCGGTGTTGTCAGCGGAAAAAACAGCCCGCCATGCAGCGCATGAGCGCATGGCGGGCAGAAGTAAACAGCGCAGAAGCAGACAGCGTCGTGCGTTAAAGCGCATTGCCGACGGCAGTCCGTGGCCGGTACGCAACCCGCTTTTCACCGGGTGTGCATTGCCGGCGGCCTGCATTGCAGGGGTGTTACCAGGTCAGCCGCATTTTGCAGCCCATGGCCTGAATCTGTTTTTTCAGGTCGGGTATGGTGTATTCGCCGTAATGCACAATGGACGCGATGAGCGCTGCAGAAGCGCCGCCTTTGGTCAGGGCGTCATACATATGCGCAGGATGTCCGGCCCCGCCCGAGGCGATGACGGGAATCTGCACGGCATCGCTTATCATGCGGGTCAGCGTCAGTTCGTAGCCGTCCTTGGTACCGTCGGCGTCTATGGAGTTGACGCAGATTTCACCGGCACCCAGCACTTCTGCTGTTTTCGCCCAGTCCAGCGCGTCCATGCCCATGTGTTTGCGTCCGCCGTGGATGACGATTTCGTACCCCGAGGGGATGGCTTCTGTCGGGGCCACGCGTTTGACATCCATGCCCAGCACAATGGCCTGCGAACCGAAACGGGCGGCCCCTTTGCTGATGATGTCAGGGTCTTTCACCGCACCGGAATTGACCGAAACCTTTTCCGCACCGGCGTTGAGCGCGTCGCGCATATCGTCCACGGTGTTTATGCCGCCGCCCACGGAAAAAGGTATGAAAATGCTCGAAGCCACCTTTTCCACAATATCAAGAAAGATACCGCGCCCTTCGTGCGATGCGGTGATATCGTAGAAAACAATCTCGTCGGCGCCCTGTTCGTAGTACCGTCTGGCGCTTTCCACGGGGTCGCCTATGTCCACATTGCCCTGAAATTTTATGCCCTTGGTCAGGCGGCCGTCACGCACGTCAAGGCAGGGGATAATCCGTTTACTGAGCATTGGCGGCCTCCTTGCAGTATGCGTGGAAGTTGCTGAGCAGCTTCAGTCCGGGTCTGCCGCTTTTTTCCGGATGGAACTGGACGGCCCACAGCCCCGGCCCGCCGTGAACAGAACAGAATTCCTTGCCGTACGTCGTGGTGGCAATGACATAGTCCGGCTGCGGGTTGGGAAAGTAGCTGTGCACAAAATAAAATTCGGCATCATCGGAAATGCCTTTGAAAAGTGCGCACGGCTTTCTGGGTATCACTCTGTTCCAGCCCATGTGCGGTACGCGGATGGGCGCGCCGGTTTCGTCTTCCAGCGCGGGATTGAACAGATGGCATTCTCCGGGAATGATGCCCAGCGTACGGGTATCGTTTTCCTGACTGTAGTCCAGCATTATCTGGCAACCTACACAGATGCCCAGCAGCGGTTTGCCTGCTTCCACCTGCTCTTTGAGCACAGCGTCAAGTCCGGCGGCCGTCAGTTCGTCCATGGCCTGTCCGGCGGCCCCCACGCCGGGAAAGATGATGCCTTCCGAGGCGGCGATCTCGGCGGGGTCCGCCGTGATCACGTTGGGGATCCCGATGTGGTTCAGGGCTCGGCGCACGCTTGTCTGGTTGCCGGCCTTGTATTTCAGGATCGCAAGCATGGTTCCCTCCTCTTGCGGGGTTTAGGTACTCGGCAATTATCAGCTTCACGCCGTAAAGAGCAAGCGTTTCCTGCACTCTATAACGTCGCGGGCACATTCTGTGACGGCAGGGCA
Organism: Oleidesulfovibrio vietnamensis; assembly: GCF_055388115.1. Classification (NCBI taxonomy): domain Bacteria; kingdom Pseudomonadati; phylum Thermodesulfobacteriota; class Desulfovibrionia; order Desulfovibrionales; family Desulfovibrionaceae; genus Oleidesulfovibrio; species Oleidesulfovibrio vietnamensis. The sequence continues at coordinate 391,482 of NZ_AP042419.1, forward strand.
AACTCTGGTGCTTGCGTTTGTGGGGCATCAAAGGGTATAAAGGCGGGATTGCTGACGGGGCATAGGCTTCGTGTGCATGTTCCTCAACAATCACAAAAGGATGCCCGCGGGCTTCTTTTCTCGCCTGGTACTGCGGGGCGCGCAGGCTGTCGCACCCTGTGCCGCAACGTCTGCGGCCGGACTGCCTTGCCCGGAAAGCGTGATTGTTCACCAGCTTTTTCGCGCGTCCGCCTTATGGTGTAACACCTAACCAAGACGACATACAGCGAAGCGAAATGCCAAAGCGGACCGACCTCAAGCGTATTATGGTCATCGGCTCGGGGCCTATTGTCATCGGACAGGCCTGCGAATTCGACTACTCCGGAACTCAGGCCGTAAAGGCCCTCAAGGAAGAAGGCTACGAGGTGGTGCTGGTCAACTCCAACCCCGCCACCATCATGACCGATCCCGGTCTTGCCGACCGGACGTACATCGAACCCATTGAACCGGAAACCGTCGCCGCCATCATCCGCAAAGAGCGACCCTGCGCGCTGTTGCCCACTCTGGGCGGTCAGACCGGCCTGAACACGGCGCTTGCCGTGGCCGAAACAGGCGTGCTGGAAGAGTGCGGCGTGGAACTGATAGGCGCCACCCGTGACGTTATCAACAAGGCGGAAAGCCGCGATCTTTTCCGTCAGGCCATGGCCAACATAGGCCTGAAAGTGCCCGCCAGCGGCATAGCCCGCACCATGGACGACGTGCGCAGGCTGGGCGCCGAAATGCCCTTTCCGCTTATTGTGCGGCCCGCATTTACTCTGGGCGGCAGCGGCGGCGGCATAGCCTACAACATGGAAGACCTTGAGGAAATCGCTTCGCAGGGCCTTGCGGCCAGCATGCAGAGCGAAATCCTTGTGGAACAGTCTGTGCTGGGCTGGAAAGAATATGAGATGGAAGTCATGCGCGACCGCAATGACAACTGCGTCATCGTGTGCTCCATCGAAAACATCGATCCCATGGGCGTGCATACCGGCGACTCCATCACCGTGGCACCTGCCCAGACGCTGACCGATGTCGAATACCAGATGATGCGCGATGCCTCCATTGCCATCATGCGTGAAATCGGCGTGGAAACCGGCGGTTCCAACGTGCAGTTCGGCATCAACCCCGAAAACGGCGACATGGTGGTCATCGAAATGAACCCCCGTGTGTCGCGTTCTTCCGCACTGGCATCCAAAGCCACCGGCTTTCCCATAGCCAAAATCGCGGCAAAGCTGGCAGTGGGCTATACGCTGGACGAAATTCCCAACGATATCACCCGCGAGACCATGGCGTCGTTCGAGCCGTCCATCGACTACTGCGTCATCAAGCTGCCGCGGTTCACCTTTGAAAAATTCCCCGGTTCGCGCGACGAACTGAACACCGCCATGAAAAGCGTGGGCGAAGCCATGGCCATAGGCCGTACCTTCAAGGAAGCCCTGCAGAAAGGTCTGCGTTCGCTCGAAGTGGGCGCTGCCGGTTTCGGGGGCAACTACCGCGAAGAGCTGCCCGCGCGTGAAGACATCATGCCGCGGCTGCGCACGCCCAACTCCAGACGCATATTCTGGCTGCGTCTGGCCATGCTGGCCGGATTCACGCTGGAAGAGCTGTATGAAATCACGGCCATCGACCCCTGGTTTCTGCGGCAGTTCAAAGACGTGCTGGACATGGAAGCGGCCCTCAAGGGATTTGCGCTGGCAAACTCCATGGTGGCGGAGAACCCCGACCTTGTGTCGCTGATGAAGCGGGCCAAGGAATACGGTTTTTCCGACAGACAGCTTGCCGAAATGTGGAAGCTGCCCGAATCCGCCGTGCGCGATCTGCGCAAGTCCATGGGCATCCGGCCCACCTATTATCTGGTGGATACCTGCGCGGCCGAGTTTGAAGCCTATACGCCGTATTATTACTCCACATACGAAACAGGCAGAGAGCTTGTGGCCGACGACCGTAAAAAGGTCATCATCTTCGGCGGCGGACCCAACCGCATCGGGCAGGGCATCGAGTTTGACTACTGCTGCTGTCATGCATCGTTCGCTCTGCGCGATATGAACGTGCAGTCCATCATGGTCAACTCCAACCCCGAAACCGTCTCCACCGACTACGACACCTCGGACAGGCTGTATTTCGAGCCGCTGACCTTTGAGGATGTCATGAACATTGTGGAAGCTGAAAAGCCGGACGGTGTCATAGTGCAGTTCGGCGGGCAGACACCGCTGAACCTCGCCGTGCCGCTCATGCGCGCCGGTGTGCCCATTCTGGGTACACATCCCGATTCCATCGACCGTGCCGAAGACCGCGAGCGTTTTCAGGCGCTCATTCAGAAGCTGGATCTGCTGCAGCCTGCCAACGACACCGTGATGTCGCTGGAAGAAGCTCTGAAAGCCAGCGAGACCATCGGATACCCCGTGGTTGTGCGCCCCAGCTACGTGCTGGGCGGACGTGCCATGGAAGTGGTTTACGATGCGGAACAGCTGCGGACGTACTTTGCCAACTCGGTGGGCAAAGCTCCGGAGCATCCCATACTTATCGATAAGTTTCTTGAAAACGCCACAGAGGTTGACGTGGACGCCCTTTCCGACGGGTGCGATACCTACGTTGCCGGCATTATGGAACATATCGAAGAGGCGGGCATTCATTCCGGCGATTCTGCCTGTGTGATTCCGCCCCACACGCTGCCTGCTGATATTGTGGAAGAAATCCGCCGTCAGACCGTTGCGCTGGCAACAGAGCTGAAGGTGGTGGGACTCATGAACATTCAGTTCGCCATCAAGGACGGACGCGTGTTCATCCTTGAGGTCAACCCCCGCGCTTCGCGCACCGCGCCTTTTGTTTCAAAGGCCACGGGCGTGCCGCTGCCCCGTCTGGCAACACAGGTGATGATGGGAACGCCGCTGCGCGAACTCGACCCGTGGAGCATGCGCCGCAGAGGCTACTTCTCCGTTAAGGAATCCGTCTTCCCGTTCAAGCGCTTCCCGGGTGTCGATATTCTGCTTGGCCCCGAAATGCGTTCCACGGGCGAGGTGATGGGCATGGGCCGTACCTTTGAGGAAGCCTTTATGAAGGGGCAGATCGCCGGCGGACAGAAACTGCCGCAGGAAGGCAAGGTCTTCATTTCCGTCAACGACAAGGACAAACCCTACGTTGTGGAAGTGGCGCGTGTGTTCGCCGGTCTGGGGTTTGAGGTGCTGGCCACCAAAGGCACATGCAAGTTGCTGGAAGAAAACAATGTTTCATGCACGCCTGTGTACAAGGTGTACGAGGGCAGACCCAACATTGTGGACTTCATAAAGAACGGCGAGGTTTCGCTGGTGGTGAACACCGCCTCCGGAAAGCGTACTGTTCAGGATTCCAAGGACATCCGGCAGGCGACGCTGCTGTACGGGGTACCCTACAGCACCACGGTATCCGGTGCGCACGCCATCGCGCGGGCCATTGCCGAGCAGCGCCGCTGCGGGCTTACCGTGAAAAGCCTGCAGGAATACTACGCGGGCAGCACCGAAGCGCCCGTATGCGGGGAAAAATAATATCATGAAACGTGAATACTGCGGCGTCTTCGGCATATACAACCATGCCGAAGCCGCCCGCATGACCTACTTCGGACTGTATGCGCTGCAGCACCGCGGGCAGGAAAGTGCGGGCATTGTAACATGGGACGGTTCGGCCCTGCGTGAAGAACGCGGCATGGGGCTGGTGCCGGAAGTGTTCAATGAACGGCATCTGAGCAAAGAACTCAAAGGCGATATCGCCATCGGCCACACCCGCTATTCCACCACCGGCGCATCGCTGCTGCGCAATGCCCAGCCGTTCCGTGTGCGCTATAAAAACATGGATATAGCCATCGCCCACAACGGTAATCTGGTAAACACTGTGGAGCTTCGTTCCAGACTGGAAGAAAGCGGCTCCATTTTCCAGACGACCAACGACAGCGAGGTGATTGTCCATCTGATTGCCAAGCACATGAACGGAGGCACTGTCGAAGAAGCCGTCATGGCTGCCTGCCGCGAGGCACGCGGTGCGTATTCGCTGCTTATTCTGGCCAATGATAAGATGATAGCCGTGCGTGACCCGCACGGCTTTCGTCCTTTGCTGCTGGGAAAAGTGGGCGACGCGCATGTCTTTGCCAGTGAATCGTGCGCCTTTGATCTGCTGGAGGCGGAGCTTATCCGTTCCGTCAAGCCGGGCGAGATGATTGTCATCGATAAAGGCAAGGTGCACAGCTATGATATGGATATGGGCAAAAAGCGCCACCACTGTATCTTCGAGCTGATCTACTTTGCCCGCCCCGATTCCATGGTATTCGGAGAAAATGTCTACTTCTGCCGTAAAGCCATGGGCAAGCAGCTGGCCACGGAAGCGCCGGTGGATGCCGACTTCGTCATGCCTTTTCCCGATTCCGGCGTATACTGCGCCGTGGGATACGCCCAGCAGTCGGGGTTGCCGTACGAGCATGCCATGATCCGCAACCACTATGTGGGCCGCACCTTTATCCAGCCTTCGCAGGATATGCGTGATTACAGCGTAAGGGTGAAGATCAACCCTGTGAAGGATATGATCAAGGACAAGCGCATCATCATTGTGGATGATTCCATCGTGCGGGGTACCACCATCCGCACCCGCGTGAAAAAACTGAGGGAGCTGGGCGCCCGCGAAGTGCATTTCCGCGTGAGCTGCCCCCCCATCAAGTTTCCGTGTTTCTACGGCATTGATTTTGCCTCCAAGGGTGAACTGATTGCGGCCAACCATTCCGTAAGAGAGATAGAACGCTTTATCGGTCTGGACAGCCTGCATTACATCAGCATAGAGGGGCTGCTCAAGTCGGTCAGTACGCCGGATGACTATTGTCTGGCATGCTTTACCGGCAGCTACCCGTTGCAGTGCGAAGGAAATCTGAAGTCGTGCCTTGAGTGCGGCTGCTAAATACGACATATTGTGCATGCGGGCTGCCGTGCCGGACACGGTGTGCCCGCATGCGCTTTTTTTATCGCAGCGTCATCCGGTGTGTATCCGACAGCCCTGGCCGGAGGCGATGCAACTCATAACAGGGATTCCGAACTTATGACTCAGGACGCACAATGCACCCGCCGCACGGACTGGATTCCGCTGGCGCGCGAGGTGCTGGATATTGAAATTGAAGGCATTGCCGCCATGCGCGACAGACTGAACGGCGGTTTTGTGGATGCGCTGACACTGATGGCACGCTGCACGGGCCGCGTTGTCATTACCGGGCTGGGTAAATCCGGCCTGGTGGGCCGCAAACTGGCGGCCACGCTGTCGTCCACAGGAACTCCCGCTTTTTTTCTGCACCCTGTGGAAGGTGCGCACGGCGACATGGGCATGCTGCGCAGTGATGATGTCATCATCGCCATATCCAATTCCGGCGAGACTGACGAACTGAACGCCATTCTGCCCGCATTGCGCAGTCTGGGGGCTTCGCTTATCGCCATGACAGGCGGACTGGAGTCCACGCTGGCAAAGAGTGCCGATGTGGTGCTTGATACCGGCGTCCGCCGCGAGGCGTGCCCGCTCAATCTTGCGCCCACTGCCTCCACCACGGCTGTGCTGGCCATGGGCGACGCCCTTGCTGTATGTCTTATCCATTGGAAATCATTTACTGAAAATGATTTTCTGCGGTTTCATCCGGGCGGTTCGCTGGGGCACCGGCTGAGTATGCGGGTGGAAAGTCTGATGCATACCGAAAACCTGCCCGTGGTGCGCGAGACCGTGCGGACGGGAGAAGCGCTGCGCGTGCTGGACGAGGGACGGCTGGGCACTGTGCTGGTGACGGATGGTCAGGGGCGCCTGTCGGGCATTCTGACGGACGGCGACGTGCGCCGCATGGTCTGCCGCGAGGCGGGCGTGGAAACCGCATCGCCGGTGGCCAATGTGATGGTACGCAGTCCGCTGACCGCCAGAAAAGAATTTTCAGTGGCGCAGCTTATTGATATGATGGAAGAAAAAGCTATCACCGTGCTGCCCATCACCGGTGATGACGGACTGCTGCTGGGGGTTGTGCACCTGCATGACCTGCTGGGCAAGGGCGGAGTTAAATTTTCGCGCTGACAGGCCCGTGGCATGGTAACGGCGCACCGCGGTGCGCCGTTTTTGTATGCTGTGTACGGGACGCGGCTGCGGCGGTGCATACCCTGTTGTCTGCGGGCGCGTGCACCGTATGCAGGCCGCGCTGCCGGCAGGATACCGGAGGTATATTATGAATGATCGTAAGGTGAGCGACAGCGATACCATTATGACGCACAGAGGCTTGCCGCAGGATGCCAACCCCGCCGGCAACATCCACGGCGGCACCATTCTGAAGCATATCGATCTTGCCGGTGCCGTGGCGGCCATGCGTCACGCCAGAGGCCGCACGGTGGTCACCGCGTCCATCGACAGGATGGAATTCAAGGCTGCCGTACATGTGGGAGAGCTTATGGTGCTGAAGGCCAGCGTGAACATGGTCAGTAATACGTCCATGGAAGTGGGGGTACGTGTGGAGGCTGAAAACCTGCTCACGGGCGAGGTGCGGCATGCTGCTTCGGCATACCTGACATTTGTGGCCATGGATGAAAATCGCAGACCGACTGCAGTGCCGGGCCTGATACTGGAAACGCCCGAGCAGCACCGCCGTAACCGCGAAGCCCTGATGCGGCGCGAGGTGCGGCGCGAAGAGCGGCGGCGCGAAAAACTGTCGCAGGAAGGGCAGACTCTGGCCCGTGATGAAGGCGTGAAAGAACTGTACTGATGCACCGCGGACGGGCAGTGATTTTTTTGTGGAGTGCTGTGTGTGCATGCCGCGCTGCGCCTGTTGCGGAACATTTTTTGCTTTTTTTATCCTGCCGTACGGATACCGGCAGAAAGTGACGCCCCGCCAGACCTACAGACAGGACAACGATTATGCGCAACGCGCCGGAACGCGATTTGATGACCTCTCTTTTCCGCAGGCAGCATCTGACCAACGGTTATACTGATCCCGCACTGGCCATGCAGATGGCCGACCATTTGCTGCGTGACCTGCAGGCTCAGCCGCCGCAGGAGGGGATGCAGCGCATGGCACTTGCCAGAGGGCTGCTGCGTCAGGCCCTGTTGCTGAATCCCTTTGATTCGGCATTGCGGGGGGTGGTGGCTTCGCTGTGCGCGGGACAGCGGGCTTCCGAAGTGTACATGCGCTGGCTGGGTGCTGTGCGCGATGTGCTCGATTCCGGCCCTGCCGTGTATATGGGCGATGTGCTGCAACGGACCACCGCGCTGGAAAAAGATGACGAAAAGCTGCTGCACGGCGCGCTGTACGGTGATTCTCCGGCTTACCGGTTCACCTGCGCGGGTATTCTGTGGGAAATAGGCAACGGTGCTTTTTTTGAACAGGCGGCACGGGCATTTGTGCAGACTCCGGAAGGCGGCATAGCGGCGCCGTTTTTTGCGTGGGGCGCGCTGAGCATGAACCGTCCGGAGCTGTGCCGCGAGCTGTTGTCACTTGCCGTACCCGGCCCTGTGTCGCTGCATGTGAGCGCGGAACTGGCACTGCGTGAAGGGCACAGAGAACAGGGGATAGCTCTGCTGCGTGATGCCCTGCAGGCCGAACCTGCCTTGTTTTTTCTGGTGCACAGGCTGGTGGAGACATTGCGCGGTGCACCGCCTGCCGGTTTTGAAAGTGTGGCCCGCGGCAGAAGTGTCAGTGTGGCTCTGTACACATGGAACAAATTTGACGTGACTCTGGATACGCTGCGCAGCCTTGTGCACAGCGATATAGGCAATGCATCCATCACGCTGCTGAATAACGGTTCTGATGCGTTTTCGCCGCGTCAGCTGGAAGATGCCGCGCGGGAAGCCGCGTGCGGCAGGCCTGTGGATTTTATCCATCTGCCGGTGAATGTGGGCGCCCCGGCGGCCCGCAACTGGCTGTGGCAGCTGCCTGCCATGCGGCAGGCGGACTATGTGGCGTATCTGGACGACGATGTGCTGCTGCCCGAAGGCTGGCTGCGCATGTACATGCAGTCGCTTGATGAATACCCGCAGGCTGCGGTGGTGGGGCCCAAGGTGGTCAACCCCGGCAGCATCGCGTCAGTGCAGTATGTGCTGCGCAACTTTTACAAGGCGGGTAACAAGCTCATACGCTTCACAAACAACGCTCCGCTGTTCTGGGATATGGGGCAGTATGACTACCGCAGTCCGTGCCTTTCGGTCATGGGCTGCTGTCATCTGTTCAACAGGCGGTTGTGCGACAGGCTGGGGGTTCCGCAATTCGATGTTCGTTTTTCGCCGTCGCAGGTGGATGATATCGAGCATGATATTCAGGTATGGAACGCCGGCGGCAGGGTGCTGTATGACGGGCGTGTATGTGTGGTGCACCGGCAGGACACCGGCCGCAAGGCGCCGCTGAGCGAGGCAGGCTGGGGGCATGTGTGGGGCAACCACATGAAGATGGAGGCAAAGTTTTCCGGCGAGCGTCTGAAAGAGCTTAAACAGACGGTGGAAGACTGCGGCTTCAGTCATTTCACGGCTGCGCTGCAGACTGTGGCCCCGCTGCTGAGCCGCGAGGCACGGGGAGAGCTGGCGGCCATGACAGGCGGTGCCGGCTGACGGCAGGTGTTTTTTCCGGTTACGGCCCGTGATGTCTGCCCCGCCTGTGCGGGGTTTTCTTATGCCGCTTCGGGGCAGACGGTAAATGCAGCCGTGACAGTTCCGTCGGGGCGTTTTGTGCGGGCGGCACCCGCAAGGGACGTGTCGCGTTGCACATGGCGTGACAACGGAAGAGGCGATTTTGTTTCTTATGCTTGCTGCGCATGGCCGGTCGGGCGTGTTCTTGTGTTTACCGGCAAAAGAGTCTAAAAGCTCCCGATTCCGACTGAATACTGTAATGAAGCATACGCACTGATTCGAAGAACGGGGAACACGGACGGAGGTTGCGGCTACAAAACGTTATTCATCATCAATCGAGGTTATCAGTGCGACGGTTCTTCATAGTCTGTTGTCTCGCTCTTTCGGGCATGTTTCTCAGCCTTCCGCACACGGCCCGGGCCGCAGGATTTGCCATGTACGAATTCAGCGCCCGCGGCAATGCTCTGGGCGGCGCCATGGTTGCGCGCAAGGCCAGTCCTTCTTCCATTGCGTTCAACCCTGCGCTGATTACGCAGCTTAAGGGTACTCAGATGGCTGCGGGCATGACGCTGGTAGACCCCAGCGCCACCGTGGAAGTGAAAGGGCAGGAAACTGTCTCCGCCAAAAAGAATTACTGGGCCATTCCTCATGCCTACGCCACGCGGCAGGTCAACGATGCGCTGTACTACGGTGTCGGCGTGTTTTCCCGTTTCGGTCTGGGTAATGAATATTCCAAAGACTGGTTCGGTAAAGACCAGCTGTATTATGTGGGCATACAGTCCCTGTCGGTGAACCCCGTCATGGGGCTTAAACTTACCGACAAGCTTTCGGTCGCCTTTGGCATTGAGGCCATGTGGTTTGACTATGAGCAGAAAAACATAGTGGAAGCCGGTGCCGGCGGCAGGCTGGACGGCCGTGTGAACGGCGAAAGCATAGGCTACGGCATTAATCTGGGCATTCACTATCAGCCTGTGGAATGGCTTGCGCTGGGCGCCAGCTGGCGTTCCGGCATCAAGCAGAACCTGAAGGGCACGGGCTATTTCAGCGGTTCCGGCCCCCTTTTCAGCAACTGGGGCGATACCGATGCGCGCGGCAGCGTGAACCTGCCCGACATGCTTTTTCTGGGGGTATGTGTGATGCCCACCGACAGGCTGAGCATTGAAGCGGGTGCGGTACGTACCGGCTGGACAAGCTATGACAAGCTGGTCATCGATTATAACAACCCCAGTGTGGCAACGACGGACAAAACCACCGAGTGGAAGGATGTCTGGCGGTTTAACGTGGGGGTTGAATATGCCCTTAACGAGATGCTGGACCTGCGTGCCGGCTATGTTTATGACAATTCGCCGCTCAACGAAAACTATCTTGATTTTCTGGTGCCTGCCAACGACAGGCATCTTTTCAGCGGCGGTGTGGGCATACATCAGGGGCCGTGGACGCTGGACCTCAGCTACACCTACCTGCTTATCAAGGAACGCACAGGCAGTGTGACCACCACAATGGGCGGTGAAAACAGAGTGCGCTTCAAAGACGGAGACGCTCACCTTGTGGGCATGACGCTGGGATACCGCTTTTAGACGGCACCGGCTGCATACGGCTTCAAGCGTGCGGAACACATGTTCCGCACGCTTTTTTTATGTTGTTGCTCCGGCTGGCTGTTGCCGTGTGCCGGTGCGCGGAAGCGGATGAGATGTTGCACCGCGCGTTCTGCGGTAATGCAGCATTCCGGGGCTGCAAAACCGGCAGTCACCGGCGGGGCTTTTGGGAGTATGACATGGCGGGCGCCGCAGCGGATGTGTGACTGCGGGTGAAAAAAAACAGGCCGGAAGTAGTATCCCTTCCGGCCTGTGCATTTTCAGATGCGGGTGCCTGTCAGATCAGCCTGTCGAAGATGATGCTGTAGGCGCCTCGGATCAGCAGCGCAAGGCGGTGTTTTGTCCGCAGCTGTTCGGTGCTGTCTGTTTCCAGCTGACCGGTGATAAAAGCGGCAATCTCGGTGAAGTCACTGTCTTTTCTTGCTTCGAGCAGCGTCTGGTACACCTGTATCTGCTGCCAGAGCAGCTTTGTGTTTTTGCTGGACTGGCTGCAATGGTTGGCAAGCCTGCTGATGAACTCGTCAAAGATCAGCTCTGCATCGTCGGGAAAGGACTTGTGCAGCGCAAGATTCCACAGCGCGATAAACAGCGCTGTGAATTCGCGCAGCACTTTTTTTCGGCGGCGGAACTGCAGTCTGCCCACGCGCAGGGTCCGCATTTCCTGTATAAAGGAATACGAACCGAGCACAGCGGTAAAGTTGCGGATCACCTCGTCACTGGAATAGGCGACGGGTGCCGGCCTGTGAAGTTCTTGGGTCATGGCGTAGTCGTTTTATTCAGAGCTGGCGGGCTTCCTGCGTCTTCTGCGTCTTTTGGGCCGCGGATCGCTGTCCTGCTGTTCATTACCGGCTGCCGCCTGTTGGGGCCGTGGTGCCGGAGCGGTGCGCGGCGCGGGCCGCGCTGCGGGGCGCTGCCTGTGTTCTTCCGCCGAAGGCGCGGGAGGAGCGGCATGCAGCGAATCCTGATACAGCTCGTCAATAAGCATGGCCACAAGCTTCATCTGTTCTTCGTCTTCGGCCATCTGGCGTACCATGGGCATGAAACGCTGCATTCTTTCGCGCTGCAGCGGCGAGCGCGAGCGCAGCTTGGCTTCCAGCATGGCGGTCATGCGCTCGGTGGCCACTTTTGCCACGTCTTCATCCGTGGGGGTGGGGCGCATCTGCATGTCTATCTGGTAATGCTTGGCTATGCGGCCCAGTTCCAGCTTCTGCATGATGTCCACCAGCGATATCACTTCGCCGCTGGCTCCGGCACGTCCGGTGCGTCCTGCGCGGTGGATGTACGATTCGTGGTCTTCCGGCGGTTCGTACAGCACCACATGTGAAAGATCGGGAATGTCGATGCCGCGGGCCGCCACATCGGTGGCTACCAGAAAACGCACCTGTCCGTTACGCAGTTTTTTGAGCACCTGTTCCCGTTTGGCCTGCGAAAGATCGGCAGACAGTTCGTCGGCATTGTATCCGAAGCCCTGCAGCACGGCCGTCACATAGTGCACGTTGGACTTGGTGTTGCAGAAGATGATGGCCGACGCGGGATTTTCTATTTCAATGATGCGTACAAGCACACGGTCTTTTTCCATGGGCTTGCATTCGTAAAAAACGTGCGGGGTCTGCGTGATGTGCACCTGAGAATGACTGAGGCTGAGCATCTGAGGATCGTGCAGAAATTCCCCGGCAAGCCGGACAACATGCGGCGGATATGTGGCGGAAAAAAGATAGGTGCTGATGCGTCTGCGCGGCAGGTACCGCTGCACTTCTTTCATATCGGGGTAGAAACCGATGGAAAGCATGCGGTCCGCTTCGTCGAACAGGAGCACACGCAGCGCGTCCAGCGTGAGCGTGCGGCGCAGAAGGTGGTCCAGCACACGACCGGGAGTGCCCACCACCAGCTGGGCTCCGGCCTTGAGGGCGTCGGTCTGTTTGCCGTAGCCCACACCGCCGTACACGGCGGCAATGTTTATGCCCAGCTCCTGATACAGCACTTCGGCTTCATGCACGACCTGCAGGGCCAGTTCGCGGGTGGGCACCAGCACCAGAGCCTGACATTCGTTTTTGTGCGGGTCGATGCGGTCAATCAACGGCAGCAGGTAGGCACCGGTTTTGCCGCTGCCCGTGCGCGACTGAACCATAAGATCGCGGCGCTGGAGAAAATAGGGCATGGTGTGCAGCTGCACGGGCATCAGGCTCTGCCAGCCGGCGCGTGCGGCGGCCTGCCTGATGGTGTCGGGTACTTCTTCAAAAGTCAGAGCGGGCAGCGCGTTCTCCGGCTCGTCCACGCCGGTCAGTTCGCTGGCCATGCGTGCTGCGGGGTCGTTCTGCAGCTCGTCTCCAAAACCGGAATTCCGGTTGGTTTCATCCGTCATATAACTTCCTTCTCTGGTGCCGCCGACACAGTGCATGCAGTGTACAGGGGCGTATGAAAAGCGCCTCGGGGCGCGTGGGTGCACTGCGGCAGTGTGAACAGACAATGTTCGTGCGGCGCACATAATCTGCTATCATAGCAACCGCGGCATAGATGCGCAAGGCGCACGCAGTGCGGTATCACGGGGCGGCGGGTGAAGATTCCAGCGCCATCACGGCCAGTGCGTTCACGGTGGCTGCCGCCAGTGCAGACCCGCCTTTTCTGCCCTCTATGGTAATCCATGGTACACGGTTTTGCTGTATGAACAGCGCCTTGGATTCCGCCGCGTTTACAAAGCCCACGGGCATGGCGATGACCAGTGCGGGCGCAGGGCAGCCCTGTTCCAGGTGTCCGGCCAGCCGGATGAGCGCCGTGGGTGCGTTGCCTATGGCCACTATGGCTCCTGCCAGTTCGCTGCTGGCGGCGTTCATGGCGGCATGGGCGCGGGTTGTGTTGTCGCGCTGCGCCGCGTGTACCACATCGGGGCGGTTCAGCAGACACGTTACCGTGCAGCCCAGCGGTGTCATGCGGCGCAGGGGTATGCCGGAGCGGGCCATCTCCGTGTCTGTGAATATGGTGCAGCCGTTTTGCAGGGCGCGTATACCCGCCTCCACTGCCTGCGGATGAAACCGTATGTGGTTCAGCAGGTCAAAATCGGCGGTGGTATGCACCAGTCTGCGCGCTATGTGCCAGTGGGCACCGCAGAAGGGGCGCGGCTCGGGCACTTCCGAATCGATAATGGCAAAGGAGCGCGCCTCGATGGCCTGAGGTGCGAAGCATTGCTGAAGAACGGGGGTATCCATATATTTTCCTCCGGCACTGCGGATGTTGCGCTGTCAGGGCGTGGTTACGGATGAACGGCGGCATGCGCCGACAAAAGCGCGGGCCGCGTCGGGGCAGGATGCAAAGTGCAGGTGCACGTAAGACCCCAGTGTGTTGCGCTGCAGGTGGCCTGCCGCTGCGGGGGCGTCGCCGGTACCGCTGTTCAGGGGCGTGCCGTTGCGGTCTGTGGCGTCATAGATGTTGGTAATATTCATTGTATCGTCTCCGGCGGGCGGCGCGCACAGGTGCGAGTAATGAAATTCGTGCCCGCGCAGGACTGTGCCTGCTGCGCCGAGAGGCGAATCCGCAGTGGTGCGTACCTGCCGGTAGCCCAGCGCCCTGAAGCGTGTGCCCATGGCGCATGAAAAAGGCAGGCAGCCGCACATGGGCCACGATGCTCCCTGCTGGTCGTACAGCTGCTGCATCAGATACATGAAACCGCCGCACTCGGCATACACTATGCCTCCGGCGAGAGAAAAATCATATACAGCGGTACGCATCAGGGTGTTTTCATACAGTCTGTCCGCGTGAAGTTCCGGATAGCCTCCAGTCAGATACACCCCATGCAGGCCGGCAGGCAGGTGCGCATCATGCAGCGGTGAAAAAAAGACCAGTTCGGCTCCGGCTGATTGGAGCAACCGCAGGTTTTCAGCATAGACAAAGCAGAATGCTTCATCGGCTGAAACGCCGATGCGGACAGGCGTTTGTGCAGTGCTGCGGGACTGTACAATGCCGTCGGGTGCTGAACCGGACTGCCGCGTAACACATTGTCCGGCACGTTCTGCTGCCTGACATCCTGCGGTCTGACGCGTTGCTGCCCGAGACGCTGCTGCCCGACGCGCTGCTGTCAGAATGCTGTTCAGACTGACTCCGGCCGTGAACCAGCGGGCAAGCCTGTCCTGCACTCCGGCTGTCAGCGGAGATTCCGCCGCGGTGTTCAGTCCCAGATGGCGGGCCGGTATTTCCAGCGATTCATCGCGTGGCAGAAAGCCCAGCACGGGGATGTCCGGACATGCCGTGCGCATGGCTTCGGCAATGAGACTGCGGTGGTTGCTGCTGCCCACCCTGTTGAAGATAACGCCTGCAAACGGCAGATGCGGGTCAAACCGGACATAACCGGACACCAGCGCCGCGGCGGAACGGGCCATGGAGCGTGCATCCGCAACAAGCACCACGGGGGCTTGCAGCCATGAGGCCAGTTGCGCGGTGGAGCCGCTGTCGCACGAGCCGGACGCGCCGTCAAAAAGGCCCATAACGCCTTCAATGACACCGATGTCCGCAGGATGCCCCGCGGGATTGCTCATGGCGCGTGATACCAGTTCACAGCACGCCTGACGGCCCATTATCCAGCCGTCAATATTCTGGCCCTGCCGTCCGGTTACGGTGCCGTGGTGCCCCGTATCAATAAAGTCCGGCCCTGCCTTGAACGGCTGCACGGCAAATCCGGCGCGGCGCAAGGCAGCCATAAGTGCCAGACTGACTGTTGTTTTGCCGCACCCGCTGTGGGTTCCGGCAATGGTGATGAGCGGATGCATGAAACCGTGCGTTACTCCGCTTCGTCACGCAGAAAAAAGTCGCGGATGATTGCCGCGTCTTCCGCGCGTGCGGTTGCTTCCAGTTCCGGTGCTCCGCCGTGGCAGTAAAACTGTCCTTGCCTCATGTGGACATACCCTGCTGCCAGCACGAGAGTATAGGGCATCTGTTCGCGCATGTCGGCATGGTCGACTCTGTCGGGAAAAATGAAAGGAACCGGCATGCCGGAAAAATCTTCAAAGAGGATGTATTTCATGATGGTTCGACCTCACGGTATTTTGGGTGTGTCCGGCGCGTTCAGCCGCTGACTGTACCTGTGCAGCATAACCGGAACAGCGCCGGATGCATAGAGTATCGGTGTGCAGGGAGTCCGTCCGGCATACGGGCAGGCACCGCATATGCGCATCACGTCCGGTTCCGTCACAGGGCAGATGTGTTACCGGCATAACATGATGCGGAAGCCTGTTTTTATGTATCTGTCTTGCGTATATGCGCAATGTATCAGAACGAAAGAAGATATAAAATGTGAATGCAGTGAGAACAGGCGACCGCCATGCAGCATTTTCAGCCGGGTGCCGGATTTCCGGACAAAAGACAGTTGTTGCCGATGTTTTCAGTATTGACCGTTGTTGTATGAATATCCTACACCAACACCGGTATGTGCGTGTGATACGGAACTTGCAATTTTTTTCTACTACAGGAGCGATGTAATGGAAGCATATCTTAAAGAAGCTCTGGAAATAGTTAAGGCTCAGGCCAGTGTACGCACCATGACAGAAGAAGAGATAACTACCATGGTAAAAACGCTGGCAGAAGGCATCAAGAACATCAGTGAGTGCTCCGTCACAGCCGAAGACGCCGCTGTTGATGCCGTTGACGCCAAAAAAGCCATCAAGGAAAAGACAATCACCTGCGTCGAGTGCGGCAAATCGTTCAAGATTCTGACAAAAAAACACCTTGCAACGCATGGTCTGACGCCGGACGAGTACAGAGCGAAATGTGGTTATAAAAAAGGAACTCCCCTTGTATGCAAGTCGCTGCAACGTGAGCGCCGTAAAAAAATGAAAGACATGAAGCTGTGGGAACGCAGAACACAGAAATAATCGGCTTTACTGCAGACAGGGCACCATGTGTGCCCTTTTTTATTATCCTCTGCAGAAAACTTGTTCTGAGGTTATGCTTTCCCTTGTCCTGCCGATAGAATAAAGTGAGCTTTGCCGCATGGCCGTATCTTATTCGATTTCATCAGGGGAAGAACATGAGCATAAAGTGGAAAGTGCTGGCTGTTGCGCTGCTGGGCCCTCTGGTTGTTGCATTGCTGATGGCTGTCAGCTGGGTAAGGGATATCCGGCACGGTGCCGAGGAAGCCATACTGGAAAAAAGCCGCAGCATAGTGCTGATGGCAGAAGCCACACGCCACCAGATGGCGGTAAAGCTGAAGGACGGCGTGGTTCGTCCGCTGGATGAATTGCCGTCTGACAAGGTCGTATCGGCTGTTCCGGTTGTTACTGCCATGCGCGCCGCAGCGGAAAATGCCGAAAAAGCCGGCTATGAATTCCGCGTACCCAAGGTAAGCCCCAGAAATCCGGCAAACACGCCCACGCCTCTTGAGCAGGAAGTTCTTGCCAAGCTTAAAAAAGAACAGCTTGATGAGTATGTTGTGCGAGAAGCCGATGCCATACGTTATTTCAGACCCGTCAGGCTGACGCAGGACTGCATGTTCTGCCACGGCGATCCCAAAGGATCCAAAGATCCTACCGGAGGCATACGTGAAGGCTGGAAGGTCGGCAGCATCCACGGGGCGTTTCAGGTGATCAGTTCGCTGGAAGGCGTGCATGCCCGCGTGCGCAGCGCGGCCATCGGGGTAGGAATTACCACCGTCGGCGTCCTGCTGGTGCTGGGGCTGCTTGCCCGGTATTTTCTGGGGCGCAGTCTGCTTTCGCCTCTGGAGCGTCTGCGCGCGTATGCAGGTGCGGTGGCCGGTGGCGATCTGAAGGCCCGCCCCGAGGGTAAATACGAGGCGGAACTTGCCCTGCTGCGTGATTCCATTGCATCCATGGTGGGCGATCTGCGTGATAAAATGGCCGAATCTGCTGCGCGCACCGAAGAGGCAGCGCAACAGACACAGCGGGCTGAAGCGGCCATGGGCGAAGCCAAAGAGCAGGAGGCGAAGGTGTCTGCCCTGCTGGAAAGCATGGCCCGTATTGCTTCGGAGGCCAAAGAGATAGCCGAGCAGGTGTCGCTGGCTGCGCAGGCGCTTTCGGCGCAGGTGGACGAGGTTGCATCCGGTGCCGGAATTCAGTCTGCCCGCTCGCAGGAGACGGCTGTGGCCATGGAGGAAATGAATGCCACGGTGCTGGAAGTGGCGCGTAATTCTGCAGAGTCCGCCGCCACTGCTGACGAAACCCGCCATAAGGCGGCGGCAGGCGAGAATGTGGTGGAGCAGGTGGTAGCGTCCATCGCCCGTGTGAACAGCCGGGCGCAGACATTGCGCGGCGAAATGGCCGGTCTGGGCAAACAGACGGAAGACATCAGCAGAATTATGGACGTTATCAGCGATATTGCCGACCAGACAAACCTGCTGGCCCTTAATGCAGCCATTGAGGCGGCCAGAGCGGGCGATGCCGGTCGCGGTTTTGCCGTGGTGGCCGATGAGGTGCGCAAGCTTGCCGAAAAGACCATGCATGCCACCAAAGAAGTTGGTGATGCCATAGGGACTATTCAGAAAAGTGCACATGATAATGTGGAGCATGTGGAAAACGCAGCCGGTGCCGCTGATGAAGCCACAGGCAAAGCGCGCGAAGCCGGTGCCGCACTGAAGGAAATAGTGCGGCTGGCAGAGCATACGTCCGATCAGGTGCGTTCCATCGCCACAGCTGCGGAGCAGCAGTCCGCGACCAGTGAAGAAATTAACAGAGCCGTGGATGAAATAAGTGCTGTGGCTACGGATACGGCGGAAGGCATGGATCAGGCCGCAGGCGCAGTGGCACGTCTGGCAGAGCTTGCTGCCCGGCTTGAAGAACTGATTGATGAGCTGAACAGCAGAAAATAACGCTTTCTGAGAGTAACTGCTGAACAAACGGCCCGCCGCAAGGCGGGCCGTTCCCGTTCCCGTTCCCGTTCCCGTTCCCGTTCCCGTTCCCGTTCCCGTTCCCGTTCCCGTTCCCGTTCCCGTTCCCGTTCCCGTTCCCGTTCCCGTTCCCGTTCCCGTTCCCGTTCCCGTTCCCGTTCCCGTTCCCGTTCCCGTTGCGGCAGTGCTTTTTACGGTTGCCTGCGGCCGGAAAATGTGGGTTCGGTACGGCAGGCGAAAAAAAAGCCCGTGCATGGGCACGGGCTGTCGGGCAGCGTGTACAGGGTCCGCTAGCTGTTCTGTTCAGCCGGCACAGGGGGCTGCGGCAGCGGAAAAACCGTGTCGTACGTCAGATTGAAAAGAAAAGCGTACACAGGGATACCCACCAGAAAACCGGCATCGTAGATGATGGCTTCGATAAAGGTGAAATTGAGCCACCACATGATGACGGGAATGGTGAGCGCCGCGAACAGCAGTTCAAAGCATACAGCGTGAACGGCACGGGTGATGAAAGGACGCGGCAGCAGGGGTTTGCCCAGTGCCAGCAGTATTTTGTCGAACATCACGTTGTAGGCGAAGTTGGATCCCATCGCCAGCATGCTCATAATCACGCTCAACCCGCCGATTTTCTGTACGGAAACACCGAGCAGCGGGGGGAGAATGAGAATGAGCAGAACCATGAGAACTGCTTCAAACAGCAGGGTATGACGAATTCGATCCATGCGTGTGCGCATTTTGACCTCCGGACACAAAAATACAGGGCAACGGGGCCTGCCGGAATTCTTCAGTTTCGGGAGAAAGTCTGATCAGGAGTTTCCTGTCCGCATGGCATAGCCATGTACGGGGACCGGACGGGAAATCAGGGCAGATCAGAACGAAACAGCGATGAATACCGGCAGTGCCGCTTGCCCAGAATGTGGGTATGAACTATCACATTGAGTGAGGGTGTAAAGATAGAGTCTATCTAATTTTGTGATAGAAAATGGAGGCGACGTGTTTTCTCTTGATCAGCTTGAGGCTTTCCGCGCGGCGGCGGAAACCGGTTCTTTTTCCGCTGCGGCCCGCAGACTGGGCAAGGTGCAGTCTGCCGTCAGCACCGCGGTTTCCAATCTGGAAATCGATCTGGGGGTAGAGCTTTTTGACCGCAAGGGGCACAAGGCGGTGCTTACTCCGGCGGGAGAAACTCTGCTGCGTGAGGCGTGGACCGTACTGGGCGAATGCGACCGTCTGCTGGAACGTGCCGTGGCCATTGCCGGCGGTGAAGAGGCCAGACTGAGTCTGGCTGTGGACGACGCCGTGCCGGTGGACTGGTTTGTGGACGTGCTGGCGGCCTTTGGCGAGCGTTTTCCTTTTGTGCAGCTGGAAACCTATTACGGCGCCATGGGCGATGTGGCCCAGATGGTGGGCGAAGGACGCGCCGATCTGGGCATCGTGATGCCGGTCAGCGGCACTCCGGCCGCCATAGATGCCGTACTGGTGGGGCATATGCCTTATGTGCCGGTGGCGGCAGCGCATCATCCTCTTGCCGCACTGCCTGCGGTGGGGCGGCGTGACCTTATGCGGTACCGGCACATTGTTGTTGCC
The DNA here is from genome assembly GCF_055388115.1 of Oleidesulfovibrio vietnamensis. Lineage (NCBI taxonomy): Bacteria > Pseudomonadati > Thermodesulfobacteriota > Desulfovibrionia > Desulfovibrionales > Desulfovibrionaceae > Oleidesulfovibrio > Oleidesulfovibrio vietnamensis. The sequence goes on from NZ_AP042419.1 coordinate 411,093, forward strand.
AGCCGTACAGGTGACAGAGAGCCCGACTGGGCGGGGCACGGCGGGCCGGTGTGGTTGCAGGAATCCACATATGCCACATTGCAGCTGGTGTTGCGGCATGCGGGCTGGGCGTCGCTGCCGGGCCATCTGGTGGACAGGCACGTGCGCGCAGGACGGCTTGTGGTGCTGCCGCTTGATTTTCATGCGGTGAAGTTTGCGGCTCCGGTGTTTGTGGTCCGGCGTCCGGGAGCGGCACAGGGCGTTGCCGGTATATGGCTGCGCAAGGAACTGGAAGGGCTGCGGCTTGAAGAGTAAGTCTGCGCGCAAGGGGCAGCGCAAGTGCGCCCGCAAGTGCCCGGGCGAGTGCGCCCGTGAGTGATCGGGCAAGTGCGCCCGCGAGTGCTCGGGCGGATGTGTACAGGCTGCACAGTCATGGCATAACGCAAGCATGCAGTCCGTGCTGAGCATGCGCAGGCGGCGCGGGTTATGATGCTGCCGCGGGCTGGCCTGCCAGCTCCAGCATCTGGGCATAGCAGGCGTCAATGGTCTGCTTGTCCTGCACCTGCTGCTGCAGAAACTGGTTGATGCGCGGTACCATGCCGATGGCCTGATCAATGTCCGGATTGGAACCCTGTGCGTAGGCACCGATGTTGATCATGTCTTCGACCTTGCGGAAAGTGGCCAGATGACGCGTGAGGGTGCGGCCTGCGGCGATGACTTCCTGAGGGCAGATGTCGGTACGCAGACGGCTGATGGAGCGGAGCACATCAATGGCCGGATAGTGCCCCATGTCCGCCAGATCGCGGGTGAGCACAATGTGCCCGTCCAGAATGGAACGCACCGCGTCTGCTATGGGTTCGTTGAAGTCGTCGCCGTCAACCAGCACTGTGTAGATGCCGGTGATGGTGCCGTGCCGGTTTCTTCCGGCACGTTCGAGCAGCTTGGGCAGCTGGGCGAAGACGGTGGGGGTGTAGCCTTTTGTGGTGGGCGGTTCTCCCACGGCCAGTCCCACTTCACGCGCAGCCATGGCAAAACGTGTTACGGAATCCATCATCAGCAGCACGTCTTTACCCTGATCGCGGAAAAATTCCGCCACGGCTGTGGCGGCGTAGGCTGCGCGCATGCGCACCAGCGGCGACTGGTCACTGGTGGCAATGATGAGCACCGAGCGTGCCATGCCCTCAGGACCAAGATCTTTTTCCATAAATTCGACAACTTCGCGGCCACGTTCGCCAATGAGGGCAATGACGTTGACATCAGCCGATGTGTAACGGGCCATCATGCCCATCAGAGTTGATTTGCCGACGCCAGAACCGGCCATGATGCCGACACGCTGGCCTTTGCCGAGTGTTATCAGGCTGTTGATGCAGCGCACGCCCACATCAAGGGGTTCGTCTATGCGCGGCCGCGAAAGCGGATTGGGTGGCTGTGCATAAATGGGGTTGTGTCCGGCCACCGGCGGCATGGTGCTGCCGTCCATCGGTGCCCCGAAAGCATCGAACGCCCGCCCCAGCATGGATTCGCCCACAGGAAACAACGGCGGCATGCTGGTGTTGCGTATGAGGCTGCCCGACTGTACGCCGCGCATGTCACCGTACGGCATGAACAGAATATTGCCGTCGCGGAAGCCTACGACTTCCGCAGGCAGCGGGGCGGAACCGTCTTCCGGGATGATGTGGCACACGGCGCCCAGAGGCGCTTTTACACCGCAGCCTTCGGCCACAAGGCCGACAATCTTGTTTACCTTGCCGTAGGTGTCCACCAGTTGCACATCGTGCAGAAGTTCAAGACAGGCTTTGGGGTGCATGAATCTGTTCCGGAAAAAAAGATGTATGCCGGCCGCACGGCGGGTCACGCCTGACCGGGGTCGTCCGCGGGCAGTTCCAGCTGCGAGAGTATTTCATCCACAACGGCAAGCCTGCTTTCCACTGTGCAGCTTGCCATGCCTTCGTTGTTGTCGATGACCAGTCCGCCGGGCTGAACGGAATCGTCGGGCTTCACAGTCCAGCGTTCCAGTTCCGCCATGCGCTCTTTGGCGGTGTCCACAATATCCTCCACCGCGGGGGTGTCTTCCGGATTGCAGCGGATAACCAGCACGCGGCGCGAATCAAGAGCTTCGGCAGCTTTTGTGAACATGGCCTCAAGCACGGCTTCGCGCTGCTGCGAAAGCTGCATGGCGACGCTGCGCTGTACACAGGCACGCAACAGGGTGACAAGATCCTGACGCCATGCGTTGAATACGGAAGTGCACTGGGCCTGAATGGCTCCCAGCACGGCGGAAACCGAATCGCCCATGGTTGCGCGGAACTCTTCCAGTTCCTGCTGTGCCTGTTCTATGCCCTGCTGGTATCCCTGCCGCCGGGCTTCTTCACGCAGCCGTGCGGCGTCGGAATGTGCTGTTTCCAGTATGATGCGCGCTTTCTCTTCCGCGCGGGCGCGAACACGGGCAAGATATTCCGCTTCGGTATCTTCGTCCCAGCGCGGAGAATTGCGCCCGCTTTCCAGCTGGCTCAGGGTGCGTTCTCTCATGGAGCCCGGCCCCATATATATGGTGCCCCAGCGTTTTGCCGGTGATTCGTCAGATGAAGACATCTCCGCCTCCGCGTCCGATGGCTATACGGCCTTCCGTCTCCAGCCTGCGCACGGTTTTCACTATGTTCTGCTGTGCGCCTTCCACATCGGCAAGGCGGGTGGGGCCCATGATTTCCAGATCTTCTCTGATCATGGTGGCCGCGCGTTCCGACATGTTCTTGAAGAATTTTTCCTTCAGGTCGTCGGAGGCGCCGCGCAGAGCCATGGTCATGTCCTCGTTGGATATTTCCTTCATCAGTTCGCGGATGGCTCTGTCGTCCAGCGAATTGACATCCTCGAACACGAACATGAGGTTGCGGATATCTTCTGCCATCTGGGAGGATTCTTCCTCGATTTCCGAAAGCACTTCTTCTTCCGTGGCACGGTCCACGGCGTTGAGTATTTCGGCAACGGACTGGACACCGCCCACTTTTTTGCCTTCTTTGCCGCCCATGGCGATAAGCTGGGTCTGCAGCACCTTGTCCACTTCCATCAGCATGTCTTCGGGCACTGCTTCCAGTTTGGCAAGGCGCATCAGCACTTCGGGGCGCACACCTGCCGGCAGGTTGCTGATAAGCTCGGCGGCCTGTTCGGCATGCAGGTGTCCCAGAATGAGCGCCAGCGTCTGCGGGTGTTCGTTGCGCAGTATCTGGGCCAGAATACGCGGGCTGACGTTTTCCAGTTCTCTGAAAGGAGCCGGGCCGGTATCCAGCGACAGCGCGTCCATGATGTACTTGGCCGTATCGCTGTCGAGGTTTTTCATCAGCATGCGTTTTACCGCGTCTTCGCCGCCCATTATCAGCTCCTTGCCGGTGACAAGGGCGTAATGGAATTCGCGCAGCACCTCTTCAACCTCTTCCTTGGGCACGGTGTCCAGTTCGACCATGGCCTTGGATATGGCCGTGATCTCAGACCGGTCCAGCCTTTTGAAGACTTCAGAGGTGAACTTGTCCCCCATGGCAAGGAGGAGAATCGCGGTCTTACGGGGACCCTTAAGCTGCTCCGCCAACTTTGGCTCCTTCGCTGTCCTTCAGCCAGCTTTTCAGAATACCCACTGCCTGTTCCATGTTCTGTTCGGAAAGCTGCAGCGCATGGGCTTTGATATCGTCGATTTTTTTCAGGGCGTCCATGGCGTCCATGTCTTCTTCGCCCTCGATAAGGGCCAGACGCTCTTCGCCGGTGGGCAGACCTTCCAGGCCTTCGACCACTTCACCTTCGACCTTGGGCCGTATGAGGGCCAGAACCACGGGCCGCACCACCATGACGAGGAAGAGGAAGACCAGCAGCGCGTTCAGCAGGGGTTTACCCAGTCGCAGCGCGTAGTCCATGATGACTTCGGCCAGCGACATGTAGGTGTCGGCTTCCGGCCCGCCAAAGGATATGCTGCTGACTTCCAGCACATCGCCGCGGGCACGGTCGAACCCGACGGCACTGGCCACCAGCTGGCGGATGCGCGCCACCTCTTCGTCGCTGCGCGGCACATATGTCCATTCGCCCGTTTCTTCGTTCTTTTCATACGTGCCGTCGACGATAACCGCAACACTCAGCCGGTCAAGCTGCCCCACGGGAGCGATGATATTCTGTTCTTCTTCGTTTATTTCGTAGTTGGTGTTGCGGGTTTCACGGTTGGAGTCTTCCGTGCTGGTGCCGCCGGACATGCCGTCGCCGCGGAAGTTCGCTTCCGGCACGCCGGCATTGACGTTTGATGTGCCTTTGCGGGCCTCTTCGGTACGTATTTCGCTGCGTACCACAGAGCTTTCGGGGTCAAACAGCTTTTTGCGGATGGTTTTCTGCGAAAAATCAAGATCGGCATTGACCTTGGCAATGACTTTGCCCGGGCCGATGACAGGGTAGAGCAGCTCTTCGATCCGGCGTTCGAAATTCTGCTGCATGGTCAGCTTGTGTTCCAGCTGGGTGGAGGTCATGCCGTCAAGCGACTGTTCGTCTTTGGGGTAGTACAGAATCTTGCCCGAAGTGTCCGCCACGGAAATTTTGCCCTGGTCCAGCCCTTCCACAGACATGGTGACCAGATTGACGACGGCCTGCACGTCCTTTTCGTCCATCTTTTTGCCGTCCTGCAGCTTCAGCACCACAGAAGCGGAAGGCTGCATCTGCTCTTCGATGAACAGGCTGCGGTGCGGAATGACCAGATGTACGCGGGCGCTCTCCACAGCGGGAAATTCAGCTATGGTACGCGAAAGCTCGCCCTGCAGGGCGCGCTGGTAATTGATTTTCTGAACAAAATCAGTCTGACCGACCTTGATCTGGTCAAAAATTTCAAAGCCGACACCCTGTCCCACCACTGAACCTTCACCGGCAACCATAAGCCGCATGTCGTACACGCGGTCGGCGGGTACCATTATGGTGCTGCCGCCGTTATCCAGCCGGTACCTGACCTTCTGCGCCTGCAGCACGGTGACCACCCTGTTGGCGTCTTCCGGGGTAAGCTTGGAATACAGCACCCTGTAGTCGGGCTGATTTATCCAGAAGATAAGGCCGAAAAATATGCCCACCACGACCACAGTCAGGCCGACGATGAATACCCGCTGCGACATGCTGATGCGGGTCCAGAAAGTTTTTGCCTTATCCACGGCGGAATTGAGCGCGGTCATGTGTTTCTCCGGAAAAATAAGTAGCGGGAATCAGCCGGTTTTAGAACTGCATTTTGCTCAGTTCGCGGTACGCTTCCATCACTTTGTTGCGTACTGCGGATGTCATTTTTACGGCAACACTGGCCTTTTGCAGCGTTATCATCAGTTCGTGCACGTTCTGTGTTTCGCCGGAGGCGAACGACTGGATCATGGTGCTTTTTTCACTCTGCATGTCGTTCACTTTTTTTACCGAAGAGTTGATGGTGTCGCTGAAGGAGCGCTCCACTCTCGGTTCCGGCGTCAGTTTGCCCGACTGGATGCTGCGTTCTGCCTTGGTAAAGTTTGACAGCGCGTTGCTGTAGGCCTTCAGGCCGACACTCTGAATGGTCATGATGCGTTACCCCGCCTATGAACGGCCTATTTCCAGTGCCTTGGTGTACATGCTTTTGACAGCCTCGATGGTGGACACGCTGGCCTGATACCCGCGCTGCGAGGTCATCAGGTTGGCCATTTCCTCCACCACGTTGATGTCCGGGTATTTAACGTAGCCGTTGGCATCGGCGTCGGGGTGTCCGGGTTCGTACACCTGACGGAAAGGGCGGTTGTCGCGCACGATGTGTTGTACGCGCACCCCGCGCAGTTCGCGGTCAAGCGCGCTCTGCATATGCTTGCTGAAGGGGTCGTCCACCTCTGTGGCAGCCATGACAACGGCCTTGCGGCGGTATGGCCCGCCGCCTATGGTTCTGGTCGTCTTTGCGTTAGCCAGGTTCATGGAGGTTATGTTCATGCTCGTGCGTTCCGCACTGAGTGCCGATGCGCCGATGTCGAGTGCTGTCATGAAATCCATTATTTCTGCCCTGTCATGATGACGTCTTTAAGGCCCTGAAAGTTGCCTTTGATGATGGTGGAAAGCGTGTTGTACTGCAGGGTGTTCTTGGCCATCTTGGCCATTTCCTTGTCCAGATCGACCTGATCTTCGCCGTGGACGACACGCGGTCTGAACGCCTTGGTCCATTCCGGGCCGAAAGTCTCGGGGTCAAAGGTCGCCGGTACGTGCTTTTCATGGGTACGGGCTATCTTGCCTTCCGTACCCAGCGAAAGTGCTGCCTGCAGGTCTTTTTCAAAGTCCAGTTCGCGGGCCTTGTACCCGGGCGTGCGCACGTTCGCCATATTGCTCATGATGACGTTCTGGCGCTTGAGCTGCATGTCCATGACCTTGGCGGTCACTTCCATGTGCTGTCCGAAAAGTGTTTTCATGGTGTCTGCCTCCGATGAAGCCATGCGCCGGAAAGCCGGACGCTGCCATCTGCACAAAGCAAGGTGTGTTCCATGATTGTTAACTGTTTGAAAAATATATTTTAAATATGATTTCTGCGCAGTTTTGCGGCCATGGTGTCAATATTTGGTCACTGGTGACCGTCGCCGGCGGCAGAGGGGTTGCTCTTTTGGCGCACGGGGCGTATCTGCCTGTGATTCTGCAGGGTGGCACGGTTCCTGCTTGTTCCGTGGCAAAGGAAAAAAGTTCCCTGAACTCCGCGGGGTCGTGTCGGCCCGGAATTTGCTTAACTCTTGCAGCGGCAGAAAAAAGGGAACAGGTTGCCGTTTTCGAACGGAGGGGAACCATGAGCAATCATCTTGATTACGAGATCAACAAGGAACTGGGCGAGTGCTACCTGTTTATGGGTGAGCTGGATAAAGCCGAGGAATACTACCGCAAGGCTGCGGGCAGTAACGGTGTGCATCCTGACCCGTATCTGGGGCTGGCTACCATTGCCGTGCAGCGCGGGTTGTTTGACGATGCGCTGGTGCTGTACAAAAAAGCCGCCGATATCGAACCCGGCGACAAGGCACTGGCCGGCATGGGCCTGATTGAAATGGAACGCGGCGAAAATGAACCCGCTTTCAGCCATTTCGCGCAGGCGCTGGATATGAATCCGGCCAATATGATCGCCGTGCACGGTCTGGTGCAGCTTGGCTATGTGCTGGGCCGTATCGACGATGTCATTCCCAGACTGCATGCTTTTCTTGAAGTGGACCCTGCAAAGGACGCAGTGCGCGTTTCTCTGGCGGGTTGTTATATTTCCGTCGGCCGTACAGAGGACGCCGCAGGGCAGCTTGAAGAACTGCTGCGCCGCGACCCTGCCAACACGGCCGCGCAGGAACTGTACGCCACGCTGCACCGTTAGCGGCGTATGGTTCTTGTTTCCGGCTTTGCCGGATGAAAAATCTCCCCTCCCCATTGATTTTCCGGCCCTGACGCTGGCGCAACGGGCCGGAAAATCACCTTTTTGCGGGAAGAGGAAAATAAGAACAAAGCCACGCACGGGCCTATGGGCACCGTGCGTGGCTTTGTTCTTGTTATGCAGGCAGGCTGCTACAGGTTTGCTGCGTACCAGTCGCCGGAAATGCGCAGCCCCTGACGGACGGAAATCTGCGGATCATAGCCCAGCAGGGTGCGGGCACGGCTGATATCAGCCAGAGAGTGGCGCACGTCGCCCGCGCGGAAATCGCGGTACTGTGCTTCTTTTTCTGACGCATGCGGATTGTGGCGCGCCACTTCCTCGCGGATGAGGCCGTACAGTTCGGTCAGCGATGTGCGTTCTCCGAAGGCCACGTTGTATACAGTATTGGTTGCTTCGGGATCGGGAGCGGTGGCCGCCAGCAGGTTGGCCTGCACAGTGTTGTCTATGTGACAGAAGTCGCGGCTGGTTTCGCCGTCACCGTTTATGAATACTGGCTGGTCGCGCAGCAGACCGGCAAACCACAGCGGGATGACCGCGGCATAGGCGCCTTCAGGATCCTGACGTTTGCCGAATACGTTGAAATAGCGCAGTCCGGTGCATTCCATGCCGTAGGTTCTGGCAAAGACGTCTGCATACAGTTCGTTGACATACTTTGTAACGGCATACGGCGAAAGCGGCCTGCCGATGCGGTCTTCCTGCTTGGGCAGGTTGGGCTCGTCACCGTAGGTCGAGCTGGAAGCGGCGTAGACAAATCTGCGGACATCCGCATCGCGTGCGGCCACCAGCATGTTTACAAAGCCGTCGATGTTACAGGTATTGGTCAGCAGCGGGTCATCAATGGAACGCGGTACCGAACCGAGCGCAGCCTGATGCAGAACGTAGTCCGCGCCGGCGCACGCTTCGCGGCAGGTTTCCAGCGAGCGGATGTCACCTTCGATGAACCGGAAGCGGCTCCACTGTTCCGGAGTGACAGCGTCGCGCACCATGTCGAGGTTTTTTCTGTGTCCGGTCATGAAATTATCAAGACCGGTGACGGTCTGGCCGTGGCTGAGCAGGGTTTCAAGCAGGTTGGAGCCTATGAAGCCCGCCACGCCGGTTATGAGCCATGTGCGGGGAGCCTCCTGCAATTGACGGAGCAGTTCGGTATATCTGGACATGCGTTGTCTCCTGTCGGACGTGTGATGTGCCGGAGTTGCGGACACCTGCCGCAGGGCGTATGCTGCGGACTCTGCTGTATCTTCCGGCTGCCTCCTTCCGCGTCCTTGAGCGCCGGAGGGAAGCACGGTCTTGTTCCGGCGACTGATACACCATTACGGGCGCTGCGTCCATTCACTGCATTTTCTGTACTGGCGGTTGGATTATCATGGATTCACTTGTTCTTTTTGGTGCGGGCGGCCACGGCAAAGTGCTGCTTGATGCGGCGCGTGCCGGCGGCGGGCGTGTGCTTTTCTGCGCGGACGATGATGCGGCACGTGCCGGAACGGTTTTCTGCGGTCTGGAAGTGAAACCGGCCGCGCAGCTGGGCAGTTTTTGCAATTGCGGCAACGTCGCACTGCTGAACGGCATCGGGTATGTGGGCGGCCGCAATGTGCGGGCACATGTCCATGCCCGTCTGACAGCCGGGGGCTGGCGTTTTGCGACGGTGTGTCATCCGGCGGCCGTCATAGCGCAGGATGCCGTGCTGGCGGATGGCGTGCAGGTGCTTGCAGGCGCTGTGGTGGCGCCGTCGGTCAGAGTGGGGGTGAATTCCATCATTAATCACCGTGCGGTTGTCGACCATGATTGCGTGGTGGGCGAACATTGCCATGTGGCGCCCGGAGTCACGCTGTGCGGCGGGGTGCGGCTGGGCAGCGGTGTTTTTGTGGGAGCCGGAGCCACCGTTGTTCCGGGGGTCAGCATAGGCGACGGTGCGGTCATAGGCGCGGGGGCCACTGTTCTGCGCCATGTGTCCGCAGGCAGTGTGGTGGCGGGCACTCCGGCCATACCCCTTGCGGGCAAAGTGTGATATTTTTTTATATTTCATGATCATAAAAAAGCGGCCCCGGCGTCATGCCGGGGCCGTTTGTTTTATCTGCGGGGCAGCGAACGTCACGCAGGTTCCGGCCGGAGTGCGGCAGGTTCCGGCGCGCCAGACGCGCCGGTCTCTGTGTGCGTATGTTCAACTTCGGTGTATTCGGGCACCAGCACATGCAGCGCTCTGCGCACTGCTGCACCGTCGTGCGCCTGTGCTGCCTGCACGGCCTGTTGCAGGCCCTGTTCCAGAGTCTGCAGGGCGCTTTCAGATATCTGGGCGCTGTCACAGCAGCGCAGCACCATAATCTTGTCATGCTCGGTGCGCACCACGCCTTCGTCAGCGGTAATCAGCTCTTCGTACAGTTTTTCACCTTCGCGCAGGCCGGTGAAGACAATGGGAATATCCACTTCGGGTTCCAGTCCGGCAAGGCGGATAAGGTCTTTGGCCATATCTGCTATTTTGACAGGTACCCCCATATCCAGCACAAATATCTCGCCGCCCTGCGCCATGGTGCCCGCCTGCAGAATAAGCTGCGCGGCTTCGGCAATGGACATGAAGTATCGGGTTACTTCGGGATGCGTGACCGTGACGGGGCCGCCTCTGGCAATCTGGTCGAGAAACAGCGGCACAACGGAGCCGGACGACCCGACCACATTGCCGAAGCGCACGGCCATAAACCGTGTGGAACTGCCGGAGAACCTGCGCATGAGCAGTTCTGTTACCCGCTTGGAAGCCCCCATGACGTTGGTGGGGCGTACCGCCTTGTCGGTGGAGACCACCACAAAACGCTGCACTCCGGCATCGTGGGCGGCCTGCATGAGTGTCTGGGTGCCCAGAATATTGTTCTGCACGGCCTGCCACGGGTTACGCTCAAGCATGGGCACATGCTTGTACGCCGCGGCGTGGAAGACAGCCTCTGGTTTGTGTGCGGCAAATGTGGTGCGCATCAGGTGGGCATCGCGGATATTGCCCAGTATGGCCACATAGTCGTGAAAGCCGTGTACGTGTTCAAGATCCATCTGTATTTTATACAGATTGAATTCGCTGGCATCCACCAGCACCAGACGGGCGGGAGCATACCGGATAATCTGCCTGACCAGCTCTGATCCTATGGAGCCGCCGCAGCCGGTGACCAGAATGCATTTGCCCTGCAGGTAGCGGCTGATGGCTCCGGTATCCAGTTCCACCGGCGACCGGCCCAGCAGGTCGAGGTAGTTGACCTCGCGCATGTTTTTTATGCCGCGTTTGAAATCCAGAATTTCGTTCATGGGCGGCAGTATTTTGCAGGGCAGACCCGTTTCCGAACAGGCCTGCACTATGTGGCGCACCTGCTCGGAAGAAGCTTCCGTAAGGGCGATGAGCAGTTCTTCGGCACGGGTGGAGACAATGGCTTCGGGCAGGCGGTCCAGCGTGCCCATGACGGGACGGCCGTGGATGGTTCTGCCTTTCAGGGCGGGGTTGTTGTCCACGAACCCCACGGGGAAGTAGCCCAGCGACACATCACGGTTCAGTTCGCTGACCAGCCGTTCTCCGGCTCTGCCGGCGCCGATTATGATGACCCTTCTGGCTCCCTTGCGCGCGGTGCGGCCCGTCATGGGCAGCCAGAAGCGCCCTGTCTCGCGCAGGGAGAACAGAATGCGGATACCCAGACGCGCGCCGCCGGTGAACAGAAAGGTAAGCAGAAAGTCCATGCCGAAGACGGCGCGTGAATAGCCCGCAAATCCGGTAAGGTATGCCACCCCTGCGATGACAAGCAGGCTCTGCACGCTTGCGGCGCGCAGCAGCAGTATGGAGTCGCGCAGGCTGGTGTAGCGCCACATGCCGCGGTACATGGAAAATACCACGAACACGGCGAGCTTCATGGGCAGTACCCATGGCAGCAGTCCTTTCATGCGTTCGACATGCAGATAGGGAATGGAAAAGTCGAACCGCAGCATATAGGCGGCGTACAGCGCGGCTGCAAAGCACAGCAGGTCCACGCACATCATGATGTAGAAGTTGGCGGTGCGCAGTGCTATTCGCATGGCTGTCCGTCAAGCGCGCGCAGGATGGCATCCGTTACGCGGGTCAGGTCTTGTCCGGTCATGGCGGTACCCGAAGGCAGGCACAGACCGGTGTGGAAGAGACGTTCGCTCACGCTGCCGCCGAACACCCTGCAGTCTTTGAATACCGGCTGCATGTGCATGGGTTTCCATACGGGGCGCGATTCGATGTTGCAGTCTTCCAGTGCCCGGCGCAGTCCTTCTGGCGTGCACCGGCAGCGGGCCGGATCCAGCGTTATGACCGTAAGCCAGCGCGAGCTCTGGCCGTAGGGCGCTTCAGGCATGAAGGCGATGCCCTCGCGCGGCTCCAGAACCCTGCGGTAATGTTCGCATATGGCTCTTTTCTGGGCCACGCGCCGTGCCAGCACTTCCAGCTGACCGCACCCTATGGCGGCGCAGATGTTACTCATGCGGTAATTGTAGCCTATCTCGCTGTGTTCGTAATAGGGGGCGGGGTCGCGTGCCTGCTGGGCAAGCCAGCGGGTTTTTTCGGCCACGGCCGGATTGTCCGTGCACAGCATGCCGCCGCCGGAAGTGGTGATGATTTTATTGCCGTTGAATGAGAAGACAGAGCAGTAGCCGCCTGTGCCGGCATGACGGTTTCTGTAGCGCGCACCGGCCGATTCCGCTGCATCGATGATCAGGGGAATGCCGTGAGGGGCGCATATTTCAAGCAGCCTGTCATAGTCGGCGCATTGTCCGTACAGGTCGGTAACTATGACCGCACGGGGAATGCGACCGGCAGCTGCGTATCCGGCCACGGCTTCGGCCAGCAGGTCGGGGTTCATGTTCCATGTTTCGGTGTCGCTGTCGATGAAAACAGGCTGCGCTCCGGTGAAGGTGATGGGGCTTACGCTGCCGATGAACGTCAGTGTGGACGCCAGCACGATATCGCCGGGACCCGTGCCCAGAGTGCGCAGGGCAAGGTGCAGGGCGGCGGTGCCGCTGCTGAGGGCGGCGCAGTGGGGAATACCGGTGAACGTACTGAAATTGCGTTCAAAGGCATCTACCATGGGGCCGAGCGGTGCGACATAATTACTTTCAAATGCGGTATGTATGAAATCAAGCTCGCTGCCGCCCATATGCGGCGGCGAGAGGAATATGCGTTTTTGTGTCTGTGTCATAAAATTCTCCCCTGTGAGGGTGATATGGAACGCAACAGCGGTGCTGTTATAGTCTATCAGGGCAGTTGTTACAATGCCTGTTGTAAATTATGCAGCATGTCTGAGAATGTTCTGTGCTGAGTAACAGATATGGCAGTCTGTGTGCCGTAGGAAGGTTACGACGCGGAAGGAAGACGTGCCTGCGGCACGCTCAGGCGGGTGCGGCGCGGCATCCTGCGCAGGGCACCGGATAAAACGGCGGATATGCGGCCTGCGTAGCTGCCGGTAGCGCGGCGCCGCATGAAGCACAGGTTACTGTTCATGGTTGCGGCCGTATCTGGCAGAGCGTCCGTCATCGTGCCGTGCACTGCCGGTGAATGTATCCGTGGTGGCGTGCCCCTGTTTGGCCACACCTTCACGGCGGAAGACTTTTATGACGGTCATTAAGATGATGCGGATGTCAAGGCAGAGCGTGTGGTTGTCCACATACCATGCATCCATTTCCAGCTTGTCGTCCCAGTCCACGGCATTGCGGCCGTTGACCTGCGCCCAGCCGGTTATGCCGGGCAGTACATCCATGCGTGACGCCTGTCTGGGTGTGTACAGCGGCAGATACTGCATCAGCAGCGGCCGCGGGCCGACCAGACTCATGTCGCCCCGTATCACGTTCCACAACTCAGGCAGTTCATCAAGCGAGCTTGCGCGCAGAAACCGGCCGAAGTCTGTCAGGCGTTCGCCGTCGGGCAGCAGGTTGCCGCGGGAGTCTCGCGCATCGGTCATGGTGCGGAATTTGATGATGGTGAAGGGCCTGCCGTTTTTACCGGGGCGTATCTGCCGGAAGAACACGTCTCTGGACAGCTTGCGCCGCACGGCAACCGCAACGGCGGCCATGACCGGCAGCAGCAGGATGAAAGCGGGGACAGCCAGCCCGAGATCAAAGGCCCGTTTGAGCGCGGGAGGCGTCACCCTGCGCGGGCGGGGGCCGTTGGCTGCTTCGGGCAGGCGCATGGTACGGAATATGATGCGGTTCACTTCGCGTACGTCGTACCGTTCTTCGGCCATGGCGCGGCTGCGGGCGCCCATGGGCGCGATGAGCTGCGGCTGTGTGATAAATTTTTCCATGGCGGCAGCCAGTGCCGCAGTGTCACCTGCGGGTACCAGAAAGCCGTTTTCGCCGTGTTTTACGGTCTCACGGCAGCCGGGTGCATCTGTGGTGATGACAGGACGGCCGGTGCTCATGGCTTCCATGGTGGAGCGCGGAGTGCCTTCGCGGTGAGAGGGCAGCACATACACCGAGGCGCTGTGCAGCGCGGGGCGCACATCGTCCGCGGGGCCGTCATACTGCACGCCGCCTGCCGTCCAGCGGGCGATATCAGCCTCCGAGACGGAATCGGGCCCTTTGTCGTGCCAGCCCACAAGGCGGAACCGTGCCTGAGGATAACGCGGGGCGAGCATCAGTGCGGCCTCGCAGAATTCCGGCACGCCCTTGGCCCTGAGCAGCCGCGCCACCAGCAGGAATTCCACAGGGTCCTGCTGCGGCGGGCGGCAGGCATAATGGTCAAGGTTCACGCCTTCACCGTTCAGCACCACGGCCGTGGTGCTGCGGGTCAGCTTTTCAGCGTCGAACAGGGCTTTGTCGTCCGGATTAAGAAAAAAAACGGCCTGATACCGGGGCATGACAAGAGCATAAAGCCCCCTGACAAGCCTGTTGAGCAGTCCCCGCAGGCCCTGCCTGTGCGAAAATGCGTACCCCAGTCCGGTGATCATGCCGAAACGGCGGGGCACGCGGGCAAGCCACGCCGCCAGTCCGCCGTAGATGACCGGCTTGATGGAGCTGGTGAGCACCACATCGGGACGTTCTTCAAGAAAAGTCCACAGATAGCAAAGGAATGTGATGCAGTCGCGCAGCGGGTTCATACCGGTGCGCTTCAGCGGAACCGTCCGGTAACGCACCCCCATCTGTGCCAGTGCGTCGCGGGTTTTTTCGTCGTCTTCCGGCGCGGTGCACACCACTTCGTGACCGGCGCGCACCAGATCACGGATGAATTCGCCCCTGAAGAGCAGCAGGGCGGGAGCATAGTTGCCCGCCAGAAGGATTTTGGTTCGCATGCTGCACCATAATTGAGAACGCCGGACAGGACCGTCCGGCGTTCTGTAAATTGTTTATGTCGTGCCGACGGCACCGCCTGTACACATCAAAAAAGGCGGTACGTCAACAGGTGCCGTGGTGCACCGCAGACGGCTGTCAGCAGATGCGGGGCAGCTGTTCGCCCTCCAGCATGTTCAGCAGTCTGTGGCCGCCCAGCGGGGTCTGCATCACCACCTGACCGGCTTTGCCCGGGCCGTCGCCGGGGGCAAGCACCTGTCCGATAACGGCAGCGTCGCCGCCGAACTGGGTCTGGCGCATGATTTCCAGCGCCTGCTGTGCTTTATCGGCGGGCAGTATGCAGATGAGTTTTCCTTCGTTGGCCAGATACAGCGGGTCGAGACCGAGAAACGAGCACCCGCTGCGTACCGATTCGCGCACGGGGATATCCTCTTCGCGAATGGTGAAGACCATGCCAGACTGTGCGGCGATTTCGTTGAGTGTGGTGGCCAGCCCCCCGCGGGTGGGGTCGCGCAGCACATGTATGCTGCCTGTTTCGTATGTCAGCCGCTCGACCATGCGCGCCAGCGGTGCGGAGTCGCTGGCCACGTCGGTGGCAAAGGAAAGGCCTTCGCGATGCGAAAGGATGGTCAGTCCGTGGTCACCCATGGTGCCCGAAACCAGTATGACGTCTCCGGGGCGGGCTTTGTCGCCGGCAGGGGCGGGGTCGGCGATTATCTCGCCCACGCCCGTGGTGTTGATAAAAATTTTATCCACGCAGCCGCGGGGAACAACCTTTGTGTCGCCGGTAACGATAAGTACGCCGGATTCGCGCGCGGCAAGCCCCATGGAAGTGACAATGCGTTCCAGTGTTTCCATGGGCAGACCTTCTTCCAGAATGAAGCCGCAGCTGAGGTATGCCGGACGCGCGCCCATCATGGCCACGTCGTTGACTGTGCCGTGCACGGCCAGTGTGCCTATGTCTCCGCCGGGAAAAAACAGCGGGTCAACGGTATAGCTGTCTGTGGACATGGCCACGGGGCCGCGGATGTCCAGCACGGCACCGTCGTTCATGGCCGTCAGATAGGGGTTGTCAAAATGCTTGAAGAACAGCTCGGCGATAAGCCTCTGCGAGGCGCGGCCGCCGCTTCCGTAATCGAGCAGCAGAGTTTCTGCAGTCATGGGGTCAGCTCCCGATATTGTATTTGAAATAGGCGGCGCAGCTTCCTTCGGTGGAAACCATGCACGGTCCCACGGGGCGGGCGGGTGTGCAGGCCTTGGCAAACAGCGGACAGTTGTCGGGCTGCATTTTGCCCTTGAGCACGTCGCCGCATCTGCATCCGGGTGTGTTGGGCACGTCCCGCAGGGTCAGTTCCTGCTGTTCCATGGCGTCGAATTGTCTGTAGGCGTCGGTGAACACCAGCCCGCTGTCGGGTATGGTGCCGATGCCGCGCCACAGCGCGTCTGCAGGACGGAATACCTCGTACATGATGCTGCGCGCCTTGGGGTTGCCGTTGTCGCTTACCGCGCGGCTGTACTGGTTGGTGATGGCGTATTCGCCTCGGCGGCGCATCTGCACCATCAGCAGCAGCGCCTGCAGAATGTCGGCAGGGTCAAAACCGGCCACCACGCCGGGGGTGTGAAACTGTTCGGCCACAAAGTTGTACGGGGCCGTGCCCAGAATGGTGGAAACATGTCCCGGCAGCAGAAAAGCATCCACTGCACAGTCAGGGTCGGAAAGCAGCGCGCCCAGAGCGGGGGGCACCAGTTTGTGAAAGGAAAGTACCTGAAAATTCTTCAGCCCCTGCCGGTCTGCGGTTTTGATGGTGGCGGCCACGGCGGGGGTGGTGGTTTCAAAACCGATGCCCAGAAAAACCACCGTGGACTGCGGGTGGGCAGCGGCAAGTGACAGTGCGTCCACGGGTGAATAGACCACTTCGATGCGGGCACCGGCGGCCTGTGCGCTTTTAAGTGTTTTGCCACCGGGGCCGGGAACACGCATAAGGTCGCCGAACGTGGCGATGATCACCTTGTCGCGTTCCGCCAGTTCCAGATAGGCGGCTATCTCGCTTTCGTGGGTCACACAGACCGGACACCCGGGGCCGGACACATGGACGACCTGTTCCGGCAGCAGCGGGCGCAGACCGCTCTGGAATATGGCCACGGTATGTGTGCCGCACACTTCCATGAAACGCAGCGGGGCGTCTGTCTCGGCACGAAGCCGGTCCAGCAGCCCGCGGCACAGCACAGGATCTTTGAACGCATTGGAAAAGTTCACGTGGTATCCTTCCTTCCTCTAGAGGTGCGGGGGCCGCAGAAGCACGGAGCGGCAGAAGGGCGTTTTTTCCGCGCGTTGCGGCAGGGCCGCGGTGCGGCGGGCCCGACGCCGCGGCACCGGTACGCGTGACAGTCTAGTAGCTACGCTCAAGAACCTTTACCTGTCAACTTGGCGGGATTCGTGATGATTTGGGCATACAGACAGCCCGCACGGGGGGCGGCGGCTTTGCTTTTTTATCTGCGTGTTGGTACACCGGAATAAAGCAAGATGCAGCACGGGCTGCCGAGCGAGGTATTGCAGTTATGAAAACGGGCACACAGGCCGCGGAACGCAGACCGCTGCGGGAAGAAGAAACCCCGCCGCGGTTTTTTGCCGCGGATGCGCGCTGGAACGTGCCGGAACCGGCAGCCTGCCGGCTGCTGTGGAATAAATACGCCATGCCGGACCACATCCGGCAGCACAGCGAGGCCGTGGCGCAGGTGGCGCACACCATAGCCCTGCATGCGCGGCGCAGCGGTATGAATGTCTGCGCCGACACGGTGCTTGCCAGCGCCCTGCTGCATGATCTGGCGAAAATATATACCATACTGCACGGCGGCAATCACGCACAGCTGGGGGCTGCATGGGTGCTGAAAGAAACCGGCAACCCCGCCATAGCACAGGGTGTCGTGCACCATGTGTGGTGGCCGTGGAGCATCTCGCTTGACAGGCATTTTCTGCCGTGCGTCATCATATATGCCGATAAACGCGTACGCCACGAGCGTATCGTGTCGCTTGCCGAACGGTATGACGACCTTATGGTGCGTTACGGCAGAACGGAAAAAAGCAGGCAGTAC
The DNA here is from genome assembly GCF_055388115.1 of Oleidesulfovibrio vietnamensis. Lineage (NCBI taxonomy): Bacteria > Pseudomonadati > Thermodesulfobacteriota > Desulfovibrionia > Desulfovibrionales > Desulfovibrionaceae > Oleidesulfovibrio > Oleidesulfovibrio vietnamensis. Next base: position 428,836 of record NZ_AP042419.1, read on the forward strand.
ATAACCCTGTCGCTGGAACAGGCTGCAGATATTGAGCGCGCTCTTGCAGAGCGACTGGAGATAGATTTCAATGCGTATTCTTTTGATAGCCGGGGGCTGGTCTGAGGAACGGGACGTATCGCTTTCCGGTGCGCGGGGCATTCACGCCGCGCTGGAGCGGCTGGGGCATCAGGTTACTCTTTTTGACCCCTGCCGGACGCTTGCGGGCCTTCTGGAGGCTGCACAGGCCCATGATTTCGCCTTTTTAAACCTGCACGGGCAACCGGGAGAAGACGGCCTTGTGCAGGCGCTGCTGGAAACGGCCGGCGTGCCGTATCAGGGGTCCGGCCCTGCGGGGTCTTTTCTGGCGCTGAACAAGGCCGCGGCAAAGGAAGTGTTTGTCAGAAACGGCCTGCCCACACCGGAATGGGTTTTTCTGCCGGCGCATCCGGGAGCGGACTGGGAGCCGCCTTTCGCTTTTCCGGCATTTATCAAGTCCAACAACGGCGGATCAAGCCTTGCTCTGCACCGCGTCAGCTGCCCGGGCGAGCTTGCCCGCGCGCTTGACGAGCTTTTCACCCGCGGCGGCGAGGCCATTATAGAACCCGCCGTGGAAGGCGTGGAGGTGACTTGCGGTGTGCTGGGCGACGAAGCCTTGCCGCCCATTCTCATCCGTCCGCTGGGCTCCGGATTTTTTGATTATGCCAGCAAATACACTCCGGGGCAGGCGGAAGAACTGTGTCCCGCGCCGCTGCCCGGAGAAGTTACGGCCAAGGTGCGCGAATACGCGCTGCGGGCGCACCGCGCACTGGGGCTGCGCGGTTACAGCCGTTCAGATTTTATTCTGACGCCTGCCGGAGCATTGTCCCTGCTGGAAGTGAACACGCTGCCGGGCATGACGGCCACAAGCCTGCTGCCGCAGGAAGCGGCTGCCGTGGGCATTTCCTTTGACGGGTTGATCGGGCGGCTTATCGAGCTGGGACTGGCCGCCCACGGCAAACAACAGGAGAAGGCATGACCCTGAGCACAAGACACCGTCTGCTGCTTTCGCTGTATGGCGCGGCATGGCGGTTGTGCCGCCCCCTGCTGGCACGTCACCGCCGGCTGCGGCACGGTTTTGACGAGCGGCTGGCACCCCGCGGGCGCACCCCGCAGGCAGATCTGTGGATCCAGTCGGCATCGGTCGGTGAATCGTATCTTGCGTGGCAGCTGCTGCGCCATCTGCCGCAGGGCAGTGCAGGCAGCGTGCTGCTGACCACATGCACGGTGCAGGGGCGCGGTATTCTTGATTCTGCCGCGGCCTGGTGTGCGGAGCACCGGCCGGACATGCGTGTGGAAGTGCGCTTTTTTCCTTTAGACGAACCCGCCGTGATGCGCCGCGCGCTGCAGCTTACGGGCGCCCGTGCCGTGGTGCTGCTTGAAACGGAGCTGTGGCCTGCGCTGATGGCGGCCTGTGCGCAGGCCGGTGTACCCTATGTTGTTGTCAACGGACGCATGACGCCGGGAAGTCTTGCGGGCTATCTCAATTTTGACGGATTTCTGCGCGCGGTGCCTCCGGCTGCCGTGCTGGCCATGTCGGAGCACGATGCGGCCCGTTATGCGGTGCTGTTCGGCCACGGGCGGGTGCGCGTGATGCCCAACATCAAGTTCGACAGAGTTCCGCAGGGCGCAGCGCAGGGACCCAACCCGCTGCTGGGTACGGTGTTCAGGCCCGGAACATCAGTTGCCGTGCTGGCTTCTGTGCGCCGCGAGGAAGAAGAGGATGCGGAATATCTGCTGCGGGCGGTGGCCGGAGAACGTCCGCGCACCTGCATCGCGCTGGTGCCGCGCCATCTGGAGCGGGTGGCCCGCTGGCGCATCCGGCTTGACGAGGCGGGGATGCCGTGGGTGCTGCGTTCTGCCGTGCGTGAACCCGTGGCGCCCGGTACGGTGGTTCTGTGGGATGCTTTCGGCGAACTGGACCATGTGTACGCACTGGCCCGCGGTGTCTTTGTGGGCGGCAGTCTGCGCCCGCTGGGCGGACAGAATTTTCTTGAACCGCTGGCACACGGCATCGTGCCTGTTATCGGGCCGCACTGGAGTAATTTTTACTGGGTGGGCGACGATATAATGGAGCAGGGACTTGTGCAGCGTACCGGCGGGCCGGAGGAGGCAGCGCAGGAACTGCTGCGTCTGCTCAGACGTCCGGCCCCCAAGACAAGAGTGGCGGCACGGTTTGCCGGATATGTTGAAAAGCGCCGCGGCGGTGCCCGCATGGCCGCTGAAACCGTGGCGGAAATTATCCGCAGCTGACCTGCATTTTCGGTTTACGCACAGCTTCAGGCTGCCGCCGGTGTTATCTCCGGTTGGCAGCTTTTTTAGTGTCTGCGGGGTGCCGCAGCCGCGCGCATGGCGCACACCAGCGCATTGCTGCATGCGTGTGTAGCCCGCAGTTTGCATAGTGTAAACTTTTGTTTGCATTTATTCTGCCGGCAGAAAAACGTCCACAGCACATAACCGTTGTAAAGACGAACGTCTGTGGTGTTCAGTGCCGGTGGCATTTAATTTGCTTGATATACGGATTTGTTCTTCCGCACTGTGGCGGGTATTCTTTCATGCTTTCAAAGGGGGAGGCATCGTGAATTGTTTCAAGACCATTAAAGGCAAGATAACAGGTATCATTGTTATCTGTATAGTCTCCATGCTCTGCATTCTCGGTTTGTCTGTGGGTACGCTGGCCAAGCTGCACGGATCTTTTGTCAGCATGAAGGAAAATACACTGGATGGTAAAGTTGCCACAACGGCCATAAACAGAGACATTAACTATGTAAGCCGTCTTACCCGGAATATAATGCTTGGTAGTGACGCAGATAAAGATATAGATAAGCTGCAAAAGCGCATTGAAGCCATAGAAAAAAACTTTGTGATACTTGAAGGCGGCGCTGTGGGTGCAGAAGAGCGACAGCTTGTTGCCAAGGCAAAGAGAGCTGCGCTTGCTTTTGTACAGGACGGATTGCGCTTTGCCACAAAAATGCAGTCCATTCCTGAGGGAATGCGGCATCTGCAGTATGCGGAATACGGTCAGTCCGCCACACCGCTGGCGCAGCAGTCGCGTAAATATTTCGGCGAACTGACTACAATAAAAGACAAAGCCTACGATAACGAAGTCTATCGTTTCAAGGACACCATAGCGTTTCTCAAGTGGTGCATCATCGGTGTTTCAGCAGGAATCATTGTGCTTATAGTCACATTGTGTCTGCTGCTTATGCGTTCCATTATCCGCCCGCTGGGCGAACTGACAGCCTACACCGGTGCAGTGGCCGCAGGAGACTACAGCTGCAGCATTGATTCCACACGTTTTTCCGGCGAACTGGGCGAAACGGCTGTTTCGGTGCATACCATGGTGGACAGTTTGCGGCGCAGCATGACGGAAGCCGAGGAACACAGCGCGCAGGCAGATGAAAAGGCGGAGCAGGCAAGGAAGGCGACTCTTGAAGCCGAAGAGGAACGGACACGCATTACATCGCTGCTTAACATGATGCATGATCTTACGTCGCAGGTGGCTGCCATTGTTGACGAGCTGAATGTGGAAGCGGCGGGGCTTGAAAGTGATTCCAACGAGATTGCGGCAGGGGCGCAGTCCCAGCATGCCCGTTCGCAGGAAACGGCCACCGCCATGGAGGAGATGACTGCCACCATAGCGGAAGTGGCGCGCAATGCTTCGCTGGCGGCGCGTAATGTCACGCAGAGCAAAGCCGATGCAGAAAGCGGTTTTGCCGTGGTGCAGCAGGTTATCACTGCCACCAACGACGTCCATGTGCAGACCACGCGTATGCAAGAGACTCTGGGCGAATTGAGCCACCGCGTGGAAGGCATCGGAGACATTATGGGCGTGATTACCGATATCGCCGACCAGACAAATCTGCTGGCGCTGAACGCCGCCATCGAGGCCGCACGCGCAGGTGACGCCGGACGCGGTTTTGCCGTGGTGGCTGACGAAGTGCGTAAACTGGCCGAAAAAACCATGCAGGCAACCCGCGAGGTGGGCGAGGCCATCAAAGGTATTCAGGCCGGAGCCGGAGCCAACGTGGAGAGCATGAACAAGGTTTCGGAAGCCGTGGCCCACAACAATGCGCTGACCAACGAGGCGGGTGCCGCACTGGAAGCCATCACCGCACTGGTGGGAGAGTCGGCCGTGCAGGTGACTTCCATTGCCACGGCCGCGGAACAGCAGTCTGCCGCCTGCGAGGAAGTGAATGAAGCCACTGCAGCGGTGAACAGAATCTGCGCGCAGACTTCTGAAGGCATTTCCCGATCCGTGCAGCGTATCCGCAATATCGCCGCGCTGACTGCCGAACTGCACGGTCTGACGGATAAAATCAGTGACGGTTCCGCAGCATGATGTTCATGCACGGGTTGCCATAGATTCTTCCGGTGTATGCGCCGTGGCCCGCAGTGCGGCGTATGCGTATGAAAAAGGCTTCCCCGTCGGGGGAAGCCTTTTTGTTTTTGCATGTCCCGTCCTGAAATAGGTTGACAAGTAAGGAGCCTATTTCATGGAAAGTGAAAAGAATCAGCATGTAAAGCGCACCCAACGAGACTACACGATGGCCTTTAAAATATCCGTCGTGACTCAAGTGGAACAAGGCGAAATGACATACAAGCAGGCTCAGAAGATGTATGGTATTCAAGGGCGCAGCACTGTGCTTATCTGGCTTAGAAAGCACGGAACTCTTGATTGGAGCAAGCCTGTGGTACATTCGAGTAAATCGCCAAAAGCTAAAGAGACTCCCGCGCAGCAAATCAGAAGATTGGAACGGGAGCTGAGGGACGAGAGGCTGAAGAACATGCTTCTCAACGAAATGATTGACATTTCAGACCGCGAATACGGGACTGCCATAAGAAAAAAGTTTACCCCCGAGCTGCACGAAATCTTCAACAAAAAGCCAAAGTAAGCTTGGCGGCTTGTTGCAGGCAGCTCGGGGTGAGCCGCCAATCTGTTTATCAGGCCGAAAAGCGTTTTGAATTCCGAGCTATCCAGCTTCAAGTTGTGAAAGAGCTGGTGCTTGCCGTCAGAGCCAGAATGCCTCGGCTTGGAACCAGAAAGCTGTATTCGCTGCTGTGCGATGCTATCAGCGCAAAGGGAATCAAGCTTGGTCGCGATGCTTTGTTCGCGTTGTTACGAAAGGAGCACATGCTCATAAGGCGCAAACGAAACTACACAAAAACAACAAATTCAAAGCATTGGCTCAAGAAGCACCCGAACTTGTTTAAAGATATCCGACCATCAAGTCCGGAGCAGGTTTTTGTTAGTGACATCACATATCTTTCGACAAGAGAGCAGACCTACTACCTCACCTTGGTGACGGATGCTTATAGTAGAAAGATCATGGGACATAGCCTCAATCGGGATCTTGGAGCTGAAGGGGTGTCCAAGGCACTGGAAAAAGCTGCCAGGAACCGTTTGACTACCAAAGAGGCAATCCACCACTCTGACAGGGGGCTTCAGTACGCATCGACCATCTACCAAGACAAGTTGAGTAAGGCAGGGATGCTTTGTTCCATGACTGATGGATACGATTGCTATCAGAACGCTTTGGCTGAACGGGTGAATGGCATCCTGAAGCAAGAGTTTCTATTTGTGCCATGCAAAAGTTACGATGAGTTGAAGGCAGTTGTGGACGAGTCGATCGGAATCTATAATACGGAGCGTCCTCATCTTAGCCTGAATATGAAGACGCCGGAGTATGTACATAAAATGGGCTGTGAGGTTGCCCTCACAGCCCAAACTTGAACAATCTAAAAAACGTCAACTCATTTTAGGACGGGTCAGCAGCCTGTATGTGCCGGTGCATGCGCAGGCGAGGGGGATGACCTCCGGCATTATGTTTTGTGTGCGGGGGACTGTGATGGTTCCCGCTACGTTTTTCGGGCTTCGCGGTGCGGCTCCGTATCGTCGTTGTCCGTCGTGCCTTCTGTCTGCTGCCTGCCTGTCTGGGGGATGACGGTATGGCCGGTGCGCTGGTTTTCCAGCATGGTGACTTCCTGTGCGGCGTCCGCAGCGGCGGTGCCCTGTCCGGACTGACCGGTGGTTGCGGTGTCGCCTGCCGCAGCTGCCGGCGGCTGCCCGGATGTCTGCTCTGCCTGCCTGTCCGTCGCTACCGTTGTGGCGGATTTGTCGGCCTGCCTGTCTGTCATGTGTTCTGTGGTGTGCTGCGCAGCTGCAGGGGGCTGTTTTCGGGCAGCTTGTTTTTCGGCAGCCTGTTCTTCGGCAGTCTGTTCGCCGGTAGCTTGTTCTCCGGCAGTCTGTTCCGCCAATTTTTCCGCATTTTGCCCCGCCGTGTGCTCTTCGGGGGCAGGCAGCTTTGCACCGTCTGCCTGATACTGCGGTGCGGGGGCTCCCGTATTGCGTTCCAGCATGGCAAGCAGCTGCTGCTTACGGAAGGGTTTGGTCAGATAATCGGTAAAGCCCATGGCAAGACAACGCTGTTTAAAGTCTTCCAGCGCATGAGCGGTAAGCGCCACCACAGGAACGGCGGGCATACGGTGGCGCTGTTCATAGTCGCGTATGGCGGTGGTGGCCATGTAGCCGTCCATGACGGGCATTTCCAGATCCATGAATATGATGTCGTAGCTGTTGAGCATGAAAAGGCGCAGCCCTTCTTCACCGTTCTCCGCTTCGTCCACCTCGTGGCCGGTGTTTTTCAGATACATTCTGAACAGCAGGCGGTTGTTGGCGCTGTCTTCCACACACAGTATGCGCAGCGGTGCGGCCTGTACCGGCATGGCACATTCTTCGGGCTGCGTTTCCGCGGCGGAACGGTCATGGAGGTCGAGCCGCATTTCCACATACACGGCTGTGCCCTGTCCCTGTGTGCTTTCCAGCCAGATGCGCCCGCCCATCATGGTAGTGAGCATACGGCAGATGGAAAGCCCCAGCCCTGTACCGCCGAACTGCCGCGTGATGGAAGAATCAGCCTGCGTGAAGCTTTCAAAAATGGTCTGCTGCACGTTTTCCGGAATGCCGATACCCGTATCGCGCACGCAGATGCGCACCATGACCGGTTCACCCGCTGTCAGCTCCTGCTGTCCGGGGGCAGGGCCGACATGTACTTCCACCGAGCCTTCCCGGGTGAACTTTATGGAGTTGCTGAGCAAGTTGCCCAGAATCTGACGCAGCCGCAGCGAATCACCGCAGTAATTGTCGGGCAGTGTTTCGTCCACATGCAGCGAGAGAGACAGCTGTCTGCTTTCGGCCTGCGCCGCATGCATGTTTACGGTCATGGTCAGGGTGTCCCGGAGAGAAAACGGCAGACGTTCCAGCGTCAGGCGTCCTGCCTCCAACCTTGAGTAGTCAAGGATGTCGTTGAGAAGAGCGAGCAGGGTCTGGCCTGACTTGCGGAAAATGTCCACATACAGCCGCTGGTCCGGCGTCAGGTCCGACTCCCAGAGCAGATCGGCCATGCCCACCACTGCATTCAGAGGGGTGCGCACTTCGTGGCTCATGCGGGCAAGAAATTCACTTTTGGCCTTGCTGGCGGCTTCTGCCGCTTCACGCTGCTGTTCGGCCTCGCGGCGCCGTTCGCGTTCTGTAATATCTGCAGTGCGCCTTCAAGATACTGCGGCAGGTCATTTTCGTCATACACAAGCCTGACGGAAATGGACACAGGTACCTGACTGCCGTCGCGGCGGTAAAAGCGGGTTTCAAAATCGGAAAGACTGCTGCGTGTGGAAAGCAGTGATTTCAACCGCTGTCTGTCTGCGGGGTTCACATACAGCTGCGACCCGATATCGGTCACCGTGCCGATGAGTTCTTCGGCGGAACCATAGCCCAGCATTCTGGCCAGTGCTCTGTTGGCCTTGATGAACCTGCCTTCCAGCGTGGTCTGGTAAATACCCTGTACGGAGCCTTCAAATATTTTGCGGTATTCTTCACGTGCTGACAGCAGTTCGCGGTTGGCGTATTCCAGCCCTTTGTTGGCATTGGCCAGCCGCAGGGTGGTTTCTTCGTGCTCGTGCAGGGCGTCTAGCAGGTGCGCGCGCTGCTCTTCCAGACGTCCGGCCATTTTATTGAACGACTGCGCCAGTTCTCCCAGCTCGTCGGAGCCGCCTTCGGACACGCGTACACTCAGGTTGCCGCCTGCCATGCGCCGGATGGCCTGCACCATTTCATGCAGGGGGCGGGTCAGTTTTTCCGCTGTCCACATGCCCAGCCCCGCTGCCATGACAAGGGCAAGAACAAGGGTGAGCACCAGTGTCTGCACGGCGTCGTGCAGATACTGCCGCAGCATGTTGCGGTTGAGCGCCACGGAAAGCACCGCCTGTGTCACGCCGGCGTTGTTGCGCAGCGGAATGCTGCTGAGCGCATAAGTCGAACCGGCTATCTGCGCCTCGTACTGTGCAGGGCCTTCGGCATTGCGCATGACATCGTAGGTGTTGTCCCAGTCATGTGTCACCGGCAGCTTGCTTGCGTCGTGCAGAGTGCTTTCCACCCGGAGGTCGGGGTAATGCAGGGTAATGTCGGCCTGTGTCTGTTCTTTGATGTGCTGGAGCATGCTGCGGTCCAGCGGAAAGGTGGTAACCACGGCGCCGATGGCCTGCAGAGACGACGGCCGGTATACGGGGGCGACGGCCCGCGCGGCCAGACCCGCCGGAGTGCGTACAATGTCCGATGCCGTGTGCAGCAGAATGCCCTGCATGACCAGCGGGTCTTCCGGCGGGGTCATCCACTGGCGGTTGGCCGTGCGCAGCGGAACACTGCGCGCAAGTATCCGCCCCTGTGCGTCAAAAACCTCCACAAAGCCCTTGTCCCAGAAGTGCTGACGCGAGAACAGCATGTCGCGCAGGGAGTCAGGCTCGGGGTTGCCCTGCAGCGTGTTGAATCCGGCAACCAGACGCGAGACGTTTTCCGCTTCGCGCGTGGTTCTGGATATGGCGGCGCTGACTTTATCCAGCGCCGTGCGGCTTTGCAGACTCAGGGCGGATGCCGTCTGCTGCATGCTGACCAGCAGCCCCGCCACGGTCATGGTGCAGACAGGCACAAGCGCCACAAGCAGGGTTACAAGAATGACCCGTAGTCTGATGGATGAAATGCTGAGGCTGATCTTCATGGTGCCGGCCGTTGCTGAGCGCGGTCTGCAGGCGCTGTTTTTACGGTGTTGCGAAAGATCAGGTACGAGCCCGTGGTAATGCGCATGCCGGAAATTCCGCGGCGCAGTATGACCGGCAGGCTGCTGTGCATGACGGGTATGCACGGCATCTGTTCACGTTCTATACGCTGTATGCGGCGGTAGGCCCGCGCCCTTTCGCCGCGTACGGGGGTGGAAACACTTTCTTCTATCAGCCGGTCCAGCTCGGGTATGTGTACCCTGTGCAGCGGGTTGTCAGGTCCTGCATACAGGTGCGTGCTGTACAGATTGTCGGGGTCTGCCGTATCGGCAACCCATGCGTTGATGAACAGATCATAGTCGCCCTGTGCACGGCGTTCCCGCAGAGCATCGGGGGGCAGGGTTTCTATGGAAAGCGTTATGCCGGCTCCGGCCATGAGATATTTGAGCGTGACGGCGAAAAGCCGCGGCGAAGGCATGAAAGGCCGTGAGGCGTCGAGCTGCAGCGCCGTAAGGCTGATGCCCTGCGGGTAGCCGCTGCGAAGCAGAAGTTGCCGGGCTTTATCCGGCGCGTATTCGTACGGAGGCAGCGAATGGTCTTTGGCCCACATTTCCGGCGGCAGCAGCCCTGTGGCGGGCATGCCGTTGGCGCCCAGCACCACGGTGGCCAGACTGTTTCTGTTGATGCTCAATGATACGGCGCGGCGGATTTCGGGGGAGCGCATTTTTTCACTGGCACCGTTGCAGGCCAGAAAAATGACCGAAAGCTGCGGGTGTCTGATGATGGTGTAGGCACCCAGCCGCTGAGCCGTTTTTTCATCCTGTTCTGTCAGGCCGGGTACAATGTCGGCCCTGCCGGAAAGCAGCGCTTCCAGAGCGCTGCTGCTGGAGGCATAGTATTCGTAGCGGACATTGCAGCGCGGCGGCGGGGTATGCCCTGCGGCGGGTATCAGGGTGACTGCCTCGGGCGAATATGACGCCACGCGGAACGGCCCTGAACCGGCAGGGATGGCGGTTCTGCCGTCGTGCATCTCCTGCAGCGAGCGCGGCGAGACTATGCTGGCACCGGGCGTTGCCAGATTATGCAGCAGCGGGGCATAGGGGTTGTCCAGTTCTATTTCCAGCGTGTTGTCATCCAGAGCACGTATGGAATTGACCTGACCGAACAGCAGCCGCTTCCAGTCGGGATAGGGGGTGTACTGCGGGTGCGCCGGATCCATGAGCCGCTGAAAGCTGTATTCCACGGCATAGGCGTTCAGGGGAGAACCGTCGTGAAAGCTGCGGCCTTCATGCAGGGTAAAGGTCCAGCGCCTGCCGTCGGGCGTCACATTCCACGATTCCGCCACAGCGGGCTGCACGGTGCCGTTGCGCGAAACGGTGACCAGTGTTTCAAAAACATTGGCAGCGATGCTGTGGGGTTCGTACAGGCTGCTGTGTGCCGGGTCCAGACTGGCAATGCGCTGGAACATGGCCACGGTGACTGTCTGCCCGGCTGTGGTTGCCGCAGCCGCTGCGCCGTGAGCGGAAAACACGAGCACGCAGGCAAAAGCCACGGCCGCAAGAGTCCCCCCGTATGAACGGGGAGCGGGCAGAACGCTTCGGGCACTTGCTGACGCCTGAGACCGGAACAAAGCAGCTCCTTGTGCTCTTTTTCACATTTGAAGGACTATATAGAAAGCGGATAAGCCTTGCAAGGATACATGCTACCCTGTTGTCAATCACAAGGGAATGATTACGATTTGCGTCAGGAGGGCCGCTCTATGGCAAAGTTTCGCGCGTTGAAAACCCGTATCCGCTGTCTGCTGGCGGATGACGGCTGGGAAGGGAATCTGGACCAGATAACGGCACTGCCGCCGGCGGAGGTTGTGGGGCCGCTGCTTTCTTTTCTGCTGTCGGGCGGTGAGATGAAATGGCGCGCCGTGACGGCGCTGGGCATTGTCGTTTCACGTATGGCGGACGAGGGCATGGAAGACGCCCGCGTGTTCATGCGCCGGTTGCTGTGGCACATGAATGAGGAGTCCGGAAACATAGGCTGGGGCATTGCCGAGGCCATGGGGGAAATTATGGCCTGTCACGCCCGTCTGGCTGCGGAATATGACAGAATGCTTGTTTCGTATGTGCGCGAGACCGGCGACGACGACAACTTTCTTGACCATCCGCCCCTGCGGCGCGGGGTATACTGGGGTATAGGCAGACTGGCACAGGCGGAGCCGGCGCGCATGCGGCTGGCGGTGCCTGCACTGGTACGCGCGCTGGATGACGAGGACGGTGAAGGCCGCGGACTGGCCGCATGGGCGCTGGGAAATCTGGCGGAACACTGCACACCGGACGAAATCAGCCAGGCACGGGCGCGGCTGCTGTCTTTGCAGGGTGATGCATCGTCTGTCGAGCTGTTTGAAGACCGGCGGCTGTTGTGCACCACCGCGGGCGCTCTGGCTGGTCAGGCGCTGGTCAGGCTTGACGCCGTTTCGTAAGGGCGCTCTGCGCCATGCGCAGACACTGAAGCACCACCAGCGCCACGGCTATGCCGGTCAGCCATCCGCCGATGACATCACTGGGGTAGTGTTTGCCCAGATAAACACGAGACCAGCCGATAAGCAGCGGCAGGGGCAGCATGAGCCAGCGCAGGGCGGGCCATACGGCGCATCCGGCAAGCACGGCGGCCATGCTGTTGGCTGCATGGGCTGAAACAAACGAGGCTCCGCGGGGTTTGGTCTGTACAAAACCGGCGGGGCGCTGTGTCCACTGGCCGTGCTCCACAAAATGAACCGACGGCAGGGCGTTGAGCGGCCGTACCCGCCCGAAGGTGTCTTTTACCACTCCGCAGCTCAGGTCTGATATGCCTGCCGTGGCCGCCACCAGCAGCAGGCCCGCCAGAATGCGGCGGCGTCCCTGCGGGGTGCTTCTGAAAGCCGCTCCCAGAGCAATGACAGCCGCTATGCCCCACAACAGGGCACTGTTTGAAACAAGCGGCATGAACACATCAAGAAACGGTGTGCGCCAGTCATTGTTGAGCACCGTGAACAGCTGTGCATCCCATGATGGTGTGGCAAACGGCATGAGTTCTCCTGAAATTTTCTGTGCGCGCACTGTAGCCGTATGCTTTTGTACAGGCAAGCGGCGGAAGGCATGAAAAAAAGCGGCGCGGCCGTATGGCCGCGCCGCGGTGATGCCGGATGGGCGGATCAGATTTCGTTGCCCTGCTTGGTCACCGAAGCCATGCCGCCCTGAACGCTCAGGCTTTTGCGGCCGTGACGGTTCATGATCAGCTGCGATTCAAAGGAACGCAGACCGGTGTTGCAGATAAGCACCACGGTCTTGTCTTCGGGTATTTCGTCGAGGCGCTGCTCCATTTCTTCCAGCGGAATGGAAAGCCACTGACCGGGGTATTTTTCCACCAGCGATTCAGCGTTGGAGGCCAGACGCGTGTCCACAAAGGTGCAGCTGCCCGACTCGCGGTTCTGCCACATGACGGCGAATTCATCGGGGTCCAGCGTGTGGTTGCGGCCCTCAAGCACGTTTTCCGCCACGTTGGCCACGGTGTTGATGATGTCCATGGCAGAGGCGAAAGGCGGCGAGTAAGCCACTTCAAGGTTGGATATGTCTTCCAGCTTGGGTTTGTTCTGCAGCAGCGGCGCCACGGCATTGATGCGGGCCACAAGCGCGTCGCCCAGACTGCTGGTGCCCTGAATGCCCAGTACGCGGCGGGTGGGGCGTTCCACAACCAGATCCAGTGCCATGACGGTGTGTTCGGGGTAGAAGTGAGCGCGGTCGAAGCCTTCCACGTGCACGTTGACCGCATCAAATCCTTCGCGCAGGGCCGACTCGATGGTCAGACCAGCACCGGCCGCGTTCTGTTCAAACAGTTTGACGGCCCAGGTGCCCACGCCGCCGGGGAACCGGGCATCGCCGCCGGCAAGGTTGGTGCCGATGACGCGTCCCTGTCTGTTGGCCATGGAGCCGAGAGGGAAGAAGCCGGGTTTGCCGGTAACCAGATTGGGCACGGTTACGCAGTCGCCGCCGGCATAGATGTCGGGGTCGGACGTCTGCATGCGGTCATTGACGATAATGGCGCCGCGTTCATTCAGCTCGATACCGGCTGCACGGGCAATTTCGGTGTTGGGTCGGATGCCTGCCGCCATGACTACCAGTTCGGCGTCAATGGTGCGTTTGTCGGTGACCACACGGGCAACCTTGCCGTTTTCGCCTTCGATGCGGATGACTTTTTCGCCGCAGAAGACGTCCACGTCATTTTTACGCAGATCGTGTGTGGCAATCTTGACCATGTTGCCGCTCAGAAAACCGGGCAGAATCTGGTCGGCTATTTCCACCACAGAGGTTTTGATGCCCCACATGTCGGCCAGCGAGACAGCCACTTCAAGGCCTATGAAACCGCCGCCCACAACCACGGCACCGCTTACGGAACCGGCGGCCACGGCTTCGCGGATGGCCTGCGCGTCGTCCAGCGTGGTGCAGGTATGCACGCCTTCAAGGTCAATGCCTTCAAACGGGGGACGGTTGGGTGCGCTGCCCATGGCCAGCACCAGCTTGTCGTAGGGCAGTTCTGCTGTCTCACCTGTGGTCAGGTCTCTGATGAGTACTTTTTTGGCCTGCCGGTCGATGGATTCGACCTTGGTGCGGGCCAGCACCTTGACGTCTTTGTTCACCCGGAAAAATTCGGCGTCGCGGATGGTGTGGTAGGGGGTCATCTGCAGCTCTTCAAGCGTGTTGACCTCGCCCGAAACATAGTAGGGAATACCGCAGCCGCCGTAAGAGATGCGGTCGGACTGGTCGATCATGATGACGTTGTCTTCGGGGCACAGCCGCTTGAAACGGCATGCGGCTTTGGGACCTAGCGCAACGGCGCCGATAACGACGATATTCTGGGGCATGAATTCCTCCGGTCTGCGTGAATTGAACGGCAGCGGCGCAACAGGAATCCTGCTGCCGCGGCATGATGACCGCATACCGTCTGTCGCCTGTATCCTTGCGGCAAAACTGTTCAAAAAAAGGCACTGTGTGCCGGAGTAAGCCTACTTTTCAGGTAGGACTTAGGCTTTTTTTTATGCATTGGCAAGGTGTGTGCGCACTTACCGCAGCATGATGCAAGGCACAGAAAATAAGACTGTTTCCTGTTTTTGACAATACCCCATAAGGGTATATGTGCCGTTACGGCGATGCAGGGTATGGGGCGATGGGCGCAGATAATGCCGCAGACAATGCTGCAGCCCGGAAATTCTGCCCGTGGCGGCGGGCGGGAAGGCTGAGGGAGCCATTGTGCAGGTGTGAAAAAGCGGGACAGAGCGTGAAAACGCGAAAAACGGAGCGGTTAAGGAGTCAGACCGGAAGTATCAAAAAGAAGAAGCGTGTGCGTTCCGATGACCGGAAGGCCCTGACATTTCAATGCTGTTCAGGGGGTTTGCACACGCTTCGTATACTGACTTGCGTCGTTGGTTTCCATTATGGGCAACTCACTTTGCCGTTATGTGTTTGCATCTCTTCCAGAAGCACCCTCCCGTTGCAGTTGGGCAAGTCCGGGTTCCAGCCTGGTTTGTGCGTCGGGCCGTACAACGGCGTGGTTCTGATGCAGCGCCTTGTGCATCGACGAACCTGAAGGCACGGTTCAATACACTGGCAACTCAATTTGCCGTTTGTATATTGCAAAAGGTCTTATTCCTGTGCGCGGCCATAACCACTGCCGCGGATCCGGATGCCTTTGGTAGTACTTTATGACAGTGTTGTTACTGTGTCCATAGGGTATTTGCAGTTGTAACGATGTGTTTTTACAGTATGGTTTTTTAACGTGCTGTAAAAAAAGAATAAAAATGTGAAAATAAAATAGTGCAGCGCCAGCGGCGTGTTAGCTCCGCTTGCGGGGGCCTGCGGCCTGTGCGGAATAGGCCGCAGCGTGTTCTGCCGTGCAGGCCCCGGCTTACGGTTGTGTGCGGCGGTGAATACGCGGAGGCTTCAGGGGCCGGCTACAGCATCCGCTCCCAGTCTATGCGTCTGATGATTTCTGCGGTGAGGTCATCAAGGCCAAGCCGTGTTCTGGCGGAAACGCGGATGGCGGCAGGGTACAGGGCGGCAAGGGCCAGACGGGTTTCATCGTCCAGCGTTTCCCATTTGTTGAGCACCAGAAGCCGCGGAATATCCTGCAGTTCCAGCTCGTCCAGAATCTCTTCCACCGCGCGCAGCTGCATTTCCAGCTCGGGGTGTCCGGCATCGGCCACATGCAGCAGCAGATCAGCGGCTTCCAGTTCTTCAAGAGTGGCCCGGAATGCCTCTTTGAGTTCCTTGGGCAGCGAGCGGATGAAACCCACCGTGTCGGTGACGATGAGTTCGCGTTCCTGCGGAAAGCGCAGTCTGCGGGTGGTGGTGTCCAGCGTGGCAAACAGCTTGTCTTCGGCCAGCACGTCTGCATTGGTCAGAGTGTTGAGCAGCGTTGATTTGCCCGCGTTGGTGTACCCCACCAGCGATGCCACAGGCACACGCGCCTTGGCTCTGCGGCCGCGGGTGAAACCGCGCTGGGTGCGCAGAGCTTTGAGGTCCTGCTTGATGCGGGCTATGCGTTCGCGCACCTTGCGGCGGTCGGTTTCCAGTTTGGTTTCACCGGGGCCGCGGCCGCCAATGCCGCCTGCCAGCCTGTCCATGGCGCGGTTTTTTCCGGTCAGGCGGGGCTGTGTGTATTGCAGCTGGGCCAGTTCCACCTGCAGTTTGCCCGCACGCGTGGAAGCGCGCTGGGCGAAAATATCCAGAATAAGCTGGGTGCGGTCTATAACCTTGCGTTCGGTGATATCGGCAAGGTTGTGCAGCTGCGCGGGCGACAGTTCTCCGTCAAAAAGGATGACTCCGGCGTTTGCCGTAAGCGCAAGCACTTCAAGTTCGGCCAGTTTGCCCTTGCCCAGAATGAATTTGTAGTTGAGCTGCCGTACGCGCTGCACCATGGTGCCCGCCACGGTCAGCCCGGCGGTATCGGCCAGTTCGGCCAGTTCGGCCAGCGACGATTCCTGCACGGAACGCGGGTCGGGAGAAACACTCACCAGCACTGCCCTGCCGGATTCGCTGCCGGTTTCGCGGGCATCGGCGGTGATGCGCGAAAGTTCTTCTTCCAGCGCCTGCGCCTGTGCGGTGAAATCTGTTATTACCCTGTCCCACCCCTGCGGGTCGTGCACCATGTAGGGCTGTGTGCCGCCGGGCAGCAGATGCGCATGCTGAAAGCTGGCCGGCCCGCCGTGCTGGTCCACGGTGAGCACGCCCACGTCGTCAAGACGCAGAAACAGCATGTCCATGAGGTCTTCCTGCGAAAGCAGGGAGTCAGTCAGGTGGGTGTGCAGCAGCCTGAGCCCCCGCAGCCTGCCCGCGCCCGTTCGGGCGCGGGGAAGCTCGGGAATATAGATGGAGCCCGTATCGCCCACAATAACCAGAGAAACCCTGCCCTGTCTGTCGAGCATCAGCCCTATCTGACGGCCTATGCTGCGGCTCAGGGCGGCCAGTTCTCTTGCCTGTTCCGTGGTGTAGCCGCCCTCGGCAGGGTAGCGGCGTGTGTACAGACGCGAAAGCGCCTTGACCTGACTGGGCTTCAGCCCCTGAGTATTGCCGAGAACCTTGGTTGCTATGGCGGGTCTCCGTCCGGCGTTTAAGCCGTTTTGCTGCCCAGATAATCGGCAATCATGCCGTCATAGGCGGAAGTGGCGCGGAATGTTTTGACAGCCATGGCCTGACGCATGGCAAGTCCCACCCGCATGTCGTTGTCGCGCATTTCCTGCATGGCTGCCTGATAATCGGCAGGGTCGGGCAGTACAAGCATGGAATGGAAGTTTTTGGCGGTGGCGCGCAGCATGCACGGCCCGCCGATGTCCACTTCCTCCACGGCACCGCGCAGGTCAAGACCGCGGGCGGCGGCATCCGCAAAGTTGTACAGGTTGACACAGATGAGGTCGAACGTGCGGATTCCCAGCTCCTTGAGAGTGGCAAGGTGTTCGGGGTTGTCCTTGTCGGCCAGAATGCCGCCGTGGATGTGCGGGTGCAGGGTCTTGACGCGGCCGCCCATTATTTCAGGAAAACCGGTGACCTTGCTCACAGGGGTGACGTCCAGTCCCGCTTCGGTCAGCGTCCGCTGGGTGCCGCCGGTGGAAACCAGTTCCACGCCGTTCTGTGTGAGAAACGTGGCAAATTCCACAAGCCCGCTTTTGTCGGTCACGCTCAGCAGCGCTCGCCGTATGGGCAGAAAATCCATATCGCCTCCGTATTCGGTTTTTTGAGGCAGTGCCAGAAACATCGGCCCTTGGCAACAGTATCCGCACCTGACGGCAGGGGCAACGTGTTTGTGCCGGTGCCGTCGAAAGGCTGACACGGCCTTGCCCTGCCGCCTTTGCCAAAAGGCCGTACGCGGCATTTACCGGCCTTGCGCGGGCTTTTGCGTCCGGCTGCGGTGCGATGGTCTGTTTTTTGCTTTTTGAGACGGCATGGATCTCTTCAATTTTGATGAAGCCTCTTTCCTCAGCTTTCTGCTTACCCTCATGCGCATCAGCCTTGTGGTTTTTCTGCTGCCGGTATTCGGGGGCAATTCGGCACCCCGGCTGGTAAAAGGTGCGCTGTGCATGGTGCTTACGCTGGCGCTGTGGCCGCATCTTTCCTTTTCCGGAAGCCTGTTGCCGGGGCATCCGTTCGGCATTGCGCTTATGCTTGCGGGTGAAATCATCATGGGCATCATGCTGGGGCTGCTGGTGCGTTTTTTCTTTGCGGGTATCCAGACCGGCGGCGAACTGCTCGGGTTTCAGATGGGGTTTACCATGGTCAGTGTGGCAGACCCTCTTTCGGGGCAGAGCACCAGCATCAGTTCACATTTCATGTATATGGTCAGTCTGCTTATTTTTCTGGTGCTTGACGGGCATCTGGTGATGCTCAAAGGCCTTACGGACAGCTTTGCGCTGGTGCCGCCCGGTCAGCTGGTTTTCAGACACGCCTCGCTGCACAACATGCTGACGCTGGCGGGGGGCATGTTTGTCATGGCCGTGCATATTGCCGCGCCGGTCATGGCCGCGTTGTTTCTGGTGGAACTGGCGCTGGCACTCATGGGGCGCGCGGCACCGCAGATGAACCTGCTGATGATCGGGTTTCCGCTGAAGATCGGAGTGGGGTTTCTGTTCATGGGGCTGCTGTTCACGATCATGCGGCATCAGGTTCAGGATTTCATTCTGGGGCTGGGCCCGCAGATGACCAACATGCTCAAACTGATCAGCCCGCTGTAGGAGCCGGACACCATGCCGCAGCAAGACCCGAGCAGAACAGAACAAGCCACCCCGAAACGCAGGCGTAAAGCGCGGGGTGAAGGTAATGTGCCCAAATCGCAGGAGGTGCCCAACACCTTTGTGACCATGGCGGGCACCATAGCGCTGTATGTGTACATGGACCATATCGCCAGCGAGATGATGGGGCTGTACGAACATTTTTTCCGCAATGCCGTGATGTTCGAGGCAACACCGCAGGCCGTTTATGATCTGCTGCTCTGGATTTCGGGCAAGCTGGCGCTCATGCTGCTGCCCATCATGCTGTTTCTCGCGCTTGTGGCGTATGTGGTCATCCGTCTGCAGGTGGGCAAACTGTGGGCGCCCAAAGTTTTCAAACCAAAATTTGCGCGGTTCAACC
Organism: Oleidesulfovibrio vietnamensis; assembly: GCF_055388115.1. Classification (NCBI taxonomy): domain Bacteria; kingdom Pseudomonadati; phylum Thermodesulfobacteriota; class Desulfovibrionia; order Desulfovibrionales; family Desulfovibrionaceae; genus Oleidesulfovibrio; species Oleidesulfovibrio vietnamensis. The sequence continues at coordinate 447,549 of NZ_AP042419.1, forward strand.
TTATCAAGGGGTTGAAACGTCTTTTCATATCGCCGCAGACACTGATCCGGCTGGGCAAAAGCATACTGATGGCTGCGGTCATCGGTATTGCGCCGTACATTGTCATCCGCAACGAGATGCATCACTTTCTGCCGCTGTTTTACGCCACACCCACCGCCATAGGGGTGTACATGCTGGAAATGGGCATGAAAATGGTCAAGTACGCCATGCTGCCCATGCTGGTTATAGCCATCGCCGACCTGTGGTACACCAGGTGGGATTATGAAGAAAATCTGAAAATGACCAAGGATGAGGTGAAGGACGAACGCAAGCAGGCCGAAGGCGACCCCGCGGTGAAAGCGCAGCAGCGTCAGAAGATGATGGAGGTCATGGCCCAGCGCATGCTGGAGAATGTGCCCAAAGCGGACGTTGTGGTGACCAACCCCACGCACTATGCCGTGGCGCTGCGCTACGATGCCGTGGAAGCTCCTGCGCCTGTGGTGCTGGCAAAAGGGGTGGATCATCTGGCCGAGCGCATCAAGGAAGTGGCCCGCGAGCACCGGGTGCCCATCCGGGAGAACGTGCCGCTGGCACGGGCCTTGTATAGGCAGGTGGAGGTGGGGGACATGATCCCTGAGGAACTCTATCAGGCAGTGGCTTCGCTGCTGGCTTCACTGATGAAATTCAAGGCCCGCCCGCAGGGGCGGTAAACGGAACGGAGCGTCAAAACAATGGCGGATGTAGGAACAGCACCCAGAATAGATTACGAGCGCTTCTCCAAGCACGGCGATGTCCTGCTCGCCGGCGGCGTGGTGGTGATTCTGTTCGTCATGCTCATTCCCATGCCCACCATTGTCATGGACATCATGCTGTCGCTCAGCATTTCGCTGGCGCTGCTGGTGCTTGTGACTTCCATGTTCATGCTTTCCCCGCTTGAATTTTCCATTTTTCCTTCGCTTCTGCTGGTTACCACGCTGCTGCGTCTTGCTCTTAACGTGGCAAGTACCCGTCTTATTCTGCTGCACGGTGACGAAGGCACAGATGCGGCCGGTTCCGTTATCCAGTCCTTCGGCGAATTTGTTGTCGGCGGCAGTTATATCATCGGTATCGTGATTTTTCTTATTCTGTTCATTCTGAACAAAATGGTTATCACCAGCGGTACCACGCGTATCGCGGAAGTGGCGGCACGTTTTACCCTTGATGCCATGCCCGGCAAGCAGATGGCCATCGAAGCCGACCTGAACGCCGGACTCATAGACGAGACGGAAGCCACGCGGCGGCGTGAGAATATCCGCAAGGAGGCTGATTTCTACGGCGCCATGGACGGTGCCGGCAAGTTTGTTCAGGGCGATGTGAGCGCGGGCATGTTCATCACCATGGTGAACATCATCGGGGGTATTCTCATCGGCGTGCTGCAGAAGGACATGACATGGCAGGACGCCATGACCGTGTACACGCTGCTGACCATCGGTGACGGTCTGGTCTCCACCATTCCCTCCATCATCATTTCCACCTCTGCGGGTATCATTGTTTCGCGTGCCGCTTCCGAAGCCAAAATGGGCGAGGAATTCATAGGCCAGCTGACGTTCAACTCCCGCGCGCTCAAACTGGTTTCCGGCGTGCTGCTTGTTTTTGCGCTGGTACCGGGCATGCCGTTCATCCCGTTTGTCATTTTTGCTTCGCTGCTGTTTTTTATCTCCAGAGTGGTGGGCGGTGCCAGCGACGATGTGGCCGAGCGCAGCGGTGCTGCGGGCAAGGCCGGTGTCAAGGGCGGCGCCCCCGGCGGTGCGCTGGACAGCCCGGAAGAGGTGCAGGCTCTGCTGCCGCTGGACGTGCTGGAACTGGAAGTGGGCTACGGACTTATTCCGCTTGTGGACGAGGAACAGGACGGCAACCTGCTCTCGCGCATCCGCTCCATCCGCCGGCAGTTCGCTCTGGATATGGGGGTTGTCATCCCCTCGCTGCACCTGCGCGACAACCTGCAGCTCAAGCCCGGTCAGTACACGCTGCTTATCAAGGGCAACGAGGTTGCCTCGGCAGAGATTCTCATCGACCATTATCTGGCCATGGACCCGGGCGACGCGCGGCACCGCATCAAGGGTATCGAAACGCGCGAACCGGCATTCAATCTGCCTGCGCTGTGGATTCCCGAGTCGCAGAAGGAAGAGGCCATGCTGGCCGGTTACACCGTGGTGGACCCCGCAACCGTCATTGCCACGCACCTGACCGAAGTGTTCCGGCGCAATCTCGGTTCGTTCCTCGGCCGTCAGGAAGTGCAGAACCTGCTGGACAACCTTGCCAAACATTCGCCCAAGGCGGTGGAAGAACTGGTGCCGGGCATCCTGTCGCTGGGTGTGGTGCAGAAAGTGCTGCAGAATCTGCTGCGCGAAAACGTATCCATACGCGATCTGCTCAGCATTGTGGAAGCGCTGGCAGACTACGGCCCGGGCGTAAAGGACGCCGATACGCTGACGGAATACGTGCGCGAACGGCTTGCGCGGACCATCGTGAAGCCCTACATGGACAGCCAGGGGCAGCTGCCCATCGTGACACTGGACCCCGGCGTGGAGAAAACTTTGCAGGAGGCCATCCGTCATACCGACGGGGGGGCGTATCTGGCCATGGACCCCGGCAGGGCGCATCAGCTCATCCAGCGGGTGAATGCCGCCGTGGAAGGAGCCGTGGGTACCGACGGGCAGCCTGTGCTGCTGTCGTCTCCGGTGGTGCGGCCGCATCTGGCGCAGCTGCTCCAGAGGTTTCTGCCCACAGTTCCTGTTATTTCGCAGGCGGAAATTCCTGCTGACATACGGCTGACCGCCGTGGCAAACGTGGTGCTTGACTGATGCAGGTGAGAACATTCAAAGGCCCCAGCGCCAAAACAGTGCTGGATATGATCAAGGCGGAGATCGGCCCCGAGGCGGTCATTCTGTCGTCACGCGACTGTTCCGGTGACGGGGTCACATGGTGCGAAATGACCGTGGGGGTGGAGCGTGAAGCCACAGCCGCACCCCGCATGGGCCGGGACGAACCCGCAGCCGGTGATCATACGCCTCCGGCCGGATGGGATGAGTGGCACAGGGAATGGGACGAGATAAAAGGGCACATCATGGCGTTGATGAAGCCCGCCCTGCGCCTTGACGAGCTTGCCCCCCGCCAGCGGGTGGCGCTGGAATATCTGGAACGCGAAGGCGTTGAGGATAATGTGATTCTGGCCCTGTACAGAAGGCTGCGCGGTGCGCCCTCGCTGTCTGTACTTGAGCCGCTGTCCGCCGTGGTGCCGGTGAAAGGCTGGGGCGGGGCGGACTGGCCGCAGAAAATGCAGATAGTATGCGGGCCTTCCGGCGTGGGTAAAACCAGTGCCGTGGTGCGCATGGCGCTGGCACTCCGGCGGCAGAATGCGGGGGTGCGCATCTGTGTGCTGAATGCGGACAGCCAGCGCGGCAGCGGCCGCATGGTGCTGCGCCATTATGCCGAACTGTGCGGCATGGGTTATCATGAAATTTCCGGCCCGGCAGACGCCGCTGCCTTGCTGGGTGAACTGGACGGATACGACAAGATTCTTGTGGATACTCCTGTTCCCGGACGCGGCGCAACGCTGCGCAGTCTGCTGGAAGAGACCGGTCTGGATGTGCTGGAGCAACAGGTGCCCGCAGCGGTGCAGCTGGTGATGTCGCCGCTGTACGGCGATGCCCAGATAAGTTTCTTTCTGCGGCAGTACGCGTGCGGACTGCCGTGCGGCCTTGTCTGGACGAAGCTGGACGAAGCCTGTAACTTCGGAGCGCTGATAAATGTTCCGGCGGCTTCGGGCCTGCCGGTGACGGCGCTTTCATTCGGTTCCGGCCTGAAGAATTCTCTGGCGTCCGCGCGCGGAACCATGATCTGGCGGCTGGTGTTTAAAAAACAGCTGCCGGGCGATGTGGCCGCACGCTGACGGCATTTTTCTGTAACGCTGATTTTTTGTGGCAGGCGAACGTGAACCTGTTGGAGCATAGCTGATGAGTGCTGAACTACCTCTGGTTTTTTCCGTCACCTCCGGCAAGGGCGGGGTGGGTAAAACCAATATGTCTGTGAACATAGCCTGCTGCCTGAGCCGCATGGGCAAGCGCGTGGTCCTGCTGGATGCCGACCTCGGGCTGGCCAACGTGGACGTGGTGCTGGGGCTTGCGCCGCCCAGAAACCTGTTTCACCTGTTTCACGAAGGGGCGGATCTGGGCAGCATTCTGTGCGAGACGCCTTACGGGTTCCGCATTCTGCCGGCTTCGTCGGGCGTGGGCGAAATGCTTTCGCTTTCCACCGGTCAAAAGCTTGACCTGCTGGAGGCCATGGACGTTCTTGAAGATTCTGTTGATTATCTGCTAGTGGACACTGGAGCAGGTATCAACGATAATGTACTGTATTTCAATATCGCCGCGCAGGAACGCATTGTCGTGCTGACGCCGGAGCCCACATCGCTGACCGATGCCTATGCGCTTATCAAGGTGATGAAGCTCAATCACGGCGTGGAACATTTCAAGGTGCTGGTGAACATGGCGGGCGACATGAAGGCCGCGCGCGAGGTTTTTTCCCGGCTGTACAAGGCCTGCGATCATTTTCTCAGCGGTGTGTCGCTGGATCTGCTGGGGTATGTGCCCCGCGACAGAACCGTGCGGCGGGCAGTGGTGGAGCAGACGCCGTTCTGCGTCCTCGACAGCCGGAGTCCGGCGAGTCTTGCCGTGCAGAAAGTGGCTGAAACAGTGCAAACATGGGACGTATCGGCGAGCTTAGATGGCAATATCAAGTTCTTCTGGAAAAAGCTCCTCTTCAGGTAATCAGCCCTGGGAACGGCTGGAGTCCGGTGCCACCGCGTGGCCCGACTTCACCCCCGCGGAACAGGAACAGGTGGTCAGGCACTATGCGCCCAAGATCAAGTTTCTGGCTTTGCGGCTCAAGGGCAAACTGCCGAAGAGTGTCGAACTGAACGAGCTGATCAGTGCCGGAACGCTGGGGCTTATGGAAGCCTTCGGCAAATTCCAGCCCAAGCTCGGCATCAAGTTTGACACCTATGCCGAAAACCGCATTCGCGGGGCCATGCTTGACGAGCTGCGCAGGCTGGACTGGTTTCCGCGAAGTCTGCGGCAGCGCGTGCGGCTGCTGGAAGACACTATAAACCGTCTGGAGCACGAAAAAGGGCGGCGTCCTTCGGAAGAAGAACTGCAGAAGGCCACGGGGCTTGAGGAAAAAGACCTGCGTAGTGGCCTGGAAGCATTGCAGAATCATCTTTGTATCAGTCTTGATGCCATTCAGGAGACCTTTGCCGCAGACGGCAGAGACCATCTTGAGGGCGAGCCCTTCCATTCTACAGCCACACAAGAGCTGATCGAGCGCATAGCTTCGCTTATAGATCAATTGACACCAAGGGAAAAGCTGGTATTGTCGCTATATTATAGTGATGAACTGAACATGCGGGAAACTGCCGAAGTAATGGGTGTTACCGAAGGCAGAGTGTCGCAGCTTCATTCTCAGGCTCTCAACCGGCTCCGCAAACAGTTTCATGAACAGTTTGGAACTCAGGGCGCCGTTTAATACCAAGGAGATACGAGCATGCCTTATGATCCGAATATGCGTGTGCTGGTGGTAGACGATTTTTCGACCATGCGCAGAATCATCAAAAACATCCTGCGTCAGCTCGGGTTCAACAACGTGGTGGAAGCCGATGACGGAACAACCGCATGGGATGTTCTGAACAAAGATAAAATCGATTTCATCATCTCCGACTGGAATATGCCGCAGATGACCGGCATCGACCTGCTGCGCAAAGTCCGCTCCAGTGAAGAATTCGCTGACCTGCCTTTTCTTATGGTAACGGCAGAAGCACAGCAGGAAAACATCATCGAGGCTGTTCAGGCCAAGGTTTCCAACTATATCGTCAAGCCGTTCACTGCGGAAACCATGAAGCAGAAAATCGACAAGATTTTCCCGTAAGGCCCCGCCTGCCGGACGGCGGAACGGACATGGGGTAGAGGGCGCGATGCATGTTGCTGATGTTAGACGACGACCCTTTGGGCGGCGAGGCCGGCGACAGCACCCAGCTTGACACCGAAGAGCTGCAGCCTGTGGATGCGTCTGCGGGCGGTGACGAAAAGGTTGAACTTGACCTTGAGGATGCTCCTTTTCTGGAAGAAGAAGAGGAGCCGGTGGAAGAGCCCCCTTCCGATGACGGCGGTGACGGTTCGCTGGATATCGACGCGGACGGCGGCGGAAAAAGAAAAAGCGGATTCAGCGCTGCTGCGCTGCTGCGCGACAGGCGTGTGCAGATAGGCGGCGGTGCCGTCTTGCTTCTGCTCGTCGGGCTGCTTATCTTTCTGTTATGGCCATCGGGCGAACCGCCCGCAGAAAAGCAGGCGCAGCCCGTGGTCAAAAAAAAGATTGTCCGCAAGGCGGGTGAGCTGCCCCCCCCGAAAGAAGAAGAACCTGCAAAGCCGGAGTATGTGGTTGCGTGGGAGCCTTTCTGGGTTGAACAGGCAGACCAGCAGGGAAATATCCGTTTTCTGGTCTGCAAGTTTGCCGCCGTTACCGAAAGCGAAAGGCTTTCGTGGGAAATCGGCACAAAGAAAGTCGTTCTGCGCGATGCAATCTTTTATTACCTGCGCAACAAATCGCTTCTGTTCCTGACGGAAAAAAACAACGTGGAAACGCTGAAAAGCGATCTGCTTGCCGTAATCAACCAGTATCTGGACAATGGTCAGCTTCAGGACTTGCTTATAGAAAACTATCTGGTGAAATAATATGTCGTTGCAAAGCAGCCTTCCGGTGCTGCTCGTCCAGATGGGACATGTGCAGAAGATAACGCACAACGAGCAGGCACATCCGGAAACGCAGCAGGCCGTTGCACAGCAGTCGGTTGCGGAAACGCTCAAGCGCGGCCAGAGCCAGGTGGAAAAAACGCAGAAGTCCGGTAAAGGCAGGATCGAACCGGATGGCGGCGGCAAAAGCGGCAATCAGGCCGCGGCAGAACAGCAGGAGCGGCAGGAGACTGCTTCCGGCGAACAGTCACCGGAGCAGGAGCAGAAGAAAAGCCCCTGGACAGGAAACATTGTCAACGTGAAGGTCTGATACGGCCCGCCACTGCGGCGCGTTTCACAAACGCGGCGGCCAGAGGCGGGCGTTGTTGTTCCGTGCACCCTGAAGTCTGATTTTTCCGGAAAGCTTTGTCATGCAGTTATCACTTCTGGCGCTTGTTCTTGTCACCGTGGCGGAAATTCTTCTCCTCGGCCTGCTGGTGATCTTTTTTTTCCGTCTGCGCCGCTCGGAAAACGTGCTCAGCCAGCTGCAGGCCAACCATGAAAAACTGCTGGCCCGTCTGCATTTTAATGCCGAGCTTGAACAGGAGCTTGTGGAGTCGTTTGCACAGCGTCAGGAAGAGCTGCGTCAGCTGGATATCAGGCTGGAACAGCGGGCGGCCGACCTGCGCAGACTGATGGAGCAGGCCGAAGGCATAAGCCGCAGTCCGCAGTTTCTGCGTGAGATAATTATGAACGGCAGGCGCAAGGGGCGTACTGTGGATCAGCTGGCCCGTTCCACGGGGCTTTCCGCAGACGAGGTGGAGCTGATTCTGGGCAACGGTTCCGCGGGGTGATCAGGCGGTGATGATGCAGTTTTTGCAGCGGCGCAAGCCGCTTTTTTTTACCGGCACGATGCTGCGCCCGCCGCGCGGCTGATGACGCGGAGAGAAGCGCATGGTGCGTATCGGACAATACGGAGGCCGCGGGGGTAGTGGCGGCGCCGGCGCGCGCGGAGGCAGAGCCGCTGTCTTCCGTCAGGGGCGTCGTGTGGGTGACCGGCTGTGCGGGACGGTTGTTTCCGCCGCGGACGGCGGCCATGCCTGGGTCGAGGTGGACGGACAGCGCCTGCTGGCGCGTCTGGAAGTGGCGGCCGCGCCGGGCGATACCCTGGAATTTGTCATAACCAGCCTGCATCCTGAAATAGTGCTGCGCACGATACAGGGCCGGGCCGGAGGACAGGGCGGCGGGGCAGGCGACAGCGAGCTGGCGGCACGGTACAGGGCGGCGCGTGATGCGTTCTGGCTGCGCTTGCGCGAAACGGAAACGGCTGATACGCAGCCCTGCGCGCAGAAGGATTCCCGCGATCTGTTCCGTGACAGGCTGTGCCGGTTTCCGGAACTGGCGCTGGCTTTTATGGAGGCGGTCCACGCACTGGGCGCTGTCCGTGCTTTGCCCGTCATGCGGCAGGGCGCGCTGTGGTTGGCGCCGTGGCGGCTGCCCCGTGCTGATGCGGTGGAAATTTTTGTGTACGGAACACAGGCGCCTTCTGCTGCCATGACCAGAATGCTGGCCGCTTTCAGACCGGCGGGTTTTTCTTCCGGTGCGGGGCAGGTACTGGCGGACGTGCGCGCCGGTGGCGGGCTTGTTTCGTTTAAACTGTATGCGGAGCATCCGTCCGTGCTGGGTCATGTGGATATGGTGGCGCTTACGGGCGGATTTGCCGCCGAAGCCCGTTGCATCGGGGTGGAACGCCTGACATTTTTTCCGGGGGACGTCCCCGCTTTTCTGATGCAGGGCGGCAATGCGGGCTATACTGCCCCGCGGGGCCGCATCTGATATTTTGTGGAATGAACATGATGAAGGTTTCCCGCGAGTCTTGTTTTGATGCGGCATCAGTGGTGCCCGGCGTGCCGTCCGGTTTTGCACAGCCCGTGGTTTCTGACGGGCTGACGGTGCTGCCCGCCGGCGGTGATGCCCCGTGGCTTGCCCCGCTTGCCGGATTCACCGATCTGGCGTTTCGCCTGCTGTGCCGTGAATTCGGCGCGCGTGTTGTCTGTTCCGAGATGGTCAGCGCCAAGGGGCTGGTATACCGGAGTCCGGGTACGCATGCTCTGCTGGAAACCTGTCCGCAGGACGCACCCATGGTGCTGCAGCTGTTCGGCAACGAGGTGCCCATCATGGATGCGGCCATGCGCGAACTGGTGGACAAGGGATACCGCTGGTTTGACCTCAACATGGGCTGCTCTGTGCGCAAGGTGGTCAAAACCGGCTGCGGCGCGGGTATGCTGCGCGATGTGCCCAATGCTGTCCGCGTGGCCCGTGCCATGACGGCCGTGGCGGGGGCGGGCCGTGTGGGGTTCAAGTTCCGGCTGGGCTGGGAACAGGGGGCACAGGTCTGCATGGACCTTGCCCGCAGGCTGGAGGACGCCGGAGCTGGCTGGCTTACCCTGCATCCGCGGTTTGCCCGGCAGGGATTCAGCGGGACGGCGGACTGGGATGCGCTGGCGCGTCTCAAGGAGCATGTGACTATTCCCGTCATTGCCAGCGGCGACCTGTTTACCGCCGGAGATGCTGTGCGCTGCATGCGTGCCAGCGGGGTGGACGGAGTCATGTTTGCCCGCGGGGCACTGGCCAATCCTGCCGTGTTCGAAGATTTTTCCGCCATGATGTCCGGCGGTGAGCAGCCGCAGCCCGACCCTGAAAGGACTGTGCGCATCATACGTCGGCATGTGGCGCTGGCAAGGGCGCTGTGCGCCGACAAAACAGCGCTGTTCAAAATGCGGACTTTTGTGCCCCGCTATGTACGGCAGTTTCCCGGAGCGCGTGCGCTGCGCAACCATCTGGCCTCGTGCCTGACATGGGAAGGGCTGGACCATCTGCTGGATACTTTTTTTGAGCGGTGGCGGGCGCAGGGCGCGCCCATGCTGGATGACGGTGCATGCCGTGTTCAGACCGCCCCCGCGGGAGACGATCAATGCATGTAAAACGTGCGGCCACTGCCGGTTTTTGCATGGGCGTGGGACTTGCCCTGAAAAAACTGGACAGGGAACTTGATAATAACGCGAAAGATATAGCCACGCTCGGCCCTATCATTCATAATCCACAGGTGCTCAGACGCTACGAGCAAAAGGGCGTGCGCTGTTATACCGACCCTGCGGAAGCCCGTTCCGGGCAGCGGGTCGTCATACGGGCGCACGGTATTCCCGAAGAAACGGAAAGAGCGCTTGCCGCGGCGGGGGTCGATCTGGTGGACGCCACCTGTCCCAAGGTCAAGCGTGCGCAGCTGGGCATAGCAAGACAGCGGGAAAAAGGCCGTACGCTGTTGTTGTTCGGCGAGCATGACCATCCTGAAGTTCAGGGACTGCTGAGCTACGCCGGAGAGGGCGCCGTGGTTTTCGGTTCGCTGGAGGAACTGCAGAACGGTCCGCTGGAAGATGACCGGCATTATTTTCTGGCAGCCCAGACCACGCAGGATAAACATGCCTTTACAAGTGTGATAGAATGGGTGCGCCGCCGTTTCGGCGACCATGTGCCCGTGCTGGACACCATCTGCGATGCCACCCGCGAACGGCAGGACGAAGCCATAGCCATTGCGCGCAGTGTGGATGTGATGGTGGTGGTGGGCGGATTTGCCAGCGGTAACACGCGGCGGCTGGCCGAGGTGGCACAGGCTCAGGGTGTGCCCACATACCATGTGGAAACGCCGGACCAGTTGCCTCTGGACGCCATACGCGGGTATGGTGCGGCCGGACTTACTGCCGGGGCTTCCACACCCAAGAGTATTATTGACGAGACCCAGAAATTGTTGGAGTCTTTGTAAAAGGGCTGACAGCCCCGCTGCTGATTTCATCCGGAGGAAACCATGTCGCAGACAAATATCCTGCTTGAGGCGGGCACCAATGAACTGGAAATCGTCGAATTCTATCTGGATGAAGTGACGAACAATCCGGATGAGCCGCCTTACAGGGGGTATTACGGTGTAAACGTTGCCAAAGTGCTGGAAATAATCCGTATGCCCAAGGTGACGGAAATGCCCGAGGTGCAGCATCGTTCGGTGCTGGGGGCATTCAACCTGCGTAACCAGATCATTCCGCTGGTGGACCTGAGCATGTGGCTGGGTAAACAGCGTGCGGGAGAAGAACCCCCCAAGGTTGTGGTGACGGAATTCAATAATGTCACCACGGCATTTCAGGTTTCAGGGGTGAACCGCATTCACCGCATCAGCTGGGAAGAGGTGGAACCGCCCAACAGGTATGTGGCCAGCCTGTCCAACAATTCCATTACCGGCGTGGTCAAGATGGAAGGGCGCATCATCTTCATTCTTGATCTTGAGCGTATTGTGGCCAGCATGAACCCCGATCTTGCCCTGAAGCTTGATGAAGCCGTGGACTGGGAGGCGAACACCGGCTACAGAGCCCTCATCGCCGATGATTCCGGTCTGATCCGCGAGATGCTCAAGGACCTGCTGCAAAAAGCTAAATTTGAGGTGGAGGCCGTGAACAACGGCCGCGAGGCATGGGACCGGCTGGTGGAACTGAAAGCAAAAGGCGAAGAAGAGGGCCGTCCTGTCACCGACTATGTGCAGGTGCTTGTCACCGACATTGAAATGCCCAGCATGGACGGACACAATCTGTGCAAACGCGTGAAGGATGACCCCGCGCTGCGCATGCTGCCTGTTATTCTGTTCTCATCGCTGATTACAGACAAGCTGCGGCACAAGGGCACTTCGGTGGGGGCCGACGACCAGATTTCCAAGCCTGAGGTGACACACCTCGCCCGCCGTGCACAGGCACTTATCGAGGCCATCGGCACGGAATAACAATTCGGAACATTGTCTTTCACACGCCCCCGCAGTTGCTTCCGGCAGCCGCGGGGGTGTTTTTTATGCATATGGCGGGCTAGCGTTGCCGCACGTTCTGCCGCCACGGGTTCTGGGGGGCGCAGCAGCCTTCGCCCATGCGCAGATTGTCGCGGAACCTCCGGCCGCGCACCGCATCGGCCGCCAGCCGGCACAGGTACCGGTTCCGGCTTTTGCTCCAGCAAAGTTCGGGGCAGCGGTCTGTGTAGCCGTGCAGGTAAACGGATTCATCACAGGGATGATCAAGACAGCACCACCCGCAGCCGTTGCAGGGAGTGCAGGCGCGGGTGGAAACGGCGGGCGCCGGTGCCGCGAATTCATGAAATGCCGCCGGACGCGGCTGGCAGGAGTCGAATTCTGCCGGTGCGGTGCCATGCTGGCAGGAAAAATGTGGCATGATGCCCTCGGGTGTTTTTGCATCCGTACCGGAAAATCGTCTGCGGCGTGGCTCGCGGGGGGCCGGGCTCGGGCGGCTGTTGCAGGCAGTCAGTGACGGTCAGCGGCGGTTGCGTGGCATGGATATCCGCAGCCTGACAGCTGAAGCCGCAGGTGGCAAGCGGCAGATGAAAAAAACCGCCCGGAGGCGGTTATCCTGACGGGGGTCAGCCCCGCAGAGCAGGAATCCGTTCCAGTTTTTGCAGGAACACGGCTGCGGGCCGGAAACCGGGGTTGGTGCTGACAGCTTTTTGCAGCACCGCCTGGCATTCTTTGTATCGCTTCATATCAAACAGTGTGCGGGCGATGTTGAAGTCGAGATGTTCGTCTTCGCCGTGAAATTTGCGCAGCACCATGTAACAGTCCAGCGCATTCTGCGGTTCGCCGCCTTTACGCAGCGAAACAGCCACCTTGTTCAGCAGCATGCGCAGCTTTTCATTCAGCCCCGCGCCGTTCTGCACCAGATACTCCACCACGGTTTCCGCTTTCGGGCGTTGCCCTGTGGCCAGATAGGCGGGAATAAGCGGCAGATAGGCACGCATGTTTTCGGCTTTGTTTTGCGGATAGCCCGTGGCTGCGCCCTGAAGGGCCACTGTGGGCATGGCATCGCGTTGGTACAGGGCCGGTTCCGGCCAGTACTGGGCAAGAAAGCGCATGCGCTCCACGCGCTTGGCAAGTTTGAGCGCCGGGTCTGCCGGAAGGCCGTTGAACAGCGGAGTCACTTCCACGGCTCCGCCGTCAAGTGTACGCGCAGCCCACAGAATAGCTCGCGGCGATGCGGCGGCGGCGCCGTTCTGCGTGTTTTTGTTGCCTGCACTGGAAAAAAAGCCTGCGGGCCGGATGCTCCCTGTCAGCTGCCTGACAAGGGCCTCTGTGGTATTCTCGGACGGTTCCATGTGAGTATGTCTCGGGTTCGTAAAACTGAAATGCGCTGCCTGTGTGCAGCGCGGGTGAAAGACTCTTCTAGGCCTACGAAGGCGGGTTCGTCAATGCGGCGCGGAAGGCGCGGCAGGGGAGGAAAACGGGCTAAACGGCAAAGCTGCCGGTGCAGGATGGCCGCCCTGTACTTGCGGAAAGTGCGGCATCGCGGGCGCGTTCGCATGCCTGCCGGAAACGCTGTGCATACAGGCTCAGGCAGCGTTCTGCCATATGTCTGTGCGTGAACCCGCACAGCACATGCATCCGGCAGTCATAGGGGTTTATGCTGTCCATGTGCCGCAGCTGCACGCGGGCGTCGTCCATGCAGCGGAAAAAAAATCCCGTCACCCCGTGGCTGCATACTTCGGGCAATGCGCCGGTGGCCGTGCACAGCACAGGAGTGCCGGAAACCAGCGCCTCAAGAACGGCCATGCCGGTCCAGTCGGGGGTGAGCGCAGGGTGAATCAGCGCTTTGGCTCCCGCCAGCAGTTGTGCATACTCTGCGTGTGTCAGACTGCCGGCAAAGCTGACGTGCGCGTTGCCGGCAGTGTTGGCAAACTGCTCTGCGGGAGCTGCAACCACCAGCGGCAGTCCTGCTGCGCGGGCCAGACCGGCGGCCAGCAGAAAACTGTGCTGCGGCAAAAGGCAGTCCTGCATGTGCTCCTGTGCCGTCTGCCCCGTGCCGCGGGTACCGGCATAGAGCAGGTACCCGTCATTATCCGCCCTGAAAAAGTACTGCTGCGGATCAATGCCGCAGTGTACCACGGCCCCTGCAGGATGGTTGCAAAAACGGCCCAGCGCGGCGCTGGCGTATACCGGTTCGCTTTGTGCCGCGGGGTGCGTGGTGCAGGACATGACGTGGTGCAGACAGATGCTGCCCTGCACCGGTGCAAAGGGTTGCAGTGCGTGTATCACATCGGCGCCGTCCGGCAGACGCAGCATGTCTTCTGCCTGCTGTGGCGGCAGGAAGCGGGTGCTTTCGGAGAGTACGCAGGAGCAGGCCTCTCCGGCGGGCTTTGCGGCAGGTTGTTCTGGTGCAGGCGTTGCGGCGGCCTGTGTGTCGGGCGGGCACGGACATGCGCCGGGGTCTGCTCTGCGGGGCGGTTCTGCGGAGGGTTGGTGCAGCACCCCCTGACTGTCATACAGCGCCACGGCATGACCCATCTGCCGCAAGGCATCAGCCAGCGCGGGCATGGGGCCCGTACAGGGGGCGGTATGCGGCGGGCAGCCCGCGGCATTGTCAAGCAGGGCGATGCGCATGACCGACGATAGCAGCATTCATGCGGCCGTGCATAGTATAACGCCGCGGCGTGTATCCTGCGGTATGGCTTTGACATGCATGGCGGCACGGCATTGACAAGCATGGCGGCGCCCGCATACTTCATCAGACCATCAACGCGCAGGAGGACGCTTGTATGCAGACAGCCATCCGGAAGCTGAAGACTGTTCTGGTGCTGCTGTGCGCCGTGCTGACGGGGACAGCCGGCGTATGTGCGGCACAGGGGCTGCCCGATCTCGCAGGGCGCACGGTGCATGCCGTGACCGGCAACGACTACCGGCCGCTCAATTTCATCGATCCGCAGACCGGCAACGGCATCGGGTTTGAGTATGATGCGGTGAATGAAATATGCCGTCGCCTCAACTGTACGGTGCAGTGGCACGTCACATCCTGGGATACCATGATTTCCGCCGTGCGCGGCGGACAGTACGACGTGGGCATGGACGGCATAACCATCAATGATGAACGCCGAAAGCAGGTTGAGTTCACCGAACCCTACCTGACCAGTGAGCAGTTTATGCTGGTGCGCGCCGACGAGCAGCGTTTTGCCGATGCGCAGACCTTCCGCGCCGACGAGCGGTTGCTCATCGGCTCGCAGCCGGGCACCACCAATTTTTATGTGGCCGTGTACGATGTGCTGGACGGCGACGAGGCCAACCCCCGTATCAAGCTTTTTGAAACCTTCGGACCGGCCGTGCAGGCCCTCATCCACGGCGATGTGGATATGGTGCTGATGGATGCCTCGTCCACACGCGGCTACATAGGCGCACGCCCCGGCAAGCTCAAGGTTGTGGGTGGTCCGCTTGGTTCGGAGCAGTTCGGCTTTATCATGACGCCGGGCTCGGATCTTGTGGAACCGTTCAACGCCGCCATAGGCAGCATGAAGAAGGACGGCACGCTGGACGCTCTGAGCCGGCGGTGGTTTTACGAATACAGGTAACGCAACGTGCAGCGGCCGGTTCTGCCCGGGCAAAGCCGTTCCGCTGTATCCGTAAGAGAACGATGTCATCATCCCGTACTGCCGCAGGCCGCCGCGGGGGCCTGTTTGAACGCCTGCCTCTGTGGCTGCTGGCCGCCTTGTTCATTGCCGTGCTGATATGCTGGAACATGGCCGCCGATGCAGACTACACCGCTATTTTCGTGACGGTCCGCAAAGGCGTGGCCGTTACCCTTTATGTATCATTCATCGCATATGCGCTGTCTCTGCTGGCAGGGCTGGTGCTCGGGCTGTGGCGCGTTTCGCGCTGCAGGCTGCTGCGCGAGGCGGCCACGTTTTATATTGAAATAGTGCGCGGCATCCCCATGCTGGTCATTCTGTACTACATTGCCTTTGTGGGTGCCCCCGGTCTGGTGGATGCACTCAACTGGCTGCTTTCGCCGCTGATTGAAGCCGGTCTGACCGCCCGCATCAGTGTGCGCTCGCTGGATTTTACATGGCGGGCCATCCTGGCGCTTACGGTGGGGTATTCTGCATTTATTGCCGAAATAGTGCGCGCAGGTGTTGAGTCTGTGGCCGCAGGGCAGATGGAAGCGGCGCGTTCTCTGGGACTGAGCCGCTGGCAGGCCATGCGCAAGGTAGTTCTGCCGCAGGCGCTGCGCAATGTGCTGCCGCCTCTGGCTAATGACTTTGTGGCCATGCTCAAGGATTCGGCTCTGGTTTCGGCTCTGGGCGTTCAGGATATCACGCAGCTGGGCAAGGTGTATTCCGCATCCACATTCATGTTTTTTGAAACGTACAATGTTGTGGCTTTTTTGTATCTGGTGATGACCATTGGTCTTTCGCTGTGCATCAGGGGGCTGGAACGGCGGCGGGGCTGCGGGCCTGTAAGGTTGTAGATGCGCAGACCCGCGGTGCGGCAATGCCCCCCGCGGTGCGGTGGCTGAGTGTGCAGACACCCGCACCGCGCGGCGGGCAGTGGGACGGCAGGGCATATCCGCCACCCGCGTATGGCGGGCCTTCCCGGCGGACAGCAGCGGCGTTGGCCGTGGCATGCCGTTACGGCTGCCGGCAGAACGCTCTTCCGGTATTTCTGCGGCAGCGGCCCGGCCGCGGCACGGTACGGGCGCGGCATGTCGGATAACGTATCTGCGGCGGGGCGTCATCTGCATTCCGGCAGGTGATGAAAGGGTGCTGTACAGTCTTTCACAGACTGTATGCGGCTCCAAATAACCTGTTGACGAAAACGTCAAGCCGGGATTAGGGTTTTTCAGCTTCACTGCTCCGTGAACGCGGCAACGCGAAAAAAAGAGATTACGAATGACTTACGGTTACGCTGACAACGCTGCTTCTTCCCAGACCCTACTGGGTCTCTGCGCCGTTGTTTCCGTCGTCGTCTCTGTCGTAGTCGTCGTCGTTCGCGTCGTTATAAGCGCGCCGTAGCGGAGGAGCACATACACAGTATTCAGTCCAACCCCCGCCGGCGCAAGCCGGCGGGGGTTGTCTTGTTGCAGCCGGTCGCCGGAAGCCGCCCGGGGAAAGCGAAGGAGGAGTCTCCATGAGCCGTTCCCGATCACGCGACCATGCCGCCGAAGCGCGGCCGTCTGCCGGAAAGGCTGCCATGCACGGCAGCAAAACGCAGTGTCCGGCGCCGGAAAAACAGCAGCCTGCCGCCCGGCCGGAGCGCATGACAGGTGCAGCAGCCGTTGTGCGGATGCTTGAGCGACAGGGGGTGCGGCATGTGGCCGGCATTCCGGGCGGTGCCAGCCTGCCGCTGTACGATGCACTGGCAGCACGCGGCAGCATCCGGCACATTCTCACCCGTCATGAACAGGCTGCCGGCTTCATTGCGCAGGGCATGGCCCGTGCCACAGGTGTTCCTGCCGTATGTCTTGCCACTTCCGGTCCCGGCGCCACCAATATCCTTACCGCACTGGCCGATGCCAAGCTTGATTCGGTTCCGGTTGTCTGCATCACGGGGCAGGTACCCACCACACTCATAGGTACCGATGCCTTTCAGGAGGTGGATACCTATGGCATGAGCATTCCTGTGACCAAACATAATTTTCTGGTCCGCACGGCGCAGGAACTGCTCACGGTCATTCCCGAAGCATTCCGCATTGCGGCTTCCGGCCGTCCGGGGCCGGTGCTTGTGGATATTCCGCGTGATGTGCAGCTGGCCACGCTGGAGATAGACAGCTGGCCCGGACCGGGGCTGCCCGATGCTCCCCTGATGCCGGATATGGAAGACGTGGTGGGTGCCGCCGCCATGATAGACGAGGCGGAGCGTCCGCTGATGTATCTGGGCGGCGGGGTCATCAGTTCCGGTGCCGCACCGGCGGCAAGGCGCATAGCCGAAAAGGCGGGCATACCGGTGGCCATGACGCTTATGGGACTCGGGGCCGTTCCTTCGGAGCATCCTCTTTCACTCGGCATGCTGGGCATGCACGCCGCGCGCTGCACCAACATGGCTATGGAAGAGTGCGACCTGCTTATTGTGGCGGGTGCCCGTTTTGACGACAGGGCCACAGGGCGTGTGGACAGCTTCTGCCCGCGGGCGCGGGTGATTCATATCGACATCGATGCAAGCGAACTGGATAAAATCCGCTCTGCCCATCTGGGTATTCAGGGCGATGTGCGGGCAACTCTGGAGGCGCTGGAGCCGCTGGTTGCCCCGTGCGCCCGCGAAAACTGGCTGCACCGCGTGGAAGAGCTGCGCAACGGCTGGGGACTGGATTTGCCGCGCACCGACGACCCCGTAAGTCCTTACGGCATGATTTTACGGACGGCGGAAATAGTGGGTCCGGAAGCCGTGGTGACCACCGATGTGGGCCAGCATCAGATGCGCACGGCACAGGCATATCCTTTCAGCAGACCCCGGCAGTGGCTTACCTCCGGCGGGCTGGGCACCATGGGGTTCGGTCTGCCCGCCGCCATCGGGGCCGCGCTTGCCTGTCCGGAAAGAACGGTGGTCTGCTTCACGGGTGACGGCAGCCTGCAGATGAATATTCAGGAACTGGCCACCGCCGTGGAGCAGCGCTGCAACATCAAAATAATTCTTGCCAATAACAACGCTCTGGGACTGGTGCAGCAGTTGCAGAACCTGTTTTTCGAGCGGCGGGTTTTCGCCACGGATTATTCGGTACAGGTTGATTTTGTGCGTATTGCGGAAGGATTCGGCATGCCTGCCGTTGATCTGGGCGCCAGCCGTGATCCGCTGGGCATGCTGGAGGCCGCACTGACCACGGCGGGGCCTTGTCTTGTGAACATTCCCGTGGCGGTTTCGGAAAGTGTTTTTCCCATGGTGCCCCCCGGCGCCGCCAACACAGAAATGATAGAAGGAGACGGCCATGACCGTACAGAAGCAGCAGCCTGACAGCGCCGCGGGGCTTATTGCCCTGCGCCTTACCGTGCGTAACCACCCCGGTGTCATGTCGCATGTGTGCGGTCTTTTTGCCCGCCGCGCGTTCAACGTGGAAGGCATTCTGTGCACGCCGGTGGACGATGGTTCCATAAGCCGCATATGGCTGCTGGTACACGATGATGCCCGTCTGGAGCAGATGATCAGGCAGGCGGCCAAACTGCAGGACGTGAGCGAAGTGCGTCCTTTTCCGGCTGACGGAGCTGCTTTTGCCCGTCTGGAATCCTGTGTTGCCGCGTGGGAAACCGGTGATGCGGTGTATGAGCGGCCTGCGGTTTCTGAACCGGTTTCGTGACGCTGTGCGGCCGGATGCCGTTGCGGGGTGCATGACAGAAAAAGGGCCGGAATATTCCGGCCCTTTCTGTGTCTGTGCGTCTGAGACTGCCTGCAACGGTCAGCGCTGACTGCTTCCGGCGTCCTGCGCCGTCTGCTGCAGTGCTTCCATGGTCTGCCATCCGCCGCCCATGGATTTGTAGATGCGTACCAGGCTGTCCACCACGGCGCCCTTGCTTACTGCCAGCTGGTCTTCGTACGAGAGCAGCGACCGGCGGGCTTCCAGCACGTCGCTGAAGTCCACAAGGCCGTTCAGGTACTTGTCCTGCGCCAGTTCAAGCGCTTCGCGGGCTGCCAGTGTGGCTGCCTGCAGCGCGTCACGGCGGTTCTGTTCTTTGGCGTAGTCCGTCATGGCCGTCTGGGCTTCATTCAGCGCGGCCAGCACCGTGTGCTGGTAACGGTGCAGGTACTGTTCCTGCACGGCTTCAGCCACATCTATATTACGGCGTATGGCTCCGGCGCGGAAAATGGGCCAGCTGATGCCCGGCCCGAAACTGTAGACCTGACTGCCGCTTTCAAACAGGCTGCTCTGGGCAAACGATTCCAGCCCGATGGAGCCGACCAGCCGGAATTTGGGGTACAGTTCAGCCGTGGCCACCCCCACTTCAGCGGTTCTGGCTGCCAGCGTGCGTTCCGCCATGCGGATGTCGGGCCGGTTGCGCAGCGCGTCTGCAGGTATGCCCACGGCCACACTGACCGGTGGCATGGGTATGGGGCGCCGGGTGATAAGCTCGGCATGCAGCGTGTCGGGCTGCTGCCCCAGCAGCAATGCCAGCCGGTTGATGGCGGCATCCAGCTTGGACTGCAGTGCGGGAATCTCGGCGCGGGTGCTTTCAAGGCTGTAGCGCGCCTGCTGCACACCCAGCGCATCGCTCAGGCCGGAATCGTAGCGCGAGGCGACGATTTCATAGGTTTCTTTCTGTTCTTCAAGGTTGGCCTGAGCCACGGAAAGCCGGGTCTGGTAGGTGCGCACGTCCACGTAGGTGGATGCTATTTCCGCCAGCATGGATACGTATACATCGCGCAGGTCGGCTTCGCTGGCTTCCAGTTCGGCTCCGGCGGCTTCAACGGCACGGCGCGTGCCGCCGAAGATGTCTATTTCCCATCCGGCATCAAATCCGGCTTTGTACAGGTCACGTTCCTTGCCGTCGTATCCCGCGTTTTCAGACTGTTGGCCGGTGGACAGGCTGCCCGAGGCATCCAGCGTGGGGTACAGGTCCGCCTCGCTGATGCCCAGACGGGCCCGTGCGGCGCGGACGCGGGCCCGGGCTTCCTTCAGGTCAAGGTTGCCGGTCACGGCGCGCTGCATCAGGCTGTCCAGCATGGGATCTTCCAGCACTTTCCACCATTGCGACAGCGCGGTGGTGGCGTTTCTGGTCTGCCGCAGGCCGGAAACGTCCTCCGTGCGCCATGCGGCGGGCGAATCCAGTTCCGGTGCGGTATAATCCGGCCCCACGGCGCAGCCGCCTGCAAACACTATGGTCAGCAGAGCGGAGGCCAGCAGCCCGTTTCTGCGCGGCGTGGCGTATGCCTTGTTATGCGTCATTGTTGCTCCCCGTATCGGTCAGTTCTGCGTGCGCGGCGTCGCGCCTGCGGTGTACCCAGTCCATGGTTCTGGTGCGCATGGTTTCAAAGGCGGCATACAGCGGCGGGATGAAGAATATCCCCACCATGGTGGATGCCAGCATGCCCGCGAACACCGTGGTGCCGATGGACTGACGGCTGCCTGCACCGGCACCCTGGGCGATGACCATGGGGAACACGCCCAGAATGAACGAGAACGCCGTCATGAGCACCGCACGGAATCTGATACGCGCGCCGGTGGTGGCGGCTTCCATGATGGAGGCGCCCTCAAGCCGTTTGTCGCGCGAGAATTCCACGATGAGGATGGCGTTTTTGGCCGCCAGCCCCACCAGCAGCACAAGCCCTATCTGGGCGTATATGCTCAGCGGCATGCCTGCTATCATCAGCCCCGCCAGCGCGCCGCCGGAGGCGAACAGAATGGAGAGCATGACAGGCAGCGGCGTTGTCCAGCTTTCGTACTGTGCCACAAGGAACAGGTAGCCGAACAGCAGTGCCAGTCCCACAAGAATGCCGGTCTGTCCCTGCGTCTGCTTTTCCTGATAGCTCTGGCCGGACCATTCATAGGTGTAGCCTTCGGGCAGTGTTTTGTCCGCCAGTTCCTCGAACAGGTCCATGGCCTGACCGGAGCTGAAGCCCGGAACAGGTATGGCCATTATCTGCGCCGAGGGGAACTGGTTGTAGCGCGAGTAGCTTTGCGGTCCAAGCACTGTCTCTATGGTTGCTATGCTGCCCAGCGGCACCATGTGTCCGTCACCGCTGCGCACGTGCAGGCGGCTGATGTCGTCCACCGCATTGCGGTAGTCGTTTTCGGCCTGAATGTTGACCTGAAACGCGCGGCCCAACATGTTGAAGTCGTTTATATACCGCGAACCGAGCTGTGTCTGCAACGTGGCGAATACGTTGCTGACGGCCACACCCATGCTTTCCGCCTTTGCCCTGTCCAGCTTGATGAACACCTGCGGCACGTTGGCGGAATAAGAGCTGAACGCGGCCATTATTCTGGGGTCGCTGTTGGCCGCGATGAGCATGGAGCGCACTGCGGCGGCCAGTTCCTGAGGGCTTTGACCCTGCGTGGCCAGCACGCGGAAGTCTATGCCGCCCGCCATGCCCAGACCGGGAATGGCCGGCGGCAGCAGTACGCGGGTGTTGGCGTAAGGGATGGCGTTGAAGGCCACGGTCATTTTGGCCTGCAGGGCCGTTGCGTGCAGCGAAGCATCGCTGCGTTCGTCCCACGGGAGCAGGTTGGCGATGAGCAGACCGGAGTTTGCCCCGCGGCCGCTCAGAAAGCTGAAGCCGTTGATGCCCAGCACTTCCTGCATGCCGTCCATGGTTTCCATCTGTGCGCCGATTTCGTCAATCACATTGCCTGTTCTGGGCTTTGCGGCTCCGTCGGGCAACTGCACATCCACAAACAGAGCGCCCTGATCTTCATCGGGAACAAAACTGGTGTGGATGCTGTTCATCATGTAGTACGTGCCCGCGGCCACTGCCAGAAAGAGCACGCCGGAGATGACCATCTTGCGGATGAGCCATGCCGTGCCGGAAACAAAGCTGTTGCGGCACTTGTTGAGCACCGTGTTGAACACGGCCAGAGGTCCGTGCTGATGCATGCGCACCGGCCGCAGCAGAATGGCGCACAGCGCGGGGCTGAGCGTCAGCGCGTTGACCGAAGACAGCAGCACCGACGTGGATATGGTGACCGCAAACTGCCGGAATATGTTGCCGGTGATGCCCGAGATGAAGCCAATGGGCACAAAAACGGCCAGCAGCACCAGCGTGGTGGCGATGACCGGCCCGGTCACCTGTTCCATGGCCTTGATGGTGGCCTGAGGCGCGGGCAGTTTTTCCTCGTACATGATGCGCTGTACGTTTTCCACCACCACAATGGCATCGTCCACCACCACGCCGATGGCCAGAATGAGCGCAAACAGGGTGAACGTGTTTGCGCTGTACCCCAGCGCCATGAGCACCGCAAATGTGCCCAGCAGCGAAACAGGGATGGTCAGCGTGGGAATGAGCGTCGCCCGCAGGTCCTGCAGGAAGATGTATGTCACGCCCATGACCAGCGCAAAGGTGATGAGCAGGGTGAGGATTATTTCCCACAGCGCGGCACGCACATAGTCCGTGGTGTCGTACATCAGCCGGTATTCCACGTCTTCGGGAAAGAATCTGGAAAGCCGGTCGAGTTCTTTGTTCAGGTTTTCAACGGTATCCAGAGCGTTGGCTGTGGGGCTCTGGTACACGCCCAGCGCAATGGCGGGGTGTCCGTTGAATGTGGCCTCTGTGCCGTAGTCCTTGGCGCCCAGCTCCACGCGCGCCACATCGCCCAGACGCAGCAGGCCGCCTGTGTCGTTGCTGCGGATGACAATGTTGCGGAACTCTTCCACCGTGGTCAGACGGCCTTTGGCGCGTACGGTGAACGTGAGCTGCTGGTCGGGCGAAGACGGGGCGGAGCCCACACTGCCCGCGGCAGCCTGAATGTTCTGCGAGCCGACGGCTTCAATGACTTCCTCGGGGCTTACCTTGAGCGCGGCCATTCTGTCCGGATCAAGCCAGATGCGCATGCTGTAGTCTTTGGCACCGAACACCGTGACGTCGCTGACGCCGTTCACGCGGGTAAGCGCGTCTTTGATGTTTATGCTGACGTAGTTGCTCAGATAGAGCGAGTCATGCGATCCCTGAGGGGAGATAAACGAGTATACAGCAAGCATGTTTGAGGATTTCGAACGGATGGAAACCCCCTGCTGCTTGACTTCCGTGGGCAGAACAGGTTCTGCCAGCGCGACGCGGTTCTGCACGTTGACCTGTGCTATATCGGGGTCCACATCAGGCCCGAAGGTCACGGTAAGTGAGTAGTTGCCGCTGTTATCGCTGCTGGACGACATGTAGACCATGCCTTCGACGCCGTTGACCTGCGACTCGATGGGCGCTGCCACGGTATCGGCCAGAACCTGTGCGCTGGCACCCGGATACGCGGCCGAAACCACGATTTCCGGAGGGTTGATCTGAGGGTACTGCGCCACGGGAATGGTGAACATGGTCACCAGACCGGCAATGGTGATGACCAGTGATATGACCATCGCCAGCCGCGGGCGGCTTACAAACAGTTTGGCGATCATGGGCTACTCCTGACCGCGGGTGGCGTCAAGCTTGGGTTCCACGGGCTGGCCCACGCGGGCTTTCTGCAGTCCGTGCACAATGATGGTTTCGCCGCCCTGCAGTCCGTCTTCCACAACCCAGCTGGCGCCGACGGTTGCTCCGGTGACGATGCGGCGTACACTCACCACGTTGCCTTCTCCCACTACCAGTACAAACCGGCCGTCCTTGTCTTCCTGCACGGCTGCCTGCGGTACCACCGGGCGCGGCTTTGCGGCGGCCTTGGTCAGTTCCACGGTTACATAACCGCCCGGCAGCAGCAGCTGGCCCGGGTTGTCAAACACCGCGCGCACGGCAATGGTGCCGGTACGGGCATCTATTTCGTTATCCACAAAATCTATGCGTCCCTGTGCGGGGTAGACCGTTCCGTCGGAAAGGCGCAGGCGCGGCACAACCACGTCGGAAAATGAAACCTCGCCCGAAGGCAGCGGAGACACTTGCCGGCTCATGGCCAGATAATCCTGCTCGTTCAGCGAAAAGACCACACGGATGGGGTCTACCTGTACGATGCGTGCCAGCGCTCCCGTGGAGGGAGTCACAAGGTTGCCCTTGGTCACCTGAACACGACCGATGCGTCCGTGAATGGGAGCAGTGATGGTGGTGTACCCCAGATTAAGTCTGGACTGCTCAAGCGCGGCCATGGCTTCCTGCAGCTGGGCCTTTGCCTGCAGCTGGTCGCTGACTGCCGCGTCCATGTCTGCCGCGGCCACACCGCTTTTACGGGTGGAACGCAGGCGCTTTAAGTATTTTTCGGCCCTGTCCAGCGAAGCCTGTGCCTTGTCCACGGCGGCGGCGTCGGCGTTGACACGGGCACGGTAGGTTGTCTGCTCGATGACAAAAAGAACGTCACCGGCGTTTACCATGCCGCCTTCGGTGACGTTTACTGCCGTGAGATATCCTTCGACTCTCGGCTGCAGGTCCACTGCCTGAATGGCTTCAACCCTGCCCACATATGCCTGCGGGGGGTTGGCGTCCTTCACCTGAACTTTTTCCACGGTGACGGCGGGGGCAGGGCCTTGTGCTCCGGCGCCGGGCGCCGCATAGGCAAAGGTGGCCAGCACGGTGAACCACAGCAGTACCGATGCCGTGAATACCGCGGAGACGTGAACTGTGCGCGATGTTGCCGGTGCAGGATGACCGGATCGCAGATGACAATGGTTATGCATACGTAAATCCATAAAAAAAGTTTGTGGAATCCCGACGAGTGCCCGTCTATCGGGTCGTTTCCAGTTCTCTGATGATGATATCCACCACTTCTGACCAGCAGCGCATGCGTTCTTCTCCGATGATGGATGAAATGCCGGCAAGCTTTTCATTAAGCAGCTGATCGGATGCCAGTAAATAACTTTGCAGCGGGCCGGAAAGCGAGATGCGTACCGCCCGTCTGTCTTCCGGACAGTTCCGGCGTTCAAGGATGCCTTTTCTTACCAGCGCGTTCACCATGGTGGAGGCGGAAGAAGGGGAAACCTCCGCTTTTTCGGCCAGTTCTTTAAGCAGCATGCCCGGACGGCCCGATTCGGTATGGTCACGGATGATCATTACCATACGTATCTGTCTTTGGGTAAGGTTGCTTATGGGGTCGTTGCCCAGTCTGCGCGAAAGCTCACGGGTGCTGTAATCGCCCAGTGCGGCAGCGGATTTGAAATGGCGCTTCCAGATGGGATGGCGTTGGAGGTTGCTCATGATCAGGCTCCTGTAAAATAAATAATTCGATGGAGCGAAGTATGTCTGTTTTCAAATAATGTCAATACACATAATTCGACACTGGTGTATGTTTATGGCTGCGGGCGCTATAACATGCATGATTGTATTTAAAATTTCCACAAAAAAATAAGGCGGGCAGATGCCCGCCTTGTTCTTTGGAGTTTTGTGGCTATGCAGAACGGCGGCGCAGACGTCCGGCTACGCCCAGCAGGCCCAGTCCTGCGCCGAGCAGCAGCAGGGTGGAAGGTTCCGGCGTGGCCACAATGGCCACCTGTGTCAGCCGCGAGTTAAGGCCGCCTTCACCGGTTATCCAGCCCACTGCCAGCGACGGGTCACCGAAGTAGTCAGGGTCGTTGGCAAGGAACTGCTGATAGCCCGCCGGGATGGGATCAAATCCGCCCTCGAACGAGAATCTGTATTCCTGACCGCCATAGACGAAAGATTCAGTTGTCGCTTCGGGATTGAGCAGTACAAACAGGTCATCCGGCATGCTGCCCGAGTTGGGAGTTTCATAGAAGACAAAGTCGAGAGTGGTGGAGAACGGCGGCAGCGAAGGATCGCCTGCGGGAGTGAGCGTGAGCACCGCCCGCACCACGCCGCGCTCCAGCTGGATGCTGCCTGCGTCGATGGCCTGATTGTTATGGTTGAGCACAAGCCCGTCTTCGGCGGGACCGTTGGTGGTCAGCGTGCCGCCGGCAGGGGTGATAAACAGCGAGCTGGTTGTTGCTCCGGGCAGAACATCACCCAGATCTTCACCGAATCCGGTTCCGTCCGCGATGTTGCCCCACGAGATGTTTCTGTAAGCGTTCTGGATGCCGGGCGAAAAGACTCCGCCCTCGAACACCCACGAAAGAGCGACCGGATCTGCCCCTGTGATGCCCAGAGCAGGGGCGTCAGCCGTGCCTGTGGTGCCTACCGTGGTGTCCCAGCTGATGAAGGCGCCGTCCACGGTATAGGTCCAGTCAGTGACAATGGCAGCCGAGGCGTTGAAAGCCAGCGTTGCTACCAGAACCAGTGCGGTTGCGATAATGCGGGAGATTCGGGTTGCCATAGAGGTATCCTCCTCGGCAGTAGCCTTTGATGGTGGCAAAGGTGGTGCCACTTCATTTGCCTGTCGTGATGCATTAGGTGTGCCGAAGAAAATAAATTTTATATATCAAGATATTAAAAAAACTGCTTTGCCTGAGGGGGGTAATCCGCTGTCAGATAAGTCGACAAATCAGGCAGGATTCCGGCCTGAATGCCATTCCATGCAGTAAAAAATAATTGTTTCAGCGTGATGTATGCAGGCAGCAGGATAAGGGGCGTGTAATGAGTTCCGACAGACAGCCGTTGCGGCTGCGTGCGCAAACGGGCCTTTGCAGATAAAAAGTTTTTTATGGCGGTGTATTATGAATTCTTGTCAAGAAAATGTGACTTTTGTATTGCATAATTCACACGGGGTGACATATGTTCATACTGTGAACATATGTTAAACGCGGCGGTCACAGCAATGTACGCAGTAAGGCAGCACCATAGCATAGTCAGTCAGGCAGAGGCAGCATGTTTCTGTCGCTCCGGCGTGTGCGGCTGCCGTGTCCCGCTGCCTGCCGGGCTATGGAAAAAGCTCTCCGCATTCCGGCCTGCCGGTGTGTATCTTTCTCCTCCCGGCATATGCTCACATGCAGGAGTAATGCAGAACAGCCCTGAAGCCGCCTGTTGCGGAACCAAGGGCTTTTTTCATGCCGTTTGTACACTCACTCAATGTCTGTTGCAGGTCGTAAGGCATGCCTTGCGGCCGGCATACGCATAAGGCTGGTGGACGATGTCCGGATATTCGCATGAAGAACGCGAACTGCTGAGCAGGATTGCATGGGCGTACCATGTGAACGGCATGACGCAGGCCGAGGTGGCCGACTGGCTGGGCGTGAGCAGAGCACGGGTTGTCCGGCTGCTGCAGGTCTGCCGCGACGAGGGGTTTGTCCAGATTATCGTCAATACGGACAGAGCCGTGTGCAATGAACTGGAGCGGCAGCTCGAGGCTGCATTCGGTCTCCGGCGGGCCATCGTCATTCCTGCCCCTGCCAATCCGCGGCAGCTTAACCATAATCTGGGACAGGCGGCGGCGCATTATCTTTCGGGCGCGCTGCGCGACGGTAATTCGCTGGGACTGGGCTGGGGCACCACCGTGGCCGCTGCGGCCTCATCCGTGCCGGTGGAGCCGGCGCAGGGGCTTACCGTCGTTTCCATGTACGGCGGGCTGCCCTACAGCATTGTGGTCAATCCTTATGAAATCGTGACAACGTTTTCGCGCAGGCTGAAAGCCTCGCAAACCTACTATATCGCGGCGCCCATGTTTGCGCCCAGTCCAGAGTCCTGCCGGCTCCTGAAATCACAGGAACTGTTCCGCTCTGTCTATGCACGCGCCATACAGGTTGATATCGCCCTCATCGGTCTGGGTGAACTGGCGGTGAACGCGACCAACATCGTTCTGGGCGCCATCACCCGCGAAGACTTCCGCTCGCTGGTGGATGCCGGTGCCGTGGGCGAAGTGTTCGGTGCGTTTGTGGATGCCGCAGGCCAACCGGTGGATCATCCCAAGAACCATTGTTTCATGGGGCCCACTCTGGAAGAGGTGCGCAGCATTCCGTTGCGCATTGCCGCGGCGGGCGGTCCCAGCAAAACGGCCATCCTCAGAGCTGCTCTGGTGGGCGGCTTTGCAGATGTGCTTGTGACGGACGAAACCACGGCAGGGACGCTGCTTATGGCAGAAACCGGAGGTGAATCATGAAAAGAGAAGAATTACTGGACCGCCTGAAGGCCGATAAGGAATTCGACCTGCTTGTTGTCGGCGGCGGAGCCACCGGCTGCGGCGTTGCGCTGGACGCAGCCACCCGCGGACTGGATGTGGCGCTGGTGGAACGGGCTGACTTTGCCGAGGGGACAAGCAGCAAAAGTACAAAGCTGGTGCACGGCGGCGTACGCTATCTTGAAAAGGCTGTGCTCAAGCTGGATAAGGAACAGTTTGATCTGGTGCGCGAAGGGCTGAAGGAACGCGGGCTGCTGTTGAAGAACGCTCCTCATCTGGCGCATCCGCTGCGGCTTATCACACCGGTGCACACGGCACGCGAGGCCGGGTACATGTATGCCGGACTGGTGATGTATGACCTGCTGGCCGGCAGGCTGGGGCTGGGGCGCAGCAGGCTTGTGACGCGTAAAAAGGCGCAGCAGCTTTTTCCCACGCTTAATCTGGATGGCTACAAGGCGGCGGTCATATATTATGACGGTCAGTTCAATGATGCCCGTATGGCCGTTACTCTGGCCCGTACGGCCAACCTGCACGGTGCCACCTGCGCCAACCATGTGGAAGTGACCGCCCTTGTGCGCGAGCACGGTAAAATACGCGGAGCCGTGGTGCGCGACAACCTGACAGGTGACGAATGGACCATCAGGGCGCGCGGTGTGGTCAATGCCACCGGCCCCATGGCAGACAGGCTCAGACATATGGACGACACCCGGCTGCCCGATATCCTTAAAGTGAGCTCGGGTATCCACATCATGCTGGATGCCGGATTCACTCCCCCCGATCTTTCATTGATGATTCCCAGAACAGAGGACGGGCGTGTGCTCTTTATGATTCCGTGGATGGGACATGTGGTGTTCGGCACCACAGATGAACCCGCCACGCCGGAATACAGCCCGGTACCCGTTGAAAAGGATGTGGAATACCTGCTGGAATATGCGCGCAGATATCTGAACCGCCCCGTGGACCGCAGTGATGTGCTTTCCGTGTGGAGCGGGCTGCGGCCGCTGGTGTTTGCATCGGGCAAATCAAGCACGCAGGAACTGGCCCGTACGCATGTCATCGAGGTATCACCCGGCGGGCTGCTGACCATTACCGGCGGCAAGTGGACCAGCTACCGGCGTATGGCCGAAGACACCGTGGACAGGGCCGATTCGCTGTTCGGTTTCAATCTGCGGCGTCCGTGCGTGACGGAAAAGCTGAAGGTGCTGGGATCACGCGGGTATGTGCCCGGCGCCCATGCCGAACTGGCCCGAGAATACGCGGTGTCAGAAGAGCTGGCAGCAGCGCTGTACACCACATACGGCGATGAAGCCTGCGCGGTGCTGCAGGTGGCCCGCGAAACTGGATTCACCGAACCTCTGCATCCCGACCACCCGTATATCGGGGCGGAGGTTGTGTATCAGGTGCGGCACGAAATGGCCTCGCATGTGAGCGATGTGCTGGTGCGGCGCCTGCCGTTGGGACTTGTGAATATTGCCCATGCCGTCGAAGTCGCCCCCGTTGTGGCGGAAATCATGGGCAGCGAGCTGAGTTGGGACCCGGCCCGGTGCAAGGAGGAATCGGATGCCGCCATAGCCATGCTGCACAGCTGGCATATGCCGCAGGGCAGCGAAGGGTAGCAACGGGGATTGTATCTGTGACTCGGAAAATGCGGCGCAATGGGCGGCGCACCAACATGATTCAAGGATTGCGGAGGATGTATGAAGGAACTGTCTCTGGGTAAGGAACTCGTTTCCGAGTTCATGGGCACACTGGTGCTCATTCTTTTCGGTACCGGTACGGTAGCCATGACCGTGCTGTTCGGCGAAGCCCTTAACATCACCTGGGCAAACATCACCCTCGGGTGGGGTCTTGCGGTGCTTCTGGGCGTCATGGCCGGTCTGCCTTCCGGTGCACACATCAACCCTGCGGTCACTCTGGGGCTGGCTGTGACGGGCCGATTCCCCTGGCGCAAAGTGGTGCCCTTCACCCTTGCCCAGACCGCAGGCGCATTTGTGGGTGCGGCTCTGGTTTTTATCGACTTCAAGGCCAAGTGGCTGCTCGTGGACCCCAATCTGGCCAGTACTGCCGGTATTTTCTGCACCTTCCCCGCCATTCCCGATTCGTTCATGCCCGGCTTCATCGACCAGATAATCGGCACCGCCATTCTGCTTTTCGGCATTCTGGCTGCCGGTGACTTTGCCGCAAAAAATAATGCCGGCTGGTCCGTGCCTTTCATCGTTGCTCTGCTGGTTACCGTCATCGGTATGGCTCTGGGCGCCATGAACGGGTACGCCATCAACCCCGCCCGTGATTTCGGTCCGCGTCTTTTCGCGCTGGTTGCCGGATTCACGCAGGCAAACCTGATGGATATTTCCATCGTGCTCACGCCCATCATCGGTCCTTTCATCGGCGGTGCCGTGGGTGCCGTGGTGTACGACTGGACCACCGGCGCCGTGCATAAGGCTCAGAACTAACAACGTGTAATCTCCCGCAAGGAGGACGAAATGAGCAAATACATTCTGGCACTCGATCAGGGCACAACCAGCTCCCGCGCCATTCTGTTCACCCGCGAGGGCGACATCAAGCAGATCGCCCAGAAAGAGTTCACGCAGATATACCCCCAGCCCGGCTGGGTTGAGCATAATGCCAACGAAATATTCGACACCCAGTCGTGGGTGATGACCGAATGCCTGCAGCGTGCCGGCGTCAACGCCAGCGAAGTGGCCGCCATAGGCATCACCAACCAGCGTGAAACCACCGTGGTGTGGGACAGAAAAAGCGGCGCTCCCGTGCACAACGCCATTGTGTGGCAGGATCGCCGTACCGCCTCCATCTGCGATGAAATGAAAAAACGCGGACTGGCGGAAACCATCCGCGAAAAAACCGGCCTTGTCATCGACGCCTACTTTTCGGGCACCAAGGTCAAATGGATTCTGGATAACGTGCCCGGCGCCCGTGCAAAGGCGGAACGCGGCGAACTGTGCTTCGGCACCATCGACACGTGGGTTATCTGGAACCTGACCAAAGGCAAGGAACACGTCACCGACGAATCCAACGCCAGCCGTACCATGCTGTTCAACATCCACACCGGTGACTGGGATGAAGAACTACTCAAGATTCTGGATGTTCCGCGTTCCATGCTGCCCCGCGTGGCCGGTTCTTCCGAAGTGGTGGCCGAAACGCATCCCGAGTTCCTCGGCAAGGCTGTGCCGGTTTCCGGCATCGCCGGCGACCAGCAGGCTGCCACCTTCGGCAACGCCTGCCTTACCGAAGGGATGGCCAAAAACACCTACGGTACAGGCTGCTTCATGCTGCTGAACACCGGCAAGCAGGCTCACATCAGCAAAAACAACCTGCTGACCACCACCGGTTGGAACACGCCTTCCGGCCGTTACTACTGCCTTGAAGGCAGCGTGTTCATCGCCGGTGCCGTGGTGCAGTGGCTGCGTGACGGTCTGGGGATTATCCAGAGCGCTCCCGAAGTGGAACAGCTGGCACTGAGTGTGCCGGACAACGGCGGTGTGGTGCTTGTGCCTGCATTTGCCGGTCTGGGTGCACCGCACTGGGACCAGTACGCACGCGGCACCATGGTGGGCGTCACCCGCGGTACCACCAAGGCGCATATAGCCCGTGCCGCGCTGGAATCCATAGCACTGCAGACGCTGGATATCATGGACTGCATGCAGAAGGACGCCGGAATCAATCTGGCTGCCCTGCGTGCGGACGGCGGTGCCACCCGCAACAACCTGCTCATGCAGTTCCAGGCAGATGTGCTCGGTGTGCCTGTCGAGCGTCCCAAAGTGACGGAAACCACCGCGCTGGGCGCTGCGTATCTGGCAGGTCTTGCCGTGGGCTTCTGGAAGAGCGAAGACGAAATCACCGCCATGTGGCAGCTTGACCGTCGTTTTGAGCCGAACATGAGCGCCGAAGTGCGTGAAAAGCTGGTCTACAACTGGAAGCGCGCCGTGGAACGTTCCAAGGAGTGGGCGGAAGACTAACCGCCGCGTACTGATATGACCATACGGTGCGTCCGCAGCGGCGTGCCATGAAAGTGCAGGCACCCCCGTCCGCAACAGGGCGGGGGTGCCGTATTATTGGGGTTATTCATCCCGCAGGTAGGGTGCCGGTTTTTTGCCCAGTGCCGAGACTGTGCCTGCCAGTCCGAAACACAGTGAAAACAGGGTGCCTGCGGCGATGGTGGCGGCCACGGCGTCCGGCTGCACGGTAAAATGCAGCCCCAGCAGCCCTTCAACGGCCACAAAGGCGGCCAGTGTGCCCGTGGCCGCGCTGAAGATGCCTGTGGCTGTGCCGGAAACAGCGAATTCCGTCACCAGCGCCAGCACTATGTCGGTACGGGTGGCGCCGCAGACCTTGTAAATGACGGCGTCGTAGATACGCTGGTGTCTGTCTGCCAGTATGGCACCCGCCAGCACCAGCAGGCCGGTTGCCAGCAGCACTCCGGCCATGGCGCGGAAGACAGTGCCCATGCGCTCCATGATGCCGCGCACATCGGCCAGTATCTCGCGCATGCTGAATACCGTGATGTTGGGATATTCCGATGTTACCGTGCGGTACAGCCTGTCCATGGCCTCGCCTTTGCCGTATGCGGTCATGATCCACGTGACAGGGGCCTTGTCCAGCAGCCCCGGAGCAAACAGTACGGCGAACTGCAGCTGAAAGGTCATCCAGTCCACATTGCGGATGTTGGCAATGGTGGCTTCGGTTTCGCGGCCCAGAATGTTGAAGGTCAGCGTGTCGCCCACAGACACCCCGAAACCGCGCGCCAGATCAGCCGTCAGCGAGATGAGCGGAGGGCCGTCATAATCTTCGGGCCACCATTCACCTGCAATGATTTCAGTATCTTCAGGACGGGCCGCAGCCTGACTGAGCCCCCTGTCACCCCGGACAGCCCAGCGCACGTCCTGCGCCACCTCGGCCTGCCCGACGGGAACACCGGCAATGCGCACAATGCGGCCGCGCACCATGGGGCCTTTTTCCATGCGGGTCACACCACTGGCGGTTCCGAGCGTTGTTACCGGCTCCAGCTGGTTCTGCAGCACGTTGACAAAAAAGAAGGCCGGAGCGTCGCGGGACAGGTCGCGTTCCAGCGTGGCGCTGAGATTCTGTTCTATCTGGGCGATGGCCACCAGTGCGGTAAGCCCAAGCCCCAGCGCCAGCACAAGATGCACGGTGGGCGCCCCCGGTCTGTGAACGGCCGACAGGCCAAGCCGTATGCTGGGATGACCCGCAACAGGCAGTCTGCGGGCGATATGCTGCAGCCCCAGCGCCACACCTCTGAATATCAGTGCGCAAAGCACTGTCAGGCCCAGAAACCCCCAGGCCATGCGTTTGTCCGGTGTATACAGCAGTACCAGCCCGGCCAGAACGCCAAACGCCGCAACGGTGAGCAGCCTGCCTGCCGTGCCGCTGCCCGCCGTGCTGTCTGCAGTGTAGCCGCGGAAAAGCACTGCGGGAGAAACACCGCCGGCCTGCAGCAGAGGCCGCAGCGAAAATGCCGTGATGATGGCAAAGCCCAGCAGTGCCGCACGCAGCAGAGGCGCCGGATGCACCGCCGTGTCCAGCGGGACGGGCAGCAGCGTTTCCAGCAGGCGGCCGGCGGCCGGCGGCACCAGCGCTCCTGCCAGACATCCGGCGGCTATGCCGGCGGCGCCGATGATGAGTATCTGGAAATAATAGGTCCACAGCACCGTGCCCACGCTGCCGCCCAGACATTTCATGGTGGCCATGTGCCGGATGCGGCTTGTCATATACCCGCGCACGGCTTCGGCTATGCCCAGCCCCCCAACCAGCAGCGCGGCAAGCCCTATGAGCATCAGATCCATGTCCAGCCTGTCGAGAATGGAACGGATGCGCGGTGCGGCTTTGGTATAAGGTTCCGCCCGCCAGCCCTGTCCGTCGAACCGTTCGCCCGCAAGAGCTGTGAACGCGTTGACCTGCGCTTCCGGTGCCGGACGTCCGGTGTCGGTATGCAACCTGATGTGCATGCGGCTGTGCAGCAGGCTGCCCGGCAGTATCAGGCCTGTTTTGCGCAGCGAAGACAGACTCATGATTACCCGCGGCCCGAAGGTCACCCCCTGAAACGCCCTGTCCGGTTCGCGCAGCAGCGCGGCCCGCACGGTGAACGTCTGGTTGCCGATGCGCAGCGTGTCGCCGTTACCGATGCCAAGACGGGTCAGCAGCAGCCCGTCCGCCACCAGAGGCGGATGTCCGTTGTCCGGTTCTTCAAGCATGGCTGCAAAAGATGTTTCACGGGGGACCGCCGGACTGGTCTCCACAGTGCCGTATAACGGGTATGCCGCGTCCACGCCTTTGACTGAGACCAGCGCCGATTCGCCCGCAGAGCTACGGGCTATGCCGCGCAGCGTTATGGTGTGGCTGACTGCGCCGCGGGTTTCCAGCCAGTTGCGTTCATCTGCCTCGATAAAGGGCGCGGGCAGTCTGATGCTGGCGTCGCCGCCCATGAGCATGCGGGCGTCGCGTGATATGGCCGAACGTGCCGCTTCGGAAATGGATCCCACGGCGGCTATGGCGAAAACGCCCAGAAAGAGGCAGGACAGAAAAACGGTGAATCTGCGTTTGCCTGATCGCAGTTCGCGTATTGCCAGTGTGAACGCCAGATGCAGGTCGCGGTATGTCATATGCGGCTCCGGTGGTGCTGCTTTCCGGTGGGTATGGGGCCTTTGTAACGCCGTGCTGCGCAGGGTCAGCGTGCGGGGGCGGTCTCTGCGCTGTCTGCGGGTTCCGGCGCGGCGGAACACCGGGGGCAGCCGTCGTGCAGCATGCCGTCTTCCATGTGCACCTGCCGCGAGCAGTTGGCTGCAAGCGTTTTGTCGTGGGTTATCAGCACCAGCGTGGTATCCAGCTTCTGCTGCATGCTGAAAAGATGTTCCATGACGCGGCGCCCTGTTTCGGAATCAAGGTTGCCGGTGGGTTCGTCGGCCAGAATGACCCGCGGTTCACCGGCAAAGGCTCTGGCCAGCGCCACCCGCTGCTGCTCGCCGCCGGAAAGCTGCGCGGGGTAGTGACCGGCCCGGCCCTGCAGTCCCACGGCGGCCAGTGCGTGCATGGCCCTGTCGCGTGCATCGGGGCGGTGGGCAAACTCCAGCGGCAGTGCGGTGTTTTCCAGTGCGGTCATGGTGGGCACCAGATGAAACGACTGGAACACAATGCCCAGATTGCTGCGACGGAAACGGGCCAGCGCGTCTTCGTGCATGCCGGTAAGATTCTGCCCCGCAACGCGCACAAAGCCTGATGACGGCCTTTCCAGACCGGCCATGATCATAAGCGTTGTGGTTTTGCCCGAGCCGGAAGGCCCCACCACGGCGAGGGTCTCTGCCTTGTCCACCTGCAGGTTGACACCCCGCAGTATATTGACCTTGCCCGAACCGCCTTCTAGAGTCAGATGTATGTCCGAAAGTTCAATCATGAGGTTGTCTGTCATGAGGTTATCCATGGTCGAGGTCCTTATGCGTCCGGCAATGTCCGGTTTGCGGTATCTGCCGGTGCTGCTGTGCTGGTGTTTTGTGCTGGCCGCCGTAACGGCGGCCCCTGCTTCAGATGGTAAGCAGCCTGCGCCGGCTGGCAACGGTTCTGCAGGGTCAGCAGCCAGAGTAACGTATATTCTGGCATTAGGCGACAGCCTGACTGCGGGATACGGCCTCGAATCCGCGGATAGCTTTCCCGCCGTGCTGGAAAAAAGACTGCGCGGGGCGGGCCTTTCTGTCCGGGTGATCAACGCCGGTGTGTCAGGTGATACCTCCGCAGGCGGGCTGGCGCGTCTCGGCTGGGCAATGGACGCCGTGCCCGGCGGCAGGCCGGATCTGGTCATTGTGGCGCTGGGGGCCAATGACGCGCTGCGGGGGCTTGATCCGGCAATGATGCGCACCAACCTGGCCCGGATACTGGAACAGTGTCTGGATGCAGGGGCGCGGGTGTTGCTGGCAGGTATGCAGGCACCGCGCAATATGGGAACAGATTATGCCGCACAGTTCGATGCGGTGTATCCGGAACTGGCGCAGCAGTATGATGTGCCGCTGTACCCTTTTTTTCTTGAAGGCGTGGCTCTTGATCCTGCATTGAACCAGCCGGACGGCATACATCCCGATGCGCAGGGCGTGCAGGTGATTGTGGAAAAAATGCTGCCCCATGTGCTTTCAGCGCTGCGGGATTTATAGCAGGGATTGTTGTGTCGTGCTCTCCGGCGGCTGTGGCTTTCTGCACAGGATAAAGGGCCGCTGCTCTGCATGCGGATGCACAGCATGGTGACTGTTATACAGTGTTTCAGCGTTGTATAATGTGTATGATAAATAAAAAAGGCGGTCTTGAGACCGCCTTTTATGTTTTTTTTCTTTTTATCTACCACAAAGTGCAGATGTAGAAAGAAGAAGCAAAAACAGTAGCGTACATAACTCCGAATCCGATAGCGTAATTTTTCATGGAAACTGACATCCTTTCCCGTATAACAGGAATTCAGGTTCACGGAACAAGGCGATTTAATGCAGTTATGCATATGTCGTATTGCATTTGGCGCAATACGTAATCGCTGTAAAAACCCTACGACGAGCGCACCGTAACAGCCATGAGGCTGAGCGCAATGAAAAAAAGGATGGTGTTTCAAAATGTTTTGAGTCCGGTAACACTTTGAAAAACAGAAGATAAACAGCATCCGGCAGATAACGGTCAGATAACGGGGCAGCTGTTTTTTTCTGTTTGTGTGTCAGGATATGTTCAGAATCTCCGGCAGGTTATTGGCCAGCCGGTAAAAAAGCAGAAAAAAGTCCGTTTTTTTACCCTTCGGCGGATTTGTGCTGTGCAGGGCCGTCCCTCCGGCTCATGGTTCTTGCATATGCGCCCGGCCGGCGGTAGACCATGCGCCATGTCAGCGGGCGCGGGCCCGTGTTTTCCGGTAACTGCAACAATCTGGATGAAGAAGTATGACACCGGCTATTGCAGCAGCAAAAAAAGCGAAAATATGGTTTGCGGTGCACGAATACGAGCATGACCCCGCCGCGGAGTCGTTCGGTAAGGAAGCCGCGGAAAAGCTGGAAACGGACCCTGCGAGGGTGTTTAAAACGCTGGTGGTTGCTGTTTCGGAGCGTGATCTGGCCGTGATGGTGGTGCCTGTGCTGCACCAGCTGGATCTGAAGCTGGCGGCAAAGGCGCTGGGTGTGAAAAAAGCGGCCATGGCTGATGTGAAACAGGTGGAGAGAGCTACAGGCTATGTGCTCGGGGGCGTGAGCCCGCTGGGACAGAAAAAGCGGTTGCCCACCGTGGTGGACGCTTCCGCGGCGGAACATGCCAGTGTTTTTGTCAGCGGAGGACGCAGAGGGCTTGATATCGAGCTGGCACCGTCAGACCTGTGCGCACTGACGGGTGGCGTGTTTGCTCCGGTTGCCCGCTGATTTCGTGTGATCCTCGTGTGACTGCCGACCTGCTTTCCGGTGTGCTGCGGGCGCTGTTGATGCCTGTTTTTTTGCGGCGCAGCGGTGGGCTTGTGCTGTTCAGCGGTTGTAAGGGGTTATGCTGAATGAAAAACAGGGAGCTGGTATGACCTTGCGCACACCGTTGCCGAAACGTGACGTGTCATCCACTTCCTGCAGCGAGAACATGATTCTGGCAAAAAAAGACGGAGAAGCTTCGCGGTAGGTCACCATGCACAGCGCAGCGGCCGAATCTCCGGTCAGTGTGATGCGCAGTCCGTGGCGGGCGTCGCCGAATTCCGCCGTACCTTCTGTCATACCGGCGGCGCATGACGCCGAAACCAGAAACGATACAGCTCTGCCGTGGTCTGTGCTGCTGCCGTACAAAAGATGTTCTTCCGGTTCGGTTCCGCCGTTGTGGGTGGCATAACGCAGCGTGCGCCGGTCATAGGACTGCGGCGTAAGGGTGATGTACCCCAGCCGCAGGCTGCCCGCAGGCAGTGGAGCGCCGAAGCGGTAGCGTATGTCCGCACGGGGGGTGTCTTTATACAGCGTGATGCTTTTATGCAGGAGCAGCGGAGCGCGGCTGATCTGCGTTTCCACGCGGATTGTCCGCGCTGTTTCAGTTATGCGGGGCACCACGGGCACAAGATCAGTGGCTTTGGGTTCGCCGGGCATTTCAAAGGTCACATGTCCCGAATAGAAATCAGCCCCCAGCGCCATGTCGTCATATGTGCCCAGTGCCAGCGTGCCCGCTGCGGGCAGTGTATTTACGTCGCCGAACCGCAGCGCCTGTACGGCCAGCCCGCGGTTGCGGTTGAGCGTGATGGCTGTATGGGGTGTTTCCAGTTTCAGCAGGCGGTTGGCGGCGGGCACGCGCTGGGGGGGCACGGCACAGGTGGCGGGCAGCGCGTCTCCGGCGGGCATATGCGGCATGTGGGTCTCATAAAATGCCAGCAGCCGCTGGCGGAATGCCTGCCACCGTTCCGGTACGATGTGCGTGCGGAAGTCGCTTGAGCACAGGTAGACAAGCTCTTTCCAGAGGCTGTCATGCCCGCTTTGTGCAGGGCTGTCCGGCCGTTCTGATGCGTTTTTGCCTTCGCAGGCGGCGAAATGCCGTGCAAGGCGTCTGCACAGCGTGTTTGCTCCGGTGTCGTCCACGCCGGTCACACCCCAGCGGGTGATGTTGTATTTGGCCTGCTTTTTTACAGGGACGGGTTGTGCGGGGCTTTCCAGATGCAGCAGTGCCGGACGCTGCGGCATGGTGTTTTTCAGCGCCTGCGAGGGCAGCACGGGCCGGACGCCCGGCAGGGCGCGCACGGCGCACAGCAGGTCCCGGATGGTCTGCCATTCGCTGCGTCCGGTCAGTTCGGGTTCGGTGCAGAACCTTCCCGGACGGAAGTCGAAAATTTCCGCATCATTGCCGTACAGACACAAGGCGGCGTCCGTACCGGTCCGGTTTCGCAGGCCCTCCAGATATTCTTCCGGCGTGACTTCGTCGTGCACGGCGCGCTGAAACTGCTGAAAGGGCAGTGAATGATTCCACAGCAGATCCATGCTTTCACCCCGCGTGCCCGCAACCCGCTGGGGGGCGGCCTGCAGATGGTGCTCCCAGTGCGGGTGCGCCTGCCGTGCGTTTTCCCATTCCATGATGATGCCCGTGTAGCCGGCTGCACGGTACAAAGGCACAAGCCCCGGAGAAAAGGCCTGTTCGTTGACCAGCGCCAGCCGCGGCGTTACGCCCAGCAGCGAGCTGTAGACGCTGTTGCCCAGACGCAGGTTGTGCATGTTGACACTGGCCGGATTAAGGGGGCCGATGATCTGGGCATAGCCGGAGCCGATGAATTCGCACGCGCCGTCGCGGACCAGTCCCGCCAACCGGCTGACCCATCGGGGGCAGCAGTCGTGCAGCAGCTCAAGGGTCAGCCCGGAAGCTTCGATGCCCAGCGGAAAGCAGCCCTCTTCCGCCAGATCAAGCAGCGGCGTATAGCATCGCCTGACCAGCTCCGTACGCATGGATTCGGGTACGGAAGAGAACATGAGATTCATGTGGAAAAAAATGTAGACGTTCATGGCGGCGATCAGGTCAGCCCGTGTATCCAGGCGTGGGCGGGGTCGTCGGCAATGATGCTGCACCGCTGCGTACCGCACAGCACCCACAGATAATACAGGCTGTACCCCGGAGCTGCCGCCACGGGATGATAGCCGCGGGGCAGCACTGTCACATCAAAGTCACGCACGGCGTAACATTCGTCCAGCTGCGGCCCGCGGATGCCCGCGGGAGCGTACACATGCTGCACTCCGAACCCCTGAGGCTTGTCCAGCCGGAACAGATAGACCTCTTCGTGCTGCGTTTCATGCGGCGGGGCGTCGGTATCGTGCTTGTGGGGCGGATAACTGGACCACCTGCCGGGCAGGTTGTACGTTTCTCCCAGCACCAGCCGGTGTGCGGGAAAATCCGGCGGAATGACATCATAGACGTTGCGCAGCCATTGTTCACGGCCCACTATGCGGCGTCCGTTGTCCTGAGGAGAGATGACCACCGGCACCGGACTGCAGCGGTCGGCATGGGCAGGCACGCGTACCACGGCGCATTCCGCCGCATCCAGCGCTGTCAGCACGGCGGTGTGTCCGGGGGGCAGATACAGCGCGTGGGCCTGCCCTGCAAAGACGTCTTTCCTGCCGCCAATGACGGTTCCTTGCGGCAGCCCCGTGCACGAAACCAGCAACCGGCCGCTGTGCGGTATGACTGCCCACTCGTCTTCAGGGCTGCCGGCAGATAATGTTTCCTGCCGCGCCAGCACTGCGGTGCCCGCGCTGATAAATTCCAGCTGCGCGTTCTGCGGAGTGACGGCCCAGTGCAGACCCGCACGCCCGCAGCCGCGGTACAGCAAACTGCCGCTGTTTTCTGTCTGTGGATGCATGAATGTTCCTCAGCGGTCTGTCCCGGCGGACAGGGCTTCATCAAAGCATTGTGTCAGTACGTCGATCCCCTCGAGCACGGCGTCCGGCTGCATGATCAGCGGGGGGCATATTTTGATGGTTGCGCCGCCTGTGCCCACGGGAGCGAACAGCAGCAGGCCCTTGCGGAATGCCCGCTCTGTCACGTCAAAAGCCATCGCCCCGTCCGGACAGGGGGTGCCGTCCGGTTCTGTCCGGCCCACGTGGATGCCCTGTACCATGCCCCTGCCGTGTATGGCCATTATGTGCCCCGCATGCCGCTGCCGCAGACCTTCCAGACCCTGCCGCAGAATGTGCCCTGTGGCGGCGGCAGCTTCTGTCAGTCCGTCACGCAGCAGCACCTCCAGATTGGCCGCTGCCGATGCGCAGGCGACGGGGTTGCCGCCGTGCGTGCTGGTCATGGAACCGGGGGCATGCATGTCCAGCACATCGGCCCTGCCTGCCACGGCGGAAACGGGCAGCCCGCCGCTTACGGCCTTGCCCAGACAGACAAGGTCCGGCGCGATGCCGTAATGTTCAAAGGCGAACAACCTGCCGGTACGGCCGAATCCGGACTGCACTTCATCCATGATGAGCAGTGCCTCGTGGCGGGAGCAGAAACTGCGCAGTTCGCGTATGTATTCTTCGGGGGCAAAACTGGCCCCGCCGCCCTGATAGCTTTCCATGATAACACCGGCAACGCGTTGCGGGGCGATGCCCAGCTGCGCCAGCCGCCGGCTGAAAAGGTTGAATGACGTGTCCGTGCAGTGCAGTCCGTCGGGAAAGGGCACCTGTACAAATGCCGGATCAAGGTTGCCTATCCAGCTTTTGGCTGCGGGGTACCCGCCCATCTGCTGCGCGCCCAGCGTGCGTCCGTGAAAGGCGCGGTCAAAGCTGACGATGACGTTTTTTTCGGGATGCAGGCTGAGGCCGTGCGCCCGTGCGAGTTTCAGGGCGTTTTCCGTTGCCTCGGAACCGGTGCTCATGATGAAGGCTTTGCATGCCGTACCTATGTGCGGTTGCAGCATGTCCACCAGTCTGCGGGCCAGCCGGATACGCGGTTCAGTGGCAAAGCAGTACGAAAAAAAACGGTGTGCATCCAGTTCTGCCCGGGCGGCCTGCACCATTTCGGGCTGGCAGTGGCCGATGTTGGTCACAAGCACGCCCGAGGTGAAATCAAGCCAGATGTTGCCGTAGGGGTCGTATACCTGCACGCCCTGTGCGCCGTGCCAGACCAGCGGCGGCTGGCAGTCAACCGAACGGGGTTCGCAGGCGCGCATTTCTTCCAGCAGTGCAAGGGATTCCGGCACCGGCAGCGGTGTGGCGATATGTCTGTAGCCTGTGTGTACAGGCGGTACCGGCACAGGGGTTGTGCAGAATTGCGGGGCCATATGTTCTCCTGAGGACGGCAGCGGTACCGTCCGTTGTTCAAAAAAAGTGTGGTGCTGCGGTGCGGGATTCTGCGTCCGGTCACACCGGTTCTGTTTCAATGCGGATGCACCGCACGGCCGCTTCGGCGCGGCTGACGGCCTGCTGCCGTGTATCGCCCGTGGCCATGACGGAGGCAACACGCTCTCCCATGCATGTGGCGGGAGAAATCACAGTGCCGGTGGTCAGGTTCTGCCAGTGCGGTTCAAAGCGCACGGCGTATACGCCCGGCATGCTCCGGGCCTCTTCCAGACCTGTCACCGCGGTCACTCTGCCCGGACGCGGCCAGACATACCGCAGGGCCACGCCGTTGCAGCGGTCCGGTATCAGGCGTGCGGAATCCACCGGCAGCCCCAGCGCCTGATCCATCACCATGTCCAGCAGGCGGACTCCGTTGTGCAGCGGCACGGTTTCGCTGCAGAAATAATCACCGGAAAGACGTGCAGCCATTTCCAGAACACGCGGACCCGCGGCATCGACAAGAATATCGCCTTTGACAGGGCCGCAGGTGATACCCAGTGCGCGTACCGCCATGTCTGCGGCGCGGTGCACCGCTGCCAGAGTCTGCGGGGCAAGAATGGTCGGCAGGGTGTCTCCGTCTTCCAGAAAATAGGGCGGATACAGTTCCTTGCGGTCATAGTTTCTGTCAGAAAAACCCGTCCAGCGTATGCGTCCGTCCAGTACAATGCCTTCGATGCTGTGTTCGGTGCCGGTAAGAAATTCTTCCACCAGAAATTCAGGCCGTTGCGAAATGCGGCGTATCTCCGCCACGGCATCGTCCATGGCATCCGGGTGCGGCACTTTGCGCACGCCGCGTGCTCCGGCACTGTCGGCCGGTTTGACCACCACGGGCCAGCCCAGTCTTTGCGCGGCAGCGCATGCCTGTGCGGCGTTTTGTGCCCGCGCGTACAAGGGGGCGGGTACGCCCGCCGCGGCAAAAGCTTCCTGCCGCAGTACTTTGTTGGTGGCCTTCATGGCGGCCGCGGTACCTGTGCCGGGCAGGCCGAGGGCTTCGGCCACGGCGGCCACGGTGACGGCGCTTTCCGATGCGATGGTCATCACGCCGTTCAGCGGTCTGCGGTCATGCAGGCTGAGGGCGAACGCCACGGTCTGTTGCGGACTGCGTGTGTCGGCGATGCCTGCATATGTGGCTTTGCGCAGCCCCGGTGCCTGCGGATTCATGTCCGTCGCGGCCACCTCGTATCCGCGCTCAAGGGCTTTTTCTATGGCGGGCAGCTGGTTGGGGCCCGCGCCCACTATCAGTATGCAGGGTTTCATGGAGTGTGGTCTC
Source organism: Oleidesulfovibrio vietnamensis (assembly GCF_055388115.1). Lineage (NCBI taxonomy): Bacteria > Pseudomonadati > Thermodesulfobacteriota > Desulfovibrionia > Desulfovibrionales > Desulfovibrionaceae > Oleidesulfovibrio > Oleidesulfovibrio vietnamensis. The sequence continues at coordinate 490,780 of NZ_AP042419.1, forward strand.
CGGCAGGGGCGGCAAGTGCTGCCGCAATGTCGATGTAGCCTGCAAGCTGCTGTTGCAGCTGTTCTATACGGTGCAGCATGTGGTCGCGCACGGCCTGCGCCCGTAGCATCAGGCTGTCCAGCAGGGCCAGAATATCCGTTGCCGGTGCATCCCACGGCAGGCACTGGTCTTCCGCCTGCAGCTGTCCGAAAAATCCGCGCACCTTGTCTTCGTATGCCAGCCCCACAACGGGTATGCCCATGCGTGCGGCAAACACGCTGCCGTGCAGGCGCGTGGCCACGGCACAGTCAGCCTGTGTGTACAGCGATTCTATGTCGTCGTAATGGTAACAGCCCTCAATTACATGCACTTTGTCAGAAAACCGGCTGCGTCCGCGCAGGGTGCGGCCCAGAACTCTGTCGTCGGTGATGCCGGAATCGGCATGGTAGCAGCACTGCGGCACCAGCAGCACGTCGTTGTCCTTGCGGGCGCACCACAGGTTTATCAGTTCTGTCTGATGCCATTCGTACAGTGCGGCGGCATGGCTGCCCATCCACGACAGGTCGCGTACGGCCAGTGCCAGTCTGAGTCCAGCAGTACGGGAAGGAATTTGTTCCTGCCGCAGTATTTCGTCTCCGCGTCCCTGCGGTGCACGGGGTGCGCCCAGAGCGGCATCGGGCAGCAGCGTATGCTCCGGCAGGGCCACGCCGCAGGAGCGCAGATTTTCCACGGCCATGCGCTCGCGGAAGGTGACAGCGGCGGCACCCCGCAGCAGCCAGCCTGCTGCGCGGACGGCCCACGGATTGTGCAGCACATTGGCGCTCAGTCCGAAGAGCATATACGGCGTTCCGGCCATCTGGGCCATGAGAGCCATGGTGCAGAACCGCGGAAGATGGCCGCGCAGCACGTCCATACCCACTTCGGTGATGAAGTTGCCAGCTCCCATGATCAGAAGATCAGCCTGTGCAACGGTGTCGGCAACAGCCGCAAGTTCGCCGCGCGGATCGGTAAAATTTAGCCCGCGGAACCAGCGTCCCGCGGCTCCGGCTTTGGATTCATGCTCCAGATTGGGCAGTGTCTGCACGCCGAACCGTCTGTCAAAAGAGGCATGGGGATGCCGGACAAACGCCTTGAACACGGGGGAGCCCAGACGGCGGGCAAGTCCGTCGGTCATAAAGGCAAGCGGCGCGTCGTCACCGGCGCTCCACAGGGTGTAGCCGCCGTCAAACACAATGGTGGGCGTCATTCGGTAGTTCCTTTTACCGCGTAAACAAGAAGTGAGCGGCCCGCTCCCTGTTCCGCAAGGGCACGGTACAGCGTCCTGCGCAGTCCGCCCTGCGGTCCGCGGCCCAGATTCAGGTCGGCGGCCACGCGTCGTTTATGGCATTGCCTGCCGGTTTGCGGGGCGTCCAGATAATTGTCGCCCTGCATGATGAAAAGCTCCATGGGAAACGTGGCATCGCGCACGGCAATGCGGAAGCCGCACTTTTCCAGCAGTGCGCACAGGCTGTCCATGGAAAAATAACTTACATGGTCAGGCGTTATCCACCACATGTCCTGCTGCCGCACAGCCTGACGGGTCTGTTGCAGCGCAGCATACTGCAGCTGACTGAAGTCGTTGCTTGTTTCAATTATCAGCACGCCGCCCGATGCCATAAACGCATCATGAATCAGGGTGAGTGCCTCACGGGGGGAACGCATGTGGTTGAGCACCTCGCCCATGTGCACCACATGAAACGGGCCACCCAGCGTATGGGGGGACGTGTCTTCCAGCAGGGCGTTTACCACGTGCACGCCCGGAATCTGCGCGGCCTGCGCGGCAGCCAGTGACGAAGGCTCGATGCCTGCGCACTGCCATCCGGCAGCTGCCCAGTGACGCAGAAACTGGCCGAACGAAGCCCCGACGTCCAGTACGCGGCCCGGGATATGTGTGCCGCCTGCGGACAGCAGCGCCGCAGCCTGTTCCATTTTTTCCCGCGCCCAGAAAGCGAAATGCCCGGCGTCTTCCTGCACAATGCGGCTGTAGTCCGGTTTCATTTCTTCGTAGTAGCCTTCGTGGTACAGCCGGGTGCTGTGTGCCGCAGGGGGAAACGGTATCTGATGGATAAATCCGCATGTTTCGCAGCGGACCACGGTGACGCCGTTGCGTGTCCACTGTTCATTCCAGCGGCATGGGGTCATGATTTTTTTCCTCCGGAGAAAAAATCGTGCAAAATGCCGGCCACACGCAACGCACCTTTACCGTCTACGGCCTGTTTGTGCGCAACTGACATGGCCGCGCGTACATCACTTTTGCTAACTTCTTGAAAAGATTTGATGAACTGCCTGCAGAACGGGCTTTCGAGCACATGCCCGCCGCGTATGGAACGGACATCTCCGGCCGGCAGGCTGCCTGCGATGCGGGCAAATTGTGCCGCAGCGGCACTGTTCAGGTCGTTGTCCGTCACCAGCAGTACCGGCAGGCCGGTGGCGGCCATTTCATACGTGGTCACACCCAGCGCGGAAATGCCTGCATCGGCCTGTGCCATGGCTTTGTCCATGCGGCGCACATCCCACAGGGCACTGCCGCGCAGCCCGCAGTGTTTCATGATGTGCTGTGCGGTGCGTGCCTGCTGCCGCGTGCCGCATATCACCTGTACGGCCGCCGTGCAGCCTGCTGCGTGCAGGGCCAGCAGCACCGGTTCAAGCACTGTGCCGCGGTCTCCGCCGCCCAGCGCCACAAGCACCCGCCTGAGAGACGGCGATATGATTCTGCGTGCTCCCGCACGGGCGAATCCGGAGGGCAGCGGCAGGTATTGCAGCCCGTCGTAACAGGCGGGGTGTTCATGGGGTGAGTATCCCTGATAATCAGGATGGGGCAGCGCATTAAGCAGCAGGTCCCCCTGCCGCCATCCGGGCGGCAGGGGGTTATCCTGAAATATCAGCCGGCAGCCTTCTTTTTTCAGAGCGGCAAAGCCGTCCTGATACCGTTTAAGGTCTGCCTTGCAGCAATTGAATACCAGACAGGAATGGTCAGCCAGCGCATAGCGGCGGGCGGCAAAGCGCAGTTCATCTTCCGGTGCGGCATCCTGCGGCAGCAGGGAAACGGCAAATCCCGCTTCTGTCACAAGGCGCTGCGAACGCTCATCGGGACGCATGATGAATTCCACTCCGGCACCGAGGTCCTGTGTCATCACACGGGCAAGCCGCAGGGCACCGGATATGTGCCCGTACCCTGTCCGGCCATTGCCGTGACATACAAAAGCGGCCCGCAACGATTCGTGCAGGGTTGTCTTGGCTCCGGCACAGGCATTGACGGCGGCAAGCTGCGGGTGCCGCTGCAGGTGCCGCATGATGTCGTGCACGGTGAGGCTGTCCGGCGTGCGCCCCATGGAAGCGCAGAGCCCCGTGAAAAATTCCATGTCTGCGGGGGTATCCACGGTAAGCCGTACCCCGCCTTTTTTCAGCAGGGGATCGCCGTCTATGTACCGTACGGCAAATTCTGCGGGCAGGCGGTACATCAGCGCGGTGACATGCTCTTTGTCATGCGCCGTGGCTGAAGGATGATGCCACGCCCGCCGCAGCGCCTCTGCGCTAACCGCTTCAACGCCTTTATCGGCGTATTCCGCTCCCGGACGGTAGTTGACGATGTCGCAGCCGGTATGCTGCAGCTCGTGCAGCATGCGGCGCAGCCCGCCGGCATTGATGACCGGACAGTCCGCCGTGACGCGGATGACGTTTTCAGCAGGCATGGAATCCAGCGCGGTCACAAACCGGCCCAGAACATCGTCTTCCTGCCCCCGCACGAGGTGTACCGCAGGCCAGTGTCTGCGTATGTGCGCGGCCAGCGGATCATCCTGCGGCCGGTCCGATGTGGCCAGCACCACACCGTCCAGCACGGCCTGTTCCGTCGGGCGCCTGCCGCGCAGCAGCGCCGTGAGGTGACAGAGCACATAATCCACCAGCGGACGACCGCACAGAGGCAGCAGCATTTTGCCCTTCAGCCGCGCAGAACCCATGCGGGCCTGAACCACGGCTATGGTCCGGCCTGTCTCAGCGTTTGCCAAGGGCTGCCTCCTGCCGCAGGTCTGCATACATGATGATTTCCCCCGTATCGGGTGTTTCTTCCAGCGTTGCCCAGCCCAGCCGCCGGTAAAAAGGTGCAGCGGTCTCCGTGACAAGGTAGAGGCGGGAATAGCCCAGCCGTGCGGCGTTGCGTTGTGCGGCGCAGACCAGCGCGGTGCCTGCGCCCCTGCCTCTGCGGGCAGGATGCACATACAGGCTGGCCAGCCACGGGGTGAGTTCCGGCCGCGCGGGGCAGTCGCAGGTGCGCAGCACCACACAGCCTGCCGGTGTGCCTGCGGCAAATGCCAGCAGCATCATGGGCAGCGTTGTTCTGCCTGCGTACCGGGCTGTTCTGCCGCAGGCTTCTTCCAGCGTCACGCCGGGGGCGGCCCCCCATTGTTCATAAATCCATTGCAGGGCCAGAGGGCCGAAGGCCGGCTCGTCCGCCAGCAGACGGACGGCAAACGGGCTGTCATGCATGTTCCGCCTCCAGACCGGCGCGCACTGCGCGCAGCGGACGCAGACCGTCCTGCGGGTCGGCGCGCCAGTTGCGCTCCTGCTCCTCGCATGGCGCAGGCTCTTTCACACCGTTGCCGTCGGCGCTGAAAGCCTGCCGTATCTGGCTGATGACCGGTGCTATCTGATGGGGCAGCCAGCAGTGGCCGCTGGCGTATTCCGCACCGTCGCCGTCAAGATCAAGATGAAATTCCACAACCTGAGCACCCCAGCGGTGCACGGCGCGGTGAATGACACCGGCATGCACGGTATGGTCGGACCAGCCTGCGGCGCAGCCGAACTGCCTGCGCAGGGTCTCCACCGCCGCAAGATTGCATTGTTCCGGCGGGGCGGGATAGCCGGACGTGCAGTGCAGCAGCGTCATATCACGGCAGCCGGCGGTGCGCAGCACGTCCGCGGCATGGGCCACTTCCTGCAGAGCTGCCATGCCGGTGGAAAGCACAACGGGCTTGCCCGTGCCGGCACAGGCGTGCAGCAGGGCATCCCAGAGCAGTTCGTAGGATGCAATTTTATAAAAATCGACATGAGGTTGCAGTGCATGTACCGCCTGAAGCGAAAAAGGGGTGGCGCTGAATGCCACACCGTGTCTGCGGCAGGACTGCGCCAGCACGGGCAGGTAGTCTTCAGGCAGTTCCCATGCTCTGCGTCCGGTTACCTGCGGCATGGCGGCAAAGACTTCCGGCGCAAACAGCTCGTCCAGCCGGAAGAGCTGGAATTTGACTGCATCGCATCCGCAGCCTGCGGCTGTTTCGATAAATGCCAGACAACGGTCCAGATCGCGGTTGTGGTTACTGGAAACTTCTGCAATGAAATACGGCTGCATGTGGTATCTCCGGCTTTGCGGCTGTTGCGCCATACCGTCACCGTGCTGACGGGGGCGTGTGTTTATGCACGCCGGTGCGGTGCGGCGGCGCGCCGTGCGCGGTGCAGATTCTCTTACCGTGTCTTGGGAAAAAGCAACAGGGGGCATGGCGTCTGTGTACCTCCTGCTTTTGCATCTTGCATGGAACACGCCGTGGTTTATTGTTTTTTGCTGCGTACTGATGCAGGGTTGCGGGGGCTGCGGTATCAGGATGCTGCGGCGGACACACCGGAAGCGGTTTGCCGTGTTTGCTGCTGGACCGGTTTTTGCTTGCCACAGGGGTGCGGCCGACGCAGCCGCGGCGCCGGGTGTGCGGACGTCATTTTTTTGGGCTTTTGTATATGTAAGGGTATGTCATGACCATTGATATGGATGCTTCGATTTTTGTAGCCGGCCACCGGGGACTTGTGGGCAGCGCCATTGTCCGCTGTCTGCAGGGGCACGGTGCACGCAATCTGCTGCTGAAGACTCATGCCGAGCTGGACCTGACCGACCAGCATGCCGTTGCCGGTTTTTTTGCACGTCACCGGCCTCAGGTGGTGTTTCTGGCGGCGGCCAGAGTGGGCGGCATTCTGGCAAACGATACATATCCTGCTGACTTTATACACATCAATCTGGCAATTCAGAACAATGTGCTGCATCAGGCGTATGTGCACGGGGCGCGCAGGCTGCTTTTTCTGGGCAGTTCGTGCATTTACCCGCGGCTTGCTCCGCAGCCGCTGCGCGAAGAAAGCCTGATGACCGGACCGCTGGAGCAGACCAATTCCGCCTATGCCGTGGCCAAAATAGCGGGCATTGAAATGTGCCGCGCCTATAACCGGCAATATGGTACGTCATTTGTGCCTGTCATGCCGACAAACCTTTACGGGCCGGGCGATTCCTTCAGTCTTGAGTCGTCGCATGTGCTGCCTGCGCTGCTGCGCAAATGCCATCTGGCGCGGATGGTCATGCAGGGCGATATACAGGCCGTGGAACGGGATGAGCAGGTGTTCGGTCCGCTGCCCGTCGACGTGCGGACGCATCTGGGGCTGGACGCTGCGGGGACTGCGCCGCGCATCGCCGTGTGGGGATCGGGCAATGCGCTTCGTGAGTTTCTGCATGTGGATGATCTGGCGGCGGCGTGCGTGCATCTGGTGTTCCGCACGCAGGAAACGGACCTTGTGAACATAGGTACGGGCGAAGACCTTACCATCCGTGAACTGGCGGAACTTGTCCGCAGTGTGGTGGGTGTGGATGCGCCGCTGGTTTTTGATGCTGCAAAACCCGACGGCACACCGCGCAAGGTGCTTGACGTCTCGCGGATGCATTCGCTGGGCTGGCGGCCTTCCATCGGGCTGCGTCAGGGCATTGCACAGGTGTACCGCTGGTATCTTGACCGGCTGGAAAGCGCGGCATGAGGCATGCCGCAGACGGGCTGCCGTGCAGGCCGCAACGGAGAATCCGATGACACAGGAATACGGCGGGCTGAAGCTGTCAGTAATTATTCCCACGCATAACCGCATGGATATCGTGGTGAAAAATTTGCTGTGCCTTGCACGGCAGACGCTGCCGGCGGACAGCTTTGAGGTGCTGGTCTGTGACGATGCATCGACGGACGGCACATGGGAAGCGCTTCAGTCGCTGTCCACCCCGTATGCGCTGCGTCTGTTCCGCCTGCCGCAATGCGGGGGGCCGGGCAGGGCCAGAAATCTGCTTATCCGCGAGGCGCGCGCAGAAGCGCTGGTTATCCTTAACGATGATGCGCTGCTGACACCTGCCGGACTGGCCATGCACGCGGCGGCGCTTGAAATGACCAGAGGCGAGCGCATAGCGGTGCTGGGTCGTTTTTCCTTTCCTGCCGATTACCAGCGCACGCCTTTCGGCTGTCTGCTGGAACATACAGACCTGTCTTTCCGTTTTCCGCTGTTCACGCCGGGTAACTTTTACGGTGCCAACGCGTTTTATTCCTGCAATCTTGGCATTTATGCCGAAGCCGTGGCCGAAGCAGGGTATTTTGATGAAGGATACGCCGGTGCCGGTGCCGAAGACATGGAACTGGGCGACAGGCTGGCGAAGCTGGGCAATATGGTGGTGTATCTGGATAAATGCGTTGCCGTGCACGAGCACAGACTTACCGTGCATGACTTCTGCCGTTCGCAGATAGGCAGAGGCGGCGGCGGAGTGGTGCGCTGCATGAATGATTTCAGTCAGGTGTTTCATTACGATGACATGGACACAGCCGCGCTGGAACGGCTGCGCAGGGGGCTGCACAGGGCCGAGGATGCGGTGCTGCGTCTGAAAGATGCCGTACACGCGTTGCACCGGCGTGCTGCCGTAGGCGAAGATGTGGCGCCGCAGGACATTCCGTGGCGGGGCGTGCCGCTGCGGTACAGCGCGCATGACCAGTGGCGCATGCCGCCGCGCGCCGTGGAGCGCGAGGCGCAGCAGGCACTGGCGGATATGGTGCCGCTGCTGAAAAGCAGAGAACTTTCCGCCGGCGATATGGGCGCGCTGTATCAGGTGTGCTCTTTTCTTAAATGGCGGTACGACACTGTGGGCATTTCCCGTTCGCCGTGGATTGACGAATACGCGGCCCGCAAGGCCGAGCGTCAGGCTTCGAGACAGGCGGGACAGTCCTTGTGCGCAGCGGCGCAGAATCAGGAATCCCCGGCCGGGCGGCAGGAGACATGATGGTTAAAACGGTTCTGGTGACAGGGGTCAACGGCTTTATCGGCAGCCATGTGGCCGCGCTGCTGGGCAAAAGTCACCGTGTATACGGCACGGGCGGCGCGCCTGCCTGTTCCGTGCCGCTGGCCGGATACAGGCAGATGGTTCTGCCCGACCCGCAGCTGGCCGCGTTCATGCGTCAGGTGCGGCCCGATGTGGTCGTCCATTGTGCCGGTCGCGGCTCCATACCGTTTTCCGTCAACCATCCTGCAGAGGACTTTGACGCGGGACCGCGTCTTGTTGCCCATGTGCTGGACAGCATGCGCCGTGCGGCAGTGCCTGCGCGGTTCTTTTTTCCTTCCAGCGCTGCGGTGTACGGTAATCCGGAGCGCCTGCCCGTATCCGAGGACGCCCCGCTGTGCCCTGTTTCGCCCTACGGTTGTCACAAGGTCCTCAGCGAAAAACTTATCAGCCAGTATCACAGCCTGTACGGCATTGAGTACGTGGTTCTGCGGGTGTTTTCCTGCTACGGCGAGGGGCTTTCAAAACAGCTGTTGTGGGATGCGGCGGTGAAGGCCTGTGCCGGCAGGGTGGAACTGAGCGGCACCGGCGAAGAAACACGCGATTTCATTCATGTGCACGATCTGGCCCGGCTGGCTGAACTGCTGATGCTGCGTGATGTGTCGTGCGTTACGCTCAACGCCGCAAGCGGCAGACAGGTTTCTGTAAAAGAGCTGGCCGGTCTGCTGATGCGCGGGCTCGAGGCCGATGTGCCTGTGCTGTTCAGCGGCGCACAGCGGCAGGGCGACCCGCTGCGCTGGCAGGCCGATGTTGCGCGCATGCAGTCGCTTGGTTTTGAGCCGCATATTTCTCTGGAAGAAGGTGTGCGCCGCTTTGCCCGCTGGTTCAGGCAGCAAGGGGCCCGCCGCAACGGCAGCTGACGGCGTGCGCGCCGCGCAATACGCAACACGATTCAAGGAGGCGGCAGTGTCCACACTCGGACTTGTCATTCAATGGGGCAGTGACGGCTGGCAGGGCGGTCCCAATTATCTTAAAAACCTCGCGCTTGCCGTGGCTTCCGTGCCGCAGGCCCGGCGCCCCCGCATGGTTTTTTTTGTCAGCCCCGATCAGGTGGACCATCTTGAGCAGTACAGGAACATCATTCCGCTGGCTCATGACGTGCGTGTGTTCGATCCTGCCGCACAGATGGACGATATCGATGTGCTGTATCCTTTTCCCGGCAAGGGACAAGCCCCCGCCGGAGTCACGCGGGTGCACTGGATTCCTGATTTTCAGCACTGCCACCTGCCGCATCTTTTTTCCGAAGCGGATCTTGCGTGGCGTAACAGGCATTTTGCCGCGCTGGCTGCCGGTTCCGACATGGTGGTGCTGAGCAGCCGTGCGGCGCTGGATGATTTTTGCCGTTATTTTGATGTCCGGTGCCCCACCCATGTGCTGCGCTTTGCCACATCGCCGGAACCGGACTGGTTTTCCGGAAACCCGCGGGCGGTGCAGGCCCGTTACGGTATCAGCGGCCCGTATCTGATGTGCTGCAACCAGTTCTGGGTGCACAAGGATCATAAAACCCTGTTTGCCGCTCTTGCCCTGTTGCGGCGGCAGGGGGTGGAACTGCCGCTGGTGTGCACGGGAGCCGCCGAAGATTCCCGTCATCCGGAGTATATGGCTTCGCTGCGCGGTATGCTGGAAGATAACGGACTTTCCGGTCAGGTCGCCATACTGGGGCTTATCCCCCGCAGCGATCAGATACAGCTGCTGCGCGGCGCCAGAGCAGTGGTGCAGCCGTCGCAGTTTGAAGGCTGGAGCACCGTCATTGAAGACTGCCGTCTGCTGGGTACCAGTGTGGTTTATTCCGACATTCCCGTACATCTGGAACAGGCCGTGCCCGCGGGCATTCCCTTCCGTGCGGGAGATGCCGCCGCGCTGGCCGATGTGCTGGGTACTCACTGGCAAAGCTGGCATGCAGCTGCCGGTACCGAGGTGGAAGAAAAAGCGCTGCAGGATTCGTATGAAACCCGCGTGCGTTTCGGTCTGGAGGTGGCCGGTATGATGGAACAGGCGCAGAAAGCCGCCGCAGGGTCTGCCGCCGTGTGCGCAGGTCCGGCACAGCGGCAGGACGCAGCGGTTCGCGGGGGAGTCTCCGTGACGGACGAGGTTTCGGGCAGAAACAGCTACCGGGTGAAAGGCACCCAGTGGTATGCGCCGCCGCTTGCCGGTGCGGCCACGTTTGCGGCGGCCTTGTTCGAGGCCCCGGTTTACGAGGGCACACTGGAGGTGCTGCGCAGGCTGCCGCAGGACGACTATCTGCGCTATCTCAAGGGATTCATGTCCAGCGGTATGCGCCGTTTCGGCCCGCACTGGAAATATGCCGATATCTGCACCGTGCTGTACACGCTTGCCGGCATGCTGGGTGCCGGACATTATCTGGAAATAGGTGTGCGTCAGGGCCGCAGCATGGCCATGGTGGCCGCGCGCCGGCCTCAGGTCGACATAGCCGCATTTGATATGTGGTGCGCCGGTTATGCGGGCATGGACAATCCCGGCCCCGACTTTGTGCGCGCACGGATGCAGGCGCTGGGACATACGGGAAAGCTGGAGTTTGTGGACGGAAACTCGCACGAGACTCTGCCCGCATATTTTGCCCGCAACCCGCAGGCGGCGTTTGATCTGATAACCGTGGACGGCGACCATACCCCGCAGGGCGCGGAGCAGGATATTACGGATGTGCTGCCGCATCTGCGTGTGGGCGGAGCCATTGTTTTTGACGACGTGGCTCATCCCGCCCATCCCGAACTCATGCAGGTATGGCAGGACGTGGTGCTTTCGCGTCCGGAAATGAGCGGCTTCACCTTTTCCGAAGTGGGATACGGTGTGGGCTTTGCAGTGCGCATGCGCTAGCGCCGTGCGGAACGTTATAACCTTCCGAGGAATATATGAACATTCTGCAGCAGACTGCACCAGATGCGTCGCCTGTGATTTCTTTGCTTTTGCCGACAAAGGACCGGCATGAAATGCTGGTGCGCATGCTTGCCTCCATGGAAAAGGCCGCAGGCCGTATTCCATGGGAGGCAAGAGTATTGTACGCGGGTGAAGACGTGGCGCAGAAAGCGGCGGCATTGCGGCAGCGGTTTCCACAGGTGCAAGTGTATGATCAGGCAGAGCATTTTTTGCCGGGCAGACCGTCATGGCCGTCCATGATGCAGTTTTTGCTCCGGCAGACGGATGCCCCGTGGTTTATGTATGCCTCTGACGATATTGTTTTTGCACCTGATGCTGTACTGCTGGCCCTGAAGGCTCTGCAGGACAGGCAGGGACTGGCTGCGGGGGTGGCCATGGGATATCGCAATGTGCACGCTGCTCAGCCAGAGTGGGAACAATATGGTGTCGATCTGACTCTTGGCGATCAGGTACTGGTCAATTACGGATTGCTTAGCACTCCTCTGGTGAAATCACTGGGGGGCTTTTCAGACGCGTACCGGTTTTACTGCGCAGATGGCGACATTTGCCTACGTATCTTGCAGGCCGGATACGAAATAGTTGCATGTCCGGAAGCACACGTTCTGCATGATAATGTTCTGGATGTGTCAAAACAAAATAATAATAATCTGGCAGAACAGGATATTGCTGCATACCGTGCTGCCTGGACAGGCAGTTACTATGACGTGCAGCGTGTCAAACGGCTGTTTGCTGCCGATGCAGATTCCGAACCTTTGATGCCCCGGGGGCGTGCGCTTGCGCCGGAGCAGCAGACGGACGGCTCTTTGCTGATACCCGCAGAAAGCGACGCACTGTGGGCACTGCATCAGGCAGGTCTGTACAGGGCGGGTACTCCGCTCAGGCTGCATCTCGGATGCGGCGAGACGCATCTTGAGGGGTATGTGAATATAGATTACCCGCAGGACAGGCATGCCGTGATGCGGACAAAGGCCGACATCTGCGCGGAGATAAAGCAGCTGCGTTTTCCCGACAACAGTGTGGATGAAATCAGGCTGCATCATGTGTTTGAGCACTTTAACCGTGTGGAGGCGCTGGGACTTCTGGTGCGCTGGCACCGGTGGCTGCGTACGGGCGGAGTGCTGCACATCGAAACGCCTGACCTTGAAGGAAGCGCCCGCACGGTGCTGTCGGACGTGCCCCTGAAGGAAAAAACCGCCGCGGTGCGGCATCTGGCGGGCGATCAGACAGAGACATGGGCGTATCACATCGATCACTGGTTTCCTCAGCGGTTTCAGACCACGCTCAGTCATCTGGGGTATGGTGAACTGCGTATAACAGCAGATCGGTGGAAGAAGCCTCCGCACCTTGCCAATGTTACCGCCGTGGCTGTCAAACAGGCTGATATACCGCTGGAAAAACTGCTGCAGGCTGCTGATGAACTGCTGTGGCTGAGTACCGTGGCTCCGGCGGAAATTCCCACCTATGAGGTGTGGAAAAAACAGCTGCGCGAATTTATGGCCTACCGCCCTGTGCACCCTGCTGCCGGACAGCCTGCACAGCAGCAGACTGCCGGTACTGTGCTGCCGCCGCTTTGCGCCGCCCCGCTGAAGGACATACATGATTTCAATCAGCGCGGGCGCGACAGCTGGATGGCGGCAAAGGCGGCCGCGGTACCGGACGGCGCCCGCGTGCTGGACGTGGGGGCGGGAACGTGTCCGTACCGTCCGCTTTTTTCACACTGCCGTTATGTGGCTCATGATTTCAAAGAGTATCAGGGCGAAAAGCTGGGTGGCGGCACGGACTACGGCGATATTGATCTGGTGGGCGACATTACCGCCATACCGGCTCCCGATGCGTCGTTTGACGTGGTGCTGTGCACGGAGGTTCTGGAGCATGTTCCTGATCCGGCAGCAGCCCTGCGCGAGATGGTCCGGCTGCTGCGTCCGGGCGGCAGGCTGCTGCTTACGGCCCCTCTCGGGTCGGGGCTGCATCAGGAGCCGTTCCACTATTATGGCGGATTCACTAGGCATTTTTATGAAAAATTTTTGCCGCCTCTGGGCATCAGGATAACGGAGCTGCGGCCCAACGGCGGTTTTTTCCGTCATCTTGCGCAGGAATGCGCCAGAGTATCGTGGCTGCTCGATAAAAAACCGGAACTTGCCGACGGGCGGGCAGAAGAACTGCGTGCGTTTTTCGGCGAAATGCTGCCCCGTTATCTTGCAGGGATGGATGACAGATACATGCTGGAAGATTTCACTGTGGGATATTTTGTGGAAGGAGTGAAAGCGTGAGGACGCAGGCCGTCGTATTCAGCAAGGACAGGGCGCTGCAGTTGCGCGCCACCCTCGAATCGCTGCTGCTGCGGTGCACTGATGCCGCGGAGGAACTGCGTGTGCGTGTGCTGTACAAGGCTTGCGGCGAGATGCACAGGCGGCAGTACAACAGTCTCAAAGAGAGCTTTCCGCAGGTGGAATTTGTGGCCGAGACGGATTTCCGCATCCAGCTGCTGCGTCTGCTGGCGGACACGCCGTACGTGCTGTTTCTGGTGGATGACAATATTTTTTACCGCGATTTTTCACTGGGCGGCGTGCTGGAATGTCTGGAAGCCGCCCCCGGGGCTGTGGGGTTTTCATTGCGGCTGGGGCGCAACACCACCTACTGCCACACGCAGGATGCACCTCAGCGCGTTCCCGGCTGTACGGTACTGCGTGACAACGTGCTCTGCTGCCGGTGGCGCGGGGCCGACCATGACTTCGGGTATCCGCTCGAAGTTTCCAGCTCGGTGTACCGTACAGCGCACATGCTGGCTTTGCTGCATGATATGCCGTTCACCAACCCCAACCTGCTGGAAGCGGGGCTCTCGCGCCGGACGGGTGCGGTGGAAGATTCGTTTCCGCAGCTGCTGTTTTTCGACAGGTCAGTGACTTTCTGCAACCCGTTGAACAGGGTGCAGGATACCTTTGCAAACCGGGTTGCGGACGAGCCGGTGGACGCGCAGGCGCTGGCGCAGCTGTACGCGCGCGGACAGATGCTGGATGTGGCGGCATACGGTGACGCCCTGCCTGACGCGGCACATTACGAAATGCCTTTGCGGCTGCGGTCTGTGCCCGCAGAGCCGGAGCATCTGTCAGTTACGGACAGGCCGTTTATTTCCGCGGTCATCCCTGTGTACAACGGGGCGTCGTTTTTGCCCGATGCCGTGCGCAGCCTTCACCGGCAGCGCTACGAACCCATGGAAGTCATCATAGTCAACGACGGCAGCACAGACGATTCTTCTGCCGTCGGCGCGGCGCTGGCAGCGCAGTATCCCGCCCTGCGCATACGGGTGGCGGACAAGGATAACGGCGGGCTGGCATCGGCCCGCAATGCCGGTATAGGTCAGGCCGGAGGCGGCTGGATACTGCCGCTGGACTGCGATGATTGTTTTGCGCCGGAATTTGTGGGCCGGGCGGCTGAAATAATATCGCAGCGGCCCGGGGTGAATCTGGTATTCGCCAATATGCAGGAATTCGGAGCCCGTCAGGGGCGCTGGAATCCTGAACCGTACTCTCTGCAGGAACTCATGCGGCGCAATACCTTTCCGTACGCTTCGCTGTACCGGAAAGAGCTGTGGGAACAGAGCGGCGGGTATGACCCTTCCATGCCGTGGGGGGCCGAAGACTGGCTTTTCTGGCTTTCCTGTGCACCGTTCGGGTTGTGCCCGCACAGAATAGAAGAGCCGCTTTTTCTGTACCGTACCCATCCGCACGGTTCCATGTACACCCGCATGATGGAACGGTGGGATGTGGTGCGCGCCTGTCTGCGCACTCTGCTGCCCGCCCTGTATCCTGCCGCGGCACTGCTGCAGGACCATACCCTTGTGGCCGGTATGGATGCGGATACGGCCGGTGTCATAGCGGACATACGCACACGGCATCCCCGTGCGGCCATGCCCGCCTTCTGGCAGGGGCTGGTGCACGAGGCCGCGGGCCGTACGGCGGAAGCCGTTGCAGGGTACATGCATGCCGCCGCGCATGCCCCGTATGCGCAGTGGCAGCCGCATCTGCGTCTTTTTATGTGCAATCTGCGGCTGGGCCGGAAAAAAGCGGCGCACGGCGCCGCGGTGCAGGCCGTTCTGCGCCGTCCCGAACTGGCTCCGCTGTTCAGCGGATATCGCGAACTGGACCTGCAGGCGCTGCTGCCGCGGAACATGTGTCCCGAAACTCCGCCCCGCTGAGGAGCCGCAGGCGTCCGGACCAGAAACACAGGTATGACCATGACCACTACCGCGCCGGAACGAACCGGCATTCCGCATATTTCCGTAATTATTCCGGCACGGCGTTTTACGCCGGAGCTGGCGGATTGTCTGCGCAGTCTTCAGGCGCAGCGGCTGGCTGCGGAGCATTATGAAGTTTTGCTGGCCGGCGATCTGCCCGATGAGAATCCGGCCGGACTGGCTGAAACGGCCGGACTGCGGCTGCGTGTGCTGCGCGGTGCGGACATGGCCGGATGTGGCAGAGCCTTGACGGCGGCCGTGCAGGCAGCGGCGGGGCGTATAGTGCTTTTTCTGCCGCCGGATGCGGTGGCAGACCCTGCCTGTCTGCTGCTGCATGTGCGTGCGCATGATTCGGTTCCCGATGAGGAATTCGGTGTGTTCGGCAGGGTGGATGCCGTGTGCGGTCCGCAGGATACTGTCTGGTGTCATATGCTTGCGCGCTGGAACGCGGTGCAGCGCGGCGGGCCGTTTGAAACCGGCAGGCTGTACGGCGCGCAGGGTGTTTCCGCCGTCAACTTCAGCCTGCCGCGCAGAACCCTGCTGGCGGCACTGCCGTTGTCCGGAGATTCTGCGGGTGCAGCTGCCGGTGCGCTGGCGGCCCATCTTGAGTCGCTGCCTGCGGGAGTGGTCTATCTGGACGGGTGCCGCATCCGCCGTCGGCAGAACGGCGGGGCGCGTGATTTTGTGCAGGGAGCCGCCGGCGATGATGTCAGGCCTTTTCTGCGGCAGGAGCACTTCAGCACCGCGGACAGGGCGTACTGGGCCAAGCCCCCTGCGCGGCTGCTGCGTGCCGTGGAAGAGATGACTGCCGTGCTGGAAGGACTGGAGCGGCAGATATGCCCGTTGCCTTCTTTTGCGCACATGCTGTCGCAGCAGGCGGTTTCCTGTCATGCAGAAGGGCTGGCCGCCCTGCGCACGCGCGATGTGCTGGCACTGCTTGAAAATGCCCGTACCGGACTGGATGCGTTTGTCCTGAATGTCGGCGGTGCGTGCGGGACCGGCCGGAATGTGTCTGCCGACTGGTTTTCCGCCATGTACCTGTTACGGCGGCTGCATGAGGTCATGCACCTTTCCGCCTGCGGTGCGCTGGCAGAATCCGGAGACTCTGCCGCCGCCCCTGCCATGCAGACCGCGCAGCAGGGCAGAATTCTGCTGGCCTGCAATTATTTCTGGCCCATGGTGGGCGGCACCGAAGTGGTGGTGGAAGAGCTGGGTGAGCAGTTTGTGGCGGCCGGTTATGCTGTGGATGTGGCCTGCCGGCACATGGATACCCGTCCCGCGCTGACGCATAAGGGCATGCGCATTATTCCTCTGCACTGCTGGAAGGGGTTTCGCGATGACATGGGGCCTGATGCTCCGGCGTACCGCACGCTGGTGATGCAGGGGGGCTACGATGCCGTCATAGCGCTGGCCCATCCTGACAGCTGGGTCTGCTGTCTGCTGCGCGGCTTACCGAGCAAAGGCCGTCCGCGCATTATCATGATGCCCAGCATGAACGCCGATAACCTGCGTACATGGCGGCAGCAGAACGAAATGGACAGCATCCATGACGTGCTGCGTGCGGCAGACAGGCATGTGAGCGTGTCGGAACGGGGAGTGGATGCGGAGGTGCTGGATGGTCTGGGGCTGACGCACACGTTTATTCCCCATGCCGTGGACACGCGGCGGGCCGATATAAACATGCGGCAGCGTCTGGGTCTGGATGAGGACGTGCCGTTGGCGGTCTGTGTAGGAAATTTCTGGCCGGTGAAAAATCAGCTGGAGCTGCTGCGCACCATGACGGCGGCGCAGGGACGCTGGCAGCTTGTGCTGGCCGGAGGGCCCGCGCCGTGGCCTTCGTTGCGTGAGTATTTTATGCAATGCTGCGCGGCTGCGGAGCGCGATCCCAGAGTCCGCATGACGGGGACGCTGCCCAGAGAGGAGGCGGCCGCTCTGATTTACGAGGCGGATGTTCTGCTGCTTCCCTCGCTGGGAGAAAGTGCAGGCCCGCTGGTGGTGCTGCAGGCCATGGCCATGGGGACACCCTGGATAGCCACACCGCAGTGCAATTCCGTACAGGACGAGGCGGGCGGGCTCATTGTTCCGCTGGATTCTTTTCCCGCCGCCATGCAGGCCCTGCTCCGCGGGCCGCACAAAGCCCGTCTGCTGGCGGCGCTGGGGCGCGAACACTGGCAGCGCTGCTTTACGTGGGCGCGTTCGTTTCCGGTATTCATGGATCTGGTGCAGGGGCGCGAACCGGCCGCAGACCTGTCCATGCCTGCTGGGTTGCGCAGCCGCTGGCAAGAGGTGGCTCAGCAGATTGTACCGCTGCAGACCTGCGACGGCAGTCCCGGCCTGCATGACTGCGGGCAGACTGCTGACATCTGTTCATGTGCTGTCGGCGGCGGTGCACGGGACTTTCTGTTCAGCGTGGTGACGGCCGCGTATAACTGTGAACCGTGGCTGGATGCCTGTATTGCTTCGCTTGCTTCCCAGTCACTGGGGTTTGAAGAGCACATCCAGCTGGTGCTGGTGGATGACGGTTCGCAGGACGGCACGGCAGCTGTTGCCGGACGCTGGGCCGCGCGGTATCCGGATAATATTCTGGTGCTGCGTACGGAAAACGGCGGTGTGGCTGCCGCACGCAATACGGGGCTGCCCCATGCGCGGGGCCGGTGGGTGACTTTTATAGACGCCGACGACTGCGTGAGCGAAAACTATTTCGCCGCCGTGCGGGAAGCGCTGAAAAACAATGAGGACGGTCTGGCGGCGGTGTCCTGCCGTCCGGTGTATCTGTTTGACGACAACACCCTGCACGACACCCACCCGCTGCGGTATAAATATGCCCGGTCTGCGGCCGTCGTGAACCTGCAGAAACAGCCGGAATACATTCAGCTGGCGGTCAATGCGGTATTTCTGGACAGGCAGCGTCTGGCGCAGTCGGGTGTGCTTTTTGACAGCCGGGTCAGGCCTTCCTTTGAAGATGCCCATTTTCTTAACAGATACTTTCTGCATACCGGCATGAGCACGGTGTGTTTTCTGCGTGACGCCGTGTATTTTTACCGCAAGCGGGGCACACAGGACAGTCTGGTGGACAGCGGCTGGAAACGGCCGGAAAAATATCGTGATCAGATAGTGTTCGGTTATCTGGACCTGCTGCGGGCATACGCTGCAAAAACAGGGACCGTGCCGGAATTTATCCAGAATACGGTTTTTTACGATGTGTACTGGTATTTCCGTAAAATGCTGGACAGTACGCTGGAGTATGCTTTTTCCGACGGCGAGGCCGCGCAGATGTTCGGTCTGCTGCGCACGGCGTTCCGTTTTGTGGACGTGCAGACCATGCTGCACAGCCCGCTGCCCATGATTCCCCTTTTTGAGCGGCTGGTCATGCTGCATGCACTCAAGTCGCTCGATCTGTCTTCGTTTCCGCTGGTGGTGCAGGAAGTGGCCGCGGACCGCGGTGCATTTGCCGTGTCCTGTTACGGAGGAGCTTCGGCCGTTATCAGTGCCGTGTCTGCCGAAACGGCAGGGCAAGAAGCGGGCCGGACGCTGGAGCCTGCATGGTCCGCGGTTATCCGCCATGCCTGCGGCGGCGAAGACATGCTGGTGGAAAAGCGCGTCTGGTTCCGGCCGGAGCATGGGCGGAAGCTGCGGTTTACGGTAAACGGCAACCCCGTGCAGGTGCTGTGCGGCGGGCAGTTGTCCGATGAGGTCTCTGCAGCGTCGGTGGCCGCCGCCCGGTATCTGCCGCTGTCTGCCATGCCGGAACCGCTGCGTGCCCGTTACGACCGCGCCTGTGCCGGTGCGCAGGAATATGCAGGCTGCTGGCTGCTGATGGACCGCGTGCACAAGGCGGATGATAACGCCGAACATTTTTATTTCTGGCTGCGCGAACACGCCCCCCATATTCCCGTCTACTTTGTGCTGTCGCGCCGCTGTGCGGACTGGACGCGTCTGGCGCACGCCGGAGTGCGCCTGCTTGCATACGGCAGCGAGGCGCATTTCAGTGCGCTGGCGGGTGCCGCATGGCTTGTCAGTTCTCAGGTGGACCCGCCGGTGGTGGACCCGCTGGAAGTGCGCGAAAATTTCGGCGTACCTGCATACAAAGTGGCTTTTCTGCAGCATGGTATCATTACGCAGGACCTGTCCCGCTGGCTTAATAAAAAGCAGCTTGATCTTTTTGTGACATCATGCCGCAGGGAATATGATTCCATAGTGGAGGGTGATTACAAATTCACCCCCCGTGAAGTGGTGCTTACCGGTCTGCCCCGCCATGACACCCTGCTGCATCGTGCCCGTCAGCGCAGGCCGGGCAGGGTAGTGCTGTTCTGTCCCACATGGCGTATGCATCTGCGGCAGACCGCCGACCTGACAAGCCCCCTGACGACGGAGGAAGGCCGGATTTTTACAGCAAGCTGCTACTTCAGGGCGTGGAATGCCGTGACCGGCAGCAGGCGGTTGGAACGGCTGGCTGCGGAGCATCGCTACCGCTTCATTTTTCTGCCCCATCCCGAAGTGTCGCGGTATCTGCCGCTGTTTGAAAAAACGGAAGCGTTTACGTTCATGAGTTATGCCGACCTTGCTTCCGTGCAGGATATTCTGCTGAGCAGCCGCATGCTGGTGACGGATTATTCCTCGCTGGCGGCGGAGGCGGCTTTTCTGGGCAGAAGCCTGCTGTATTATCATTTTCCGGAAAAGCGTTCGATATTCAGCGGGCATGTGTACACAAAAGGATACTTTGACTATGCGCGTGACGGCTTCGGCCCGCAGGCGGACAGCTTTGAAATGCTGGCGCACGAGCTGGAGACGGCCATACACCGGGGGTGTGTCCGGACCGCAGAATACGAGAAGCGTGCCGGTGAGTTTTTTACCCTGAGGGACGGCGGCAGCTGCCGCAGGGTGTTTGACGCCATAACCGCCCGTTCGTGATTGCAGGCGCGGTGCAGGCAATGTGCAGGCCTTTGCGGCGGCCTGATGCATGAGGCGGATGTAAAAAAGCGGATGTAAAAAAGCGGGCAGGATGCGGTGCATCCTGCCCGTCGTTGCATGCGGCCGTGCCGGAAAAACAGAAAAAAGTTGCGGATGTGTCTTCAGCGTGCGCCGGGCGTACGTTGCGGCGCGTCTAGTCGTTGTATTCAAAAACGGTGAAGCCGCTGTCCAGACAAACGCGGTCGCGCGCGGCGATGTTCACATCTGTCTGCACCATTTCACGGACCATCTCTTCAAAGCTGATGCGCGGCGTCCAGCCGAGTTTTTCCTTGGCCCGCGAGGGGTCGCCCAGCAGTGTTTCCACTTCCGTCGGGCGGAAATAACGCCGGTCTACTTCAACTATGACATCACCGGGCGACGGCATGCGTGCCGTGCCGCTTTTACCGTTCAGGCATGCGGCAAGCCGGGTTTCGTCCACGGCCCGTACCACACCTTTTTCTTCGGCACCGCTGCCCTGCCAGTCCAGAAAAATACCGACTTCAGCTGCAGAAATATTGACAAAATCACGAACGGAATGCTGTCTGCCCGTGGCGATGACAAAGTCCTCGGGGTGTTCCTGCTGCAGCATGAGCCACTGCATTTCCACATAGTCGCGGGCATGGCCCCAGTCGCGTTTGGCGTTCATGTTGCCCAGATAGACCTTTTGCTGCAGTCCCAGCGCTATGCGGGCCAGAGCACGGGTTATCTTGCGGGTGACAAATGTTTCGCCGCGTACGGGCGATTCATGGTTGAACAGAATGCCGTTGCATCCGTAAATGCCGTATGCTTCACGGTAGTTAACGGTAATCCAGTATGCGTACAGCTTGGCGCAGGCGTAGGGAGAACGGGGGTAGAACGGCGTTGTTTCCTTTTGCGGAATTTCCTGAACCTGCCCGAATAGTTCTGAAGTGGAAGCCTGATAGAAACGGGTATGCTTTTCCAGTCCCAGTATGCGGATGGCTTCGAGAATGCGCAGAGTACCCAGCGCATCGGTGTTGGCCGTGTATTCCGGAGAGTCGAATGAGACCTTTACATGGCTCTGTGCGGCCAGATTGTATATTTCATGCGGCCGCACTTCCTGAATGATCCGTATCAGGTTTGTGGAATCGGTCAGGTCGCCGTAGTGCAGAATGAACTTCCGCCCGTCCACATGCGGGTCCTGATACAGGTGGTCGATGCGGTCGGTGTTGAACGAGGAAGCGCGGCGCTTGATACCGTGCACCTCGTAGCCTTTGTTCAGCAGAAATTCGGCAAGATAGGCACCGTCCTGTCCGGTGATGCCTGTGATGAGTGCTTTTTTCATGACGTTCCGGAAAGTTTGTGTTGCTTTTTATGCGGTATTGTCAGGTTCTGGACATACAACGTAGTTGCCACCGTGACAATAGCATAAAGAATGCCGCAGCGGGATATATGCCGGTACTGCGGCATGATGCATACCCGCGCAATACGGGCGGTTCCGTCAGGGATGCCGTGCGCCAGAAAAATGCCGCACCGGTGTCCGGAGCGGCATCTGCGGGCGTATGCGGCGGCAAGGCTGTTCAGGCGGCATGCGGCTGTGCGGGAGTGCCGGGGGGCAGGCGCGGGACGTCAGCGCACCCCTTTGCTGTTCAGAAACGCGGAGTACTGCTTATCCACCACCTGAATGTGGTTCAGTATCCATTCCTTGAGAAATTCCAGCAGTTCCAGCGAGACGGTTATTCGGCCTGAAACAATGTCCTGCTCCACGCTGAGCACTTTTTCACGCAGACTCTGGTGTATTTTTTTGTGATCTCTGGCACCGGGCACATCGTATCTGTCAAAAAGATCCTCTTCTTCCTTGAAATGGGTCAGCGTGTATTCCTTCAGCCTGCCCAGTGTATCCAGCATGACGCTTTTTGCCTTACCGGCCTTCATGGCGGCGGCCAGCTCGTTGATGAGCGCCACCAGATTTTTATGCTGGCTGTCCAGATGCCCTATATTGACGGAAAGGTCGTCCGTCCAGTTGAGGAACTGCCCGTCGCCCGTTGATACGGTTTTGCCGGTTTCGGCTTTTGCCAGAGCTGCCAGAATGGATTCCAGCTCCGCGATGAGCCCTGTAATGCGTGCCAGAGCTTCTGCCGAACGGGTCATGCCTGCGGTCGTTTCTTCTGCCGTGTCTTTTATTCCGGCGATGGCCGCGTTGATCTGGTCCGACGTGGCTGATTGTTCCTCGGATGCTGCGGCCATGTTCTGCACCATGTAGGATGCCTGAGAGATAATATCGATAAGATCGGTCATGTAGCGTTCTGATTCGGCCGCGGCTGTGGCGGAATGGCCTATCTTGCCGGCAGCTTCGTCCACGGCATCCATGCTGTTTCTGGCCACGCGCCGGATGCCGTGCACCACCTCGTTCACTTCCTTGGTGGCGGATACCGTTTTTTCCGCCAGCTTGCGCACTTCGTCGGCCACCACGGCAAAACCGCGTCCCGCTTCACCTGCGCGGGCCGACTCTATGGCCGCATTAAGCGCCAGCAGATTGGTCTGGTCTGCAATATCGTTGATGACATTAAGCACCACACCTATGGATTCGGCCTGCGCGCCCAGTTCGTCCATGGTTGTTTTCAGGGCGCCTATGTTTTCCTCGACATCGGTTATAAGCTCCAGTGCCTTGTGCACCTCGCGCGATCCGGCCTGCGCCTTTTCCTGCGACCGGGCAGCCTGTGATGCCGCAGATGCCGCGTTGCGTGCCACTTCAAGCACCGCCGTGTTCATTTCGTTCATGGCAATGGCTATCTGTTGTGTTTTACTGTTCTGCACGCTTATGCCGCCGGTCACATGGTCTATGTCCGCCGTCACGGTTCTGAGCGAACCGGTAAGTTCTCCGGATATGTCGCCGGCCTTCTGTGTGGCTTTGTGCAGCGAAGAGAGCATAATTTCCACATCGGTGCGGTAGGCCTGTGCCTCACGGGTACTTTGTTCGAATTTTTCCGACAGGGTGCCGGCAGCCTGCGCTGCGGGGCTGTAGCTGTCGGCATTCTGCACCAGCGCCGTTGCCGTGCGGTGTATTTCCTCTGCCAGCGCGTGCAGTTCCGCCGCGCCTGCAAGCTGTGGCGTTACAGTGGCGGGGCTGTCACGCAGGGCGGCCGTATAGGCGTGCAGCTTTTCAAGGGGGCGGCTGAACCCCGCATGCAGCTGATACAGCCCCGCGGCAATGAAACCGCAGCCCGTGAGAGTCAGTACGCCGTACACGGTTATAAACGTGCCTGTGTGCGCCTGTACGGGCAGGATGAGCCATGAGCACACCGGAAAAAGCACAATGCAGATTCCGGCTGTCAGTAAAACGGTGTTCATGCGTGTGTAAAAAGACATCGTTCCCTCGCGGTTGCCGGTGGCAGATATGACCCTGTAAAAAATCAGGGTGCTGTATACTGTAAACAGGACAGGCCTTCCGCCCCCATGATTTTTACAACACATGAATGCCGTATACGGCGTTTTACGCGATAAGCCCTTGTTTTTACCGGAAGGGGGCCATACACTGAAACAGCCCCCGCATATGCGGCGGTTACAAAGAATCACCGGCGGGCTGCGCTGCCGCAAACCGGCCGGTTGTCGGCTGTTGCGCGGCGTACTGCCATGCCGGAAATCAGGCCAGAGGGTGACCATGTTTTATGAACTGATTCCCGCGCACGCTGTGTGCGCACATCGCGGCGCACGTTCTCTTGCGCCGGAAAATACCATGCTGGCCGCACATAAGGCTCTTGCATGCGGCGCGCACTGCTGGGAACTGGATGTGCAGCGTTCGCGCGACGGTGTGCCGGTGGTCTTTCACGACCACGACCTGTCGCGCACCACCGATGCGGCGCGGTTGTTTTCGCACGGCGGTTCTGCCCCGGTGCTGCAAACGGCGCTGCATGATTTTGCGCAGCTGCGCAGTCTTGACGCGGGCAGCTGGTTCGGCCGCAAGGATCCTTTCGGTACGGTGGCGTCGGGCGAAGTGACCCGCGGAGCGCTGGCAGCCATGGAAGGACAGCCCGTGCCCTCGCTGGCGGAAGCACTGCGCTTCACCCGTGAACATAGTTTTCCCGTCAACATAGAGATAAAGGAACAGGTGCATTCCCCGGGTGACATGCGCATCATCACAGAGGTGCTTGACATCATACAGGCCGAAGACTGCGCCGGACTGCTGCTGTCTTCGTTCAGCCATGAGTATCTGCGCGAAGTCCGCCGCCAGTGGCCCGAGGTGCCTCTGGCGCTGCTGAGCGAAGGCGCAACGCCCGAAGAAACCCACCCGGCGGACGGCACTGCCAGCGGCATAGCCGGATACCTGCGGGGAATAGGGGCGCAGTCGTACCATCCCGACCATACGGTAACCGATGCCGGGCTGGTGCGCGAGCTGGCGGCGCTGGGCATAACCGTCAATGTGTGGACGGTGAATGACGCCGCCGCAGCCCGCGGTTTTCATGATGCCGGAGCGCGCTGCATCATCACGGACATGCCCCAGCGGCTGGTGCCGGACGGGCGGGGTTAGCGGTACTGCAGAACAGAGAGTGCTCAGTCCGCGCGGTTTTCCGCGCGGACTGTTTTTTTCTGCATCGTTGTGTATGCTGAAGGGCACAGGCGCAGGCACACCCGCACGGTGAACACCGGCGGCCCTGCCACGGAGGAATCATGGCCCGTTTTCTGAAAAAGATGGACACAAGGGCGGGGCGTCCGCCGGGTGCTCTGGTTTTTGTAGGCAGACAGAAAATAGATACGCCGCGTCTGCGTGTCATCGAATACGATGCGGACATGGCACGCGACGATTTTGTGCAGCACCCCGGTCAGCTTGCCGGCCGTACGCGGCCCGATACCGTGCTGTGGTGCAACGTGGACGGCGTGCACGATGCCGGACTGATGGAAACGCTGGGCGGGCTGTTCGGCATACCGGCGCTGGTGCTTGAAGACATCATGAACACAGGCCAGCGCCCCAAGCTTGAAGAGTTTCCCGGCATTGTCTTTGTTTCCATCAAAATGCCTTCACTCAGTCAGGA
This sequence comes from Oleidesulfovibrio vietnamensis, assembly GCF_055388115.1. Classification (NCBI taxonomy): domain Bacteria; kingdom Pseudomonadati; phylum Thermodesulfobacteriota; class Desulfovibrionia; order Desulfovibrionales; family Desulfovibrionaceae; genus Oleidesulfovibrio; species Oleidesulfovibrio vietnamensis. Next base: position 515,975 of record NZ_AP042419.1, read on the forward strand.
CCGTTCGGCAGTGACGACAGACCAGTTGAGTGCCGTGCTCAGCGACGGCTGTCTGCTTACTTTTCAGGAACGTCCGGGAATGGTTTTTGAGCCGGTGCGCGAGCGGTTGAAAGGGCAGACAGGAAGACTGCGGCGGTACGGGCCGGATTATCTGCTGTACGCGCTGCTGGATTGCGTGTTTGAGGGGTATCTGAAAACCATTGAGGCACTGGGCGAGCGCATAGAAGAGCTGGACGACGAAATTTTTGAAGACCCCACGCCTGAACTGCTGCAGGAGATAACGCATTATCGCCGCGAGATGGCCTACATACGCAAGGCGGTGCGCCCCGCGAGGGAAATCGCGTTGCGCATGGCGCGGGTGGAAAACGGCCTTGTGGGCGAGGGCATTCAGCCTTTTCTGCGCGACCTTGCCGATATGGCCGAGATGACCGCCGATGCCGTGGAGGTGTACCGCGAACTGCTGAACGACCATCAGAACAGTTATAACATGGCGGTGGGCAACAGACTGAACGACATCATGAAGTTTCTGACCATTTTTTCCACGGTATTCATTCCGCTGTCGTTTCTTGCCGGTGTGTACGGAATGAACTTTGACGTGATGCCCGAACTGCACGTGGAGTATGCCTATTTTGTGCTGCTGGGCGTCATGGTGGCTGTCGCGGGGGGCATGCTGGTGTATTTCCGCTGGCGCCGCTGGCTGTGACACTGCACGCCGCAGCATGCCGCCGCGGTGCATGACAGTGGCAGGGACAGCACGGACGCAGTCTGCCGGAACCGCTCCGGCAGGCAGACTGCCGCCTGAAGGCGCCGCGCCGGCTACAGCGTTACCGGAGTGCTCCGGGTTGTGTGCAGGGTTACATCGCCGGCAAGCCAGTCTTTTGTGGTGCGGCGGTGCTCGTTCATGTGGGGCTGTTCAAGGTGGGCGCGCAGCGCATCCATGTCCTGCCATTCTTCGTACATGAAAAGCATATCAGGCCGGTACGGGTCGGTGTACAGGTTGTACGTCAGACAGCCCTGTTCGGCGCGTACCACCGGTGCCAGCGCATGCATATGGCTGATGAAGTCCGCCGCATGCTGCGGTTTGACGGGTATGTGTACGGTGACGGTTATCATGATGCTCCTTGCTGCCGCGCTGCGGAACAAGCCGCCCGCGGCCGGTGTATGAGGTCTGACGGGGTTTTGACAGCGACTCCCGTCTGCCGGTTGTATATCAGATGCCGGTCAGTCAGTCACGGGCCGCACGGCGGGCAGTTCCCGGCAGTTTCTGGCAGTTTCAGGCTGTGTCAGGTCGTGCCGGGCAGACTGTGCCCGGACGTGGCATGTAACTTGCTTGGTACTGCGCAGGCCGGGCCGTTTTTCTTACCTTTAGCCACAGGGGCGTATGACATGAAAGCAGTCATCCTTGCCGCCGGCGTCGGAAGCCGTCTTGGCAGACCGTTTCCCAAATCGTTGTCCCGTCTGCCTTCGGGCGAGTGCATTCTGGGCAGACAGATACGCATTCTGCGCGAGATAGGCATCAGAGAAGTGCATGTGGTCGTGGGCTTTAAAAAGTCGCTGCTCATGGAAGAATTTCCCAATGTGTGCTTCCGCTACAATCCGGTGTTTTACATCACCAACACTTCCAAGAGTCTGCTTGCGGGCATAGAAGATCTGGACGATGATATTCTGTGGGCCAACGGTGATGTGGTTTTTGACCCCGAGGTGGCGCTGCGTCTGATGCAGGCCGGGGGCAATGCCGTGGCGGTGGACCGCAAAAAATGCGGAGAAGAGGAAGTGAAGTACCGCACGGATGCCGCAGGCTTCATAACCGCCATTTCAAAGCAGGTCGAGAATCCGGAAGGTGAGGCCGTGGGACTTAATCTTGTTTCGCGCGGAAGCCTGCCCGATCTGGTTGCGGCGCTGGAATCCTGCCGCCCCGACGATTACTTTGAACGGGCGTTGGAAATGCTGGTGGAAAAAACGCCTTACCGGGCCGTTGATATTTCCGATTACCGGTGCATTGAGGTGGACTTTAAAGGGGATCTGGACGAGGCGCGCCGTCTTTTTAACGAAGGTGCGTGACGTTCTGCCCGTAACTGACGCGTAATTGCGGGGAAACAGATGGGAACCGATATCGGCAGCCTGTTTACGGCGCTATCGCAGCGTGCACCCAAGGAAAATCTTGCAGTGTTCATCGGGCGCATAGGCGGGCGCTTCATGGACAATACCAAATATCTGTTCCGCCACTGCGTGCAGACAGAGCAGCCGTTTTCTTCGGTCTTTCTTACCCATCATGCCGATGACTATGACATGCTGCGTGACGCCGGACTGCCGTGTCTCATGTTTCCGTCGGAAGAGGCCATAGCCATGTTGCCGCGGGCAAAGGCAGTGGTCTGCGATGATTTCTGGTGGCGTATGGAGACACCGGCGCGTTTTCTGCTTTCCGGCGCGCAGATACTCCAGTTGTGGCATGGTATTCCGCTGAAGCTGATAGGCATGCCGGAAGCGGAATCTGCCGTGAACATGGATGCGGAAAAACGGCAGATGCTGCGTGCGGGCTATTCGGGATACGATGCGGTTGTCTCCACGTCGCCCTTTGTCACCGGAACGGGGCTGGGGCGGGCTTTTGCATGTGATGAAATATGGGAGACCGGGTATCCGCGCAACGACATGCTGTTCCGCACGCCTGATGCCATAGATATGCTGGGCGTGGACAGGGAAGCATACGACGCCATGGAGCGGTTTCGCGGGGCGGGGTTTAAAACGGTGTTTTACATGCCGACCTTCCGCGATACCGGCGGGGACGCTTTTGAAAACGGTGCGCTTGATCTTGAGCGGTTGGATATTTTCTGCCGCCGTCAGAAAATCGCGTTCTTCTTCAAATTTCACCCGTATGTGAACGTACCCGTGCCCCGGCATCTCAAGGCCGTGCACAGCGTGCAGTTCAATTCCGACGCCTACCCGCTGCTGGCCCAGACAGATTGTCTGCTGACCGATTATTCTTCGGTGGCCTATGATTTTCTGCTTACGGGCAGGCCGGTCGTGTTTTTCCCGTATGATCTTGAAAAATATCTGGCCTGCGACAGGGCCATGTTCTACCGCTACGAAGATATGTCTCCGGGCCCGCGGCCGGTGAACGAGCCTGAGCTGTTCGAAGCGTTGTTCAGGGTATGCAAGGGCGGTGAAGATCCGTGGCGGGAAGAGCGCAACGCGTTGTGCGCCAAACTTTTTTCCGCATGTGACGGCCATGCTGCCGGCAGGGTGGCCCGGCTGATGCGGTCGCGTTTTTTTGCAGGGGGGGCATAGCGCGCGTTACGGTATGTTTGCAGAGAACTTTCTGCTGTGGCACCCTGCCAGGACAGACGGGGATGTTCCGCTGATATGCGGAGATGTTCCGGGGTGCAAAGCATAACAGGAGGACGCCTGTGATTCTCGGAGTTGAAGGCAGTCCGCGCCGGTCCGGTAATTCGCATAAACTGCTTGAAGCGGTACTGGAAGGCGCTGCGGATGCGGGGCAGGAAGGGTACGCCGTACACCTGCGCGATTACCGGTACGACCCGTGCGTGGGCTGCGAACAGTGCAGAACGGAAAAGGCCTGCACGCGTTTCCGTGACGGCATGACGCTGCTGTATCCGCATGTGGACGGCAGCACGGGACTTGTGCTTGTTTCGCCGGTGCACAATTACAACATCACGGCGTGGATGAAAGCTTTTATCGACAGATTGTACTGTTATTACGATTTCAGCGATACACGGCCACGCGCGTGGCGCAGCAGGCTGGCAGAACAGAACAGGGCGGCCGTCATTGCCGCGGTGGCGGAGCAGGAAACTCCGGAAAATCTGGGTGTTGCGCTGGAGGCCATGCGTCTTCCGCTGGAGGCCATGCGTCTTCCGCTGGAGGCGCTCGGGTACCGTGTGGTGGCGCAGCTGCCTGTGCTGAGGCTGTTTGACAGGGGGCTGGTGGCAAAGCATGAAGATGTGCTGCAGGCCGCCCGTGAAGCGGGCAGAAAGCTTGCTGAAGCCGTGACATAGTCTGTCTGCGGCGCGGTGGTCTGGCTGTCCGCCGCCAACAGTTGTTCCGCTGCGGTTCATGCGCTGCCGCGTGCGTTGCCGCTCTCCGGCCATGCGCCCTATAAAACCGGTGCCTGCAGATATTGCCGTGCCCATCTGCAGGCGGGTGGCATTTGTGGCAGCCGCTCTGTTGCTGCTTTTTGTCCGGCAGATATAGCGGCAGATATACCGGCAGCCATGCGCCGCTCCGGCTGCCTGCAGACGGGCCGTGTTCATCCGGCGGCGGCAGCATGTTTCCTGCCCGCTGTTTGTCCGCTGTTTGCCCGCTGCATTTTTCCGCAGTTATCCGCAGTTTCCCGCCACACTCCGGCGTTCATCTTTTTGCCGCAGAACCGGCCGCGTTGCATCGCGGTTTTTTTGTGTCCGCATGCAGTGCCGCACCGGTATACCGCATTGTTGCGGTGCGCTTTTCTTCGGGTATCTGTTCATGTCTGCCCCTTTGCAGGGGGCATCATACCGCTGCGTAACGTCTGTGTGTCGTGTTTCGCAGCTTTTTTACGTGCGTTCTGCTGTGTGCAGCCGTCCCGCTTTTCTCTCAGGCAGCCCGTTGCACTGATGTATCGCTTTCATTGTCTGGTGTGACGATCGGACATGATGAAAAATGCATAATCCGCTTGCCTTTTACGGAGGGGTTGGGTACTGGACGGACTGAACCCAATAATGAAAATAAATTTCATTTTCATAACGTAGAAAACACAACATTCCGGGAGAGATCATGCGTCAGTTGAAAATGGTTCCTGTTCTGTTGCTGCTTATGGTGGCCATAGGCTGCGTGCGGACAGTTGCCCCGCAACAACCTCAGGGTGAGGCATGGTGGCTGGACGGCCTGTGGCCGCATGAAAAAAGCGACCTGCCGCAAAGCGACAAAGCTGTGTTCGGACGTCTGGACAACGGTCTGCGCTACATAATCATGCAGAATGAAAAACCCGAAGACAGGGTGACGGTGCAGCTGAATGTGCAGGCGGGCTCGCTTATGGAGCGCGACGACGAACTGGGGCTTGCCCATTTTCTTGAGCACATGGCCTTTAACGGTTCCACAAACTTCGCTCCGGGCGAGCTGATTCCCTTTTTCCAGGAGAACGGTCTTGCTTTCGGGCGCGATGCCAACGCGCACACCTCGCTTCTGGAAACGGTGTACAAGCTTAATCTTTCGGCAGAAGAGGCCAATGTGGAAAAAGGGCTGCTTGTCATGCGCGACGTGGCGGACGGTCTGAGCATTCTGCCTGAAGAGGTGGAAAAAGAGCGCGGTGTCATTCTTTCGGAAAAAGCGGCCCGCGATTCCAAGCAGTACCGTGCCGCACGGCGACTGACCGCGCAGGTGTACGAGGGTACCCGTTTTGTAAACGACACCATAGGCAGCGAAGAGATTATCAGAACCGCCACGGCGGAGACCATCCGCGGATTCTACGATGCGTGGTACCGCCCCGAGCTTATGGTGCTGGTGGTGGTCGGCAGTGTGGACCCTGCCGATGTTGAAAGTGATATCAAAAAGCTGTTCGGCGATCTGGCCGCCCATGGCGAACGCCGTGTGCTGGAGCCGTGGGGCGATGTGCAGCGCGAAGGTGTGCACGGTTTTTACGATAATTACGATGCCGACTTTACAGTGGTGCGCATAGGCGCCATGAAGCCGCGCCGGTGGGCCGATGATTCGCTGGACCTGCAGCGCCGCATGGCGCTGGGCGCCATGGCCAACAGCATTGTCAGCAAGCGGTTGCAGCGGCTTAAAGCTGCCGGTAACGCACCTTTCCTTAATGCCTTCGTGCGAGAAGTCGACTCCATGTATCTTTTTCCCACGGCGGACATGATTGCCCGTACCGAGGCTGCAAACTGGCGCGAGACGTTTGCCGTGTTGCAGGATGAGCTGCGCCGCACCATGAAATACGGCTTTTTGCCTGAAGAAGTGGATGAAGTGCGCGCCGAACTGCTGCGCAGCTATGAACGCCGCGCCAGATTCGAATCCCAGATTGCCAATGATGATGTGGCTTCGGTCATGATCGGCTGCTTTAACGGCAACCGCGTGTATCAGTCGTGGCAGCAGACCTACGACATGTACAAAACATTTTTCGCCGGGGCCACTGCAGAAGAGCTGCACCGCGTGTTTCTTGATATGTGGGACAGCGGAAACAGAATGCTGTTCATCACCGGTGATGCCGTGATCGAGGGCGATGCCGGCGAAGAACTGCGCAGGCTCTGGAAAGAGGGCATGCAGCGTCCTGTGGCTCCGCTGCAGTCTGCTGCCGCGCTCGATTACCCGTATGTGGATGAACCTGCCGTTCCCGGTGAAGCGGCTTCCTCCGTCACCCGCCCCGTTCCGGGATCCGATCTGGTGCTGCACGAGGTGGTGTTCCGCAACGGACTGGTGCTGCGCATGCTGCCCACTCCGTTCATGAAGGACCACAGCTCGCTTTCGCTGCATGTGGGCGGCGGCAGCGATGCGCTGGACGATGAAGAATACGTTGTTGCGCAGTTCGCCGTGGACGCCGACAAACGTTCAGGTTTCGGCAGACTGACGGCGGAAGAGGCCGGACGTCTGTTCCGCAGTACCGGGTACGGAGCATCCTATAATCTGGGCTCTGAATCGCTGCAGATAAGCGGCCGCGGAGAGACCGCCGACATGCGCGGCATACTGCAGGCCATGTGGACGCAGTTCCGCGACCCGCATATCGAAGAAAAAGACCGGCAGGAAAAGCTGCGCGAACTGGCCATTGCCGACGCCGCCCGCGACAAGGATGTCTCTTCTGCCGCAGGCACGGCCGGCCGCAGGCTGTTCTTCGGTGATTCCGTGCGCATCAACCCCCTTACGGCGCAGCAGGGTGCCGGTATCAGCCTGCAGCAGATGCGTGATGCTCTGAAAAAACTGTATGCCGGTGGCGGCGGTGTATTGAATATCGTAGGCGATTTTGATCCGGAGGAGGCCCGCAGACTGGTGGCGGCATACTTCGGCGCGCCCGAAGTGCAGTGGCAGCCCGCCGCCGCCCCCGTGCACGCCTTTGTACCGCGTTTTCCCGCACCGGACAGCCGTACGGAACATGTGGTAGTTGATGCCGCGCTCAATCAGGCCGAACTGCGTGTGGGATATCTGCGCAGACTGCAGGATCCCGCCGACAGAAAAACGCTGGCCGCGCGCCGTCTGCTGGCTTCGGTGGTGCGTGACAGGCTGCGTACCGAAGTGCGCGAAGAGCTGGGCGCATCGTATTCTCCGGGGCTGTTCTACTGGGCGGATGATGTCAACGGCTACGGTATGTACATGGTGCGCATCGGCACGCAGCCCGACAAACTTGATATGCTGGTTTCCGTGGTGGACGACGTCATGCGTGACGTGGCCGCAGGCGGCGTGACCGCCGAAGAAATGGAGCGCCAGCGGCTGCCCATGCTCAGCGGATGGGAAGAAAACCGCCGCGAAAACGGGCTGTACATTTTTGCGCTTGACGCCGAAGCCCGCCGCCCGTTCCCGTACTTTGTCTGGGATATCGAATACATAAAAGCGCTGCGTGCGCTGACTGCGGAAGACCTGAACCGTGAGGCGCGTGCCGCCTTTACGGAAGATTCCAGAGCCGTTCTGACAGTCACCGAATCCGGAACCGCCCCTCAGGCATCTGCGGAGTGACAGAGCAATGAGCGTACTCATCGAATGCCGTGACCTGAGCCATTCCTACGGCGAAAAAACGGTTCTGCACGACCTGTCGTTCACCGTGCGGCAGGGAGGTGTGTTCGGGCTGCTGGGAAAAAACGGCGCGGGCAAAAGCACGACGATCAACATTCTGATGGGATTCCTCAGACCCGGCAGCGGCAGCTGCCGGGTGCTGGGGGAGCCCAGCCACGCCCTGAGTCCCCATGCGCGCAGGCGTATCGGCCTGCTGCACGAAGGATTCATCCAGTATGATTTCATGACCATAGCCGAACTGGAACGCTATTATGCCGCGTTTTACCCGTTGTGGGACCGCAGCGTGTTTTTTGACCTGACAGACCGCCTGCAGGTGCCCTACAGCCGCCGCATATCGTGTCTGTCATGCGGCCAGCGTTCACAGGTGGTGCTGGGGCTTATCATGGCCCAGCAGCCGCAGCTTATGATTCTGGATGACTACAGCATGGGGCTGGATGTGGGCTACCGCAGGCTGTTCATCGATTTTCTGCGCGAATATGTGGCCAAACGGGGAACAACGGTGCTGCTTACCTCGCATGTGGTGCAGGAACTGGACAAAATCGTGGACAACATGATCGTGCTCCGCGAGGGAAGAGTGGCCGTTTCCGGTTCCAAAAAAGAATTCATGGATTCTTTCCGGTGCTATTCTTTCGCCCGTTCGCCCGCCTCGGACGCGCTGCATGCCGACACGGTGCTGGAAAACGTGGAACATATGGGTTCCGTAACCACCGTATATGCCTTTGCCGACGGCGAAACCGTCGCACGCCACCTGAGGGACCGCGGAGTTGACCCGCAGAACATGACTCCGGTTCCCATGGATTTTGAAGACGCCTTTGTCGGACTGACCGGAAAATACTGATTCCGGACAGGGCGCAGACACACAGCGGGCGGGGGGTGAGCCCTGTCCGCCGGTCCGCTGCATCCTGTGTGCGGCTTCATGGATTTTTTAAAAATGCCTAACATGCTATAATCGCGGAACAATCATGAATAGACAGGTACAGGCCCTGCTGGCCAAGGAATGGATAAAGCTGCGCCGCGGCATATGGATAATCCCGCTGCTGCTGGGATATGCCGCCATCGACAGCGTGCTTGTTCTGAACACCATAGACAGAGTGCACGGCACCTTCGGTCTGTGGGCGACGCTGATAGCAAAGCAGCCTCCGTTTTTCGCGTCGTTCCGTCTGCTGGTTGCCTGCGGCGTGCTCACAGGGTTTCTGCAGGCCTGGCCGGAGTGTCAGGGCAAAAGGCTGCGTCTGCTTTTTCATATGCCTGTCATGCCCGGTAACATTGTCGGGGTGATGGTGGGCACGGGCCTGTGCGTGATGCTGCTTACCGGTGCGGCAGCCTGCGGGCTGCTTGCCGCGTCCATGAACGCCTTTCACATGCCGGCGGACATGATACTGCCTGTTATGGTTTCGCTGCTGCAGTGGGTGCTGCTGGGCATAACCGCCTATCTGGGAACGGTGGCTTTTTTTGCCATGCGCACCATGGGCGGCAGGGTGCTGGTGCTCTGGGTAATGCTAGCTGCTTTTAAACTGCTGTGGAATTACGGCGACTACGGCGCCTCGGAACAGGCTTTGTGGCGGTACGGACTGTTTGCGGCCGGTTTTCTGCCGCTGGTGTTTTTCAGTTACCTGCGTTTTATGGGCGAACGTGCGGACAGCCGTCTGTACAACGGCACACGCGCTGCCGGTCTGTTGCTGTTTGCTGTGGCGCTGTGCGCCGTGCTGCCCGACCTTTACTGGCGTACGGTCATGCCTTCGCGCGTCAGACAGCAGCTGCATTTCAGCCCTGTCGAACAGCAGTTTGTGATTATGAGCAGCTATCCCGAAGGAACAACGGGGCCCGGAGGTCTTTCGGGAACGGTCGTCACGCTGGAGGACGGCAAGGTGCTCAGCAGGAGCGAGACGGCTCAGGCTCTGCCCGTGAAGTATTCCCATGACCTGATCAAGTGGAAGGCCTTTCCGGAGTCTGTAAACGGTATTCCGCTCAGCGAACATGAAGCCCAGTACGGCTGGCAGTTCATCCGGTTCATGCCGAGAGACTGGAATTCCCCCGCACCCATGCTGCACATGCTTCTGGAGTCCGCCCCGCAGGGGGCACGGCTTGAAATGCCTGACGATATGTTCCGTCTGGGTGCCGGAGCCGGTTCACTGGAATTTCTGCGCCCTGAAGACGGCAGCGTGGATACGGTCAAAAGCGACAAGTTCACCGCGGCGCTGCGCGATGCGGGCTTTGTGTTTCCTGTAAAGGTGCTGGGCGGCAATCCGGATACCCGAAAAGAGTATGATGCGGGGTATCTGCTTGTGGATGCTCAGGGCACGCTGTTTAACCTGCAGATGGTGCATGGACTGCCGCGCTGCGTGAACAGCGGCGAGCGTGTGCCCGGCAATGTGCGCGGCGTTGTTGTGACAGAAAGCAGACGCCGGGAAATGGTCGGTTTTGTCATGACCGACACGGCGCTGTTTGCGGTGATGCAGGACGATCTTTCGTTGCGTGAACTGCCGCTGGACAACCTGAATGCCGATTCCGGCCATATGTATCTGTGGGCCGACAAACTGGGCAAGTATCTGGTGCAGGGCGACATTACCCGGCCGGAAGAGGGCCTGACGGGCAAGGCCATGACAACCGGCTTTGCCGTGACACACACCTATTCGCTTCCCATGCGCGCCGCGGACATCAAGGCGCTGGAAAGAGTCACCGACGCCGCTTCCGTACTGCTGCCTGTGCGGGTGGTGCAGCGTTCACCGCAGAGCAGATTCCTTTCCATGGGCTTTGAATATGCCACCAGCCCGCTGCTGGCGCTGGGCAGCGGCATGCTGCTGGCACTGCTGCTGGTGTGGCGCACCCGGGCTGCGGGGCGGTCTGTACGCTGGTGGGACTGCCTGCTGGTAATCGTCTTCGGCCCTGTGGCCCTGCTGGGCATCGGCCTTGTCAGTCCGGCGGTCCGCCTGCCCCGCTGGCGCTGATTGTATGTGTTCCCGTCCCTGCGGCGACGGAGACTCGCCGCAGGGATTTTTTATACATCTTGGTTGAAAATGAGACTCATTACCTAAGGGGGTAGAGATGAAAAAGCTTCTTCTGGGCTGCATGCTTCTGCTGCTGATGTCCGGCGCATTGCCCGCGTCGGCTGCAGAGGCTGAACAGAAGGGTGATCCGGCGGCGGGAGACCGGCCGGAAAACGCGGTGCAGCTGGAACCGGCGCGCAAAAATGGCGGGCCTGCAGCCAATGCCACCGGTCCGGCGGCACATAACGGCACCGTGTACCGGCTTGCTCCGGTTGATGTGCAGGAGGAGACGCGCGAGACCGGCCGGGCCACCATAGGCGGCAAGGCGCTGCGGTCCATGCCTTCGCATACCGGTTCGCTTACCGAAGCCCTGAAGGGCATGCCCAACGTGCAGTTTTCCAACGACATGATTTCCGGACAGACGGCAGGGGAAATAGCTCCGCCGCGTATCTCCATTTCGGGTGCAAAGCCGTATGAAAACAACTTTATGATTGACGGCATGAGCATAACAAACCGCATCAACCCGAGCGGGCTGGGGGACAGTGCCTCCCAGAATGATCTGACCGTGGGCGGGGGGGACCAGACACTTTTTTACGATACCCAGCTGCTGGACAACATAACCGTGTACACCAGCAATATTCCCGCCAGTTTCGGAGGATTTGTGGGCGGCGTGGTGGACGGAGAACTGCGTGATCCCAAAATGGATGAATGGCATTTCAGCGTGACAGGCAAACATACCCGCAGCAAGTGGTTCACCCTGCGCGGCGTGGATGAAAATTCTGAAAAACCGTCCAGCCAGCCCCGTTTTTCCATCAACACGGTTTCCGCCACTGCAGAAGGGCCGGTGAGTGATACCGCGGGGCTGCTGCTGGCAGTTTCGCGCAAGCATTCTGTCATACCCCTTAAGCGTGAAGAAAACGACGGCACCATCAATGATGGTGACCAGCACCGCATAAGCGACAACTTCATGGCCAAGATGGTCGTGCGTCCTTCCGACGACCTGACGCTGAAAATCGATGCGACCTATGCCCCCTACGAAGAAAAACGCTGGCGCGAAAAGTGGCCGGACAGCGACTGGTTTTTGCAGAATGATGCATACCGTCTGGGGCTGCAGGCCGAATACGAGACTCAGCACGGTACGCTGAGCGGCAAAACATCGTACATGCTGCACGGCTACAACCGCGAATCGTCTTCGGCGCACCGTTACAGCAACACCTCCACCGATGAGCAGCGCGGCGGCGTGGGTGACCTGAAGCAGGACACGCAGGAACTGGACATGCGTTTCGACTTCGACTCGGTGGACTACACCGCGGGCATGCTGACGTGGAACGTCTCCACAGGGGTGCTGTGGCACAACACGCTGGTCGATTTTACGGCCGGTGCTGCGGAAGTGGACGTGGACGTGCTGATGGCGGGCAACCGGAGGATTCTCACCAATTCCAAATACCTTGAGCATAGTCAGGAACTGTCGCTGAACACGCTTGGCTACTACGCGCAGACCGAACTTACGCTGGGCAACTTCACCCTTACTCCGGGGCTGCGTGCCGATTATGACGATTTTTCCACCAATCTGGACATAGCCCACCGCCTGAAGGCCGAATACGACACCTTCGGCGACGGTTCTCTGCGGCTGACAGCGGGCCTGAACCGTTATTACGGCGGTCAGCTTTCGGCCTATGCGCTTAAGCGGTATCGCCCGCAGATTGTGTTTCAGCAGCGCGACATGGATGGCGACGGCGTGTTCGAGTCGAGCAAGACCACCTATGGAACGGACAAGACGCACAGCATGTCGGGGCTGGATACGCCGTATACCGATGAAATTTCCGCCGGTGTGCAGGGTGATTTTCTGGGCTTTGAATACGGGGTCGAGCTGGTGAAGCGTGACTATAAGAACCAGCTGGTAAGCAAGAGCGACGACAAGAAAAGCTACTATATGACCAACGAAGGCAAGAGCGAATACGAAGGCATAACGCTGACCCTTGCCAGAGCCGTGCAGACGCAGTCCATGGGCGACCACGTGTTCGGTCTGGGCATTACCAAGTCCAAACGCAAGACATTCAACGGCAGCTACGACGAAGATGTCTACGACGAGGCCAACGGTGTGCGGCTGGATTATGACAAGGTCTACTACAACGGCGAACTGACCGACCGTAATGCGCTGCCGGCAGACGATTACAACGCGCCTGTGGTGCTGACCTTTTCGTGGCAGGGGCATTTTATGGAAGATACGCTGCGCCTGAATACCGTCACCCGCTGGCGTGATTCGGCAACGGGGCTCATGGCCGATTCCCGTTTTAGTAATGACACGCCCCACGGCACCACTTCGGGCAGCAATACCAACAAAAGCGACAAGTGGATGGGTGAAAACGGTGAATACCACAACGCCTACAGACACGGTGTGATTTCCGGCGGGTTTGTGACCGACCTCGGCGTGGAATGGGATGTGCTGAAAGAAGAAGAGTACACCCTGACCATGCTCATGGATGTGAACAACGTGTTTGATGAATCGCAGGAAGTCAGTGTGACCGAAGGCGAAGCCTCGCGCGGGCGTTCCTTTTATGCCGGTTTCCGCTGCGAGTTTTAGCTGAATAGCGGAGTATATGACGCAGTGCCCGGCGGCGTGCCGCCGGGTGCTGCCTGTCCTTTCCGGCTGGGGCGTGTACGGGCGCCGCAACCGGATGATGTTGTTTTGCAAGGTAAGGAGAATAGCAATGCAGTACGCATTGAGACGGCGGAAAGGCGTGAATATGCTGGCTGTAGTGAGCGGTACGGCGGCAAGGGTATGCATGATGGCTGTGTGCGCGTTGTGGCTGATGCAGGCCGGTGCGGCAGCGGCGCAGCCGCTTACGGTGCTGACCATGGACGGCGAACCGCGTTTTGCATGGAATGGCCGCCACTTTCCCCATGCCGACCCGGACGCGCCCAAAGGCGGCACACTGCGTCTTTCGGCCAGAGGCAATTTCGACTCCATGCATGCCTTCATCGCACGGGGACTGCCCGCGGCGGGCATAGGGCTTACCGTGGAGACGCTGGGCACGGGAGCACCTGATAATACCCTGTTTGAATATTACGGGCTTATCGCGCAGTCATTTGAGGTTGCACCGGATTTTTCGCATGTGACGTTCAACATCAATCCCGCGGCGCGTTTTCATGACGGCAGGCCCGTCACCGCGCACGACGTGGCCGTCACCTTCCGCCTGCTGATGGAGCACGGCGCACCCCGCTACAAGCAGTATTATGCCGCGGTGGACAGAGCCGAAGAACTGTCGCCCTTGAGCGTGCGGTTTTATCTGAAGGAAAAAAACAACAAGGAGCTGCCAGTCATACTGGCCCAGCTGCCGGTGCTGCCGGCGCACTACTGGCAGAATCATGACTTTTCGCAACCTTCGCTTGTGCCGGCCGTCGGCAGCGGGCCTTATCGGGTGAAGGATTTCGCCATGGGCAGTTACGTGGAGTACGAGCTTGTGGACGATTACTGGGCGCGCGACCTGCCCGTGAACAAGGGGCGTTATAATTTCGGCACCATCCGGTACGAATACTACCGTGACGAGACCGTGGCCAGAGAGGCGTTCAAAGCGGGAGAATTTGATCTGTACCCCGAGGGCACGGCCAAGGCATGGGTTTCTGCCTATACGGGACCGGCGGTTGCGGCGGGGCATATCAGACGTGAAGAGCTGACCACCAACAGGCCCATGGGCATGTACGGTTTCTTTTTCAATACCCGCAAAGATTTGTTTCAGGACAGACGCGTCCGTCAGGCGCTGGCCCTGCTTTTTGACTTCGAATGGACAAACAAGGCCATTTTCCACGGATCCTATACCCGCAGCACCAGCTTTTTCGCCAACAGCGAACTTGCCAGTTCCGGTAAGCCTTCTCAGGCGGAACTGGATGTGCTGCGGCCTTTTGCCGGACAGCTGCCGCCGGAAGTGCTGACCTCTGCCTGGGATGTTCCCCGTACGGCGGGCGACGGTAACATCCGTCCCCAGATGCGTCAGGCGCTGGCCCTGCTGCAGCAGGCCGGCTGGACGCTGCAGGACGGCCGTCTGCGCGATGCTGCCGGCAGGCCGTTTGAGTTCACCCTGCTGTTGCAGTCGGCGGGTTCCACCCGCGTGGTGCTGCCGTACCGCCGCAATCTGGAACGGCTGGGAATAATCATGAATGTGGCCATGTCAGACCCCACACAGTACGTCAACCGTGTGCGTTCTTTCGACTATGACATGATCATGGGCCGTGTGCCGCAGTCTGCCTCGCCCGGCAACGAACAGCGGTCCTACTGGACATCAGCGTCGGCCGGTACACCCGGATCGCGCAATTATGCCGGAGTGCGGTCTGCGGTGGTGGATGCTCTTGTGGAGCGGCTCATCGCTTCTCCGGACAGAGACTCGCTGGTGGTCAACTGCCGCGCGCTGGACAGGGTGCTGCTGTGGGGCGCCTATGTCATTCCCGGATGGTATTCGTCCTCTGTGCGCATTGCTTACTGGGACAAGTTCGGGCGCAGCGAAACGCCACCCGCCACAGGTTTTGACGTGCATTCGTGGTGGGTGGACAAAGAGGCGGAAAAAGCGCTGCGCAATGCCGGAACAGGATACGGGAACTGACCATGGCCGCGTATATCCTGCGCAGACTGGCACTGCTTGTGCCTACGTTTTTCGGAATAATCGCCCTGAATTTCTTTGTCATCCAGTCGGCACCGGGCGGGCCTGTGGAGCAGTACCTGCTCCGGCTTGAAGGTGCGGATTCGGTGTTCATGGAAAGGGTGGGCGGCGAGTCGGGCGATACAGGTATAGCCACCCCGCAGCTTGATGGCGGCAGTGCCGCACAGGGCGACGGGCTTTACAAGGGGCAGCGCGGTCTGTCGCCTGAAGTGGTCGAGGCCGTCAGACGCATGTACGGGTTTGACAGACCCGTGCACGAGCGTTTCTGGCTTATGCTCAGGAACTACCTGACCTTTGACTTCGGCGACAGCTTTTTCAAAGGGCGCAGCGTCATGCAGCTGCTGGGCGACGCCCTGCCGGTGTCCATCTCGCTGGGACTCTGGAGTACGCTCATCATATACTTTGTGTCCATTCCTCTGGGTATCCGGCGTGCCGTCAGACACGGCAGCAGGTTTGACGCGGTTACGGGCACACTGGTGGTCATCGGCGACGCCATACCCGGGTTTCTGTTTGCCGTGCTGCTGGTGGTGCTGTTTGCCGGCGGCAGCTACTGGAACATCTTTCCGCTGCGGGGGCTTGTTTCGCCCGACTTTGCCCAGATGACCCTGTGGCAGAAGATAGGCGATTATTTTTCGCATCTTGCGCTGCCGCTGACATCGCTGGTCATAGGTGGTTTTGCCACGCTGACCACGCTGACCAGAAACTCGTTTCTGGACGAGATACACCGGCAGTACACGGCTACGGCACTGGCCAAGGGACTGACCATGCGGCAGGTGCTGTACGGCCATGTGTTCCGCAATGCCATGCTGATTGTCATTGCCGGCTTTCCCGGTACGTTCATCCACATGTTCTTCACCGGCTCTGTGCTCATCGAAGTCATCTTTTCGCTTAACGGGCTGGGGTTGCTGGGGTTTGAAGCGGCCATGACGCGGGATTATCCGGTCATGTTTGCCACGCTGTACATGTTCACCCTGCTGGGGCTGCTGACGCGCATCATTACGGATATCACCTACTCGCTGGTGGATCCGCGGATAACCTTCGGCGGCAGGGGGGTGGCCCGTGGCTGAGTTTTCTCCCCATACCGTGCGCAAGCTTGCGGCTTTCCGTGCACACCGGCGCGGCTGGTATTCGCTGTGGGTGCTGGCGGTCTTTTTTGCACTGAGCATGTGCGCCGAGCTGGTAGCCAACGACAAACCGCTGCTGGTCTCGTACAAGGGTGAATGGTTCGTCCCTGTTTTTAAAAGCTATCAGGAAACGCAGTTCGGCGGCGTACTGCCCGTGGAAGCCGACTACAGAGACCCCGCTGTCAGTGAAGCGATACGCGGACACGGATTCATGATCTGGCCGCCTGTGCGTTTTTCGTACGATACCGTCAACTATGCGGCCGAGCTGTATCCGGCACCGCCTTCCGCCCAGAACTGGCTGGGTACTGATGATCAGGGCCGCGATATTGTGGCCCGGGTGCTTTACGGGTTCCGTCTGTCCATTCTGTTCGGCTTCGGGCTGTGCCTTGTCAGCTCCGCTGTGGGCATTACTGCCGGAGCGGTGCAGGGGTACTACGGCGGCGCGGTTGATCTGGTGTTTCAGCGTTTCATGGAAATCTGGTCAGGCATGCCGGTGCTGTATCTGCTTATCATTCTGTCCAGCATCGTCACCATGGGGTTCTGGTCGCTGCTGGGCGTAATGCTGCTTTTCAGCTGGATGGGGCTGGTGCATGTGGTGCGCGCCGAATTTCTGCGCTGCCGCCAGCTTGATTATGTACGGGCGGCACGCGCCATCGGCGTGCGCGATTCGACCATCATGTTCCGTCACATACTGCCCAACGCCATGGTGGCCACCATCAGTTACCTGCCGTTCATTTTCAGCGGGGCCGTGACCACGCTCACTTCGCTCGACTTCATCGGATTCGGCATGCCGCCGGGATCGCCGTCGCTGGGCGAACTGCTGGCACAGGGCAAAAACAATCTTCAGGCTCCGTGGATAGGGCTGACCGCATTCGGCGTGCTGGGCACGCTGTTGTGTCTGCTGGTTTTCATCGGCGAGGCCGTGCGCGATGCGTTTGATCCCAACGGAGGGAAAAAATCATGACACAGGCAGACAATGACGTGCTGCTGGCCGTGGAGGGGCTGCGTATCCGCTTTGACGGTCCCGCCGCGGAAGCGGAAAAAACGGGCGGAACCGGACAGGACGTGGTGCGGGGGGTCAGCTTTTGCCTGCGCCGCGGCAGGGTGCTGGGCATAGTGGGTGAGAGCGGTTCAGGCAAATCGCTTACGGCACGGGCCCTTATGGGGCTGCTGCCCGCCGGGGCGCGCATCTGCGGCGGCACCATTGAATACGGCGGCAACAATCTGGCCGGACTGGATGACGACGCTATGCGTCTGCTGCGCGGCAGACGCATAGCCATGCTGTTTCAGGATCCGCTGAGCAGCTTTAATCCGCTGCACCGCATCGGCAGACAGATCGGCGAAACACTGGCCGTACACAGCGGCTGGAAAACAGCCCGGATCCGCCGCAGGGTGGCTTCGCTGCTGGAGCAGGCAGGCATGGACGAGCCGCAGCGCATCATGGATTCGTTTCCGCATCAGCTTTCGGGCGGACAGCGGCAGCGCGCCATGCTGGCCATGGCTCTGGCGGGCGGGCCGGAAATCCTTATTGCCGACGAACCCACTACGGCGCTGGATGCCGCCGTGCAGCGTCAGGTCATTGATCTGCTGCTGGCGCTGCGCGCCTCACTGGGGCTGTCGCTGGTGGTTATCAGCCACGATCTGCCCATGATGCGGCTTCTGGCCGATGACCTGTGCGTCATGCAGGACGGCTGCGTTGTGGAGTCCGGCCCTGCGGAACGTGTGTTTGCCGCCCCGCAGCACCCGTATACACGCATGCTGCTGGACAGCGGGGCCGACGAACAGCCCGTGCCGGTCGATGCCGCAGCGCCGGAAGTGCTGCGCGTGCAGGGGCTGGACGTACGCTACCCCGCCGGACAGGCACTGCCCTTTACGCCCCGCCGTTATCACCATGCGGTGCGCGATGTATCGTTTACGGTGCGCCGCGGCGAATGTCTGGGCGTGGTGGGTGAAAGCGGTTCGGGCAAGTCTTCGCTGGGGCTTGCCGTACTGCGCCTTATAAGGTCGCAGGGCAGCATTTTGTTTGAAGGCGCCCCGCTGCACACGCTGGATGAAAAACAGCTGCGCCCGCGCCGCAGCCGTCTGCAGATAGTTTTTCAGGATCCGCTGGCCGCGCTTAATCCCAGACTGAGTGTGCAGGAATGCATTGCCGAAGGGCTGCATGCCCGCGGAGAACTTTCCCGTGCCGAAACAGAAGAGCGCGTCATCAGGGCCATGCGTGAAGTGGAACTGGATCCCGCCATGCGGCACCGGTATCCGCATGAGTTTTCCGGCGGGCAATGCCAGCGTGTGTGTCTGGCACGGGCGCTGGTCATGCAGCCGGGGTGCATCGTTTTTGACGAGCCTACTTCCTCGCTGGACCGCAACACGCAGTTTCAGGTGGTGCGTCTGCTGCGCGCTCTGCAGCAGCGCCACGGCATGGCGGGAATTTTCATAGCGCACGACCTGTCGCTTGTGCGCCGCATCTGCCATCGGGTGCTGGTGATGCAGGGCGGGCAGGTGGTTGAGGCCGGCGATACTGCAACAGTGTTTGCCGCACCGCGGCATGCTTATACACGCCGCCTGCTCGAGGCCGCTCCGGCGGGGCTGCAGAGTGCGGCGGGAGGAATAACCGGATGAACCGTATCATGATGAACCGCGCCGTTCCGACGGGCTGCGCGGCATTGGCCCTGTGCCTTGTTGTTATGTGGGGCGGCTGCCGCGCTCTGGCGGCCCCGGCGTCACCGGATGCACTGCTGGACACAGTGACATCGGCCATCGCCATAGAAAAAGCAGCGCATGAACGCGGCTCCGAATGGGAGCGCGAGCAGGCCCTGCTGCAGGAAGAACTGCGGCAGGCGCGTCTGGAAGAGGCGTGGTACGCGCTGCAGGTAAATACTTTTACCCGTTATGTGGATACGGCCCGCAGCCGTGTGGATGAGCTGACGAAAACCCGTGACGAGCTGGTGCGCATGGAGACAGAGCTTGAGGGGGCGCTGGTGGAAAGCGTGGAGGCGCTGGAAAACTTTGTGCGGCAGGATATGCCTTTTCTGCAACAGGAGCGGGACCAGCGTCTGCGGTTTCTGCATGCAAGCATGAATGACTATGAACTGGGCGGAGCGGAAAAGCTGCGCAGGGTGCTGGAGGCGTTGCAGGCGGAACTCGGCTACGGCCGGGGTGTGGAACTGGCCGCCGCGCAGATAGACGTGCAGGGCGTTTCCCGCCGTGTGCAGTTGCTGAGGACGGGACGCGCAGGGCTGTATGCGCTGTCGCCGGACGGTTCCGCCGCATGGCGCTGGACCCGTGCCGCGGGGTTTGTACCCGTGGAAGACGTGTATCTGGATTCGCTGCGTGAGGCTGCGGAAATGACGGAATCGGGCAGTGCATTCTCGCTGCCGGTGTTGCCTTTCGGGGAGGTGCGGTAATGCGGCGTTTGTTAACGGCAGTGATGCTGGTGGTGCTGGCCGCATGGCCTGTATACGGCGCCGAAAGGCAGGAAAAACCCGTACTCGGGCGCGTGGCCGAGGATGTTTCGCAGATGCGGCGCGAGACTGTGGAAAATGTGGAGGAGGTCCGGCGCTCCATAGACGCGCAGCGCAAAGAGCTGAAGGAAACCCTGCAGCGTGTGAAGCGCGATGCCGCGGCAGCGCGTGAACATGCCGGAAGGCTGGAGACCGAACTGGCCGGCCTGAGAGCCCGCGAAGCCGAACTGACCGCTGAACTGGGCGGCGGGCAGGAGGCCATGCGCAAAATACGCAGTGCCGTGCGCGACAATGCTGCCCTGCTGCTGGAATCCGGCCCCATATATGATGTTCCCGGCATGGCGGAAGGCTGGCGCGGTACGCTGGAGGGCATGGCCGCTCCGGAACATTTTCCTTCGCTGGAGGAAGTCAGACTGCTGCTGCACTCCATGCTGCTGTCCGTGGAGGCGGGAGGCCGCATGGCCGTGGTGCGGCAGCCTGTGCATATCCGCGACGGCAGTCTGGTTGAAGCGCAGGTGCTGCATTATGGCGCGTTTCAGGCTGCATATGCCGCGGGTGACGAAACAGGTTTTCTTACAAGAGTGCGCGGTGCTGATGCGCCTCAGGCTTTTGCCTACCGGCCGGACAGTGCCGAGTCCGGCATGATTGCGCAGGCCGTGAGCGGTACCGGAAAAGGGCCGGTACCTCTTCCGGCGGATGTCACCGGCGGCAGAGTTCTGGCTGACCCCCCTGCGCGGCATACCATGCTGACGGCTGTCATGGACGGCGGCATGTTTCTGTGGCCCATCATGCTCATAGGCGTGGTGGGACTGCTGCTGGTGGCAGAGCGGTGCGTGACGCTGGGCAGGGTGCGTGCCAACGGCAGGCAGGCCGTGGAGCAGGTGCTGCACGGGGACCGGAACATGACTGCACAGGCCGGGCGTACTCCGGCGGAACGAGTGGTCCGGCGTATGTGCACGCCGGGCGGCACACCGGATGATGCCGAACAGATGGAACGCCGTCTGGAACAGGCGGTGCTTGAAGAACTGCCGCCCCTTGAGCGTTTTCTGCAGACCATACGCGTGCTTGCCGCCATATCTCCTCTGCTTGGTCTGCTGGGTACGGTGTCAGGCATCATCCAGACGTTCCGGATTATCACGGCGCACGGCAACGGCGATCCCAAGCTGCTTTCCGCAGGGATATCCGAAGCGTTGCTCACAACGGAGGCGGGCCTTCTGGTGGCCATTCCCCTGCTGCTCTGCCACCATTTTCTGACCCGCAGAGTCAACACGGTGATGCTGGACATGGAAGCCGCCGGAACATCGCTCATCGCGGCGGGGAGCAGCGGGAGGCAGCAATGATGCCGGGTATCTTTTCCGAAGGCTTCATGAGCGGTCTTGCTTCGCTTTCTTCCGGCGCCGGTATTCTGGCGTTGCTGGGGGTGCTGTGCGTCTGGGTGTGGACGCTGATCATTCTGACGGCGGTGGCCCTGCGCGATGCCGCGCGCGGCACTGCATGCACCGGCGCTGCCGCCGGGCAGCCGGATGACGGATGCCCCGCTCCGACGGCGGCAGGTGCGGCGGGGCTTGTTGCCGCACATGCCGTTTTTTGCCGCGGGCTGCGTCATGGCGGGCTCAGCCTGCGGTTGCGGCGGCGTATTGTGCGGGCCCGTATGGATATGGTGCTGCGGCAGGTGACAAAAAATGTGGGCACCATTCTGCTGCTTTCGTCGCTGGCGCCTTTGCTGGGGCTGCTGGGCACGGTGGAAGGTATGGTGGGCACATTCCGTGCGCTGGCAGAGGCGGGCAGCGCAGACAACGCCGCACTGACCGGCGGTATTTCAAAAGCGCTGGTGACCACGCAGGGCGGCCTGCTGGTCGCCATTCCCAGCCTGCTTGCGGGCGGTATTCTGTACCGTAAAAGCCGCAAGCTGCGTAATGCGCTGCGTTCCGTTTCGCTGCGGGCCGCAGAAGCATCGGGCCGGACGGCGCCCGCCTGTTCCGGGCAAGGAGATATACAATGAGATGGCGCGGTACGACACAGGATGAAGTGGTCAACGATATCGATCTGACACCCATGATCGACATGGTTTTCATTTTGCTGATCTTTTTTATTGTATCCACAAGTTTTATCAAAGAATCCGGCGTTGTGGTGGAACGTCCCGCTGCGGCCACGGGCGAAGGCCGTCAGGTGCAGGTGGTTGTGGCCATAGACAGCGACAACGTGCTGTGGATGGAAGGTGAAAGTGTTGATATCCGCTCGCTGGAGTCGCGCATGGCGGGGCTGCTGGCGGAAAAAGACAACCTTGCGGTGATTGTGGCTGCCGATGTGCAGTCCAGTTCCGGTGTGCTGGTGCGCGCCATCGACCTGTGCCGTCAGGCCGGAGTGCGCGATGTGAGCGTGGCCACCAAGGATGCGCCATGACGGATTGGTGCGTGCGGATGGCGGCCGTGGGCGGCGGAGTGGGGGTCACGCTGTTGCTGCTGCTTTTCCTGCTGGCAGGAACTGCTCCCCGCGTGGTGACAGATGAGCCTGTGGTGCATGGCGCGGTCAGACTGTCTTCGTTTACCGAAGCTCCGGTACGCGAGACCGAGACCTATGCCACCCGCGATGTGCAGCAGGTGCAGCCCCTTGAAAAGATGTCAGAAATGGATGTGTCTCTTGATTCGCCGCAGTTGGAAATGGACATGCCCTCCATGGAAATGGATTTCGCGCCCGAACTGGCAGGCACCGTGCCGCTGAGCGGAGTCCCTTCCGTGGCTTCGGCCGGCGGGTTGTCGGCGCCGTCGGGCGGTGCCTTTACGCTGGGCGAGGTTGATGAACAGCCGCGCCCGCTTTATGCGCCGGCCCCGCTGTATCCGATGCAGGAAAAACGTCTGGGGCGTGAATGCACCGTGGTGGTGCGCATTCTGCTGGCTGAGGACGGAACGGTGAAACAGGCGACTCCCGTGTATGCGGAAGACGATACCCGGACGTTTCATGAGGCCGCCGTGGAAACGGTGCTGCGGTGGCGTTTTGTACCCTGCCGCAAAGACGGCAGGGCCGTGCAGTGCATTGCCGAGCAGCCTTTTACCTTTTCACTGCACCAGTAAAGGGCATGGAGGTGGTTATGACCGGATATGCCATGCTTGAACGATTGTGGCACACCCCGGCGCGGCAGATGCGGCTGGCGGTGCTGTGCGTGGCTGTATGCACAATGCTGCCGGTGCTGTGCGACAGCGCGTTGGCGGGCGTCCGCTCCGTGACGGCCATGGAATACGAGATATTCACGGAAGCCAAACGGCTTGTGGACAAAGGCCGTCACGATATGGCCGCAGAAAAGATGGCCGTGTACTTCCGCCGTTATTCGGACAGGCATCAGTACGCGTACGAGCTGTACGGGGCCGTGCTGCTGGAGATGAAACGCGAAGACCTGGCGGTTTCCGTGCTGCGTGAAGGCGCCGGAGAGTATGCCGACAGCGGGTCGCTGGCCCAGATGCTGGGCACGGCGTTGTACCGGGCCGGAAAGCCGCTTGAGGCTGCCGACGCCTTTTTGAAGGCGTATGCGCTTTCGGGAGAGGCCAAAACGTATCTGGCATATTCGGCCGCGGTGTTTCTGGCCCGCGGCGAACAGTACGGCAGGGCCGCCGCCGTACTGCGCCTTCTTACGGGCAGGGCGGAAGCGAAAGCCGACTGGCATATTCTGCTTGCCCAGTGCCTTATGCGGCAGGACAAATTGCAGGAAGCGGCGCAGGGACTGCGCGCCGCAGTGCGGGTGTACCCTGAAGATGCCAAGGTGTGGCGCATGCTGGGCCTTGTTTATTACCGGCAGGGACTGCGCGACAAGGCTGCGGCAACCTATGAGATAGCGCACAAACTTGCACCGCCCAGCAGCCGCGAATCAGCCCAGCTTGCTTCGCTGTATTGTTCGCTGGGGGCTCCCTCTCTGGGGGCCCGCGCGGTGGGTGAAGCTCCGCCGACTCCGGAAATGCTGGACAATCTGGCACATTCGCTGGCCCGCGGAGGCGATCTGCCCGCTGCGCTGGAACATGCGCAGAAGGCCTTGGAACAGGCCCCCACTGATGACCGCCGTTTCAGAAAAGGGCAGATACTGCTGCGTATGGAAAAAAAGGCCGAGGCTGCGGTTGTTTTTGGCGATCTGGCAGCAGGCGGGGGGCGTCTGGCGCGCAAGGCCCGCTGGATGCTGGCCGTGATGGCGTGGAATGACGGGGACTGGCAGCAGGCGCGGGTCGAGCTTGAAAAACTGGCTTCGGGAGGGGACCGCATGGATAAACGTGCCAGAAGGCTGCTGGGAATTCTTGATCAGGTTTCCGGCGGCGCGGAACATGAAGGCAGACAGCAGAAAGAGGGCTCCGCTTCCTGACGCTGTGACGGTTTGTGAACCGGACTCCGGCGCGGGAGGCAGGGGAATGCCGCACGGCATCCTGCCCGCGCGGAACCCGCTGTCCGCCTGCGGGGGCGCCGGTCTCTTTTGCGTTTAAGCGTGCGCCTGCGGGGTGGCGGCAGTGCGTGCTGCGGCAACGGGTCAATCGTATTGCGATACACTGGCTCTGCCTTGTGCCTGAAAAGAATGCCTGCGGGAGATTCCGGCTTTGCCGGAAGCGGCGCTTTGCATGCACACGGGCGGAAAAAGCGTTCAGGCCGCCCCGTACGGGGCGGCCTGTCTGTTTTTTTGTGCGGGGTCTGCCGGATTGCACCGGTGTGCGGTTCATCACGCGGGTGCAGGCGCTTTACGCTGATGTTCGCGCGCAGATCATGCTGTTTTTCCGGCTTCTTCCAGCGACTGGATGAGCGAACGCAGTTCGTTGGCCTGCGTGGCCAGTTCCTGCACTGCTTCCGCCGCCTGCATCATGCCTTCGGTGGTTTCGCTGACTATCATGGTCACCTCTTCCACCGAGCGGTTTATCTGTTCCATGGCCGCGGCCTGTTCTTCGGCTGCGGTGGCGATGCTGGAAACCTGCAGTGCAGTGCCGTCCGCCACGGTGACAATGGAGTCCAGCGCCGCGCCGGAGTCGTTCGCTTTGCCTGTGGCCTGCTGGATGGCGGCAACGGCCTTGTCCATGCTTTCAATGTTTTTGCCTGCGGCCTGCTGAATGCTGCTGATGCGGTCGCCCACTTCCTTGGTGGCGCTCATGGTTTTTTCTGCCAGTTTGCGCACTTCATCGGCCACAACGGCAAAGCCGCGTCCCGCATCACCGGCGCGTGCGGCTTCAATGGCCGCGTTGAGCGCCAGCAGGTTTGTCTGGTCGGCTATATCGCTGATAACGGTCATCACCTGTCCGATGGAATCGGCCTGTTCGCCCAGCGACCGCATGCTGTCCTTGAGCGACAGAGCAGTGGTGTTAACCTGATCTATGGCCTCGATGGCCTGCTGCACGATGCCCGCCCCGTCCTGTGCGCGGTCCCGTGCTTCGGAAGAGCTGGTGGCGGCCAGTGTCGAGTTCTGGGCCACCTCGTTCACCGTGGCGTTTATCTGTTCCATGGCGGTGGCTGTTTCCTGCATTCTGTCGCGCTGTATGGAGGCACCGTTGCTTACCTGATCGACCTGTGCGGTCAGTTCGTCGGCGGCTGATGACATGCGTTCGGCAATATTGTTTGCCCGGCCGGAAAGTTCCTGCATATGTTCCACAAGCTTGGCCACGCGGGCCTGCTGCTCTCTGGCCTGCTCCAGAGCCTGCTGCGCATTGTCGGCCTGTAGCGAGGTTTCTTTGCTTTTGGCGTTGGCCTCGGCCATTTTTTCTTTCAGCGATCCTACCATGGTGGCAATGGAATGCTGCATGGAGGCTATTTCGGGCGAGAATGAGCCGCTTACCTGCGCATCCAGATTGCCGCCGGCCACGTCGCTGGCGTAATGTTCGATGATGGAAAGCGGAGAGATGAGCTCGCGCCTGAGGATGAACAGTGTGGTGGCGGTGACCAGCAGCAGTATGCCCGCACCGGCGACGAAAAGGGCGTTGCGCAGTGCCGTTACGCCGGCAAAGGCTTCAGCCTCGTCTATTTCGGCGATGATGCCCCATTTTACGCCGGACAGCACTTCCAGCGGTGCGAATGACGACAACACCGGATTGCCGTTGTAGTCGGTGATGATGCGTGTGCCGGACCTGCCCTCAAGCGCGCTGCGTGATGCTTCGGTATCCACCTTGCCTTTCTGCGGATTGCGGAATGATCCGGCAACGGAATGAAATTCCGGTTCAAGGAATGAATCCGAGCGCATCAGCTTGTCCTGACCTACAAGATAGGTTTCACCCGTCTGACCCATGCCGTCGCGCAGCTGCATGAGCGCGTTGATGCGGTCGAGGGGTATCTGCAGGATGACGGTGCCCTCAATGCCGCTTCTGTTTTCCAGCTTTCTGGCGATGAAGGCGGCGGGCTCTCCGTTTGAGGGGGCATAGGGCCGGAAATCGGCAAAGCCTATATCGCTCTGCTGCGCGGTCTGCCATGCCTGCGCTATGCTGCTGCCGGCAAGCGGTCCCTGTGTCAGACTTTGTCCCAGGTCTGATTCTCTGGCCTGTGTAAAAAGAATGCGTCCTTTTCCATCCACCAGAAAAAGGTCGTAATAGCCTTTTTCGAGCACATAGTTTTCAAAGTGCGGCACCGCGCGTTTGTGCAGGCGGGTATATGCAGCGGAGGTGATATCAAGGCCTGATGCCGTGTTTGCATCCGGTGTTTCGGCATACATGATGAAGCGTGAAAGAAAATCCGCAGCCGCCGTGCTGCGTGCCAGCTGCAGTATTTCGTTGTTCCATGAGCGGATGATTTCCTGCGCGGCATGCTGCTTGATTGCCCTGAGCGAGGTAAGCTGACCGAAATACTGTTCTTCGAGTTTGTCTGAAGCTGATGTGAAGGCGTAATACCCCATGCCGATGAACGGCAGAAGCCCGATGGCAAGGCAGAACGCGATCATTTTGGTCTTGAGCGATATGGTTCCCTTCATGCTGAATCCTCCGGAATGTGCATGTGCACAGAAAAAATAAGCGTGCTGTCAGGTGAGCCCGGCGGCAATGATAACTCCGCAGGCTGCGCGGATATGTCGGCTCCGGCGGCGGAACAACAGGTTATCATCTGTCTGCCTGCGGCTCCGGATCTGCAGGGTGGTCACTCCTGCCCGGGCATGAAGTATGCCCGGTACAGATCCCGGTACCCTTCTGACGCTTTGTACTCCTTCAGCCGGAAGGAAAACTCCTGTACAAATTTTTCTGTCACGGTGTTTTTGTTGAAGATGGCGTACAGACCGTCAGTCTTTACTACAATATCGGTATGCGGTCTGATTCCCTTTAGGTGGAGGGAGTTCAGCACATGCCGCCCGTTGCCGTATTCCGCGGCAATGGCGTCCAGCCGGCCCATGGCCAGTTTTTTAAAGTTGATGGCGTCGGAATGCACCTTTTCCACCACGCAGTGGGTCTCGATGTAGTCCCAGAATTCCAGAGTATAGCTGTAACCGCTTACAACACCGATTTTAAGCCCCCGCAGGTCGTCAAGCGAGCGCAGGTTTTTCTTCCTGCTCCAGAGTATCCATGGTGAATCCACCAGAGATTCTTCCGGGTAGCGCGCAAACATCTCCCGGTCGGCCGTATGGTTTGCCGAAAACAGCACATCGGCCCCGCCTGCCTGAAAAATGCCCATGGCGCGCTGCCATGGAAACGCCTTGGTGCTTTTTACCGGCACCCCCATGCCGTTAAGCACGTGGTGCACAACGCGTGTGGCAAACCCGTTGACACGCCCGTCGTGCTGGGTCTGATAGGGTGGCCATACGTCGCATACAAGCACCAGCGGCCGTTCCGTTTTTTGCGCGGCATAAAACGGCAGCGCCGTAACGGCCAGCAGAAGCATGATGAAAACAACTGTACGTATGGAATACCACATGGTTGAGGATACTACAGAAAATGCGGGGAACCAGACAGTATTTTTTTAAGTCGGCTTCTGTCCGGCGCGCACATGGCACGAGGCGCGGGTGAGCATTTTTTCACAAAAAGGGCAGACTGTAGCAAATGCTACGGTGCGGGACTGCGGGTGCCGCTAGAGTCTGTTATGCTGTCAGGCGGCGGACACAGGCGGTAGTATGGTGGCGGACACCTCGCGCACATTGCCCTTGTGCGGAATATAAAATGACTGATATGCGCTGTGGTGCCGGACTGTTCCGGCGCGCGGAAGCTGCCTGAAAGCGGCGGACCGGCCGCACGGACGCGTGCGGAGAACCGGTTGATGTTGCGCAACTTTTACTACGCGAGGAGTGGATATGAGCGGGTCTAACAACAGAAACACGCAGGACGCCGGTGCCGGTCCCAGACCGGGATTGCTCTGGGCCGTGCTGTGCTTCACGCTGCCTGTGGGCGTCATCCTGTACGGAATCGTTTTTGTGGGAGTGCGCCCGCCCGTGCTGCCGCTGCTGGCCGCCGTGGCGCTGGCCGGACTGATGTGCCTGCCTGTGGGCTACACATGGAAAGAGCTGCAGGAAGGCATGCTGGAGTCTCTGGGCAGGGTGCAGCTTGCCGTGGCCATTCTGGTCATGGTGGGCATGACCATCAGCGCGTGGCTGGCATCGGGCACCATTCCGGCCATCATCTACTGGGGGCTTAAACTTATCGCTCCGCAGTATTTTTTTGCATCGGCTTTTGTGCTGTGCGCCGTTGCTTCTGTGGCCACAGGAACATCGTTCGGCACCATGGGCACCATCGGTGTCGCCCTGCTGGGCGTGGGCGGGGTGATGGGTTTTTCGCCCGCCATGACCGTGGGGGCCATCGTTTCCGGAGCCTATTTCGGTGACAAAATGTCTCCGGTTTCCGACTCCACCAACATTACCGCCACCATCTGCGAAACTCCGCTTTTCACGCATATCAGTTCCATGATGTGGACCACCGTGCCCGCCGCGCTGGTGGCCATGGCCGGCTTTATGCTGCTGGGGGCCACGCAGACGGCGGCCTCCGGCAGTCTGGAAAGCCTTTCCGGCATTCTGGCGGGCCTTGAAAACGGCTTCAACCTGTCGCCGGTGGTATTCATTCCTCCGGTGCTCATGGTGATACTGGCTTACAGAAGATACCCCGTGCTGCCGGTCATGGGCGTATGTCTGCTGAGCGCGCTGCTCATAGCGCTGGCAGGCGGCGCCACGCTGGATGTGCTGGCAAAGCAGCTGACCACCGGCTACAAGGCCGCCACGGAATCGGCACAGCTTAACAAGCTGCTTTCGCGCGGGGGGCTTATGTCTGTCATGCCCACCATTCTGCTGCTGACTTCGGGTATGGCTTTCGGCGGCATTCTGGAGCGCGCCCGCGTGCTGGAAGTGCTTCTTGATGCCATGCTGCGCGGTTCCAGGTCGCCTGTGCGGCTTGTGGCGTCCACGCTGGGGTCCGCATATATCATACTGCTGGGCACCGGCAGCCAGATGCTGGCTGCCATTATTCCCGGCCGTGCCTTTCTGCATGCCTACGATGAAAACGACCTGCACCGCTCCGTGCTTTCGCGCACCTGCGAAGACGCCGGTACGCTTGGCTGCCCGCTGGTGCCGTGGAGCGTGCACGCATTTTATATAATGGGGGTGCTGGGTGTCAGCGCCTATGAATTTGCCCCGTACGCTTTGCTTAACTGGGGCGTTCCCGTGTTCTCCATTCTGTGCGCCATGACCGGCATCGGCATGCGCAGGCGCGACGGTTCGCCCGTGCGCCGTGCACCCGCACAGGTGGAAAACGCCTGACAAAACATGAAAAAACGGGAGACCGGTGTATAGTATGGCTTCAGAATCCATAAAGAACGTCATCTTCATCATGCTGGATACTCTGCAGTTCAACTATCTGGGCTGCTACGGCAATAAAGAGGTGAAGACGCCTAATCTGGACCGTTTTGCCGGGGAAGGCTTTCTTTTTGAAAACGCCTACAGCGAAGGGCTGCCGACCATCCCTGTGCGCCGTGCGCTGATGACCGGACGCTACACGCTGCCTTACGGCGGCTGGAAGCCGCTGGACCCCGAGGATACCACGCTGACCGATATTCTGTGGTGCCGCGAGGTGCAGACGGCTCTGGTATACGATACGCCGCCCATGCGGCTGCCCAAATACGGCTATTCGCGCGGGTTTGACTATGTGCGGTTCTGCAACGGGCACGAACTGGATCACGAGACCTTCAGCAAGGTACCGCTTTCTGAAAAGTTCAAGCCGGAAGACTATGTTTCGCCCAACTGGCTTACGCGTGATGCGGACGGCGAACTGGACAGCTCCGGCAAATCGCTGCTGCGCGAGACGGAATGCTATCTGCGTCAGCGGCAGAAGTGGCAGTCGGACGCGGACAACTATGTGGCTGTGGTTGCCCGCGAAAGTGATGACTGGCTGCGGACCAAGCGCGATCCCGAACGTCCGTTCTTTTTGTGGGTTGATTCCTTTGACCCGCACGAACCGTGGGATCCGCCTTCGGTGTGGGAAGGCCGCCCCTGCCCGTACGATCCCGACTACACGGGCAATCCGCTGCTGCTGGCGCCGTGGTCCGAAGTGGCCGGTGTGCTGACTGAAGAAGAATGCAGGCATATCCGCGCCCTGTACGCCGAAAAGGTGACTCTGGTGGACAAGTGGATGGGCCGTCTGTTTGATTCTCTGAAAGAACAGGGGCTGTGGGACAACACCATGGTTGTGGTCACATCGGACCACGGACAGCCCATGGGCGAAGGCGAACACGGCCACGGTATCATGCGCAAGTGCCGTCCGTGGCCCTATGAAGAGCTGGTGCATGTGCCCCTGATGGTGCATGTCCCCGGTCTGAAAGGCGGTAAGCGTATCAGCAGTTTTGTGCAGAACGTGGACATATCGGCCACCATCATGGACGCGCTCGGATACTATAATACAGAAGCCCTGCATGATGCGGGGCACGAAAGCATAAGCACCTACGATGCGGAAGATATGCACGGCATCAGCCTGCTTCCGGTCATGCGCGGAGAAACGCAGACCGTGCGCGATTTTGCCATTGCCGGGTACTATGGCATGTCATGGTCTATTATAACACATGATTACAGCTATATACATTGGATAACGCGCGAGATCGACACAGACTCCATGAACAAGATATTCTACGACGGTTCCGGCAAGGGCGGTAACGCCGGCAGGCAGTCCGCCCAGCTGGAGGTCAAGGAAGAGATGTGGACCTGTGTGCCCGGTGCCGAGGTGGCATTGCCGCAGCAGGACGAGCTGTACGACCGGAAAAACGATCCGTTCCAGCTTAACAACATCATCGCCGAACAGCCGGAAAAAGCGAAAGAGCTGCTGCAGCAGCTCAAGCTGTTCATCGGCGAGCTGAGAACAACCTGACAGAAACCCGCCGCGGCAGGCAGCCGCCTGCCGCGGCGGGCATGGCGCGCAGGGCGCGCCGGAGAACATCATGGAAGATTTCTGGAGAATACGCGCCACGGACACCGCATGGAAAGGTGTGCTGCATCTGGCGTCGCCGCGCAGGTACAGCAGGGGCGAAGTGATTATCCGCGCCGGAGAAATGGTGGACAGCCTGTTTTATCTCGAATCCGGCGAAGTGCGCATGATCCGTACCAGTATGGAAGGATCGGAAAAGATCCTGATGTACATCGAGGAAGGTACTCTGTTCGGCGAAACGCCGTTTTTTACCGGTCAGCCCATCCTGAGCACGTTTGTGTGTTCGCGGCCTGCGGTTATCTGGCGCTTTTCGCGGCACAGCGTTTATGCCGACCTGCTGCCCAACCATCCGGAAATCGTCAGTTCGCTGCTGCACACGTTTGCGGCAAAGGTGAGCACGCTCAGCAACCAGTCCGCCTCGCTGGGACTGCAGAATGTGGCGGAGCGGCTGTGTACGTTTTTGTATGTCACCAGCGGCGAGAGCATATCCGGTGCCCATGGCGCCGAACTGAAACTTTCCATGAAAATGCGTGATATCGCCAACCTGCTGGGCGTGCATCGCACCACGCTGTACAAAGCCATCCGCGATCTTGAAAAAGAGGGTGTGCTGGAAAATTTTACCAGAGACAGTGTGCGCATTGCCGATGTGACGCGGTTTCTGGAAATGGTGCATAAATAACAGACCGCTGCGGCGGTTTTTTTCTCACGCAGGGGCGGGCTGCATTGCCCGGCACCTGCCGTGCGGAACATGACGGCAAGGAGCTGTATATGAGTTTGCAGACAGTGACGCCGGGCGATCTTGATGCCCGCATAGAACAGACCGCGCAGGGTATTGTGCTGTTTCACAAGGAACTGTGCCCGCATTGCAAGAATATGGAAAAAGTGCTGGCCAAATTCGGCGCCAAAAATCCCGATGTGGAACTGCTGGCCGTGGACAGCGAAGCAGACCCCGCGGTGATGGAAGCCTACGGCGTGGAGCGTGTGCCGTCGCTGGTCATCGTGCGCGGGGGGCGGGCCGTGTATACCCGCACCGGTCTTATGAATCCTAAGGAACTGACAACACTGTATCATTCAGTATAGCGCCGCGGCGCGGGGAGTACGGCTGAGCACCATGGAAACCAGACAGGTTGATGTGCTTATACTGGGCGGCGGGGTGGCCGGCATGACCGCCGCCGTTTACGCCGCCCGCGCGGGGCTGCGTGTGACGCTGCTGGAGGAGAATGCCTGCGGCGGGCTGGTAAACTGGACGCGTGTTGTCGAAAATATGCCGTCCTACATCAGCATACCCGGCATGGAACTGGCCGACCGCATGGCGGAACAGGTGGCCGCGCTGGGGGTGGATGTGGAAGAGGCCGCCTGCATTGAAGAAATATCACTCGCGGCCGGAGACAAAACTGTCGTGGCCGACGATGTGCGGTATGAGGCCCGTGCCGTCATTGCCGCCACGGGGCGCAGGCCGGTGCTGCTGGACTGTGCCGGCGACTGCTGTCAGGTGCATTACTGTGCCATATGCGACGGCAGCGCGTACAAGGGCCGGCACGTGCTGGTGGTGGGCGGCGGCAACAGCGGATTTGACGAGGCTCTGGCCCTGCTGGACACGGGTGTGGCACGGGTGACTCTGATCGAGGCGCAGGACAGGTTTTTTGCCGCGGCCGCGGCGCAGCGTGCGCTGGCCGCCCGTGAGGGTGCAGTCATGTATACCTCCACGCGGGTGACGCAGCTGCACGGGACGGATGCTCTTGAGTCCGTCACGCTGACCCGTGCAGACGGTTCGGAACAGCAGCTGCCGTGCGACGGAATCTTTGTGTTCATGGGGCAGGAGCCAAGCACGCAGCTTTTCCGCGGGCAGCTGGAACTGGACGCACAAGGCTACATAGTCACTGACGGCCTGATGGCCACATCGGTGCCCGGCGTGTTCGCGGCGGGTGACGTGCGGCCCAAGCGTTACCGGCAGATAACCACGGCCCTGTCTGACGGCACCGTGGCCGCGCTGGAGGCGGAAAGGTATATCCGCCGTACGGCGGGCTGATGCCGGTTTTTTACTGCGGTCGCCGGGCAGGGGCATGATGCGCGGCGGCTCCGGATTTTCGCGTCCTTTCCGGCTGACGCTGTATGACCCAGACCCGCGCCGGTGCCGGGCCACGGCGGATATGCTGCGTCGCGAGCTGGGCCGGCATGTGTTTCGGGACTTGCGCGGCGGCGTTGTTTCGGCCAATGTCACCGAAGTTGCCTGTTATCTGGCCATAGCCCGGCAGGGATACGCCGACAGTGTTCCCGTGCTGGAGCTTGACGGCGTTCCGCTGAGCCGGTGTCTGGTGCTGGAACCGCCTCATGTGCGCAGCTTTGCCGCATGGCTGGAGCAGCAGGCGCAAAAGGAAGACAGGGGCGGTTCTCAGCCGCCCTATCTGCAGCATTGTGGCGGCAGGTTCCCCGACAGGAGTCAGGAGAGCGAACTTATTTTTCCGGAGGATAAACCGTGAATCCCATTGAGAAACTGTGTAGGGACGAGGCCGGCAACTCTGCCGTGCTTCAGGGGAACATCGCTTTTGCCGTGGGCTGCGTGCGCGCCGGCATCCATGCCGCGGACGGTTATCCCGGCACACCCAGTTCCGAAGTGATAGATAAAGGCCTTTCGCAGGTGCAGGACATGATCACCGTGGGATGGTCCGTCAGCGAGGCCGTGGCCGCCGGTGTGGGGCACGGACATTCTCTGGCCGGACGCGACTGCGTCGTGACCATGAAAATACCCGGCCTGTATCAGGCGGGTGACATATTCACCAGCGTGGCCACCTATACCGCTGACCGCGGCGGGCTGATATTTTATGTGGCCGCCGACTATACACCCAGTTCCACGCAGCACGTCATCGACCCCCGCTACCTGTACAAAAGCTGCTTTGTTCCCGTTTTCGAGCCGCGAACCCATCAGGAACTGCACGAGTCGGCGCTGGTGGCGGTGGAAATAGCCCGCCGGTTCAATACGCCCGTGGTTATCCAGCCCAGCGGCGTGCTGTGCCACAGCGAAGGCCTCGTGCGCATGATGCCCGTCACTTCCCGCGAGCCTGCTCCGGTGTCTCCGCTGCGGCTGCAGAACTCTCTGCCCGTGTTTGCCCGCGCCAACTACGACAAAGTGATGGCCGAACGCATGCCCGGTCTGCTGGAAATGGTGGAGCAGAGCCCCCTCAATGTGCATATCAAAGGTTCGGGCAAGCGCGGTGTCATCACCCACGGCATCAACTCCATGTACATGGATGAGTACCGGGCGCTGTTCGACAAGGACATCGATATCCTCTCGCTGGGATTCACCAACCCGCTGCCCATGGAAAAAATCCGCAATTTCTGCGAATCCATCGAAGGCGAAGTTTTTGTCATCGAGGACGGCTACCGCTTTATTCAGGAAGCATGCGGTGCCGCAGGTCTGAAGGTGACCGGCAAGGAAGAATACAGCAACGTGACGGAATGGACGCCTGCCAGCATTGCGGCATTTCTGGGCCAGCAGGCCACGGCGGCTCCCCGTCCGCAGGCTGCGCCTGTGCCGCGTCCGCCCATGATATGCGCCGGATGCCCGTACCGCCTGTTCGGCGAAGTGGTTGCCCGTATGAAGCGCAAAGGCGAGATTGAAGCCGTTTTCGGTGACATAGGCTGTAATACGCTGCTGTATTTTCTGGGTGCGCTTGATACAGGCCTTGCCATGGGCGCCAGCGAAAGCAAGCGTACCGGCTATGTTCTTTCCAAGCCCGAATCGGTGAGCAAATGCATCAGCCTGCTGGGCGACGGCACAGAATGCCACAGCGGCATGGATGCCACCAGAAATGCCGTGTTCCGCAACGTGGCCGGTGTAAAGGTGGTGCTGGACAACGAATGGACAGCCATGACCGGCGGTCAGCCCGGTCCTACTTCTCCCGTCAACCTTGCGGGCGACCCCACACGGTTTGATCTTGTGGCATCGCTCAAGGCGCAGGGGGCGGAAGTGGCGCTCATCGACGCATACGACATGAAAAGCGTGCGCAAAGGGCTCAGGGCAGCGTTGAAAGCCGCGGAAGACGGCACCTTTACCACGCTTGTCATCCGCGGCACCTGTATCCGCAAGGTACCCGCAGCCGATTACGGCCAGAAGCTTATCGTGGATACCGAAAAATGCGTGCAGTGCGGCGCGTGCAATATCTGCTCGGGCATTCAGCCTGATGAAAACGGTGTGCCTTTCTGGAACAACCTGTGCACCGGCTGCGTTTCCAAGACTCCGGCCTGTCTGCAGATGTGCCCCAAGGGTGCCATAGCGGTGGATACGGAATGCAGCACCGGCGCCTGTGCCGAAAAGCCCGTACTGCCCGAAGCTCCTGAACATATCGATGTGCCTGTGCTTACCGATGCCCAGCGTCCCGCTCGTCTCAGCCTCGGCATCCGCGGTGTGGGCGGGCAGGGCAACCTGTTCTTCGGCAAGGCGCTGGCGCAGATGGCGTTCATCGCCGGTTACGGCGAAAAGAATATCCTGAAGGGCGAAACCCACGGTATGGCCCAGATGGGCGGTCCCGTCATTTCCACATTTGCCTGCGGCGACGTGCACAGCACCCAGTTTGTGCCGGGTACGGCTGATGCGCTTATCGTCATGGAGCAAAGCGAAGTGCTGCGCCCCGGTTTTCTTGATATGCTGCGCCCCGAAGGCACTGTTCTGCTGGCGGAAACCGTCATTGTGCCGCAGGGCTTCGACCCGGAAAAATACCCCACCAGACAGGCCATTGACGAGCTGCTTTCGGGCTGCAACGTGGTGCGTATAGACGTGCTGAAGATGGCCCTTGCACTGGGAGACGAACGCGGCCGCTGCGCCAACGTGGTCATGCTGGGTGCGCTCAGCAGGCTGTCGCCGTTTGACGCCTTCCCCGTTGAGGTATGGCTGCAGGCGCTTAAAAAAGTCAGCCCCCGTCCCGCGGTATGGACGCTGAACCACGCCGCCTTTCTGCAGGGGCGCACACTGGTGTAGGCCCATGTGATACCAAGGCCCGGAGTGTGACGCTTCGGGCCTTTTTTTACCCCGCAACACACTGTAAAAAATTTGAAAGAGCCTCCGCATGAGCATGACCATTCCCATTGATTATTCGCGCATAACGGATCTGTTCCGCACCGCGCGGGAAGAAGGCCGTGATTTTCTGTATGAGTACGAGGTCTACACCCTGCTTGCCAGTTCCGGAGCGGAAACCCCGCCGCGGGCGAATCTGATTCCCCGCGGGGCCAGACCCTCGGACGAGGAACTGATGGCCATTCCCGGAGACAGGGCCGTGCTCAAGATTGTCTCGCCCGCCATTGTGCATAAGACCGAAGTGGGCGGAGTGCGCATTGTGGAAAAAACGCCGGACCGCATCCGCTCCGCCATGCGGCGCATGCTGTATGAAGTGCCGGAGAATTTTGCCGCCTGCATAGAACGCGACCCCGACCATGCCCCGCTGCCGTACAGAGGCCTGCGCGGAGAAACATTACAGGCTGCCATCAGCAGAGACCTGAAGGGGGTACTGCAGGTACAGTTCATGCCGCCGGATTCCGGTGCGTTCGGCAATGAACTTATTGTGGGCCTGCGGCGCACGCGCGAGTTCGGAACTGTGATAAGCGCCGGTCTGGGCGGTACGGATACCGAGCTGTATGCCGAGCGCTTCCGCAAAGGGCAGGCCGTTGTGGCCGCGTCCACCCAGCTGACGGACGAGGATGCTTTTTTCGAGCTGTTCCGCAAAACCATTTCGTATCGCAAGCTGGCCGGTCTGACACGGGGACAGCAGCGCATTGTCACCGATGAACAGCTGGTGGAATGCTTCGGGTCGTTCATCCGCATGGCACGTTATTTTTCCGACGCCAACCCGCAAGCGCCTTTTGTCATTGATGAGCTGGAAATAAATCCCTTTGCATTCAGTGATTACCTGATGGTGCCGCTGGACGGCCTGTGCCGTTTCAGTGAACCGGCACAGCCGGCCAACGTCCGGCCCGTGGCAAAAATAGACAGACTGCTGCACCCGCGGTCGATCGGTATTGCCGGTGTTTCAGCTTCCCGCCGCAATTTCGGGCGTATTATTCTGGAAAACGTGCTCAACGAAGGTTTCGGGGCTGAAAACGTCACGGTGTTCCGTCCCGGTGCTGCTCCGGGCGATACACAGGAAGGCGTACGCGTGCTGCCGGAACTGGCCGCGCTGGGGCTTGATGCGGCAGGCGGCAAGGTGGCGCCGCAGAATGCGCTTGATCTGTTTGTAGTGGCTGTGGGGGCACAGCAGGTGCCCGATATGGTGGATGAGATCATCAGACTGGGGGCTGCCCACAGTGTTATGCTCATACCCGGCGGCATGGGTGAAACAGAAAACAGCCGTGAACGTGCGGCGCGCGTCATAGCGCGCATCAACGATGAACACGGCAGGGGCGACGGCGGGCCGGTGTTTCTGGGCGCCAACTGCATGGGGGTGGTTTCCCGTCCGGGCCGGTATGATACATGGTTCATTCCGGAGCAGAAACTGCCCAAGGACAGAAGCGGCACCTGCCACAGGGCCGCGCTTGTCAGCCAGAGCGGCGCGTTCATGCTGCACCGCAGCAGCCAGTGCCCCGAACTGAAACCCGCCTATATGATATCCATGGGCAACCAGACAGACCTGACGCTGGGAGACATGGTCACATATTTCAAGGACAGCGATGCGGTGGATGTCATCGCTGTATACGCCGAAGGATTCAATGATCTTGACGGGCTGGCATTCTGCCGCGCTGTGCGCGAAGCTGTCATAGCCGGAAAGGAAGTTGTTTTTTACAAGGCCGGGCGCACGCCGGAAGGCCGCAGCGCCACCAGCGGACACACTGCTTCGCTGGCCGGCGATTATATGGTCTGCGAAAGCTGCGTACGTCAGGCCGGAGCCATTGTTGCCCGCACCTTTACCGAGTTTCAGGAGCTTTTTCTGCTGGCGGAGAAGCTGTACGGCAAAAAAGTGCGCGGCACCCGGCTGGCGGCTGTGAGCGGAGCGGGCTTTGAGGCCGTGGGCATGGCGGACTCCATCCAGTCCGATGATTACCGCATGGAACTGGCGTCGTTTTCCGCTTCAACAGTGGCAGCCATAAGCGAACTGCTGCGTGGCAAAAAACTCGATGCGCTGGTTACGGTAACCAACCCGCTGGACATCAATCCCGCCGCCGATGACGAAGTGCACGCCGAAGTGGCCCGCCTGCTGGCGGCAGACCCCGCTGTGGACGCCGTTGTCATCGGACTTGACCCGCTGTCACCCTCGGTGCACACGCTGGACAGTCCCGATGTGCCGGATTTTTCCATTCATGAAGAAGGTGCCGTGACACGCCGCATCATACAGGTGGCTGCCTGCAGTGATAAGCCCGTGGTGGGCGTGGTGGACGGCGGCAGGTTGTTCGACCCCATGCGGGCGCAGGTGCTGGCCGGCGGAGTGCCGGTGTTTTCCGTATGCGACAGGGCTGTCTCTTCACTGGCTGTGTACATAGAAGGCAGGCTGCGGGCGGACATACTGCGGGCCTGTGTCCATGACAACAGCTGCAACGGCTGACGGAGGCACTCTGTCCGGCCTGTTGACATTCAGCGGCCGCGGCATCAGTCGCGGCCGCATTTTCATGGAACTGCGGACGGAGTGGCATGCTGTGTAAAGCCGATGTGACAGTGGCGGCCAGTGCGGCCGGTGCAGCCGGTGTGTGCTGCACAAAACCATTCCGTTGTTCTGTGTTCCCGCGCATACGGTCACGTTTCTGCTTCCGGCGGCGCTGCAGACACTCTTTGCCGCCCTGCCGGGCATAGTGCGGGGGGCTGCCTGCCATGGCTGCCCTGCGCAGTCCCAAAGCGCGGTCTGATTTTTTTATATCTCTCCAGTCGGCCTTCACGGGCGGCGCGGGCTGTAAAGACGCCTGTGCCGCCCTTTTTATATGCGGCACGCAAGTCCGTCACGGCATGGAGCAGTATCCGTGCGTGCGGTACCTGATGGCGTCTGTACCGGCGTTACCTTTATTTTTTGCCGTAAACACACATGTACTTTATGATTGATAGTCAAGATGAATGGCGTGAGTGCATGCTTGAACTGTGTTCATGCAGCAGTTTTTTACAATGCATAAAAATGACTTGTCCTTTTTATCTGTACGGGAGTAAGGCAGGCGTGTCCGTAAGCCAAGTGTAAAATGCGGCTGCTACGGAATGCAACAGCAACGCCGGAATGCAGTTACTGCTTTCCGGCATACTGCGTACAGGTGGTAAAAGATGAAAGAAGTATTAACAACGTGTCCTTACTGCGGTACAGGGTGCGCTTTTTACCTTCAGGTGCATGACGATACTGTGACAGGAGTCCGTCCGGCCGTCAGCAACACGGTGAATAAAGGCAGGCTGTGTTCCAAGGGGCATTTCGGCTTTGATTTCATTCACCATGGTGACCGGCTGAAAACTCCGCTTATCCGCAGGGATGGCCGGCTGGTGCCCTGCAGCTGGGAAGAAGCCTACGATTGTATCACATCGCGGCTTTCAGAGATTATCCGTCAGAGCGGGCCCGATGCCGTGGCAGGGTTCAGTTCCGCCCGTTGTACCAACGAAGAAAATTATCTGATGCAGAAGTTCATGCGTGCGGCCGTCGGCACCAATAATGTCGACCACTGCGCCCGTCTCTGACACGCTCCCACCGTGGCCGGTCTGGCCGCAGCATTCGGAAGCGGAGCCATGACGAATTCCATTGATGAACTGGAGAGCATGGGGGCCGGCGATGTGATTTTTGCCGTGGGTACAAACACCACGGAATGCCATCCGGTCATAGGGGCCAATATGCTTCAGGCCGTGCGTCAGGGGGCCCGTCTGGTGGTGGCCGACCCGCGCGCCGTTACGCTTGCGGCGCACGCCGCGGTGTGGCTGCGTCTGCGTCCCGGCACTGATGTGGCGCTGCTGAACGGCATTGCTCATGTGATTATTTCCGAAGGTCTTGCCGACGAGGCATTCATCGCGCAGCGCACCGAAGGATATGCGGCGTTCCGCGAAACCGTGCTGCGCTGCACGCCGCAAAAGGCATCGGCAATCACAGGCGTACCGGCGGACGACATCCGCTCCGCGGCACGCATTCTGGGCTGCGCCGCCAACGTCTCCACCTATTACACCATGGGCATCACGCAACACACCTCCGGCGTGGACAATGTGCGCGCCGTGGCCAACATCGCGCTGCTTACCGGTAATGCGGGGCGGCCGGGTACAGGGGTCAATCCGTTGCGCGGACAGAACAATGTGCAGGGCGCATGCGATATGGGTGCCCTGCCCGATGTTTTGCCCGCGTACCAGCGCGTGACCGACCCTGCCGTGCGTGAGCGCTTTGCGGCCGCGTGGGGCAGAGAAGTTCCCGGAAAGCCGGGGTTGCGCATACCTGACGTGCTGCACGGGCTGGAACACGGCACTGTGCGGGCTTTGTATGTTTTTGGTGAAAATCCCATGCGCAGCGATCCTGATGTGGGCCATGTGGAACACTGTCTGGACGCTGCGGAGTTTCTGGTGGTGCAGGATATTTTTCTTACCGAGACAGCCGCAAAGGCGCATGTGGTGCTGCCGGGAGCGTCCTTTGCCGAAAAGGACGGCACGTTTTCCAGTACCGAACGCAGGGTGCAGCGCATCCGCAGGGCGGTGCCCCCCGCAGGCGGCAGCCGCCCGGACTGGCAGATACTCAGCGAGCTTCTGACCCGTATGGGGGCAGGGCCGGAGTATGGTTCGCCGGAGGAAATATTTGACGAAATGCGGGCGCTGACCCCCAGTTACGCAGGCATAACCTATGCCCGTCTGGAAAAGGGCGGCCTGCAGTGGCCTTGCCCGGATGTTGATCATCCGGGCACGCCGGTGCTGCACCGGAACGCATTTATGCGCGGCCGGGGGGCTTTTCTTGCCGTGGAGCACCGTGAACCGGCGGAACTGCCGGATGACGCGTATCCGCTGATGCTTACCACCGGAAGGGTTGTTGCCCATTATCATACCGGCACCATGACCCGCCGCTGCTGGGGGCTGAACGGCGTGGCCCCTGAAGAGCAGGTGGAGCTGCATCCTGACGATGCGGCGCCTCTGGGGATAGCCGACGGCGATATGGTGCGGCTCACTTCGCGCCGGGGCAGTATGACCGCGCGGGTGCATGTGACCGAAAAAACCATGCGCGGTCTGGTCTTTGTCACATTCCACTACAGCGAAAGCTGCGGCAACGTGCTGACCAACAGCGCGGCAGACCCTGAAACAGGCACCGCGGAACTGAAAATATGTTCGGTGCGCGTGGAAAAAGCAGACCGGCAGGGCCCCTGTCCGGCGGATACCGCCGGACGGCGGCCGGAGGCGGCTGCTCAGAAACACTATTCCGAACCGGCGGTGCATCCTGCCGGAACACCGGAGAAAATATGCAATCCCAGTTGAGTGATTTTGTGGTGGCAGATGCTTCGCGCTGCATAGGCTGCCGTGTGTGCGAGGTGGCCTGCGCCGTGGCGCACACCGCTACAGGCAAGGAACACCCCGTGGCCGGCAATCTGGACAGCCCGTTGCTTCCCCGTCTGTATCTGGTGCGCACGCCGCTGGCCACAGCCCCTGTGCAGTGCCGTCACTGCGAGGATGCCCCCTGCGCTGCAAGCTGCCCCGCAGGTGCCATCAGACGTAAGGACGGCGCACTGGTGGTGGAAGAGGCCCGCTG
Organism: Oleidesulfovibrio vietnamensis; assembly: GCF_055388115.1. NCBI lineage: Bacteria > Pseudomonadati > Thermodesulfobacteriota > Desulfovibrionia > Desulfovibrionales > Desulfovibrionaceae > Oleidesulfovibrio > Oleidesulfovibrio vietnamensis. Next base: position 557,891 of record NZ_AP042419.1, read on the forward strand.
TGTGGGCTGCAAGACCTGTATGCTGGCCTGCCCGTTCGGCGCCGTGGAACTGGTGCCTGTATACGCGCAGGGTCGTGCCGTCATGCAGACCGTGCAGACAGAGGACGGGGGTGTATGCACGGTTTCTCCGGTCATGGTGGCCGTCAAATGCGATATGTGCACCGGCAGGCAGGCAGGACCGGCGTGTGTGCAGGCCTGCCCCCGCGGCGCTTTGCGCATGGCCGCGGTGAGTGATCTGCGCCGCAGACGCTGCGCGCAGGCTGCGGCCGGACTGGCAAAATACGTGACGGCATTGCATCCGGAGGACGGAAGGTCATGAATGGACAGCAGAATGTGATACGCATTGACAGCGATATATGCACGGGCTGCGGCCGGTGCAAAGATGTCTGCCCCGTGGGGGCGGTGGAAGGGGTGCAGGGGACGCCGCACAGTATCAGAGAGGATGTCTGCGTATTGTGCGGGCAGTGCGTGCAGCAGTGCAGTGCTTTTGCCTCTTTTTACGAACAGCACCCTGCCTGCATTGCCGAAAAGAAGCGGGAAAGAGGCCTTTTTGTTTCGGAGGCAGCACCGCTTTTTGCCGCATGGCACACGGGGGATGCACCGCGGGTGGCCGGTCGTCTGGCAGAAGGCTGCCACAGCATGGTTCAGTGTGCGCCAGCCGTGCGTGCTGCCATCGGCGAAGAGTTCGGTATGCCTGCGGGGGCGCTGACCCCCGGAAGGCTGGCCGCAGCATTGCGCAGGCTGGGATTCGACAGGGTTTACGACACCAATTTTGCAGCCGACCTGACCATAATGGAAGAGGGCAGTGAGCTGCTGCAGCGTATGGAAGGCGCCGGACCGCTGCCCATGTTCACGTCGTGTTGCCCCGCATGGGTCCGTTATGCCGAACAGCAGTTCCCCGACCTGCTGGAACATCTTTCATCCTGCAAGTCTCCGCAGCAGATGGCCGGAGCCGTTTTCAAGTCGTACGGGGCGCAGCTGGACGGTGTGGACCCGCGGCAGGTTTTCAGCGTGGCGGTGATGCCCTGTACCTGCAAAAAGGCAGAAGCGCAGAGACCCGGGATGGAGCATGACGGGGTGCGTGATGTGGATGCGGTGCTGACCACCGGCGAGCTTGCGGCCATGCTGCGTCAGGCGCACATAGATTTTGCCGCTTTGCCCGACGAGCCGTTTGACCGGCCTCTGGGCAGCTACTCAGGTGCCGGGAACATTTTCGGACTGACCGGCGGAGTGATGGAAGCCGCGCTGCGTACTGCCTATGAACTGGTGACCGGAGAACCCGTGCCCTGCACGGAACTGGTGTATGTGCGGGGCGGCGAAGGAATCCGGCACGCAACCCTGACCATGGACGGCCGCACCTTCCGCGTGGCTGTGGTGGCCGGATTGCAGCATGTGCGTCCGCTGCTGGAAGCCGTGCGCGCGGGTACCTGTGATGTGAATTTTGTGGAGGTGATGTGCTGCCCGCAGGGCTGCATAAGCGGCGGGGGCCAGCCCAAAGTGCTGCTGCCTTTTCAGCGGGATGAGGTGTATGCCGCGCGCAAGGCGGCGCTGTACCGCCACGATGCCGAGCTTGCCTGCCGCAAATCGCATGAAAATCCGCAGGTGCAGGCGTTGTACCGTGAATTTCTGGGCGAACCTCTGAGCCATGTTTCGCACAATCTGCTGCATACTGTTTACGGCCAGACGCGTTAGGGAGGCTAAGATGAATGCTTTTATTGTGGCGGACCCGCGCCGGTGCATCGGGTGTGCCGCGTGCGAGGTGGCGTGTGCCGCGGCAGCGGCAGGTCAGTCCGTGTTTGCCCCCGGGGGACAGGCAGCCGTATTCAGCCCCCGGCTGCATCTGGTGGCGGAAGCTGCGGTTACAGCGCCGGTGCAGTGCCGGCAATGTGCCGATGCTCCCTGTGCGGCAATTTGTCCGCGCGGAGCCATACGGATGGCGGAGGGCGTGGTCACCGTGGACAGCGGGCTGTGCATCGGCTGCAAAATGTGCATGGTGGCGTGTCCGGTGGGGGCCATTGAGGTGCGGGGCGGCAGGGCGTCCAAGTGTCAGCTGTGCACGGACCGTCCGGAAGGTCCGGCCTGTATGCAGGTGTGCCCTGCGGAAGCATTTACGCTGGTGCGTGCGCAAACCCTGCGCGCCGAACTGGTACGCCGCAGAGCGGCCGGAGTATGCCCGGCTGCTGATGCGCGGCTCTGACAGTAGGTCGGGCTGTAATGCCGGATGCTGTCTGATGTGCATTGAACGCCGTATCCTGTAAAAGGATACGGCGTTTTTTGTATGCAGAAAACCCCCCGCTAGGCGGGGGGGTCCGTAAAGCTTAAAGCTATAGAGATATTAGTAAAACTCCTTTTGATTTGCTAATTAATCCCTGCGGTCTGGCAACTGCAGGTGGCAAATCAAAAGGAGGTCACAATGGGTGACGCTAAGAGTTTAGCCCACACAAAATGGAACTGCAAATATCACGTAGTGTTTGCGCCAAAGTATCGGCGGCAAGTTTTTTACGGGGAGAAGAAGCGCGCAGTGGGTGAGATATTGCGCAAACTGTGTGAGTGGAAAGGCGTACATATAGTCGAAGCAGAATGCTGCCCCGATCATGTACATATGCTTCTTGAAATACCGCCAAAGATGAGTGTTTCAAGTTTTATGGGATACTTGAAAGGAAAAAGCAGTTTAATGTTGTATGATCAATTTGGCGATCTGAAGTTTAAATACCGGAATCGCGAGTTTTGGTGCCGTGGATATTATGTAGATACAGTTGGAAAAAACAAGGCAAAGATACAAGATTACATTAAGCATTAACTTGAGCATGATAAGCTCGGTGATCAATTATCCCTTCCATATTCTGGAAACCCGTTTACGGGTCGCAAGTAACAGAAATGCAGATGCCAGACGAACGTGCGCCTGCTAGGGCGCTGCTAGTAAGAAAGCCTTACAGGCGCATATGAAGAACCCCCAGCTATGCTGGGGGGTACCTTTTTTATTTGCGGCCGGTAGGGTGCGGCAGGGTTACCAGACTGTGCCGGACAGGGCGTCGCCGATAAGTTTTTCCATACGGGTGCGGAAAAACGGGGCATCCCATGCGGCAGCATGTGCGGCGATGTCAGCGGCTGAAAAGTCCACCCCGCTGGATTCAAAGCGGCTGATGGCTTCTGCCAGACATTGCGCGGTCTGCTGCCCGAAAAACAGTCCCGTGCGGTTGTCCTGCACCGTTTCCAGCGCGCCGCCTCTGCCGTAGGCAATGACAGGAGCGCCTGAAGCCATGGCTTCCAGCGGTATGATGCCGAAGTCTTCCGTTCCGGGAAAAATGAGTGCCTTGCAGCGGGAGTAGTGGTCTGCAAGTACGTTGTCCGGCTGGCGCCCCATGATGTGCACCGTAGGGCCGGCCATGCGGCGCAGCATCGGTTCCATGGAGCCGCCGCCTATGACGACAAGGGGTTTTGCCAGCGCGTTGCAGGCCTGCACGGCAAGCTCGGGCCGCTTGTAGGGTGCCAGTTCGCCGGCATACAGATAAAAATCGTCGCGTTGTGGAGAGTATGAAAACTGTTTTACATTCACTGGAGGATGTATAATGCGGCTTGCCCGCCTGTAGCATTTGTCAATGCGTTTTGCTACGTACTGCGAATTGGCGGCAAAGCGGTCAACCCTGTCTGCTGATGCTCTGTCCCACAGGCGCAGGTAATGCATCACGGGTGCAGTTAAAAGACGCTTTATCCGGCCGCTCTGCTCCATATAGTCGTGATACATGTCCCACACATACCGCATGGGGCTGTGGCAATAGCACAGATGCAGTGTATCAGGCGAGGTTATTATTCCTTTGGCAGGTCCGGATTCGCTGGAAATGACCAGATCATAGCCGCGCAGGTCCAGCTGTTCGAGAGCCAGAGGCATGAGCGGCAGGTAGTACTGGTACAGTCTGCGCGCGCGGGGCAGACGCCCGATGAACGATGTGTGTATGCGGTGGCGGGTAATGACGGAAGACGCGAACTGCGCGGGGTCGTACACATGCGTGTAGATATCCGCATGGGGAAACATGTGACAGAGTTCTTCAAGAACCCGCTCCCCCCCGCGTCTGTTGACCAGCCAGTAATGTACAAGTGCAGTTTTCACAAAGCATATATACCGGTTGTGAACAAGGGCGTCTAGTGTTCGCTGTACAAGATTTCTTATAAATGTTAGTGGGCTGAACGCTAACCCCGACTGTTGGAGTCTTCGATGCAAGAAACTGGTTCCTTTGGTGAACAGTATGGCCGCTCTGGCACGCAAACGGTGGCACGCGCTGCCGCTTTTTCCGCGTCTGCCCTGCGCCGGCTGAAAGTCTGGCTCGGGCAGGAAAAGATTGTGGCGCAATCGTATGCCCTGCTGCGTGTTGTTTTTTTTGCCGGTTGTCTGCTTTCTCCGCTGGGCAAGGCGTTTCAGGTGGGTGCCGGTGTTGCCGGACTTGTTCTGCTGGCGGCGTATTACACCGGCGGGTATGCCCGTTCCAATCTGGCCCGTCTGCCGTTCCGCTGGATTTTCGCCGTTTTTTTTCTCTACCCGTTTGCGGCGACGATTTTTTCGCAGTGGCCGGGGCACAGCTTCGGATATACAAAACATATTCTGCATGAATCATTTCCTTTGTTTTTTATGGGATTGGAATGCATCAGGTCGCCCCGTGACATGCGCACGGCGGGTGTGTGTCTGCTGCTGGCAGTATTCGGGCAGGGGGCCGACGGCATGTGGCAGTTCGTGACGGGGTACGATCTGATTAACGGTACCCCCGTAACTGTTGACGGCAGGCTGACAGGATCCATGGGGACATACCGCGTGGGCAATTATCTGGCCATCGCCATGGTGCCGGCACTGCTCACGTTCTGGGCTCTGCCCCGAAGCCTGTCCGTCCGGTGGCGCAGCCTGTTTGTGGCCGCTGTTTCCGTCCCTCCGTTTTTTGTGCTGGTCATGTCGCAGACGCGCAGCGCCATGCTGGGGCTTGCCGGTGCGTTATACTGCTATGCCGTGCTCTGTCTGCGTGTGCACCGCAGGCTGCTGATGGTGCCGCCTGTGCTGCTCGGTATTCTGCTGCTGGCAGGGCCGGACAGAATCCGTCTGTCCACCGCGCTGCGTGACGGCCGCTGGGAGCTGTGGGAAGCGGCATGGCGTATCTTCCGCGAGCATATGTGGTTCGGCACGGGAGCAAGCACTTTCAATCCGGCGTTTAACAGCATGGGCATAACGCTTGTCATCAATGACAACACCATTCCGCATCCGCATGGTATTTTTGTACAGTTTCTTTCAGATGGCGGCATTGCGGGTTTTCTGCTGCTTGCCGGTGTTCTGGCGGGTATAGGTTTTATCTGGTGCGGCATCCGGGTATGGAAAGGTGTCCGTGCGGCAGACGTGGATGAAATCCGCTACTGGCGTATGGCCGGTCTGTTGTGGGCGGGGTTTGCCGCATATCTCGGAACCGGTGTGTTCGGCCATAATTTTTACCGGACATGGTGGCTTGCCATGGGACTTATGATGTTTGGGTGTATCATGGGAGCGGTGGTTTCCGCCGGCAGGTGCACCCGCGGGGAGGCTGTGCCCCATGAATGAGGGATGTACGCTGCAGGGCGGTTGCCGGCTGATGACTTCCGGCATGCGTATGACGCTGCTGATGCTGGCATCGGATATCTTTGCACTGGTCTGCGCCATCGGGGCCGCTGTGGTGGTCCGGTATCTGTTTGACGGGCAGTTTCATATTTCCTTTTATCTGCGGTGTGCGCCGGTGGTGGTGTTTTTTCTGGCGGCATATGCCATGCGCGGGCTTTATCCCGGAGTACTGATGGCTCCTCATGAGGAACTGAAAGGCCTGACACTGGGTACAACATTGATTTTCTTCTTTCTCATCACCACCACCTTTTTTTTCAAAGCCAGTGAAGAATTTTCGCGTCTGGTGATGCTGGGCGGATGGCTGGGGTCGGTCATTCTGGTGCCGTTCTGCCGTATTGCCGTGCGCCGGCGGTTTTCACGCCGGCCGTGGTGGGGGATTCCCGCCGTGATATGGGGGGCAGGAGCCGACGCCGACACATTGGCCGGGCGCTTCAGTAAAGACCGGCGGCAGGGGATCAGCGTGCTTGGCACGGTGCAGCCCGATGATGCAGGCGATGACCGCCTGCAGCCGCTGAGAGAGTACGCCGCCATGCGACCGCAGCCCATGCTGGTGTGCACGCCTGAAAGTCGCGATTTGTTTTTTTCCGACGAGGTGCTGCGTATCGAGGAATTGTTTGAGCGGACGCTGGTCATGCCGCCCAAGGCTTTCGATGCACTTAATGTTCAGGTGCGCGATGTGGGGGGTGTGCTTTTTTTCCAGATGCAGACCAAACTGCTCGACCCTGTGCGCCAGCGGCTTAAGCGGACACTGGACCTGACGGTCATCATGCTGGCGCTGCCCGTGCTGCTGCCGGTCATGGCGGTGCTGGCCGCCGCGGTGCGTCTGGAAGGGGGCGGACCGGTCTTTTATTCACAGCCGCGCATCGGACGGTGGGGCAGACACTTCAGAATCATCAAGTTCCGGACCATGGTGTGCAATGCGGATACGGTGCTGCAGCAGCATCTGGCGCAGCACCCCGAACTGGCCGAAGAATGGGCTGAAAATCAGAAGCTGCGCTGTGATCCGCGTATAACCGCCATTGGCGGCTTTTTGCGGCGTACCAGTCTGGACGAACTGCCGCAGCTGCTTAATGTGCTGCGTGGTGAAATGAGTCTGGTGGGGCCCCGGCCCATAGTGGATGCGGAAGTACCGCGTTATGGCGAGGCGTTTGAACTGTACAAGCGCACTCTGCCGGGCATTTCAGGCTTGTGGCAGATATCCGGACGCAATGACACGACGTATGAAGAGCGTGTGATGCTGGATACCTATTATTCACGCAACTGGTCGGTGTGGATGGATCTGCATGTGCTTTCACGCACATTGTGGGTGGTTATTAAACGCAGCGGTGCATACTAGCTGCGGTTTTGCATGCGGACTGTGACAAGCCCCGCCGGTAACCGGCGGGGTTTTTTTCGTGGTGCGGCAGTCTGACCGGATGCGTTGTCCGGCAGGCGTGCTGCAACGTACGCTGCGCACAGTGCTGTGCACTATGCGCCATGGCACGCCGTTTTTTTCTCCCCGCTGTGCAGGCGCAACTCCGTACGGTGTCAGAGTTCTTTCCGGCTTTTTCAGGGGTTCCGGTGCAGCGGACGTGGCCGTCCGGCATGGCAGGAGAGCTTTGCGGCGGGTGCGGAGGCTGTGCGGTCTGCCTGCAGCATTCCGGAACTGTGGTATGTGCAGGCAGCATCCTGTCATGTTTTGTGCTGGCGGCAGTCTGGCTGTGTACGCGTACCGCCCTCAGTCATGCATATGCCGTCCGCATGCCTGCACCTGCAGTCCGGCACAGACGTTTTTAGCGTAATACCCGCAATGGTCTTGCCGCGGGCACCATCTGCACGGGCGTATCTTCGGGTTGACTCTGAAATTGGTTTTCAATATCAGTCTTGAAAGAAGAACGTCCGCCTTTGAGTTGCCGTGTGTTCTTCAGTTGAAAATGAAATTTATAGTCAGGAGGCGCAATGCGTCCTACGGAAATAAAAAAGGCTCTGGAGCTGCTTGTTCCTCTCGGGCAGCCCGCCTTTGTATGGGGTGCCCCCGGAGTGGGAAAAAGTCAGATTGTGGCCCAGACAGCCCGCCTGCTCGGCCGCGAACTGGTGGACCTGCGGGCGGTTCTGCTCGATCCTGTGGATCTGCGCGGTATTCCCAAGATAGGGCAGGATGATGTGGCCCGCTGGTGTCCGCCCTCGTTTCTTCCCCGCTGCGGCAGCGGCATTCTTTTTCTGGACGAGCTTAACGCGGCACCCCGCTTGTTCAGGCGGCCTGTTATCAGCTGGTGCTGGACAGAAAGCTGGGTGAATACGAACTGCCCGCGGGGTGGACTGTTGTTGCCGCGGGTAACCGCGAGTCTGACAGGGCGGTCACGCACAGAATGCCTTCCGCCCTTGCCAACAGGTTTGTCCATCTCGATTTCGAGCCTTCGGTGGAGGACTGGATAGCGTGGGCGCAACAGGAAAACATGCCCGAAGAACTGGTGGCGTTTATCCGTTTCCGGCCGTCCCTGCTGCATTGTTTTGATCCGTCCGGACCGGAAAAGGCTTTTCCTTCGCCGAGAACATGGGAATACGCCGGCCGTATAGTGCAGAGCCGTCCGGAGGAGGCACTGGAGTATGCCCTGCTTAAAGGTACCGTAGGAGAAGGAGCGGCAGCCGAATTTACCGGTTTCTGCCGTCTGTGCCGCGACCTGCCCGAACCGGAAGCGGTGCTTGCGGCGCCCGACTCGGCTCCGGTGCCCGAAGAACCGGCCGTGCTGTATGCATTGTGCGAGGCGCTGGCACGGGCCATGAACCCCGCGACCATGGACGGGCTGGTGCGCTACGCTTCCAGACTGCCTGCAGAGTTCGGCGTGCTGCTGGTGCGGGGAGCGGCCGCGCGTGACAAAGCCGTGCTCGATTCCGGAGCCTTCACCCGCTGGGCCACTGCCAATGCGCAGGTGCTTTTTTAAGGGGCCTGTATGTCATATTCCGCAGCCGTGGCAGAGTGCCGTGCGCGTATGGTCAAAGCCCGCATACGGCTTGTCATGGCCCATCCCTTTTTCGGAACACTGTGCCTCAGAATGAATCCGGAGCCTGACATCCGCTGCCGCACCGCATGGACTGACGGTACGCGTCTGGCTTTTAATCCGTACTATGTCAGAGGACTGTCCGACGCCGCTTTGCAGGGATTGCTGGCGCATACGGTGATGCATCCTGCCTGCCAGCACCATATGCGCCGCGGCAGACGTGATGCCGACCTGTGGAACAGGGCCTGTGACTATGCCATCAACTGGGTGCTGACAGATGCCGGCATCACGCTTCCTCCCGGATATCTTGATGATTCACGGTATCGCGGGCTGAGTGCCGAAGCGATTTATGCCGAGCTTTCGGCGGGCATGGGGGGCGACGGCATGCGCGGAGACAATAACACCGCCGACGGTCCCGAAAAGGAAGAGACGCAGGCGGATGAAGGCGCTGCCGCGCAGGCGCAGACCGGCGACGGTGAAGAATCTTCCGGCAGTGATGAAGGAGCCGGTGCAGAGCAGGGCGACGGGGCAGAGGTTCAGCCTTTGCCACAGGATACCGGTGACGACCATGATGCGTCGCAGGGGGATCCCGGCGGTTCGGGCGAGGTGCGCGATGCCGTTTCGGACAGCGGATCGTCGAGTCCTGCGGGTACGCCCCCCGCTGATGAAAACTGGCTGGTGGCACTGGCGCAGGCGGCGGAGCAGGCCCGCGGCAGCGGTGATCTGCCCGGCGGGCTTGAACGCCTTGTCCGCACGGTGCTTGCACCTTCACTGGACTGGCGCATGCTTCTCGACAGATTTCTGCAGCACCGTGCCCGCAACGATTATACATGGTTTCCGCCCAGCCGCAGGCATGTGCACATGGGCATGTACCTGCCGTCGCTGGCGCAGGTCAGTCTGGCAGAGGTGATACTTGCCATTGATACGTCGGGCAGTATCGCCCCCCGTGAACTTGACCTTTTCGCTGCGGAGCTTTCGTCGCTGCTGGAGCAGTACGAAACCACCGTGCGTGTCATTTTCTGCGATACGCAGATAACAGGAGAACAGGTGTGCGGCAGGCAGGACCTGCCGCTCAGTCTGGCGCCGGAAGGCGGCGGCGGAACAGATTACCGTCCCGTCTTCCGCCATGTGGATACCATGGGATATCTGCCTTCCTGTCTTGTATATCTCACCGACCTTGAGTGCATGCATTTTCCGGAGGACGAGCCGCCTTATCCTGTGTTGTGGGTGCAGACCGGCGGGCAGGAAAGGTCTGTTCCTTTCGGCGATATAATTCACATGCACTAGGAGAGCCTGCATGATTATCGAATGGCGTATTGTTAAAAAACGGGGGAATTACCGGCCCGAGCTCTGCTACAGCATCACGCTGGAACCGTTCGAACGTGAACTGGCGGTGCCGCAGGTGCTTATGGAAAGTTCCATCCCCTGTCCGCCCTGCGAATGGGAGCCGCATTGTCTGCCCGGAACCCATGAGCGTGCGGGGCGGCAGCCGGGCGTGTACAGACTGTATACGCCTGACCACAAGCGTGGCGAAGCAACGGGAAGACTGCGTCTGCCCTGGCGGGAAGAACAGCAGTATCCGGAGGTCGAAGCGTCATTCAGGGAGCTGCGCGCACGGTTCGAGGTGGTGCTTAAAAATGCCTATGACAGCGCTCCGGCTGATATTTCGGGCTGCCTTGAGCTGACGCAGGCCACCCGCAGCCATATTGCCTGCGGGGTGGTGCGGCAGCAGTTTCTGCAGGTGATGGGACTTTAAAGCACAGTCGATAACTGAGGTCAGCCATGAGAATGAAAGCCAATGGCCTGCGTTGACAGTATTATCGCATATGCAGCATAGGATAACTGTGAAAAATAGAGTCCGGATAAAACATAGTGTTGCGGGGCGTGTGCGTTTTTATGTGCAGGCACTGCGCCGTAATGACATACTGGCAGATTCCGTGTGCAGTGCCATGTTGCAGTACGACGGCATAGAGCATGTGCGCGCCAATACGGCCTGTTCAAGCCTTGTGGTGTTTTTCGTACCGGCACAGATGTCGGTGCACGATGTGACAGCCGGCCTTGAAGCCGTGATGGCGCAGAACCACGCTGCGCGGCAGCCGGTGTGCGAGCCTGCCTGCGCCTCCGGCTTATGCGGGGGTGTTGCCTGCAGGACAACGCGTACCGGATGCGATCCCGTGCGTCCCGCCGCCCGTAAGTTCGCTGTTCTCAGCGCGCTGATGGGCGGCGTTTTTGTGCGCCGGACAGTGCTGGGGCTGCCCCTTGCCGTCACCGCCTTCAGTCCGCTGGGGCTTGTGACCGTTGCTGCCTGCGTGCCGTTGTTCCGTCAGGCGTACAGGCAGATACGCCAGCGGCGGTTTACGCTTGAAGCATTTTTAGGTGCCAGCTGCGTGGCTGCCGTGGCTGCGGGAGAAGCTGTCACCGCGCTGGAGGTGCTGTGGATAAATTCCGGTGCGGATCTGCTCAAGGCATGGATCACGGAGCGTTCGCGCAAATCCATCTCCGATATTCTTACGGTGACGACACACCATACGTTTGTGCTGGTGGACGGTGTGGAGGTTGAGGCGGATGTGGCCTCGCTGCGCTGCGGCGATGTGGTGGTGTTCCATACCGGAGAAAAAATTTGTGTCGACGGCGAAATAGTGGACGGTGAAGCCCTGATTGACGAATCACCCATAACCGGCAGGCCGGATTTTGTGCCGCGCACGGTGGGAGACGAGGTGCTGGCCGGTGTTTTTGTGCGTCAGGGAGTAATTTACGTCAGGGCGCGTTGCGTGGGCGACCGCACCTATCTGGCGCGCATGCTGCGGCGGGTGGAAGACGCACTGGAGCACAGGGCACCCATCGAAGGCGCCGCGGACAGGCTGGCAGCCCGTCTGGTAAAGCTGGGATTTGCCGCCACGGCGGCCACATTTGTATTCACCGGCAGCGCATGGCGGGCGTTCACTGTCATGCTGGTGATGGCCTGCCCCTGTGCAACGGTGCTTGCGGCGTCCACCGCGGTCAGTGCGGCCATGAGCGCCGCTGCACGCCGCAATATATTGATCAAGGGCGGCCGTTATCTGGAAGAGGCAGGCAAGGCCGATGTGGTCTGCTTTGATAAAACAGGCACTCTGACCGGCACAGCGCCGGTGCTTGCCGACATGGTCGTGTTTGCTTCTGAAAACACCGCGGGCGCGGCCGGACAGCCTGAAGACCTGCTGCTGCGTCTTTCCATGTCCGTCGAGATGCACAACCACCATCCGCTGGCGCAGGCCATAAAGGCCGAAGCGGAGCGCAGGGGGCTGCAGCCGGAACCGCACGCCGTATGCGAATATTTTCTGGGCAAGGGAATGCGGGCGGAAATCGGCGGAGACGAGGTGCTGGTGGGCAACCGAAAGCTGCTGGAGCAGTTCGGCGTGGCCACCGGCAAGGTTTCCCGCAGGGCGTCCGTGCTGCGCAAAAAAGGGCTGACGGTGCTCTATGTGGTGCGCGGCGGTGAAATTCTGGGTCTTCTGGGCTTTGATAACCAGCTGCGTCCGGAAAGCCGTGCCGTGGTGCAGCGCCTGAAAGCATGCGGAGTGCGGCGGGTTGTCCTTGTGACCGGCGATGAGGAGAACACGGCGGCGGAACTCGCTTCCAGACTGGACATCGAAGAGGTGCATGCCTCCGTCATGCCGGAAGAAAAAGCTCTTATTGTGGAAAAACTGCAGGCTCAGGGAGCTTCTGTGCTGATGGTCGGTGACGGCATAAACGATGCGCTGGCGCTTACCGGGGCTGATGTGGGCATAGCCATGGGAGCCATGGGGTCTGAAGTGGCCATAGAAGCGGCAGATATCGCACTTGTGACCGATGATCTGCAGGGAATTACCTATGTGTATTCCCTCAGCACGGCCACCATGCGTGTCATCCGTCAGAATTTCTGGATTGCCACCGGTTCGAACCTGTTGGGTGCGGCACTGGGCGCGGCGGGTATTCTTTCGCCTGTCATGGCCGGTGTGCTGCATATCGTGCATACGCTGGGCGTGCTGGGCAATTCATCGCGGCTGCTGCGCCATGAGCCGCCGGCGCTGTCAGATTTGCCGGGCAGCGCGGCAGAAGCGGCATCTGCAGGAGACAGATAGATGGATCTTGAATTGATAATGCGGCTGCGGCGCCATTTCGGCATAGCGCATCATATTCCGGGCAGACTGCGCGTGAAGTTCAGCCTTTCGCTGCTTTCAGACCCTCAGGCCCGGCCGCTGCTCGATGGTGCCGCCGCTGGCGGTCTGCCCCCCGCGGTGCGCGATGTCAGGGTTAACCCCGCGGCACGCACCGCTGTCATCGAATATGACGCGGCTGCCATCAGGCCCGCACTGCTTGACGAGGCATTCCGCACGCAGGACGGCGCGCGGTTTGAGACATTGATGCAGGAACTGAAGGACAGCCTGAAGGCTGCCTGACACATACAGGAGGAATGAACATGTCTGAAAAGTATCAGGAAGGTTCCGCAGCCGGAAGCGGTGCGGCAGCCGGTGCATGGGGCGCCGGACAGGCCGCGCCCGAAGGTTTCCGTCCGGAAGCCGGGCCGCAGCCGGGCGGATTGTATCAGTTCTGGCCTCAGGCCGGATTTGTGCCGGTGCAGTGCCCCACTCAGGGGTATGCCGGACAGGAACAGGGGCCCCGTTATCAGCCTGTGCAGGGCGCTCCCTACGGCGGGCAGCAGATGTATTACGGTCCGCAGGGTATGGCGCAGGGCATGGCGCAGGGCGGATACGCCCCGCAGCCGGAAGCAGGCATGTACGGCGGACAGGGCGCGGCCGGTGCAGGCATGAACACCGCCGGAGCTTCCGCGGCGGAGGGCCTCAATCACGACCAGAACCGTCTCGGCGAAATGTACGGCATGGTGAACGACCTGATGGAAGGCAAAGCCGACAGCTCAAAAATTCTGGGTTTTCTTGGCGGTTCGGGCGGCGACTTCTGGAAAGGCGCTCTGGTAGGAGCCGCGGTTGTTTTTCTGCTGAACAACAAGGACGTTAAAGACGCAGTGGCCGGTACGCTGGGGGCTGTTTTCGGCGGTGCCGCAGGTGCGGCTGCCGCGGAAGAGCCGCAGGAGGAACAGCAATGAGCAAACATGTGCACAGACCCACAGTGACCGCAGGGGCGGCTTTTAATGCCGGTCTGCTGGGCGCGCTGGTGGGCGGAGTGGCAGAAGCCGCCGGCTCGGCTGCGCAGGTGCGTGCAGGAACCATCACGCGGCAGCAGGCGGTGACGAACGTGGCCCGCGAGGCGGGCACCACGGGGCTTGCCACCGGCGGTGCCGTGGCGGTGGCCGGTTCGCTGGGGCTGACAGGGTTTGCTTCGCTGGCGGGTATCATTCTTGTGGCCACAGGGGCCAAATATGCTCTCGATTCTCTGCTGCGGCCCGTGAAAACATCATGCTGCCCGGCTGCCGTCAGTCCTGCCGCAGAGGAGCAGCCCGTTTGCGCGGCTGTCGATGCGGCGGAGAAAAAGACTCCGGCCAGACCCCGCAGGCAGTCATCGGCAAAAGGTGCCGAAAAGAAAGCAACATCTGCTGACAACGCCGGTACGCATGCAGCCGGAACAGAATAACGAGGTGATTCCATGAGCGAGTATAAACGTGTTCCGTATCCTCAGGCCGGTCAGGCTCCCGACGGTTCGTATTACAGCGGGCAGATGCCTCAGCAGGGCTATGCACAGGCGCAGGCCGGCATGCAGTACGGCGCCGGTGCGGCGGTTCCTTCCTCTCCTTCCGCCGCTCCCGCTTCCGGGCTGTCTTCGTGGGTCAATGTGTCTAACCCCGACTACCTGAAAGGGCTGGCACTGGGAGCGGGTGTCGCTCTGGTTGCCTGCAACCCAGCAGTGCGGCAGGCCATTATTTCCGGTGCTGTCAAAGTATGGTCGGCAGTGCAGGGCGGGGTGGAAGAGGTAAAGGAACAGATTCAGGACGTGAAAGCGGAGCTCAGCTACAAGGAGTAGCCCTATGGCCGGTTCGCGACCTTATACCGGTGCGGAGATGACCCCCGCTGTGGTTCTGCGCAATAAGAAGACGCTGGCAAAGACCGGCATGGCGGTTGCGCTGGGGGCCCTTGTGGCCACCGGACTTATGAACACAGACCGGACACCCGCCGCGCGCAGGGTGCACCTGCTGTCCGGTGCGGCGCTGGTGGGGTTTTCGCTGTGGCATGTGAGCCTTTATAACAAGACCCGCGGCAGGAGCGGCTAGACAGTCATGAATGCAAGGGAATCTTCTGCGGCATGCGGCGGACACTGCAGCGTGGCGCATGAAATACCGGGGCGTATCCGTCTGCGCAGCAGGCGGCTGTACGACCCCGAGCTTGATGTCGCCTATCTGCAGGCCGTTGTGGAAGCCTTGCCCGGTGTGACGCAGGCGCGGATCAATCCGCGGGCGTTTTCCATGACGGTGGAATATGACGGCAATCCGCATACCAGAACGCGGGTGCTGGGCGTGCTGCGCGATATCCCCGCGGAAGCGTATTTTGCGGGGGCGCGGCATGCCGCGCAAGCTTCGCTTTCCGGCGTGGTGACGCAGGGTGTTTCGGCGGTGCTCACACCATTTCTGCCGGAACACATCAAGGCGCCGCTCAGCTGGCTGCTTGGTCTGGGCACCATTAACGACGGGTTGCTCACGCTGCTGACGGAAGGGGTCAAGGTGGAGGTTCTGGATGCTTCCGCCGTGGGGTTCTCGCTGCTGCGCAGGGACTATTCAACGGCCAACGCCATAGTGGCCATGCTGGGGCTGGGTGAATATCTGGAGCAGTGGACGGAACAGAAATCCAATGACCTGCTGAAAAATCTGCTGCGGCCTTCAGTGGAGCATGTCTGGGTAGAACGGGATGCAAGAGAGGTCCAGGTACCGTTCGGCTCCCTCGGCGTGGGTGATATCGTTATCTGCGGTGCGGGAGAACTGGTGCCGGTGGACGGCACTGTGGCGGACGGCGAAGCCGCGCTCAACCAGAGTTCCATCACCGGCGAATCACTGCCCGTACATGTCCGTCCGGGCGATGATGTGCTTTCCGGTGCGGTGGTGGAGGACGGACGGCTGAAAATAATAGCCCGCACCGTGGGCGGCGAGACCAGCATGGCCCGTATCGGCCGTTTTCTGGAAAATTCGCTGCGCAGCAAATCCTCTTCGCAGACACGGACCGATGAGCTGGCGGACAGGCTGGTGCCTGTGACGTTTGCTCTGGGGCTGGGGCTTTTTGCCCTGACGCGCGATATCCGCCGCGCTGCTTCCGTGCTTACCGTTGACTATTCCTGCGCCATCAAGCTGGCATCGCCGGTGGCTGTAAAGTCGGGCATGTACACCGCCGGACATTGCGGTGTGCTGCTCAAGGGCTCTCAGGCGCTGGATAACCTTGCCCGCATAGACACCGTTGTTTTTGACAAGACAGGCACCCTGACCAGAGGCAACCTGAAAGTTACCGATCTTATTCCCCTGACAGATATGGACGAGCACGAGCTGCTGGCGCTGGCAGCCGGTGCAGAAGAGCATTATTCGCACCCTGTGGCGCGCGCGGTGGTGGCTGAAGCGCAGCAGAGGGGACTGACTCTGCCGCCCATCAGTCAGGTCGATTTTATTGTGGCCCACGGAGTGTCTGCCTTTGTGCAGGGCGAGCAGGTGCTTGTGGGCAGCAGGCATTTTCTTGAAGACGACGAGGGCGTGGATTGCTTTGCCGCGGCCTCATTTGCCCGCAGGTTGCGGGGACAGGGCAAATCGTTGCTGTATGTGGCGCGTCAGGGTGTTCTGGCAGGAGTCATAGCCCTGCGTGACCAGCTGCGCCCCGAAGCCGCAGAAGCGCTTGCCCTGCTCAAAGAGCGCGGTATCCGGAACATTGTCATGCTTACCGGCGACCACAAAGATACGGCGCAGGCCATAGCGGAGCAGCTCGGCTGCATCGACGAAGTGCACTGGGAGCTGAAGCCCGATGACAAGGCCGATATTGTCCGCAGGCTGCAGAGCCGCGGGGGGCTGCTGGCCTTTGCGGGTGACGGTGTGAACGATGCTCCGGCGCTTATTTCCGCCGATGTGGGCATATGCATGCCGGGCGGTGCCGACCTGGCCCGCGAGGCGGCGCAGGTGGTGCTGCTGGAAGACAACCTGAAAGCGCTGGCTGTTGCCCGTGACATTGCCACACATACACAGCATGTTCTGCGGCGTTCATTTCAGGCTGCTGTGGGCATCAATTCCGCAGTGCTTCTGCTGGCGGCCGCGGGCAGGCTTTCTCCCGTCACATCGGCGTTCATGCACAATGCGAGTACTCTGGGCATTCTGGGATATGCCGCGGCAAGCGGCGGCAGAAAACCCGCATCGGTACGGCATGTGCGGACACAGCATGATTCTGTAAAGGGGGTCGCATGATTTCCAGCCTGACCAACGCGCCTTGTGGTGCGGGACTTGTCATCCAGCGTATTGCCGACCCTTCGCTGGAGCGGCGTCTTGCGCGCATGGGGCTGTTTCCTTCAAGCGTCATCACCCGTCTGGACGAAGAAGTGGCCCTGCACACCGTGCGGGTGCGCGGTCCCCGCGGAGAAGTGGTGCTGAGCGGCGGCATGGGGGGCAAGGTCATCGTGCATCTGGAAGACGGACGCATGCTGCCGCTGCCGGAACTGCATGTGGGTGATAAAGGTCACATCGAGGCGGTGACAGCCGGAGAGTCCCTGCTGGCGGCACTTGCCGCTCTGGGGTTGAAGAACGACGACGAAATAGAACTGCTGCGCCGGTTGCCGCCCATGGAATACGTGACCGTGGTCGAAGGCAGAGGGCGTATACGCCTGCCTGAAGGCATGGCAGCCAAGATTCTGGGCGTCATGGGAGACATCGAGTGCCAGTTTGTCAATGCACAGGCAGGCAGTCCTTTTCTGGTCAGGCGCATTCTGGGCGGCGAAAGAGCACAGAAGACCATTGCTCTTCTGGATATCCGCGAAGGAGGCACGCTGCGGCTGGAATCTGTGGAAAAGGCTCCCAGCTACAGAATGTCTTCGGGTGACCGTATCATTGTGAGCAGCCATGAAGGGCTGCGGCTTTTTCTGCGTGTGGATCAGGCCGATCTGATCATTGTGAACAGCGAATCAGGGGAGGCCTAGCTTGAGCGGCAAAAACGCGTATCAGACTTTTGTGGATTATCTGCTTTCCAATTCGCAGAACATGACACCGCAGCGGGCAACCATAGTGGGAGCCTTTCTGGAGACGGAAGGACATTTTTCTTCTGAAGATCTGTACCACAAGGTCAGAAAGACCGAGCCGGGAATAGGGCAGGCACAGTGTACCGCACGCTTAAGCTGCTTGTGCGCTCGGGGCTGGCAGACTGCTTTGATATGGGCGAGGGGGTGACGCTGTACGAACATGCGTATGATCATCCCCATCATGATCATCTGATCTGCACACGCTGCGGCAGAAAAGAAGAAATTGTGGATGAGACCATAGAGCGCCGGCAGGTGGAACTGGCGGAGCGTTCCGGCTTTACACTGAGCCGCCACAGGATGTTTCTGTACGGACTTTGCCCCGCATGCCGCCGTAAAGGTATAAAGGACTGACCGTGGCACAGTATCCTTTGCCGCAGCTTGTACACCGCACCCGCGGCAGATTGCGCTACAGGTGGCGCAGGCTGTCCGACCCCGCGCTTGATCCGGAGTATTTTGAAGCATGGCTTGAAAATACAGAAGGTGTGGCGCGGGCCAGAGTGAACCCCCGCGCCGCCTGTGTGGTGATAGAGCTTGCCCCGCAGGGGAGCGGGGCGGATTTCGGCAACGTGCTGCTGCGGGTACCGGCACGGGCTTTTTCGCGCGGGGTGCCCGCACCGCCGCGCAGAGGTCTGGGCGATGCGGTGTTTCATGCGGCAATGACCGCAGCTGTTGCCGCGATGCCGCCCGGGCTGCAACTGCCGGTGGCGGCCGCAATGGGCGCTCCGGCAGTGCTGAAAGGGGCTGAAACGCTGCTCACTCAGGGACTCAAGGTGCGGGTGCTGGACATGGCGACCATAGGCTTTTCGCTGCTGCGCGGCGATTATGTGGCTGCCGCGTCCATATCCACCATGGTTGTTGTGGGCGAATTTCTGCGTCAGGCAACCGAGGACCGCTCCAACGGGCTGCTGAAGAGCCTTGTGGCCGCTCCTGTGGAGTCGGTATGGGTGCGCCGCGGAGATGCGGAGGTCGCCGTTGCCTTTGCCGATGTGGTTCCCGGCGATCTGGTGCTTGCGGGCAGCGGCGGGCTGGTGGCTGTGGACGGACTGGTGGTGGCGGGTGAGGCTTTGCTGGACTGCAGTTCCATAACCGGAGAATCCGCTCCGGTGTATGTGAAGGAGGGGGCGGAGATTCTCTCCGGCTGCGTTGTCCGTGAAGGCGCTGTGACCATTGAGGCCCGGCGTACCGGTGCCGAAACAAACATGGCCAGAATTTCGGGCTTTATGGAAAATGCGCTGCGTGAAGTTTCGGCCAGAGAACGCCGCAGCGACAGGCTTGCGGACATGCTTGCCCCCATCACGCTTGGTCTGGGCGCCGTCCTGTATGCCGCCACGCATGACGCCTCGCGCGCTCTTTCTGTTCTTACCATCGATTATGCCTGTGCGGTAAAGCTGCCGGCGCCCGTGGTTATTAAAACTTCGCTGCATACCGCTGCCAGAGAGGGCGTGCTGATTAAAAGCGGCTCCGGACTGGATGCGTTTGCAGAAGCCGACACTCTGGTTTTTGACAAGACCGGAACTCTGACCACAGGGCGGCTGCGGGTCACTGATGTGCTTACGGCCGGTATTGCTGATGATGAATTTATCCGTCTGGCCGCATCGGTGGAAGACCGGTCGGATCATCCCGTGGGGCAGGCCGTGGTGGCGGAAGCGGCGCGCAGGGGCCTTGAGCTGCTGCCGGCGGGTAATGCCTGCTGCAGTATCGCACACGGCATAGAGGCCGTGGTGGCCGGCCGCGTGGTGCGCGTGGGCAGCCATCACTACATTGCCGAAGACTGCGGCATCAGCTGCGCGGCACTGGCCGGAGAGGCTGAACGGTTGCGCAGTGAGGCCAAGACGCTGGTGTTTGTTGCTTCCGGCGAGTCGCTGCTGGGCCTTATTGCCCTGCGCGACGAGATACGCCCCGAAGCATGCGATGTGCTGCGGCAGATGCGTTTGCGGGGCATACGGCATGTTTATGTGCTGACAGGCGATCATGCCCGGACTGCTGAGACTCTGCTTGCACAGGTGCCCGGTATTGACGGGATGCATACGGACCTGCTGCCGGAAGAAAAAGCCGCTTTTGTGAAAGACCTGCGGAGCAAAGGGCACAAGGTGGCCATGATCGGCGACGGCGTGAACGATGCTCCCGCTTTTGTGGCGGCAGATGTGGGGGTGTCACTTTCACGCACGCAGGGGCTGGCCAGAGAATCGGCCCGCATTGTGCTGCTGCGTGACTCTCTGCACGGGCTGGTGGTGGCGCGGGATACCGGCCTGAGGGCTGCGGGAATACTGGATAACTGCTTTATGGCAGGGGTGGGCATAAATACCGGCCTGCTGCTTGTGGCCGGTGCGGGGCTGCTGTCACCTGTTGCGGCAGCTGCTGTTCATAATGCCACAACGTTCGCCATACTTGGCGGCTCAGCCTGGGCGGCCGGCAGACGGCCGGCAGCCGGACAGCAGACAGACCGGCGGAACTGACCCCGCCGCGCAGACGGAATACAAAAAAGCCTTTCCCCGCGGAAAAGGCTTTTTTTGTGTGTCTGTCCCGTCCTGAAATAGGTTGACAAGTAAGGAGCCTATTTCATGGAAAGTGAAAAGAATCAGCATGTAAAGCGCACCCAACGAGACTACACGATGGCCTTTAAAATATCCGTCGTGACTCAAGTGGAACAAGGCGAAATGACATACAAGCAGGCTCAGAAGATGTATGGTATTCAAGGGCGCAGCACTGTGCTTATCTGGCTTAGAAAGCACGGAACTCTTGATTGGAGCAAGCCTGTGGTACATTCGAGTAAATCGCCAAAAGCTAAAGAGACTCCCGCGCAGCAAATCAGAAGATTGGAACGGGAGCTGAGGGACGAGAGGCTGAAGAACATGCTTCTCAACGAAATGATTGACATTTCAGACCGCGAATACGGGACTGCCATAAGAAAAAAGTTTACCCCCGAGCTGCACGAAATCTTCAACAAAAAGCCAAAGTAAGCTTGGCGGCTTGTTGCAGGCAGCTCGGGGTGAGCCGCCAATCTGTTTATCAGGCCGAAAAGCGTTTTGAATTCCGAGCTATCCAGCTTCAAGTTGTGAAAGAGCTGGTGCTTGCCGTCAGAGCCAGAATGCCTCGGCTTGGAACCAGAAAGCTGTATTCGCTGCTGTGCGATGCTATCAGCGCAAAGGGAATCAAGCTTGGGCGCGATGCTTTGTTCGCGTTGTTACGAAAGGAGCACATGCTCATAAGGCGCAAACGAAACTACACAAAAACAACAAATTCAAAGCATTGGCTCAAGAAGCACCCGAACTTGTTTAAAGATATCCGACCATCAAGTCCGGAGCAGGTTTTTGTTAGTGACATCACATATCTTTCGACAAGAGAGCAGACCTACTACCTCACCTTGGTGACGGATGCTTATAGTAGAAAGATCATGGGACATAGCCTCAATCGGGATCTTGGAGCTGAAGGGGTGTCCAAGGCACTGGAAAAAGCTGCCAGGAACCGTTTGACTACCAAAGAGGCAATCCACCACTCTGACAGGGGGCTTCAGTACGCATCGACCATCTACCAAGACAAGTTGAGTAAGGCAGGGATGCTTTGTTCCATGACTGATGGATACGATTGCTATCAGAACGCTTTGGCTGAACGGGTGAATGGCATCCTGAAGCAAGAGTTTCTATTTGTGCCATGCAAAAGTTACGATGAGTTGAAGGCAGTTGTGGACGAGTCGATCGGAATCTATAATACGGAGCGTCCTCATCTTAGCCTGAATATGAAGACGCCGGAGTATGTACATAAAATGGGCTGTGAGGTTGCCCTCACAGCCCAAACTTGAACAATCTAAAAAACGTCAACTCATTTTAGGACGGGTCAGTCAGCAGGATGTCAGGCTTTTTCCTCTTTTACCGTCACGGGGCACGGTGCCGGTTCTTTGCGGGCTTCTTCCACCATGTCTTTTACATTATCACGGGCGCATTTGTAACGATCTTCCGCCCATGCCGAGGCCTTTACCCCGCCGCGGATGACTCCCACGGCAGCCTTGCGCAGCAGCCCGCTTTTGTAGACCGCATATGCAGCCAGCCCGATGACGGCCACACCAAGAGACGTTGATACAGTTGAACGCAGATGAAGCATATGTCCTCCTGAGGGGTTTGTCTGTATATATGCCTCATACTCCTGCAGCGGGCAAACCGTGAAAACGGAAATCAACGCTGATGATATATTTCCCGCAGCAGGAGCATATTTCTCTTTGTAGAATCAACTGTAACAGATTGCGTACGGTAACGGAGTATTTTCCGGACATAGACTGCGCGGCCTGCGCCCGTCGGTTTTTCGGGGCGCAGGTGCGTTGTGTTCCGCCTGATGCCTGGGGGCAGTATGCCGGGATGAATGAAGACAGCGCGCGGGCCGCAAAAAAAGCGCTCCCCGCACGCCTTCAGATAAAGGCGGCAGGGAGCGCATCGGGTGTCTGACAGACCGCTGCTATTCCACTGTGACGCTTTTTGCCAGGTTTCTGGGCTGGTCAACGTCTTTGC
The DNA here is from genome assembly GCF_055388115.1 of Oleidesulfovibrio vietnamensis. Taxonomy (NCBI): domain Bacteria; kingdom Pseudomonadati; phylum Thermodesulfobacteriota; class Desulfovibrionia; order Desulfovibrionales; family Desulfovibrionaceae; genus Oleidesulfovibrio; species Oleidesulfovibrio vietnamensis. The sequence goes on from NZ_AP042419.1 coordinate 580,180, forward strand.
CCAGATAGTCTGCGGCTTCATAGCTGAAGAGCTGCAGAGCGGGCAGGGCCAGAAACGATGAGAGCGGGCCCCATGCCTCGGCCATGACCCACGGGCTGTCCACGGCAAGGTCGGCCCCCGGATGCACCAGTGCGATGATGCGGCCGGAGCGTGCCTGTACTTCCTGCAGGTTTGATTTGACTTTGGGGTACAGATCGTCGGCGGGCGCCACGGCAAACGTGGGGAATTCCGGATCGATAAGCGCTATGGGACCGTGCTTCATTTCACCGGCGGCATAGCCTTCGGCATGGATGTAGGAAATTTCCTTGAGCTTGAGTGCGCCTTCCAGTGCCAGCGGATAGCTGAGCCCGCGCCCCAGAAAAAAGAAACTGCGTGCCGAAGAGTATTCGCGGGCAAGACGTTTGGCTTCTTCCCGCATTCTGGGCAGTTCCGATTCAAGCTGTCCGGGCAGTTTTTCCAGCCCGTCCACCGCGGCTCTGCGGGTTTCATCGGGCAGCACGCCTTTGCGTATGCCCCAGTAAAGCGCCAGCAGTGCCAGCGCAGTCATCTGGCTGGTCATGGCCTTGGTGGAAGCCACACTGATTTCCGGCCCTGCCTGCGTGTAGACCACCGTGTCCGCTTCTCGCGCGATGGATGAGCCGACAACGTTGCACAGGCCGATGACCGGCAGGCCCTGCTCTTTGGCCAGCCTCAGCCCTGCCAGTGTGTCTGCGGTTTCACCGGACTGGCTGATAACCAGTACGGCTTCGCCCTGTTGCATGATGGGCTGGCGGTAGCGGAATTCAGAGGCTATTTCAACGCTCACCGGCACACCGGCCCATTGTTCCAGCAGCTGTTTGCCCCACAGACCGGCGTGAAAACTGGTGCCGCAGGCCACGATATGCAGCCGCGAGGGAATGGCAGCCTGTTCCAGTTCCGGCAGGGTGACGGTGCGCTGTTTCCAGTCCATGCGTCCGGTCAGGCAGTCGCTGATCACACGGGGCTGCTCAAAGATTTCCTTGAGCATGAAGTGCTTGTAGCCGCCTTTCTGTGCGGCCTGAACGTCCCACGTGATGTGGTGAACCTGTTTTTCAACCGGAGAAAGGTCTTTTACATTCATGACGCTCCAGCTGTTGGCGTCGATGCGGACCATTTCTCCGTCTTCCAGAAAGACCACGTCACGCGTGTAGGGCAGAAATGCGGGAATGTCGGAAGCAAGGAAATTTTCGCCCTGCCCTATGCCCATGACCAGCGGGCTGGACTGCCGTGCGGCGTACAGCGTGCCGGGGTTGCGCGAATCGCATACCACAATGGCGTATGCGCCTTCGGCCCGCTGCAGCGCCATGGATATGGCCGTATCCAGCGAGCCTGTGCTGCGCAGACATTCGGCAATGAGGTTGGCACAGACTTCCGTGTCGGTTTCAGACCGGAACTCATACCCTTTTTCCAGCAGTTCAGCCTTGAGCTGCTGGTAGTTTTCGATGATGCCGTTGTGAATGATGGCCAGCGAACCGTCCTGACAACAATGCGGGTGTGCGTTGCGTTCTACGGGCACCCCGTGTGTTGCCCAGCGGGTATGACCGATGCCGCTGGTCGCCATGGTCACGTTTATGCTTTCCAGCTTTGTTTCCAGATTGGCCAGTTTGCCTTCGGCGCGGACGATGTTCAGCTCTTTGTTCTGTACAAAGGCGACCCCTGCGGAGTCGTAACCACGATATTCCAGCCTGCGCAGGCCTTCAATGATGACGGGAACGGCGGGGCGGTGCCCCGCGTAGCCGATTATGCCACACATAGGGTTCTCCTTGCGGGATGTGCCGGAGACTTGCGATTCCGGACGGGAAGTAACAGTCGGGCATAGTACGTTGTCGGGGGCATCAGCGCAAGAGTATGAGACACTCACCACCACCAGCGCGGATAACTGCGCCTGCGGCTGAGGTTGTTGACCACAAGAGCCACGCCCAGAATGATGGCTGCACCCGCGCCGGCGGGTATGATTACATACATGTAGCCCAGCGCGTGCACGGCGGGGCTGCCGATAACGGCGATAAGCGCGGTGGCACCGCCCGGAGGATGCAGCGTGCCGGTAAGATGCATGAAAAAAATGGCCAGCGAAACAGCCGCCGCCGCGGCAAAGGCGTCGTTGCCCAGCAGCTGGAAACAGGCAACGCCTGTCGCGGCCGACAGCAGGTGCCCGCCCACCAGATTGCGCGGCTGCGCCAGAGGAGCGTCGGGGGCGCCGTAGGCCAGCACTGCCGATGCGCCGAAGGACCCTATCAGCAGCACGCTGTCTGCGCGGGAAAGAAACGAATTGAGCAGTCCCAGCAGCAGGATGCCCGCAAAAGCACCTGCGGCTGACCAGCAGGCTTCGTGCATGCAGGGGCGCCAGTCATTGGTTGCACAGCCCCGCATTTTGCACAGGTATCCCGCAGGGGCCGATTTTTTCTCCGGTTGTGTCATGTGCCGGATATGCCCTGTCCTGCGGCGGAACACTGTGACCTGCGTCACATCCGGCATGCAGTGTGTACCGCCACGCCCGGCCGTGCGTTTAAAAAAAAGCCCTGTTCCTGACAGGATAGTCAGAAACAGGGCCGGAAGTGTGCGGCTGCGGCAACCTCAGCAGGCCTGCTGCCAGAACTCGGGCCAGATACGCATGAGTGCGGCAAGAGCCTTGCCGCGGTGCGAGCGGGCATTTTTCTGTTCGGGCGGCAGTTCTGCGGAGTGCAGGCCGGAGTCTGAATCGATGAACAGCGGGTCGTACCCGAACCCGTTGCTGCCTCTGGCGGCTGTGGCTATGTGGCCTTCCCACGAGCCGCGGGCCGTGGCGGTGTGTCCGTTGGGCGCGGCTGCGGCCATGACGCACATGAACCGCGCTGTACGCTTTTCGTGCGGTACGCCTGCCAGCGCCCCCAGCAGCTTGGCATTGTTGCGCTGGTCGCGGGTTTCGCCGGGCAGGTGCGGGCTGTCGTCACTGTAGCGGGCCGAATATACGCCCGGTGCCCCGTCCAGTGCGTCCACGGACAGGCCGGAATCGTCGGCCACGGCCACCAGACCTGTGGCCTGCGCCACGGCACGCGCTTTCAGCAGGGCGTTTTCTTCAAACGTCGTGCCGGTTTCCTCTATTTCGCCCACCTGCGGAAAGTCATCCAGTCCGCGTACGGTCAGTCCCGTGTCTGCAAGCATGGCGGAAAGTTCCGCGATTTTTCCTCTGTTGCGGGTGGCAAGTACGATAACCTGCTGTTTCATGCGGTTCAGGCTCCTGAAAGACGGGTAAACGGGTCAGAGTGCTGCCGGTGCGTCGTCCACCGTCAGCAGCGGCTGCAGAAACAGGGTGACGGATGTCCCCTTGCCCTCGGCGGTCTGCAGTTCAACGGCGCCGCCCATTTCCTCGATAAGTTTTTTGGTCATGGCAAGGCCCAGACCGGCCCCTTTGTCTTTGGTGGAAAAAAACGGGCTGAAGACATTTTCCCGTATCTCTTCGGGAATGCCGGTTCCGGTATCCTCTACCTGAATGAAGATTCCCCTTTGCTTCATTCCGGTACGCACCGTCAAGCTGCCGCCCCGGGGCATGGCTTCCTGTGCGTTTTTAACTAGGTTGATAAGGCACTGTTTGGTCATGTCGGCATCGCCTCGCGCCAGAGGCAGCGGTTCTGTCAGATCCACGCCGGTGGTTATGCTGCGTTTTTCATCGTTCAGCCGCATCAGCCCCATGGTGTCGCGCACTATGTGGTTCATGTCCACATCGCCGCGGCGCGGGTCGCTGGGCTTGGCAAAATTCATGGTGCTGCGCAGAATTGTGTCCAGCCGTCTGGATTCTTCCAATATGATGCGTGCTTTTTCGCGTGCGTTGTCGTCCAGCGAAGGCGACCGGAGAAGCGCATTGGCAAAGCCGCCGATGGCAAAAAGCGGGTTGCGGATTTCATGCGCGATGTAGGTTGCCAGTTCGCCTATGGCCGCCATTTTTTCAGATTGATGGAGTTTGCGTTCCATGTTGGTGCGGCCTGTGATGTCGCGGCGCATTTCTATGATCCGTGTAAGGGTGCCGTGTTCGTCATGCACGGGATACGTGTACACGCGGTGGTAACTTACCTTGCCTTCGGGGGTTACGCGGGTGTGTATCTGTTCCGCCTTGGCTCCTGTGCGCAGGGTCTCTTCAAACGGGCAGGCTCCCTGACAGGTGGAGCAGAAGTCCTGTCCTTCCAGATCGCAGCAGTAGCGGCCCAGCCAGTCTTCTTTGGCCCCGCCGCGCCGTTCCAGCACCTTTTTGTTCAGGTCGGTTATGCGTCCTTCCGCGTCCAGCAGCAGAATGTCTTCGTCAATCTGGTCGATGAGCGCGGCGAAAAGAGTGCGCGCATGTGAAAGATGCACATGGCATGTGCGGCACAGCTGTTCCGATGTGATGATGCTGAAAAAAGCCGTGACGGTACAGGCGTCCAGCACTGCCATGCGCGGCGGTGCCTCGCGGCGCAGACAGGCCATGTGTCTGCCGTCTTCCGTCATGTCTGCCAGCACGGTTGTCAGCGGTTGCGCTTCCAGCAGCGGCGCAAGCTGTGCATAGCGCGGAATGTGCGCCAGACCGGCGGGCGGCTGGGTGTCATCATCCAGCAGCAGCGCGGTGATGCATACCTGCGGAAATGCCTGCCGGAAATCGGTGCGGCTGAACAGCCCCGCCAGAAGCTCCAGACTGCTTCCCGTGCCCACTGTGGCTATGCCCAGCCTGACAGGCCGCACGGGGTGCAGTTCCGCCAGCGGCGGCTGGTGTGTGTTTGCGGTCATGATGCCTCCTTGACTGTGACGTACGCGGTCCCGTCCGGCCGGCATTATTTTACTTGCATAGTGAGTCCCGCCGTGGCAATGCGCGGGTTGCACAGTTACCTTTTACCCTGTCTTACTCCTTATGATAAGCGTTTATTCGATAAGTCTCGGCTGTCCCAAGAACCGCGTGGACACCGAGTGGCTGCTGGGCGTGCTGGGGCCGGAGGTCCGACCCGTCCGGGAGATGGCGGATGCCGACCTTGTACTCATCAATACCTGCGGGTTCATTGCTCCGGCGGTGGAAGAGTCTGTCCGGACGGTGGTCGAGGCCGTGGCCGAACTGGAAGACTTGCCCCGCAGGCCGCTGCTGGCTGTGGCCGGCTGTCTGGTGGGCCGGTACGGCCGGCAGGACCTGGCCGCAGAACTGCCCGAGGTTGATCTGTGGCTGACCAACAGAGACATGGATGCATGGCCGGAGATGATAGGCCGCGCGCTGGGAGTTGCGGTGCATGTGCCGCCGGTGCGTCTGCTTTCCACCGGTCCGTCATATGCCTACCTCAAGGTCAGCGACGGCTGCGGCCATAACTGTTCTTTCTGCACCATACCTTCCATCCGCGGCGGGCTGGTGTCCACTCCGGCCGACGTGCTGGAAGCGGAGGCCGTCAACCTGCTTTCCCGCGGGGTGAAGGAGCTGATATTTGTGGCGCAGGATGTTGCCGCCTACGGAAGAGACATGGGACTCAGGCACGGTCTGCGTTCGCTGCTGGACCGGCTGCTGCCGCTGGACGGGCTGGAACGGCTGCGGCTCATGTATCTGTATCCTGCCGGTCTTGATGCCGGTCTGCTCCGTTATCTGCGTGATGCGGGCAAACCTTTTGTGCCGTATTTTGATATTCCCGTGCAGCACGCCCATCCTGATGTGCTCTCGCGCATGGGACGTCCTTTTGCCCGCAACCCGCGCGAGGTGGTGGACCGCGTGCGCGATGTCTTTCCCGAAGCGGCGCTGCGCACGTCCATCATAGTGGGCTTTCCCGGTGAGACACAGCAGCACTACGACCATCTGACGCGCTTTGTGCAGGATGTGCGTTTTATGCATCTGGGCGTGTTTGCCTATCGTGCCGAAGAAGGCACCCCCGCAGCCGGCATGCCCGGTCAGGTGGATGAAGTGGAAAAAGACTGGCGCCGCGATGCCCTGATGGAAGTGCAGGCAGAGATAAGCGAAGAAATTCTGGAAGGGTTTACCGGCAGCGACGAAGACGTGCTGGTGGACGCCGCGCACGAGGAGTGGCCGGGGCTGCATGTGGGCCGCACATGGTTTCAGGCGCCGGAAATTGACGGCGTGACCTACATAAGCGGACCGGGGGTGAAACCCGGAGCCATGGTGCGTGCCGAGATAGTGGAATCGCGGACCTATGATCTTGTGGCACTCTCATAAACAGGATTTACAGTTGAGTTCCTGCCGCCTTTTTGGTAATGAGGCAAATCCCGCAGGACGGTAGCGGGAAAATTTGTTGGTTGGAGGAAACGTATGACAACCGAAACCATTGATACCTCTCTCGATGCAGAAATGAGCTTTGAGAGCGCCCTCGAAAACTACCTCAGCTCCGATTTCGGAGATCTTGAAGAAGGTTCCATTGTAAAAGGCGAAGTTGTCCGTGTGGACGGCGACTACGTGCTGGTCGATGTGAACTTCAAGTCCGAGGGTCAGATTGCTGCAAGCGAATTCAAGGACGCCGAAGGAAACCTTGCCATCAAGGTGGGCGACACCGTAGACGTGTTCGTAGCCCGCAAGAACGAGATGGAAGGCACCATCACCTTGTCCTTTGAAAAGGCCAAGCGCATGCAGGTCTTCGACAAGCTCGAAGAAGTACAGGAAAGTGAAGGCACAACCTGCGGTCGTATCATTCGCCGCATCAAAGGCGGTTACACCGTCGATCTGGGTGGAGTGGAAGCGTTCTTGCCCGGCTCTCATGTGGACCTGCGCCCCGTGCCTGACATGGACGCACTGGTCAACCAGGAATTCGACTTCCGCGTGCTCAAGATCAACCGCCGCCGTAGCAACGTCATCGTTTCCCGCCGCGTGTTGCTGGAAGAAGAACGCGATTCCAAGCGTCAGGATCTGCTGAAAACCCTCGAAGAGGGTCAGATCGTTACCGGTAAGGCAAAGAACATCACCGAATACGGTGTGTTCGTTGACCTTGGCGGTCTGGACGGTCTGCTGCACATCACCGATATGTCCTGGAAGCGTATCCGTCATCCCAAGGAACTGGTTTCTCTGGGTCAGGAGCTGGAACTGAAGATTCTGAGCTTTGACCGTGACAGCCAGAAGGTTTCTCTGGGCATGAAGCAACTGGTGAACGACCCCTGGGCCGATATCACCTCCAAGTACCCCGAAAACGCCCGCCTGAACGGCAAGGTGACCAATCTGGTCGACTACGGCGCATTTGTGGAACTGGAACCCGGCGTTGAAGGTCTGGTGCACATTTCTGAAATGTCCTGGACCCGCAAGCTGCGTCATCCTTCCCAGATGGTTCGCGTCGGCGACGAAGTGGAAGTGGTCATTCTGGGCGTTGATCCCGACAAAAAGCGCATTTCTCTGGGCATGAAGCAGGTCAAGCCGAATCCCTGGGAAGTTGTTGCAGAAAAATACCCCGAAGGCACCATCCTTGAAGGTGTCATCAAGAACATTACCGAATTCGGCATGTTCATCGGTATCGAAGACGGCATCGACGGTCTTATCCACGTCTCCGACATCAGCTGGACCAAGAAAATCCGTCATCCCAACGAACTGTACAACGTGGGCGACACCGTGCAGGCAAAAGTGCTGACCGTGGATCAGGAAAGCGAAAAGTTCACCCTCGGCGTGAAGCAGCTGACCGAAGATCCGTGGAGCAAGGTGCCCGCAAACTACCCCGTGGGTACGCTGGTGAACGGCGTTGTTACCAACATCACCGACTTCGGCCTCTTTGTGGAAGTTGAAGAAGGTATCGAAGGTCTGGTGCACGTGTCTGAAATCAGCCAGAAAAAGGTGAAGTCTCCCTCTGAAATGTTCAAGGAAGGCGTGACCATTCAGGCGAAAGTCATTCACGTGAGCGCGGAAGAACGCCGCCTCGGTCTGTCCATCAAGCAGATCAAGGACGACGAAGAACGCCGCCGTCCCAAAGAGTTCCGTTCCGGCCCTGCAGAAGCAGGCGGACAGACTCTGGGCGACATTCTCAAGCTGAAGCTTGAAGAGGATGCAGCAGACAACTAGGCTTACCTTTAGCCAGAGGCATCCTTTTCTCTTCGGAATGATGCTTATACTGGTGGCTGTGGCCCTCTTCTGGGGGGCCATGGCCACTTTGCGTTTGCTGTTCGGCGATGAAGATTTTTCGGGCGGCCAGCGGCTGGGTCTCATCAATGTGCAGGGCATGCTGCTGGACACCACCCCCTATGTTGATTTTGCCGAAGAACTGCGCCGCGACCCCGACGTGCGCGGGGTGCTGCTGCGGGTCAATTCACCGGGCGGGGCGGTGGCGCCTTCGCAGGAGCTGCACGACGCGGTGAAGCGTCTTGCGGCAAGCAAGCCTGTGGTGGTCTCCATGGGGGCCGCTGCTGCTTCCGGCGGCTACTACATATCTGTTCCGGCAACCCGCATTGTGGCCAATCCTTCCACGCTTACGGCCAGCATCGGCGTAAAGATGGAAATGGGCAACGTGCACGAGCTGATGAAGGCGCTGGGCATACACCATGTGGCGCTGACCAGCGGCGAGTTGAAAAATGCCGGTTCTCCCTTTGCGGAGATGACCCCCCGCGAGCGGGAGTATCTGCAGTCCGTTGTGATGGATATGTACGACCAGTTTGTGCAGGCCGTGGCCGAAGGACGGCATCTGCCGCCCGAGGATGTGCGGCTGGTTGCAGACGGCCGGGCCATGACCGGCAGACAGGCGTTGCAGGCGGGGCTGGTTGATATGCTGGGAGACAGACATACGGCCATGCAGGAACTGCTGCGGCTGTGCAACGCCACGGGGGAACTGCCGGTGCAGGCGGGCCCCGAAGAAAAACGCAGCATTCTGCGCGAGCTGTTTCTTTCCGTGCTGCCTGCCGGTGTCATTTCCGGTATGGACGATGCCCCGTACCGCTTTTTCTTTTAACGCCATCCGGCATACTTCTTTTTTTCCTTTCTTTTTTCACCGCTGCTCATCTGCGCCGAGCCTGCTGTCAGTGTGACCTGCTGTCAGCGTGACCGGCAGGCAGTTGCAGCCGGCAGCCGATGTTTGTGACCAGTCCGGCGGAACCACGGAGCCGCCGCGGTTGATGGCGCGTGAACGTGTGCCGCGGCACCGGCGTACCGGTTGTTTCTGCCTGCGGGCGGTATTCTGTTCTCTTCAGACAGAGAACCGCGGTGCGGGCGGATAACACATGGCAGGAAGTGTCGCGTTGTGGTACGCTGGCGGGAAAGCAAGAAAGCGGGAACGCATGCTGTGTCAGACTGCGTTGTTCCGTATTTCAGCCGGGAGGTTTTTTCATGAATGTACGTTCCAGCGGCGTGCTGCTGCATATCACCTCGTTACCGTCGGGGTACGGCATAGGAGATCTGGGACCGGCCGCGTACCGGTTTGCGCGGCTGCTGCGTAATACAGGCCAGCTGTACTGGCAGTTTCTGCCGCTGGGGCCCACCTCGCCCGCCATCGGCAACTCTCCGTATTCCAGTCCTTCCGCATTTGCGGGTAACCCGTTGTTCATCAGTCCCGAACTGCTGGTGCAACAGGGCGTGGTGGCATGGCCCGACATTCAGGTTGCCGATCACGCACCGTTGTACGACGACCCCGCGCGGGTGGAATATGACAGGGTGGAGCGGCATCGGGAACGGGTGCTGCGCGCCGCGTTTGAGCGCAACAGCCATACGCTGCCCAGTGACGGGTTTTATGCGGAATTCTGCAGACAAAACAACGCATGGCTGGACGATTACGCCCGTTTTGTGACCATCAAGCGGGCACATGGCGGGGCGGAGTGGCGACACTGGCCGGCTGCGCTGCGCAACCGCGACGACGAGGCTCTGGCGGCATGGGACGAGGACAACGCCAGAGAGATGGAATATGAGCGCTTTGTCCAGTACCTGTTTTTCCGCCAGTGGGACGCTTTGCACGCCTACTGCCGCGAACTGGGCGTGGTGCTGGTGGGTGACGTGCCCATATATGTGACATATGACAGCGCCGATGTATGGGCCAACCCCGAATATTTTCAGCTTGATGCGTCAATGGATCCGGTTTACGTGGCAGGTGTTCCGCCTGATTATTTCAGCGAGACGGGGCAGCGTTGGGGTAACCCTGTTTACAACTGGCAGGCCATGCGGCAGGACGGTTTCCGCTGGTGGATAGACCGTATGCGGCATAATTTCCGGCTGGCGGACGTGGTGCGTCTTGATCATTTCAGGGGGTTTGCCGGTTACTGGCAGATTCCCGCGGCGGAAAAGACGGCTGTCAACGGCCGCTGGGTCGATGCACCGGGCATGGAGCTTTTTTCCGCGTTCGGGCGGGCCTTCACCAGTCTGCCAATCATTGCCGAAGATCTGGGAGTCATTACCGCTGATGTGCGCGAGCTTAAAAACACATGGAATCTTCCGGGCATGAAGATTCTGCAGTTCGGCTTTTCCGGTGATCTGACCCGTAATCCTGATGCACCTTTTAACCACGAACGCAGGTGTGTGGTGTATACCGGCACCCATGACAACGCTCCTGTGCGGGCCTGGTTCACGCAGGAAGCGGGCGACGAAGAGCGTTTCAGACTGGGGGAATTTGCCGGACATTCGGTGCGGGAGGAAGATGCCCATCATGCATTCATGCGGCTTGCCATGGCCGGTGTGGCCGATACGGTTGTCTTTCCGCTGCAGGATGTGCTGGGACTTGGCGCGGAATCGCGCATGAACACGCCTTCGGTGGCTGAGGGCAACTGGGCATGGCGCATGACTGCGGATCAGCTGGAAGCGTATCATTACGAACGCTTTGCGGCCATGACCCGTTTTTTCGGAAGGCAGAGCTAACGGCAAAGGAGCACGCATGAGCGGGCTGTTCATTGTAATGGTGGGGCTGCCCGCCAGAGGCAAATCCACTGTGGCATCCAAGCTGCGTGAAGGGCTGGAAAGTGAAGGCCTGCGGGTGGAGATTTTCAATAACGGTGAACTGCGACGGGAAAGGCTGGGGCAGGATTCATCGGCGCCTTCATTTTATGAGCCCGGCAATGAAGAAGGGCGTATGCGGCGTGAAGAGCTGGCGCGGATAAATATACGCCGTGCACTGGCATTTTTGCATGCCGGGGGCGATGTGGCAGTGCTGGATGCCACCAACGCCAGCCGCGCCCGCAGGGCCATGATAGAAGAATCCGCGCGCGGGCTGCCGACGTTGTTTGTGGAATGCTTCAACGACGACCCCGACCTGCTGGAAGCCTCGGTCCAGCGCAAGACGCGCCTGCCGGAATTTGCCGGTCTGACGTCGGAAGCGGCAGCCGAAAGCTTCAACCGGCGTATCGAATACTACAGGCGGATTTATGTGCCGCTGGGCGAGGAAAGCTGTTTTCTGCGGGTGGATACGCTGAACAACCGTATCGTGGAGGAACGGCTGGGGTACAGGGTGCCACATTACATCCGCATCCGCGATATTCTGGTTTCCGACTGGGTGCGCAACCTGTATCTGGTCCGCCACGGCGAGACCGTTTACAACGTCGAAGGGCGTATCGGCGGTGACGCGCCCCTGACGGAAAAAGGGCTGGCACAGGCCAATGCACTGGGGCGTCACTTCAGCAATATGGTCATCCCCTATATTTTTACCAGCACGCGGCAGCGCTCGGCGCAGACTGCGGCTCCGGTGCTGGCAGGGCAGGAACGTCAGGGGTTTGCCGCAACACGCATGGCCCTGACCGAGTTTGACGAGATAAACGCCGGAGTATGTGAAGGCATGCGCTATGATGAGATACGCAGCCGCATGCCGGAAATCTTTGATGCGCGCGCCCGCGACAAGTATAACTATGTGTATCCCCGCGGTGAAGGGTACTCCACGCTTAAAGCCCGCGTGGACAGGGGGCTGAAAAAGGCTCTGTTTCTGTCGGGCAATGCGCCTGCCATCATGATAGTGGGGCATCAGGCCATAAACCGTATGATACTTTCACACTTTCTGTTCCGCAGAACAGAAGACGTGCCGTATATCTATATCCCGCAGGATCAGTATTTCCATATTGTATCCACGCAGAAGAAAAAACTTTTCGAACTGGTCCGCTTTACGGGGCAGACTGCCTAGCGGGCAGTGCCGCCGCGATGCCGACAGAGCCGGCGGCCAGCAGAGCCGAAGGACAGCAACGGCCCGTTTTGCGGGCCGTTTTTGCGTGTACTTTGCGGCATCAGGAGCGGGGCCGCGCGGGGTTGCCGGAGGCAGGAGTAAGCCTGTGCAGTGCCGAGTGCAGTGTGGCGGTACCGCTGCGGCAGGTCACCGTCAGTGCCAGCCGGTGGTTATCCAGAACAGCCTCCATGCGGTTTGTGGCATACAGCATGTCGGCAAGCGTATGGACAAAACCGTTGTCAAAAGCCGTGATGTGGACCCTTTCCGGGCGGCGCACGGCGCGCGCGGAAGCGCACAGCAGAGACGCATCCCGCACTGTGCGGCGCAGGATGTGGAATTCTGCGGCGGCGGGCAGCCACGCTGCCACGCGGCTGATTTTACGCACGGCTATATTGCCGCAGTCCACCCACAACGACACACCGCCGTCGGGCGCGTAGGCCGCAAGATCCGGTTTAAAGTGCCAGCCCACGTTTTCCTCTATGCGCGGGGTGTGCGGCATAAACAGGATATACCCCAGAATTTTGAGTGCGATGTGCCATGATACCTCGCCGGGGGCGGCGCGCAGTACCGTTTTGCCGCGCAGCGTACCGCGGCTGCTGTGTCTGGTGATGGTGCAGGTATACTTCATGGCTGTACCGGAGCGTTATGTATTCTGGCACGGATTGCCGCGCAGGAGCAAGGGGCACAAAAGGCATACAAGGGACATTGCGGGGCGGGACACCTGCGGCTATAGTGCCGCCGGAACGGGCAATGCCGCACCGCGCCGGATTGCTGCCGGACCATATCAATAAGGAGCCTGCCAGACATGACACAGACCCGCAGAGTTGCACGCCGTGTGCAGCAGATCAGGATTTCCGCCACCAAACTTATGCCCATGCTTGCCGCCCGTATCGGCGGGTGTGTTTCTCTGGGACAGGGGGTGCCCTCGTTTTCCACGCCCCCGCATATCGTGGATGCCGTCTGCAGGGTGCTGCGCGATGATCCGTCGGCGGGCAAATATTCCTTGCAGCCGGGTATGCCCGCATTGCGTCAGGCCATTGCGGAGCATCTGACTGCCGCAAAGGGCTTTGCCGCGGACCCTGACAGTGAGGTGGCCGTCACCGTGGGTGCCATGGAAGCTCTGCTTATGGCGCTGCTGACTGTTGTGGACAGGGGTGATGAGGTCATCATTCCTTCTCCGGGCTATGCCTCGCATGCCGAACAGGTGCTCATGGCCGAAGGCGTGCCCGTGCATGTGCCGCTGCGCTCCGCGGACTGGGGGCTGGATGTGGAGGCCGTACGAGCTGCAGTGACGGAGCGCACCCGCGCGGTGATTGTCTGCAATCCGGGCAACCCCACGGGAACGGTCTACGCGGACGAGGATGTGCGTGCGTTGTGCCGTCTGGCGCTCGAACACAATCTGGTGCTTATTTCCGACGAAACTTACGACTATATGGTGTTCGGAGGACATGCGGCGCCGCTCAGTCCGGCAAGTCTTCCTGAAATGCGTGAAAATGTCATTGTCATCAATTCGTTTTCCAAAAAGTATGCCCTCACGGGATGGCGTGTGGGGTACGCGGCTGCTTCAGCCGGATGGATGGGTGAAATGCTCAAGGTGCACGATGCCACGGCCATCTGTGCTCCCACTGTTTCGCAGCATGCGGCGCTGGCAGCCCTGACCGGTCCGCAGGACTGCGTGGAACAGATGTGCGCCGCGCTGGAAAAACGCCGCAGTCTGACCATGGACCGCATGGCGGCTCTTGCTCCCGCTTTTACCTGCGTGCCGCCGCGGGGCGCTTTTTATGTGATGGCCCGTTACTCCTGTACTCCGGAGTCTTCGCCGGAAGTGGCCCGGCGCATTCTTGAAGAGGCGAGGGTCATCACCGTTCCGGGTGCTTCTTTCGGACCGGCGGGAGAAAATCATCTGCGGTTGTCCTTCGGGGCGGACGAGGCGGAGCTGACGGAATGTTTTGACCGGCTGCAACGCTGGGCGGAGCGGCAGTGAACAGGCATGCCGTCGGATTGCTGTCGCGGGGGTGCGCATGAGCCGCTCTGATGTTTTTGCCGATGCCCCGCCGGCTGACTGGGCACAGGCTGTGCCGTTGCTGCGCGAGGGGGCGCATCTGCCCCTGCTGCGTTCAGTCGCGCGTCTGCGTCGCAGCAAAACCGTCTATCCGCCGGAAGGACAGGTCTTTGCCGCGCTGCACTGCACGCCGCTGCATACGGTGCGGGTTGTCATAGTGGGGCAGGACCCGTACCACGGCGCAGGTCAGGCCCACGGACTGGCGTTTTCCGTTCCGCAGGGGGTCAAGCCGCCGCCTTCACTGCGTAATGTGCTCAAAGAGGCCGCCGCGCAGAAGCCTGAAGCTCCGGCTGCGGCGGGTATGCAGCATAACGGTGTGCAGACGGATCTCACTCCGTGGGCGGAACAGGGCGTGCTTTTGCTTAACACCGCCCTCACGGTGGAGGCGGGCCGGGCGGGGTCTCATGCCGCGCTGGGCTGGCACGCGGTGACGGACGATATTATCCGCACGGTTTCAGAGCGCTGTCCGGCCGTGGTATTCATGCTGTGGGGCAATCATGCCAGACAGAAGGCGGCTCTGGTGGATACGGGGCGCCATCTGCTGCTGGAAAGTGTTCATCCTTCGCCGTTTTCCGCGCACAAAGGGTTTCTGGGCTGCGGGCATTTTGTCACGGCCAACAGCTGGCTGGCTGCCAGAGGGCTTTTGCCTGTGCTGTGGTAGTGCAGGGGCTTTGCTGTTCCGCCCGCAGGCGGAGCCGCCGGACCGCGCTACCGCAGATTATGAGAGCAGGAAGAAAGATTTGTCCCACCAGTGCACATTGGAGCGCCCCAGTCCGTGGCGTGCCCATCTTGGCACCAGCGTGTTGCGGTGTCCCCAGAATTCACCCTGAAAACGTCTGGGGGCATACAGTTCGGTGGCCTTGCCGCCCAGCATGAGCGTGTGGAAGGACACAAGACCGGCCAGTGCTTCGCCTCTGGCCATGCTGCCCAGCGCAGGATGATATGCGCCTGCCAGCACCTTTCCGGCCAGCGAAGGCACATGCGCCACACCGGCGCGGATGACCCGTATACCGTGCTTCCAAAATGTGTTCAGGGCCATGCCCAGCATCACTGATGCGCGGGCGACTCCCCATGGTCTGTATCTGCCGTCGCGCCACCACGAGGCCAGCAGCGTCCCCTCGAAAACAAGGCAGGGATACAGGCGTACCATGTCAGGGCCGAGTGAACAGGCTGTCCGGACATCACGCAGAAAGGCTCCCTCGCTGTGTCCCGGAAGGCCGGGCATCAGCTGTATGCCCAGTCCCAGACCGGCTTCGCGCACAATGCGGCAGCCGGTTACGGCGGTATGCGCCGTGTATCCGCGGCCGCTGCGGGTCAGCGCGTCGTTGCTGAAGCTCTGTATGCCCAGCTCCACCGTATCCAGCCCCATCCGGTGCAGCCGCTGCAGACCGGCAACGTCCACACAGTCGGGACGGGTGGAACAGCGTATGGAGGTGACCAGACCTTTATGACGGTACTGCCGGCCCAGCGCGATGAATTTTTCCTGCCACATGTCATCCAGCGCAGTGAATGTGCCGCCGTAATACGCCAGTTCAAAAGGAGATTCCCCTGCTTCATAGGCCAGTTGCAGTTCTTTCTGCAGCTGGCTGTACCGTTCGCTCAGGGCGGCGGGGCCTACGCCTGTCTGGGCTGTCTGCGCACAGAACACGCAGCGTCCCGGACAGCCTGCAAACGGAATGAAAACTGGCCGGATATGCCGTGTACGTGGTGCAGGTTCGGGATGGTAAAAAATAATGTCACTCATGAGCTGCTTCGATTATTAGTGTATTGCTATGGGGTTAGGAAGTTTTTTTACCTGCTGGTCAGTATAAATATGCCTAACCTTGCAAAGAGATACAAAATCTTCTTGAAAAAAGCGAATCGGATGTTTATATAACCATTTAGGAGACCTCGTGTTGACTCCGGCAGATACGTTCTGAAGTGCTGCAGACAGCGTATGGCGAAAATATACTATGATAATGGCGCGATACTGTTTGCCGGAACGCTGCAAGTCGTTTCGTTTCGCCGGAACAAGCTGTCTGAATCCACGCCGGGAATACGGCGGTTGCCGTTGAGACACGGCACTGTGAATCTGCGGAGAACAGCCTGAGGGTTTGTCATATATGACGCACCGGGGCACTGTGCTTTTTTGTGTGTACCAGGGACGCGAACACTGAAAGGAAACACCCGGCCGACCGGGTACAGGAGGGATACCATGAGTGGTAAGACCTTGACCAAGGCTGACATCGTTGATGCCATTTACGAAAAGACCGAAAGAAACCGCGCTGAAGTGAAGAACGTGGTTGAATCCCTTCTGGGAATCATGAAGCAGGCCATTAAAAAAGATCATGCCCTGCTGATCAGCGGGTTCGGTAAATTCGAAGCATACGACAAAAAAGCCCGCAAGGGCCGTAACCCGCAGACGGATGAAACCATTACCCTGCCTCCGCGCAAGGTTGTGGTGTTCCGCCTGTCGCGCAAATTCCGTGCAGAGCTGAACGGCGAATAGCATTGCGCACTCCGTCCGGATGAGAAGCCGCCCGCTGCAGAGCAGGGGCGGCTTTTCTTGTTTTGCCGTGTGCTGCGGGGTTAGTGTCTGCCTGTGGTTTCCAGCCGTGAAACATGCACGGCGGGAACGCGTGTGTGCCACGGAGCGGCCTCCTCCAGCCGGGCAGCCAGACGGAACAGCAGCCCGTCGCGGCCTGTGCCTGCGCCCAGCTGAACACCCACGGGCAGATCGTGTTCAGTGGCATACAGCGGCAGCGATACGGCGGGTGAACCGGCCATGTTGAAGGGCGGCGTATAGGGAATGAATGTTCCCAGCATGGCGGCATAGTCGTCCAGCTCCATCTGCTGCAGGGAATATGCGCCCAGCTTTGCGGGGGGCGTGGTCATGACAGGCGTCAGCAGCACGTCGTAGCGCTCGAAAAAGCGGGCCATGGCCCTTCCCAGCAGGTGCATGCGGTTGAGTGCACCCGCATAGTGTGCGCCGGTTTCGCGCTGCCCTTTTTCCCACAGAAGGCGGGTCAGTTTTTCGGCATGGCGTTCATCCGGCATGCCTGCGGGCGAAATGAGCGGGCCCAGCGTGACTATCACCTGTGCGGCGACAATGGTCATGAAAATGTCGGCCACTTCGTCGCAGTGCAGGTCGGGAGCTGCTTCTTCCACATGGTGTCCCATGCCTTCCAGCAGACGGGCCGTGTGCATGACCGCATTGCGGCAGTCTTCGGACGCGGGGGCCGCTCCGGCGGGCCACTGCAGGGCGTATCCTATCTTCAGCCGTCCGGTTGCTCTGCGTATTTCGGTACTGAACGGCAGCGGCGGCCGCGGAAAAGGATACGGGTCGCCCAGCCCTGTGCCGCACAGCCCGTCAAGGGCTGCCGCACTGTCGCGTACGGTGCGTGTCAGCACGCCGTTGGTGGCAAGCGCGCCCCAGCATTCTCCCAGTTCCGGCGCCCATGAAAGCAGACCCCGGCTGCATTTGAAGCCCACCAGACCACAGGCTGCAGCAGGAATGCGTATGGAGCCGCCCCCGTCGTTGCCATGTGCAACCGGTACGATACCGGCTGCTACGGCAGAAGCTGAACCGCCGCTGGAACCGCCCGGAGAACGGGTCACATCCCACGGGTTGAGTGTCTGGCCGTGCAGCACACTGTCCGTGGTGGCTGTCAGGCCGAATTCCGGCGTTGCGCTTTTGCCTGCCGGCACCATGCCCAGCGTGCGGAAGCGGTGTGTCAGGTGGCTGTCTTCGCCGGGAAAAAAGCCGTCTTTCAGCGCCATGCACGCCATGCGGGTGGGCACACCCGCGTATGACGGGCCCAGGTCTTTGAGCAGATACGGTACTCCGTAGAGAGCCGCTTCCGGATCAATATGCCGCAGTTCGGCATATGCCTGCGTCTTCATGGGCTGCACCACGGCGTTGATGGCCGGATTCAGTGCCTCCATGGCTTGAAATACGGTATGCAGCACTTCGTCCGGCGTAATCTGGCCGGAACGGATAAGCCCCCGAAGGGCCACGGCATCCAGTGTTCCCAGTTCCTGCATGGAAAGGGCGGCATATGGCGGGGTGTCTGACTGCGTGGTCATGGTAAACCTCCGGTTATATTGTCACCGGAATCATGATACGCGTTTTTAAATAATTAACAGTGGCTGCGGCATATAAAAAGGGAAGCCCTCCTGCGGAAGGCTTCCCCCGTGTGCGGCATGCTGCGGCGGTCAGTCCGCCACAATGAAGCTGTTGGGGAATTCGCGGCGCATGGATTCACGCACGGCTTCGGCATTGGACAGTTTGGAATACACACCGACCTGCACCCGCCAGAAGCCGATATCATCGGCATAGACCAGCCGTGCCGGTTTGCCTTCGGCCTTCATGCGGCTGCTCAGGCTTTCGGCGTTTTCGCGCTTGGCAAAAGCTCCTACCTGCACATAGAAGCGTCCGCTCATTTCGCCGTTGGTGTATGTGGGCACGTCTTCCAGCGATTCGATGCGCACCCGTGCAATGCCCGGACCCACCATGTCGAGACGCTGCGCGCCCGTGTAGGTAAGGTCGATGATGCGGTCTTTCACAAAGGGGCCGCGGTCGTTGACCACCACGTTGATGGCTTTGCCGTTTTCAAGGTTGGTCACGCGCAGCCGCGTGCCGAAGGGCAGCAGTTTGTGCGCGGCGGTCATGCCGTACATGTCATAGACTTCGCCGTTGGCCGTGCGCCTGCCGTGAAAATCTTTACCGTACCATGACGCCAGCCCTTCTTCGGTGTAGCCGTGAGCGGATGTCATGGTGGTGTATGATTTGCCGTCAATGGTATAGGTGTGCGATTTTACGGGACCTTTAGGTGCCGGACGGGGTGAGGTGTCCAGAACTTTTTTGCCGCAGCCGCCGGCAAGAGACAGTAATGCAGCGAGCATGAGCAGCAGTATGATTCTGGCGGTACGGCGTTGCAGTGCCGGATGGTGCATTCCATATCCTCCTGTAGTGGTCGGGCCGCGCGGTACAGCGCAGTCGGCATGCGGTGCGGCCGGAAAAACAAAAAACATCACATTGTTTGTAGTACGCTGCCGCGTTGCGGGCAAGTAAAAGAGGGCGCGGTTTTCCGCGCCCCCGTCAGTTGCCGTGTCGTTGCGCCGGCGCAGTCTGCGCCGGTTCAGTCTGCGCCGGTTCAGTCTGTGCAGGGCCGATCAGGCGTCTTTTTCATTATCTTCAAGCATGGCCTTGCGGTTAAGCAGTTCTTCCAGCTGGATGTCCGCCCCCACGATACCCATGATGTCGTCATTTTCATCGGTTACCGGTGCCGAAACGGTCAGAATAAGCTTGCCCGTGAACTGTGACTGGTACAGGTCGGTCACATGCAGTTCGCCGGTCTGCGAGGGCCGCTGGAACCATTGCCTGTTGGAGAAGTCGTAGCCCAGCGGCAGTTCCTGATAACGCTCGTTGTAAGCCGGATCGGTGATGACGGAAGCCAGCAGCGTGCCGCGTACGTCGGTGAGGTACAGGTACTGGATGAACGAGAACTGCCGCACAAAATCGCTGAGGCAGGGATACTCGCTTTTCTGCGGTACAATGACACATTCGGCGGCCAGTTTGAGAATGATGGTGGATGCCAGCTGCCGGGCCACCGTTTTCAGCGAATCGAATTCGGAGACGAAAAGCTCGGGCAGGTAGCGTTTGACCAGTTTAGTCATTTCCTGATTGGAGAACGACGTGGTGCGGCCGCCTTCATAAGCCTGCATGATGCGGTTGTATATCTGCCCCACGGCGGGATGCGTTTTGGAAACCTGTCTTCCTTCAGGCACCCGCAGGTAGTTGTTGATCCAGTATGCGACCCCTGCGCGTCCCGATTTATCGGTGATGATAATGGGTACGGAACGGTTGAGTATTTTGCGGGTGTCGAAGATGTTGTAGATCTCTTCGTTTTTATTCAGCCCGTCCACATGGATACCGGCGCTTGTGGCGTTAAAGTCTTTGCCCACAAACGGATAGTTGTCCGGAATGCGGTACTCAAGCTCGCGTTCGAAGTATTCGCCTATTTCGGAAATGATATGCGTGTTGGCCGCGTCATCCTCTCCGGTAAGCGAAATGTATTCGATGACCAGCGCCTCTATGGGCGAGTTGCCCGTGCGTTCGCCAAAGCCCATCAGTGTGCCGTTGACACCGCCGCAGCCGTACAGCCATGCGGTGACGCCGTTGACCAGCACCTTGTGGAAGTCGTTGTGTCCGTGCCATTCCAGCCAGTCTCCCGGCACGCCCGCTTCATCGGTGAAGGCCCGCACCACACGGGGAACAGAACGGGGCAGGGTGGCGCCGGGATAGGGCACACCGTATCCCATGGTGTCGCACAGACGTATTTTGACGGGCAGCTTGCTCTGGCGCGACAGTTCCATCAGGCGCGAGGCAAAGGGCAGGCAGAAGCCGTGAATGTCTGCGCGGGTGATGTCTTCGAAATGGCAGCGCGGGGTGATGCCCCATTCAAGCGCCTTTTCGATCACGCGCAGGTAGTTTTCCATGGCCTGCTGCCGGTCAAGTCCCAGCTTGAGATGTATGTGATAATCCGAAACCGATGTGAGCATGCCCACTTCGGTGAATTCCATTGATTTTGCGATCTTCAGATCATTTTCATTGGCCCGTATCCATCCTGTGATCTGCGGATATTTGTACCCCTTGGCGCGGCAGGCATCTATGGCGCGCCTGTCTTTGTCGGAGTACATGAAAAATTCCGACGCGCGGATGAGGCCGCTCATGCCGCCCAGCAGGTGCAGCATGTCAAAAATTTCGGAAATCTGCTTTACCGTATAGGGCGGCCGGGCCTGCTGTCCGTCACGGAAGGTGGTATCCGTGATGAACATGGGATCGGCAGGGCGCGGCATGATGTGGATATCGTCAAAGGCGATTCTGCTGATTTTGGAATAGGGAAATATGTCGCGGTACAGTTCGGGATCTTCTCTGTTCTGCAGCGACAGCCGGGTTACCGGGCGGTTCAGGTGCAAAAGGCTCATGCGTCGATCGCCCTCCTGTTGGATGAATTGTTTTGCAGCGTTACGGCCTGCCTGTGCAGCTGCCGCGCCTTTTCGCATCGGGGGGCCAGATTTACGGCCATGGCCGCGGCATGGGCGGCTTCGGCGTAGCGGCCCCCTTCCACCAGGCTTTCGCCCGCCTGAATATACAGGCGTTCGGGTTTGTCTTCGTATATGCCGCGCAGCAGCGCGTCGTAATGCCCGCCGAAAACGGAACGCACCAGCTGGTCGCGATCGTGCAGCAGCCGCGCCAGCAGGCGGTTTCCGGCATGGGATTCGTAATAATTGCAAAGCATGAGCTTGGTCTGTTCCAGCAGAAAACGGATACGCTGTACTTCGCGGGTCATGCTTTCCTGCGTCTGCGGCAGCACTTCTTCCATACGGCCCGCCAGCGGTTCCACGTCCTTGCCCTGCAGCGAACGCGAAAGCGTGCGGTAACGCAGACCGTAGCGTTCATGCTGGTAGGCGTCTTCTTTCAGCTTCACGCATTCATGAAAAATATAGCCCAGAGTCCAGTCGATCATGGGGGCTATGTCGCGTGCTCCGTCGTCGTTGCCGAAAAGATGATGGGCAGTGTCCTTCAGGCGCCACAGCAGCCCTTTGTTCATCATGGTGCCCTGCAGTTCGTTGAACACGGTGAACGAGACCGAGCCCGTGGTGTCGAACTGGGTGAACTGTTTTTCGAGAATGCGGCACGACAGGCAGAAGTCACGCATGACGTCGCGCGCGAATTCCTGCATGTTTGATCTGATCCACCGTGTGGACATGAAACCTCCGACCGTGACGCCGCGGCTGATGCGGCTTTTCATTGGCGGTTGCGGCGCAGCCGGTTGTGTTGTGTGCAGCCGGACGGCGGCAGACAGGCATGCGGGCCGGCATGCGGCGGCATAAAAAAGGTGCTGCCCTGCCGCTGTGCAGGGGCCGTGACCACGCGTAAAGCCGCGTTGTATTCCAAGTGATTTGATGAATCAATATCCGCAGGAGAAAACTGCGGAACCGGCAGCACCTTTCAATGAAGCACGCGTTGACATATTTGTCAACGTCGCCTGTCAGAGCATGCACACGGATTCGTCGCAGCAGGTCTTCATGAATTCGCTGTATGTGTACAGGATGCGCTGCTCACGCAGGGTGCGTTCCGGCGTCAGAGGAACGGCGGGGTGCTGCCGCGCCAGTTCCAGCGCGCGGGAGCGCGGCGGCAGTGCGCGCATGCCGTCGCGCAGCGTGGTGCCGCCGGCGGTTTCCAGCAGCAGGGCGTCACGGGTATCGGTCACGGCCACCAGAGGAACGGGGCCGTGCTTGCCCAGCCGCGCTGCAGCCAGACTTTCGCGGGTGAAGGTGTTCACCTGACCGGGCACGAAAAGAATATACAGAAACGGTCTGCCGTCATCATCCTGCGCGGCAAGGTCCACAGTGCGGCAGTATTGTTTCCCGTCAACGGGAAAACGGACGGAAATTCTGGGTTCAAGCAATGCTGCCGGATACCCCAGCTCTTCCACCATCAGCCGCGCCAGCGCCTGCCGCAGGTCTTCGTAGGTGGTGTTTTCTATGTCCGTTCCTGTCAGATAGTCGCGGATGGTCTGTCCCAGACTGACTTCATGCATGGCTGCCTCCTGTGCGGAGCAATGTCCGGTTGCGTGGCTGTTACCATACGGTAAGAACGCCGGCGCAACCGGACAATACCGCAGGGGCGGAAAAAAAGACAACCCGCGGACACGGCATCGGGCAGGCGCTGTTAGCCGTTTTTCAGCAGCACCTGTGCCACGGCCTCGTCGTACAGCGCCATGGGGTTACTCTCGCGGCCCATGTCGCGGTACATCTGTGCCGCATTGCGGATGACGTCTATGGAAATCCATTCATGTTGTTCCCACACTTCGGGGCGGTCCTGATGCCACAGGCGGAACTCTATGGAATCTGAACCGTTGCGTACATAAACGCGTACCTGCTTGTTGCTGGGGTCGGGGTAGTAATAATGTCCCTTGTCGTCTTTCATGATACACCTCTCGTATGAAATGGCCGCACGCCGCTGCCTTGCCCGTGCGTGTGACCCGCCGGAGGGCTGTTAGTCAAGTAAAACCGCCTGTGCCTGCCGCAAGACTGCGTGCACACTGCAGGCGGCAGGGGCATTGTGGCATGGCGTGCCAGTAGTGCCGTAAATGTGCGCGGGCAAGGGCTTTGTATGTGTCGCAGGGCTTGACAAAGGTCCTTTTTGCTTCTAGCAATGAATTACTTTGTCCAAAAAATCACGTAGTTTTCGGTGGACGCGGTGCGCTGACCAAGCACCGGTGCAAGTCGAAAACGCCGCTTCTTCCCCATGTTACAGGGGGGGGAAGCGAGTTCATGTATGGTTGTGAACACAAACTAACCAATGTGGAGGAAAGGCAATGGCTAAACATGCAACTCCCAAGTTGGACCAGCTCGAGTCCGGGCCTTGGCCCAGCTTCGTGTCCGACATCAAGCAGGAAGCCGAAATGCGGGCGAAGAACCCCAAGGGTCTGGACTACCAGATTCCCGTGGACTGCCCCGAAGACCTGCTCGGTGTCCTTGAGTTGTCCTACAACGAAGGTGAAACGCACTGGAAGCACGGCGGTATCGTGGGTGTTTTCGGTTACGGCGGCGGCGTTATCGGCCGTTACTGTGACCAGCCCGAAATGTTCCCCGGCGTGGCACATTTCCACACCGTCCGCGTGAACCAGCCTGCAGGTAAGTTCTACACCTCCGAATACCTGCGCAAGCTCTGCGATATCTGGGACCTGCGCGGTTCCGGCCTGACCAACATGCACGGCTCCACCGGTGACATCGTTCTGCTGGGTACCACCACTCCCC
This sequence comes from Oleidesulfovibrio vietnamensis, assembly GCF_055388115.1. NCBI lineage: Bacteria > Pseudomonadati > Thermodesulfobacteriota > Desulfovibrionia > Desulfovibrionales > Desulfovibrionaceae > Oleidesulfovibrio > Oleidesulfovibrio vietnamensis. The sequence continues at coordinate 604,093 of NZ_AP042419.1, forward strand.
AGCTGGAAGAGATTTTCTGGGAACTGACCCACGATCTGGAAACCGACCTCGGCGGTTCCGGCTCCAACCTGCGTACCCCTGCTGCCTGTATGGGTGAATCGCGCTGCGAATACGCATGTTACGATTCCCAGCAGATGTGCTACGATCTTACTCAGGAATATCAGGACGAACTTCACCGTCCCGCATTCCCCTACAAGTTCAAGTTCAAGTTCGATGCCTGCCCCAACGGCTGCGTTGCTTCCATCGCACGTTCCGACTTCTCCGTGATCGGTACATGGAAAGACTCCATCAAGATCGATCAGGACGCAGTTGCCGAATACGTTGCCGGCAAGATCGCACCCAACGCCGGTGCACACTCCGGCCGCGACTGGGGCAAGTTCGACATCGAAGCTGAAGTTGTTAACCGTTGCCCCTCCAAGGCTCTTAGCTGGGACGGTTCCAAGCTGTCCGTGAACGCCAAGGACTGCGTACGTTGCATGCACTGCATCAACACCATGCCCAAGGCTGTTCGCATCGGTGACGAGCGCGGCGCCTCCATTCTGGTCGGCGCAAAGGCTCCCATTCTCGACGGCGCCCAGATGGGCTCCCTGCTGGTTCCCTTCATCGAAGCCAAGGACCCCTGGGACGAAGTCAAGGAAGTCATTGAGAACATCTGGGACTGGTGGATGGAAGAAGGCAAGAACCGCGAACGTGTGGGTGAAACCATCAAGCGCCTCAGCCTGCAGAAGCTGCTTGAAGTTACCAATACGGCTCCCCAGCCGCAGCACGTTGTCGAGCCTCGTTCCAACCCCTACATCTTCTTCAAGGAAGAAGAAGTTCCCGGTGGTTGGGATCGTGACATCACGGAATACCGTAAGAGACACCAGCGCTAAACTTAAGAGGGGTACCCAAAAATGGCATTCATCTCTTCTGGATACAATCCCGAAAAACCGATGGAAGGTCGGATTACCGACATTGGCCCGCAGCATTACGCACAGTTCTACCCGCCTGTTATCGCACGTAACAAGGGTAAGTGGCTGTACCACGAAATCATCGAACCCGGCGTTCTGGTGCACGTGGCTGAATCCGGCGAAAAAGTGTACACCGTCCGTGTGGGCGCTGCACGTCTGATGTCCATCACCCACATTCGCGAAATCTGCGAAATCGCAGACAAGCATTGCGGCGGACATCTGCGTTTCACCACCCGTAACAACGTTGAATTCATGGTGGAAACCGAAGAAGCCATGAAAGCTCTGCGTGACGACCTTGCTTCGCGCAAGTTCGACGGCGGTTCCAAGAAGTTCCCCGTGGGCGGCACCGGTGCTGGTATTTCCAACATCGTGCACACTCAGGGCTGGGTACACTGCCACACCCCCGCCACCGACGCTTCCGGTCCGGTTAAGGCCATCATGGACGAAGTCTTCGAAGACTTCCAGAGCATGCGCCTTCCCGCTCCCGTGCGTATTTCGCTGGCCTGCTGCATCAACATGTGCGGCGCCGTTCACTGCTCCGACATCGGCGTTGTGGGTATCCACCGCAAGCCCCCGATGATCGACCACGCATGGACCGACCAGCTGTGCGAAATCCCGCTGGCCGTTGCTTCCTGCCCCACCGCCGCTGTTCGTCCCACCAAGGTTGAACTGGACGGCAAAAAGGTGAACAGCATCGCCATCAAGAACGAACGCTGCATGTACTGCGGTAACTGCTACACCATGTGCCCCGCACTGCCCATCTCCGACGGTGAAGGCGACGGTTGCGTGATCATGGTCGGCGGTAAGGTTTCCAACCGTATCAGCATGCCCAAGTTCTCCAAGGTTGTGGTTGCGTACATCCCCAACGAGGCTCCTCGCTGGCCCACGCTGACCAATACCATCAAGCACATCATCGAAGTCTACTCGGAAAACGCTATGAAATACGAGCGTCTGGGCGACTGGGCTGAACGTATCGGCTGGGAACGCTTCTTCCAGCTGACCGGTCTTGAGTTCACCCACCACCTGATCGACGACTTCCGCGATCCGGCCTACTACACCTGGCGTCAGAGCACCCAGTTCAAGTTCTAGGCCACTGAGCCAATTATGCCGGGCGGAGATTTTCTCCGCCCGGTTCATCCCAGAGAGGATACAATCATGGATGACAAGCAGATTATTGTGGACTTCATCGAGTCCAAATCCAAATCCAAATCCAAGTTTTACTTCAACGACTTCCTGCCCCTGTTCCCCGACATGAAGCCCCGCGAAGTGAAGAAGATTCTGACCAAGCTGGTGAACGAAGAAGTGCTGGAATTCTGGTCTTCCGGTTCCACCACCATGTACGGCATGAAAGGCGCCGGCAAGCAGGCCAGCGCTGAAGGCGAATAAGTTTTTCTGCCAGGAAGGTTCGCCTTCTTGACGGGACAGCGTATGAACTGCAAAGTTCATACGCTTTTTTTATGTCAGCCATACGGCAGGAGGGTCAGGTGAGCATTCCCAGAGTCATCATAGCGGGTCTGAACGGCGGTTCGGGAAAAACCATAGTCAGTCTGGGGCTTTGCCGTGCATGGACACGCGCCGGCCGCAACGTGAAGCCGTTCAAAAAAGGGCCGGACTACATTGATGCCCGCTGGCTTGCGCTGGCAACGGGTAACCCGGCCACGAATCTGGATCCGTATCTGGTTTCCGCGCAGGTCATGCGTTCACTGTTTGTCACGGCGGGCAAAGGCTACGACGGAGCCGTGATTGAAGGCAACAGGGGGCTGTATGACGGCAAGGATGTCACAGGCAGCTGTTCCACGGCCGAAGTGGCGCGGCAGCTGGACACCCCGGTGGTGCTGGTGATGAACTGCACCAAAATGACCCGCACTGCCGCCGCACTGGTGGGCGGCATGGCGGCTTTTGAGCCTGATCTCAATCTGGCCGGAGTGGTGTTGAACCAGACAGCCAACGAACGGCATCGCGGCGTACTGCGCGCCGCCATCGAACAGTATACCGATGTGCCCGTGCTCGGGGCGCTGCCGCGTATGCGCAGCAACCCCATACCGGAGCGGCACATGGGGCTGTGGTCAGATACCGAAATGCACGACAGCCGGTCGCCTTTAGATGCCGTGGCAGATTTTTTATGTGACAACGCCGATGTGGAGCGCATCTGGCAGATAGCGCGTCAGGCCCCTGCTGCTGATTCAGCTCTCATCCCCGACCTGTGGGATATGCTGCCCGCGGATGCCGCTGCGGGGCCGGTGCGCATCGGCTATGTGCGCGATGCGGCGCTGTGGTTTTATTATGAAGAAAATCTGGAAGCCCTGCGCCGTGCCGGTGCCGAGCTGGTGGAACTGACCCTGCTGGATGATGCGCCGTGGCCGGAACTCCATGGCCTGTATCTGGGGGGTGGTTTTCCCGAGACTCTGGCGGAGCGTCTTTCCGCCAATATTGCGGCGCGGGCGCGTGTAAAGTCGCTTTCAGAAGCGGGTATGCCCGTGTATGCCGAGTGCGGCGGTTTTATGTATCTGGGACGCACCCTGCGGTATGGCGGAGTTGAATACCCCATGGCGGATGTTTTTCCGGTATGCACAACCGTGCATGAACGGCCGCAGGGGCTGGGCTATGTGGAAGCCCGTGTGGTGGAGGACAACCCTTTTCACGCCACAGGTACCCGTGTGCGCGGCCACGAATTTCATTATTCGCGTGCGGTGGCGTATGAGGGCGAATCTGTGCGCCATGCGTTCAGAATGGAGCGGGGCGAAGGTATGGGTGAAGATGCAGACGGCATGATAGTACGCAATACCTTTGCAGGGTATACCCACCTTTTTGCTCCGGGCGAACCGCACTGGGCAGTGAATTTTGTGCGGGCTGCGGCCCGTTATCGTGACGCAGAAGCTGATTGAAGCCTGTCTGCGGGGTGGTCGGCGCTCAGTGTCTGTTGGTCAGCCACACGCCGCAGCCTACCAGCACTGCGCCGCCCAGCAGCGAAAGGGCCACGGGTTCGTCCAGCAGCAGGGCAGCCAGCAGAATTGCGCTTACCGGCACAATGTTGATGAAAACGCCTGCGCGTGATGCTCCTATGGCTTTGACCCCCTGATAAAACCATGTGAATGCCGCCACGGTGCCCAGCAGGGCAAGATAGGTTATGGATGTCCACGTGGTGAGTGAGATGGAACCCATGCGGGCCGGAAGCCCTTCGGACAGGGCGAAAGGAAACAGCATGAGCGCGCCGGTGATGCATGACCATGTTACCGATGCCAGCGGCGACAGATCGGCCATGACTTTGCGTCCGGCCAATGAGTAAGTCACCCAGCTTGCCACACATCCGAAGATGGCCATGTCTCCTGCGGAAAGCGCGTGTGTGAACAGGGCCAGCGGGTCCGCCCGTGAGATGACGGTGATGGCGCCGCAGACAGAGAGTGCTATTCCTGTCAGGCGCAGGCCGGACAGCGGCTCGCGCAGCAGAAGCGCGGCGAAAAGAGCTATGAATACGGGGTTTAGGGCGATGATTACCGCAGCGCGACCGGCAGCTACGGTCTGAAGCCCCAGAAAGAAAAAGGCATTGTAGGCGAATACGCCGGACAGCCCCAGCAGCAGCACGCCCGGAAGGGTTTTGCGCGTCAGGGCGGGCAGTCCGCCTTCCTGCAGGCGGGCGAGGAAGGTCAGGCATACCGAGGCCATGGCAAAACGCAGAAATGCACAGGAAAAGGGGCCGAGTTCGGCCGCTGCCAGACGTCCCGCCACAAATGTTCCGCCCCAGATGAGTGCGGAAAGAACAAGTTTCAGGTAGATCATACTTATTCCGGCATGGAATTGCAGAAAACGTGTGCCATACTCCGGTTGCGGCAGGCGGCCTGCACGGCTGCGTGACGCAGGAGTGAAGGTGAGACATAACATTGGACGCCTTGCAGGCGTATACAGGATAAGATCAGGTGGAGTCGATGACTTTTTCATTGCGCATAAGGGGATGCCGTTCCGCGGCCGTGCTGGCTGCTGCGGCGTTGTTGTGGATGCTGGCCGCTGCGGGGCATGCTGAAACTGTAAAAACCCCTCCCCGGCTGCTGGAAGGAATGGCTTCGTGGTACGGCGAATTTTTTCAGGGCCGTCCCACAGCCAGCGGCGAACCGTTTGACATGAATGCGCTTACTGCGGCGCATATGACTCTGCCGCTGGGCAGCATCGTGCGGGTGGTCAATCTGGAAAACGGAAAAACCGTCATCGTGCGTATCAATGACCGTGGACCGTTTAAAAAGCAGTATGTCATTGACCTGTCACGTCAGGCCGCCGTGCGGCTGGATATGCTGCAGAAAGGAACAGCCAGGGTGCGCATAGAACCGCTGGACCGTAATGTCATTGACGGTGAGGCACCGCAGGCTGTTGTTCCTGCCGCCATTCGCAGAACTGCGCAGCGCAACGCCACGGGTGATGAGCAGAAGGCGGTATCGCAGGCCGGAACCGCACCGGCTGGTGGTCAGACCGGTATGGCGCAGCCCGCTGCCGGACAGCATGATTCTGCTGAGACAGCTGCTGCCGCAGGTGAAACAAAGGCCGGTATGACCGCTGCGGTTTCACAGGGCCGGGCGGACAGTTCTGTTGCCGCCCCCATCGCAGAGCGGGACGGCGTGGCTTCTCCGGACCATGCGCCGCAGGGCGGCAGCCATGCAAAAGAGCCGGTGAAGGAACAGCAGCCACAACCGGCAGCTAACAGTACCCGTCAGGCGCTGGCTGTGGCGGCTGCCATAACCGGCGCAGATCATGACAAAGCGGCGCACAAGACGGCACTGCCGGAAGAGAGCGGCGTACGAGACGGAAATTATGTGAAAAAACTGCCATCCGGCGTGTATGTGCAGGCCGGTGCATTCAGCAGACGCGAAAATGCGCGTAATTTCGCGCAACAGCTTGAAAAAGAAGGATTCGGACCGGTGTTGTGGAGTGCCAAAAACAGTGCCGGAAGCCTGTGGCTGGTGGTTGCGGGGCCGTTTGCAGATAAGGGGCAAGCCTATAACAGACTTGCAGCATTGCGAAATGCGGGTCACAATGGCTACTTGAAAGTGGTTGCTCCATAAGGCGGTTACGCCGCGGCGGTGGGGTGTGTAACTGTACGGATGCAATGATCCGGAACTTTCGCCGGCCGGTCAGCAGGCCGGCAATATCGCTTTTTTGTTCAGCAAGGTAGGCATATGCAGCACGATCCGCCCAGAGTTCTGTCGATAGACGATGATAGAAATGTCCGTGAAAATATCGTCGCCTATCTGGAAGACAGCGGTTTTGATGTGGTCGAAGCCGAAAACGGCCGTCAGGGGCTGGAGGAGTTCGAAAGGTCCGCTCCGGACATCGTGCTTGTTGACCTGCGCATGCCGGTGATGGACGGCATGCAGTTTCTGGCCGAGCTGCGCAAGATTTCCAAACGCATTCCCGTTATTGTGGTTTCCGGCGTGGGTGTGCTTGAAGAAGCTGTGGAGGCTTTGCGGCATGGCGCGTGGGATTATGTAACCAAGCCCATCAGTGACATGGTGGTGCTGGAACACGCCGTGAACAAAGCGCTGGAGCGCGCCCGCCTGCTGGATGAGCGCGACAGGTACCGCGAGCGGCTGGAACAGGAAGTGGCGGAACGTACCGGAGAGCTGCGCGAATCCAACGAGCGTCTGCTGGAGTTTCAGAGTCTGCTGCAGGAAAAAAACCAGTTTCTGGAAGCGCTTATCGAAAGCATGCCCAACCCTGTGTTTTTCAAGTCGCTGGAAGGTGAATATCTGGGCTGCAATGCGGCGTTCTGCCGCATACTGGGCAAACCCAAAGAGGACATTGTGGGGCGCAGGGCAGAAGACCTGCTGCCCGAAGAAGTGGCCTGCCGTGTGCTGGAAGGAGGTGTGCTGTCCGGTGCTCAGGAACGCGCGCATTCGTGCACCATCACCATGCTGGGCGACGACGGCGGTCCTTTGCAGCTGGTGCTGTACAAGTCGTTTTTTCAGAACAGGGCGGGCGAAAACGCCGGTGTGGTGGGCACGTTCCACGATATCACCGAACTGAAGAAAAAAGAGGCCCAGATTTACCATCAGGCCTACCATGACGAGCTGACAGGGCTGGCAAACCGTGTGCGTCTGAAAGATGCCATAGCCGACCGCATACGGCTGGGCGGTGACGGTGGTCTGGCAGTGCTGATGCTTGATCTGGATAATTTTAAAAACGTCAACGACAGTCTGGGGCACGGTGTGGGCGACAAGCTGCTGCTTGAGGCATCGCGCCGGCTGCGCGATGTTGTGGGCCCGCAACCGCTGCTGGCCAGAACCGGCGGCGACGAATTCGCGCTGCTGCTCGACGGCTGCAAGGACGTGGCAAACCGGCTTGCAGCCAAGGTGCTGGATGCCTTCACCGTTCCGTTTGTCATTGATGAACACGAACTGTACATAACCATCAGCATCGGGCTTACCTGCTGGCCGGAAGACGGTGCCGATGCCGATTCACTGGTTAAAAACGCCGATGTGGCCATGTACAAGGCCAAAGAGCAGGGCCGCAGCCGCTGCCTGCATTTTGATGCCGAGATGACCGAACAGGTCACCAGAAGGCTGAGTATTGAAAAGAGCATCCGCAAAGGGCTGGAACGGGATGAGTTTCAGGTCTACTACCAGCCCAGAATCAATATTTTTAACGGCAGACTGGTAGGCATGGAGGCGCTGGTGCGCTGGGTGCCCGAACACGGTGCCGTGGTCAGCCCGGCGGAGTTTATTCCCGTTGCCGAAGAAACGGGGCTTATTGTGGCGCTGGGCGAAAGGGTGCTGCGGCTGGCATGTGCCCAGATGCGTATATGGGCGGACAGAGGGTGGGGTGACCTGCGTATGTCCGTCAATATTTCTGCCCGTCAGTTTCAGGCCAATCTGACGGAACGTGTGGCCGCCGCACTGCGTGATTCCGGCATTTCTCCGGATTCGCTGGAGCTTGAAATCACGGAAACCACCATGATGCGTGATATCGGGCAGACAGTGCTGCTGCTTGAACAGCTGAACGGCATGGGACTGAAGATAGCCATCGACGATTTTGGTACGGGGCATTCCTCATTGTATTATCTCAAGCGTTTCCCCATCAGCACGCTGAAGATAGATCGTTCCTTCGTGCGCGATATCATGAAGGACGACGGCGATGCCAACATTGTATCGACCATTATCACCATGGGGCACAACCTGTCGCTGAATGTGGTGGCCGAAGGAGTGGAAACGGACGAACAGCTGGCTTTTCTGCGCGACAAGGGATGCGTTGAAGTGCAGGGCTTTTATTACAGCAGGCCCGTGCCGGCTGCGGAGTTTGAAGAATTTGTGCTGCGGCACCGGTCGTGACCGCAGCGGCTTGAAATACCTGTCAGCCCGCCTTCCGGCGGGCTTTTTCATGGCTGTCAGGGGGTTACGGGGCGGTGTCTGCGTGTGCCTCTGTCAGACATCTTTCAATTTCGCCGAAAAGCTGCGCTTTGTTCACCGGTTTTTCCACATAGCCGTTCATGCCGCTTGCCAGATAATATTCTCTGTCTCCGGCCATGTTGTTGGCGGTAAGGGCAATGACGGGAATCCGCGCCCACGCCCTGCCGCTGTTTCTGATGCGCTTTGTGGTTTCCAGTCCGTTCATGCCGGGCATCTGCACATCCATCAGAACCGCATCAAAAGACCGCTTTTCCAGATTTTCCAGCGCACCGGTGCCGTTGTCTGCCGCGGTCACGGTGTAACCGCCCTCCTGCAGAAACAGCGATATGAATTCCTGATTAAGTGTGTTGTCTTCCACCAGCAGAATATGCGCGCCTGTTGCCGCCGCGGCAGCAGGTTTTTTTGTTGTGACGGGGGCCTCTGCCGCAGGCAGGGCCGGTGTGATGCCGGAGGCGGCAGCTTCTTGCGCCGCCGGCAGGGGCAGGGCAAGACGGAAAAGACTGCCTGTCTGTCCGGCTTCGGCCAGTTGCAGCGTGCCGCCCATCAGCAGGGCCAGTCCGCGTGAAATGGCCAGCCCCAGCCCGCTGCCCTGATGCTGGCGCGAAAGCGAGCCATCAAGCTGTACAAAGCTTTCAAAAAGCAGATGGCGCTTGCTGGGCGGTATACCCGGTCCGGTATCGCACACGTCAAAGCAGATGACGTCGTTTTTGTCCGGATACACGTCAACCCGTACAAAGCCCTTTGTGGTGAATTTGACAGCATTGGCTGCAAGATTAGTAAGTATCTGCGACAGCCTGCCCGCATCACCCCGCACTGCCTCAGGCAGTGCGCTGTCCAGCCGCAGGGTGAGAGCCAGCCCTTTCTGCGCTGCTGCAAGACGCAGCGGGGCCAGAACCTGCTCCACGGTGTCGGGCAGGGAAAAGGTGCGTACATGCAGGGGCATCTTGCCTGCCTCGAGCCGTGAAAAATCCAGAATGTCATTGACCACAAGGCGCAGAGCCTCGGCCACGGACCGGATCATGCCCAGATGACTGCGGGTCTCTTCAGGCTGCGGTCTGCCCAGCATGACATCGGTTATGCCCAGTATGCCGCTCAGGGGAGTACGCAGTTCATGGCTGATGTTGGCCACAAACTGTGATTTGAGCCGTACGGCGTGCTCCGCGGTTTCCAGTGCGTCTTTAAGTGCGGCCTCCGTGGCCTTGCGTTTGGTGATATCAAGAATGACCAGCAGTCCGTCATATCCGCCCAGATGGGCAGGAACGGGAATGGCGGTCGCCTCGTGCACGCGTTCGGCGTGCACCATTTCCATCTGCGACCGGCGTCCTGCCACGGCCTGGCGGCACAGCGGTTCCAGAACAACGGTGAGAGCCTGAGGCATCACTGCCGAAAGCCGTGTACCCGCGGGGGTGTCGCCCGACATGCCCAGCATGTCCGCCCGCTGCCCGTCTGCAATCAGCAGCCGCAGCTCGCTGTCAAAAAGACAGACGGCGGCATTGGGCAGATTGGCGGAAAGCGCCCGGTAGCGTGCTTCGCTCTGCAGCAGCGCCATGCGGGTGTTGTGTTCCTCGGTTATGTCCTGAAACGTGCCGGAAAGACGCAGGGGCGAGCCGGAAGCATCTCTGATCAGTTTTACCCGCAGCATGCCGAACCCTGCCGATCCGTTGATGGCGCGGTAGGGTATGCCTGCTTCTTTGTAGCTGATGGATTCGTGCAGGGGCGATTGCAGCATGGCCCTGAATATGGGCGGCACTGCCGGTGCAAGGTGTTCAAGCAGGCCGCTGGCCTTTGATACGTCAAAATCGCGCGGCAGTCCGGCCATCTGCAGCAGCTCGGGCGAGCAGTAGGTGCGCTGTGTCATAAACTGCATGTCAAAGTGCCCTATTCTGGCCAGCCGCTGTGCTTCACTGAGCATGGTCTGGCTTTCGCGCAGCCGGGCCTGCGTCTGCTGCAGTTCGGTTATGTCTTCCAGTACGGTCATGCCGCCGCTGACATGGGTTTCGCATGAAAAAGGCAGACTGTGTCCCATATAAATGCGGCCCCGTATCACAAGGGTGAAATGCACGGGACGTCCCCGCAGCGCCACGGCATGGTGCGCCGCCAGATTTCGTCCCGCGGCGGGCGGCAGGATTTCGTGCGGGCGGCGGCCTTCGGCATGCTGTTTGTTCAGCCCCATGCTTTCCATCTGACGGCCGTCAGCTTTGCGTATGATGCCCTGCCCGTCAAAAAGCAGCAGGACTCCGTTGGGGTAGTTTTCGGCCAGCGAACGGTACAGCTGCTCGCTCTGCTGCAGGGCGTCTTCGGCATTACGCCGTTTGTGGTGCTGCCGCATGCCTGTATATGCCAGTGCGGCGGTAAGGGTAAGAAGCGCCAGCGCTGCAAGCATGGTACGCATGAGGCTTTTGTGCCACGGCCCGAGCACCCGTTTTTTATCGCGCAGTGCAGCAATGTGCAGCGGCAGGTGGGGCAGCTGATAGGCTGCGATGAGATCGGCGGCGGTTTGCGCCTCGCGCAGCCCGCCGCCCGAAAGTTCGTCTTCCGTGCCCGCAAACACGGCGGTTTCTTCCAGCGCGGTGCCGCTGTGCAGGTCGGCCCGCGCCGGCCAGCAGGCGATTATCTGCATGTCGTGGTTAAGCAGCAGCACAGTGTCGATGTCAAAAAAACTGCTTTCCTGATACGGGTCATACAGCGCTGCGGGGTATACGCTGGCAGTGAGCACGCCGGCAAAGGCGCCGGAGGCGTCCAGCATGCGGCGGCTGATGAGAATGCCGGGTTTATGTTCCGCGGCTGCGGCGGAGTCTTCGGCTTGCAGTTCAAGGAAAAAGTCGTGCCACTGATCGCGATGGCGTTTGAGCAGCCCTGTCACGTCCGGCGGTTTGCTGTACCTGTCACCTGAATGGCGGGCCACCAGCGTACCCTGTGCGTCAAACAGAAAAATATCAGCCACGCCGGGATGCAGCAGGGCGGAGTTGGGCAGGTGCAGGCGCCGGATTGTCTCCGACGGTGCCGCGGCATGGGCGGTCAGCAGCTGTGCCGCCGTGTTCTGGGCATTAAGCAGCACCAGATCTATGCCGCCCAGCGTGGCGGCCAGCCTGTCACCCAGTATGGTGGCCTGTGACTGCAGCTTGATACGCGCCAGGGACAGATGATTGTCTTTTTGCGAATAGACGGTGACGAACAGGCCTGAGAGCAGAGCGAGAACAATCAGCTGCAGGGCGAGAATGACGCCGCGGGGAGCATGGTTGCCGAGAAGAGCTGGTTTCATGGCGTTCCTGCAGCTGCGTGCGTGTTGCTGAAGAGCAGGCCGCTACGGTTCCTGTGCTGCGGACAGCTTGTGCGGCGTTTCTTCGGGCAGAGTGGCAAAGATGTTTTCCAGAATGGTATTCGATACCAGCATGCCGTTTCTGGTCAAGCGCAGATACCCGTTGCTGATGCGTACCAGCCTGTTGCGGTGCAGGGCGTGCACCAGCTGTTTGTGCTCGCGCAGAAAATCGCGTCCGGTAAGGTCGCGGTATGCTTTCACGCGCAGGCCGCGTGCCGTGCGCAGACGCAGCATGATAAGTTCTTCGGCCCGCTCCAGCGGGGTGAGTGCCGCGGCATCGTGCCCCAGCGTACCCTCGGCTGTGCGGCGGGCGTACTCCTGCAGCCCGTGGGGGTTTTCCCAGCGTCTGCCGGACAGCGTGGAAACCGCCGAAGGCCCCATGCCCAGATATTCGGCGCCTTCCCAGTAGCCCAGATTGTGCCTGCACTGAAATCCCATGCGGGCGAAGTTGGAAATTTCGTACTGCATATAGCCCCGCGATTCCAGAAATTCCGCACCGTAGATGAACATGCGGGCCTGTTCCTGCTCGTCGGGCAGTGTGTGCCGCCCCTGCAGACATGCCTGTTCCAGCGGGGTGCCTTCTTCCAGCGTGAGTCCGTAGCATGACAGGTGGTCGGGCTTGAGCTCTGTTACTGCTTTCAGCTCGTCAAGCCACAGCTTGAGCCGCTGCGATGGCAGCCCCCATATCATGTCCAGATTGATGTTGCCAAAGCCTGCCTGACGCGCCAGACGGAAGGCGTTTACGGCTTCGCGCGCCTTGTGGGGCCGCCCCAGTACGCGCAGACCGTCGTTGTTCAGGCTCTGCACTCCCAGACTCAGTCTGTTGATGCCGCATTTGAAAAGGATGTCAAGATACCCGTAGGCGGAGACGGATTCGGGATTTGCCTCAAAGCTGATTTCGGCCCCGTTCTGTATGTCGAACGCGCGTCGCAGCCTGTCCATGATGACGGCCACCGCTTTTTCCGGCAGCAGACTGGGCGTGCCTCCGCCGAAAAAAACGGTATGCACCGCTCTGTTGCCCAGCCGGTCGCCCCACAGGGCTATCTCGCGCAGCAGCGCATCAAGATACTGTTGCATGCCGTCCGGTCCCGCGGCGGCCACAGGGACGGAATGGAAAGCGCAGTAGCCGCATTTGCTGCGGCAGAAGGGCACATGAATATACAGCAGCACAAAGGCTCCGGATGTCCGGCGGTGAACGGCCGCGCGGGTCTGTCTTTCTGCTTCGCCGCCCGGTGGTTGCGGATACCGCGCGGGCTGCGGGCGGTTGCGGTCAGCGCATGCGGCGTGTGCCGCGCCGCGTTGCGGCACAGTATGTCTTATCTGCCTGCATTGCCGGCTGCGGGGGTGGCGTCGGCCTGTTCTGTCTGTTTTTCTGTACCGTCTGCGCAGCAGGGCGTGCCGGCGGTCTGTTGCGGCACCTGCGCACCGGCGTTTTTCAGTTCGCGGGCGTACCGTTCGGTTTCGCTGTACAGGCAGCCGCAGTACTGCTGCCGGTATATGCCCCACGCTTTGGAAGTCTCTATGCCCTGCTGCCAGCCTTCACGGAAGTCGCGGTACAGAAAACGCAGACTGCCGTCGCCGCACAGGTCGCTGCCCAGCGCGGCGATGCGCTCGTGCTGCTGTTTGCGGGAATACAGCAGGGTGGAGGTAACGATGTCGAACCCGCCTCTGCGGGCTACGGATACGGCCCGTTCGAGCCGTATCCTGTAGCAGTGAAAGCATCTGTTCGCTTCACGGAAAGCGATTTCGCGCATCCATGCCTGCGGGTCATATTCACGGTCAAAGTATATCACTTTGACCCCCAGCCTGTGAGCCACATCCACCATGCCCTGTCTGCGGGCCAGATACTCGCGCAGCGGGTGAATGTTGGGGTTGAAGAACAGGCCGGTGACTTCGTGTCCTTCGCGCAGCAGCGTCTGCATGGTGGTGATGGAGCAAGGCCCGCAGCATGCGTGCACAAGCACTCTTGCCATGCCTACCTCCGTATGGCGATGTCGATGTCGCGTTCGAACCTGTTTTCCAGTTCGGTCAGGTGTCCGCGTTTATGGTTCAGCAGGTACATGCCCAGTTCTTCCGGAGCTTCCCAGCGCAGCGAAGAGGCCGTGGTGGCGCGCAGCTGTCTGTGGATATCCTTGAGGGCCTGCATGGCCTGCCATTCCATGTTGCGGCGCAGCCCTGTGCCTTTGCAGCACGGGCAGGGTTCGGTGCTTATGGACAGGGCGGAAGACCCCAGACGCTGCCGCACTATCTGCAGCAGGCCGAAACGGCTCATTTTGCCCACATCGTGTCTGGCGCGGTCGTTTTTCATGGCGGCGCGCAGGGTTTTTTCCACTTCGCGCCAGTGGTTTCTGTCGCGCATTTCAATGAAGTCGACAACTATCTGCCCGCCGATGTCACGCAGCTTGAGCTGCTGGGCGATGGTTTCGGCGGCTTCCATATTGGTGCGCAGAGCCATGGATTCGAAATTTGTCTTGCCGGCGATTTTTCCGGAGTTGATATCGATGGCCATAAGCGCTTCGGTCTGGTCGAAAACCAGCCTGCCGCCGCTGGGCAGCGATACTTCGCGCGAATATATCTGGTCCAGCTGCTTCTGCATGCTGAACCGCTCCCAGAGTGTGCGGTCGGTGTCTTTATGCCGTTTGACCAGATTGGTGCGCCGCGGAAAGACGATGGCGGCAAATTCCTGCACGGCATCGGCTGTCTGTTCGTCGTCCACCCACACTTCGCCCACATCGTCGGTCAGATAGTCGCGCACTGCCCGTGCGGCAAGGTCCAGTTCCTTGTAGATAAGGCTGGGGGCTTTTTCCACGGTGCCTTTTTTGCGCACATCCTTCCACAGGCGTTTAAGAAACTGCAGGTCGCGCTGTATGCTTGTTTTGCTCTGCCCCACCGAAACCGTGCGTACGATAAGCCCCAGCCCGGGACCGGGGGTGGCACCTTCAAGCAGGGCGCGCAGGCGCACTCTTTCTTCTTCCGATTCCACCTTGCGCGAAACGCCTATCTGTTCGCGTCCGGGGGTGAGCACCAGAAAACGTCCCGGCAGCGAAAGATACGAGGTGAGGAAGGCACCTTTGGAACCCGTGGGTTCCTTGACCACCTGCACCAGTACTTCCTGTCCTGCTTTAAGCACTTTCTGCAGCAGAGGATATTTTTTGCCTTTGGAAGGGTCGTGGGGGGCCGAGTAGTATTCGGGGTGAACTTCATCCACCTGCAGAAAACCGTTTTTTTCGGCGCCGTAATTGACAAAGGCGGCCTGCAGGTTGGAGTCTATGTTGTTGATGATGCCTTTGTAGATGTTGCCTTTGGTCTTGGCCTGATGCACCATCTCTACATAATATTCAACAATTACGCCTTCTTCAGAGAGAACAACTTCAACCTGTTCTTCGGGCAGCACGCTGATGAACATCTTGCGTTTGCCCTTGCGGGTCTTTTCCATGAGAACCTCATGAGGATAAAAAAAGTGTACGGGTAATCCCGTGCGACGGAACAGATGTGCCGGTTATCTGTCTGCCAGGGCGAAGAACGGGTCTTCGTCCTGCTGCTGTAGGTTTTGCGAGGGCAGCGGCGCTACTGTGCCGGACTGCAGAAGAGGGCGGAGTGCCCGTTCCACACGGTCAAGCGGCAGTGAAAGCGCCAGCGCCAGCTGTCCTGCCGTCTGAGGACGGCGCGACAGCGTCTGCAGCAGCATGGACTCCACCGCGCGGTCATCCCGCTGGGTAAAGTCGGCACGCTGTCCGGTGCGCAGAAAAATTCCGGTCTGCTGCGGGTCGGCCGCAGGCAGGCAGGCATTCAGCGCATCGCACCAGGCGGCCCTGACATCGGCGTCTACGGGTGCGGCCTTGCTGTAGGCCCCCGGACGCGACAGTGTGGTGACATCCACCCTGTCCGGTGCGAGTTCGGGCACAAACTGCCTCAGCAGGGCCAGATTCTCCTGAGAATCATTGATGCCTTTCGAGAGCAGTATTTCCAAAAAAATTCGTCCGCCATATTCTTTGCGGAAGGTCAGCAGCGCAGCGGCTACACCGCTTGCGGTCAGTTCTTTTTCCGGCCTGTTCAGGGCGCGGAATTCCGTCTCCACCAGTGTGTCCAGCGAAGGAAGCACCACGTCGGCACAGGCCGCTTCGTCGCGCACGTCCTTTCTGTGCAGCAGGGTGGAGTTGGTGAGCACCGCCACGGGAACATCAGGTAGTATGGTTCTGCACCCGCTGATGATGCGGCCCATGTCGCTGTTGAGCGTAGGCTCGCCGGAACCGCCCAGCGTCACATGGTCCACATGTGTGCCGGGATTTTCATTCCGCCATGCCGCAAGTTCGTCTAATATGGTTGCGGCAGGTACATACGGGGCGCGCTCGCAGGTGAGAATATCTGTGCGGCCCACCTCGCAGTAGAGGCAGTCCATGGAGCAGATGCGTCTGCCCAGAAGATCAAGACCGAGAGAATGGCCCAGTCTGCTGGAAGCAACAGGCCCGAATACATAGGCAAAGGTCATGTGGCGGCTGTCCTTACGCGTCGCGGCGGCGGATAGTGCGCATACCGGCGGACCGGCAGTCGGGCCGCGACCACTCATAAGAACGCTTTTCAGCAAAAAAAGCAACAGGAATACCTGAACGGCGGCGTTGTCTGCCACTTGACAGGAATAGTGCGCCGCTGTAGGGCGCTACCATCATAATGGAGGACACTATGCCCAGAATCGGCGAGCTTGTGCTTTTGGTTTCGCCCAAAGGCAAACGATACCTGCGCAGGGTCGAACCCGGCGCGGACCTGCATTGCGGCGACGGAATCGTGGCCATGGAGGATGTCATGGGGGCCGATTTCGGCACCATAGTGCGTTCGCACTCCGGCAAACCCTTCCGGCTGTACCGGCCCGCGCTGCCCGACCTGCTGCGCGGTATAAAACGCCAGACTCAGGTTATTTATCCCAAAGACATCGGATATATATGTATGCGTCTGGGCGTCGGTCCGGGGCGCAAGATCATTGAATCAGGTTCCGGTTCCGGCGGGCTTACGCTGGCCATGAGCTTTTTTGCCGGTGAAACGGGCGAAATTCATACCCATGAAGCCCGCGAAGAATTCATGAAGCTGTGCCGCAAGAATCTTGACTGGGCAGGGCTTGGCAGCAACGTGACGCTGTACCATCAGGACATCAAGGACGGATTTCTGACCGGCGACGCGGACGCGCTTTTTCTCGACGTGCGTGACCCGTGGGAATACCTGCATCATATCCCCGCAGCGGTGAAGTCCGGCGCCATGCTCGGTTTCCTTGTACCTACGGTTGATCAGGTTTCGCGTCTGCTTTTCGGTCTGGAAAAAGGCCCCTATGACGAGGTGGAGGTCTGCGAGGTGCTGGTGCGCGGCTGGAAACCCGTGCCTGACAGGCTGCGTCCCATGGACCGCATGGTGGCACACACCGGTTTTCTTATTTTTGCGCGGCATCAGGAGCAGATAGATGCGCTTGACGCGTACAAATATATGGGAACCCGCGAACGCAAGCAGGAAAGCGCCCGCCGCGAGCGGCTGGGACTGCCGCCCCTGCGCGGAGAAACAGGCGGCGAAGCGGGCGATGATTTTATCGACGAGCCCGACGGCAGCTGCGAAGACTGACAGGCCGGTACAGACGGCTGACGGCTGTGACGCGCCTCTGGAAACAGGGGCGCTTTTTTTGCGCACGCGGTCTGCACGTGTGTGGAAAAAAGGCTGTTGTTATTGCAATAAGTTGTAATGTATGGTAAAAAATAATTTTTCTTGATTTATGCTTTGGGATGCCGTATACTGATTAACTACCATTGTGTAGGCTTATTTCATCTCTGGAGCAGAAGCATGACCCGTAAAGACAGAACAGAAGGCATATACAGCCGTCGTGAAGTGCTGGACGAGAGCGAGCGCAAGCAATATTACCTCATTCAACTCAAGGACCTGCTGTCCTATGCGTACCGCTACTCCGAAGACGTGAAAAAGCGTTTCGACCGTGCGCAGTTCAATGTCGAAAAATTCAAGACGCTGACCGACCTGAAGCATATTCCCATTCTGAAAAAGAAGGAGCTCATCTTTCTGCAGTCCATGGGGCCGCGGCTGGGCGGACTGCTGACCAAAGACCTCGGCGAACTCAAGCGCGTGTTCCTTTCGCCCGGGCCCATATTCGACCCCGAAGACCGTCAGGACGATTACTGGGGATACACCGAGGCTTTTTATTCCGCAGGGTTCCGTTCGGGCGATGTTTCGCAGATAACCTTTAACTATCATCTGGCGCCTGCCGGTCTGATGTTTGAAGAGCCGCTGCGCAATCTTGGCTGTGCCACCATACCCGCCGGACCGGGCAACGCCGCCACCCAGCTGGAAATCATGCAGAAGCTGCGCGTGACCGGCTATGTGGGCACCCCCAGCTATCTGATGCACCTTGCCCAGAAAGCCGAGGAAAAAGGCCTGAACCTGCGTAAGGATCTTTTCCTTGAAGTGGCGTTTGTCACGGGTGAAAAGTTTTCTGAAAAAATGCGCAACCAGCTTGAGAAAAAATTCGATCTGGTCATGCGGCAGGGGTACGGCACGGCCGACGTGGGCTGTGTGGGCTACGAGTGTTATCACAAGACCGGTCTGCACATAGCCAACCGCGCCTATGTTGAAATATGCCACCCTGATACCGGCATTCCGCTGAAAGACGGTGAAGTGGGTGAAATTGTCGTCACGGCGTTTAACAAGACGTATCCGCTTATCCGTCTTGCCACGGGCGATCTTTCATACATTGACCGTTCGCCCTGCCCCTGCGGCCGGACAAGCCCGCGTCTGGGCAACATCGTCGGCCGTGTGGACACCACCGCCCGCATCAAGGGCATGTTCGTGTATCCGCATCAGGTGGAACAGGTCATCTCGCGTTTCGAAGATATCAAACGCTGGCAGATAGAAGTGACCAACCCCGGCGGTATCGACGAAATGACCCTGTTTATCGAGGCGAGCAACTTCAAGCGGGAAGACGAACTGCTGCACGCGTTCCGCGAGCGCATCAAACTGCGGCCCGAGCTCAAGGTGCTTGCACCGGGTTCGCTGCCTCCGCAGATCCGTCCCATCGAGGACAAGAGAGTATGGGACTAGCCTTCAGGCTTGCCATACTCGGCCTGCTGATTCTGACGGCAGGCGGGTGCGCCGTTATGCGCCCGCCTGCCTCTTTCCGGCCGCCGGAGCGTGAAGGACAGCTTTTCACCGCCCTTCAGGCTCCTGTTTCTCCTGCCGCTTTTGCTCAGGCGGCGCTCTCATACGATTACATCCTGCTGGGCGAGGGGCACACCTCGGCCTGCGACCATCTGATGCAGGCCCGACTGCTGCAGGCTCTGGCTGCTGCAGGCATGCGTCCCGCCGTGGGGCTGGAGATGGTGCCCGCGGAAAAACAGCCCGTGCTGGACAGGTTCGGTCCTTTTGCCGTTGCTGCGGATACCGCCCTGCAACAGCGGCTGGATGCGGATACACTGGAAGAGGCCGTGGACTGGAAAACCGTGTGGGGATACCCCTACGATCTGTACAGACCGGTTTTTGAAGCGGCATATGCCGGCGGGCTGCCGCTTTTCGGGCTTAATGTGCCGCGTGAGGTGGTGCGCAAGGTGAGCCGCGGCGGTATTGAATCACTGACAGACGACGAACGCAACCTGCTGCCGTCAAAGATTATTTTTCCCTCCGACGAGCAGCGCGCGGCGCTGACCCGTATGTTCCGCAAACATGACTCCATGCGCAGGGCGCGCCATAACTCCACGGCGGAACAGACCGGCATGCCGGATACACCTGCCGCGCCGGAACGCAGGCCTTCCACAGACACGGCTGTTGTGCCGGGCGGCAATGCCACCGCCCGCACCGCTCCCGGCTCTGCCGGAATTTCAGCAGTCGAGGCCGGTGCCGCTGCCGCTGACGGTGAACACGGTACCCGTGAACGCTTTTTTCTTGTCCAGTCACTGTGGGATACGGCCATGGCCGAAAACGCCATGCGGGCGCGTCGCCGCCACGGAGGGCCCGTGGTCGTGCTGGCGGGCAGCGGGCACGTGGAACGCGGCTGGGGTCTGGCCCGCAGGCTGGGCATCCTTGACCGCGGGGTACGCGTGCTGCTGGTCATGCCGTGGCGTGCCGAAGGTCCCCCCGACCCCGAAGACGGCGATTACTTTTTCTATTGCCGTGCCAGCCACCGAAGCCGTATGGGCTTTACGCTGGTCATGGCTGAAGGACGGGTGACGGTGCAGGACGTGGCGGAGGATTCCCCCGCCCGGCGTGCCGGATTCCGCGCCGGCGATGTGCTGCGTTCTGCCGACGGGGCGCAGGTGAATTCGCTGTGGGATATGCACAAGGCCGGTATGCAGGCGGCGCGTGAAAAGCGTCCTGTGGTTTTCGGCGTGCAGCGCGACGGAGCCATGCTGTCGCTGGAACTGTCTGTGCAGCACGAAGACGGGGCGCAGGAGGACACGGACAGGCGGTGATGTCCGGCAGGCATCTGGTGCCTGCTGCATGCCGTCCATACCGTCCATACCCCCATGCCGTCCGTTGTCTTCCGGATTTTTCCGGCCCGCTGTGGCGTTCCCTCGGTGTCCCTGATGCCTGTCCGGTGGCCGCGGCAGGACCGGATTGTGCTCCTGCAAAAGGCGGTTGCTGTCCTGCGGGCGGCTTTTTTGTGCGCTGCCGCCGGTGTTCCGCGCGGGCAGCATGGTCTGCCGGTGCACTATCATACCACTGCGCACCGTACGGGTGCGGCGGAGGATGTCATATGCCTGAACTGCCAGAAGTGGAAACCATCGCCCGCGGGCTTGCCCCCGAACTTACCGGGCGCAGAATAACGGAAGTTGAAGTGTTCAATGCCGGAAGCGTGCAGGGAGACAGAGAAGTCTTTGACGCCTGCACGCCCGGACGCGTCATTGCCGGTGTGGGCCGCAGAGGCAAACTGCTGCTGGTGCATCTGGAAAAAGAGCGGCGGCAGGGTGCCGCCTGCAGAGCGGTGCTGGATCACAGACCCGCCGGTGATACGCCGGATATGCTGGCGTTTCATCTGCGCATGAGCGGCAGACTTTTCATCTACGGACCGGAGCAGCTTCCCGGTCCGCATACACGCATAATCATCACGCTTGATTCCGGGCGCAGGCTGTTTTTTGACGATGCGCGCAAGTTCGGTTCGTGCCGTGCGCTTTCGCCGTTCAGCAGGCCGCTGTGGCGGTTCTGGGCCACACTGGGGCCGGAACCGCTGGACGTGGACCGTGAGACATTCATTGAGCAGTTCGCAGAACGGCGCAAAGCCGTGAAAGCCCTGTTGCTGGATCAGACAGTGATAGCAGGGGTGGGCAACATCTATGCGGACGAGTCGCTTTTCAGGGCCGGAATCAGACCGGATGCCCGGCCGGGCGACTGGACGCGCGACGAAGCTGAACGCCGTCTGGGCAGGCTGTATGATGAACTGCGCGAAGTGCTGCGCGAGGCCATCAGCGAATGCGGTTCGTCCATACGCGATTACCGTGATGCCAGAGGCGATGCCGGAGCCTTTCAGAACTGTTTCAGGGTTTACGGGCGCAGCGGAATGCAGTGCGTCAGCTGCAGAGATGCACTGACCACGGCCAGAGTGGCCGGGCGCACCACGGTGTACTGCAGCAACTGCCAGAAATAAGGTGCAGCCGTATCATGAACGGTGAAGTTCCGGAACAGGGCAGCCCATCGCTGACGACTTCTGGCGCTCAGGGCGGGCACGAGCAGTGTGCTGTGGCGCGCAATGCGGCGGTTATGGGCGCGGCCACGCTCGTTTCGCGCGTGCTGGGGTTTGTGCGCGATGCCGTGCTGGCTTTTGCTCTGGGGGCCGGTCCGCTGGCGGATGCTTTTCTGGTGGCTTTCCGGCTGCCCAACCTGCTGCGCCGTCTTTTCGGCGAAGGTTCGTTGAGCATGGCGTTTGTGAGTGTCTTCTGCGCCACCCGCAGCCGGCAGGGGGATGAGCGCGCTTTTGCACTCATGCGGAGCATGTTTTTCTGGGTGGCCCTTGTGACCGGTGTGCTATGCACTGCCGGAGTGCTGGGTGCTCCGGTGCTGACAGCGCTCATGGCGCCGGGGTTTGTGCGCGATGCGGAACTGTTCCGCACCGCCACGGTCATGGTGCGGATATGTTTTCCGTACGCGTTTTTTATCTGCCTTGTGGCGCTGTGCATGGGCGTGCTGAACGGCATGGGACGCTTTGCTGCTCCTGCACTGGCGCCCTGCGTGCTCAATGTGGTGCTTATCGCCGCGGCCTTGCTGGCTTATGCCGGCGGGTATGACGTGGCCATGACACTGGCATGGGCAGTTCCGGTTGCCGGAGCGGCCCAGCTGGCTTTCATGCTGCCTTGGCTCGGACGCAGCGGTGTGCGCATGACCGGTCCGTGGCGCGCGGCGGACAGGCTGGCGGTGAAGGTCGGCAGGCTGCTGGGGCCTTCGGTCATGGGAGCGGCGGTATATCAGCTGACCATCGTGCTGGGCACGCTGCTGGCATCGTTTCTGCCCGCAGGCAGTATTGCCTGTCTGTATTACGCCGACCGGCTTGTGCAGTTTCCTCTCGGGGTGTTCGGCGTGGCCGTGGGAACGGCAGCCCTGCCCAGCCTTGCCAGACTGCACGGTCCGGGCATGGAGCAGGCTTTCGGCGGCACATTGAGTGCCTCGCTGCGGCTGAGCCTGTTTGTCAGCCTGCCTGCCGCGGCCGGTCTGCTGGCGCTGGCCCAGCCACTGGTGACTCTGCTGTTCGGCAGAGGCGCCTTTGACGCTGCAGCGGTGCGCGACACTGTGGCTGCACTGGCCGCCTATGCGCCGGGCATTCCGGCCATCGCGCTTGTACGGCCTCTGGTGGCCGCTTTTTATGCCGCCGATAACACCCGCACACCGGTTGTCATTGCCGTGGCCGCGCTGGGGGTGTACGCCGGTACCGCGCTTTTGCTTATGCCGTTTGCCGGTCATGTGGCTCTGGCCGCCGCAGGCAGTGTTTCTGCATGGTTCAACGCTGTGTTGCTGTATACCTCGCTGCTGCGCTCGGGGGTTCTGTTGCGGGACATTCTGCGGCCCGCAGCCGTCTACCTGCTGCTTTCCGCCGTCATGCTGGCCGCTGTGCACGCCGGTGCCCTGTATTTCTCTTCTTCTTTTGCCGCCGTGGCTGTTCTGGTACCTGCGGCCGTGGTTTTTTATGCGGCGGCGGCCCTGCTGCTGCGTTCCGGCGAGGCGCTTCTTCTGCTGCGCAGCTTCCGCAGCTGACCTGCCTGCGCGTCTCAACGCAAATATCTGATAACTTGTTATCATGGCATCGCATTGCCGTTTGTTTCATGGTATGTGCTGGTGATATTTGCCGGGAGCTTTTCACATGATGAACAACATGCTGCGCTACGGCGTGCGGGGGGTGCAGACACGTATCTGTCTGCTGACGCTTGTTGTCTCCACGCTGGTGGCCCTTGCCTTCGGAAGCTATGAATATGTCACGGCGCTTGATGCCGAGTATGCCCGCCTTGAACGGTTTGCCGTTTCTCAGGCCGACAGGGTGGCGCGTCTGCTGCTTGTGCCGGTGTGGAACGTGGACAGGCAGGCTTCCATGTCCATAATAGACACGGAAATGGATGACGAACGGGTGCATGCGGTTATCGTGTACGACGAAGGCGGTAGTATTTTCATCGGCCGCCAGCGCGGTTCGGGCGGGGTACTGGTCAACACGTCCAGAAGCATTCCGCGGGGCGAGTTTATTGTCACGTCGCGGCCGCTGCGGCAGGGCAGTCTGCGTTTTGCCACTCTGCAGCTGTATGTGACGCCGGAATATGTTCACAGAACAATGAAGGATAATGTCGTTGCCGCGGTAATGCACATGCTGGCGCTGGAACTGGTGCTGGTGCTGGGCATTCTGCTGGTGGTGCGGCGTTCGCTTATTGTGCCTCTTTCTGCGCTTACCGCATGGGTACGCAGAGAATCCCCCCTGTACGATTACGGCACCCGCATTCCCAAACAGGCGGACGATGAACTGGGCGAGCTGGTAGACAGCATGAACGGCATGCTGAGCGAAATAGAAAAGCGCGACAGGATGTTGAATGATCACAGCAAGCATCTGGAAAAGCTGGTGGCCGAGCGGACACAGGAGCTTGAGCACGCGCGGCATACGGCCGAGCAGGCCAGCAAGGCTAAAGGCGATTTTGTGGCCAGCATGAGCCACGAACTGCGCACCCCCATGAATGCCATCATCGGCATGATTGAAATAGCGCTTAAAACGGAGCTGACCGTCAAACAGCGCGAATACCTCACCATCATACGTTCTTCTGCACGTTCTCTGCTGGGCGTGGTCAACGATATTCTGGATATCAGCAAGATAGAGGCCCAGAAAATGGAGCTGGAGCATATTCCGTTTTCCACGCAGGAAATGCTGGAGGAAGTCACGGACCTGTTCCGCGAACGGGTGGGCATGAAGGGGGTCGAGCTGGTGCTGGATATCGAGGCCGATGTTCCCGCCGTGCTGGTGGGCGATCCGCTGCGGCTCAAACAGGTGCTTGTGAATCTGGTGACCAATGCGTTCAAGTTTACCAAACAGGGCGAGGTGCGCATCAGGGTTGCCGTGGGCAGCCGTTCTCAGGATGTGGTGCAGCTGGAATTTTCCGTACGCGATACGGGTCTCGGCATCGGCGAGGAGGCACGCAACAGGCTGTTCGACACGTTTTCTCAGGCGGAAGGTTCCACGGCGCGGCTGTTCGGGGGCAGCGGGCTGGGTCTTTCCATAGCGCGGGAGCTGGTGCGGCTGATGGGCGGCACCATCACAGTGGCCAGCGAACCGGGCAAAGGCAGTGATTTTCGCTTTACCGGACGCTTCAGCCTGCCCGTCGAAGCTGTGGAAGCCAGACATCACCGCACGGGAGAAGCCCCGCGCGGCAGGGTGCTGCTGGTGGAAGATAATGAAAGCAACCGTCTGGTCATGACAAGAATGCTTGAACGGCTGGGGTATGACTGCGATGCGCTGCAGGACGGATACACGGCCTATGAGCGGCTGAAAAGGCAGGCTGCGCTGTATGATCTGATACTGCTGGACTGGCGGCTGCCCGGTGTGGACGGGTTGGAGGTGCTGGAAAAACTGCGTGCGGAAAAGCAGCCCCTGCCCCCTGTGTTCATGATGACGGCATTCGGGCGCGAGGCGGAACTGGAACGTGCCGAAGAGCTGGGGGTGGCTTCTTTTCTTTCAAAGCCGGTCAAGCTGTCTTCGCTGTCGGACGCCATACGGGCCATGCGCGGTGAAATGACACCGGAAGAGCAGACAGACTCCGCCATGATAAGGCAGTTTGACGGTATGCGGGCCCTGCTGGTGGAAGACAACATCATCAACCGCCATGTGGCGCTGGATATGCTGCAGGACATGGGATTTTCCGTTGTCAGCGCGGAACACGGAGAAGAGGCGCTGGCTGTGCTGGACGATGTGGAACCGCCCTCGGGTCCGGGGTTCGATGTGGTATTCATGGACATCCAGATGCCCGTCATGGACGGTATAGAGGCAACGCGGGTCATCAGACAGCACCCCAGGTGGCGGCATATTCCCATCATTGCCATGACGGCCCATGTGATGAGTGAAGACCGTGACAAGGCACTGGAAGCGGGCATGAATGACTATGTGACCAAGCCGGTGGACCGCATGATGCTGCTGCAGGTGCTGCAGCGTCATGTGGGTGAACACGCCGCGCGGGCGGCGGAAGACGGCGCGAGGCGTATCCGGCAGTCTTTTGACGCACGCTCGGAACACCTTCAGGAGCATAACATACTGCATATGCACGGTATGGGAGTCGCCGGAGCGGAACAGGAGGGGGCAGTTGGCGGTGTTTCTTCCGGACATGCCGGAGCAGGTGTGCCGGAACAGGGCACGGACATCATCTCTGACGGCGGGCCGGACGGTGTGCCGCCCATGCCCGCGCGTCTGCCGGGGCTGATTCTGGAAGAAGGCGTGGACAGACTGGGCGGAAAACAGGATATTTATTTTGAAATTTTGAAAAAGTTCGCCGAAGTATACGCGCAGGCCGCTGATGCGGTGCGGCAGGCTGCGGAGCAGGACCACAGGGATGTCGTGGCGGAAAAAGCGCACGCCATAGCCGGTGCTGCGGCCAACATCTCTGCCGGTGAACTGCGCGAGTCCGCTCTGGCGCTGGAACGTGCCGCCCGCGACGGCGCCCCCATGGAGCTTGAGCTTGAGCAGTTTGCATACTGGCTTGAGCAGGTCGTCCGTTCCATCGGCGTGCTTAAAAGCCGTATGAGGCCGGTGCCGGATGCACCGGAAGACGGTATGCATCCGTAACGGGTGCCGCACGTTTCTGCACGTTGTGGCGCTGCCTTCAAGCAGTGCAGGGTGCGTTGCGGCACCTTGTCTGACAGTTGCTGAGTGAACTTTTTTTTATGATACCGGCGGGCTGCGCGAACGATACCGGCAAAACACACAGCAGGCCCCGATGCAGCGCATCGGGGCTTTTGTTTTGGCTGCTAAAAGCGTATGGTGCGCATCGCACGCAGACAGGGTGCCGCCCGCTGTAATGTATGGATGCCGGTAGTCTTTTTTTTGACAAAACACCGGTGGCGGCACACAAAAAAAGCCCTGCTGTCGCAGGGCTTGAATGCGTGGGGCGAATGACGGGACTTGAACCCGCGGCCACACGGGCCACAACCGTGTGCTCTACCAACTGAGCTACATTCGCCGTTTGAGACTGAGGCATATATACCCCACAGAAAGCAGCGTCAAGCATAAAACGTGATAAAAATTTCGTCAGGGAAGAAATTTCCCGCGAGGAGATGTATGGATAAACTGGTTATCAAAGGTGGCGTGCCGCTGGAAGGCACCATACGGGTCAGCGGTTCGAAAAACGCCTCTTTGCCAATCCTCATGGCCTCCATCCTGCTGGATGAGCCTGTGATTTACCGCAATGTACCGCGTCTGCGCGATATTCATACCACCAACAAACTGCTGGGCATTCTTGGTTGTCCTGCCGAGTTTCAGGGCGATGCAGTGCATGTCAGGCCCTGCGATCTGAATCCTGAGGCGCCTTACGAACTGGTGAAGACCATGCGCGCTTCCGTGCTGTGTCTGGGTCCGCTGCTGGCGCGGCTGGGCGAAGCGCGGGTGGCATATCCGGGCGGCTGCGCCATAGGAGCCCGTCCGGTGGACCTGCACCTGAGCGCGCTGGAAAAAATGGGTGCGGAATTCGAGCTTGATTCCGGTTATATAGTGGGCCGCTGCCGTCAGTTGCAGGGGGCGCATATCCGGTTTGACTTTCCCACCGTTGGCGGTACCGAAAACCTGCTGATGGCCGCCACGCTGGCCAAAGGCGAAACCATACTGGAAAATGCGGCACGCGAGCCGGAGGTCATCGATCTGGCCGACTTCCTGTGCGCCTGCGGAGCGGATATTACAGGGCAGGGCACAGATGTCATACGCATACGGGGTGTGGAACGCCTGCATGGTTGCGAATACCGCATCATGCCTGACCGCATCGAGGCGGGAACCTTTATGGTGGCGGCGGGCATAACCCGCGGCAACCTGCTTATCGAAGATTGTCCGGATGACGCGCTGGATGCCGTCAGCCAGAAACTGCGTGATATGGGACTGCATGTTTCGCGCGAAGAAGGCGGAACCCGCGTACGCTATCAGGGCCACCTTGAGTCCACCGATATCGTTACGCATCCGTATCCGGGATTTCCCACCGACATGCAGGCGCAGTTCATGGCGCTCATGTGCGTGGCAGACGGGTTCGGCATGGTGGAGGAAACCATTTTTGAAAACCGGTTCATGCATGTGCTCGAGCTGGTACGCATGGGAGCCGATGTGCGTCTTGTGGGGCGTACAGCCCGCGTGCGCGGCGGCCGTCAGCTGCGGGGGGCGCCGGTCATGGCCTCCGACCTGCGGGCTTCTGCTTCTCTGGTTCTGGCGGGGCTGGCTGCGCAGGGCGAAACCCATGTACAGCGTATCTACCATCTGGACAGAGGCTACGAGAGCATCGAGGAAAAACTCTGCCCTGTGGGCGCGGATATCAGGCGCGTGCCTGAATAGCATGTCTGCCATGTTTGTAACGCCTCCGGCTGTGCCGGAGGCGTTTTTTCTTGTCCGCACGCAAGGTGAAGCATGACACGCAGCACACCCCCGCAAACCGCACAGGGCGGTCCCCCCGCCGGTTACAACCGCAGTGCCGCCCTGCTGCCGCACGGCGCGCCACCTGCACTGTTGTGGCGTCAATGGTGCCTGCTGGCTGTGCTGGCCGGTCTGGCGGCAGGAGAAACGGGCCTGCGGGACGCTGCCCCGGCGTGGGGGGCGGCAGTGCTGGGATTTATGGTGCTGTGGTCCGGCCGTCAGAATGCGGGCAGGCCTACCGCGGTTTTGCGTGCGCTGGTGCTGGGGGTATGCATGGCTGCCGGTGTCTGCTTTATGCTGCTGCACCGCCAGCCCGCTGCGGAAGTGCCCGGCTGGATGACCGCGCAGGAAAAGGTGCGGGTGCAGGGGGTGGTGCGGATTGTGGAAAGCCGTCCTGAAGGACGGCTGCGGATGGTGCTGGCAGATGCGCGCTGCCGCACGGCGCAAGGCTGGCAGACGTTGAAGGCTGATGTGGTCTGGACATGGCAGTATCCTGTTTTTCGGCCCCGCAGCGGCAGTACAGTGGAATTTGAAGGCAGAGTGAAGCCGGTACGCGGTTTTCTGAACCGCGGAACATGGGACAGCGGAAGCTTCTGGCTGCGCAACGGGGTAGGGTACAGAGTCTGGACACGGGCAGAGCAGGGAGAGGTGCATGAGGTGCCTGCCGGTAAGCCCGCAGCGGAGTCCGCCTTGTTCCGGAGTGATGCCCTGCAGTCCGCAGAGGTGATGCGGGGCCTGCGCAGTCTTGTGCTGCAGCGGGTGGAACGGGTGCTGGCGGGCATGTCTGACCCGATACCGGCAGGTGCGGACGGGCAGGGGGCTTTGCGGCAGATGCCGCGCTGGCGTGACCTGCCTCAGCGGTATGCCGTGCTGCCAGCCCTGCTGCTCGGAGAGCGTTTTTACCTTTCACAGCAGACGATGGACAGGCTGGCCGATGCGGGGTTGATGCACAGCTTTGCTCTTTCCGGCATGCATCTGGGGCTGGCGGCAGCGCTGGGTGCGTTGGCGGCGTTGCTGGCCGGCAGAATTTTTCCCGGACTGTACCTTGTGGTGCCGCGGCAGCAGCTGGCCGTACTGTGTGCCGCACCGCCGGTGCTCGGGTATGTCTGGCTGGGCGGCGCCACGCCTTCACTGCTGCGGGCGGCGCTGATGTTTGCCTTCTGGGGCGGGTTGCTGCTGGCCGGCAGGCGCGGAGTACTGACAGACGGGCTGTTGTGGGCCGTGGCGGTGGTGGTTGCATGGCAGCCGCAGGCTCTGTTTGATCTGCGGCTGCAGCTTTCTGCCGTGGCCGTGGCGGGCATTGCCTGCACCATGCCTGTGTACCGTGCTGCGGCGGGCAGGCTCGGCACCAAGCATGGCACGGCTGCCGGTGCTGTCATGCGCCTGACGGGGGGGCTTGCCGGAGTGCTGGCTGTAAGCATGGCTGCCCAGCTGGCCCTCATGCCTCTCACGCTGGATGCGTTCGGCAGTGTGACGCCGTGGTTTGTGCTTAATGTCCTGTGGCTGCCCGCGCTGGGGCTGTGGGTGCTGCCGCTGGCCTTTGCCGGGCTTGTGTCGCTGGCCCTGCCGCAGGCTGCCCCTGTTGCCGTGTGGTTGTTTCATGTTGCCACAGTGCCGGTGGAATGGTTGCTGGAGATGCTGGGCACACTGGAGGCCGGCGGACTGCTTTATCCGGTGTTGTCTGTAAGACCGCTGCCCTGCGCTGCTGCGGGGTTCTGGATGCTGTTGGGTACGGCATGCCTGCTGTGGCGGGGAACCGCCGGTCCTGCCGTGCAGCAGAGCGGCCGCAGCGTTCTGCTGCCGTATGGTCTGCGCGCTGTCTGCGTGACGGTGACTGCAGGGGTGGTGCTGCTTGCCGCGCCGGTGTGTCTGCGTTTTTCCGCGTACCTGCAGGATGATGTTTCTGTTTCCGTGCTGGATGTGGGGCAGGGGCAGGCCGTGCTGGTGGAGGCGCCGCACGGAGTGCGCGTTCTTATTGACGGCGGGGGTTTTCCTTCGTCTTCTTTTGACACGGGCAAGGCACTGGTGGCACCCGTGCTGACGTATAACAGACCGCCGGTGCTTTCCGCCGTGGTCAACACCCATCCGGACAGTGATCATCTGGGCGGCTTGCCGTTTATTCTGCAGTCTTTTGACGTGGGCGCCTTTTATACCAACGGCGAGCTGCCGCAGGAGGGGGCGCATGCGGCTGCTCTGGAACGGGCATGGCGGGCCGGTGCTCCCGTGCCTGCGGTTCTGGCTGCCGGTGATTCGCTGTTGCTGGGCAGCACCGCGGAACTGCAGGTGCTTGCACCGGAGGCCGGACGCATGACGGGCAATACCAATGACAATTCGCTGATTCTGCGGTTGACGCGCGGTGGCAGAGGGCTGGCGCTGGTGCCCGCCGATGCGGGTACCGTAGTGCTTGACCGGCTGGCGCAGGCGGCGCGGCGGCAGAATATTCCGGTGGAAGCCGCGCTGCTTGTGGTGCCGCATCACGGCAGCGGAAACAGCCTCTCTCCCCTTCTGTACGATGCGGTTGCGCCCTCTCTTGCCGTGGCTTCGTGCGGATACATGAACTACTGGCGGTTTCCGCGTCCTGAAGTGCGCGGGGCGCTGGAGGCGCGTGGAATTCCGCTGCTTACAACGTCCGGAAGCGGACAGATTACCGTGTGCTGGCCGGACAGCGGACATATGCAGGTACGCAGTGTGCGCTGACCGTCCTGCCGCCGGGGCTGAGCTGTTGCGGTGCCGTGTATGCGCTTACGGTGGCCGGAACAGCATGACGGCCTGAACAGCATGACGGGCGAGACAGCATGACGGGCGAGACAGCATGACGGGCGAGACAGCATGACGGGCGAGACAGCATGACGGGCGAGACAGCATGACGGGCGAGACAGCATGACGGGCGAGACAGCATGACGGGCGAGACAGCATGACGGGCGAGACAGCATGACGGGCGAGACAGCATGACGGGCGGAACAGTTACCTGTTCCGCCCGTCATGCTTGCTTTTTTTGTCTGTTGCGCTGGGCAACGGCCGGTGCACCGCGGTCAGTCGGTCTGCGTTTCCGCGGTCTGCATTCTGCGTGATTCCAGAGCGTAAAACGCTACGGGCACCACCACAAGGCTGAACACAGTGGAAGCCAGCAGCCCGAAGATAAGCGCCCATGCCAGACCGGAGAAAATGGGATCGAGCGTGATGGGCCATGCGCCCAGCAGCGTTGTGGCCGCTGTGAGCAGAATGGGCCGCAGCCGTGTGGTGCCGCTTTCCAGTACGGCTTCGCGCAGCGGCATGCCCTGCCGGATGGCCTCCTGAATGAACTCGATGAGCACCAGAGAGTTGCGTATGACTATGCCTCCCAGTGCTATCATGCCGATCATGGATGTGGCGGTGAAGAATACCGGATCGGCATAGCCGCCGGCATGTCCGGTGAACAGCAGATTAAGCAGCCAGAATCCGGGCATGATGCCCAGCAGTGTCAGCGGAATGGCCGACATGATGAGCAGCGGCAGCGTGAACACCCCTGTCTGGATGACCAGCAGAATGTAGATGCCGCCCAGTGCCGCGCCGAACGCCAGCCCCAGATCGCGGAACACGCTCAGGGTTATTTCCCATTCACCTTCTCCCGCCCAGTCGACCCGTGTGCCCGGCGGCATGGGGTCTTTTTTCAGCGCCGTGCTCATGTCCAGAATCGCTTCACCGGGGGCTCTGCCCGCCATCTCGCCGTAAACATAGACCACCCGGTGCAGGTTTTTATGATAAATGGGCTGGTCTTCGGGCAGCTGGACAAAACGGCCCAGTTCACCCAGCGGCACTATGCCGCCCTGCGGCATGTCCGGCGCGGCAGCGGTGGGAACAGGCATGGCTTCCAGCGCCGCGACGGAGGAGCGGCTTTCGCGCGGCAGCTGCACGACGACCGGCAGGGGCTGGCGTTCGTGGGGTTCGTGCACGTTGGCGGGGATAACGCCCCCCGCGGCGATGCGCAGTGTGCGGGCAATGTCTTCGGTTTCCACACCGTGCAGCGCGGCTTTGACCCTGTCGGTGACAAAATTGATGCGCGTTGCGGCGGCTTCCATGGTGGAGTCTATGTCTGTGACGCCGGGTTCGCGCCGCATGATTTCCATAACGTGCCGGGCTGCCTGATGCAGCTGCTCCGGTGTTTTTTCGGCAGACCCGTACACTTCGCCGGTGATGGTTGAAAAAACAGGAGGTCCCGGGGGCACTTCCACCAGCTTTATGTCAGCGCCGGATGCGTCTGCAATGCGCTGCAGATCGTCGCGCAGACGCAGCACAATGGTGTGACTTTGCTGTTCACGGCGTGATTTTGCAGCCAGATTCACACGGATATCGGCCTGATGCGGCTCTGCGCGCATGTAGTAGTGCCGCACCATACCGTTGAAATCCATGGGTGATGATGTGCCGGTAAATGTGGTGAAGTCACTGACTTCCGGCACGGTGCGCAGATACGTTTCATAACGGCGTACCACCCGGTCGGTTTCTTCCAGACTGGTTCCTTCGGGCATATCGATGACAATCTGGAATTCATTTTCGTTGTCAAAGGGCAGCATCTTCAGCGGGACAAGCCGCATCAGCGCCAGTGAGCAGCTGCCCGCCAGCAGTATGACGATGGCCGCCAGCATTGATTTGCGCATGAAATTTGAGTCGAGAAAGGGCGAAACGATAGTTCTGTACAGTTGCGAGGCGCGGTCTGCCCTGCCTGATTGACGGGAGGGGGCGGAATTTTTCTGCCGGACGGTTGCGGGGGGCGTCTGCTGTCCTGCCGGTACTGCTTTGTGCCGCAGCAGCAGATAGCTGAGCCAGGGCACCACTGTCAGTGCCGCCAGAGTGGAAAACGTGACGGTAAGGGGCACGTTGGCTGCCATGGGTGCCATGTACGGGCCCATCATGCCGGTAATGAAAAACATGGGTGTAAAGCTGACTATGATGGCCAGCGTTGACATGAGCACAGGCGGCAGCACTTCCTGCACGCCTGCCAGCGTGGCGGCCAGCGGGCCTTTTTTGCGTGCCAGTATGTGGCGCTGTATGTTGTCCACATTGGTTATGGGGTCGTCCACCACAAGGCCCAGCGAAAGAATAAGGGCGAACAGCGTGACCCTGTTGATGGTGTAGCCCAGCATGTAGTTGACAAAGAGAGCCAGCGCAAAGCTGAGCGGTACGGACACAGCCACCACAAGGGCTTCGCGGCGGCCCAGTGTCAGCATGAGCAGCCCCACGACCGTCAGTATGGCAAACCCCAGCGAGGCAAGCAGGTCATTCACTTTCTGACTGGCTGTTTCGCCGTAGTTGCGGGTGACGCGCAGCCCTATGCCGTCGGGCAGAATGTCATGCTGCAGACTGCTAGCTTCGCGGATGACGTTTTCCGCCACTGAGACGGCATTGGTACCCTTTTTTTTGGCAACGGCCAGTGTAACTGCAGGCAATGAGCCGTGCGGCATGCCTTCTTCCTGCGCGGTACGGTCGGAAAAGCCTATGCGCGTGTAGCTCACAGGTTCTGCCGGGCCGTCGTGCACGGTGGCCACATCGCGCAGATATACAGGTCTGTCCGCGTCTGTGCCCACCACCAGCCCGCGCACTTCCCGCGCACTTCCCGCGCGCTGCGCAGAAACGAGTCGGCGGTGATGGTGAGGGTGCGGTTGTTTTTGTCCAGCGTCCCCGCGGTGACAGAAGAGTCAGCACCGGAAAGTGCCGTGACAACATCCTGCGCGGAAACAGAAAACCCCGTGAGCCGTTCGGGGTCGGGATACACATGCACGCGGCGGGGTTCGCCACCGGTGATGGTGACTGATGAAACATCTTCAACGGCCGCAATTCTGTTCAGCATTTCTTCGGCCATGCGCCGCAGCGTATGGCTGTCGGCAGCACCGGCCTGTTCCGGATACAATGTCAGGCTGACGATGGGCACATCGTCGATTTCCACAGGGCGTACGGCCCAGCCGGTGACGATGCCCGGTGCCATGTCTTTGTTTTTGGTAATGGTGTTGTGCAGTTTGATGAGTGAGTCTTCGCGGTTTTCACCCACATAGAAGCGCACCGTGGCCATGGCGCTGTCACGGCGCGATATGGAATAGACATGCTCGACTCCGTCTATCTGCCAGAGCAGTCGTTCCAGCGGGGTAGCCACCAGTTTTTCCACTTCTGCCGCAGATGCGCCGGGCACCTGCACCAGTATGTCCGCCATGGGCACGATGATTTGCGGCTCTTCTTCTCTGGGCGTGAGCAGCAGCGCGGCCATGCCCAGCCCGAGACCGAAAATGAGCAGCAGCAGAGCGTTTTTGCCGGTGACAAATGTGCGGACAATGGCGGGGATTATTCCTGCCGGTGCGGCGTCATGCTGCGGCATGGCTGTCTCCTGCGGCTGCTTCCTGCGGTGTGCGTTCCGGCGGGGTCTGTGCCCCGCCTGCGGGCAGCACAAGAGTCTCGCCGCCTGAAAGACCCGAGAGTATTTCCACCTGCTGGCCGAAATGTCTGCCCGTTTTCACATGCACGGTGTGCGGGATGCCTTCATCTGACAGGATGCTCACTGTTTCGAGCTGCCCCACACGGTGCACCGCCGCAGCAGGCACAAGAACGGCAGTCTGCGCATCAAGCGGAATGAGCAGCGTGCCGTACATGCCGGGGTACAGTCCGGGGGCGGGCGGCAGCCCCACCTTGACCAGAAAGGTTCGTGTGCGCGGGTCTGCCGAGGGCACCACCTCTTCCACCACGCCGTCCAGCGTGTCTGTGCCCAGCGCAGAAATGTTCACCTGCAGACGCACTCCGGGGCGCACGCGTCCTATAAGTCCTTCACGGACCTGTGCTTCCAGCCGCAGTGCTCCGCCTGCCTGTACCACCAGCAGAGGTTTGCCGGGAAAAGCCAGATCGCCGGCTTCGGCCTCACGCCGGACTATCTCGCCGTCCTCCAGCGCGGTGATGGTGGCATAACCAAGAGCTATTTCAGCTTCTTCCAGTCTTTTCTGCGCCTGCTGCACGGCAGATTCCGCCCCGCTCAGACCTCCGCGCGCACTGCCCAGAGCAGCTTCCGCCTGCAGATAATCCGCTTCCGCCTGATCAAGTTCGCGCTGGGCAACAGCTCTTTCGGAAAACAGCGCCTTGATGCGTCTGTACTGGTTGCGGGCTTTATCAAAGGCGGCTCTGGCTTCGGCCACGGACTGGCGCGCCTGCCCCAGTGCTGCCCTGCTGCTTATCAGCGCCTGCCCCGCCTGATCCCGCCGCGATACAAGTTCCCGGGCATCCAGCTCTACCAGTACGTCTCCTTTTTTTACCACATCGCCGGTGGTAACGGCCATACGCAGAATTTTTGCGGTGACCTGCGCTTCCACGCGGGTCTCGGTGCGCGGACGCACTGTGCCGGTGGCTTCCGCCGTATCTGTCACGGGCACGGCAGCAGCCGTAATCGTGTTTACTGTACTGTTGCCCGCAGGCAGACGGGGGGATGAAAATGTGTCTTCCGGGCTGATGCGTTGTGTATTCAGCATATTGGCAGACCACATGAAGATAACCGCCAGTACTGCGATGCCTGCAGCGGCTGTCAGAAGCGTTCTGGTGCGCATGGGTGTCTCCGCGGAGCTGTTGTCGTCCGGCGTGGATTGTATTAAGCATACGGCTTGTTTTTCGATGCCGGCTTTGCAGAACAGTACCTGATATAGTGTTTTGTGTACAGACTGTCAGCCGTGCCGGTGTGTTGTAATAATAAACCGGTTTTGTTCCGGGGGATGTCCATGGGCCGCACCGCAGATGAGCACTCACAGAAAACCGGCAGGTCCGGTGCTGCGCAGGGCTGTGCCGTAGCCGCTGCCCTGTGGGAAAAAGAACAGCTTTTCAGAGTGCTTCTGGAATACAGTGCCGACTGTGAAATCTGGATTGATGCCTGCGGCGTGGTGCGTTTTGTCTCGCCGTCATTTGCAAGCATCACCGGATATACCCCTGAATGCCTGTACAGAAATCCGGACTACCTTGCAGCCATAATGGTGCAGAGCGATCTGCCCGCATTCCGCGCGCAGGAGCGGATTCTGGCGGAACGCGGCGGCTCTTTTGACGTGGAGGTGCGCATACGCACGGCTTCCGGCAGGGAACGCTGGGTGCTGTGCATATGCCGGAGCATCACCGATGATGAGGGACGCCCGCAGGGCCGGAGACTTACCTGCCGTGATGTGACGCGCCGCCGCCTGCTTGCCATGCAGCTGCAGCATCAGGCCGGTCACGATCCGCTGACAGGACTGCCCAACCGGTCTCTTTTTCTTGAAAAACTTGATGCGCGTGTGAATGGCGGCCGCGCAGCGCGTGACGGCGGCGCATCTGTTGTGATGATAGATGTGGACCGCTTCAAGCAGATAAACGATGTGCTGGGTCACGAGGCGGGAGACGGCGTGCTGCGCGTGGTGGCCGACAGACTGCGGGGTATTCTGGGCGGCAATGACGCTCTGTGCCGTCTGGGCGGTGATGAATTCTGCCTGCTGCTGGCCGGCGGCGGCCGTGCCGAAGAAGTGCTGGCACGGGTACAGCAGATACAGCAGCGGCTCATGGACTCTGTTGACACGGGGGGCAGGCGGCTGCATCTGACGGTAAGTGTGGGTGTGGCCACCCACCGGCCGGGGCAGAACGCGCCGGAAGATATGATGCGCAACGGCGGCATTGCCCTGCAGCATGCCAAACGTGCGGGCGGCGGCGGACTGGAGGTGTTCAGCGACTGGATGCTGGAAAGTGCGCTCAACCATGCCCATCTGGAAATGGAACTGCACCATGCGCTGAAAGACAACGCCTTTCATCTTGAGTTCCAGCCTCTTGTCGATCTGCATTCTGGGCGTCCCGTACGGGTGGAGGCTCTGGCCCGCTGGGATCATCCTCAGCGTGGGGCCGTTTCGCCCGCTGATTTCATTCCCGTTCTGGAAGAAACCGGTCAGATTCTGCGTCTGGGCAGCTGGGTGCTGGAAAACGCCTGCATGGCTGCCGCACGCTGGCAGCGCAGGCATCCTGAGCTGCGGTCCGTCGGCGTCAGTGTGAATCTTTCGGCCCGGCAGCTTGCACAGCCTGCGCTGGTGGATCAGGTGGCGGCGGTGCTTTCCCGCTCCGGACTGGAACCGGCCAGCCTGAAGCTGGAGGTGACGGAAACCATGCTCATGGACAATCCGGAACTGTCCAATCTGGTGCTTCGCAGGCTGAAAGATCTGGGCGTTTTTCTGGCCATCGACGATTTCGGCACAGGGTATTCTTCACTGGCCTATCTGCAGAGTTTTCCTATTGATACGCTGAAGATCGACAAGTCTTTCGTCATGGGCATGACCAGCGACCCCGGCAAATTCAACATTGTGAAAGCGGTTACCGCGCTGGCTCATAGTCTGGGGCTGGATGTGGTGGCCGAAGGAGTGGAGGAACAGGAACAGCGCATCATGCTGCATGCCGTGGGCTGCGAGTACGCGCAAGGGTTTTTGTTTGCCCGTCCTGTGCCGGAAAAAGACCTTGCCGCGCAGCTCGGCAGCCTGCTGCGCAGTTCCTGCGATCCTGCCTGAGCCTTCTTTTCCGCGTTTTTCCGCTATTCCTTCATACCCGCTTTGCGCAGGATGGTCATCAGCGGGCACCAGTCGGTAAATGCCGACTGCAGCAGATTTATACCCACAAAAGCAGTGAAACCGAGCCAGTAGGGCGAGTGCAGCCATGCCAGCAGCAGACTGAGCAGAATGAACAGTCCGGCGGCGGCCCGTACAGTTCTGTTGACGGTCATGGGCAGCTCCTTTTTGCGCCAGCATAGCACAGTCGCGGCGCTAATGCAGCCGGTATGCTGCAGACACCGGCGGTACGGTTTTATCCTGCCGCGTTCTGTGTTATACACCGTATACGTGCGCTTTGCAGCGCCATTGCGGCGGGCGCACCTCCTGCGGATATTCACACCGCCCTTTCAGGGCAAAGGCGGATTTGAGATAGTGAAGCTTTACTCATGGAACGTGAACGGATTCAGAGCCATCCGGCAAAAACCTGACTGGGACTGGTTTTCCAGCTGCGATGCTGATGTCATCGGTCTGCAGGAAACCAAAGCCATGCCGGAGCAGATAGACCCTGCGGACCGCAATCCTGCTGGGTATCACAGCTACTGGCTGGGAGCGACGGTAAAAAAAGGCTATTCCGGCGTGGCTGCTTTTTCGCGCAGGGAACCGCTTTCGGTGGCGTATGATCTGCCCGTGGAGCAGTATCAGGGCGAGGGGCGCGTCATCATGCTGGAATACGATGCCTTTTACTACTTTAACATCTATTTTCCCAACGGACAGAGCGGCGACGAGCGGCTGCAGTACAAACTGGGCTTTTATGACGCTTTTCTTGAGCACGCGCAGACCCTGCGCCGGAAAAAGCCCATCGTGGTATGCGGCGACTTTAATACGGCGCATCGCCCTGTCGACCTTGCCCGTCCCAGAGAAAACGAGGGCACGTCAGGGTTTCTGCCCGTGGAGCGGGCATGGATGGACAAGTTTATAGACCACGGCTACGTGGATACCTTCAGACTGGTGCATCCCGACGCGCAAGCCATGTATTCATGGTGGTCATACCGGTTTAAAGCGCGCGACAGAAATGTGGGCTGGCGCATCGACTATTTTTTTGTTTCCGATGAATTACGCCATGCCGTAAAGGATGCCACCATCGAAATGGAGGTTTTCGGTTCGGACCATTGTCCCGTGGGGCTTGAACTGGTACTGTGACGCGGCCATGCATACAGCACCGCGCGGCAGACAGGCCGCAGGCGCGGGGCATGCCGTATGCGGCCGCAGCACGCGGCACGGCGCAGCCGTACAGCCGGCTGTAATGGAAAAAAGGCAGGCACGGAAACCGGACACCGGTTTTTCCGTGCCTGCCTTTATTATCTAACGCTTCTCTGCGGCCTTTGCCACTGCGTGCAGAATACAGTCCAGCGCTTCACTGAGTTCGGGCGCAAAATATGGCTCGGCGCTCAGCAGGCGCACCACTTCGGTCACTGTGGCATCGGGCGGCACAGGCAACCCGTTTTCTCTGGCCAGTCTGATAAGTTCTTCTCTTTGTTCCTGCATGGGGCCAACCTCTGTTGTGCAAAATTTCCCAAGCTCTTTTTTCCCCCATAATGCGGCCTGCGAAAAAAAGCAAATGGTGCGCACCGTTCATCCCCGGCGGTATCCGCTTCAGCGGAACTTGCGGCTGATGTGCCAGAACTCGCTGAAACTCAGCTGTCTGTTGCCCGGTCCCTGCCGTACAAGAAACATCTCGTCGTCTTTGTGACGCAGAAAAGCGGGTTCGGTGGCCTGACGGCACACCGCAGCCAGTACGGTTTTGCCGTCCAGCGTCAGTGCATGCAGGCTTATGGCGTTGATATGCCGTATGCCGATATGTTCCGCCACCAGATTGCTGATATGCCGCAGGGCATGGTCGTCGTTGCGGAAGCCGTCCGGGTCCATGCCCAGCACCTCGCCTTCGTCGCTCACGCCTACCAGCAGGGTGCCTCCGGCTGTGTTCAGAAATGCGGTGATGCCTTTCAGAACGGCAAGCTCTATACTTTTATCATTTTTACCGCTTTTCAGGTTAAAGCGCAGCGTTGATTTGAACTCCACATGGTCGCCTTCGCCCTGCCGCAGCAGGCGCCGTACCTGCTGGGATGACAGCGGTTTGTTGGGCCTGTACGCCTTGCGCATTTTGCCCGCATACAACGTGTAGCCGATGATGATGGCCGCCAGCGCGGCCAGCAGGGCGGCTGTGGCCATCAGAAACCGCGTGTCGCGCAGCAGCATGGAAAGCAGGTTGACCTCCCGTGCCAGCATGGTCACGGCAAGGCCTGTGGCTTTGGAGGAGACAAGTGTTTCGGAAGTGATGCCGTAGGTGCCTTCGCGTCGTCCTGTCAGTGCCTTGAGCGTGAGCTGCTTTTCTTCCTGCCGGGCTTTTTCCAGTTCCTGACTGAAACCGCCGCTGGCTGCCAGAATGATTCCGTTGACAGATACCACGGCTTCGGCATGCGGAAAATGCTGCACCACACTGCCGATGAGCGCTTCCGGCGTGTACAGCAGAAAAGCTGTCCTTCCGGCGGCCTGCGCCAGAATGTACAGCAGACGCCCGCCGTCCGTTTCCGGCGATATTTCCAGCAGGGGCAGGCCGGGGGCAACCTCCAGCGATGTGTCCAAACCGGCACGCAGCCATCGGGCAAGAGCCGGGCTGAGCGATTCCGCGGCCGGTTGTCCGGTGCTGTTGCCGGCTATGGCACCGGGCCGTGATTGTGCGGGAGCGGTGTTTTCAGTCTGTTCCGCCGTGCCGGACTGCGGAGCCAGAGGTGCGGGTACGCGGGCTTTTCTGCCGGTGAGCGTATCCAGATACACTCCGCTGCCGTCAGTGTTGAAGACCACAATGCCGGTGGCACCGCTGACCCGCAGCATTTCGCGCAGGATTTCAGACTCGGCGTTGTCGTCCAGCGGGGTGCTGTCGGACAGCATGGCCGTCATCTGGGTGCGTGTGTCGCGCAGCGACTGCCGCGCGGCATCGACAAAGTAGTCTACTGCCACGCCGCTTACCAGTCGTGCGACAATGGCGGTGTTGAACACAATGAACAGCAGCACGATGCACAGAGTGGCGGCGATGACTGCATAAGCTGTTTTGGGAATGCGCATGGCCGGATGCTACTATAGAGACACGCGCGCTGCCAGTGTTTTGGCCGCAGCAGAGCAAAGCGGCTTCTGCCTTGTGGCAGAGCGGCGGCAATGATATACCGGTATAAGGTGTGTTGCCGTTCCGGCGCAGTGGTGCGCATACATCTGCGTCATTTACGGCGGCCTTTGCACTGCGGATACAGGAGGCTCTGATGGGATTTGTACTGCCTGAGTACCGGCATCCGGATTTTAACGGCGCTCCGCTGGCCGGTGCGCCGGCGGCCGTGTTCTGTGCCTGCCCGGCAGACGGGGTGGCCCCTGCGGGATTTCATGCCACGTCGGTTTTTCCTGAATATGTGCGCATGCAGGACGGGCACTGGGAGCTGCTGCGCCGTTCGCGTATGGACTGTGTCATCAGACTGGGAACTGACGGCAGGCCCGAAGTGACGGAATTCCGCAGGTTGCGCAAAGGCGACATGGTGGCCGTGGGCCGCGGTGAAAACGGTGAACAGGGCATCTATCTGCATACGGGCGGATTCGAGCCCGCCCGTCAGTGCGGCGGCGAAGCGTTCGCTTTCAGAACGGGCACCAGCAGAGAGACTTCGTTTTCCATCGCATACGATACGCTGTACGACATCATGCGTCACGACCGCAGCCACGGGCGCATTATCTGGGTTGCGGGGCCTGCGGTGGTGTTTGATTCGGACGCGCGGGCGGCATTCTGCCGTCTGATAGACAAAGGTTATGTGCACGGCCTGCTGGCGGGTAACGCCCTTGCCACCCACGACCTGGAAGGAGCGCTGTACAATACGGCGCTGGGGCAGGGGATATATGATAAGCGCCAGATGCCGCTGGGGCATTATCACCATCTGGACACGCTGAATACGCTGCGGGAAGCCGGCGGCATAGAACGCGCCGTGCAGCAGGGGCAGATACGGGGCGGCGTGATGCACGCTCTTACCCGTCAGGGCATTCCTTACGTGCTTGCCGGTTCCATACGCGACGACGGCCCGCTGCCGGAAGTGGAGCCGGACGTGTACAGTGCGCAGGATGCCATGCGGAATCTGGCGGGAGAGGCCACAACGGTGGTGGCGCTGGCCACCCAGCTGCATACGATAGCAACGGGAAACATGACGCCGTCCTATCAGGTGGCGCAGGACGGCGGCGTGCGGCCGGTATATTTTTTTATCGTGGACATGTCGGAGTTTGCGGCGGGCAAGCTGGCAGACAGAGGGTCGCTGACCGCACACGCCATACTGACCAACGTGCAGGATTTCATGGTGAATCTGGACAGGGCCCTGTAAAGACGGGCGGCGCGGCAGCCGCGCAGAGAAACGAGGGTGTTTGTTACTGCTGCATCAGCATGCGGCGGCCCCAGTCTGCCTGTCCCAGCGAAATGCAGCCGTCGCCGGGCGGCAGTTCACGGTGCACCAGTACAGAGAGCCCGCGACGGCGCAGCAGCGGCGGCAGTTCGGCGCTTATGGTTCTGTTCTGCATCACGCCGCCGGAAAGCCCCACCGTGGCAATGTCCATGACTTCCGCCAGACTGCCGGCGGCTTCTGCCAGACCATGCATGAGACCCAGATGGAAGCGGCGGCTGATGACACCTGCGGGAACATTTTGCAGCCAGTCGGCATATGCGGCCATGAACAGGGCGTGTGTGTCGAGCATCAGCGGCTGCACATCGGTACGCATGGGGCATGGGTAGGGGGCTGTCACGCCCATGTCCTGTATGCGCTCCAGCATTATGGCCGCCTGTCCTTCGTACGTGACTGAAATACATATGCCCAGCATGGCGGATACCGCGTCGAACAGACGCCCGCAACTGCTTGTCAGCGGAGTGTTCAGTCTGCGCTCCATGACCTGCGGCAGAACGCGCGCCGCATCTCTGAACTGCTCCTGCCACGGCCAGGGTATGTCTCCGGGGCAGGTTGTGCCGTTCTGCCACAGTATTCCCTGTGCGATGCGCCAGGGCTCCCGTATGGCGGCCTCGCCGCCGGGCAGCAGCATGGGGGCAAGATGTCCCAGCCGTTCATGGTCCAGCCGGCTGTTGTCCACATACAGCAGTTCTCCGCCCCATATGGTACCGTCTTCGCCGTATCCTGTGCCGTCCAGCGCAATGCCCAGCACCGGCCCGGAAAATCTGTTTTCTGCCAGTACGCTGTATATGTGCGCATAATGGTGCTGCAGACTCAGCGCGGGAATGCCGTCGCGCTGCGCGCGGCCTTCGGCATAGCTGGTGGTCAGGTAGTCGGGATGCAGATCGTGCACCACCGCCTGCGGAGTCACTTCCAGCACGGACTGCAGGTGCCGTGCGATTTCACGGTAAAATCCGAACGATTCAAGATTCTGCAGATCGCCTATGTGCTGGCTGACAAAAGCCTGATCACCCCGCGTGTAGCAAAGGGTGCTTTTCAGCTCGGGACCGGTGGCCATGACGCACGGCCCTTCACCGTCCAGAAAGACAGGGCGGGGGGTGTAGCCGCGGGCTCTGCGCAGAAACTGCGGTTCGTGCGTGTCGGGGTTGACGCGCACCACGGAGTCGTCGGTGCGGATGAGAATGTCACGGTTGTGCAGCAGAAAAATATCGGCAATGTCGTGCAGGCGCAGCAGCGCTTCCCTGTTTCCCAGACTGATGGGTTCGCTGCTCATGTTGCCGGAAGTCATGACCAGCGCGGCGCAGGCTTCATGCGGCAGAATTTCGCGGTACAGATGAAAAAGTACATGGTGCAGCGGCGTATAAGGCAGCATAAGCCCCACATGGTCCGTATGGGGGCTGACCTGCGGAGCCAGCGGGGTGCCCTGTTTTAGCCGGCACAGCACAATGGGGCGTTCCACTGACTGCAGCAGGGCCGCTTCGCCGCTGCCGATGTGGGCCAGAGCCTGAGCTGCTGCCATGTCGGGCACCATGACGGCCAGCGGTTTGCCGGGTCTTTTTTTGCGTGCGCGCAACCTGTCCACCGCTGCGGTGGCGGTGGCGTCGCATGCCAGATGAAAGCCCCCCAGCCCTTTGATGGCGGCAATATGGCCTTTGGCCAGTGCCTTTGCCGTCTGGACAACAGCTTCCGTGTCGCGGGCCAGTTGCGTGCCGTCCGCCGAGGCAAGCCACACATGCGGGCCGCATTTCGGACAGGCGTTGGGCTGGGCGTGGAATCTTCTGTCCATGGGGTTTTCGTATTCTTCGCGGCATTGAGGGCACAGCGGAAAACACGCCATGGACGTTTTGTCTCTGTCATACGGAATGGCCCGCGTAATGGTGTAACGCGGGCCGCAGTTGGTACAGTTGGTAAAGGGATACAGGTAACGTCTGTCCGACGGGTCGAACATATCGCGCAGACAGTCCTGACAGGTGGCCACGTCCGCGCTGATGAGCACATTCTGCCCGCTGCCCCCTTCGCTGGCCACAATGGTGAACAGCTGCTCGTCTTCACGGGGGGGGATATCTTCTTCCGTGCGCGACACAACCCGCGCCAGCGGCGGCAGCTTGTC
Organism: Oleidesulfovibrio vietnamensis; assembly: GCF_055388115.1. Classification (NCBI taxonomy): domain Bacteria; kingdom Pseudomonadati; phylum Thermodesulfobacteriota; class Desulfovibrionia; order Desulfovibrionales; family Desulfovibrionaceae; genus Oleidesulfovibrio; species Oleidesulfovibrio vietnamensis. Next base: position 647,919 of record NZ_AP042419.1, read on the forward strand.
CGTCAGGTCGGTACCGAATGCGGCAACGGCCTGCGGCGTGCCCTGTGCTTCGATGAATACTCCCTGCGAGGTGTTGGACACCGTGCCCGTGATGCCGTGTTCGCGGGCGATGCGGAAGACAAAGGGCCGGAAGCCGACACCCTGTACCTGTCCGGAGATGACGTATTTTCTGCGGATTGTTGCTGCAGCCATGTATAATTCATAGCCTATTCCCAGCCGGTGGGAAAGCCTTTGGTGATACTGCGCGGCAAAATAGGAGTATTGCTATCTTTTTGTGCTGCATGTAGTCTGTGCAGCCCGGTTCCGGCAGGGCCGGACGGCATCATTTCCTTGAATTACCGTCAACTCTTGTATAGTTCTGAACGGTGAATCCTTCAGGGATGCAAATGGTCTGAAACAGGAGCAGAAAAACATGGCCGCAAAAAAACTGGGAGCGCGCATCTGTAAGTTCCGCGAGGAGCGGGGGATGACGCGTGAAGAACTGGCAGAGGCCGCCGGCCTCGGAGCCGACTTTATCACGGCGCTGGAAGAAGAGGATCTTTATCCTTCCATCGGCCCGCTGCAGAAGATTGCCCGCGCGCTTAACGTGCGTCTGGGCACGTTTATGGATGATGAAGTGACCCGCGACCCCATTGTGGTGCGCAAAAGCGGGCGTGAAAGCGACCTGACCATGCAGAAGGCACGGAACAAACGCGCCGCGTTCATGTTTCATTCGCTGGGCAAGGGAAAAAGCGACCGCAACATGGAACCTTTTTTCATTGAGATAGCTCCGGAACCCAACGAGGACAGGCAGCTCTCTTCGCATCAGGGCGAGGAGTTCATTGTTGTCGTTTCGGGCAGCATTCTTGTGCGCTACGGCAATGAAGAGCATGTTCTGGAACAGGGCGACAGCATTTACTACAACTCTATCGTGCCGCACTATGTGGGCGCGGCGGGTGACGACAAGGCGGAAATATACGCCGTTATCTATTACCCGCGCTAGAAAGCAGGTTATTGACGCATGGAAAATTTTGAGCTTCGCGAATGGACTCTCGGTCAGATTCTGGATCATGCCGTGGCCAACTGGCCCGACAATGAAGCCGTGGTATACGTAGACCGCGACTACCGCCAGACCTACCGCGAGTTCGGCAAGGTGGTTGACGATCTTGCCAGAGGGCTGATGGCTCTCGGGGTGAAACATGGCGAAAAGGTGGCCGTATGGTCCACCAACGTGCCGTACTGGGTGGCCCTGCAGTTTGCCACGGCAAAAATCGGCGCCGTGCTGCTGACGGTCAACACCAACTACCGTAAAAGCGAGCTACAATACCTGCTAACCCAGTCCGAATGCGAAAACCTGTTCATTATGGACGGGTACCGCGACCATGATTATCTGCAGACCATTTACGACCTGATGCCGGAGCTGAAAAATCAGCCCCGCGGCAACCTGAATCTGAACGGCTTTCCTCACCTCAGAAGGGTCATGTTTCTGGGCGTGGAAAAGCACCGCGGCATGTATTCCGTGCCGGAAATCATCAGCCTCGGGGTTATGGTTTCCGATCAGGAGTATGCCGAACGCCAGCGCATGCTCAGCCCCGGAGACGTGGTCAACATGCAGTACACATCTGGCACCACGGGCTTTCCCAAAGGGGTTATGCTGACGCATGTGGGCATAGGGCTTAACGGGTACTGGATAGGCCGCAACCAGAACTTCACACACAAGGACAGGTTGTGCCTGCCCGTGCCGCTTTTCCATTGTTTCGGCTGTGTGCTGGGTGTTCTGGCTGCCGTGAATCACGGAGCCACGCTGGTTATTCTGGAAAACTTCAACCCCGTGCATGTGATGGCGTCGGTGGATCAGGAAAACTGCACCGCCCTGTACGGTGTACCCACCATGTTTCTTGCCGTGCTGGAGCACAAGCTGTTCGAAAAGTTCGATTTCAGCTCGCTGCGCACCGGCATCATGGCCGGGTCGGTATGTCCGGAACCGCTTATGCGCCGTGTCATCGAAAATATGAACATGACCGAAGTCACCATCTGCTACGGTCTGACCGAAGGTTCGCCGGTGATGACGCAGACGCTGCCCACAGACAGCTTTGAGCGCCGTACCCGCACCGTGGGCAAGGCCATGCCCGGCATCGAAGTGCAGGTGGTGGACCCCGACACGGGTGAAGAACTGCCGCATGGCTCGCAGGGCGAGGTTGTCTGCCGCGGGTACAACGTGATGAAAGGCTACTACAATATGCCCGAGGCCACGCAGAAAGCCGTGGACGCTGACGGCTGGCTGCATTCCGGTGATCTGGGCATTATGGACGAACACGGATACGTGACCATAACCGGCCGCATCAAAGATATGATCATCCGTGGCGGAGAAAATATCTACCCGCGCGAAATAGAAGAGTTTCTGTACGGGATGGAAGGCGTGCAGGACGTGCAGGTGGTGGGAGTGCCCAGCCGCCGTTACGGCGAAGAAGTGGGGGCGTTCATCATTGCGAAAGAGGGTGCCGATCTGGCTCCGGAAGATGTGCGCGATTACTGCAGGGGGCAGATAGCGTGGTACAAGGTGCCGCGTCATATCGCCTTTGTGGAGGAATATCCCATGACCGCCAGCGGCAAGATTCAGAAATTCAAGCTGCGCGAAATGTGCGCGGAGCTGTTTCCCGACGTGCGCTGACCCTCACCGGCGTAAGCCGGTGCAGCAGGTCTGACAATGACAAAACGACGCGCCCCGTCATGCGACGGGGCGCGTTTTTTGTGCGCTGAGCCGGAAAGCTGTCTGCACGCCGTCAGCGCGGCAGCAGAATGGTGAAGCAGGCGCCTTTGCCCGGTTCGGAATCCACGGTGAAGGAACCGCCGTGGTTGCTGGTGATGATGAAGTACGAGACCGAAAGCCCCAGTCCGGTGCCTTCTCCCACACTTTTGGTGGTGAAGAAGGGTTCAAAAACCCGCTTGCGGGTTTCTTCGTCCATACCGGGACCGTTATCGAGCACCTGAATGCACACCTTGTCGTGTTGCAGGCGGGTGCGCAGGGTGATGCGCGGCGGTTCGGTGCTGTCTTTGGGCCTGCCTGCCATGGCTTGTGCCGAATTTTTCAGCAGGTTCAGCAGCACCTGCTCTATTTCCGTCGGGGTGCAGTGTATGCCGGGCAGGTCGGGGGCATAATCGCGGACAAGTTCTATGTGCCTGAAGTCATATTTCTTTTTCAGATCATAGTCGTTGGCGGCCAGTTCCACTGTTTTGTCCATCAGGGCATGCATGTCGGCCAGCTGTCTGCGCGACTCGCTGCGGCGGCTGAACTCCAGCATGTTGGAAACTATTTTTGCCGCACGGTTGCCCGATTCCTGAATGCCGTCAAGGAACCGGGTGATGCCGCGTTTTTCCATATAGGCCCGTATGGCCGTCAGGTCGCAGCCCACTTCGTCCGCAGCGGCATGGTTCGCTTTTATCTCTGTGGAGATGCGCCGTACGATATTTTGCGCCCCCTGCAGAATGCCCCCCAGCGGGTTGTTGATTTCGTGCGCCATACCCGCCGCCAGTCCGCCCACGGACATCATTTTTTCTGTCTGTACCATCATCTCTTCACTGCGGATGCGGTCTGTCACATCGTCAATGCGTATGACTGCGCTGTGTTCGCCGCGTTCGGTCACGGGGTAGATTATGATGTCAAACGTGCGCACACGGTCGCTGTAGGTGATGGCTTTGCGTTCCAGTGATATGGTTTCGCCGGAATTGAGCGACTGAAGCACCTTGCCCATGAGAAAAGAGAATTCAGGCAGCGTGTTCTCAAAAGGTGTGCCGATGGCATCGCGGGCGGAAACGGAGGTTTCCTCTTCCGCCGTGCGGTTCCATTGCAGAATGATGCCGTTGTCGCTGACGCCCACGATGAGCGACGGCATGGAATTGAGAATGTTGTCCAGCCGGTTTTTGGTGGCCAGCAGTTCGCGTTCCGATTCTTTTCTGTCGGTGATGTCGGTATGTGCACCGGCCATGCGGTACGGCTGGTCGGCGTCGCTCCACAGCGCCAGCCCGCGCCCCAGAATCCAGCGGTAGCTGCCGTCTTTGTGCCGCAGCCTGTATTCCACTTCAAAAGCGGGCAGTTCGCGTGAAAGATACATTTCGTGCGCCTTGAGTATCTTGGCCAGATCATCAGGGTGCACGCGGCTGGTCCACTCGGGAATCTCGTTGGGTATTTCGTGGTCCTGAAAACCGATGATTTCCTTCCAGCGGGGTGAAAAATACACTTTATTCGAGATCAGATCCCAGTCCCATATGCCGTCGTTGGTGCCGCCGACGGCCAGAGAATACCGTTCTTCGCTGTTGCGCAGCGCCTGCTCTGCCCGCTCACGTTCGGCCACTTCTTCCTGCAGCTGGCTGTTCATGCGCTGCAGGGCTTTTTCGCGCGCTTCAACCTTTGCGCTCATGCTGGCAAAGCTGCGGGCTATGGCTGCCAGTTCGGCCTGCTGTATGGTGCTGAAGTCGTGGCGGAAATCACCCTTTGAAACTTTGTCTATGCTGGACAAGAGCACATCAAGCGGGCGGCGCAGATAAATACGCAGCAGAACACCCGTTGCCAGCACAATGACCAGCGCAACCCCGCCGATGGTCAGCGCCGTGGTGGAAAGCATGCGGCGCAGGCTTCTTTTGTATTCGCGCAGGGTCAGCACCACCCGCACGTTGCCGATTATTTCACCGTCATAAAAAATATCACGCTGGCGGATGAGTGTGGCGTCGGGATCGGGGGCTTTGGTGACAGAAAACAGCGTGTGTCCCGCCGGGTCTTTGATGACCACTTCGTTGACCAGATCGTACTGGGTGAACACACTGCCGATCTGTTCGATGGTACGGGTGTCGAAATTCCAGATGGGAACCGAGAGTATGTCGGCCAGACGCGTGATATATTCATCGGCCTTGTTGTCCAGCTCTTCCAGCGACGTGCGCGAGTGGCTGATGTACTGTATGGACGCCATGCCCCCCACCACGACCATAAGCATGACAAGCAGGCTGATGGTCAGATCGCGGGAAATACTGCGTCCCACGAACTGCTTCGGGGTCGGGGCAAGTGTTATTCTGGGTGGCATCGGTTCGGGTCTCCACAGGTTGACTGCGTCTTCATATTCTTTTTTTAGCGTAACAGGTGCCAAAAAGGAAGATGAAAGCCGTTATTACACATATCATGCGTCGTGTGCGGCTTGACTCCCCTCTGGTTATGGGCAAAGAAATGCGTTTCAGGTCATTGTCAGTGTTGCAGTTGTGCACCGGGCCGTAACTGAATGATGTGCGGTGACGGTGTTTGAATTTTTTGAGGAGCGAAGATGGGTTTTTTCAGCAAGCTGAAGCGGTTCTGGGGTGGGGCGGAGACTCCTGCCCCTGAAGAAGCCGGAAAGCGCGACGCCGCCGCGCAGCCGGAAACGCAGGTATCTCCGGAAGAATCGTCCGGTGATGCGTTGTCTGATGACGCACCGCATGACACTGCCTCTGCAGAGGCGGAGCAGGCAGGCATACAGGCCGCGGCCCAACGCGGCGGCGTAGCGGAACAGCCGCATGCCGCAGCAGCCGGAGATGCGGCGGATATGCCCGCCGCCGCTGCGCCGCAGGCTGCACAGGTTGCGCAGCAGGCGGCTGATGCAGCCCCCGTCTGGCAGACGGAGCTTACGCTGGCGCTGCGCGGGGCCGAACCGCGGCTGAGCGTCTGGCTGGGGCATGTGCTGCAGGGCATAGACCGTGCCGGTGACGAGCTGTGGGATCGCCTGCTGTTCTTTTTCCGCGCTCTGGATGCTCCGGCGGATGAGGCATCGGCCTTTGTGGGTAATTTCCGCAAATGGCTTGATGACATGGAATACGAACGGGTGGAGGATTTCCGCTCGGAACTGCAGTACCGTCTTGCACTGGCGCTGGAGCTGGAAGACGAGGAAGACGAGCGCAACAGACTTTTTCTGAAGCTTTCAGAGGGGCTTACCAGAACAAAAGAGCAGATAACGCGTCGTATCGACGGTCTGCTTTCGGCACATAAGCAGATAGATGAAGCCTTCTGGGAGGAACTGGAAGAGATTCTTATCATGGCGGATGTGGGGTACGAACCGGCCATGGAGCTTGTGGGCAGACTGCGCGCACGGGTACGCGCCTCAGGTTCTGATGATCCTGCACTGTTCAAGGAACTGATGCGCGAGGAGCTGGAAGATATTTTCAGGACGCCGCGCCGCATAGCCGCCATCAATCCGCCTGAAGTGGTGCTGATGGTGGGCGTGAACGGTGTGGGAAAAACCACCACCATAGCCAAACTGGCCTATCGGGCGCGTCTGCAGGGTAAAAAAGTGCTTATCGCCGCAGGTGATACGTTCCGTGCGGCGGCCATTGAACAGCTTAAGGTGTGGGCCGACCGTGTGGGGGCAGGCTTTCACTCCAAGGGTGCCAATGCGGACCCCGCAGCCGTGGCCTACGAAGCCATGGATAAAGCCGTGAAGGAAGGATATGACATCCTTTTTGTCGATACGGCGGGGCGCATTCATACCAAGGTGAATCTGATGGAAGAGCTGCAGAAAATACGGGGCGTGCTGGGCAAAAAGCATCCCGGAGCACCGCACCGTTCCATTCTGGTCATTGACGCCACAACAGGCCAGAACGCTCTTTCGCAGACAAGACTTTTTGACGAGTCGTGCAAGCTGGATGAAATTGTCCTCACCAAGCTGGACGGCACGGCCAAAGGCGGCATTGTAGTGGCCGTGGCCATGCAGTTCGGCATACCCATTACCTATGTGGGGCTGGGCGAAAAAATGGAAGACCTGCGCCCCTTTGACGGCAGGGATTTTGCGCAGGCCCTGCTGGGATCAGACTGATCGCGGCGTGATACAGGGTTCTGCTTTGCAGAACTGACGCCCTTTGCATATTCCGCAGTACGCCGGAGAAGTATTGGCTTCTCCGGCGTTTTTTTGCGTCCGGCTCATGTCGTCCGGCTCATGTTGTTGTTTGGGCCGGCGTCCGGCGCATGCCGTCGGCGCATATGGCCAGCGCATATGACCGGATAACAGATGTCTGCCGTGGATAATAATATCCATCCGGCGGCGGCGGAGCATTAATGAAACGGTGGCGTTCCTGCGTGCGCCTGTCGCTGTTCTGCGGCCGGATGCGTGCCGGATGCTGCCGGATCATGGGATACGGCCGACGGAATGTCGGCTGCCGGCGGACACGCGCGGAGCGGTGGGAGTCGCGCAGGCGGGTGCCGCCGTTTCAACCGGGCATGACATTAGTAAGGAGGTTGTATGGACAGCAGATACGGGCTTTGCGTCAGGGTAGGTCTGTGCCGTGCGGCGGTGCGGGCGCTGCTGCTGGTGGCAGTGCTGTGCGTAACGCCGGTGCTGGCGGCGGACGGCAAGACGCTGTACGGGCAGCATTGCGGCGTGTGCCATTCCGTGGGCGGCGAAAATGATATCATGCCGCTCACCGCGCATTATCCGCTTATCGGCATGGATGCCAAAATTTCAGGCTTCGGGCGGTTATCCGCGGCCATGCCGCCTTTTTCCGGTACGGTTGAAGAGCGCATGCTGGTGGCGGCGTATATTGTCAACGAACTGCATGGCGGCGCGGTGGAAAACATTCCTGTGAAGCCTGCGGAACTGACGCTGGAAATACCCCCGTTCAATCCGGACAAGGACGAATATGTTCTGCTGGCCTGGAACAATCTGGGCATGCACTGCATTTCGGACAGCTATTCCGAATGGGTGCTGCTGCCGCCCGCCAATGACATATGGGCGCAGCTCATCAGGCGCGGCGAACGCCCTTCGGTGGTCACGCAGGGCGTGATTCTGAGTTACTCCGTCGAGGCCGGATTTGAAAAACCGGCGGAAAGGTCGACTTTCTGGCAGTATGCCGAAAGTCTTTTCGGGGTGCGGCCGCCGGATAACGTGGGGCTTTCGGGCAACGGCATGCAGGGAGTCATGAAGCTGCATGCGGACCTGAAAAGTTTTGAGGCCGCACTGATTCCTGTGGAACCCTATCCGGCGCAGGGCGGCTACAACCCGTATCCGGTGTTCACCGTGCAGGCGCGTGACGCCGCCACAGGCAGACTGCTGGCGGAAACAAAGACCGTGGCCCCCACCTCCACGGAAATGGGCTGCCGCAACTGCCACGGCGGTCCGTGGAAGCATGAAAGCATCGCGGGCATATCGCAGGAGACCGGCCGCAATGTGCTGAAGGCGCATGACCGGCTGAGCGGCAGTGAACTGGCGGCGCTGGCGGACAAGGGAAAACCGCAGCTGTGCCAGAGCTGCCATCCCGACCCGGTGCTTAATGCCAAAGGCGACCCCGCACTGCTCAATCTGCCTGCGGCCATACATGGTTTTCATGCCAATTATCTCACGGGCCGCGGGTCTGAAGCCTGTGCCTACTGCCATCCCAACAATCCGCAGGGACCCACGCGTTGTCTGCGTGGGGTGCACGCCACAGCCGGTATAGGCTGCGTGAAATGTCACGGCTATATGGAAGACCACGCCATATCGCTGCTTAAAAAAGAGCAGGAAGCAGGCAAGGCCGGTGCGGCGCGGCTGATGGAGCATTACGGTCCCCGTATGGTGGCCGGTACGGCCGATGTGGCGGCCCGCACGCCGTGGCTGCAGGAACCAGACTGCGCCACCTGCCATAAAGATTACCGCAACAGACCCGTGGCTGAGCAGGCCAATGCATTCAATGTGTGGACTGCCGGCGGTGCGGAGCTGTACAGAAACAGGCCGGACGCCATGGGCGCTGTGATGTGCATTGCCTGCCATAACAGTCCGCATGCGTCATACCCCGCTGTCAACGCTTACGGACGCGACAGAGACAACATAGGCCCCATGCAGTACCAGAACGCACCCGGCCCCGTGGGGGCGGGCGGTAACTGCGCCGTGTGTCACACCAGAATGATGCAGACCGACGCGCATCATATGGGCCGGACTGACGGCTAGCTGTCAGCTGTATTTGCCCGCGGTGCCGTTGTGCCGCGGGCTTTTTTGCTTTGCGGTGTGTTGCCGCAGACCGGGCGGAGCGTGCGCCGGTGATTCTGCAGGCGGCTGTCCCGTGCGGGCAGCGGTGTTGCGGTACCGCGCAGGTGTCTGCCGGCGGAGGGGGGGATGCCTGCAGCTGATACGCAAAAAAAAACGGCACCGCGTGTGCGGTGCCGTAAGCCGGCTTGAAGAAAGCAGCAGGCATCAGCCGTGCTTGCTTATGTAATGACTGTGCAGCGGCCTGACGGACACGGCCCGCTTGTACCCTGAAAGCCGGACCGATTCCTTGCGGCTGCGTTGCAGCTCTTCACGCAGCGACTGGTGCAGTCTGCGTGCTTCACTGGTCAGTCTGCCCTGCAGGGACTGAAGCTGCAGCAGTTTTTCGCGCAGTTCGTCTTCCTGTACGCTTCCGCGTTTTTCCCACGCCATAGCTATCAGTCTGCTGCGCTGCTGTGCGGAGGAATCGGCGGAATCCACGTCGCCGTCCGCCAGCGCGGACAGTTCGCTTTCGCCCAGAGTCAGGGCCTGATCTAACAGGGCAAGGCTGTCGGTCATGGCTGTTACCCCTTTACGCTTTTGATATCTTCCCGGATAAGATGGATAACCTGTTTCCATTTATCCACGGCAGGCAGAAATTCGTATTCAAGCAGGTCTGCCAGCAGAATCCAGTCTTCGTTTTCCATTACTTCGGTCATTTCACCCAGCAGGGAGGAAATTTCTTCCACCGCTTCGTTGAAGACTTTTTGTTCCTGCAGCGAAAATTCGTTGCGCAGCACACCTATCATACCAAGGAAATCACGGATGACTTCCAGAAGATCCTGATAGGTTTCAAGTGCTTCACTGTCGTCTGCCTGGCGGAACAGCTCAGCCACCTTACGGCTGCCTTCGGACATAATCTGAACGACCTTGTACAGTTCGCGCGAAATGCTCATGGCCATTTCGGCCACGGGCACGCTGCGTATCTCCACAGAGGCAATTTCGCGGGTTTCGATGTCTTCCGCCTGATGGGGGTATATTTCCGAAAACGACTCGTCGTTGATCAGAACATCGGTAACCACCCTGTTTTCAAGGTAGTCCTGCTCCATTACCTTTACCAGCAGCTCTTCCAGATTGGCAAAGTTGTTTACCTTGAAGCTGCTTTCCTGTCCGTCGATGATGATCATGGGGTTTCTCCCTCCTCAAAAAATACTCGCTGATGGGAAACGATTATCAGGGATGTTTATCGTTATGCAGTATCCGTGCCGGTCAGATGCCTTCACGGAGCAGATGCGTGCGCCATGTGGTGATCAGGGTCCGGTAACGGGCGGCCAGTGCCAGCACCGTATCCAGACAGGCTCCGGCCTCCTGCGTTTCGCTCATCCATAAGAAGCCGAGAACATTGAACCGCGGGCTTGCATCCCAGAGCACCTGAAGCTTCTGCCATGTGGCCAGAAAACGTTTTTTCAGTATTTCCACCGAGCGGTGGCGCAGGGCGTTGCCCTGTTCCTGCAGCAGGTGAAGCAGGGCGTCGGCCTGTGCCAGCTCATCCAGAGCGGCCTGCAGGGTGTCATTTTCCGGTTTGAGCAATTGTTCCGGTTCGTTGATGGTGCGCACGGTGCCTGTGCCGAAACGGGCGGCCGGTGCGCGGTCAAGAAATTGACTGTAAAAATGGCGCTGCAGACGCACCCATACCGTCCGGTCGGTGTTTTCGTGTCCGGAAAGTGATTCCAGATCAAGAAACCCGTCGGACCGCAGGCGTGAAATCCACACACGGGCATCTTTTTCCTCCGGCTGGGCGGACCAGACGCCTGTATCAAGCCAGCGCGCCGTCATGGCGTGCACTGTGGCCGGCTGTATGTGCCTGCGGCAGATGTGTTCATGCGGGCACCGGCTGTTGAAAGGGCAGGGGTGGCAGGGCAGGTCCGGTTCCAGACTGCACATACCTTCTTTGTAGGGGCCCGTGTCCCACGGTTGGGCTGTGGCCAGAAAGATGGCCAGAACGGGCACCCCCAGCCCGGCCGCAAGATGCATTGTGCCGGTGTCGTTGCTGATGAGCAGCCGCGCTGCCAGCAGCGCGGCCCCCAGTGAGGGCAGGTCGGTTGCACCTATAAGGTTGATGTGCGGGGCCGTGGCGGCTGCGGCGTATCTGCGGCCCAGCTCCGCTTCGGCGCCGGAACCCAGCAGTACGGGGCACAGGCCGTGAGACTGCCACAGCATGTCACCCGTGCGGGCGAAATGCTCCACCGGCCAGCGGCGGCGTTCTTCGCTGGCGCCGGGTTGCAGGGCGACAAAGCCGCGCGGAGGGTGCCGCATGGCCCCGCTGCGCAGCAGGTTGCCGGTGTGCGCCTGCAGTGTGCTGTTCATGGCTTCGCGCACGCTGTCCGCGGGGCTGTTCAGTTCAAAGGGGCACTGCGTGCCGTCCAGACCGGCGGACATGCGGAACAGGTCGATGATATTGAACGGACTGCAGCCGCGCATGCGGGTTGATGCCTGCAGAAAGGTGGACCACGGGTCGGTGTTGTGCCCGAAACCTTCACTGTCCAGCGCAAAGCCGTGCAGTTGCGCGTCGGCACCTGTCAGATGCCGCGCAAGCAGCCGCACACTGAGCGATGCCGTCAGATTGAGCACTGTCCGCGGTGCGGCGTTGCTGCGCACGGTGCGCGACCACTGCCACAACTCGCTCAGTCCGCCGTGCCATCCTGATTCCATAAGCGAAAGCAGGCGCGCGCCGGGCAGCGGGTACACCGCTTCCACATGACGCAGCATGGCCGTGGCCGGAGCAAAATTTTCCAGACACACCAGACTGACGCGGTGCCCGCGTGCTGTGAGGCCGGAGATGACGGGCTGGGTCTGCAGCAGGTCGCCGAAGCGGGTCAGGTTGATAATCAGCGTGTTCATGTCGGTTTCCTGTCGTGATAACGAAGCTGCGGGCTGTGCTGCGGTTTTCGTGCCAACGCGTGCCGGTTTCCGTGTGCGGCGGTGCAATACAAAAGGCAGGCGCACATGCACCTGCCTGTCGTATCGTCCGGCAGCCGGAAAGAATGAGGGCGTCAGGGCTTCAGCCGCGCCACGTCGTCCACTTTGCCGATGACCACCATGATGTCGCCTTTGACAAGCGGACGGTCGGCGGAAGGCACAAAGGTGTATTCCCGTTCGCCGATGTATCGTATGGCCACAACCATCACGCCGGATTCGTTGCTCAGCTTGAGGTCCAGCAGGGTTTTTCCCGCCCAGCTGTCCACTGTGAATTCCTGCAGCAGCACCCCGCCGCCAAAGGGCAGCAGGTCCAGCATGCCCGGATTGGCCAGCCGGTGGGCCAGCTGCGTGGCCACGTCGTGTTCGGGCTGTATGACATAGTCCACCCCAAGCCGGTTGAGCACCTTGCGGTGTTCGTTGCTTACCGCTTTCACATACAGGCGCCGGGCGCCTACTTCCTGCAGGTTCAGCGTCACCAGAATGGATGCTTCCATGGAACCGCCCACGCTGACTATGACGGCATCAAGGTCCTGAAAGCGCAGCTGCTGCAGCACGCCGATATCTGTGGCATCGGCGGCGTATATGTGGGGCAGGTCGTCCTGCAGCTGGCGGACGCGTGTTTCTGAACGGTCAAGGGCGACCACGCCGTGTCCGTTGTCCAGAAGGGTGCGGGCCAGCGGCTGGCCGAATTTTCCCATGCCGATGATGCCCACTTCAAGTTTTTTCTGCATGCCGTGACGGCCTCCTAACCGATGGGAAGCTGGGTTTCAGGCCAGCGGTACTTGGGTTCGTGCTGGAAGCGCTGCAGGGCGGAAAGCAGCCATATGGGCCCTATGCGCCCGATGAACATAAGCGCGGTGACGATAAGCTTGCCGGGGTCGCTCAGCTGAGGGGTGACACCGGTGGAAAGCCCCACTGTGGCAAACGCCGAAACGCTTTCAAAAAGCAGCTCCAGAAACATGCCTTTTTCCTGCGCCAGCGCACCGCCGGCCGATTCTGTGATGGAAAGCGCCAGAGTGGCCCCCGTGACGGTGAGCACCGCAAAGATGAAGAGGGTGATTGCCTTGTTCATGGTGGCGTCGTCAAGCGCCCTTTCCATGACAACGGTCTGACGGCGGCCGGAAAGCTGTGCCGCCACAAAGGCGCTCAGCGCCCGCAGCGTGGTTGTTTTTATGCCGCCGGCGCAGGAGCCGGGCGAACCGCCCACAAACATGAGAAACAGCATGACCAGCAGCGAAACATTGGCCATGCCGCCTATGTCCACGGTGTTGAAGCCTGCCGTGCGGGCGGTGACGGATTGAAAAAGCGCCTGCAGCACGCGGGTGGGCATGTCTGCGGAACCGCCGCTGTGCAGTTCTGCCAGAAAAAGGCAGGCCGCGCCGCCGAAAATGAGCCACAGCGTGGTGCGCAGCACGATGCGCGTATGACGGCTGAGAGCGGGAATTTCGCCCCGGATGCGCAGCACGGATTCTTCCATGACGGAAAAGCCCAGCCCGCCGGCGATGATCAGCAGCATGAACACCAGATTGACCCCTGCGTGGCCTTCCCAGCGCATGAGACTGTCGGAAAACAGGGCGAAACCGGCGTTGCAGAAAGCGGAAACAGCATGGAACAGCGCATGGAACCACGGCATATCCTGCGGAATGAGCACCATGAGCGCCGCGGCGCCGGCCAACTCGATGCACAGTGTGAAAATGACCATGTGGGTAAGAAAGCGCCCCAGATCAAAAGAAGGGTCATGCAGCAGCACCTGCCCCACGGCGGCCTTGTCCGTCAGCGACACTCTGCGCCGCAGCAGAAAGAAAATGAGGCTGGAATAGGTCATGATGCCCAGCCCGCCCAGCTGGATAAGAACCATGAGCACTGTCCGGCCCGTGGTGGAAAAGGTGGACGGGGTATCCACAACCGCAAGGCCGGTGACGCATACCGCGGATGTGGCGGTGAACAGAGCGTCGATGAAGCTGATGGACACGCCGTTGAGGCTGTCTTCAAGCCGCAGCAGGCACGCTCCGGCGACAATGACAATGCCGAATGCGTAGACCGGCAACCAGAAGGGTGACAGATATTTCTGACGCATGCCACGCCATATACGCCGCGCAGCATGATACGGCAAGCATCAAATGGCAGGCTCCGGCATCCCGCATGCGGGCAGGCATTCCGATGTTTTCACGGCATGTTCTTGCCTTCGTGTCTCCGGTGCACTACTTTTTACAGCGGTCTGCCTCTTTCCGCAGGAAAAGGCGGCCTATGTCTGCGGTCATGTCCCTGTCCCGCGCGGCAGGGACTGCTCATATCACGGCGTGCTGCGGCCCGCCGCAGTCAGCGGAGGATTAGCAATGGATCTCAGGTTTCAGAGAGGCCCTTCCGGAGAATGGAAAGCAAGCGTGGTGCTTGCTTTTGCCTTCAAGGGCGAAGACATACGCAAACAGGCACTGGCACTCATCGATGTGGCTCCGTGGCTGGACATCGCTCCGGCACTGAACGACTTTACGGGTGCCGCGGGCGAAACAGGCGTTCTGTACGGCCATCCCAAAATAGCCATCCCGCGCATCATTCTGTGCGGCCTGGGCGAACGGGAATCCTACACCGCTGAAACCCTGCGCAAGTCCGTGGCGGCCGCCATGCAGAAATGCCGCGAACTGAAGCTGGAAACAGTGGGCATAGATGTGCAGACCCTTGCCGGTCTGCCCGGCGATGCCGCGCGCAATGTGGAAGAAGCCGTGGTTTCGGCGTATCTGCCGCTGTATACATACGAAAGATTCCGCACCACGCGCAAAGAGCCGCTGTTCACCCCGTCGTGGATCAGCCTGTTTTTTGCGGAAGATATAGACAGCACGCTGCGAGATGCCGCCCGCAGGGGCGAATCGGCCGCAGCCGGTATTTTTCTGACCCGTGATCTTGTCAACGGTCCGGCCAATCTGGTGACACCGTCATTTCTGGAAGAACAGGCCCGCAAGCTGGCGGCCCGCTATGGTTTTACCGTGCGTTCCATGACCCGTCAGGAAATAGCCGCGGCGGGCATGGGGGCCTTTGAATCAGTTTTTAAGGGCGCTGTGGAAGATGCACGGCTGCTTGCCATCGAGTATTGCCCCCGCGGGATGGAAAAGGAACAGCCTCTTGTGTTCGTGGGCAAGGGCGTGACCTTTGATACCGGCGGCATCAGCCTGAAGCCTTCGGCCAACATGGGCGACATGAAAAGTGACATGGGCGGAGCGGGTGCCATTTTCGGCCTGTTTGAAACCATCGGCCAGATGGGCGGACAGGCCGGCGCTGCATCGGCCGGATTCACCCGCAGGGTCATCGGCGTGATGCCCTGCACCGAAAACATGCCCGACGGGCAGGCCACACGCCCCGGTGATGTGGTCACGTCACTTTCCGGACAGACCATCGAAATCATCAATACCGATGCCGAGGGCCGTCTGATTCTGTGCGATGCCATGACATGGGCGCAGCGGGAATACGATCCCGCGGTGATGGTCGATCTGGCCACGCTGACCGGCGCCTGCCTGATTGCGCTGGGAACCGATGTGGCAGCCGTGTTTGCCACCGATGATGCACTGGCAGAAACCGTGCGCACCCGGGGCGGCGACGTGGGAGACCTGTACTGGCGTCTGCCGCTGTGGGACAGGTACTTTGAAGACCTGAAAAGCGATGTGGCCGACATGAAGAACGTGGGCGGCCGCGAAGGCGGCACCATTAACGCGGCCCTGTTTCTGAAGCAGTTTGTGGATGAAGGACGTCGCTGGGCGCATCTGGACATTGCCGGTCCTGCCTACCGCAACAAAAAAAGTCCGCTGTGCCCGTTCGGCGCCACCGGATTTGCCGTGCGTACCCTGATGCAGCTTGCACTGCACGGCGTGCCTGAACCGTCCGGCGACTGAAGCCGCCCGCAGGCTGTCGCGTCGCCCCGCTTTTGGCGCGGGCCGCAATAGTTTGCCGGTGCATATGACGCATGCATAAGGGCGGCCCGCGGGCCGCCCTTTCTTTATGTGCACAGTGTCCGCCGGATGCATGGCGGCAGAAGAACAAAACGGCGTCAGGCTATGAGTTCCTGCGGCATCAGTTCCTCTATGTTGCCGCTGACCACTTTGTTGCGGCCGTGTTCCTTGGCTATGTAAAGCTTCTGGTCCGCGACGCGGATGTGGAATTCGGGGCTTTCCGTCAGGGTGCATTCCTGCACGCCCAGACTCAGTGTGATGTCTATGGGCATGCCGTGGTAATTGACGGGCGTCTGTTCCACGGTGGAGCGCAGTTTCTCCGCCAGATTCAAGGCTCCCTGCTCGTCGGTTTCCGGCAGAATGAAGAGAAATTCCTCGCCTCCCCAGCGGCAGACGACATCCTGCCCGCGCACGCTGCGGCGGAAGTGCTCGGCAAGCTGGTGCAGCACATGGTCGCCGCACTGATGGCCGAAACAGTCGTTGACGTTTTTGAAGTGGTCCACGTCGCACAGTATCACCGAAAATGTGGAACCCGACCGTGTGGCCCGCGCCCGTTCTTCGTTAAGTCTGTCGTATATGCCCCGCCGGTTGAGCAGACCTGTCAGCGGGTCGGTGCAAGCGCATTGTTCCATTTCTCTGGTAAGGGCCACCAGTGTCCGTTGCGTGTGTGCGCGAGAATATTCACCCAGTGCGGAAAACAGGCTCAGAGTAAAGAAAGCGGCAATTACGCGCACGAAGTAAGACAGCGAAAACGTTTCCGGCGACATGGCTGCGGGAGAAACAAAAGGGCTGAGCAGCAGCGCAATAAGGAGGAGCCCCAGCGCCACAGCTGCACGCTTTGTACCGAAGGTGAAAAACGCTGCAGGCGGCAGTGCGAAAAGCCAGAGGATATATGTTATCTGGTCATTCAGACGCCAGATAAGCAGTACGCCGAGTGTGACGGTAAGAGCCAGCGCAAAGTCGCTTGCCACTTTAAGCATACCGCTTGTGCGCAAAAAAAAGTATAACACACAGTATGCCCCTGCAGAACACCATAAAATGCCTTTAAGCACCGTAAAGCTTTCGGTATGTTTCAGTACTGCCATCAGTGCACATATAAAGGCACTGAGCAGCAGAAAGCCGTTCAGCATATAAGTGCGGCGGACTAATTCAGGATCACTGTCTTTCTCTGTTCCGCTGTGCAGTGTCTGATGCAGTTTTATACGCAGATGTTGCTTCAAGACGCATTCCGTATATGCCGGGCGTGTGAAATAGAGGCGCCCGCAAGGGTAAATTCCGATAAGTTGAATTGAGCGCAGACCGGTTAGCACAGAAAATGCGTGGTGGCTATAGGGGGTTGGCTCCGATAAGCAAAAAAGTGTAGGGCCTGCGGATTAAATGGTGTATGCTGCAGGAGCCAAGGCGTTATAATCCGATACGTTGCATGCCTGTTGCAAAGAACATCTTTTTTATTGACAAGTCAGGGGTGACGCTTCTACTTAGCTACCCTGCCTGAATGGCAGGGTGCGGTGCGCGGCGTATATGCAGCCGGTAGCGCGCAGTATGGCAAAGGTCGGGCGCGCCCTGCGGGGCGGCCTGTGCAGGTAACAATGAAACGGGGTATTTATGAGGATCAGAGATTGGCACGTAAGCACACTCTGCAACGGTGGAGCGCTGAAGACTCCGCCGAACTCTATGGCATCCGCAACTGGGGTGCCGGGTACTTCGATGTTTCCGCCGAAGGCGACGTCGTGGTGTATCCTTTCGGGAGGTCGCATAAGCTGAACGTCAGCGTTCCGGACATCATCCGGGGCATGAAGGAGCGCGGGCTTGATATGCCTGTGCTGCTTCGCATCGAGAACATTCTCGAATCACGCATCTCCCTTCTTCACAAATCATTCCGCAACGCCATCGAATCGCTCGGTTATCAGGGCGGCTACCGGGGCGTTTTTCCCATCAAGGTCAATCAGCAGCAGCAGGTTATCGAAAAGATAGCCACATACGGCTCCATGTACCATCACGGTCTGGAGGTCGGTTCCAAGGCGGAGCTTATCGCCGCCATCTCGCAGGCGCAGGATAAAGAAGCGTGCATTGTCTGCAACGGGTACAAGGACGAGGAGTTCATTGACCTGGGGCTGCATGCCGTCCGCATGGGGTTCAAGTGCTTTTTTGTGCTTGAAATGCCGCGTGAGCTTGAGCTTATTCTGCGGCGTTCGCAGCAGATGGGTGTGCGTCCGCTTATCGGCACCCGTGTTAAGCTTGCCAGCAAGGCGGGCGGTCACTGGAGCGATTCCGGCGGCGAGCTGTCCACTTTCGGCCTGACCACGGCGCAGATAATGGACGTGGTGGACCGGCTGCAGAAAGAGGACATGCTCGACTGCTTCCGCCTGCTGCATTACCACCTCGGTTCGCAGGTGCCCAATATCCGCGATATCCGCAGTGCCGTAATGGAAGCCACCCGCGTTTATGCAGGTCTGGTGTCCGAAGGTGCCGCCATGGGCTATCTTGACCTGGGCGGCGGCCTTGCCGTGGATTACGACGGGTCGCATACTAATTTCGTTTCCAGCCGCAACTACACGCAGGACGAGTACTGCACGGACATTGTGGAAGCCGTCATGAGCATTCTGGACGAAACAGGTGTGCCGCATCCGCATATCATCACGGAATCCGGCCGGGCCACTGTGGCGTATTATTCCATGCTGCTTTTTAACATCCTTGATGTGAGCGGCGCCGAAGCCTTTCCCGACAATCTGCCGGATACACTGGATGAAAGTGAACCGGAAATGATCCGCAACCTGTTCGAGGCGTTCAGAGGGCTTACGCTGCGCAACCTGCAGGAATGCTATAACGACGCGCTGTACTACCGCGACGAAATCCGCCGTAATTTTCTGGACGGACGGGTGACGCTGCGTCAGCGCACGCTGGGCGAGCGGATTTTCTGGGCACTCATGCGGCGTGTGGCGGAGGAAAAAGATAAACTCCGTCATGTGCCCAAAGAACTTGCCGAGATAGACCGCGTACTGGCCGATGTCTATTACGGCAACTTCAGTGTGTTCCAGTCGCTGCCCGACTCTTGGGCCATCGAACAGCTGTTTCCTGTCATGCCGGTTCACAGGCTCAGGGAATTTCCCGACCGTCCGGCCATTCTTTCGGACATCACCTGTGACAGTGACGGACGCATAGACCGCTTCATCGATCCGCAAGGGGTGCGCAATACCATTGACCTGCATTCCCTTAACGGCGAGGAGTATTATCTGGGCGTCTTTCTGGTGGGCGCGTATCAGGAAACGCTGGGCGACCTGCACAACCTGCTGGGCGACACCAACGTGGTCAGCATCCGCGTGGAAGAGGACGGCAGCATTGAATACCGGCGTGAACTGCTTGGTGATTCCGTGGCCGATGTGCTTTCCAGCGTGGAATACGACCCGAGGCGCATCATGGAACAGCTGCGCGACACGGCGGAACAGGCAGTGCGCGAGGGGCGCATCACCCCTTCCGAAAGGTATGGCATTTTGCAGGCCTACGAAAACGGTCTGCGCGGATACACCTATTTCGAACGATAGAAGTGCACGCCGCATGATGCGGCTGCAAGGAGATGCCCTATGGCAAAAGTGCTCATTCTCGGCGCCGGCGGTGTCGGCTCTGTTGCCGCGCATAAGTGCGCGCAGGCCCCGGATATTTTTTCAGAAATCGTGCTGGCAAGCCGCACGGTCTCCAAATGCGTCGCCATTGCCGATTCCATCCGGCAGCGCACCGGCCGCACCATAGAAACCGCTCAGGTGGATGCCGACAACGTGGCGGAAATGGTGCAGCTGATCAACGCGGTAAAGCCTGATCTGGTGGTGAATCTCGCCCTGCCGTATCAGGATCTGCCCGTCATGGATGCCTGCCTTGAAACCGGCGTCAATTATCTGGACACGGCCAACTACGAACCGCCGGACACTGCCCGTTTTGAATACAAGTGGCAGTGGGAGTATCAGGACCGCTTCAGGGAAAAAGGGCTCATGGCACTGCTGGGCAGCGGGTTTGATCCCGGTGTGACCAACGTGTTTGCCGCCCATGCCGTCAAGCACCATTTTGACGAGATTCATGTTCTCGACATTATCGACTGCAATGCCGGTGATCACGGCTATCCTTTTGCCACCAATTTCAATCCGGAAATCAATATCCGTGAAGTAACCGCCAGAGGGCGCTACTGGGAGCGCGGCGAATGGGTGGAGACCGATCCTCTTTCGTGGAGCATGCAGTATGATTTCCCCGAGGGCATCGGCAGGAAAAAGTGCTTTCTCATGTACCACGAAGAGCTTGAGTCGCTGGTGCGCAACCTGCCCGGCATCAGGCGCGCCCGGTTCTGGATGACGTTTTCAGACAACTATCTCAACCACCTGAAGGTGCTTGAAAATGTTGGTATGACCCGCATTGATCCCGTGCGCTATAACGGGCAGGACATTGTGCCGCTGCAGTTTCTCAAGGAACTGCTGCCCGATCCCGCATCGCTGGGCCCGCGTACCAAAGGCAAGACCTGCATCGGCAACGTGATGCACGGTGTCAAGGACGGCAAGGAAAAGAGCCTGTACGTATACAACGTATGTGATCATGAAGAATGCTACCGCGAGGTAGGTTCTCAGGCCATTTCCTACACCACCGGCGTGCCCGCGATGATAGGTGCCATGATGATGGTCACCGGCAAGTGGCAGGGCAGCGGCGTGTTTAACATGGAACAGCTTGACCCTGACCCGTTCATGGAAGAGCTCAACAAGCGTGGTCTGCCGTGGAAAGAGGTTATCTTGAAAGGTTAGGCATCGGAAGGGTGCCCTCGCCGTGCTTTGTGGTGGACGAGGGCCTTCTGAGCCGGAATCTTGCCGTGCTGGACACGGTTCAGCAGCGCACCGGTGCCAGAATTCTGCTGGCACTCAAGGGGTTTGCCATGTTCAGCGTGTTTCCGCTGCTGCGCACGGTGCTGCATGGAGCCTGTGCCAGTTCGCCGCATGAGGCCCGTCTTGCGCGGGAGGAATTCGGGCGCGAGGTGCATGTTTTTGCCGCCGCGTACTCCGATGACGACATGCAGGACATCCTGCGGCACGCTGACCATGTGGTGTTCAACTCATTTGCACAGCTGGAGCGTTTCCGGCCTGCGGTGCAGGCCTGTCCGCGGCATGTGAGCATGGGTATACGCGTCAATCCCGAACACTCGGAAGGCGCGGTGCCCATATACGACCCGTGTTCGGACGGTTCTCGTCTGGGCGTGCGTCTGCGTGAGTTTGAAGCGGCTCTGGAACGGGATTCCGGCGCACTGGACGGTGTGGAGGGGCTGCATTTTCATACGCTGTGTCAGCACAATGCCGATGCGCTGGAGCGTACGCTGGCCGAGGTGGAAAAGAAATTCGGCCGGTGGATGCACGGCATGCAGTGGGTCAACATGGGCGGCGGGCACCACATTACCCGCAGCGATTACGATGTGGACACGCTGTGCCGGTGCGCCGCGCATGTGCGCCGCACATACGATGTGCAGGTGTATCTGGAGCCCGGCGAGGCGGTGGCGCTGGACACCGGCATACTGGTGGCCACCGTGCTGGATGTGGTTCAGGCGGATATGCCTGTGGCCATACTGGACGCTTCGGCCGCATGCCATATGCCCGATGTACTGGAAATGCCCTACAGGCCCCATGTCATCGGCTCGGGGCTGCAGGGGGAAAAAGCGTATTCCTACCGCTTTGCCGGCAAGTCGTGTCTTGCTGGTGATGTCATCGGCGAATACTCGTTTGATGAGCCGCTCAGGGCCGGAGACAGGGTGGCCTTTACCGATATGGCCATCTACTCCATGGTGAAAACAAACACCTTCAACGGGCTGCAGCTGCCTGCCATAGCACGCTACAGGCCCGCCACCGATGAAATACTGGTCGAGCGTACCTTCGGGTACGAAGACTTCAGAAACAGGCTTTCCTGAACCGGTGACCGCCCCGTGCCTTGCGGGGCGGTCTTGCGCGGTGTGCCGCGCGAGGAGCTGATATGAGTTTGTGCGAACATGAAGAGCGTTTTCTGGACTCCGAGCTGGAGCCTGTGGCGCCCGGAAAGGCGCGGTTTCATATTATTCCGGCGGGCTACGAAGCCTCTGTATCGTACGGCGGAGGCACCTTCAGGGGGCCTGCCGCCATTCTGGCCGCGTCGCGGCAGCTGGAGCTGTGGGACGGGCTGTCCGACCCTTCACGGCTGGGGCTGTTCACCCACTGCCCTGTGGACTGCGATGCAGAAACGGCAGAGGTGCTGATGCGTATCGAAGCCTCGGTGCAGGCCGCGCTGGACGCTGCGCCGGAGAATCCGCCTGTGCCTGTGCTGCTGGGCGGAGAGCATACCGTCACGCTGGGAGCGCTGAGGGCTTTGTATAAACGGTACGGATCGTTCGGGGTGGTGCAGTTTGATGCGCATGCCGATCTGAGAGAACGCTACGACGGTACCCCCTACAGCCACGCCTGCGTCATGCGCAGGGCGCTTGAAATGGGCCTGCCGCTGGTGCAGGTGGGCGTGCGTGCCTGCAGCGAAGAAGAAGTCCGGGTGCGCACGGCACATGGCGTGACATGCTGGGACGCCCGTCAGCTGGCGGAACACGGTCTGCCGGAGCATATTCTGCCGCCGGACTTTCCCTCGCGGGTGTATGTGACGTTTGATGTGGACGGGCTGGACCCTGCGGTCATACGCGCCACGGGAACCCCCGTGCCGGGAGGACTGGGCTGGTGGGACGCTCAGCACATGCTGCGGCAGGCAGTGGAAGGGCGCCATGTCCTTGGTATGGATGTCGTGGAACTGGCACCGGATCTTGGTGACATTGCCTCGGACTTTGCCGCGGCGCAACTGGTGTACAACATGATGGGCATGGTGCAGCGGCATGCCGCAGCAAAGGGGCGCGTCTGACCCTGAGCTGTAGTTCGCCTTGCGCGCCGCTGCCCTCTACGGGCACAGCCGTTTCACCGTTCACATGCTGCGGCCGTCCTTGAGGGCGCTGCAGGTGACAGCCGTACGGACACGCATTTTCTATCCGCCGCCGGAAGCCGTTTTTCAACGGGCAGTCCGGCGGCGGTATTTTTTTGCGTGGTAGTGCATTGCCGGTGCCGTGCACCGCTGACGCCGTCACAGGAACACCGTGACGGGGGGTGCGCGGCCGTATGATGAAGGAGAGACAATGGCCCCGGTGTGCCGTGTATGCGCCCGCGGCGGGGCATGCCGGACTGAGGCGGGCTGTTTTTACAGGGGGGCCGCCGGCGGCATTTCCATTTCCGCCTGCGAAAAAAGCCGTTCCGCGTCCAGCAGCATGACAAACGCGTTGTCGTGGCGGGTAATGCCCCTGATGTACTCCGGTTGTATGGCTGTTCCCATGCGGGGGGCCGGTTCCACGGCATCGGGGCTGATGTCCACCACTTCGCGCACTCCGTCCGCCAGCGCTCCGATGATGGACAGCTCGCCGTCCATCATCACCTCCACGATGATTATGCAGGTATCCACGGTGTCCTGCACTGCGGGCATGGCGAATTTGCGCCGCAAATCGACCACGGGCACGGCATGCCCCCGCAGATTGATGACACCGCGCATAAATGCCGGTGTTCGTGGAATGCGTGTGATGTGAGGCAGTTCCAGCACCTCGCGTATGGAGTCTATTTCAAGCGCAAACAGCTCGTTATCCAGAACAAAAGTGAAGTACTGGCTGCATTGGCTGCACTGTGCGGTGGTATCTTCTGTCATGGGAGGTGCCCTGCTTTGTTGATGGCGGCGGGTGCGCACGCGGCATTGTCCGCGTGTACCCGCTGCATTCTCTGCTTGTTACGATGATGCCGCACTTCACGTGCGGGCGCAATAGGATGATTACCAGCCGCCGCCCCCGCCGCCGCCTCCTCCGGAACCGCTGCCTCCGCCGCTGCTGCCGCTTCCGCCGCTGCTGAAGCCGCCGGAAGAACCGGAGACGGTGGATTCCGGCATGCTGGCGGAGACTGATGCCCCGATGCTGCTGCCCAGCGCGGCGCCCAGTCCGGCATGGCGCATCTCTGTGCCGGAAAAACCTCTGTCATACCAGCGTATGCCGTAGTTGGTGCTGTCTTCGCCGCGCAGCTGCATGGCAGCTTTAAAGCTGTCCTCCCAGCGGCGTTCAACGCCGAAAGCCATGGCAAAGGGCAACAGGGCCTCAAACCGCTCGCGGGTGATTTCAGGCTGGTCCTGCATCTGCAGCCGCTGCTTTTCGGTGAGCGAAAGAAACAGTCTGAATCCTTTTAGCTCATTGACGAGAGCCATGCCTTTTTCGGTGTAGGCGGGCATCAGTCTGCGGAAAAGCCAGAGCAGAAACACGTTCCACAGCACGATGACCATGCCGGTGTTGGCTTCTGCATGTCTGTTGAAAGAGGCAAAAAAGATGAGCGCGAAACTGAAAAATATCAAAGAGAACAGTATGCCCGGAATGCTGAACCGCCTGCTGAGAATCTTGTAGGGCACAAGTCCTGCCATGAGCAGCAACATGCCGGAAGCGGCCCCCGCCATAAATCCTCCGGCATCACCGGCGAACACAAGCGGTACGCTGCCTGCCAGTGCGGCAATGCTGCTCAGCACACACAGCAGCAGTTTGGAGGTGTTGTTGCGGCGTATTTCAGGGGTGTCATAGCGTTCTTTCATGGAGCGCTGCAGCGCATCCGCCGCCGAAGAAAGCGCCGGCCGGTTATAGCTGCTCAGCTGCACTGTGTTGCCTGTCCTGAACAGCTCTTCCAGCACCTGCCGGTTGGCGGGTACCGACGAGGGCTTGCCGGTGGCATGCAGAACATGTGTCATTTTTTCCGTTTCAATGGTCAGACAGCCTTCTGCTGCCAGATGCACGATGCTGAGCATCAGCGCGCGTTTGCGCGGCATGGGGGCGTTTTGCAGCAGGCTGCCGGCAGATGCCGCGTCCATACCTGCGGGCGGCTCATAGCGGGGGATTACCACCGGGCCGTGCGGGTCGCGTCCGAATTTGTGCCAAAGGAGGGCAAAGACCAGAAGGGGCAGCAACTGCAGCGCGATTCCGGCAAAGAAAAGTTTGTTGTCAGCCCATACGGCAGCAAAGCCCTGCGGTCCCGCAAGGCCGTCCGGCGGTGTCAGCCGCGTGAATATGGTGAAGCCTTCCCGGGGCGGCAGCGGCTTGGTGGTGGCAAATGCGGCTTCTGCCCCGTGGTACGATGCGGTGAACGTCGTGCCGTGTTCACCGGGTCTGCCTGTGGCCCCCGTGGCGGACACAACAGATACCCCGGGAGGAGCCACAACGGTGCACGTGGCTTTGTCGATGGTGAAGTCCCAGTAGTTGCCTGTCACGTTCCACGCCAGCAGCGCTTCTTTGCCGTCTTCGGGTACACCTATCTGTTTGTCCAGCGTGTAGGTTATCTCATAGGTGTGCACCCCGTGGTCCAGCATGGCATGCCCCGAGCCGATGAGTATGCGCAGTACATGATTGCGCTGTTCCACGGCATAGGGTTCCGGTTTTCCGTTGCGCAGCACGTTCTGCACAATGAGCGCATGACGGCGGCGTAAACCCATGCCGAGCTTGTAGCGCACCGGAATATCGCGGAAAATACCGCGCCGGATGTTTTGGCCCAGAACGTTGACCCTGATGGTCTCACGCACGGACAACAGCCCGTCGGGCTGAATGTGCACGGTGGAATCAAACAGCAGAATGCGTTCTGCCGCATGGGCCTGCCGGGCTGCGCAGGCGGGAACGGGAGAAGACAGCAGCAGAGCGCAGAGCAGCGGCACGGCGGCCAGACAGGCGGCAAACAGCGCTGTCCGCTTTTGCAGGGTGTGGGACATGGTGATGATCCTGATAAGCAAGGGGCGTCGTAAAGGCCGCAACGCGTTGCGGCCGGTTTTCAGGTACGTACGGCTGCACAGGGCCGGTATCAGCGGCGGGGCGGTGCCCCGTGCTAAAACTGCACGGCGGGGACAGCACGCTGGGCGGCGTCTTCCAGTTCAAAATAGTCTGCGCGGGAAAACTTGAATATTCCGGCTATGATATTTGACGGGAAACTGTCTACGGCCACATTCATCTGGCGTACTGTGCCGTTGTAGTAGCGGCGGGCGTTCTGGATGTTGTCTTCCAGAGAGGCAAGCTGTTCCTGCAGCTGCCTGAATCCGGCATCAGCCTTCAGTTGGGGGTAGCTTTCCGAAAGGGCGAACAGATTGCCAAGCGCCTGACCCAGAAAGCTTTCCGCCACTGCCGCCTCCTGCGGTCCGCCCGCTGTCATGCAGCGGCTTCTCGCTTCGGTGACAGCCGTCAGGGTCTGATTTTCGTGGTCTGCATATCCGCGCACAGTGGCGACAAGGTTGGGCACAAGATCGTGACGCTGCTTCAGATGAACGTCGATACCGCTCCAGGCTTCTTCAATCATGGCCCGGAAGCGGACAAAACGGTTGTACAGCATGATGCCCCACAGCACGATCAATGCTGCGGGTGCCGCCGTTGCTATGAAAATATACATCATGTTTGCTCCAAGGTAATCAGATGCTGTTGCTGCTGCCGCGCAGTGCGGGTGATGTGCAGTACCGCAAAGAGGCTGCGGTGCGGCGCATCGGCGCAGAAACGGGGACATACGTTGCGGGGCGGGCGCAGCATAGCAGAAAAGCAATGCAGGAGGCCAGAAGTTACTTGTCCTGTGATACTGATTGGTTGGCAGGACTGCTGCCCTAAAACACGGCTTGCGGCAAGATGCCTGCCCGGCGTTGTTTCAGACAGCATGTCCGGCGTTGTTTTCATAAAGTGGTGCGGTACTGCGATGTGGTGCAGGCAGCAGTGTATGACGCGGGAGCTGGTACCGCATGGGCGGGGTGCACAACATGCACCGTGTGCTCCGCCGCTTGCCTGTATGCGAGGGTGCCGGGTATGTGAAAAATTTAATTAGTGTTGTGATATCGCATGGTTGAGTGACCACACAAGCGTTAACGTTGCGGTAATACACAGCAAACTGTCTGCGTGTTGAGTAGGAGTGTCGGTTTCTGAGGGTACTTTCCAAAAACGGCAAAATGTTCTAAGCAAATCCAGCCGGCAGATATCTTTCGCAGAATCGAATAGTTAATGGTTCAACTTACATGTTGAGGAAGGTGTCCATTGCCAAGGAGATACGTTCCCACAGTGGTGATTGTTGGTATTCTGGCGGCCGTGGCTGCTTTCGGCTATCTGAGCCCTAAGCAGACGCAGGCCGAGCCCATGCGTATTTTGTTCGATAATTCGGGCGGAAAGGTGATTTTTGATCACAAAACGCATGCAGAGAATTACGGCATAGAATGCCAGACATGTCACCACGAAAGCGAGACGGCGAGACCTGACCCCATGGCCTGTGGCGACTGCCACGGCGTGGCCGTCACGGACGAGTTCCGTAAAGAGCATGTGGCCAGTTACTCCGACGAAGCATGTGTGACCTGTCACCATGTGGAATTTACCGGAGTGGACTGGAGCCATGAAGAGCACACCGGATACGATGACTGTACCGCGTGTCACCATGGACCGGACATCGAGCCAGAACCCATGGCCTGCTCCAACTGTCATGAAGCTCAGGGGGATGAATCCATGCCCGGGCTGCGTGATTCCGTTCACCGCCGCTGCCAGACCTGTCACGCCGACATGTTCGAAGAGAAGATGGACGGGTGCGACAGTTGCCACACCAGCGCCAGCCAGCGCGAAGCTCTGAAAAACGGAACCCTGGACAAGGCATTCACGGCCTGTGCCTCGTGTCATTACGAGGAAAAAGTGGACGAACTCATTCCCAACAGAATGGGCGCTTTCCACGGTCAGTGCATGGGATGTCACGAAGAGGTCCAAAGCGGCCCCTTTGAAAAGAGTCAATGCAACCAGTGCCATTTCCGGTGATGTCTATGAGTACTACTCCCTTTGCTCTCATCTGCGGCGACAGGAGCGCATTTATCAACGGGCCGGAGCCTGCTGAGGTGCGCATACCCTTAAGTGGTCACGGTCAGAAGGCCGTGAAGAAAAAAGCCCAGGTCCATACCGGAATGCTGGTGGCCGATCACCCCGGCGACAAGCGCGGAGAGGCGCACAGCTCCATATGCGGTGTTGTGGCCGAAGTTACTCCGGAATGTGTGGTCATAACGGCGCAGAAACCTGCAGAACCGGCCGAAGGCGAAGAGCCTGCCAAGACGCAAGCCGATGCGATTGATCTGTCATCGCTTGAAAAAGACGGGCTGAAAGCAGCCCTGAAAAGCCTCGGCATCGACCTGCGGGTGTTTCTGCGCAGGGCTGAACTCCTTATCATCAACGGGCTGAATCCCGATCCCGGCATCCGCTGGGCAGAAGCTCTGCTGGAGAATCATAAAGCCACCCTTGAAAAAGGGCTCGCACTGCTCAAGGTGCTTTCTCCGGCGGAAAATATCATTCTGGCCGCACACGATGCGGGCATCAGCCTTGCCGGCGCATCCACCAGAGCGGTGGCCCCCGTTTACCCCAACAGTGTCGAAAGACTGCTTGCCGCTGCCGTGACCGGCAGTGAACAGGC
Organism: Oleidesulfovibrio vietnamensis; assembly: GCF_055388115.1. Lineage (NCBI taxonomy): Bacteria > Pseudomonadati > Thermodesulfobacteriota > Desulfovibrionia > Desulfovibrionales > Desulfovibrionaceae > Oleidesulfovibrio > Oleidesulfovibrio vietnamensis. Next base: position 676,251 of record NZ_AP042419.1, read on the forward strand.
CAAAGGCGTCAATATGATAGGTCTGCACGAACTGTACAGACTGGGCTGTGCCGCCGAGACCGGACTGCCCGTCACGCAGACAGTGATGACCGTGCAGGACAAAAACTACCTGGTCAAAGTGGGCACCACCGTGCAGGCTTTGCTGGACCATGCCGGTATCAGCGTGGGCGAAGGCGACAGGGTTGTGCTGGGCGGTCCCTTGCGGGGCAGAAGCCTGAGCCGGCTGGACATAGGCATAGGCAAAGATGACACCGCGCTTTTTGTGGTGCCTGCCGGCACATATCCGCCTGTCAGCGACACCGCCTGCATCAACTGCGGCGAATGTATTCTGCGCTGTCCTGCGCGTATACGGCCCAACCTGCTGGGACGCTACAGCGAATTCCGCATGTACGACAAGTGCAAGGACGAATACATCGATTCCTGCGTGGAATGCGGACTGTGCAGTTACTGGTGCGTGGCCAGACGCCCTGTGCTCCAGCTTATCCAGCTGGCAAAACATCAGATCGTGCTTCAGGAGCAGCAGGTGACCGCCTGTTCCCTGCAGGGCGAGACCAAGTAGACAGGGGGTAACAGCAAATGGCAAACGAATCATTGGCCAAAGCCCCGTTTCTCGCCGTCGGGGCGGCTCCGCACTGGCATTGCGGGCGCACCATACACGGCATGATGCGGGATTATCTTATCGCCCTGATGCCCGCGGTGGCCATGGCCGTCTATATGTACGGTCTGGACGCGCTGCGGGTTATGGCCCTTTCATGCGTGACTGCGGTGGTTATAGAGGCCGTGTGCCTGAAAGCCATGGAGCGCGATGTCACGGTGGACGACAACAGTGCCCTGTTGCAGGGGCTGCTGCTGGCTTTTCTGCTGCCTGCCTCCGCCCCGTGGTGGCTGGTTATTCTGGGCAGCGCCTTCACAATTTTACTCGGACGTCTGGTCTTCGGCGGACTGGGGGCAAACCCCGTATGTGCGCCGCTGGTGGGCTGGGCCATTCTTTCCATTTCGTGGAAGCTGGAAATGGATATCGACGCGGCCATGCTTAACACCATGCTGGTCAACCCGCTTACGCAGCTGAAGTATTTCGGTGCGCAGAAAGTGGCGGACATCAGCTACACCGGCCTGCTGGCCGGACAGCAGCTGGGGGCTCTGGGCTCTTCGCAGGTGGGCGCGCTGCTGCTGGGCGGAATATATCTGCTGGTGCGGCGCACCGTGCGCTGGCAGCTGCCCGCGGCATTCTTCGGCGGCGTGCTGCTGATTTCAGGCATTTTCTACGCCATAGACAGCAGCCAGTACGCTTCGCCTCTTTTCCATCTGCTCACAGGCAGTGTGGTGTTCGGCGCCTTCTTTCTGGTGACGGACTCTTCCTCTTCTCCCGTGGGCAAGGCCGCCATGGTCATCTTCGGCCTGCTGGCCGGAGGTATGGTGGTAACCATCAGGGTCTACGGCATGTATCCCGACGGCGTGCCCTTTGCCATTCTGCTGGCAAACATGACATCGCCGCTGCTGGATATGATCCGCCCCAAGCCTTTCGGAGCGAGGTAAGCCATGCGTGAAATCATTAAAATGATCGTGGTGCTTTCCACAATCTGCGTCATATCGGGCTTTGCCCTTTCTTCGCTGAAAAAACTGACCGCCCCCCAGATAGAGCTTCAGGTTCTGACCTATGTGCAGGGACCGGCCATCAAGGACGTGCTTTCCGGATACGACAACGACCCCATTGCAGACCGGCGCAGGTTTACCGACCCCTCCACGGGGGCCGAGTACAACGTGTTTCCGGCCAAAAAAGGCGGCAAGCTTTTTGCCGTGGCGCTTGAAAACTTCGGCGGCGGTTACGGCGGCGATATCGGCGTGATGGTGGGTTTTGACGTGGAAAACGACGTTCTGACGGGAATAGGCGTCACCACCATGAAGGAAACCCCGGGCCTTGGCACCGTCATTGCCGAAGATTCCTTCACCTCGAAGTTTACGGGCAAGGGGCTTGATGTGGCCCTGAAGTCCGACGGCGGAGAGATTGACGGTATTTCCGGTGCGACGTTCTCCAGTATCGGCTGCATGGTTGCCGTGCAGAAAGCCTCTGCGGTCTACAAATCGCTGAAGAGCGAGATCGTCACAGGCTTCAACTAGGCGAAAACCAGACGCAACATGCGTACCCCGCGGCACGCGGGCGACGTCATAGGAGAATACAATGGCCAGCATGTGGAAAGAGTTCAGCAAAGGCCTGTGGAGGGAAATTCCTCCGTTCAGGCTGGTTCTGGGGCTGTGCCCGGTGCTTGCGGTCACCAAGTCCGCCAATAACGGCTTCGGTATGGGCATGGCGGTAATCTTCGTGCTCTTTTTATCCAACGTCATCATTTCGCTGGTGCGCAACCTTATTCCCAAAAAGGTGCGCATCGCCTGTTATATCGCCATCGCCGCCTCGCTGGTGGTGGCCATCGAGCTGCTTATGCAGGCATATGCCTATCCGTTGTACCAGCAGCTCGGCATCTTTGTTCCCCTGATTGTTGTTAACTGCATCATTCTGGGGCGTGCAGAAGCTTTTGCAGGTAAAAACCCGGTGCATCTGGCCGCGGCTGACGGGCTGGGCATCGGCATGGGCTTCTGCCTGTCGCTCACCTTTCTCGGCTCGCTGCGCGAAATGCTGGGCACCGGTACGGTTTTCGGCCATCAGGTGATGTGGCAGGGGTTCAAACCCCTCACATTCATGGTCGAAGCGCCGGGCGCGTTCATTTCTCTGGGGCTTGTTCTGGGCGCCATGAACCTGCTCAGCATTGTGCAGGCCAAGCGCAAGGGCATCCCCGAACCGGAAAACCCGACCCCCGGCTGCGAATCGTGTCGCGGCTGCGCCGCAGGTCACAGGTAAGGGAGGCTGAACATGGATTATTTCCTGCTTTTGATCTCGGCGATCTTTGTCAACAACATTGTTCTTGCCCAGTATCTCGGCCAGTGCCCCTACCTTGGCTGTTCCAAGGAAAAAGGTGTCAGTCTGGGCATGGGCGGCGCCGTCATATTCGTCATGATGCTGGCTACCCCCATCACATGGCTGCTGCAGAAGTTTGTGCTTACCCCGCTGCATCTTGATTATCTGCAGACCATTATGTTCATTCTGGTCATTGCGTCTCTTGTGCAGCTGGTCGAGATGTTCCTTAAAAAGATGGTGCCCCCCCTGTACAGTTCACTGGGCATTTTTCTGCCGCTCATTACCACCAACTGCGCGGTTCTCGGTGTGGCCATTCTGGTGCAGCGCAAAGAGTTCGACCTCGGCACGTCGGTCTTTTACGCGTTTGCGGCAGGGCTCGGCTTTATGCTGGCTCTGGTGCTGCTTGCCGGTCTGCGCGAGCGGCTGGAGATCACCCGTGTGCCGCGCGCCCTTGCGGGTGTGCCGGTGGGGCTGGTTATGGCGGGGCTTATGTCCATGGCTTTCATGGCCTTCCAGGGCATGATTTCCTAGGGAAGTACCGGAACAAGGACAAGCCCTTTCCGCGGGAAATCCGCAAAGGAAAGGAAAACAGACAAGGACAGCGATATGGTCGTAACATCCGTGCTTTCCCTGCTGGCGCTCGGTTTTGTCGCAGCCTGTGTGCTGGCGGCCGCTTCCCGGGTTTTTTATGTAGAGGAAGATCCGCGCGTTGAAGCTGTGCTGGACGCCCTGCCGGGCGCTAACTGCGGCGGCTGCGGTTTTGCCGGCTGTGAAGCGTATGCCCAGGCTGTGCTGGCCGATCCTTCGGTCAGTGCCGGGCTGTGCTGCGCAGGTGGTCCGGAAGTGGCCCACAAGGTGGGTGAGCTTTCCGGCAAGGCCGCAGGCGATGATGAACCGCTGGTTTCTTTCCGGCGCTGTGTAAAAGATGAAGGTAAGGTGGCATCCCGTTACGGGTACGAGGGATTTGCATCCTGCACTGCCGCGGCAATGATCGAAGACGGCCCCGACGCGTGCCGTTTTTCGTGCATCGGCTACGGCGACTGCGTGCGCGGGTGCCCCTTTGACGCCATGTATATAGAAAACGGCCTTGTGCATATTGACGAAGAAAAATGCACAAGCTGCGGCGCATGCATCCGCATATGCCCGCGCAATATTCTGGAACTCATCCCGCGCCGTGCGCGTGTCATGGTTTACTGCTCAACGCAGGATAAAATGAAGGCCGTGATGAACGTGTGCGAAGCAGGCTGCATCAACTGCGCAAAATGCGTCAAGAAGTGTCCGGCAAACGCCATAACGCAGGAAGGCGGCAAGATCATGATTGATCAGAAAGCCTGCCTCGCGTTCGGGCCGGAATGCGGTGAAGCCTGTGTGGAAGCGTGTCCGCGCAACATTCTGCGCCATACATGCCCCACAGCCAAAGTCAGGCTGGCCGAGCTGAAAGCGCAGGACGCGGCTCAGGATGAGGCTTCCGCCTGAGGGCGGCGGCAGGTTTACAACCGCGCCTGAAAAAGCGCGTGTGATACTTGGAGTCATTCCATGGAAAAAAATACCGCATCCAGAAGACAGTTTATCCAGACATGCGGTCTGCTGGGGCTTTCCGTGGCGGCAGGGGCAGCTTTGCCCGCTGTGGCCGGCGCCGCACGCATAGGCGGTGAGCACACCGTAACCCAGACGCGCCTGCAGATGGGCACCCTTGTGACGCTGACAGCCGTTCATACCTCGCGCCTGCAGGCCGAGGAGGCTCTGGGGCGTGCTTTTGAAGAAATAGACAGGCTTGCCGCCGTGTTCAGCCGGTACGACAGCACCACCCCCGTGTATGTGCTTAACCGTGACGGAAGGGTCTCAGGCATCGGGCCTGAACTTAAGGAAGTGATGGACCGCGCGCTGCGTTTCGGCAGCCTGACGGATAATGCGTTCAACATTACGGTGAAGCCTGTGGTCGACCTGTTCAGCAGCCGGCAGAACCTTGCCGGCAGCGTGCAGCTTTCTCAGGAAGACGTGTCGCATGCGCTTAGTCTTGTCGACGCGCGTGGTGTGCAGCTGGGGCGCGACAGCATCCGGCTGCAGCGCGAAGGAATGGGCGTGACGCTGGACGGCATTGCCAAAGGCTACATTGTAGACAAAGCTTCTTCCGTGCTTAGCGCCTGCGGCGTGCGCAATCATATGATCAACGCCGGCGGCGATATACGCACCAGCGGAGAAAAAGCCGGCGGCAAACCGTGGGTTATCGCCATTCAGGACCCTGATAAAAAGCGGAACTACCCCGCGACTATTGCCCTGCGTGATGGTGCCATTGCCACTTCCGGAGGTTATGAGGTCTTTTACGACCGCAAACGCATGTACAGCCATCTGGTAAGCCCCGCCACCGGCAGCAGCCCGCACAGCGTGCTCAGTGTGTCGGTGACGGCTCCCACCGTGATGGAGGCAGATACACTGGCTACTGCGGTGTATGTCATGCAGGCCCGCAGCGGTCTGCAGTTCATGGACAGCCTTACGGGACGCGAATGTCTTATTCTGGGACGTAACGGGGCTGCCTATACATCGCGCAACTGGGCAAAAGCATAAAACTGCTGCCCGGGAGCATTAAAGTCCGTTCTGTCCGGCCGCTTTGCGGCCGGACTTTTTTTGTTCCGGTGCCGGTGGCGGCTGCTGCCGCGGGATGGAAAGCAGAGGCACTGTGTGGCGTGTTCCGGCATGTGCTGCGGGGCCGAATTCAGGCGCGGCAGGCTTGCCGGGCGTTTTTTGTTCGCGGATAGTATTGTTTCCGCAGCAGGTTGTCGCCGGCCTGTCCGTGTGCTAGTGTCGGCATCATCCTTTTAGTAACAACGTTCCGGCCGCCGTGCCGGAGCGTACTGACATCACATTCAATGACACTTGCAGTGAATGATCATTGCGCGGAGGTTGTTATGGCGTTTAAAAAAATACTGCTGGCTGTGGACGGTTCCAGCAATTCCCGTTTTGCCATGCGTCACGCCGTGGCGCTGGCCAGATGCTCGGAAGGGCAGGTAGTGCTGATGCATTGTTTCGGCGAGGTGCCCAACCTTATCGGCGGTGCGGCCCGTACTGAAATTGCAGCCGAAATGCATAAGAATGCTGAAGAAATGATACAGGTCTTCCGCGAAGATCTGGAACGCGAAGGCGTGAAGTTTACCGTGCGCATCGAACACGGCAAGCCCAGCGACACCATTGTGGAAGTAGCCGATGACGAAAAGTGCGATGTAATAGTCATGGGTTCGCGCGGGCTGAATGATTTTGAAGGTATGCTGCTGGGCAGTGTGGCCCACCGGGTACTTTCCATGTCCGGCGTGCCGGTGCTCGTGTCGCGCTAGCGGTTGCGCGTAAAATTATACAGGCGGTTCCGCTGGGGCCGCCTTTCTTTTTGTCTGCGGCATTGCCCTTCTGTGTGGCTGGCGGTAAGAAGAATACCAGCCGCGTTCCTGCGGCTGCCCCGCAGCATGCCGTTGTCTGCCCGTTTGCAGCAGCATGCCGCGGCCGGAGTTGTAACTGAAAGCGGAGTCGCGAGATGGATTTCACTCTTCTCAGCGGCCTGCTGGTGGTGATCAACCTGTGCGTGTCGTTCACCGCTGCGGGCCATGCCCTGCTGAACAAGCGGGAGCCCAGAGCCTCTCTCGGGTGGGTGGCGGTGTGCCTTACCTTTCCTCTGGCGGGGCCGTTGCTCTATTTCGTGTTCGGCATCAACCGTGTGCGCAGCAAGGCAGAACGGTTGAATGAAGAAAATTCGGCCAGAGGCACCGCCACAAAAGGGCGGCTGCACGGCGGAACCCATCCCTTTCTGCCGCCCGGCTCCATGGACGATTATCTTATTGCGCCGGTCTACCGCACGCTGCAGCGTTCCGGTCTGGCTGTCACCGGAATGCCGCTGGTGGGCGGTAACGATGTGCGCATCATGCATAACGGCGAGCAGGCCTACCCCCGCATGATCGAAGCGGTGGAATGTGCCGAAGACTCACTGTACCTTGCCACATATATTTTTGAAACCGGACCGGAAGGCCGGCGCTTTATCGAAGCTCTGAGCTCCGCTGCGGCACGGGGCGTTGATGTGCGTGTGCTGGTGGACGGCGTGGGCGAGCTGTACGCCTTTCCCCGCGCGGGAACCCTGCTGCAGCGGCGGGGAGTGCGCGTGGCGCGTTTCCTTCCGCCTCGTCTTTTTCCTCCCCAGCTTAGTGTCAATCTGCGCAACCACCGCAAGGTGCTGGTGGCCGACGGGCAGGTAGGCTTTACCGGCGGCATGAATCTGGGTGACAGGCATATGGTGGACAATCCGGAAAACAGACGCCCCGTGGTGGACATTCATTTCGGATTTTCCGGCCCTGTGGTGGCCCAGCTGCAGGAAGCTTTTCTGGATGACTGGGGGTTTGCCACCGGCGAATATACGCTGCCCCGCCGCGTGACGGAAGAGCCGTGCGGCGATACGCTGTGCCGCGTGGTCAAAGGCGGTCCCGGGCAGGATATCGACCGTATTTCGGCTTTGATGACGGGCGTCATCTCCAGTGCGTGCCGCTCGGTACGCATCATGACTCCGTATTTTCTGCCGTCCGGCGATCTGATAAGCGCCATGCAGGCAGCTGCCCTGCGCGGGGTGCGGGTGGATGTGGTGCTGCCCGGAAAAAATAATCTGCCGGCAGTGCACTGGGCCACACGCAACATGCTGTGGCAGCTGCTGCGGTTCGGGGTGCATGTCTACTACCAGCCCGGCCCTTTTGTACATTCCAAGATCATGCTCATCGACGGCAGTTACGCGCAGGTGGGGTCTGCCAATCTGGACCCCCGCAGCCTGCGGCTTAATTTCGAGCTGAATGTGGAGATATTTGATACGTCCGTCGTGCGTCCGCTGGTAAGGCATTTCGACAACGTGCGGCGCAATGCGCGCAGCATAACCCTGAGCGAACTGGAAAACCGTTCCCTGCCGGTGCGTATGCGCGATGCCGCATTCTGGCTGTTCACCCCGTATTTGTAGTCGTGCTGTGTATATGCTAAAAAATGAAGTGCTGCTATTCCTTCCGGTTGGCACAAAGGCGGCTGATAGCTGTTGACATGTCGTGCCGGAGAGCTAGTACATAGGGTGTTTGGTACATTGCGTAAAAAGAATCTTTAGCGGTACACATTCTGTGGAAAAACGCACAAACCGACCGGAATCGCCGGAAGCATATATTCTCATGAAGCATGGTGATAAAATTGTACGGCGCGGCGCAACGCCCGGCGCCGGACGCACTGGCAGATGGCCTCTGGCGGTGGCTTTCAGTATTTTCATGCTGCTGCTTCTGCCTGATGCGGCCATGGCATGGGGACCGGGGGTGCACATGGCCTGTTCCGAGTGGCTGTTTGCCAACCTGACCCTGCTGCCTGCCGGTGTGGCTACTGTTATTTCCGCGTATGAGTCCGTTTTCCGCTACGGGGCGCTCAGTGCCGATATTTTCATAGGCAAAGGATGTGCCGTCACCCCCGGTCACAGCCACAACTGGGAAACCGCACACACGCTGCTGCGCAGTGCCGACTCGCCCCGTCTTAAAGCCTATGCCTACGGCTATCTTTCTCATCTTGCGGCGGATACGGTGGCCCACAACCACTATGTGCCTAACAGCATGTGTAGTACAGGCGGCAGCAAGCTGAGTCATGTTTATGTCGAAATGCTGGCCGATTGCATGGTTCCGTGGAACAGAGGCACGGCAGGCGCATTGTACCGGCTGGGTTCGGCCGAGGCAGACAGGGTGCTGCGGGCCGCTGTGACGCCGCAGCGGGTGCCTTTTTTTGTTAAAAAGCAGATTTTTATGGGCAGTGTGGCCTTGTGTGGCCATCGGCGCTGGCGCCGGTCGGTCAAGCTTGTGGACAGAGTGCTGCCTTTCGGCATGAATGCTGTTTATCTGGCTGAAATGCTCAATGTCTCGCTGCGGGCCGTTGTGGATGTTCTTTCCGACCCCTTCGGTTCGGTGGTGACGGGCATTGACCCCATAGGCGAGCACAATCTGGCAGCCATACGCAGCCGGACGCAGGGAGGCGCCGTCAGGCGGGCTTTGCGCGGGTTGCGAACCGTCCGGAGGGGCCGCTCCGGCACGGTTGCCGGCGGATGTGAAGGGGTATTGTTTCCTCTTGACCCGCGTCTTGCGTCACTAGATTTTCCGGCCGGTCGTACTGCCTGTCAGGCTGCGTGACTGCAGTCTGTCTGTGCGTCTGCCAGTCAGAAGGGAGCCATCCGGCTCCTTTTTTTGTGTGCGGCATCAGGCGGCGGCCGCTTGCCCGCGACGGCGGCACGGTGTACCAACGTGTTGCCCTGATATCTGGCGCGGGTAATCGCACGCCGTGCCGCATTCATGCAGGAGAAAAAACATGCCGGAACCAGTTCTGGTCATTGTGAAATATTGCGATCCTTCCACAGGCGGCGAAGGGGTGGCCTACCGTTTCTGCCGGTATATGCAGAGCCGCGGGGTTCCTTTTCAGCTTGTCTGCGGCAGAAACAAGGATCCGCACGGTCCACTGGCGGAGCACGTGGTGGAACTGGGTATGCTGCGGCCCACAAGGCTGCTCAAATATGCATCGTTTTTCCGCAGGGCAGAGCGGTACATCGCCTGTACGCGCGGGGTGCCTTTTTCGTTTGAATATGTGCGCGGTGCCGCCATTGTGCGGCAGACAGGCGTACATGCCACTTTTCTCAGGCGCTCGCTGGAGGGCCTGCCCGAAAAGGAAAAACGCTGTAAGATGCGCAGCCGGTGGTGGAATCTGTACAACAGGTATGTTCCCGCACAGGAACGCCGAGTCCTTGATTCCGCCGCGCTGCAACGCATTCTGGTGCCTTCGGGCATGACACGGGACGAGGTGTGCCAAAGCTATCCGCAGCATTGTCACAAGGTGACCGTCATTCATAACGGGGTGGACACGGAACGCTTTCATCCCGCGGATGAGGCGGCGCGCGCGGCTGCGCGCGAACGGTACTGGCCCGGTGCGGGCGCACGGCGCATAGTGGGGTTTGCGGGCAATATATTTATGCGCAAGGGACTGGCCCATTGTATAGGCAGTCTGCGTGGTCTGCCCGAAGATGTGGTGCTGCTGGTGGCAGGCGGTGATAATGCCGCCCCGTACAGACAGCAGGCCGCAGCGCTGGGCGTGGAGCACAGAGTCCGCTTTGCCGGAGCCGTGGCCGATATGCCGCAGTTTTTTCATGCGCTGGATGCCTTCTGTCTGCCCACCCGCTACGATCCGTTCGGTCTGGTCATAGCCGAAGCCGTGGCGGCAGGAGTGCCCGTTGTTACATCGCATCTGGCCGGCAGTGCGGAGATTGTGCAGGACGGCGTGACCGGTGCGGTATGCCGTTCTCTGGATGACAGTGCCGTGGCGCAGGCCGTGGATAAGGCCCTGAGGCTGGACAGATCAGGTATTGCCGATTCGGCCCCTGACGAGCGCGATATGTTCGCCCGCTATCTGGCGCTGGCAGATGACGTGCGTGCCGCACGCCGACCCGTCAGGCCATGAAACAAGGAACACAGATGCATATTGTATACGTTATCGGCGGACTTTTCCGCGGAGGCATAGAAAACTGGCTGCTGAACATCACGCCCTGCCTGCAGCGCGAAGGCTGCCGCGTTACCGTGGTCAACATGACAGGAAAGGGTGATCTGGTGCCGCTGTTTGCGGAGGCGGGCGTGTCCGTGGTCAACGTGGGAAGGCGCGGTCTGCCGGCAGGCACACACCGGCTGGATACGACACTGAGGCTGCGGCGCCTGCTGCGCCGTTTGCAGCCGGATGTTATACAGACCATGCATTTTGCCGCCAATTACCATACCCGGCTTGCCGCGGCGGGCACCGGAGTGCCGGTCATCACCAACATACGCACCATGGCCCGCGAGACCAAGCCGGTGCGCAGAATAATGAACAAGCTTCTTTCGGCGCGCACAGCCATGTTTGTCTCTGTATCACAGGCCGTTGATGCCGTGGTGCAGCAGGATCACAACCTGTTCCGCGCACCTTCGCGGGTGGTGTACAACGGTATTCCCGAGGGGCATTTCAGCGCTGCGGCGGCGGATGCGGGCACTCTGGTGCCGCAGGGGGCGCCTGTGCTGGTGACGGCATGCAGGCTGGTGCCGGTGAAGAATATGGATTTTTTTCTGCGCGTCTTCCGGAAAATAACCGCCGATGTGCCTGATGCGTTCTTTGTGCTGATGGGCGACGGCGGCGAGCGTGCGGCGCTGGAACAGCAGGCCGGAGAACTGGGCATTGCGTCACAGGTTGTTTTTACGGGTATGCGCAGCGATGTGCCCGCGGTGCTGAAGGGGCTTTGCGACCGGCGCAGTGTTTTTGTCATGCCCTCCCGCTGGGAAGGCTTTCCCAACGCAGCGCTGGAAGCCCTGGCCTGCGGGGTGCCGCTGGTTGTTTCCGATACTGTGCCGGTAAAGGAAGTTACGGAGGATGCCGCCGTTGTGCTGCCGCTGGATGAAGACGTATGGGCGGATGGCCTGACAGCCCTGCTGAATGACCCGCAGCGGCTTGATGCCATGCGTGAAAAGGGGAGCGCCGTGGCGGAGCGGTTCAGATTTTCGGCGCACGTGGCGGAATGGAAACAGCTGTATACCGATGTTGTCCGTCAGGCGGCCCGCTGACTGCGGGAGCGGCGGAGGATATGAATGAAAAAGGGCGCCTTTGCGGCGCCCTTTGGTGTTTTTTTGCCCCCGTTGCTGTTACGGGGTTCCCAGAATGATGTTCAGTTCGTTCAGCTGATCGGTCATGGATGTGGCATCCACTCCGTGCAGGGTGATTTCCTGCACCACCTGTGCGGGAGCACCGTCGGCGTGTATGCTGATGGTGGTGTCTGTGCCGTCGCTGCTTATGGTGATGTTGTCGTGCAGGTTGCTGTCCGAAGACACGCCGGAGAGCAGGTCGCGCAGATCAAGGCTGTCACCCTGTGTGGTGTCGTAGTCCATGATGTGGTCGTGTGCAGGCGTGGTTACTGTGCCCTGATCGCCGTTATGCCACATGAAGGTGTCGGCACCGGTTCCGCCCTCAAGCGTATCGTTGCCCGGTCCGCCCACCAGAATGTCGTTTCCGGCGCCGCCCAGCAGCACATCATTGCCGCTCTGGCCGTACATGATGTCATCTCCGGCTCCGCCGTCAAGGGTGTCGTCGCCGCCGTAGCGCGAACCGGAAGCAAGAGCTTCGTGGTTGTCGCGGATATAGTCGACGATGTTTTCCCACGATTCACCGGCAGCGACCAGCTTCTGCATGACAGCCCAGCCCTGTCCGTCGGGGTGGGCGTCTATGCTTGCGTTGCCGCTGATGGAAGTGATGCCGTCGGTGTTCAGCACATCGCCGAACATGATGTCGTTGCCGTCGCCGCCGGTCAGCAGGTCGTCGCCGAGCTGCTGATGGACATTCTGCATGGCATGCGACAGATCGGGGGTGGTGTTGACAAATTCCGATCCGCCGGTGTTGTCGAACTGATCGGCCACCCAGCCTGCGGTCTCGTCACCTGCGGGGTTGATATCCTCGCCGGGACGGGTGCGTATTATGGTGTCAGCCTGTCCGAGACCGAAGGTATGGACCTCCACGCCCCATGATGCGCCGATAAGTGCGTTGTATCCGTCCAGCGCGGGGTCAAAGTCGTTCTGGTCCATTACCTTGCCGTTCAGGCTGGAGCCTTTGTCGTACCCGTCGGTGCTGCCCGGATCATTGTGCACCGTGGGGGCGCCGTCGGTTACAAAGATGGCTACATTTTTGTAACCGGCATGACCGGGGTCCTGATTGGCGGCATCGAACCATTCTCTGCCGGTTTCCATGGCGGCGTCGAAGTTGGTTCCCTGCGGGTTCACAGGCGGCTGGTCAATCCCCAGTGCATGCAGCGCGTTGCTTATGACGGTGGCCATATCGGGGTTGGTCAGGTCGATACTTACCGGTCCGTTAAGCGTGGTGTAGCCGAACGTGGTCACGGCAAGGTTTATGTTGTCGTGGCCTGCGTATTTGCTGATGAAGTCGCTCAGCGCCTTTGCCGCCGCTTCGTAGCGCGCCTGCGTGCCTCCGTTTCCGTCTGATATGGATTCGGACATGCTGTACGACATGTCGATGACAACAAGCACGTTGGCGTTTTCCAGCTGACCCTGCGCATCACCCACCAGCACATCATTGCCGCCGGTGCCGGTAATGGTTCCGCTGTCCACAGGCACTTGCGTGCCGTCGTCCACGCGGTCGGTGTGCGGTTGTGTGCCGGTCAGGTTGTCACCTTCGTTGCTGCCCACAATAAGTGTGGACGGCGTGCCGCCTGCGCCCGTTCCGCCGTCGTCGGGGTCCAGACCTTCCTCGTCCAGCGGGCCTTCGGGCAATGGATTGACAAAGTTGACGTTACCGATGGGGTCAAGCGGATCGATGCCGTCGTACAGCAGGCCGGGATCGTCGGAATATTCCCCCGACCCGCCGCTTGCTGCGCCGGGACCGGCGGCTGTTTCAATTTCAAGTCCCTGCATCTGGAAAAACGCCTGACCGTCCAGCACGGTGCCGTCGGCAAGTGTCAATTGCGGAGCTTCACCCGCTGCAAGGCCATCGACAAAGCCTTCCAGCGTAATGGTGCCGCCGTCGGCAAACTGGAAAATCAGATCGCCGCCATCCTGCACCAGCGTTGCTTCATCCAGATTGAAGCCCAGCATAATGGCCTGAGCTCCGGTCGTCAGTTCCGTCTGCCGGCCCGCTTCGGGCCGCCGGAGCAGAACCTGTCCCTGTCGGGCTGTATCGGTTGTTGTTGCGGTAGTCATGGCTTATCCCTCCCCCCGGCAGCATTTTGCTGCGGGTGATACTGGCCGTGTTTCCGGCGTGCGGACTGCCGTGGGCAGCCCGTGCCGCGGGGTATGTACCTGCTGCCGCCGGCGCGGGCAATATTTTTCATATTGCTGCCGTCATGTTGCACGCATCAGGTACGTATAAAGCACAGTAGTATTCAGAAAGATATGTTGTTGCGGCGCTGCGGGCAATATTATGCAGGCTGAAAAATACTCCGGAGGGCAAAAGTGTTTTTTTCTGTAAAGTAAACTGACACTGCGGGCACAGGCATGATTGAAACGTGTATTTGTGCTGTACAGGTTGCGCTTGTGTGGTACTGTTACCTGCATTCCGGCCCCGGGCAGAGCGGTGCCGGTTGTGCTTTATGGTGCAAGGCGCTTTTCCGGTCCGGAAAGCAGAACGCACTGGTCTTTTTCTGCTCTCTTTGTGGCATTGTCCGGTAAAAGTGCTGCCCTGCGAGGCATGTGGGATATATGGTTATTTTGTTATAATATTCTGATTTTATTACCTTAGCGTTGTCTGATTGTTAAATAATTCACAATCGGATGATGTTTTGAGAGGGTTTGAGAGGGTGAGTTCGTGAAAAAAAATCCTTTTTTTCTCATTCGCAAAGAATCTTGAGCGGTAGTGCGGGCATTGGTAGTGAGCGTCAACAACACAGCAAGACGCGAGGGCGATACAGGCAGGCGCGTGGGGATGCAGCCTCCGGAACCGCCCTTTCCGCACAACGAAAAGGAGAGTACCGCCGTGAATTTCAAGGAAATGCAAGCCACCCTCATGCACGAACTGCGCCTGTACCATTACCCTGTCGCTGTTAAATTTTTCTTTGATCAGGCAGAAGTGGACAAGTTCAAGGCTGAAACCGAGTACTACACTCCGCTGAAGGCCATGACATTCTGTCAGTGGCAGATAGCCGCCCGCATGAAGGGGCAGACCGTCTATTCCGAACGCGAAGGTCTGGGCTGCAGCAACGCGGTTTTCAGCTTCGGCTGGAAAGATCTGGACGAAGCCGAAGTGAAGAGCCATGCCAAATACTGTAAGGACCTTGATCAGGCCAAGCGGTTTGTTGAAACCAAATCGCGCCTGCCCGAAGGCCTTATAGGCATTGCGGTGGCTCCTCTGGCCGATGCCACATTTATGCCCGATACCGTGCACTTCTACTGCGACAACATGCAGGCCTATCATCTGGCCGTGGATTACATGGCCGCCACAGACACCCACCCCCTGCGTCCGCAGATCACCATGAACTCTTCCGCCTGCGGTGGTAACGTGTACACCATGGTGGAAAAGCAGTTCAACATGCTGCCCGCCTGTTCCGGCAGTTACAACGCCGGCAAGACCGAACGCGGCGAAATCAACGTCATTATTCCCGGCGAGCAGATGCAGATGGTGTACGAACGCCTGCTCGAGCGCATGGAAAAGCTGGGCAGCTCTTCCATCACCAAGCCCGGAGACGGCTTCCCCGGTGCGGACGTGTGCAAAAACTGCCCGCTTATCGTATTTAAAAAAGCAAAGGATTAACCTGAAGGGTTTGTTTGTCCGCCGCCGCATGCAGCGCGGCGGCGGGCGCATAGCAAAGGAGAACAGCACCATGAAAAACAAGCATCTTTTGATTCTGGGTCTGCTCGGGCTGGTTATTCTGGCCGGTGCACAACCCGCTCTGGCAGACCGGCTGGCTGACGCCATTGCCGCCACCCCCGCCGGCACCGGTGCCGGACAGATCGACCCCAATGCGGCTCCCGGCTATCTGGGTATTGCGGGCGCTCCCAACGTCAACCTGATTCTCGGCTTCTTCTGGGCCTGCTGGGTAGGCTGGATTTTCTCCACCGTCGGCGCTTTCGGCGGCATCATGGCAGGTGTGGGCCACATCACCATTTTCGGCTTCGGCAACTACGCTTCCAGCTTCAAGGAAACGTCTCCCGCGCTGAACAAGGTCATTACCGACTCCATCCGCGTGTCCAACCAGTGGCTGGTTGGTACCTCTGCCGGTATGTCTTCCTTCAACTACTGGAAGATGGGCCGTCTGGTGCTGCCCCTCGGTCTGGCGCTGGGCATCGGTTCCGTCATGGGTTCCACCCTTATTCCGTGGCTGACCGCCGGTAAAATTTCACTGAAGTCCTACATCGGTTACTTCGGCCTGTTTGTTCTGTTCCTCGGCTGCTACCTGCTGTACGAAACCTCTCCCAGAGGTCAGGCAGGCAAAAAGGCTGCCAAGGAAGCTGCAAAGGCTTTTGAAGCTTCCATGAAGGCAGAACGCGAAGGCGCAAAGGTTGATACCGCCGCACAGGGCGTCAAGGTTGTCAGCATTTCGCTCAACAGAGTCGTGTTCACATTCTTCGGTGTTGAATTCTCCTTCAACCCCATGGTTCCTGCCATCGGCGGTTTCTTCATCGCCGGCATGGCTTCTTTCCTCGGCGTGGGCGGCGGCTTCCTGCTGGTGCCGTTCCTGACCAGCGTTGCCGGTCTGCCCATGTACCTTGTGGCCGGTACTTCGGCTCTGGCTGTTCTCATCGGCATGGTGACCTCCATCACCACCTACATGCTGGCCGGCGGCACTCCGGTGTTCTGGCAGCTCATCGGTGTTGAACTGGTCGGCATCCTTGTGGGTTCCTTCATCGGTCCCCGTACTTCCAAGTATATCCCCGATGTATGGCTGAAGCGCATCTTCATCGTGCTCGCCTTCTACGTGGGTATCCGCTACGTGACCAAGGGCTTCCTCGGTTACGCCGTACTGCCCCCGTTCTAGCAGACGGGCGGTGCCGCGGCACTGCATGACCCCTGCGGCGGGCGGATAACGCTGCTATCCGCCCGCCTTGTTCCCTCTTCACTTGCCCGTATTTGCCTGTACTGCTGCCCGCAGTGCAGCCGCAGAGCACCCGGTGCGCGAGATGGTTTCCTGCCCCGGAAGCCCGCCCCTCTCGCCGCCGGGACTTTGCTTTTCAGCCGGACCGGCACCGCTGCGACTCTGTTCCGCCATGCGGAGGTGCCGGTTCTGCTGTGCGGGCATGCATATGAATAGGATGACGCACGGCTCCGGCCCTGCTAGTATCGCCCGTAAAGGAGTAGCCCCTGATGGAGTACTGGAATCTGTTTATATTGCTGCTGGATGCCGTTATCATAGCGCCGTACCGCTGGCTGCCGTGGGCAGAACCGGCCTTCTGGCTGGGTACGGCCTGCCTTTCGCTGTGGTGTATCCTGCTGGGCGAATTTTCCGGTGCTCTTGTGTACTTGTGGAACAGAGAGTTCTATGACGGGCAGCAGCGGGAAATGGTGCGCATGCACAATCTTTCGGTGGAAGCTATCCGCCACAAGGATAAAGCCACCTACAAAGCCACAAACCGCTGGGCCAATGAATATTTCGGCAAGGTTTTTTTCAGCGGGGCGGCTTTGTTTGCCGTCAGCCTGTGGCCGGTGCCGTTTGCCATGCACTGGCTTGACGGCAGGTTCCGCGGTGTCGAGCTGTACCATGTTCCGTACGGCGGCTGGGCTCTGGGATATGCTTTTGTATTTTTCATGACGTACATTCCTCTGCGCATCCTGTTTTCACGTGTGCGCGACAGGTTTCCTTTTTTCCGCAGGGTTGCCGGACTGCGCCGCGAATCGGCGGAATCTGCCGGCAAGGTTGTCTCGTGGGGTGAGCTTGCTTCGCCGCAGGCGGGCCATGCCGGAGGACAGGACACTGCATGCAGTGCGGCGGAAAAGAAAACGGACACCGTATAATGCCGCAGCGTGCCGGTTGCGGCTGCGCTGCGCAGGGGCTGACGGAGCGGATATACTGATTCGGACTGAGGGCAGGTGACGGTTTGGAGAACTCAGACAGAAGAAAGGCCGCGCGGGCCGGCGGAGGCGCTCTGTCCGCAGAAGCAGGGGAAAGCGCTCTGCGCCGTATTTTTTTCAGGCAGCCGGAACTTTTTGCGTTCCTGCTGCTTTTCTGCGTTCTGGCGGGGGGCTGCGGCGAAAATGAAGAAGTGGTGCGGGTGGACCTGTCGCACCGCGAACGTATTGTGGTGGCCAAACCGGCAGAGGCGGTCACCTACGCCTACCTGCCCCAGTATTCGCACACCACGTCCTACACGCGGCATAACCCGCTGGTGGAATATCTTGAGCGGGAATCGGGCCTTACCATGCGTCAGGTGTTTCCCGACACGTTTGAAGAACACACCCGCATGGTTGAGCGCGGCGAGATAGATATCTCTTTTTCCAATCCGTTCACATATGTCCGGCTGGCGCAGAAAGGGGCCACCGCTTTTGCCAGAGTCATCGAACCGTCGGGCAGACCTTTTTTCCGCGGGCAGATAATCGCACGCATCGACAGCGGCATACGGCGGCTTGAAGACTGCGAGGGCAAACGCTGGATAGCGGTGGATCCGCTTTCCGCGGGCGGGTATCTGTTTGCGCTGGGTATGTTCCACGACATGGGGCTGGATACGGATGATTTTGCGGCCGTGGATTTTGCTCCGGGCCCCGGAGGCAAGCAGGAAAAAGCTGTCCTTGCGGTGTACGCGGGCAAGTACGACTTTGCTTCCATACGGGAAGGTACGCTGGATATCGTGCGTGACAAAATAGATCCGGAACGCATACGGGTTGTCGCAACCACACAGGCGTATCCCGGCTGGGTGTATGCCGCGCGCAAGGGGCTGGACCCCGCGGTGGTCGACCGCATACGCAATGCCATGTTCAGGCTGTCCATGGAAGAACCCGAAGGCGGGCGCATACTGGCCAATGCGGGCATACGCGGTATAATTCCCGCTGCCGATGCCGATTACGCCCCCATAAGGGAGCTGATGTCCAAACTTGATCTGTACGGGGAGGTGGACTGGTGAGTCCTCTTACCCGGATGCGTTTCCGCAACAAGCTCAATGTGGGCATCACGCTGATAGTGCTGGCTGTTTCCGTGGTGCTGGCCGTTGTGTCCATTCACATTTCCACATCAGAACTGCTGGCCGAATCGCGGCGCAGGGGGCTTGTGCTGGCCAGCAACCTTGCGTTGCGAGTGACAGACCCCATGCTGTCGGTGGATCTGCTGCGGCTCAAGACCATGGTGGACGAACTGTCCACAGTGGATGAAGACGTAAGTTATGCCTTTGTGCTGGACAAGGCCAACAGGGTGCTGGTGCATTCGTTTGAAGATGGTTTTCCCGTTGAGCTGCGCACCGCGAACCTGCTGCCCCACGGTGCCACCCGCCGTATCAGACTGGTGGATACGGGCACGGAACGCATCTATGATTTTGCCGTGGCGGTACGCATCGGGCAGGAGCGTCTGGGCACCGTGCGCATGGGCCTTTCGCGTACCAAGGCTCAGAAGGTCGTGCAGCGGCTTGTTTCCATCATTTCCACACTGACAGTGGTCTCTCTGCTGCTGGCTGTGCTTGTTTCCACGCATTTTGCCAGAAGAATAACCCACAGGCTGGGCATGCTGCGTGAATATGCAGAACAGATTGTACGCGGCAACATGGATGTGACCGTGGGAGCCCACGACGCGCCGTACTGCTGGCAGCTTACACAATGCGGCTGCGACGACTGCCCCGCATACGGTGATACGCTGCGGCGGTGCTGGCATGTGGCCAACACGCGCTGCATGGAAAACGGTCTGGCACATGACATGGCCGCGTCGTGTGCCGACTGCCCCGTTCACGGCAGGCTGGCCGGTGACGAGTTGCAGGACCTTGCAGAAACATTTGACGTCATGGCGCTGTCGCTGCGTCAGCATATGGCGGAACTGTGCGCGGCCGAGCAGGATCTTTCGCGTCAGCAGAAGCTGCTGCGTACCATCATTGAATCAACTCCCGACCTTGTTTCACTGGTCGGACGCGACGGAACATATCTGGCGGTCAACAGAGCCTTCGGTCACTGGGTGGGGCATCCGGCGGAAGATCTGCCCGGCAGAAAAGACAGAGATATCTTTCCGCCGGAACTGGCCATACAGCGGGAACAGGAGCATGTGCGCATCCTTGCCACCGGTGTGACCGTAAGCCGCGAGGCAAGGCTGAAGGCGGCAGTGGACGGCAAGGAAGGCTGGTTCCATGTGGTCAAGGTGCCGGTGACCGATGAAAACGGCAGAGTGACAGGCATTTTGTCAACAGCCCGTGATATTTCGGAAATCCGCAGTTATCAGGACCAGCTGATCCATTCGCAGAAAATGGAATCGGTGGGCAGTCTGGCCGGCGGGGTGGCACATGAAATAAACACGCCTCTGGGTATTATTCTGGGATACGCCCAGCTGTTGCAGGAAGATGTTCCCGAAGGTTCGCAGACGCACGAGGATCTGAAAATCATCGAACGGCAGGCCAAGTTCTGCCGCAAGGTCGTTGCCGACCTGCTGGGATTTTCACGGCATTCGCAGAGTGAAAAAAAGGAGATGTGTTTCAACAACTCCATCATGGAAGTGGTGCAGCTGGTGCGGCACGCGTTTTCACTTGAGAATGTGCGTATAGTCACCATGCTTGATGACCGTCTGCCTATTATCTACGGCGATCCGGGCAAATTGAAACAGGTATGGATGAATCTGCTTTCCAATGCGGTGCAGGCCAATGAAGGCGGCGGGCTGGTTGTGGTGCGTACCCGTCTTGATATCGACAACCTGACGGTAAGCGCCCTTTTTGCGGATACCGGTACCGGCATAAGCAAAGACAACATGGCATCGGTGTTTGACCCGTTTTTCAGTACCAAACCTGTGGGCAAAGGAACAGGGCTGGGCCTGTCTGTTTCGTTCGGCATCATACGTGATCATGAGGGGGAAATAACAGTGCACAGCCCCCTGCCGCCGGATGTCATTCCGGACGAAGTGCGGGGTGACGAGCCGGCCGGTCCCGGTGCGCTGTTTTCGGTTACGCTGCCGCTGGAACCGCCTGACTGGCCCCTGCCGGACGATTCCGCATCTGACGACACTGCTCCGGACGATTCGGAACGGCATACAGGCCGTGGTGACGGAGCAGGGGCTGCGCAGCGCGGCTGACAACTGCACCGGCAATTGTCCGGTCATGCCGCTGACGGCGGCTTATGTCTGTCTGGATGATATCCGTGAAACCGTGTAGGATTGCACATATTCTGTTAACGGCACCTGCGCCGGAGCGGGGCTGCCGCCACCGGCACCGCAGCGGCATGTGCGGGCCGCAGCCGAAGAATTCTGGGAGCGCGACATGGCGAATATACTGGTTCTGGACGATGTGATTGATGCCGGAGTGCTGATTAAACGGATTCTGGAGCGTAAAGGGCACAGCGTGACGGCGTTTACCGAAGAGGAAGAAGCGCTGGCCTACGCCCGCGGCAACGAGGTTGATCTGGCCATTCTGGATATAAAGCTGCGCCGCATGACAGGCGTCGAGGTGCTGGAGGAGCTGAAGAAGATACGGCCCGCGCTTAAAGCCATCATGCTTACGGGGTATCCCACGCTGGAAACGGCCCGTGAATCCATGAAGCTGGGTGCCAATGAATACTGCGTGAAGCCCATCGACAAAGACGAGCTGGAAAGCAAGGTCAGCGATGTGCTGCGCGGCTGACGCTTAAGAACGGCACAGGCCGTCTTTGCCCACGGGAGCAGATATGCCGCTTAAGGAACTCTTTCGGCACTGGACATATCAGGCGTTTGCGCCGGGCACTCTGCTGCGCAATAAGTATAATGCGTTCAAGGAACTGCTGCGGCTGGACGATGCCTGTCTGGAGCTGATAGCCGATCTGGAGGAAATTCATTACGGGCGAGAAAAAGCCGACTGGGCGCGCGTGGTATGGCTGACGGAAGAACTGGGCAGCACGGTGCGCGAGCTTATCGGTCAGTTGCAGGTTATGAGTCCGGTGCGTTACATGGACCTGCTGGAATATTTTACAAAAATTGAATTTTATGCGCGCATGGCAGTCAGCGTGCCCGAACCGGAAATCATTCCTCCTTTTGTCATTCCGCTTGAAGAAGCCGGACTGCACGGCGGGCGCTCAGGAGGCAAGGCGCGCAATCTCGGGCGCATACTGCGTGAAACCTCGCTTCCTGTTCCTTCCGGCGTGGTGGTTTCCACTTCAGCTTTTCATTATTTTATAGAATCCAATGACCTGCGCGGCCGTCTGGACAACCTGCTGTGCAGGCTGCGTCTGGACAGACCCGACGACATGGCGGAGCTTTCGGGTGAACTGCGCGGGCTTATCATTAATGCGGCCGTGCCGGAACGTCTGGCAGATGAAATAGAGATCGCCGCCATGGAACTGGCACGGGGCGGCCGCTTGCTGGCTGTGCGCAGCAGTGCCGTGGCCGAAGACGGTGAAGCCTCGTTTGCGGGGCAGTACGGGTCGGAGCTTAATGTGCGTCCTGCCGGTGTGCTTGATGCATGGAAGAGTGTGGTTGCGGGAAAATACACCCCCCGCGCGTTGGCTTACCGCATCATGCACGGGCTGGCGGATGCCGAAACCCCCATGGCCGCCATCATCATGCCGATGATTGACGCCGAGGCAAGCGGGGTGGTTTACACGCGTGACCCTTCTCCGCCCGCGTGTGCCGCGTGTGCCGACGGGGTACTGTCTGTTTTTGCCGTGCCCGGCGCCGGAGAATCTCTGGTCAGCGGCACAGCCGTGGCGCAGTCTGTATACTACCGGCGCGGTTCTCTGCGTCGTGCGGTGCCCCTGCGCGAAGACGCTGTGGTTCCCGCCCCCACACTGCGCCGTCTGGCAACCATGGCCATGGAGCTTGAAACCCTGTTCGGTGTTCCGCAGGATGTGGAATGGGCGGTGGACGGACGCAACAGGCTGCACATTCTGCAGAGCCGCCCCGTGCTGACAGCAGCCGTGGCGGAAGAAGCGGCCGATGAGCGTCAGCTGGCGGGAATGCAGGTGGTGCTTGATGCGGCTGACTGCGCCTCGCCGGGATTCGGCAGCGGTGTGGTGTGTCAGGTGGAACACTGCGCCGAAGTGGATGACCTGCCGGAAGGCTCGGTGCTGGTCACCCGCAATCTGGGACCGGCGCTCACCCGCGTCATTGACAGGCTGAGCGCCGTGGTGGCCCGTCAGGGCAGCAGAGCCAGTCATTTCGCCTCGGTGGCGCGTGAATTCGGCCTGCCGGTTATCGTGGGGGTGGAGCAGGCGTTTTCGGCGCTTGCCGATGGCATGGAGGTAACCGTGGACGCCGCACGGGGCAGGGTATACTCGGGTTGCCCGGGCGGGGTATGCGGGCTGGAACGCGAAGAACGCCTTGCCGGTGTTCGGCCGCGGGTGCACGCCGGCGGCGGGGTGACCAGACGCATGGGCAAGGCCATGCAGCATATTTCGCGTCTCACATTGCTGGATGCGCAGTCCGAAACCTTTGCTCCGCGTTATTGCCGCTCGCTGCATGATTTTGTCCGCTTTGCGCACGAAAAAGGCGTGGCCGAAATGTTTTCGCTGGTGGGGCGTTCCGGCAGGGGGCTTGCCGGTGCCAAGCAGCTCAGGTCGCCGCTGCCCATTGCATTGTATGTGCTCAATCTGGAAGACGGTCTGTTTCCCACCGCTGCGGGCAAAAAGGAAATAACACCCGATGATGTGCGGTCGGTCCCCATGTGGGCGCTGTGGTTCGGGCTGTCTTCCGACAAGGTGCAGTGGCATCAGGGGCTGCCCGCCATGGACTGGGAATCCTTTGACCGGGTGAGCGCAGGCGTCGGTGTGCGGGCGGATTCTCAGGATCTGGCAAGCTATGCCGTTGTTTCGCATACCTATATGCATTTCATGGCCCGCTTCGGCTATCATCTTTCCGTGGTTGATACGCTGTGCGAACAGAGCGGCAAGAATAATTATATCAATTTCAGGTTCAAGGGCGGCGGTGGCACGCCGGAACAGCGTTCCCTGAGACTGGGATTCATCCGTTCCGTGCTGGAGAAGCAGGGCTTTTTCATACAGATACGGGGCGATCTGCTGGATGCCCGGCACCCGCACGACGACGATACCGCCATTCAGAAGCAGCTGGCCATGCTGGGCTTGCTGCTGGCCAGAACGCGTCTGATGGATATGACGCTGTTTGAGGGGGTGGATGTGGATGGTCTGGCTGCGGACTTTATGACGCTGCTGGAGGACGAATGAGCTCCGGCACCAGCGGGGACGGCGTTGCGGTCCGCGGCGGATGCATGGCGCTGATCAGACGCGGGGTTCAGGCGCTGCGCTGCATGCTGGGTGACTTTATGAAACCGCAACGCCCCGCAGGTGCGCCGGAACCTCATCCTGACCTGCATGTATACTGGGTGACATCACGGCTGGGGGTGGGGGCGGCGCCCATGTCCCGCAGGCAGTTGCAGGCTCTGCGCGATATGGGGGTAAGCAGCATTCTGAACCTGTGTTCCGAACTGCCCGGTCTGGCAGACCTTGAGCGCGAAAACGGTTTCGACACATGGTATCTGCCTGTGGTTGATGAAGAAGCCCCCGCACTGGATGCACTGGAAGAAGCGCTGGAGTGGGTGGATGAATGCCTGTATCTGGGAAAACGGGTATACATTCACTGCCGTCACGGCATAGGGCGGACCGGCACGGTGCTTAATGCCTACCTGCTGCGGCGGGGGCTGGGGCACCGGCTGGCGGCGCGCACGCTGCGCGGGTTACGTGCCAGACCGAGCAATTTTGACCAGTGGCGGCTGGTGCGCCGTTACGGCACGGTCAATGCCCCGCTCACGGTGCGTGCTCCTTCGCTGGAATGTCAGGGCGGGGTTGACCTTGCGCCGTACGTTGACGACTATCTGCTGCTCGAGGCCGAGGTAGAACGTCTGGCGCTTAAACGGCACGAAGGGCTGCCGCGCTGCGGCAGAGACCATGCCCGCTGCTGCAGTTCTCCTGTGGCTCTGACGCTTATCGAAGCGCTGACGCTGGGAACACGCATCAACACCGCGCTGTCCAGCGATATGCGCAGGCAGGTCATGGAGCGCGCCCTGACGGCTTCGCAGCAGGAAAGCAGCATCCGTGCGGATGTGGGTTCAGCCGCTTTTCCCGGTGCGCAGGACCCGTGCCTCACCGCCGAGCTGCTGTGTCCGCTTTCGGTTGAAGGGCACTGCCTGCTGTATAATTACAGACCGCTGAAGTGCCGGCTTTTTGATGTTCCGGCTGACGATGCCTTCCGGCTGTGGGCAGAAGAACTTTCCGGCCCGCTGGGCAGGCTTTCCGAACACGTTTTCGTGGCGCTGGCGGGTGCGTTTCCTGCCAGCGAACTGCCGCGTTTTCCCCTTCCTGATGTTCTTTCCGGACGATATGTGCAGACGGTGTTTCATTGTCTGATGCGCAATGCCGCAGCCGACTGCACCCTGCCCGACGAGCCGGAAACAGACTGCCCTGTGCTTTCTCCTCCGGTGTAAGCAGTTACAGGGCCACTGCCGTCTGCTTCATGGGGACTTGCATTTTTTTCTCCGGTGCTTACTCATTGGCTATGCCCCGTACGATGCACGGTGCGGGCGGCATTATCCGTAACCTGCGGTGTTTTCATCCGGTTCCGGTAAAATAATGTACAGTGCGCGACCTTGTGATATCGTCCGGAATAGTGTGACGAGCATTCGACTTCAGGAGGATAGAACTATGGCGAATATGGATTACCCCGGCCCCTGCCAGAGCTGTTCCGGTATTGACGGATGTGCAACTGATGAACAGCGTCAGGCTGCCGTGGAACATTATTGCAAAGGCCTTGAAATGGAGCTGAACGCATGGAAGTCCAGACTGTACGATGTGCTCGCCAATGACCAGCACAAGAGCAGTCAGGAGTTCATGGATACGCTTGACCATATCAAATCAACCGTGCGTGAGATGGAAATGCTGGTTGAAAAAATGCGTGACGAATGCCCCCTGAGTCTGGCCCAGCCTGAAGAACAGATGGCGGGTATGCTCAACCAGCTGCGCACGCATTACAGCAAGGCACTCTCGGTTATCAGCCCCGGTTATTTCGGCGGCTGATGGCGGTTTATCCCCCGTAAAGTACAACGCAAAACGCCGTCGTCCCTGCGGACGACGGCGTTTCTTTTTTTGCTGCGGGCCTGTGACGGTGCGCATGCGCGATTGTCAGGTCACATGCCCAGATAGGCTTTTTTCACATTGTCGTCGGCCAGCAGGCTGGTGCCCGTGCCGCTCATGGTTATGCGTCCTGTTTCCATCACATAGGCCCGGTCGGCGATTTTCAGCGCCTGATTGGCGTTCTGTTCCACCAGAAAGACTGTCACACCGTCCTGATTGACCTTTTCGATTATCTGGAAAATCTGCGTGATGATGATGGGGGCCAGCCCCAGCGAAGGTTCGTCGAGCAGCAGCAGACGCGGACGCGCCATCAGTGCGCGCGATATGGCCAGCATCTGCTGTTCGCCGCCCGAAAGGGTGCCGCCCAGCTGTCTGCGGCGTTCGGCAAGAATGGGAAACAGCGAAAACACATAGTCCAGATCGCGTTTTATTCCGTCTTTATCGTCACGCAGAAAGGCGCCGAGATCAAGGTTTTCCATGACCGTCATGTCGGAGAATATAAGACGGCCTTCCGGCACCTGATTGATGCCCAGCCGGACTATCCGGTCCGCCTTCATGGTGTGCACCGGTTTGCCTTCAAACAGAACCTCGCCGCGGGTCACCGGCACGCCGCCGCATATGGACATGAGCGTGGTCGATTTTCCCGCTCCGTTGGCACCGATGAGCGAGACTATCTCGCCTTCGTTGATGGTCAGCGAGACATCGCGCAGGGCCTGTATGTTGCCGTAGTGGGTGTCTATGTTGCGCAGCTCAAGCATGGCTTTCTTCTCCGAGGTAGGCCTTGATGACTCTGGGGTCTTTGCGGACTTCTTCCGGAGTGCCCTGCGAAATGAGACAGCCGTACTCCATGACATAGATGCGTTCAGAAAGATTCATCACCAGACTCATATCGTGTTCGATGAGCAGCACTGCCACGTTGAATTCTTTGCGGATGCGCAGAATCAGGCGCACAAGGTCGGCGGTTTCCTGCGGGTTCATGCCTGCGGCCGGTTCGTCCAGCAGCAGCAGCCCCGGTTCCGTGGCCAGTGCACGGGCTATTTCCAGCCTGCGCTGTGCGCCGTAGGGCAGGTTGCTGGCCTGTTCGTCATACAGTTTGTGCAGGCCGATGTATTTCAGCAGTTCATAGCTTCTGCGCACGGTTTCTTTTTCTTCCTGCCGGACCGAAGGCGGCCGCAGCAGCGCACCCAGGATTCCGGCATGTGTCCGGCAGTGGCGCGCTATCATCACGTTTTCCAGCACGGTCATGTTTTTGAACAGGCGTATGTTCTGGAAGGTGCGCGCCATGCCCATCTGCGTGACCAGATCGGGCTTCATGCCGTTTACCAGCGTGCGGCGCCCGTCGGCGCGCGTGTAATGCACGGTGCCCTCGGACGGAGTGTATATGCTGGTGATGCAGTTGAAGAAGGTGGTCTTGCCGGCTCCGTTGGGGCCGATAAGCGCTACTATTTCGCCGGCGTCTATCTGCATGTCCACTTCGTTCAGGGCGCGCAGTCCGCCGAAATTTTTTGAAAGGGAATCTACCTCAAGAACCGGCATCAGGCCTCTCCTTCTTTACCGGCATGCAGCTCGGGATCATCAATTTCGTACTTGCGTTTTTTGGGCGTGATCAGCCCCTGCGGACGGAAGACCATCATCAGTACCATGGCCGATGCGAACATGAGCATGCGGTATTCTGCAAATTCGCGCAGGTATTCGGGCAGCAGGATGAGAAAAGCCGCGCCCAGTATGACGCCGAAGTTCGATCCCATGCCGCCCAGCACCACAATGGAAAGAATGATGGCCGATTCCATGAAGGTGAAGCTGGCAGGGTTGATGAAGGTGGTTTTGGCGGCAAAGATGACGCCGGCAAAACCGGCCTATGCCGTGCCCACGCCAAAGGCGGTCAGCTTTACGTTCACTCTGTCTATGCCCATGGCCTGACAGGCAATTTCATCTTCACGCAGCGCCTGCAGGGCCCGGCCTATGCGCGAATCCTTTATGCGCTGCACTGCGGCCACGGTAAGCACAGCCATCACAAGAACAATGTAGTAGATGTAGATGCCGGTTTCGGCCACGCCCAGTTCCGCTCCGAAAAGCGAGGGCCGGGGAATGTTGGATATGCCGCTGGGCCCTTGCGTGAAGTCGCTCCAGTTTTCCAGCACCAGCCGTACTATTTCGCCGAAACCCAGCGTGACGATGGCCAGATAGTCACCGCGCAGGCGCAGCACGGGAAAAGCCAGCGCAACGCCTGCTGCCGCGGCCAGAATGCCGCCCACAGGCAGCACCGTCCAGAATCCCAGGCCGAAATAGGTATTGAGCAGCGCGTATGAGTATGCGCCGATGGCGTAAAACGCGGCATAGCCCAGAAAGAGCATGCCCGCCACGCCCACCACAATGTTCAGTCCCAGCCCCAGAATGACATAGAGCAGGAACGAGATCATGATGTTGGTCTGGTAGGTGGAGACAAGCCAGGGCAGTACAATGCCCAGCCCCAGCACGGCACAGTAGAATGCGGCAGAAAAACGTCTGTCCTGTCCCAGTCTGTGCACCATGCCGGTGGCAGGTGACGCCGCGGGGCTGCCGGTAGCACGTTTAGAATTGCGGCGGGCCATGGCCCAGCGCCACACAAAGGAAAGCACGAAACTGCCCGCGCCGATATAGACCATGTTGAGCCAGCGCCATGTCACGGTGTCGTTGATGGTGTCCACGCGGATGACCACCAGCGGAAATGTCATGAACATGAACCAGAAGCAGATGAGTAACGATTGCTTGATTTTATCCATTCTATGCGATCCTGAAAAAGCGCGGCGGGCGTGTGCGCGCCGCCTTCTGGTTACACCTTTTCGACCGGAGCTTTGCCCATGATGCCGGAAGGCCTGAAGATGAGAAACAGAACCAGCAGCAGAAAGGCGAAGACGTCTTCATAGTCGCTGGAGATGTAGCCGGTGGCGTAGCTTTCGCTCAGCCCCAGAAAAAGTCCCCCTGCCATGGCGCCGGGTATGGAGCCGATGCCCCCCAGCACCGCCGCCGTAAAGGCCTTGATACCGGCTAGAAAACCTACGTTGAAGCTGACCTGCCCCACGTGCGAGGCAATGAGCACTCCGCCCAGCGCCGCCAGCGAAGACCCGATGATGAACGTGATGGAAATGATGCGGTCGGCGTCTATGCCGAGCAGCATGGCCATCTTCCGGTTCTGCGCGGTGGCGCGCATGGCTTTGCCCATGCGGGTGTATTTGATGAACAGGGTCAGCCCCGCCATGGAAAAAGCGCTGGTAGCCACTATGAGCAGGTCGGAAGAGGCAAAGATGTGCGCGATGGGTTCCATAAAGGCGAAATCCGGTACCAGTGCCGGAAAAGGCAGAAAGTCTGAGGTCTGAGCCAGTATGACATAGTTCTGCAGAAACAGTGACATACCGATGGCGGAGATGAGCGGTGCCAGCCGCATGGAGCCGCGCAGGGGCTTGTAGGCTATTTTTTCCAGCGTGTACCCGTAGGCAGCGGAATAAATGATGGCAACCACCACTGCCACAGCCAGAATGGCCAGCAGCGGAAAACCGTAGATGCCCAGAACGCCCGCGGTGATAAGACCGGTAAAGGCGCCTATCATATAAATTTCACCGTGGGCGAAGTTGATAAGCTCGATGATGCCGTACACCATGGTGTACCCGATGGCGATAAGCGCATAGATGCTGCCGCGCGTCAGCCCGCCCAGAAACAGTTCCCAGAAATAAGTCCAGTCCATGAATGCCTTCCGTTCTACGCTATCCCGCGCTCTTCATCGGGAATCAGCCGTGTGGGGATGTTATGGTGTGCAAAATGCGGGGGACAGGCAGATATCCGCCTGCCCCCCGCCTCAGTCTGCGTGTCAGTTCAGTTCCACGTACTGTCCGTTCTGAACCTGATACATGGAGAAGCCGACGCCTTCGGCATCGCCTATGCTGTCGAACTTGATGGTGCCCACCGGGGTTTCCACAAAGTTGTTGCGCAGCGCGTCCATGATGAGGGCAGAGTCGGTGCTGCCTGCTTTTTCCACGGCGTTCAGCAGGGCGATGGCGGCGGAGTAAGCTTCCTTGTAAAAGGCGCCCGGCTCGGTGCCGAATTCCTGCTTATGTCTGGCAATGGCTTCCTGATACATGGCCAGTTTGCTCACGTCTTTGGAGCTGGTAGCGTAAACGCCCTCGGCGTTTTCACCGGCAACCTTGATAAACGTGTCGTCCTTTACACCGTCGTCAGAGATGAACGGCAGGTCCATGCGCTTTTTGCGCATCTGGGAAACCAGCTTGGATGCTTCGGGATGGTAACCGCCGAACATCACGCCTTCGGCACCGGAACGGCGCAGTTTCTGAACCACTGCGGAATAGTCCATGGCGCCGGGAGTGATGCCTTCAAACATGACCACTTCGGCTTTGCCGCTTTTTTCGATGAACAGCTTGGCAAATTCGGCATAGCCTTTGCCGTAGTCACCCTTGTCGTGCAGCACGGCGATTTTTTTCAGGCCCAGCTTTTCCGTGGCAAAATCAACGCCCAGTTTCGCCTGCTGGTCGTCGGAAGCAATGGTGCGGAAAAATGTCGGGTACTCGCCGCTCTGGGTGAGGGGCGGGTTGGTGGCGGAAGGCGACATGACAACGATGTTGGCTTCCTTGTAGATGGGCAGCGCAGCCTTGGTGGCGCCGGAGCAGATGTGTCCCAGCACAACGGTCACTTTGTCGGAAATAAGCTTGGTGGCGGCGTTGGTGGCCAGTTCGGGTTTGCACTGATCGTCCTGCGGCAGCACTTCTATCTGCATGCCCAGTATGCCGCCTTTTTCGTTGTACTGCTGCGCAACCAGCTTGGCTGCGTTGACGGTGGGCAGCCCGTAAGAAGCCAGATCGCCGCTGTGTGCCCCCGGCACCCCCAGCTTGATGGTGTCGGCAAAAGCGGGACCGGCCAGCAGGGTCAGTGCCACACCGGCAACAACAGATTTCAGCCATCCTTTACCCATGATTCTTCCTCCGTTTCAATCCAGAAAACAAATTTGTGAATACTATTCAGAAGTGCCGCTGAAGCGAATATGAAGCGCAGCATCCTTTCCGATGACGGTCGGATGCAACCGCCCTTCATGGTCTAAGTGCCATGAGACAAGGAAAACTGTCAAATCTGTAACGGTACAGATGGTGATTAGTATATTTTAGCATAATAAAAACAAAATGTTATATGGATTGTCAAAAATGATATAAAAACAAAAAGTGTCTGAAATTCAACAAGTTGACAGCGGGCGTCAGGGAGTTGTGTGTCATGGAAAAATGAAAAAAAGAATATTCCATCTGTTTGTCAGCACTGAATTTTATTCAGTGATATTGGTTGATTGGTCAAATTGCAGGAGGCTGCGCTATGTCCGCAGGAGTGGCCTGTGACGCGGCAATCTGACCACCGGATCAGCTGCAGCAGCAGTGCCGGACATTGGTTGTGTGGTCATGCTTATTTGCAAAATAGGTAAGATGTGTTTTCAAAACTGTATAAAACGGTGGCGCACTGCCGTGCCGATTTGTGCGCAATGTGAGGTTGGTTGCGGAGGAGGTTTTTCGCTTGAGGGGCTTTGCGGGCGCAGGAGCGCAGACAGGCAGCTGTCTGCCTGCGGCATGACTGCCTGAATAACATCCGGAACACTGTGCGGTGCCGGTGTCAGCCCGGCAGGCACAGGCACGCTGTGGCGGGGCTTTGCGCGGGGCTGGATGGATATGGCGGGTCAGCTGAACTGCCGGCGGCGGTTGAAACGCCGCGGTCGGAGCCTGAAGGGGTTGAAACGCTGCGGTCGCAGCCTGAAGCGGTTGAAAAGCTGCGGTCACTGTCGGCGGCGGCCATGAATAAAAAAAGCGCTCCTGCATGGAAGCAGAAGCGCTTTTTTTATTCATGGCGTCCCCAAGGGGATTTGAACCCCTGTCGCCTGCGTGAAAGGCAGGTGTCCTAGGCCAGGCTAGACGATGGGGACACAATGAAAATTTTTTTGGCTGGGCTGCAAGGACTCGAACCTTGATTAACGGAGCCAGAATCCGTCGTCCTGCCAATTGAACGACAGCCCAACAGCGAGGTGCCTTTGTATAGAGACAGGGGTCTGTTGTCAACGGACAAATTTCATTTTTTTTATTTTTTTATGAAGCAGCCCGGTATGTTTATAAAAACAAGCATGTTATCACTTCATATACTTTGTGGCGGCGATGCTTTTCTGCATGGCTGTTCCAAGCCTGCGCATGGCTTCTTTCAGGGTGTTCTCGTCGTGTCTGCAAAAATTTATGCGGATATGGCGGGCGCCTTCCTGAGGCTGAGGAAAAAAAGCCGTGCCGCTGGCAACAGCCACCCCGTGGTGGGGGGCCGTTTCGGCAAGGGCGTCGGCATGCACGTCTTCCGGCAGCCGCAGCCAGGCAAACAGCCCGCCGGACGGCGGGGTGATATGCACGCATCGGGGCAGCCATTTTTGCGCACAGTCCAGCATTATGTCGCGCCGCATGCGGTAGGTGCGGCACAGTCTGTTCAGGTGGTTGCGGTAGCTGCCCACATCAACGAATCGTTCCAGCACCCGCTGCACAAGTCCGGGCGAAGAAAGATCAAGCATGCGTTTATACCGTTCAAGTTGTGTCAGCACCGGCCCTTCGGCAACAATGTAGCCCACCCGCAGGCCGGGTACGAGCATTTTTGAAAACGTGCCGATGTACAGGCAGTTGCCTGCGGCACTCAGACTTTTGATGGCCGGTTGCGAATGCCCTTCATAGCGGATATCGCCGGCGTAGTCGTCTTCCACCACCGCAATGCCATGCGCTTCTGCCATGGAGGCAAGAATACGCCGGCGGTGTCCGTCCATGCAGATGCCCGTAGGGTTGTGAAACGTGGGCATGGTCAGAACCAGCCCTTCGCCGTGTGTGCGCATGGCCTGTTCCAGCAGGTCGGTGCGCATGCCGCCGCTGTCCATGGGTATGGCGGCTATGCGCATGCCCATGGTGCGGAAAAGTCTGAGTGACTCGGGATAGGTGGGGGTTTCGGTGTAGACGGTCTGCCCTTTGCGCAGCAGCACCTGCGCGATGATGAAAATGGCCTGCTGCGAGCCGGATGTGACCACAATGTTGTCAGGCGTCACACCTATGCCCTGATCGACAAGAATGCGGGCGATGGTCCGGCGCAGCGGACGGTAGCCTGCGGCTTCCTCGTATTCCAGCGCGGCGGTGCCGTCGCGGCGCATGACCTCGCGCAGGGTCCGGCTGAAAGCTTCGAAGGGGAAAAGCAGGGGGTCGCTGTTGCCGTCTGCCAGCGAGATCACCCCCGCAGGAGTTGCTCCGCTGTGCAGCGGGGCGGGGTGTCCGGGCCATATGGCCTCGAAGCGTTCGGCGGCTGCGTGCTGCCATGCGGGCCATCTGCCGGGTGTATCGGCCTGCGGGCCGTCGTGGCCGGGAAAAGGCGGCAGCACAAAAGTGCCGCTGCCCCTGCGCGATGTCACCAGCCCGTCAGCTTCCAGTTCGGCATAGGCGGTTTCCACGGTAATGCGGTTGATACCCTGACTGCGGGCCATATGGCGGATGGACGGCAGTTTTGTGCCCGGTTCCAGTTCACCCAGTTCGATGCGCTGACGCAGGTAGGCCGCAAGCTGTTTATACAGCGGCAGCGGGGTGTTGTGGTTCAGCGGAATACTCATGAAAGCCTCCGGAAAGACGGCTGCGTCCGGCGGTGCGGAACAGAGGATGACGTCGTTAAAGTGACCCTGTAAATATTCATAAAAAGTGTCCCTTATCAAGGGGTCAATGCAGGCGTAGAGGCATGCTTCATTTTTTGTTGATCGAGGATGCATGCCATGCAGAACACCATGTCTTTTTCGTTGCGCAGCCCCCTGAACGGACTGCGGTTTTCCGGCGCTTCGGCCGGGTATCTTTCGGCTCTTGTGGCCGCTGTGGTCATGTCGTTGACCGGCATCATCATTAAACACATAAGCGATGAATACGCTCTGCCGCCGGCGCAGCTTGCCTTCTGGCGCAATGCGCTGGTTTTTCTGACGCTGCTGCCCGTGCTGACGCTGCTGCGCGTGCCCGTGCGGGTGCACGGCAAGGCCGACAACAGGCTTCTGGTTGCCTACGGTTTCATGCTGGCTTCCATGAACCTTGACTGGACCATTGCCGTCATTGAAACGGGTGCTTCCGTGGCCACGGTGCTTTCTTACTGCTCCGCGGCATATTCCGGCATACTCGGCTGGCTGCTGCTGGGCGAAAGAATGAGCCGCTCGCTGGCGCTGGCGGTTGTCATCTGCCTTTCGGGCTGCGCGCTGGTGTGCGGCGTGCTCACACCGGAAGTCTGGAGCGGTATGAGCACTCTGGGGCTTGTCACGGGATTCGCCTCTGGGCTTCTGTATGCCGGTTACGGAATGATGGGGCGTCTTGCAGCCTGCCGGGGGCTTAACCCTTGGGTGACGCTGCTGCATATCTTCGGGTACGCCAGCTTGTTTCAGGTGCTGTTCAACGTGATTGCCGCGCTGTTTGTTCCTTCATGGGGGCTGGGCGTCATGAGCATACAAGGCATGAATATGGAACCGGGGTGCTGGGTGGCCATGCTGGCTCTTGCTGTGGGTCCCACGCTGCTGGGTATGGGTATGTACAACGTGTCGCTGGGCATGCTCTCTGTAGGGGTGGCCAACACCATCCTGCTGCTTGAACCGGCGCTGGCCGCCACTTTTGCCTATTTTACCATCGGCGAGATGCTTACACCCATGCAGTGGGCCGGCATAGCCATGATAACCGGCGGTGTGGCCGTTCTGCCCCGTTCATCTTCGCCTGCCCGGCTGACAGAAGAACACGCGGCGGCCGTGGCAGACGCCGTGGGTGCCGTGGGTGCGGCTGTTCAGGCTGTGCCCGGAGTGGTGGGCAACGCCGTGCAGTCGTTGCCGGAAGTGCTGCCCGATGCCATAACCGGTGCCGTGACAGCCGCTGTGAACGCCGTGCCGGGGGCAGTGGACGCAGTGGTGCAGGCAGTTGCCGCACCGCAGGGGCAGACAGCAGCTGCCGGTATGACCGCAGCGACACAGGCTGCGGCCTGCACCGGCACAGACAGGCCGGTTTCTCCGGCCATGGGCGGTGCCGCCGTGCACAGTGCGTAAGCGTGCCGCCGGATGTTTTCTGTCGCCGGATGTCTTTCGCCGCATGTGTGAATGCGGCCGTTACTGTTTTTGCTGATTGAATGCCCTGCGTCTCCGGGGCGCGTTACCCGCAACCTACACCGCACATCGCTTCTGCTCCGGCAGGGCCGTGTGCGGTGTTTTTTGCGTGCTGCCGGGCATAAAAAAGCGCCGCACCCGAAAGGTGCGGCGCTTTGTCAGGCGGAGACGGTACCGGCGGATCAGTCTTGCTTGTTGGCTATTTTGGCCCAGCTGTCCTTCAGCGTCACGGTGCGGTTGAACACGGGAGCGTCCGCTGTGGAATCGGGGTCGACGCAGAAGTAGCCGATGCGTTCAAACTGCACCCGGCTGCCGTGTTCCATGTTTTTCAGTGCCGGTTCAAGGTAGCCCGTCACCACGGAAAGTGAATCGGGATTCAGATAATCCACAAATGTTTTGCCTTCTTCGGCGGCATTGGGATTTTCCACGGTGAACAGCTTGTCGTACAGGCGCACCTGAGCCGGTACGGCGTGGGCGGCGGAAACCCAGTGCAGGGTCCCTTTGACCTTGCGTCCGTCGTCGGACCAGCCGCCGCGGGTGGCGGGGTCGTACGTGCAGCGCAGTTCGGTTATGTTGCCGTGTTCGTCCTTCACCACATCGTTGCAGGTGATGTAATAAGCATAGCGCAGCCGCACTTCCTTGCCGATGGCAAGGCGGAAGAATTTTTTGTTGGGTGCCTGTTCGCGGAAGTCATCCCTTTCGATGTACAGTTCACGCGAGAACGGAACCATGCGGGTACCCTGTGATTCGTCTTCGGGATTCAGGGGCATTTCAAATTCTTCCACCTGTCCTTCCGGATAGTTTTCGATAACCACCTTTACAGGATCCAGCACCGCCATCAGGCGGGGGGCTATGCGGTTCAGGTGTTCGCGTGCGCAGAATTCCAGCAGACCGTAGTCCACCATGCTGTCGGCTTTGGCCACGCCGATGCGCGCGCAGAATTCACGCAGCGCTTCGGGAGTTATGCCGCGGCGGCGTACACCGCTCAGCGTGGGCATGCGCGGGTCGTCCCAGCCGCTTACATGACCTTCTTCCACCAGCTGGATAAGTTTGCGTTTGGAAAGCACGGTGTGGGTCAGATTCAGTCGGGCAAATTCTATCTGCTGCGGATGATAGAGTTCCAGCGTATTCAGCATCCAGTCATACAGCTCGCGGTTGTTTTCAAACTCCAGCGTGCAGATGGAATGGGTGATGCCTTCGATGGAATCGGAAATGCAGTGCGTGAAGTCGTACATGGGATAGATGCACCACGCGTCGCCCGTGCGGTGATGGTGCGCACGGCGTATACGGTAGATCGTGGGATCGCGCATGACCATGTTGGGCGATGCCATGTCTATTTTGGCACGCAGTACGCGGCTGCCGTCTTCAAATTCGCCGTTGCGCATACGCATGAACAGGTCGAGGTTTTCCTCGGCGCTGCGGTCGCGGTAGGGGCTGTTTTTGCCGGGCTCTTTCAGGGTGCCGCGGTATTCGCGTATCTGTTCGGGAGTCAGGTCATCCACATATGCCTTGCCCGCCTTGATAAGCTGTACGGCAAGTTCGAACAGACGTTCGAAATAGTCCGAGGCATGAAACATGCGCTCTTCCCAGTCAAAGCCCAGCCAGCGTACGTCTGTTTTGATGGACTCGACGTATTCGGGGGTTTCCTTGAGCGGGTTGGTGTCATCCAGTCGCAGATTGCACTTGCCGCCGTATTCCTGAGCAAGGCCGAAATTCAGGCAGATGGATTTTGCATGGCCCAGATGCAGGTACCCGTTGGGTTCGGGAGGAAAGCGTGTGTGGACGCGGCCCTGATATTTGCCGGTCTTCATGTCTTCGTTGACAATGGCGCGGATGAAATCGACGCCGGCTTCCTTTTTTTTGTCCGTATCGGCTGGGTTGATGCTCATGGATGGTATTCCTCGTGTATATATGCGCAGGTCCGGGCAACACGGTGCCGCGCGTCTTTGGCAATGAAAAGCAAAATGATGCGTCTGGAGATACGGCAAACCGGCGGCAGGGTCAATTATGCCGCTTTGCGGCACGCGGCAGAGGCAGTGCTTCCGGCGCGGGCGGGGGTGTTACAGATACCAGCGCCAGCTTCTTCCGGCGGCATGCAGCCCGCGCAGCGTGGTTATGCCGC
The DNA here is from genome assembly GCF_055388115.1 of Oleidesulfovibrio vietnamensis. Classification (NCBI taxonomy): domain Bacteria; kingdom Pseudomonadati; phylum Thermodesulfobacteriota; class Desulfovibrionia; order Desulfovibrionales; family Desulfovibrionaceae; genus Oleidesulfovibrio; species Oleidesulfovibrio vietnamensis. Next base: position 713,133 of record NZ_AP042419.1, read on the forward strand.
CGCCTTTCAGTTTACGCACAAGATACAGAAAAAGATAGGCGGTCTGCAGGGCGTCTTCCAGCGCGTCGTGTGCGCGGAACTGCGGCAGACCGTATCGGGCGGAAAGATCGGCAAGGGTATATGACACCGTGGGCTGAAAAGGATCGAAAGACCGCTCCCAGCGTTCACGCTCCCATGCCTGCGCCAGCCGCATGGTATCCACACAGGGGTTGGCCGGGGCGCCGCCCAGATGCCGTCTGCACGCCCGTGTCAGAAAGCCCATGTCCAGCCCCACGTGGTGGCCGGTAATCAGCGCCTGTCCGCACCAGTCCACAAAGCCGGGCAGCAGACCGGCCAGTGCCGGGCTGTGCTGCAGCTGCGCCGGTGTGATGCGGTGGATGAGCGTGGCCGGACGGGCCATGGAGCGCTGCGGCCTGACATAGGTGTGAAACACGTCGCCGGTGATGATGGACAGACCGCGGATGCGCACGGCACCAATGGCGACAATTTCGTCATGCGCGGGGTCAAGCCCTGTCATTTCCATGTCTGTCACCGCAAATTCGCAGTCTTCAAGCGGTATATCCTGATTGAAGTCGGCAAATGCGTTTCTGTTGCGCTGCAGGGCAGGATGCAGCGGAGGTCTGTGGCGCAGGTTGCGCAATAACGAGCGTATTCCCATAAAAACTTCTCCGGATAGCTGTACACGCCTGCTGCGTGCACAGAACTTTCAGGACACATCCAGCTTGAAACGTTGCCGGGTGAATGCCTGCAGCCGCTCGGTTACGGCAAACACCTCTTTGAGCGTCCGTTTTTCCAGTCCGGTCAGTTCGGCCGGTGAAATATGATTTCCCGCGGGTTCGCCGCGCCGTATCTGTCCCAGCTGGTGTACCAGCCGGACATGCATGAGAAACTCGTAGCCTTCGCGCGCCTCGCGGCACAGCTGGGCGGGCATGTGACCTTCCTGTTCCAGCGCCGTCAGCCTGTCCGGCGTGGATGTTTCGTCAATGCCGTGCGCCAGCGCCATCAGGCGTGCAATATTGACGAAAGGCAGCATGCCGCGGCGTTTGATATCCAGCATGTTCCGGTGGTCTCCGCTTTTTTCGACCACAAGGTTGCGGAAAAAAGACAGGGGCGGCCGGTCGCGCAGTGCGTCTGCGGCCAGATGACGCAGAAAGACCTGATCGGCCTGCGCCGCGGCAGCCACCGATTCACGCAGGTGCCGTACCAGCGGGGCATGACCATGTCCGTGGCGGAAGTCGAAAAAGATTGACGACTTGAGCAGTTCCTGCGGTTCCGGCGTGTGTATCCAGCGGATAAAGCGCCGCTGCCAGCCGGAAACAGACAGACGCATGCCCGGCTCCGAAGCCATTATGCCTCCGGCGCACCGGGCGAAACCGCATGCTTCCAGCTCTGCCACGGCCCGCGTGCAGAAAGCGTCAAAGTACACCTGTGCAGCCCGCGCTATGATATCGTCAGGGCAGTCTTCCAGTACAAGGGCGTTGTCCTGATCGGTGGCAAAGGTCTGCTCTCTGCGGCCTTCGCTGCCCAGCAGCATCCAGCTGAATTTTGCCGGCGGCGGACCCGTTTCGGCCTGCAGCAGGGTGAGCACCTTTTCCAGAAAAAGGTCGTTGAACACTGTTATCATGCGTACTGCCGCAGCCGCGCGGGCACCTTCTTCGACCACGGCGCGCACAACATGCGCCACGCGCGGGCCCAGCGGGTGCAGACTGCGCAGATCGCGCTGCTGCATTATTTCGCGGAAGAGTGAAAACGGCGTGCGTCCCTGTACGACCATGATGTCGTGGGCCGTGATGACGCCGACAACACTGCCCGCACGCAAAACGGCAAGGTGATGAATCTGGCGGCGCATCATTTCGAGCAGCGCGTCAAAACAGGTGCAGGTTTCGTCCACAGCCGCCACCGGAGCGGACATGACGGTTTCCGCCGGAGCCTCGTGACCCATGCCCAGCGCCACTGCATTGCGCAGATCTTTATCGGTGACGATGCCGATGACCGGCCCTGCTGCGGGGCTGCCCCCGAGTGCGGCAGTCCGGACCGCAGCGTGCAGGTGCATGTCTGCCGCGTCCGGTTCTCCGTGCGGCGGAGCTGCTTCGCAGACCAGCAGCGATCCTGTGCCGGATTTCATCATACGGTACGCGGCCTGCTGCAGGGTGGTGCCGCGCACCACCGTTTCCGGCGGCCTGTGCACCAGATCGCCCGCCAGACCGGAAAAAAGATACAGACCTCCGCTGCCGGAGGCTCCTTCGCAGCGCAGGCGCATTTCGTCAAAGGCCCGTGTAAGGTACTCTTCCGGCAGAGTGCGCATGAAATAACGTTCTACGGCAGGAAATTCCGAAGCAAGTCCGAGAAATGTTTTTCCCGATATGTGGATGAAAAAAGTATCCTCCAGTGTTGTTGCATGTACTGAAGCAGTGCTGCGCCCCAGCAGCGCGGCGGCCCCGATGATGTCGCCTTCGCCTCTGGTGTCCTGCAGCGCAGGGCTGCCGTCTTCCTGCGCAACTGTCAGCCGCACGGCACCCTGCTGCACCACGCGCAGGGCCTCGGGGCGCTGCGCGCCGTGCGGCAGTGCCGTACCTTCCGGAACAAACTCCACCGTGCAGACTTCTGCAAGGCGGCGCAGGCTGTCTGCTGGCAGTTCGCTGAAAGGCAGGGTGCGTTGCAGAAACGTGCGTACCAGTCCGGGCTGGCGGGCGGGGTTGCCTTGTGTCATGGCTTCTCCTGTGCAGCGGTAAAAGCGGCGGACGGCCGGGCGTGTCCCGCAGCCGTCCCCCGCAGGGCCGGTTTAGCAGGACGCCGTCCGCCATGCCGTCATCAGTGGTCTATGGCCGCCGATGCGCCTCTGGGAATGCGGATGGATTCCACCATCTCCTGCACTTCAGCCGGCGGCGGCGGGGTGACCAGCGAAACGGCTGCCGTAAGCACAAAGTTGACAAGCATTCCTATGCAGCCGATGCCTTCGGGGCTGATGCCGAAGAACCACGGCGATACACCCATGAATTTGGTCTGCACTATGTAGAACATGGTGAACCCGATGCCGCAGACCATGCCTGTTATGGCGCCTTCACGGGTGGCGCGTTTCCAGAAGATGCCGAGTACAAGAGTGGGAAAGAAGGATGACGCGGCAAGCCCGAAAGCCAGCGCCACAACCTGCGCCACAAACCCCGGCGGATTCATGCCGAAATATCCGGCAATGCACACTGCCACGCCTATCATTACACGCCCTACAAGCAGCCGTTTTTTTTCCGAAGCCTGCCTGTCGAGCATCCGGTAGTACAGGTCGTGCGAAATGCTTGACGCGATGACCAGCAGCAGTCCGGAGGCCGTGGAGAGGGCCGCTGCCAGCGCGCCGGCAGCCACAAGGGCGATGACCCACGGCGCCAGCCCTGCTATTTCGGGATTGGCCAGCACAATGATGTCGCGGTCGACATACAGTTCGTTTTCGCCGTCCAGTGCGGCGTTGTGCAGCAGCCGCTGGCCGTGCGCGCCTTGCAGGGCGCTGAAATCCGGCTTGCCGGCAAAGGCGTTGCCGCTTCTGTACTGGATGATGCCGTCGTTGTTTTTGTCCAGCCAGGCCACAAGCCCTGTGCGTTCCCAGTTGGCAAACCACGACGGCGCCTGTGTGTAGGCCACGTTGTTGAGCGAATTCACCAGATTGTACCGTGCAAAGGCTGCAATGGCCGGTGCCGTGGTGTACAGCACGGCGATGAACAGCAGGGCGTATACTGCGGAAAGGCGCGCTCCGCGTACCGTGGGCACGGTGTAGAAGCGGATGATCACATGCGGCAGCCCGGCTGTGCCCACCATAAGTGCCATGGTGATGGCTATGACGTCCTGCATGGAGCGTCCGCCCGCTCCGAATGCTTCGGTGTACCCGGCAAACCCGAGGTCGCGGCCTATGGCGTCCAGCGTTTCCAGCAGGTATTTTCCCGCATGGGGACCGTGTGCGATGGCCGACCCGAAGCCGAGCTGCGGTATGGCCGTGCCTGTGATCATTTTGGAAATGGCCGCGGCCGGAATGATGAATGCCACAATCAGCACGGAATACTGTGCTACCTGCGTCCATGTTATGCCTTTCATGCCGCCGATGCCTGCATAAAAGAACACGATGGCCATGCCGATGATGACGCCGGTGTTCACGTCCACTTCCAGAAAGCGGCTGAACACAATGCCCACGCCGCGCATCTGTCCGGCCACATAGGTCAGCGAGACAAAGACGGCGCACAACAGGGCCACCACGCGGGCGGTACCGGAATAATAGCGGTCTCCCACAAAGTCGGGAACGGTGAATTTGCCGAATTTACGCAGATAGGGCGCCAGCAGCAGCGCAAGCAGCACATAGCCGCCTGTCCAGCCCATCAGATAGATGGAGCCGGTGTAACCGGCAAACGAGATGATTCCGGCCATGCCCATGAACGATGCCGCGCTCATCCAGTCGGCCGCGGTAGCCATGCCGTTGGCCAGCGGCGGTACACCGCCTCCGGCCACATAAAAGCCTCTGGTGTCGCGCACGCGTGAAACCCAGGCGATGCCGAGATACAGGCTGAAAGTTATCCCCACCATGATATAGGTCCATACCGTGGTACTCATGTTCCGCCCTCCTTACTCGTCAATGCCGTATTTGCGGTCGAGCCTGCGCATGAGCAGAAAGTAGACCAGTATGATCACAAGAAACCCGAAGATTGACCCCTGCTGCGCAAACCAGAAGCCCAGCGGAAAGCCGCCCAGCATGACGGCATTCAGTTCGCGCACGAACACGATGCCGCACAGGTACGAAACAGCGGCCCATACGCAAAGCAGTACGGCCATATAGCAGATGTTGGTGCGCCAGTAGGCGCGCAGATCGTGTTTCATGACCGGCCTCCATGTGCCTGAATTGTGTTTGCCGGCAGGTGCGGCGGCCCGTGCTTTCTGCCGCATGCGCTGCTGCGGGGGGCTTCCTGCATCCGGAAGCTCCGGCGCGCTGCAATTCCCTGATGGTGCGTACCGTCGTGCTTCCGCATTGTCTTTCCTCCGTTGTGTTATGCCGTACTTGCGGCGTCAGGGGGCATGTGCCCTGATTTGCCTATACAACGGCATTTGGTGTACTGCAGCACGGTTTCGGCGGAAGGCTGTAATAAATTGGTGTACGGCTTTTGTGTGGCGGCAGGCCGTTTGTAGCCGCAGATGCACCGTTTACCGTACACGGAAACCGCGAGCGGCGGCTGTGCGTACTGCGTGCGGCAGGTTGTACCGTGCGCGGGGCGGAATACCGGTCAGAAGGAAGGGGCGGCAGTCGCCGGCCGCACCGCCATCAGCGGGGCCGGAGGCGGAAGCTCAGGCCGGACAGAATCCTTTTGCGTTCAGGTATGCCGGCCGTGATACGGCAGGAACGTGATGATAGTCAGTGCCGGGCATGCGGGGCTGTGGTATGACCGCAGGCAGATGCGGCGGGCCGCGGCACATGCCCGGCGCTCAGGCCCAGTATGTGGAATCCGTTGTGCATCAGCCCGGTGTGCATCAGCCCGGTGTGCATCAGCTTGGTGTGCATCAGCTTGGAAAAAGGGCTTGATATTCAAGAAACATTATTGATATGAGTGCTAGTCATATGTGGTATGATTTTTAGCAACCTTTCCGGAGCCGTTATGAAAAGTACATTTGCCGCGCTGTTGCTCATGGTTGGCTGCCTTGTGTCCGGCGCTCTGCTGACGGGGTCGGAAGCGGCCGCCGCGCAGCCCGTCACACTGAACTATGCCAACTTTCCGCCTGCATCCACGTTTCCCTGCATCCAGATGGAGCAGTGGGCACATGAGGTGCGCACCCGTACCCGCGGCAAGGTGGATGTTCTGACCTATCCCGGCGGTACATTGCTGGGTGCCCGCAACATGCTGCGCGGAGTCATGTCGGGGCAGGCGGACATCGGCTGCATCAGTCTTGCCTATCATCCGGGCGTGTTTCCCGTTATGAGTGTTTTCGAGCTGCCTCTGGGGTTCACCAGTGCAGAGGCTGCGAGCAGCGTCCTCTGGGAGCTGTATTCCGGCCTGCGTCCCGCTGAACTGGAGCGTGTCAAAGTGCTCACCATGTTCACTTCTGCTCCTTCGCATTTCATGACAGTGACGCCGGTGCGTTCGCTGCGTGATCTGCAGGGCATGGAGATACGCGGCGCGGGAACGCTTTCGGCCATACTGGAAAAACTTGGTGCCACGCCTGTTTCCATGCCCATGCCCGAAGTGCCGGAAGCGGTGCAGAAGGGGATCATCAAGGGGCTGTTCACATCGCTGGACGTGATGAAGGACATGAATTTTGCGGAAATGACCGGCCATGTGACCAGAGCGGATCAGGCCGTGTATCCTTTTGCCGTCATTATGAACCGCGAAGCGTGGGAGCGCCTGTCACCCGATGTGCAGCAGGTGCTGGACGGGCTGGCGGCGGAGCACGCGGCATGGACGGGACGCTATCTGGACGCGCATGTGCAGGACTCCATGCGCTGGGCGGAAGAGAAACACGGCGTGCAGGTGCACACCCTGCCGGAAGAGGATATCGCCGCCATGCGACGCAGCGTGCAGCCTTTGTTTGACGCATGGGCGCAGAGGGCTGCGGACAAAGGCGCCGACCCCGATGCAGTGATGCGCACCGTGGATGCTTTGAAGGCGCAGTACGGCGGATAACCCGCGGCCATGCAGACAGCAGGGCGCCCGGGGCATGCCGGGCGCTCTTTTTTTGATGCCGCCGCTGGCGGATGAAACGAGGCGTAAATGGAAAAGATACTGACGGCTATGGAGCGGCTGGGAGAGCTGCTGGCAAAGGTGATGGCCGCTGCGGCGGGCTGCACGCTGGTGCTGATGGTGATGCTTGCGTGCGGCAATATTGCGGGGCGTGCGCTGGGTATGCCGGTCAAGGGGACCTTTGAACTGCTCGGGTTCATGGGGGCGCTGGTGGCCGGTCTTTCTCTGGCTTTTGCCCAGCGCCATAAGGCGCATATCTTCGTGGCGTTTTTTGTGGCGCGTTTCACCCGTCCCGTGCGTCTTGTGCTGGATGCCGCGGTGTATTTCTGCTCGGCACTTTTTTTTGCCGCAGCCAGCCGCGAACTGATCGGTCTTGGCGCATTCATCACCGACTTCGGCGAGCTTTCCGAAACGCTGCATCTTGCATACGCCCCGTTTGTCTATGTGGTGTCGGCAGGTTGCGGGGTTATGGCGTATATTCTTTCGGTTTCGTTTCTGAAAACCGTTCTTCTGGGCAGAGAGGTGTGATGTGGAGCCGGTGACTCTGGGGGTTCTTTCCGTAGGTGTTCTTCTGGCGGCCATTCTGGCATCACGCATTCCGGTGGGGTTTGCCATGGCGGTCACGGGGCTTGGCGGGTATGCCGCAGCCATGGGGCCTGCTGCCGCATGGTCCATGCTGGGGGGCGAAGTGTGGGAGGTGTTTTCCTCTTACGGGCTTACGGTTATCCCGTTTTTCATTTTCATGGGGCAGATCTGTTTTTATTCCGGCGTCAACGAACGCCTGTACAGGGCGGTATATGCATGGATGGGACATATCCGCGGGGGCATAGCCTACGCAACGGTGCTTGCCTGTGCGGGGTTTTCGGCCATCTGCGGGTCAAATACCGCCACGGCCGCCACCATGTCTGCCGTGGCCCTGCCGGAAATGAAAAAATACGGCTATGCACCGGTGCTTTCCACCGGCTGCGTGGCGGCAGGAGCCACTCTGGGGGTGCTGATTCCGCCCAGCGTGGTGCTCATTGTCATCGGGCTGCAGACCGGTCTTTCCATTTCCACGCTGTTTATGGCGGGCATTATGCCCGGCCTGCTGCTTACGGGGCTTTTTCTGGCTGTGGTCTGGCTGTTGTGCCGGCGGCACCCTCAGTGGGGTCCGGCCGGAGAAAAAGCAGCTGGCGCAGCAGAATGCGCGCACTACCCGGCGCGGCCGAGATTCTGATTCTTTTTGTTCTTGTCATAGGCGGGCTGTTCATGGGGGTGTTCACCCCCACGGAGGCAGGTGCTGCGGGGTCGGCCATTGCTCTGCTGCTCAGCCTTGCGGGGCGCAGGCTGTCGTTGCGGGGGCTGGTGGATGCTGTAAACGACACGCTGCGTATTTCCAGCATGATTATGGTCATCATTCTGGGGGCCGTGCTGTACGGGCGCTTTCTGGCCGTAACCCGTCTGCCATTTGCCGTGGCGGAGTGGACGGCTTCGCTGCCGCTGCCGCCGCTGGGCATTCTGCTGCTGATCTGCGGGGTGTACATTGTGGGCGGCATGATGATGGATGCGCTGGCGTTGCTGCTGGTCACCATTCCCATTTTCTTTCCGGTGGTGCAGGCCATGGGGTACGACCCCGTGTGGTTCAGTGTGTTCATTACCGTGATAACCACCATGGGGGCCATCACGCCGCCTGTGGGGGTGACCGCGTTTGTGGTGGCCTCCGCTGCCGGAGACGTGGGAGTGCAGGATGTATTCAGAGGGGTGACCTTTTTTCTGGCGGCGTATGCGGTATGTGCTCTGCTGTTGCTGCTGGTGCCCCAGATAGTTCTTTTTATACCATCCCTTATGTAAATAATTAGCTTGTCGATGCGGTACTGCGCGCGTATATATCCGGTAATACTCTGCCTTGGCCCGGCGGTATGCATTGTGCCGCCGTGCAATCCGTTACTGCAACCAGTATAAAAGGGGGTGAACGTGATGGCGTATACGGCAATCCGCCGACGGGTGTCTGTTGCATTGTGCATGGTCTCGGCATGCATTGTATCACTTTGCATGCTGACGGGCGCGGCCGGTCAGGCTTTTGCGGGTCCCGCCGCGGCACAGGCTTTCAACGATGGCCGCACCGTGCTGCGCGTTGCACTGTATCCCGACATTCCCGGTGATCTGGAGTCCATGCTGCGCTGGGTGGAACGGCATTTCGAGGCGGAGAATCCCGATGTGGATCTTGAACTGGTGGCGGTGCCCGTGATGGACATGTACGAGGTGAGTAATATTGCCTCGTGGCTGACACAGCCCGTGTCCGGCGGAGGCATGCATCTGCTGGAAATAGACAGCCTGCTGCTGGGCGCGGCAGTGGCAACGGGCAGCGTGGCACAGCAGACGCTGGTCATGCCCGACTGGCATCCGGCAGCCTATGCCACCGCCCATGTGGACGGCAGACAGTACGGGGTGACGCACTGGCTGTGCGGGTATTTTCTGATGACACCTCACAGGGCCGCCGCAGAGGCTGACAGCATGCAGCAGATGCTGGAAGCATTGCAGATAGTCCGGCCCGAGCCGCCGTATCTGGGGGCGGATTATACCAGCAGCTGGTTCATATCCGGCTATTATCTGCAAAGCTGGATGGACAACTTCGGTCGTGATTCGGTGCGTGTGGGCGTATATGCCCCGGTGAACGAGGTGCCTGCATCGGCTGTGGGCGATGTGGCGCACATGTGCGTCTCGCGGGGGAATAATCCCTGCGTGGACGGTACATACGCTGATTTTTCCGTCATGGTTGCTGACGCTCTGCAGGGCAGACTTGCAGGGCTTGCCGGTTTTTCCGAGACCATGCGCGAGGTGGTGGCGCAGGGCGGCGATGCTGCGGACTGGTATGTCACGCCGTTTGTGCTGGGGCCGGAAAAAGACATGATGCTGATGTCCGACGTGTTCGTGGGCCGGAAAAATATGACACCGGATGAAACGGACGCTGCGGAGCGTTTCATGCGTTTTATGCTTGAAGACAGCACCTATGCCGGAATTCTGTTTCCTCAGGGTGCGCCGCCGCGGTATGTGATTCCCGCAAGAATGGATGTGCTGCAGGAAGGGCCTTTTGCAGCAGATGTCTATTACAGCCGCCTGCGCGATGCTATCCGTACGGCGGGGCATTTTCCCAATCAGGGAGTGCCGGAGAACAGAGAGCGGATTTTCAGCGGTGTGCTGCCGTACCTGCGGGACGATGCCCTGCCGGAGGATTTTCCTGCCAAGGACGTAAAGAGAACGTCAGTGCCTGTGCACCGCAAGGCCCGCTGGCAGCGGCACAAGGGACATTTTGTTGTGGATGAACCCATGCTGCCGCTGCATCCGTAGCCCCGTGCCACCGCATGTTGCGGCTGTAAGGGCAGCCCCTGCCCCGCGGCGCGGAGAAGCGGCCCCGTAAATGCGGGCATCTGCAGACAGCAGGCTTATACAAAAAAACAAGGCGGCATGAGCCGCCTTGTCTGTATTTATGGCATGCGGACCGCACCGGAGTGCGGTTTGGCGGAATGGCTGCGGAAAAGGATTTCCGCCGGACCGGTTCCGCCCGGGGTGCTGCGTCGTGAAACGTGTCCGGTAACGTTTTTGTCTGACAGCCCGGCTGAATATCTGCCGGAGAGCAGGTCAGGCCAGAAAGTCGGTCTCGTCACGCAGCAGTTTGCGCGCGATGTCTTTGGAGTCGATGCGGTATTCGCCGGACGCAATGCGGTCTTTGATTTCGGCAACCTTTTCGTGCCGTATTTCCGGCGTGGAAAGAGCACCCGTGTATGCTTCGGTGCGCAGCCGCGCATCATTGGACAGGCTTACACGGTCTCCGCCGGAAGACGAATCACCACTTTTGCGGCGTGCATCGCCGGTATTTTTGCTGTCCGCTTTTTCAAGCTTTGCCTGATACGGATCCAGCTTGTTAAGCAGGTTCTTGATTTGCATAGCAACCTCCCCGAGGGACGCTGTGACATCTATAGCATGGTGTCGTCCACCTTGTCCAAGGTGATGGCCCACAGCCTTTCCATGAGCTCTGCCTTTTCACCTGTGTTCAGTTCCACGGGCCCCTCCGGGGTATCGCGGAAAATCTGCATCTCAAGCTCGGTGGGCGGATATTTGAATATCAGCGGAAAACCCGCCTGCGCCTCAAGCTCTTCTTTGATGCTCCGGACAACGGGGTTGTCGCTGCCTGAAAGGATAAGGTTCTCCACCACCTCTCGGGCTATGCGCTCCACCATCATTTTCCGTTTCACGTCTGCGGGGATGGCGCTGGCTTCCTCCCCTGCCGCCAATCGCAAGGCATGACGGTATCGTGCCAGCCTGCGGGCGGTTACAAGCTGCTTGTCGTACTGCAGCAGCATGTTGCGGACATAAAACGACGTATCGGTCACAACGTTCTCCCCTCGTCTCCTCTTATCGGTATCTTTGGAGAGAACTTTAGGGGGCGAGGGGGATTTTTTTTGTTTTTTGTCCTTACTACTCTTAACGGCAAAACCCTGTGAAACATTAGGGGAAAAAATATATTGTCCGGCTGCTGCAGGCTAACAGGGTGCCGATACGGGAAGAAAAACTGCATGAAAGAATGCGCGACAGCCGTAAAGGGTGCAGAGCACGGCCGCTGCGGTTGCGTCCGGTGCGGAAATCGGGCATCTGGCGGGTGCGGTGCTTTTCTGCCGCCGGATGTACTGCAGGAGAATGCGGAATGAACGTTGACGGACCTTTTACGGCGTCCTGCCCCGTTGTACTGGCTTCGGGGTCGCCCAGACGGCAGGAGTTTCTGCGCGCCATGGGAGTGCCTTTTTCAGTGGATACGGCCGGTGCAAGCGAGCCGGAACCGGTTGAGGGTGAGGCCGCAGTGGCCTATGCGCGCCGTGCGGCATGCGCCAAAACCCTGCCGGTGGCCCGTCGCCACGCTGCGGCCTGTGTTATCGGGGCCGATACCGTGGTGGCACTGGATGGTGTCATAATGGGCAAACCTGCCGGCCATGCGCATGCGCTCTCCATGCTGCGGGCTCTGGCCGGTGCGCGGCACGAGGTGGTCAGCGCGTGCTGCATCTGCCTGCCCGGCAACGCGCAGGAACCCGTGGTGCTTCATGCGGTGACATCGGTCTGGATGCACAGGTGGGACGATGCCGCCCTGAAAGCCTATATCGCCACGGGAGAACCGGCGGACAAGGCAGGCGCCTACGGCATTCAGGGTATAGGGGCTTTTCTGGTTTCGCGCATTGACGGTTCGTGGAGCAATGTCGTGGGGCTGCCGCTGACAGAGCTGCTGACCGAACTGCAGCGTCGTGGATTGGTTGTTCCGTCGGGTGCGCAGACTGCGGAACAAGACGGACATGCCCCGGATGTGCGGGACTGACACACCTGTCCGGGCGGCGTCGCGGGGTACGCGGTGCGCGGCAGCCGGACGGAGGAGAAGACAAGATGACTGAGCAGCGTTCTTTTATGGACAGAACGGCCCTGTTTGTGGCCAGAGGTCTGGGAGCAGGGTTGTTTCCCGTGGCACCGGGAACATGCGGCACTGCGCTGGGGGCATTGCTGGCTCCCTGGCTGTTTCTGCCGCTGTCTTTTCCCGCGCGCCTTGTGGTGGTGATTCTTGTGTTTATGCTGGGCTGCTGGGCCGCCGACAGAGCGGAACACCTGTTGGGCCGCAAAGACCCCGGCGAGGTGGTTATCGATGAGATTTTCGGCTTGTGGCTTTGTCTGCTGCCTTTTGCGCAGGTGAGCACGCAGGGGCTTGTCTGGGCGTTTGTGCTGTTCCGCATTTTTGACATTGCCAAACCGTGGCCTGTGCGTCAGGCGGAATCGTGGCTGCCGGGCGGCGGCGGCGTGATGATTGACGACGGGGTGGCCGGTCTGTGGGCCATGGTTGTGTTTGCGGCCATACACGGCGTCTGATGATGTCTGCTGCTGCGGCAGGGGCATGACGGGCGCTTCTTTGCCGGAGCGCCGTATGTGGCCTTTGGCCGCAGGGCTGCCGGTTGCCGGTGTGCGCAGTCTGCATAAATCTGCTCCGGCTTCTTTTCTTGCGGTATGTTGTTCTGTTGCATGGCCGCAGGGGGGCTGCGGTATACGGCATGGCACAGCTGTCGCGGCGGCCCGCAGTGTTTCGGGGCCGCCGTGCTGCTGTCCGCATGGCTTTTGCGTGTTCTTTTGTCCGGTACCGGCTGTCAGGGCGCGTCGTCGTCTTCTATGGGGCCGCGGGGAATGATGATGCGCGCTGCCCGTTCGAAAAAGATATAATCCCAAGCCCACGTGAAAAGTACAAACAGCCTGTTGCGGAAGCCCACAAGATACAGCAGGTGAATGAACAGCCACATGACCCAGGCAACAAAGCCGGTGGCTGTGTGTTCTTTGCCCATGCGTACCACGGCGGCGGCCCGCCCTATGGTGGCCATGGAGCCTTTGTCGCGGTACCGGAAAGCGCGCAGCGGTCTGCCTGCCAGTGCGGCGCGTATGTTGTCCGCGGCCAGAGCGCCCTGCTGTATGGCATTGGGAGCAATGAGCGGAGCGGGCGAATCGCCCTGCGGCAGAGCCATGTCGCCCGCAACGAAAACATCAGGATGTCCTTCAACCTGCAGTGTGGGCAGCACCGGCACGCGGCCGCCGCGTCCCGTGGGCAGACCCATCTGGCCGGCCAGAGCGTGCCCCTGCACACCTGCTGTCCACACCACGGTTTCGGTCCGTAACGGGCTGCTGCCTTCCAGCTCGACGCTGTCCGGAGTCACGGCCGTCACTTTGGCATTCAGGCGTACGTCCACCCCCATGTGGGTAAGCCGTTCAAATGCGTAGCGGCGCAGGTGGTCGGGAAATCCGGCCAGCAGACCGTCGCCTGCTTCCAGCAGCACCACGCGGGCCTGTCCCGTGTTCAGGGTTGGAAAGTCTTTGGTGAGCGGCTGGCGGATAAGTTCGGCCAGCGCTCCTGCGTATTCCACCCCCGTGGGGCCGCCGCCCACCACGGTGTATGTGAGAATACGGTCCTTTCTGTCCGGATTGCGTTCGTGTGTGGCCTGTTCGAAGCATGAGACAATATGGTTGCGCAGCGTGATGGCCTGTTCCAGATTTTTCAGCCTGAAGCAGTGCTTGTCCGCGCCCGGTACGCCGTAAAAGGCCGTGAAGCTGCCCATGGCCACAACCAGCTTGTCAAAGGGAATGTGCGGTCCGTCAGTGTGCAGCACCTTGTTTTTCATATCGATGCTGCGCACGTCACCCATGACGAAATGCACATTGGGATATTTGCGGAAAATGGCCCGCAGCGGGTAGGCTATCTGCCCCGGTTCCAGTTCGGCCGCGGCAACCTGATAGAGCAGCGGCAAAAAAGTGTGGTAGTTGTTTCTGTCGACCAGAATGATATCCAGATTTTTGTCGCGCGCCAGTCTGCGCACGGCCCAAACGCCCGCAAAACCGCCGCCTGCGACGACGACCCGCGTTCTGCTGTTGCCTGTGCTGCCCGTCATGCTGATTTCTCCTTTTGCCGGCAGGTTATGTGCCCGTATGAGATTCTTTTGTTTCGAGCATCACCCTATACTGTAGCGTATGCAGTCTTTCGGGTAAACAGAATAGGCAGCGGTGGCGGATGAATCCAAAGAAGGCTATGCTGCCTGTGAAGAGGAAAGCGAGTGGAGCATTCATGGGAAAACTGAATGTCGATGATCTGAAAGAAGGCATGGTGCTGGCCGCAGACGTATGCGGCCGCGACGGCAGGACACTGCTGGGCGCCGGTGCCGCGCTGCAGGAGCGCCACCTGCGTATATTCAAGGCGTGGGGTGTTACCGAGGCGGATATCGAGGGTGTGGACCGCTCTGACATGGAGCAGGAACACGAAGCCGAACTGCCGCCCGAAGTGCTGGAGGCCGCGCGTGCGCGTGTGGATGCCCGTATGGGCCGCCACGGCGGCAGCGAGCTGGAGCATGAGCTGCGGCGTATAACAACGCTGCGGCTGAGCGCCCGCATACTGCACGATGGCATGCCCGAAACCGAGGAACTGGATTACGGGGCGTTGCGGGCCTGTGCGGCCAAAGACTCGTTTGATAAAGACCGTACCTCGGTCCATTCGGTTGTGGATGATCAGGTGCAGCTGCTTTCTTTCCCCGACATTTATTTTCGCATTGTCAAGGTGCTGGAGTCGCCCAGCAGTTCTTCGCGCAAGCTGGCGGAAGTGGTCAGCACGGACGCCAGTCTGGCGGCACGGCTTCTGCGGCTTGTGAACAGCCCGTTTTACGGGTTCCCTTCCAAAATCGACTCCATAGCGCGGGCCATCACCCTTATCGGCGCCAACGAACTGGTCACCCTTGCTCTGGGTATTTCCGTCATGCGGGTTTTTTCCGGTGTGCCCTCGGGGGGCTTCAACATGCGGCGCTTCTGGGAACATTCCATCCTGTGCGGCCTGTTTTCGCGGCTGATCGCCGGGCACAAGATGGGGCTTTCGGAAGAACGGCTGTTTGTAGGCGGGCTGCTGCACGATCTGGGCGAGCTGCTCATGCTCAGCAGGCATCCGCGTACCATGTGCCGGACCATGGTGTACGCCCATGAGCAGCAGGTGCCGCTGTATCAGGCGGAAAAAGCCGTGTTCGGCTTTGATCATGCCGGAGCAGGCAGCCTGCTGCTGAACCGCTGGAATCTGCCCGACGGCCTTGTGCGCATGGTGGGGTATCATCACCTGCCGGACAGGGTGCGGGCGCCTCTGGAAGCTTCCGTGGTGCATGTTGCCGATATCATGTCTTTTCTGTTTCGTATTGAGGATGTTCCCGCGGGAATGGTGCTGTCCGGACTGAACGGCGCGGCAATAAACAAACTGGGGCTGGCGCCTTCGGCAGTGCAGACAATGATGGCGCAGGCGGGCAGGCAGTTCGAGGCCATTTCCGGTGTGTTCTTTGACGCCGGTCAGGAAGCGCGGGACAAGGCATGAATCAGCAAGGGGCAGAAACGGAGCAGGATCTGCGGGCGCGGGTGCCGGACGAGCGCAGAGCCACGCTGGCCGCGCTGGAGCTGGCAGCCACCCTGAGCCATTTTGACCAGCGGCTTGACCGTATGGAAGGAGTGGACAGCATTCTGCGAGAGACCGCGGCCAAGGCTCAGGGACTGGTGGAAATGCAGTCATGGGCTTTTTTTCTGGTCGATCCGGAAACCGGAGATTTTACCTGTGCCCTTACTGACGGGCCGGAAGACCGTCTGCGTTTTGAACGTGAAGTGGACGCACTGATAGAAGACAGAACCTTTGCGTGGGTTCTGGGCCGCAACAGGGCCGTGCTTGTGCCTTCGGGCATCGGCGCTGCCGGCAGGCTGCTGCTCCATCCGCTGGCGACATCTTCGGGGCTGTGGGGCATGTTTGTGGCTTTTACCGGTGAAGGGGCAGAGTCCACAGACCTCGGGTTTTATCTGCTTACGGTGGTGTTTTTTTCCTGCGCATCCATGCTTGAAAGCTATTCTCTGTACCGCCAGCTGCAGCAGGTGAACGAAGGACTGGAACAGCAGGTGGCCGACCGCACCCGCGAACTGGTGTCCATTAACTCCAGTCTGGAACGCGAGGTGGAGGAACGCAGTCTGGCAGAGCAGCAGCTGCGGCGGACTCTGAACGAAAAAGAGTCATACCGGCAGCATCTTGAGGCCGTTTTTTCCAGCATACAGGATGCCATCATCACCGTAGACCTGAATGGTGTGGTACTGAACATCAATGCCGCTGCTGAAAAAATGCTGGGTATTCCGGCTGCACAGGCTGTGAGAATGCATCATACCGCCCTGCAGCTGCCCTGTGCCAGAGCATGTCAGGATGTGCTGGGAGCCACGCTGGGTTCCGGTACGCCCGTGCGCGAATTCCGCGCCGTGAGTGAAGACGGCGCCCAGGTGATGATTCTGGGCGGCACGCCGCTTATCTCGCTGGACGGGACGTTTTCCGGCGCCGTTCTTTCCTGCCGCGATATCACGCGGCTTGTGTCGCTGGAGCAGCAGCTCCGTCAGCGGCATTCATTCAGCAATATCATCGGGCGCAGCAAGGTTATGCAATCGCTGTTCGGCCTGCTGGAAAATCTTGCGGCATACGACACCACAGTGCTGGTCACCGGTGAATCCGGTACCGGCAAGGAACTGGTGGCAGAGGCTCTGCATTACAACGGGGCGCGCTCGGGCGGACCGCTGGTCAAGGTGAACTGCACTGCCTTGTCTGAAAGCCTGCTGGAAAGCGAATTGTTCGGCCATGTGCGCGGGGCCTTTACCGGAGCCGTGCGCGACAGGGCCGGACGGTTTGAGACAGCCGAAGGCGGTACTATTTTTCTTGATGAGATCGGCGACATCTCCATGCGTATTCAGGTACTGCTGCTGCGCTTTCTCGAATCAAAAGAATTTGAACGGGTGGGTGACACCACTCCGCGGCGGGCTGATGTGCGCATAGTGGCTGCCACCAATGCCGACCTGCACCGGCGCATCAGTGAAGGCACTTTCCGCGCGGACCTGTTTTACCGGCTCAATGTCACCAGTGTGCATCTGCCGCCGCTCAGGGAGAGGCGCGAAGACATCCCGCTGCTGGTCCAGCATTTTGTGGAGCAATGCAACACCGAACTGGGAACCCGTGTGGCCGGAGTGGATGAAAAAGCCATGGCTGCGCTGGTCCGTGCTCCGTGGCCGGGCAATGTGCGCGAACTGAAGCATACGCTGGAACATGCCTGCGTGCTGTGCCGCGACGGCTATGTGGAAGCCGGTCACCTGCCGGCGGAGCTTGCGGCGGTTGAGTCTTCCCCTGTCCGGTTTGATGCGGCGGTGTCCGGGCCGGTTTCTGCCGCAGCGGGCGGCGCAGTTCCGCAGCCCGTGGCGGGCGGATTCGGACGGCGGCAGCTGGACGCCCGCAGCATCACGGCGGCCATCGAACAGGCCGGAGGTAACAAGGCCAGAGCGGCGCGCCTGCTGGGAGTAGGGCGGGCGACTCTGTACCGCAAACTGCGGGAGCTGGACATGTCCATATAACATGTCTCAAGTGTCTCAAGCGAGACATCTTTGTGTCTCAAGTGTCTTGTTTGAGACAGCGATTAGGTGTCTCACCGACAGGGTTATTCTTAGTGGAAATCTGTAATAATTTTATATTACAGATTTTTTTTATTTTGGCACCGGTGTTGTAATACAGGATGCAAGGACAAGGGGGGCCGGCATGGTAACAGTGGTTACGCCTGAACAGTTCGCCAGCATACTGGATACGGAAGACAGACCGGTGCTGGCAGGATGCCTGCAGAGAGATTCCGCTTTTATGGAACAGTGTATGGTGCTGCAGGCTGCGTCCACCGCAGTGGAAGGAAAGGCCAGAGTCTGCCTGATGGACCCGGACTGGCTGAACGAGTTCTGCCGCAAGTTTTCCATAAGCGGTACCCCGTCGTACCTGCTGTTTAACGGCGGAACAGAATACGAGCGGTTTCTGGGCAGGGCCGAACTGCACAATCTGACAGCCATGGCCCGCAGACTGCTGCCGGCGGCACGGCACCCTGAGGCGCAGGGCAGGCAGGCACCGCGGTTTGATATGGAACTGAGCCGCGCCGGATACTGGTCCTGATGAATTTTGCCAGCGCTGCGGCATAGCGGAACAATGCCTTGATGATCCCGGAAGGCGCCCGTTTATCAGCCGCAGACAAGACCGGAGCAGGTCAGGAAGGAGTAAGTCTCCGCCGCTGCAAGGCGGAGCACATACGGACACGAGATGCAACGGAAGCCGTGCACCATAGCGGGGGCTACGGGGGGAAGCACGGCATCCGGATACCGCGCAATCAGTGTGCGCGGCCCGCAACGGGCCCGGTCCGCCTTCGGGGGTTGGCGGACACATAGCGGATACGTCCGCGCACACTGCGCGTATTTCGGCCCTGCCGCGCACAGGCGGCACGGCAAACACGGTATCAGCGAAAAACGGCGCGGCCATGTTGCAGGCATTACAGGGGGGAAGTGCTGTACATCTTGTACGCATGACCGCGCCGCACTTCGCACAGAGTACGTGCGGCAACGCAAACGACTTATGCAGACGCTGCGGTTATCTAATCCCGGGGGGGATTGCAGCGTCGGCCGGGGCATCCGGGGGGATTGTGCCGGTACTGAAAAAAGCGGTCTGCCTGATGGCAGACCGCTTTTATTGCGGTATGTGCGTTGCGGACGCGTTCAGCAGGCCTGCCCCTGTTTGGGGCACAGCTCCGCGTCGTTGATCAGGTCTGCCAGCGTGAACGAATTCAGTTTTTCATACATGGCCTTGGCCGCTTCGTTCCAGATGGTTCTGGTCAGGCAGTAGTCCATGCGGGGGCAGCACGGTTCGGGGTCCACACATTCAAAGGTGGGAACCGTTTCCTCCAGAGCGAAAACGACATCGCCCAGCAGGATGGATTCCGGCGGCCTGGCCAGCATGTAGCCGCCCTTGGATCCCAGTCTGCTGGAGATGTAGCCGGCACCCTTCAATACCCTGATAAGCTTTTCAAGGTACTTCATGGATATGCCCTGCCGGTCAGCGATTTCCTTGATGGAAACCGGCTGATCGTCACCATGGGTATGCATGGCGATGTCGAGCAGCATGCGCGTACCGTAACGGCTTCGTGTGGTAAGCTTCATGGGTATCCTGCGTGGATGCGGATGCACGGGGCATCACGGGGAGCGAAACGGGGCGGAAGCGTCTGCTTCCGCCCCTGTTGTTGTTATTCGTCGTCTGCGGCTTTCAGATGGTCCGGCACAATGGCCATCTTGATGAGGAGCGGTTTGAGGAAGCTCCACTTGATGCCGATTTCGTATTCTTCTTCAAGGTCGCGGATGGCGTCCCAGCAGTTATGGCAGGGGGCCACCACCAGCGTGGCGCCTGTGGCCAGAATCTGGTCGCGCTTGGTCTGCAGGGCCTTGTTACGCTCTGCGCGGTACTTGCCGATACCGTTAAAGCCGCCACCGCCGCCGCAGCAGTAGTTATGCTCGCGGTTGGGGGTCATTTCACGGTAGTCTTCGGCAATATAGCTCATGATCTCGCGGGTGAAGTTGGCAAGACCATGGTTGCGCACATAGTTGCAGGAATCCTGAAGCGTACAGGGTTCCTTGATCTTTTTGGCAGGATCGATCTTGATCTTGCCTTCGCGCAGAGCTTCGGCAACCCACTCCACATAGTGCATGCACTTGACCGGCGGCAGGCCGTCTTCGCGTCCTGCCCAGTACGGCCCTTCGATGACGGTGGCGCGGTGTGCGTGGCCGCATTCGGTGCCGACCATGCGTTTGGGTTTCAGGCGTTCCATGGCGGCATACACCTTGTCCACCTGCATTTTGCACGCGGCCCAGTCACCGGCAAACATGGCCAGCGACGTCTGTTCCCAGCCTTCGCTGGGCACGGTCCAGTCTTCACCGGCCAGATGGAACAGGATGGCGGCTTCTGCAAGGTCTTCAGGGTAGTGCTTGGGTTCGCGGGCGTTCAGCGTGTACATGATGTCCGCGCCTACTTTGTCCACGGGAATGGTAAGACCCGGCCATTCTTCGGCTGTTTCCTCTTCCATCCATTCGCAGGTTTCTACCCAGTCCTCGGTGGTCACGTCCATCTGCGCGCTGTACACGCGGTGCATGCCGGAACCGATTTTCAGTTCCCACGGCACAAAACCCTGAGAGTACATGAGACCGCGCAGGTAGCTGAACATGACGCCCATGTCTATGCCGTGGGGGCAGTACATGCCGCAACGGTTGCAGCATGTGCACTGCGACCACGCCACTTCCATGCAGTGCTGCATGAAGGCGTTGTCCACCTTGCCTTTGCGTTTTACCATTTCGCCCAGCGTGGACTGTATCTTGTACGCGGGAACCTGCTTGGGGTCGCGGTTGTTTACGCGGTACAGAAAGCAGCTGTCGGCGCACATGCCGCAGTGGGCGCATATTTCCAGCCAGGTGCGGATGCGTGACTGGCAGGTTTTTTCAATGGTGGACCACAACGCGTCGGTGTCCACTTCCAGCGAGTTCATTTCTTCGTAATACTGATTGCCGCCCTTGTCGCCGAGCAGGGCCTTCAGGTCCTCTTCGGTGTTGACCGGACGTTTATTACAGAACTTACCTTCAGGCATTGTTCACTCCTTCTGGGTGTGCCGGTTACCAGGGGAAGCCGGCTGTACGCTTCATACCGCCACGCTTGATGTTGTAATCCATACCCAGCTGGCCGCGTGACATGAAAAAGAGTGCCACATGAGACAGCTTGGTGAACGGAATGAGCACCAGCAGCAGTTCGCCCGTGATTATGTGCATGACCAGCCAGAACTGGTAGTCGCCCACATGCAGACGGGCGATGAAGCCTGTGAGGAACGGTGCGGCGGAAACGGCCAGAATGAACCAGTCGTAAGCGCTGGTCAGGATGCGCACTTCCGTCAGGGCGATGCGGCGCAGGGCCAGCATGGCCGCGCCGGCCAGAGCGGCAACTGTCAGGCCGTCTGCCAGCCACCACGGCAGGGTGGGCAGGCTGAAGCCGAAGCGTTCTTCCAGAATGATGTTGTGACCCATGAGAAACAGCGGAACCAGCACAGCCCCGATGTGGAAAAGGAAGAACCCTGCAGCCATGAAAGGCTGCTGACGCCAGCTGTGGGTTCCCATGGGGGTTATCCAGCAGAGTACGGAACGCAGCGCTCCGCGCAGTCCGATGCTCATATGCGGCCGGTAGGCCACTCTGTCGAGCTTCCAATCAAGGCCGCGGATGTACCAGACAACCCGTGCCAGCAGACCGCCGAAGCAGACCACCAGGGATATCCAGAGCATGGGGCCGGTCAGGAAATCGATCATTATTGTCTCCTTGCTTGCTAAGACGTGTGTTCGGGCCGGAAGTTAGTACTTCCGCATTTTTTCGTCCCGACCGGTCAGAAACTTCCAGAAGCCGACGAAGCAGAGAAGGGTCACTCCCATAAGGATATAGGTGATGCCCTTGGAGTGCAGCATGAATTCATGAAGCGTGTAAAACATCTGTTCCATGAGTTTTCTCCTTCACGCCAGCCTAGTGGGCGTCTTTGTAGTCGGGGTGCTCGAACAGCACGGGCATACGTGTGGCGATGAACCGGTACACCGTGATGATCATGGTCACGATGAAGATGGAAATGCATATTTCCATCCAGTGGGGGAAGTAACGTTCGTCTGCGGGCAGCTGATAGTTGAATGCCACCAGAGAAACGTTGAAGCGGTTCATCACGATGCCCAGCACGGCGTTGATGGAAGCCACGCGGATGATGGTCTTGTTCTTTTCGCGTACGCCCAGCGCATACAGAAATGCGGGCAGCGCCACAAAGCCGAACATTTCCACCAGAAACCACGCGCCGTAGCCGGTGGCAAGGTAGTGCCAGTCGTTGTCCATGGCTATGTCCATGGTCTTGATGCAGAAGTAGCCCGCCAGCACAAAGGCGGCGGCTTTGCCGAAGCCCAGCACCACGTCATCAGCTTCGTCCAGATGGGTTTTGTCCATCATGTGGTGCAGCCCCTTGTGCGCCAGCGTACCTTCAAAGATAACCATGGAAAGGCCGGCAACCATGGAAGAGATGAAGAAGAATACGGGCAGGAACGAGGAGTACCACAGCGGGTGCAGCTTGCTGGGTGCGATGAGGAACAGGGCGCCCAGCGAGGACTGGTGCAGTGTGGAAAGCACAACTCCGAAGATGGTGAGCACCAGCGTGAACTTGACCACGATGTTGCGTATCTTGCGCAGTCCCAGCCATTCCAGCGCTGCGGGCGACCATTCGATGAACAGCACGGTAAGATACGTCATGACGCACAGACCCACTTCAAACAGCAGCGACGTGGTGCCCTGCGAGTAGAATATGGGATAGGGCAGACGCAGCGGATGGCCGAGGTCGTAGGTGAGGGCGATAACCACAAAGAAGTAGCCGAGGAACGCCGTGGTTATGGCCGGACGCACCGCGGAATGAAAACGTTTGAGACCGAACAGGTAGCATGCGGCGCTGGTGACATAGCCACCGGCTGCCAGTGCCACACCGCACAGCAGGTCAAATCCGATCCACACACCCCAGGGGTTGTTGTGGTCAAGGTTGGAAACGGCGCCGATACCCTGAGTGAAGCGGATGAACGTCAGAATGAGACCGCCCACAAGGATAATGGCCGTCAGGATGTTGCCGGGTGTCAGCAACCCGTTACGGTTGTTCTGTATGTCAGCCATTTATGCGTCCTCCTCGGGCTTTTCCGTCCCGGATTCGGCGGATTCGGGTTCGTTTTGAGCGGCAAGGCGCGCTTCGAACTCTTTTTCAGCCTCTTCCTTTGCCTTTTTCACTTCGCGGGCAATGGCGGCTTCTTTTTCCTTGGCGGCCTTTTCCATGGCGGCCTGCAGCTTGGCGTCCGCTTCGGCCTGCGTTTCGCCCACGGCATGGCGTACGGCGGCGGCCTGTTCTTCCTGCGCTATTTTATCTTTGCGTTTGGAAATGGCGTACGCACCGGTAAGCAGCACGGGCCAGATGCCTACAACCATGGGCACGGAACCCAGTGCGCCGGCGGTATGTTCCTGCGCGGGCTTGGTGCCCAGATGTTCATCCTGACCCAGTTCGCCGAAGGGTACACCGGCAAGGTACAGCCAGTTGGTGCCGCCCATTTCGTGTTCGCCGTAGATGTGGTCCTGATAGCGTTCAGGGTTTTTGCGGATTCTGTCGCGTGCGATGCGCAGCAGGTCTTCGCGCTTGCCGAAAGTCAGAGCTTCCTTGGGGCATTTTTCAACGCATCCCGGCAGCTTGCCTTCCTGCAGGCGGGGGTGACACATGGTGCACTTGGTAATCAGCGGATCATATGCTTCACCGTATTCAAACGCGGGCACGTTGAACGGGCAGGCGATCATGCAGTACCGGCAGCCCACGCACAGCTTGGGGTTGTATGTAACCGAGCCGTCGGGGTTTTTGGTAAACGCCTTTACAAAGCAGGCCGAGGCGCAGGCGGGTTCCAGACAGTGGTTGCACTGCTGTTTGCGGAACACAGGGTGTTCAAGGCCGGCCACGTTGTATTTGTTGACCACTGTATAGGTGGCGTCATCTGTTCTGCGCTTGGTTTCAAGCACCGAAAGGTCGTCAAACGGCTTTTCGGGCATGGGCAGATTGTTCACCTGCTGGCACGCTTCCTCGCATTTGCGGCAGCCGATGCAGCGGGTGGAATCATGCAGAACGCCGTAGCTGTCGGGGTAGCCGGAAAAGCTGTGATTGCCCCCCGCGGCGGCGGGCTTGCCCGCTGCCACCGAAAGTCCGGCAGCACCGAGCAGGCTCAGAAAGGTTCTTCGACGCATGGACTAGTCTCCTTGCTAATATCCTACAGATCGCGTTTTTTGTGACACTCGTTGCAAGCCGTGTTGGCAGGCTTTTCAATGCGCATGGCGGTGTGGCATCCCATGCACTGCTGGTGGTAGGCGGCCTTCAGGCCCGGGCGGTCGCCCTGATCCAGCTCAAACGGCTTGCCGTGGCATGTGGCGCATGCGGGGGGTGTCTTTGAAACGGGGCTGTTGTGGTGGCAGCCCTGGCAGAACGTGCCGGGCTCGTTGTGGAACGCGGCGGCAAGTCTGTCGCCTTCAATTCCCGCCAGCATGGTCTTGATGATCTTGCGGTGCGGGAAGTCCACAGCCTCGTACTCGTTCACCATCGCATCAATGGTAACGCGGTCGGGGACGTCGTTAAGGTCGTAAGTGCCCTTGGTGTACTGGCGCGAAGAAGCCACCAGCATGCCTACGGAGACGCGCTCTTCCTTGCTCAGTGCCTCAGCGCCCTGCGGAGCGAGCTCAGCGGGAACATTGTGGCATTTGGCGCATGAATCTTCCGTGTTTTTGTAGGGGACAAAGCTGTGGCAGCCGGCGCATACGGGCTGCTCTTTCTGCTTGTTATGGCAGCCTACGCAGCTGGCATCGGCCTGCTTGGCATGCATGGCCTGCGAAAGCTGAACAAAGCCGCCTTCCTTCTTGCCTTCGGTCGTATGGCATTCGGAGCAGCTGGCGATTTTTTCGTGATGGCAGACGCGGCAGGTATCATTGGCCTGTTCGTGCACCTTGTGATTGAAGGCCACGGCGGCGATGGAACCGGGACCGGCTTCTTTTTTGACGGTCTTTGAACCGGCAGGGGGAGTCATGACGACGGCGTCGGGCTGTCCGCGGTCAAGGCGGGGCACATCCTTCACCACTTCGTACGCGGCCTGCGCCTGTGTGGTGTGGCACCCTGCGCAGTTGACGGGGCCGGTCTTCTGCTGTGCCTGTGCCGTGGTCACGTGGCACACCACGCACTGGTTGTGGGCTGCATCGGCAAAAGCAGAAACAGTCACGCCGTCAGCCGTGACGGGGGCGTCCTTGTGGCAGGCGCGGCAGCTGTCTTCCTCGCCTTTTTTCCACACGGTCTTTTCAGCTGCTTTGTCGTAAACATGGTGGCAGGTGCCGCAGTTGACATCTGCACCGCCGGCGGGCTTGATGCTTGCCGCGGCAATGTGGCGGTAGTGCAGCGATTTGTCCATGCCGGCTTCGGCGCGGTCTGCCGGTGCTTCCTGCGCCACGTGGCAGCTGCGGCATTCACTGTCCAGCGGACCGGACTTCTGACCGTTGTCCACCATCTCGGTATGGCAGCCGATACAGTTGTCATGGTAGACTTTTTTCAGTTGCTCGGCGCTTTCGTCCGCGGTGCGCTGAAACTTGAGCGACATTTTGCCGTCCACGGTTTTGTGGCAGGCGGAACAGTCTTTGTCTTTCAGCGCGGCAGTGTGCTTGTCGTGGCGGAAAGAAGCCGGCGGCAGCTCCAGATCGTCGAACTGTTTAACAACGTCGATCCGGATAAGGTCGGCATTGCCGCCGCCCGCGCCCGCGGGTTCGGGCATGGCGCTGGTGCTCCGGACCAGGAACCCCGATGCCGATATGACGGCAACGGCAGCCAGAATCCCTGCCCATTGCAGCAGTGATTTTTTTTTCAACATAGTGGCAGTCCTTTGAAAAATGGTGAAACGCATCCTCAGACATCCTGTACCGACGGCCGGACAGATCCCCGTGACCGGTGGCGGTAAGCCTGCGGGCAGAACGCAAAAAGGGCGCAAAAAACGACACACCCATCAGCCGGAGCCGTATGTCTGTGCCGGTTGTCGAGCCTGTTTCTGCGCATGGCAACCTTCCCGTAGGCATCTGCAGAGGGGGTATGTCCGGTTCCGTCCGGAACGGGGTGGCGCCCCGCGGGCGGGCCGGATTTTGTCCCGAAATACCCTACCTGCATGGTATGATTTATTTCCTACCGCTGAGGTATGCGATTATCAAGAGTGCGTCAAGAAAAATATGAAAAATCGTTGGGAGAGAATGAGATAAGCGTGGTTAGTGAGTGGTCATTCATATGGTAAAACGCAGGGTTGTTCAATGGTTTTTCATGCCCTGAAAGTAGGCTTTGCGGTGCCGCGCGCTCATGTGTAATCAGAAAGGCAAGGAGAATGACGATGCTTTTTTTTGTTAACCTGCCGCTGAGCTATGCCGCGGCAGACCAATCGTATCTTGAAATGATTGTCGGCCGCGGAATTTGTCCGGAGCTTGGCATGGATACCGTGGCCGTGCAGGACCTGCCGGAAAGCTGGCACATAAAAACCGCTGCCCTGCTGCGTGAAAAGGGGCTGGCGTGTTCTGTTCATCTGCCTTTTTTTGACCTGCACCCGGGCAGTCTGAACGATGCGGTGCTGGAAGCCAGCCGGGCCACACTTTACAGGGCCGCCGGGCTGGCGCGGCTGTACGGGCCCTGTTTGCTGGTGGGCCATCCTGCGTATGACAGGGGGCAGCATCCGCCCCGTCACGATGAATGGCTGCGCCGTAGTGCAGAAACATGGCGCACCGTGCGCGAACATGCTGCCATGGCTCCTCTGCGGCTGGAAAATACGCATGATATCAGTCCGGAACCGCTGGCCGCCCTGATAGATGAACTGACCGCTAAGGGCGGAGAAGACGGCGGTGCGGGGATATGCTTTGATGCGGGGCACTGGTTCAGCTTCGGCAGGGGCAGCCGTGATCCCGCGGGGCTGGAAAAATGGCTGGATGTTTTCGGCACGCGCATACGGCATATGCACCTGCACGACAATGACGGTTCAGATGACCAGCATCTGGGACTGGGCAGCGGCCGGATACCGTGGAGCCGGATTTTTGCGGGGCTGGAACAGCGGGGGGTGCGTGCAACGGTGACGCTGGAGCCCCATAGCGAAAAGGATTTTGATACAAGCATGCGTTTTCTGCAGTCGGAAACGTCTGCTGTGCAGGCTTTGCGACGTGTGGCTTTGCCCCGTAGCTGAACGGGGCAGGGCCATGCTGCCGCGCGCATGGCCCTGCCTGATTGAATCCGTCCGGCAGATGCGCGCGCCGGAGCGGTTCAGCGGCGCGGGGCAAGCCATGCCCCGCGGCCGGTCATTCTGAATGCCAGAGACGCCAGTCCCAGCAGGGCCGCCAGCCCCAGATGCGACCAGTCGATAATCATGGTTGTCACTGGCGGCCAGTAAAACTCCGGCAGATTTTTAACCACGCGCAGATAGCCTGTGGCAGCCAGCCCAAGCAGCAGGCCCAGACGCCATACGCCAGCTGTTGTCAGCTGCCAGCGGCTGCGTTGCTGCAGCAAAAAGACGGCCGTCATCCAGCCTCCGGCGGCCAGCAGAACCACGGCGCCCAGGTAGTGCAGCAGATGCGTGGTCATGGGGTCGGCAGTCCATGCCAGTCCGGGAATATCGGCGACATAGTACCGTTTAAAAACAGGCATCTGGGCTATGCCTGTCACAGCCAGCAGCGTGACTGCGGCCGGCCAGACAACACGTATGAACCGGTGCTGCGGCGCGGGGTTATTCATGGTCCTGTTCCTTATTATGCGCGGCTGCCGGAGCATGACCGGAGTCACGCTCTTTCCGGAGTGTTCCGAGTATTTTTAACGCTCCTGCGGCCATGCCCGCCAGCGGAGCAACCATCAGGGCTCCCGCAAGGTGCTTCTGGGGTTGCAGTACGGGTTGCACCGGCGGAAAATCAGGGTGTCCGGCACTGCGGGTCAGCGAAGTGTTCAGCAGCTCAAAGGGAACGGGAGAAACATAGATGGTGCTGGTGCCGCCCGCTTCATCCAGTCCGTACAGATAGCCGTCAGTTGCCTGCGCCAGCTTGCGCGCTTTGCTGATAATTGCGTCACGCGGGCCGTACTCCTGCACTCCCAGCGGACAGGCTTCCACACAGGCGGGCAGCGCTCCCTGTTTTACGCTGTCGTGGCAGCGGTCGCATTTGTACATGACACCGTTTCCGGCAAATCGCGGCAGCAGGTCAAGGTACAGCCCCACGCCGGTCTGGCGCTGGGGAATGTCCCACGGGCAGACCTGACAGCATTTGGCCCCGCCCAGACAGATATCGTCATCAATGCGGACCGTCCCCGAGTTTTCTTTGTAGGCGGCCCCCCACGGGCACAGATTGGCGCACAGCGGGTTGTCGCAGTGCATGCAGCGGCGCGGAATGTGCAGTTCGTACGTCTTTTCTTTATATGTTACAGATACATGTTGTATTGTGAGCCAGTTGTAGGGTGTCAGTCTGTCCGTCACCTTTTGTTTGTCCGACCAGTCCTCCGCCCGGACACGGGCGGGAAACATGGCAGGAAAAGGATGCCGTGGCTGCGGGTATTTGCGGGCGTTGCGTTCCGTGCATGCGTCGACGCAGGCGCCGCAGCCTTCGCAGCGGGACAGATCGAACAACGTTGCCATGGGCTGTGCTGTACCGGCAGCGGGGGCGGAGTCTGTCTGCGCCGCATCCGCAGAGGAAGGCAGTGCGGATGCGCAGGCAGCCATGCCGGCGGCACACACGCCGGTCAGAAATGCTCTGCGGTTTACCGCGCCGCGTGCGGAAGGAGCGCGGGATAATGTATTGTCGTGTTGCTTCATGGTAATAAGGGGTTCGGGTGAACGGCCCGGGCACAACGGCAGGCCGCATGATATGCCGGTACATCAGCACAAACCGTGCCGGTAATCTAATGTGTTGTTTTTATTTTTATAATCGGAATATTGAACGCATTGTGGGCATGCGGGTTGCCGTGCGTTGTGATAATGTCTAATCATATGGTTAGACATATGTTGAAACGGGAGAAGCAATGACCGGAACATCTTCATGCAGCGATCTGGTGGCCGAAGTGGTTGCCACCATTAGTGAGGGGCTGATGCTTGTTTCTCCGCAGGGCAAGATAGAAATGGTCAATCCCGCGCTGGAGCGCCTGACGGGATATTCCGCTGCGGAGCTGACGGGGCAGCCGTGCACTGTGCTGGGCTGCGGTGCGTGCGATGAAGCGCGGCGCGGTGCTTCCGGCTGGTGCCGGTTGTTTGAACGCGGGACCGAGAGCAGCCGCCGGTGTGATATTGTGCGCAAGGACGGTGTGCGGGTGCCGGTTTCAAAAAATGCCCGCGTGGTGCGCAAGGACGGCCGTGTTGCCGGAGCGGTGGAAACGTTCACCGACATGAGCGAAGTTGTGGAGCGTGACAGGCGCATCGAGGCGCTGGCACGCATGCTGGACAGGGCTGACGGATTTGCCGGTATGGTGGGTGTTTCTCCGGCCATGCAGCGTGTTTACCGCATCGTGGAACGCGCTGCGGACAGCGATGCGCCGGTGCTCATATTGGGGCCGTCCGGCTGCGGCAAAGAGCTTGCCGCACGGGCTGTGCACGATCTGGGACACCGGGCAAACGGCCCGTATGTGCCGCTTAACTGTTCAGCCCTGAATGAATCTTTGCTGGAAAGTGAACTGTTCGGGCACGCAAGAGGTTCGTTCAGCGGGGCAGTACGCGACAGACAAGGCCGTTTTGAGGCAGCGCACGGGGGCGATCTTTTTCTGGATGAAGTGGGAGATCTGCCCCTTGCCACGCAGGTCAAGCTGCTGCGCGTGCTTGAGACAAAGCATATCGAGCGGGTGGGGGAAAACAGGTCGCGGGCGGTTGATGTACGGATCATCTGTGCCACTCATAGAGATCTCGGCAGCCTTGTCCGGACAGGACAGTTCCGCGAAGACCTGCTGTTCCGCATCAACGTCATTCCCGTGGTACTGCCTGCGCTGCGTCAGCGCGCGGAAGATATTCCGCTGCTGGCAGCGCATTTTGTTGCGGGTATCCGGCAGAGAACAGGCAAGGATATCGAAGGGTTTACTCCTGATGCCATGCACCGCCTGACAGCCTACGACTGGCCGGGCAATGTGCGCGAACTGCGCAGCGCCGTTGAGTATGCCTTTGTGCTGGCTGACCGCGGGCGGCTGGGGGTGGAACATCTGCCGGCACACATCACGGGAACCCGTGCGGAGTGTTGTCTTCAGACTCTGCATGTCGCTTCCTTTGCCGGGGAGGATCTGGCTGCACAGCAGCCGGAACAGCGGAATCAGGAACACGATGAGCTGCTGCGGGCACTGCGCCGGACCGGTGGCAATATGGCTGCAGCGGCGCGCCTGCTGGGCGTGCACAGAGGCACGGTGCGTAACAGAATGCTGAAATACGGCATGAACCTGCGTAAGGAAATACGTGACGGAGCCACTGAAGAATGAAAACTGGACGCCGCCTCCGGCTATGCCCTGGCGACCACACTGTGCGGCACCTCGGCTGACCGTTGCAGGCCGGTGCCGCGTGCAACCCCGCCGGAGCGTGTAGAGGCGTCTTCTCCCCAAGCCGGCTCGTCTCCGGCGACCGCCAGATGGTCGGGTGCCCTGACGCTGTTGCTTGCTGGTGGAAATTTACGTGTGCCAACGGGCACCGGAAGCGACGTCCATGATGACTGTATCGGCTTGCGGGCAGTATTCTTTACCTTGTTTACTTTTTAAAAAAATTCAGTTGACACCGGTACCTCGTTTCTATAGATAAACCACCGACGGGCGGTTAGCTCAGCTGGGAGAGCATCGGCCTTACAAGCCGAGGGTCACAGGTTCGAGCCCTGTACCGCCCACCATAGTGAAAGCAACGGGCTAGAGGAATTTCCTCTAGCCCGTTTTTTCGTGGAGATAAGTGCGGGGATACGTTTCTCGCGGCTTTTTGCGGTCAATGCAGGTTGCCCGCATGGCAGGCGCTCCGCTCAGACAAACCAAGTGCCCCGGCGTTTACACCGGCAGCTCGACCGTAAGCACAACGGCAAGCCCGACCTTTTCTGTGTCGTGTGGTTGCAGTACGCAAACGGCAAGGCTGGCCGGAATACTCCGGCGCTCATTCCAAAGGCATGTGCCCGGCGCGTGCCAGTGTCCTGCGTAAGTACTGCAAGGGCAGCAGCACGCAGACAATACGCCTGCCTGCCGCATTCTTTCACGGTCGGTCATGCCGTAGAAAGGACTCTCGGCATCGTGCGGCTGTCCGCCTGTCTCAAACTGCATGGAAATGCTGATCACCAGCCTGCTGCCATCCGGCCAGAGGCCGGTTTATTCCCGATTATACATATCGTTCATGGTACTTTCCTTGCTGCTGTTTTGTTGCTCGCGGCCTTCAGAAGAGGCTCGTGAGCGGGCGGCTTATTCTGTTTTAAGAAAAGGATAGTCCGTGTACCCTGCCGCGCCGCCGCCACCGAAAATGGTGTGCGTGTCCGTGATGGTATTCAGAGGTGCACCCTGCCGTACCCGTTCGGCAAAGTCCGGGTTGGCCAGTATCTTGCGGCCGAAGCCTGCAAGATCGATGAGACCGGTACTGATAAGCACTTCGGCTTCCTGTGGTGTTTTATTGCCTGTGGCGATGATGCGTCCTTTGAAAGCTGACCGCAGGTCGTGACGGAACTGAACGGGAATCTGCGGGGCATCGTCCCAGTCGGCTTCGCACAGGTGCAGATACCCTGCACCCAGCGAATCCAGCATGGCGGCCGCCAGCATGATGGTGTCCAGAATTTCCGGGTCGTCCATATCTTTGAACTTGATGAACGGCGACAGGCGTACTCCCACT
This sequence comes from Oleidesulfovibrio vietnamensis, assembly GCF_055388115.1. Lineage (NCBI taxonomy): Bacteria > Pseudomonadati > Thermodesulfobacteriota > Desulfovibrionia > Desulfovibrionales > Desulfovibrionaceae > Oleidesulfovibrio > Oleidesulfovibrio vietnamensis. The sequence goes on from NZ_AP042419.1 coordinate 744,656, forward strand.
TTGTCCTTGCCGGTCTGTGCGATGACCGCCTGTGTCACTTCACGCAGAAAGCGGATTCTTGCGGCAGGCGAACCACCGTAACTGTCGGTGCGTTTGTTGGAGTTGCTGCGCAGAAACTGGTCTATAAGGTAGCCGTTGGCCCCGTGTATCTCCACCCCGTCAAATCCTGCCTCCATGGCATTGCGTGCTGCGCGGGCAAAATCGGCTGTGGTGGCTGCGATGTCGTCGGGTGTCATTTCCCGTGGTTTGTCCACAGGGATGAATGTGACGTCTTTTGCGCCGCCGGAGCCTGTCAGATACACCACTGTGTCACGGGCGATGCATCCGCTGGGCGCCAGAGGCTGCAATCCGTTTACAGCCGCGGATCCGACCCGGCCGACGTGCCATAACTGCATATAAATTGTGCCGCCGCGGCTGTGTACGGCGTCGGTCACCTGTTTCCATCCGGCCACCTGCTGCGGGGTGTGAATACCCGGTGTTCCGGCGTAACCCTGCCCTTGTACAGAAATCTGAGTGGCCTCGGTGATGATGAGTCCGGCGGAAGCGCGCTGGCCGTAATATTGCGCCATCAGACTGTTGGGTACATTACCCGGCTGTGTGCTGCGCGACCGTGTCATGGGTGCCATGACAATGCGGTTGGCAAGGGGGTTCTGCCCCAGCATGATGTCAGAAAAAAGATAGGGGTACTGCATGGCGGTCTCCTTTTATATCCATGTGGTCACTGCGGTGATGTGCTGGCGTGTCTTGGGGCGCGGCTCATGTTTGCGGTAGCCGAAGGCGCATATATGCCCGATGGTGTATTTCTGCAGATCTATGTTCAGCTCTGCGGCAAGAACCGCATCGAACTGTTCGCGGTCGAACCCTTCTATGGGGCAGCTGTCTATGCCTATCAGCGCCGCGGCAGTCATCATGTTGGCCAGCGGGATATACGTCTGATGTGCCGCCCAGTCGGCAAGGGCGCGTTCAGACTCCAGCAGGTTGAAGTCTTTTTCCTGAAACGTTTTAAAAAATTCCCCTTTTACTTCAGCTGTCTCCGGAGGCAACTTCTGGATGTCTTTCATGAATGTCTGGATGTAGGTGCTGTCGTAGCGCATGAAGTAGGGCTTTTTGACCAGAGTGAAGACCACATGGCTTGCGGTGGGCAATTGTCTCCGGGCGCCCCAGCTGCACGGAATGAACTTTTCGCGAACGGCCATGTCTTGCACCACCAGAAAGTGCCATGGCTCAAAGCCGAAGGAACTGGGCGAAAGACGGGCTGTTTCCATAAGGAAATCGAAGTCTTCTGCAGATATGGTGCGGTCTTCGTCAAACTCTTTGCAGGCGTGGCGAAACCTGAATGCGTCAAGGATTTCTTTTTTAAGCATGGTCTGTACCTTCAGAAATTTACAGGGTTCATGGAATGAATGCGGATATGGCGGATAAGCGGGCGTGTTGCCGCAAGAAAGTTACGGAAGGAAGGTGCGGCTTCGTGCCGGTCAAGATGGTCGCGGCTCTGCCACTCTTCGTACATGAAGAAAAGTCCGCCGTTTTCCGTACTGCTGTGCAGCCGGTACACCAGACAGCCTTCTTCTGTCTGCGAGCTGCCGGCCAGCATTTCCAGCTCTTTCTGCAGGGCGGCGGCGCATGATTCCCGTGCTTCGATATGGGCGATGATGCAGATTTTCATGGCGGTTCCTGTTTTTATATTTTATATTATCGATAATATGCAAAGTGCTTGTGTCGCAATCCCGCTGCACATCTTGTATGCGTCAGGCCAGTTCGTGATAATGATGTTCCAGCGCGTCCACCGCCTGCTGCAATTCGTTACGGCGCAGCGCTTCAATAACGGGCGGATGCAGTGGCAGGGCCTTTTCCAGCGTCACCCCCATGGTGGTGAGGGTGTGCTTCATGTATTGCGGCAGATGCAGCGAATCCCAGACCTGCAGCATGCGGTTGTTGTTTGCCGCTTTAACCAGTTGCCTGTGAAACAGGTTGTTGTACCGGATGTATCCGTCAAAATCACCGGCAGCACATGCCTGTTCCATGCTCTGCTGCAAAGGCGCCAGTGCGGTTGCCAGCTCCTGCGGCAGCATACGCAGCTTTTTCAGCGCTCCTACTTCGACGGCCTGCCTGACTTCGTATATCTCGCGCACCTCTTCGGTGGAAAACTGGCGTACCCGAACACCGACATTGGGGATATGCTCCAGATGGCCGCTGGTTATCAGGCATTGAATGGCTTCGCGTACCGGTGCCTGACTTACCTGCAGAGCCTCGGAAATAGGTACTATTTTCAGGCGTTCACCGGGTACAAGTTCACCGGAGATTATTTTGTCGTGTAAAATCCGTCTGACCTGCTCCTTGAGCGATTCCCTTTTTACCTGTACCGTTTTCATGGTCGTGTCCTTTGTGTTTTGATATTATATATTATCGATAATAAAAGCTGTCAAGCAGGCACCTGCATTTTTTGTTGTAACGGTTCTGCTGCATGCAAACTGCGATATGCCCGAATATCATGTGGTTATTTCCAGCTCTTCCTTGTTTGTTTATCAGAGTGACAGTGGCTGGAGGCCGGATTGATGCCGGACGGAGGTGGATGTGACTGAAAAGGAAAAAATGATCGCGGGGCAGTTGTATAATGCCGGCGACGCGGAGCTGACAGCGCTGAGGCTGGCGTGCCGCAGGCTGCTGCACTCGTTTAATCATGCGCATCCTGACAATGCCGCGGATGCGGCCGGTGTGCTGGCGCAGCTGTTGGGCGGTAGCGGGACAGGTCTGCAGATTATGCCGCCGTTTCATTGCGATTACGGGTTCAATATTACCGTAGGCTGCAATGTCTTCATGAATTATAATTGTATCATTCTGGATCCCGCACCGGTTCACATCGGCGACAATGTCATGTTCGGCCCGTCTGTGTCGCTGTATACTGCAACGCACCCCGCAGATGCTGCCAAGCGGCTTGAAGGGCCGGAGCTGGGGCTTGCCATCAGCGTGGGGGACAATGCGTGGATAGGCGGGGCAGCTGTCATCTGTCCCGGTGTGCAGGTGGGCCGCAACGCCGTTGTCGCCGCGGGCGCGGTAGTAACCAGAGACGTGCCGGACAATGTGGTGGTGGCAGGCAATCCGGCGCGGATAATCAGGCAGCTGTAGAGCAGTGTGTATTGAGCGGCCCGCGTAGTACCGGCTGCAGGCGCCTTGTACATGCCTGTGAGGGGCATCCGGCCCGCCATATCCCTCCGGCTCGCCTTATCCGCCATATCCGCCATATCTGTCAGATACCTCCGGCCGGAGCAGGAAAAATATGACGGCCGGGAATGCACCGTACGGCCGCAGGCGGCAGGGGCACGCAGGTGTCGGGGGCAGGATTTGTCTGAGACAGGATTTTTCTGGGACAGGATTTGTCAGGGACAGAGTTTGTCAGGGGCAGGATTTGTCAGGGGCAGGATTTGTCTGGGGCAGCGGCATCATGCTGCAGCTTTACCTGAAGTTGCGGACTTGCGGGGGGACTCTCACCGGCATATGGTGCCGGTTTCGCGCTGTTTCCGCGCTGTTTTCGTTTCGGGCTGGTGCGCGTGTCCTGCATCCGGTGCAGCGTGTTTCCGCATGCACGCCCTGCTTTTTTGTACTTTTGATCAACAATTTCAGTAGATGAAAACCATGAAGAGAACATCCGGCCTGCCGGCCCTGCTGACCCTTATGTATTGCATCGGCCTCTGCGGGGCATGGGCGTTGCTGTACGGTGCTGCCGACAGATGGTGGCCTGTTTCGCTTTTACTGTTCGGTCCCCGCTGGATGCTGGGGCTGCCTCTGCTTGTTCTGCTTCCGTGGGCGGTGTTGCGTCACCGGCTGCTTTTGATTCCGCTGGGCTTTGCTGCCGTGGTGCTGGCCGGTCCCGTCATGGGATTTCAGGTGGCGCAGGAACAGAATGATGTGCCGTCAGGCGCGCGTATCAGGGTGCTTTCCTGCAACCTGCGGGTCGGAGAAGCTGATTTTGAAGCTCTGTCGCGGGTAGTGCGTGAGTACGATGTGGATGTGGTGGCAGTGCAGGAGTACATCGGGGACCGCAGGCTTACTCTGCCGGAAGGCTGGCAGGGGAAGCGTGACGGTCAGATTGCCGTGTATTCGCGTTTTCCGCTGCAGGTGGGGGAAGCGCTGAAACTGCACAGGGCCGGGCACAAGTGGAAACGGCAGACGGTGCTGCCGGCGGTTATCCGTACTCCCGCGGGGCCGGTGGCTTTTTTTGCCGTGCACCTGCCCAGCCCGCGCTACGGACTGCAGCACCTGCTGGACAGACGCAAACTGATCAATCCGGGAAAAGCCGGTATGCTTGAAGCGCAGACAGGGGCGCGTGAAGAGGCCTCAATGCTTGCCCGCGCCATGGTGGACCGGGCAGTCCTGCCGGTCATTGTGGCGGGTGACTTCAACCTGCCGCGCGAGAGTTATATTTTTCGCAGATACTGGAGTGATATGAGCGATGCATCCGTACTGCTTACCGGTTACGGGTGGACGTTTTTTGAAAGTCTGCGGGGGCTGCCGGTCATGCTGGCTGTAGACAGAGTGCTGGCCGGCAACGGGGCCGAGGCCCGCTGGTTCCGCGTGGGGCCGGATGTGGATTCCGATCACAGACCTGTCATAGCTGATGTTGTGCTTACCCCTGCTGGGTGATTTTGCCGCGGCGCCGTTGCGGGTATGAATAAAAGGCTGCTCCGGGACGTTGTTCCGGGGCAGCCTTTGTGTTGCAGGATGAACGGAGCAGCTGAACTGCCGTATCAGGAGGTGGCAGGTTTTTCGGCACTGCGACCGCGCAGCATCAGTGTGACGCCCAGTGCAGCGGCGGTGCCGGCACCGCCCAGCACGGCAATGACAAAGGGTTTGGAGTCCCATTGCAGCGAAATGGTTTCCATGGCCACGGCGCCGCACAGAAAAAAGAAGAACGTGACCAGCGAGGCGGCGGCGCCGGCGTTGCGGTCCACCTGTTCCAGAATCATATGATTGCTGATGGGGCGGCTCATGCCCAGAAACATGGTGTAGCAGAACATGGTCACCGCAAAGCTGACCGGGGTTTCGTTTCCGAAGACAAACATGGCCAGCACAGAAAGCAGCATGCCGACGAACGAGACAAACAGTATGGTGCGTGAAGCAAGCCCGACGCATAACCGTGAGCAGAGAAAAGAACCGAGCATGAGTGAGAAGGCGTTGAAAGCGAAATACAGGCCGTATTGCTGCTCGGAACTGCCGAACCCGCTGATGTAAATATTTGAAGAACCGGCGATGAAGGCGAAAAACGCCAGCCCGGGAAGGGCAAAGGCCACCGCGTACACCATGAAAGGCGCATTGCTGAACAGGGTGACATAGCGTTTAAGCGCCGCGGCCGCTCCTCCGCTTGCTTTGCTGGTCAACGGTTCGCGCAGGCGGAATGCCCCGTACAGGGCAAAAAGGGCAAGCGCTCCCTGCAGCACAAAGATGCCCCGCCACGAAACATGCTGCAGCATGAACGCCCCGATGGTGGGGGCAGCCATGGGACACAGCGGAACAATGACACCGATGTACGCCAGCAATTTTTTGCGTTGCTCACCGGTGTACATGTCTTTGGCCAGCGCAAAGCTGAGTGCCGATGCCGCGGCGGCCCCCACGGCCTGAACCGCACGGGCGGTCACCAGCGTGGTTATGGACTGCGATGCGGCGCACAACAGGCTGCCCGCAATGAACAGCAGAATGCCCCATAGCAGCACGGGGCGCCTGCCGAACCTGTCGGAAAGCGGACCGTGGATAAGCAGAAAGCTGCTGAACGTGACAAAAAAGACCACCAGAGAAAGGTTGGCCTGAGCCAGCGGAATGTTCCACAGCGTGCACAGCGTCGGGATGGCAGGAAGGTACATGTCTGTGGACAGGGCGGGAAAAGCCGCCAGAAGCAGTATAAGGATGAAATCGGGCATGGGGCCTGCAGGGGTAGATGGTTACAGGGTGGAGAACGCCTGCGTGTTGTCTTCCAGAATATGCAGCAGACGCAGCAGCAGGCGGCGTTCACGGGCCGAAAGACCGGCGGCCAGCTCGCTGTTTACGGCGTTGAGACGCCTGTGTATCTCGTGTTCCAGCCGTGCTGCTTTTGACGTGGCGTGCACAATGTTCATGCGCCTGTTGTCGCAGGCCGGTTTTCGGGTGATGAAACCCTTCTGTTCCAGCGCTTTCAGTGCCCGCGCTGTGGTACTTTTGTCCATGGCGGTCAGCTCTGCCAGCTGTTCCTGAGAACAGTCGCCGTAGCGCAGCAGCGCGATGACAAAAGGATATTGTCCTGCTCCCAGATCCAGCTGTGCCAGCGTTTCTGTGAGGCGCATTCTCATTTTGCGGGCAACCAGTGCGATGGCCCTGCCTATGCTGGTTCTGCGGCTGCGGTACAGCGGGGCTTCAGCGCAGGGGCAGGCTCCGGCCGGACAGGCCTGTGCCGGTCGGGCAACCGCGTGTTGTCGGGGTCTGCGTAACAGTGGCCGGGGTTTTGCTTTGTGCGGAATGGTGTGCGGCATGGTGATGTAAAAAATGATTGTTGCAGATGCAACTATTAGCGCCGGCTGGTTGTCCGGTCAATACGCTGTGTAAAAAAAGTCTCTCATCGTTGGGAAGGCAAAAAAAGGCGGACCGTAAGGCCCGCCTCTGCAGTGGTGTTCGGGGTACGGTTACGCCGCCCTGATGCGGAAGAAGATGGAGTACAGCACCGGCACTACGATGAGGGTGAGAATGGAGGCAAAGGTGAGACCTGCCATGATTGTCACCGCCATGGCCACAAAAAACGCATCGGTAAGCAGCGGCAGCATGCCCAGCACGGTGGTGCTGGCAGCCATGAGAACCGGCCGCATACGACTGACCGAAGAGTCCAGAATGGCATGGTACCTGTCTTTGCCGGACCGTATCTGGGTGTCTATTTCGTCCAGCAGCACGATGGCGTTTTTAATGAGCATTCCGGAAAGGCTCAGGAATCCGAGCAGGGCCATGAAGCCGAATGGCTGTCCGGCGGCCAGCAACCCCCATGTGACGCCGATGAAAGCCAGCGGCACGGTAAGCCAGATGATAAGCGGCTGGCGCAGCGCGTTGAACAGCATGACGGTGATAAGCACCATCATGGCCAGCGTGGGCGGTATGGAACTGAACAGCGCGGCCTGTGCGTCGCGGCTGTCTTCATACTCGCCGCCCCATTCCAGTGTGTATCCGCGGGGCAGTGGCATGGATTCCAGCACCGGCCGCAGTTCTTTGAACAGTGCACTGGGCTGGCCGGAAACCTGCTCGCACGCCACCGTGATGGTCGGCTTGCGGAAGCGTGACTGTCTGATGTTGTCGACCATGCGGGTTTCAAACGAAGAGACAAGCTGCCCCACGGGAATCATGGCTTTGGCGGTGGGGCTCCACGCCTGCACGTCGGCAAGCCGCGATGCGTCGTTCATTTCGTCCGCCGGCGGCCGCGCGATGATGGGAATAAGGGTGTCATCTTCGCGGTAGATACCCACAGTGGTGCCGGATGATGCGGTGCGCAGCGCGGTGGCGATGTCCGGACGTGTGATGCCTGCCCTGCGGGCGGAGGCATCGTTGACCACGGGGACAACCTGCTTGACTTTCTGGCGCCAGTTGTCGCGTATGCCGCGGGCATTGGGGTTGGCGCGTATCAGTTTCTGCGCCTGTACCGAAAGCCGTCGCAGAACTTCGGGGTCGGGCCCGCTGAAACGCACTTCGATGGGGTCGTCTCTGCCGGGGCCCAGACGGATTTTCTTGAATTTAAAGAACGCCGCGGGGAACCGCTCCTCCAGTTCGGGGCGGTAATCTGCTATTATGGAATCAATCTGCCGGTAATCTTTGACGGTGACGATTATCTGCCCGTAGTTGGGGTATTTTTTTTCCGGTGCATAAACAAGCATGAAACGCGGGGCACCGCCGCCCACAAAGCTGCTGGTAAAAGCCACCCGGTCGTCTTTTTTCAGGGCTTCTTCCATCAGGTGCATGTCTGCACTGGTGGTGCGTATGTCGGTTCCTTCAGGCTTCCAGTAGTCGAGCAGAAACTGCGGCTGGGTTGAAGGCGGAAAAAAACTCTGTTCCAGCAGGCCGAAACCGGCCACGGACAACCCCAGCAGCACAACCATGGTGCCGACGGTGAACCAGCGGTAATGGAGGCATTTGTCCAGCAGGGCGCGGTAGCTGCGGAAGATGATGCCCCCGTAGGGATCTTTCGCAGTGTCTTCACCGCCTTTGAGAAACATTTCGCAGAACAGCGGCGTGATGGTGATGGCTGTGACCCAGCTGAGCATGAGGGAGATGAGCAGCACCCAGAAAAGTGAGCCGCAGTATTCTCCGGTATTGTCTTCTGAAAGGCCGATGGCCGAAAATGCCATGATGGCGATGACGGTGGCGCCCAGCAGCGGCCAGATGTTCTGCTTTACCACGTCGCGCGCCGCTTCCAGCCGGTTGTCCCCTTTCTGGATGCGTATCAGCATTCCTTCGGTGACCACGATGGCGTTATCCACCAGCATGCCCAGCGCGATAATAAGCGCCCCCAGCGATATGCGCTGCAGTTCGATGTCCATCATCTTCATAAAAATGAACGACCCGCAGACGGTGATGAGCAGAATGGCGCCGATGAGAATGCCGCTGCGCAGCCCCATGAAAATCATCAGCACGCCGATGACGATGGCAATGGCTTCCAGCAGGCTGACGGCAAAGTTGTTCACCGCCTTGGTCACATAGTCCGGCTGGAAATATATTTTGTCGATGTTGATGCCCACGGGGGTCACGCCGTCCAGTTCTGCAAGGCGCTTGTCCACGCGTTCGCCCAGTGTGACTATATTGCCGCCGGGAGCCAGCGAAATGCCCACGGCCACAGCCATTCTGCCGTTGTGGCGCATGATGGTTGTGGGCGGCTGCACATAGTCGCGCCGTATGGTGGCTATGTCTTTCAGATACACCAGCCGCGGGGCGGCGGGGTCGTTGATGAACAGATTGCCCAGCTCTTCCACGGAACGGATTTCGCCGGTGGGATGAATGCGTACGTAATCGGGGCCCGCGCGCACGTGGCCCGAATCGACCACAAGGTTGTTTTCCTTCAGCGCGTCGTACACGGTGTTGAGAGAAACCCCCATGCTGCGCATGCGTGCGCGCGAGATTTCCACATATATGGCTTCCTGCTGAGTGCCCCACAGTGTGACCTTGGCCACGTCGGGAACCATGAGCAGTTCCTTGCGCAGAAAATCCGTATAGTCGTTGAGTTCCTTGTAGGAAAAACCGTCAGCCGTCACAGCCAGAAAAATACCGTAGACGTCGCCGTAGTCGTCCACCACCAGCGGGTCGCCCGCACCGGGAGGCAGTTTGGCTCTGGCGTCGTTGACTTTGCGGCGCAGTTCGTCCCACACCTGCGGCAGCAGCTCGGGGCCGTATTTGTCTTTTATGCGCACGGTGATGATGGACATGCCCGGCATGGATACCGATTCGATGCGCTTGAGCTGCCCCAGCTGCTGGATGGCGCTTTCCAGCTCGTCGGTCACTTCTTCCGCAACCTCGGCGGGCAGGGCTCCCGGATAGGTGGTGATTACCTGCGCATCCTTGATGGTGAATGCAGGGTCTTCCAGCCTGCCCATCTTCATATAGGCCAGTATGCCGCCCACGGTCAGCGCCAGTGTAAGTACAAGACTTACCGTGCGCTTGCCGATGCAGAATTCCGCAATGTTCATTGCCCGCCCCCGATCTTGCCGTTGAGGATGCGTACTTTCTGTCCTTCGTGCAGATAGTTTGCTCCGGCGGCTACAACCGTCATGCCGGGTTCAAGGCCCTGAGTGATGGCCACCTTGTCTTCATGTATGGCCCCCGTAACCACGGCGCGGCGTGATACTGTCATGCTTTCTTTGTCCAGCACCCATATGTAGGAGCGGTCGTCTTCGCCGCCCACCACGGCGGCAACCGGCAGCGATGTGGCATCGATGTCGCCGCCGAAGGGCAGGGTGCCCTCCACGTCGGCGGTCATGCCCGGCAGCAGCCGTATGTCGTCGGGGCTCTGCATGGTCAGTGTGACGGTATAGGTCTGGGTCTGCGGATTGGCAGATGTCTGGTATTCTTTAAGGCTCAGCTCGAAAGACCGCCCAGGAAAGGCAGAAAAGCGGGCGACAGGCGCAGGCATGTTTTTTCTGTCCTGATGCCGCAACTGGGCAATGACAAATTCGGGGACTTCCACCTCCACATCAAGCCGGTCGGTGTTTTCGAGCTTCAGAACGGGTTGCTGGGCCTGCACCAGCTCGTAATTCTTTACGTATTTTTTGGCGATGACGCCGGAAAAAGGCGCCCGCAGGGTTGTGTATTCCAGATCCTGCGTGGCCTGCTTGAGCTGCTGGGTCAGCGAAAGCACCTTGGCGTTGGCATTGTCCATCGAGGCCCGTGCCTTGTCGTAGTCCGCCTTTGATATGGTATCCTGTCCGAGCAGCGTTTCCATGCGCTTAAAGTTGAGCGTGGCCTCATTGAGCGATGCTCTGGCCCCTCCCAGCTGCGATTCTATGTTGCGCACTTTGGTGATGAAGTCGCTTTTGTCCAGTTCGGCCACGGTCTGGCCCTGTTCCACATGCTGGCTTTCCTTGACGGGAAAGCGGGTCAGCTGTCCGGCCACTCTGAAGCCGAGCTCCACCTTTTCACCGGCAACAACCTTGCCGGGAAACACCCGCCTGACCCCTTTGTCTTTACTGCCCACTGTAAGCACCTTTACCGGCTTGACAGGGGGCGGCCCCTGTTCCTGCGGTTCTTCGGCACAGCCGGCAAGCATTACCATACACAGGATGACGGCTGTGAACACAGGCAGATGAAAAAACGCAGAGCGTCGGGTCAGAGTCATGGGGTAAACTCCTTTGGGAAAAAAACATGGAAACAGGCAGCAACAATAAGACGATATAACATAGCACAACGGGCCTGCACAACACGGCGGGGCGGTGTCTGCCGGGCTGGCGCAACGCGGTTCCGGAATGTGCCGCAACCCGCTATTCATGCACAATCACAGCGGACTGACGATGATTATAATAAGCCATGATTCAGTGCGGAAAAAACAGAGGGTGGACATTCTCATTATGATATGTAATATTGTCAATATCGGAACTGGTGCTGTGTTACCGGACAATGATATTGTCACCCCTGTCTGGGACAATAGAAATGTCATCCCATGAAGACACGTGGTGACGTACTCATGAAGGCAGAGGAAGCGCGGCGAGCGTTTGTGATCAAGCAGGCAGTGGCCGGAGCGTTCACGGTTCGGGAGGCGGGAGAAGTCCTTGGTTTGAGCTACCGGCAGGTGATTCGACTGAAAAATCGGTATCGTAAGGAGGGAGCCGTGGGCCTTGTCCACAAAGGACGGGGCAAAGCGTCGAATCGGAGAATTGCCCAGGAAATCCGTAAGTTCGTTGCCGAGAAGGCGAAAAGTGACTTTGAAGGGGCGAGCTGTCAGCATATGGAAGAACTTTTCGCTTCCAGGTACGGGCTTGAGCTCAGCGCCAAAAGTATCGGCAGGATACTCAAGGAACAGGGCGTGGCGTGTGCGCATCGTCACCGAAGTCCGAAGGGGCGCAGATGCCGGGAGCGGAGCCGTCGGAGGGGAGATTTGGTGCAGATGGACGCATCTCCGTTTGATTGGCTCGGGGACGGCGTTATGCGCTCGCTGCATGGAGCCATCGACGACGCCACCGGAGAGGTCGTGGGGCTTTGGATAGAGAAAAACGAATGTTTGTCGGGCTACTTGCGTGTTCTGAGACAGATGCTTGAGCGCCACGGCGTCCCCCGGGCGATCTACGCGGATCGGCATACGATCTTCGTTTCCCCGAAGACGGGCAAGCTGACGATCGAAGAGGAGCTCCAAGGCAAAGTCGCGCCCCAGACCCAGTTTGGCCGCGTGCTGGAGACCTTGGGGGTGCGCTTCATTGCTGCCCGGTCGCCGCAGGCCAAGGGACGCATCGAGCGACTGTGGAGGACGCTGCAGAGCCGTCTCGTGATTGCTTTTCGCTTGGCAGGGATCCGTACCGTGGAGGCGGCGAACGACTTTCTGGGCACGTATGCGGAGCAGATGCACAATCCCAAGTTTGCCGGAGCTCCGGCCGAAGCGCAAAACGCTTTTCTGCCTGTTGTGGAAGGAACGAATCTCGATCTGCTGCTGGCGCGCCACGAGCAGCGCAAGGCCTGTGGAGATTCCACCGTAGCTTTCGGCGGGCAGAAGTACCGTCTTCAGGATAGTCGGGGCCGCACAAGACTGCTTCGGCGCGGCAAGGCGGTCACCGTGGTCGAAAAGCTTGATGACGAGCTCATGGCGCTGGCGGACGGAGAGGCCTTTGTCCTTGTCCCCGTTGTCACGGGAAAATCTTCGGAAGAACCGGCTTCTGAGGAAAAATCGTTGGCAAGAGGGGCCCAGGAACGGGAGCAGACCTCCCCTGCGGCAGAATCCTCATGGCACTGGTATCTTCACCCTCGTGAACCCATAGCGAGGGCGATTCATAACCCCCAGGAGACAACTCCGGGGACTTGGTAGGGGAACAACAACCATTGGTGGAAACCATGACATTTTTATTGTCCCAAACCGTCCCAAAAAGGTGACATTTTCATTGGCTGTTTACATATCGGAACTGGTGCTGTCTTGATGATGTCATCGTAAATGCACCGGTAGACAATCTAGTATATAACACTGTAGCGAAAGTTTCGGAGGATACAGATGCTGTGCCTGAATGAGATATTCATTCAGGTGTCCATGAGCGTGTGAAAATGTGCAGCAGCATATTTTCATACTGTTTTTTTGCCGGCATGTGTTTTGCCGGCAGCATGTCCGCATCCGCATATACCGTATTTCAAGGCTGTCGCCTGTAACCGGCCAGTGCTGCCGATAATTGCCGACGTTTCGGCAATTGGGCCGCCCGGAAGACGACCTGCCCCGCATTACCGGCGGGTTTCCCGCGTCATCCTTGCCAGAGCTCGTTTGCGGTTTTTGCCGCACGCGCTCCGTATCCTCCGAAGAAGACGACCACACACAACCGCTGCCGGTGAACACCGTGTTCTCCGGCGTACAGGTGTGCGGCCGGCTTTTATCCTTTCCTTATCCAGGAGGGTTGATGGCTAAAATCCGTATTGAAAATCTGACAAAGGTGTTCGGTTCCGACCCGCAGCGTGCTCTGCCGCTGCTCGAACAGGGACTTGGCAAAGAAGAAATCCAGCGCCGCACCCGTCTTGCCGTTGGGGTCAACCGTGCCTCGTTTGAAGTGGATCAGGGCGAGGTTGTGGTGGTGATGGGGCTTTCCGGCAGCGGCAAATCAACGCTGGTACGCTGCATCAACAGACTTATTGATCCCACCGCCGGCACGGTGCTGGTGGATGGTGAAGACGTAACCGCCATGGACATCAGAGAACTGCGCGACTTCCGTCAGCGCAAGATGGGCATGGTGTTCCAGAATTTTGCACTTTTTCCGCACCGTACGGTGCTGCAGAACGCGGAATACGGGCTGGAGGTCATGGGCGTGAGTCAGGCGGAACGTACCCGCCGCGCCATGGAGCAGCTGGAACGCGTGGGACTGGCGGAATGGGCTTCCAGCCGCCCGGCACAGCTTTCCGGCGGCATGCAGCAGCGCGTGGGGCTGGCCCGTGCGCTGGCTCTGGACCCCGATATTCTGCTGATGGACGAAGCGTTCAGCGCCCTTGATCCGCTTATCCGGCGGGACATGCAGGACGAGTTGCTGCGCCTGCAGGAAGAAATGCACAAGACCATTGTTTTCATCAGCCATGATCTGGACGAGGCGCTGCGCATCGGCGACCGCATTGTGCTTATGCGTGACGGCGCCGTGGTGCAGGAAGGCACTCCCGAAGATATTCTCACCTCTCCGGCCGATGATTATGTGGCCCGTTTTGTCGAATCTGTGGACATTTCACGCGTGCTGACGGCCGGTGCCGTGATGAAGCGCTCCGAGGCCGTGGCCGTGCTGGGCGTGGACGGCCCGCGCACAGCGCTGCGCAAAATGCGCGCCGCAGCCATAGCCAGCCTTTTTGTTCTCGACCGCGAGCATCGTGTGCTGGGCATTGTCACGGCTGACGATGTTTCCGCACTTATAAAAGAAAACAGGCGGGACATAGACAGCATCATGCGTCGCGATATTCAGACAGTGAATGTGGACACTCCCGCCGCCGAGCTTATTCCGCTGATGGCAGGACTGCCCCATGCACTGCCTGTTGTGGACGAGAAAAACCGCATGAAAGGTGTCATTGTGCGCGGCCTTCTGCTGGGTGCGCTGGCTGAAAGAGGAGGTGACCAGTAATGATTGATTATCGCATTCCCGTTGGCGCTACGCTTGAAAGCGTCATTGATTTTCTGGTCGTGCACTGCTCCGGCGCAACCCGTGCGTTTTCCGCGGTTACCGATGCCGCTCTTTCCGTGCTGGAACACGGTCTTGCCTTCATACCGTGGTGGCTGTTCATTCCTGCCGTCGCCCTGCTGACCTGGCGCGGCACCGGCAGCAGAGGGCTGGGGCTTTTTGCCCTGCTGGGGCTGGGACTTGTGTATAACATGGGGCTGTGGCCCGCCACGGTCAGCACCATTGCTCTGGTGCTTGTGGCCACGCTGCTTGCGGTGCTTATCGGTCTGCCGCTGGGTGTTTTTGCCGCTATCAATAAAGTGGCGTACCGTGCTATCATGCCGGTACTCGATGTAATGCAGACCATGCCCGCCTTTGTTTATCTTATTCCCGCCATTCCGTTTTTCGGGCTGGGCAAGGTTGCGGCCATTTTTTCCACTGTGGTGTTCGCCATGCCGCCGGTCATCAGGCTTACCTGCCTTGGTATCCGGCAGGTTCCGGTAGAGCTGGTGGAGTGCGCCGAAGCTTTCGGCACCAACCGCTGGCAGCGGCTGCGCAAGCTCGAACTGCCTCTGGCGGCGCCCACCATCATGGCGGGTGTCAACCAGACTGTCATGCTGGCGCTGTCCATGGTGGTCATTGCAGCCATGATCGGTGCAAAGGGTCTTGGCGGCGAAGTATGGAAAGCCATTCAGCGCCTTGAGATGGGCCGCGGTTTTGAAGCCGGTATCGGCATTGTCATCGTTGCCATCTGCCTTGACCGGCTGCTGCAGAAAATCGGCTCGCGCTCAGCCAGACGCTAGCCGCAGGTGCGGGCCGGATTCCGCAGTGGTGTCCGGCCTTTCATCAGGATGCCGGCAGGGTATTCTGTTTCCGTAAGAATGTAATTCCGGAGGAACACATGAAGAAAATTCTTTTTGCTCTCATGCTCAGTCTTGTTGTTGCCACCCCCGCGTGGGCGGCTTCCAAGGGCAAGGTCAATCTTGCTTATGTGGAATGGGACTGCGCCACAGCCAGCACCAATCTGGCCAAAGCCGCGCTGGAAGACATGGGATACGAGGTGGAGATCACCCCTGTGGGTGCTGCTGCCATGTGGATGGCTGTTTCCACGGGCGACATGGACGGCATGGTTACCGCATGGCTGCCGGTAACCCACGGCGATTATCTGAAAAAGGTAGGCAACAAGGTTGAAGACCTGGGCACCATAGTGGGCGGCGCCCGTCTGGGCTGGGCTGTTCCCGAATATGTCACCGTGCAGTCCATAGCCGAACTGAACGCCAACGCCGACAAATTTGACGGTAAAATCATCGGCATTGATCCCGGTGCCGGCCTGATGAAGCTCTCTGAAGAAGTCATGGACGCTTACGGGCTGGATAAAATGGAACTGGTGGAAGGCAGCGGTGCCACCATGACCGCCGCGCTGAGTGATGCCATCCGCCGCGACAAGTGGGTTGTGGTCACCGCGTGGTCTCCTCACTGGATGTTCGGCAAGTGGAAGCTGAGATACCTTGAAGACCCCAAGGGTGTTCTGGGCGAGGCTGAACACATCAATACCGTTGTGCGTGCCGGTCTCAAGGCCGACAAGCCTGAAGTCTACGCGTTTCTGGATAACTTCCGCTATGACACGCCCGAGCAGCTGCAGGAGCTGATGGCCTGGAATCAGGAAGGCGGCACTCCGCTGGAAAACGCCAGACGCTTTATGAAAAAGTACCCCGAACTTGTTGCTTCCTGGAAGCAGTAGTACCGGCAGGCAGCTGTTTTGTCTGCCGTGCCGCCGGATACAGGCCCCCGCTTGCGGGGGCTTTTTTTTTGCTGTGTCCTGTGCGGGGCATAAAAAAACGCGGCCCGCAAAGGCAGGCCGCGTTGCAGATACAGTACCGGCAGCTAGCTTTCCACATAGTGGGAAAGCACGTCGATGACTTTATCAAGCGGTTCGGTGGGATCGTCGCTGTTGCGCAGCGAATCGATATGGCATTTGAGCAGATAGCGTTTGAGTATCAGACGGCTGGCCGACTGCAGCGCCGAGCGTGCGGCGCGCACCTGCACCAGAATGTCTTCGCATTCTTTACCTTCTTCAATCATGCGCTGTATGCCGCGTATCTGTCCTTCCACGCGCTTCATGCGCTGGATGACGTTCTTTTTTATCTGTTCCTGCTCGGTATTGATTTCTTCCATTTTCTGTGCCCCGGTAATCTGTTGCCCCTCGTGCGCAGCTGACGTACTGTCAGTGCACACGGTGTCTTTATTTTTTTCAGGAGGTTGCCGCATGAGTCCGTACCCCGCTGAGAATGCCGCGTTCCGGCAGTCCGTATTGGATGCGTTGGAGCTGGCCGATGCCCTGTTCAGGGGGCTGGATTCGCAACGCTGCGCTGAACTGTGCCGTGAAAACCTTTCCGGAAGGTTCGGCACACTGCCCGCACAGGCGGCCCACCTTACTGATGCCCTTGCCGCTCTGCAAGCCCGCCTGCCCGCCGCAGACGGCAGTTCTGATACCGCGGCATTCTGCGATGCCCTGCAGGCGGAACATGTCCGCCTGTTCATCAATGATAAAGCCGGCGCCCCCGCACTGCCTTATGAATCTCTGTATCCCGACCCGGCGGACGGCGTGGAACCGCGCATGATGGGGGCTGCGGCTCTGGCCATGCAGAAACGCCTGCAGGCCGCCGGGCTGGAGCGGGCTGTTTCTGCCAACGAACCGCCCGACCACCTGTGCATTGAGCTGGAATACCTGTACTATCTGCTTTCGCGCGCATGGAACGAGGCAGATACGGCAGCGCAGGATGCGGCGGCCGATTTCGCCGCCGGTGTGCTGCTGCCGTGGACACGCCGTCTGCGTCTTGCCGTGTGCAGAGCCGATACCACGGGGGTGTATGCCGCGGCTGCGCAGGTGCTGCTGGCCGTGCTTAATCTGGTGGCATCGCTGCGGGTGCAGTAACTGTCCTGCATTCTACCGCGGCTTTTCTGCAGCGGCAGCCGCTTCCTGCGTGTGAGGCCCGCTTATACCCCATGCGGGTACGTTCGTCATCCTGAAAATCAGACTCCGGAACTCCGGATTTTGCGCAATGTCCCCTGCCACGGAAAGCAGCACCGCTCTGCCGCCTGTCTGCGGGCTGTCCGTTGCTTTGCCGCCGGCGGGGCCTATGACCCATGCGCCGGGTATGCCCGCAAAGCCCGAAGCGGCAAACAGCGAGGCATCGGGGTCGGCGAAAAGCGGGACAGCGTGCACCTGTTTGCGGCGCAGTCTTGCCAGAGTACGTTTTGATTCCCGCACGCCGATACCTGCAAAGGCCACCGCCCGGTGGCTTTGTGTTGCCGCACGGCTGTTCACGGTACGGGCCAGATGTTCCAGTTGCTGCATCTGCTCGCGGCACTGCGTGCAGTGTGTGTTGAAAAACAGAACCACCAGCACATCGCAGGGAATCTCTTCCAGCCGTACCGTATGTGCTCCGGCGGGCAATCCCAGAATACGCCGGTCCGCATCACCGCCCAGTATGGCCAGACCGTGGTCGGGCAGGGTGCGGGCCTGTGTCGTGCGCCTGTCCGAACAGCCGTCCGCTCTGCCGCTGTGGTCGGGCCGGTGCTGCTCCAGCCAGCCGAAGTATCCTTCCACCACACGCCATACATTGGTGTAGCCCAGACGCGCAGCGGCCTTTGCCGCCGCCCCGCTGCGCAGGCAGCGGAAGCTGCGGCAGTAGATGACAACCATGCGCTCTTTGTCCGGCCCCAGCGTCTGCTGAAGCTGCAGGGTTTTTTCCGCGGAAAGCGAATCCGTGTCGCCGGGGTCGAATTCCATGTTGACCGCACCGGGTACATGTCCTGCGGCAAATTCGTAATCGGGGCGCACATCCAGCAGCAGTGTGTTTTCGGGCAGCGAGTCCACGGCGTCCAGATCAAGCAGTCTGTAGCCGTGTTCGGCGGCCTGCAGGCGCATGGTTTTGTGCCAGTGAGGTTCGGTGCGGGTGGTGTTGTTTTCCGGTGCTGCGCCGGGAGCATGAGCGGATAATGCGGGCTGCTGAGGCGGCACCGGCGGTTGTGCCGCGGCGGACATGTGCAGGCAGCACAGGGCCAGCAGCACATATGCCGGTGCAAGGACGTTGTGCGGACTGCGGCGCATGGATGTGCGGCAGAAGGGGAAAGACCGGATTACGGACATGCTGCCTCCGGCACGGTGCGCGCGGCGGGAATGCATTCCCGCCGCGCGGCATGAGGTTAGGGTACCGTTATGTCGAAGCTGCCATCCTTATGATAGGTGGTTTCGGCTTCAAGATAGAAGACGTCTTTTATTTCCGGCCGCAGGTCGCGGGTCATGTAGTAGGCTTCGCCGCTGCGGGCGCCTGTGGCGCATACAAAGACCACGGGCTTATCTGCGGGCAGGGCGGCTATTTCTTTTTCAAGCCTGTCCACAGGGATGTTGACGGCTCCTTTCATATGGCCCGCATTGAACTCGTCCGGGTCGCGCACATCCACCACCATGATGCTGCCGGGAGACTCCGCCATGATGGTTTTAAACTGCTCCGCGTCGATGGAGCCTTCTTCTCCGCCGGACTGGACGGCTACGGCCTGTCCGCCGCCGTAAAGGGCTTTCCAGCCGGGTTCGCCTTCTTCGGCTATCCACACGCTGGTGTAGCCCAGTGCCTGCGCCTTGGCCGCCGACTTGTGGCTGAGGGGACACTTGAGTCCGCCGCAGAAGAATATGAGCGGCGTGTTTTTATCGGCGGGCAGCAGTCCCTTCTTGGCGTCAAACCTGCTGTCCGGCACAGATATGGCCGAAGGGATGGTGCCTTCGAGATACTTCTGCACGGGGCGGGAATCTATGAGCATATAGTCCGCGCCG
The DNA here is from genome assembly GCF_055388115.1 of Oleidesulfovibrio vietnamensis. Taxonomy (NCBI): domain Bacteria; kingdom Pseudomonadati; phylum Thermodesulfobacteriota; class Desulfovibrionia; order Desulfovibrionales; family Desulfovibrionaceae; genus Oleidesulfovibrio; species Oleidesulfovibrio vietnamensis. The sequence continues at coordinate 763,793 of NZ_AP042419.1, forward strand.
GAAGCAAGCATGTCGTGCAGCGCTTCAAGCCCCAGCGCCGGTACGCGGCCGCTTTCCAGCCATGCGGGGTATCCGGCGGCAAACACCTTTACATTGGTGTAGCCCATATCCATGGCTTTACGGGCGGATTTGTGCGAGAGCTTGCACTGCCAGCCGCCGCAGTAGAAAATAAGCAGAGCATTTTTATCGGCCGGCAGCCTGTCGGCATGTTTTTCAAACTGCGTGTCGGGAATGCTGACGGCAGTGGGAATGTATCCTTTGACGAACTTTGCCTCGTACGGGCGCGAATCGATGATCATGACATTTTCGGGATGGGGTACCTTGACGTACTGCGCCACGTACTCCACATCAACGATGTCATTTATCATCCACGGTTCGCGGGGCTGCTGTGCCGCACATCCGGAAAGCAGCATAAGCCCCAGCATGAGCATCAGCGTTGTCAGCAACGGTTTGCGCATCGTTTTCATTGCAGATTCTCTCCTGTTACTGTGTGTCCGGCGGCAGGCGGCATTACCTGCGCCGCCGGATGGTTATTCCTGCGTATGACGGGCCACGCGGTCGTACCACAGCCGGTGGTGATGCTTTGCATAATCTTCGGGCACCACGCCGGTGAACATGGAGCGGAACCCCGGCCGTTCTTCCGGTGATATGGCCGCCATGTATATGTGCACCAGCAGACCTGCCAGAACCACACCCACAGCAAGATAGTGCAGCGTTACCGCCCAGCCTGTAAGCGCTGCGGACGGCGTGACCGGTCCCGCGTCGGAAAACACCATCACCAGTCCGGTGGCGGCGATGACCAGCCCGCCGATGACGGCCACCTGCGCGAATCCTTTCTGCCCCATGTTGTAAAAGCCCTGAGGCGGCAGATCGGCAGGCTGTCCGAGACGGCGCAGGGCTTTTTCGCCTGCGGTCATAAGCACCATCTTGCGCAGCATCCACGTCATGTCCCGCGCAGGACTCACGCTGAAGATCTCTTTCAGAAAGAAAAGTGCGCCGCGCGGGTTGAGTACAAGGTACAGCACAAAGGAAGTTATCCAGCCTATTCCCACGGCTTCGTGAAAGACCAGCAGGTTGCCTCCGCCGCCGGCAAAGGCGCGCAGTGCCGCCGGCAGGCGTTCTCCCAGCGGATTCAGAGCGGGGTTGCTGATCAGCCCCAGCCCGCTGACAAGCAGCAGCAGCCAGCACAGGGCGTTGAACCAGTGTATGGCTATGTCGGAGCGGTCATGGCGCTTGTATGTTCTGTTCATGGCGTCCTCCTACTCCCTGCTGTCTTCGGTGTCTGCCGGCGCAGAGTGTTGTGTGCCGGATGTATTGCTGCCCGAAGCATTGCTGCCGGATGCATTACTGCCGGACGCGTGTGGCCGGTCGTGGCCTCCGTCGCCTGATTTTCTGCTGTCCAGCAGCTGCCTGCCCAGCATAACCAGTACGCCCAGGCCCGAAAGCGCCACCAGTCCCTTGACTCCCGGTGCCACAACACCGGTAAGCGCGCGCATGGATGCCGGAGCCTTTGCTTCATGCATCCAGCCTGCGGGTGCGGTGCCGCCGACATAGTACATGTGCGGTGCCGTGTTGCTTTTTTCGTGTATCAGCTGCGTCACATGGCCGCTGTTGCGGGTAAGCAGCCGTGCTGCTTCTGTTTCGGGGTTCAGAATATCGCCGAACACCCGCGCCTTGGTGGGGCATGTGTCCACACATGCGGGGGGCAGTCCGGCGGCACGGCGCTCGGGGCAGTAGTTGCACTTGTCGGCAATGCGCTTTTGCGGATTACGGAAGCGCGCCCCGTACGGGCATGCAGGAATGCAGTTGCCGCAGCCGATGCACAGTGCGGGGTCTATTTCCACTATGCCGGTCTCCCTGTCTTTCCATGTGGCGCCTGTGGGGCAGGCTTCCACGCAGGTGGGAGATTCGCAGTGCATGCACGCGCCCGGCTGGAAATGCCCGAAAGGCCCTTTTCCCGCCTTGACCACCGGTCCGTCTGCTTTGATCCAGTTGCGTGAGAATCCTGCCGGAACATTGTTTGCCACTTTGCAGGAAACCACGCACGCTTTGCAGTCGATGCATCTGGCGGAATCGATAACCATGGCGAACTGCTGGGTCATGATGCCCTCCCGCTGACGGATACAAAGGTTTCGTGCATGGCGGCATTGCCGGAAACACTGTCATAGTGCCCTTCCAGCAGGGCGGCTATGCTGGCTCCCACACCTTTGATACGGCTCAGGCCGTCAGAAATGGTGCCGAAGCCTGTGAGCATATACACACAGTCGGGGCGGATGCGTTCGGTGACTTCCGCCTTTATGGTGCCTTTGCCCGCAGGCGACGAAACTTCGACCATGTCGCCGTCGCGTATGCCCAGCGGCGTTGCTGATTGCGGATGAATCCACAGGGTGTTTTCGGGTACCAGTTCGTGAATCAGGGCATTGTTGTTGGTGGAACCGTGCGTGACACAGGCGTTGCGTCCGATGATCAGCCTGAATCGGCCCTGCGGCGCTGCGGCAGGGGGCGTGTAGACGGGCATGGGGTCCAGCCCCATGCTTTCGTACCGCTGGTTGTACAGCTCTATTTTGTGGCTGAATGTTTTGTATATGCGGTCTTCGTATATGCCGTAGACCTTGCTGGGGTTGTAATACACGCCGTCACGCTCAAGAGCCTGCGGGGCATCCGGCAGGTCGGCAAGCTGTTTCGCGCGGTATTCTTCTATGGTGAAGTCAAAGTATTCCGCCAGATCAAGCCTTCCGGCCAGTTCCTTGACTATTTCAAACACGGGGCGCGATTCGTACAGCGCAGGTACAACGGGGTCGCGCTGCACCACACAGGCGCAGGCCGATGACCCCTGAAGTCCTGATGCCGGGTCCTGTCTTTCAAGATAACCGGGAGCAGGCAGGACAAGGTCTGCCATGCAGGCGGTGTCGCTCATGGCGATATCGACAACCACCATGAAGTCCATGGCGTTGCACATTTCAATGGTGCGCGCGCGGTCGGGGGCATTGACCATGGGGTTGGTCTTGTACACGAACCAGCCTTTGAGCGGATAAGGCTCTGCGCTGAGCACCGCCTCGCGGGTCAGTACAAACGAGCCGTCATGTTCAAACAGGCCCGGAACAATGCCTGCGTCCACGCGTTCAAAGGGGTTTTCGTCGTACCACGGGGCATCATAGGGTACACCTTTCAACCCCACGGCCCGTGCGGCAAGCAGGCCGCCGGGTTTATCCCAGTTGCCCAGCAGGGCGTTGACTATGGCAAAGCTGCGGCGGATCTGGGTGGAATTGCTGTAATCGGATGTGCGCCGTCCGGGGTACACCATGGCTGCAGGTGCCGCGGCAGCCAGTTCCCGGGCCATGCGGGCTATGTCCTGCGCAGGAATGCCGCATTCTTGTTCGGCCCATTGCGGTGTGTAGGGCCGCACATGTCCGGCCAGCTGCTCCAGACCATATGTTTTTTCGCGTATCCATTCTTCATCGTATAATTTTTCAGCAATGATGACATGGGCGACTGCAAGCATGAACGCCATGTCTGTTCCGGGACGTATGGGGTGCCATTCACTTGCCAGTGCTGCCGTTTTGGTGTGTCGGGGATCCAGCACAACCAGTTTGCAGCCGCTGCGCAGGGCGGTCATCATGTCCATGGAGTCGGGGGTGACCAGCGCCTCGAACCTGTTGGCTCCGGCCATGATGATGTAACGGCTGTTAAGCACGTCGGCGTACGGAGTCTCGCCGAAGGTATCAAGATATGCGCGGTTGTTGGAAAGCAGGCACAGGGATTCGTGCGAAGTGATGTTGTACGAGCCGAACACCTCGGCAAAACGGCTTACAAACTGCGACTGCAGATCCGCTCCGGCAGTGAACAGCATACCGCAGGGGGTATACTTGCTGCGTACCTCCTGCATGCGTTCGGCCGCCATGTCCAGAGCCTCATCCCACGGAATCCTTTTCCAGCGGCCTTCTCCGCGCTTTCCGGCGCGCAGCAGGGGGTATTTCAGCCGGTCCGAATCATACAACTGAGCAATGCCTGCATTGCCGCGGGCACACAGCATGCCGCGCGATTTAAGAAATTTGGGGTTCGGGTCGAGTTTGGTAACCACACCGTCCTGCACACGGGCGATAACCCCGCATTTATTAAAGCACATGTCGCAGGCGGAATAGTGTGAGGTGAAACCGGGGTCTGCGGCCTTTGCCGAGCGTACGGCCGGTGTCAGCGAACCGAGCACAGGCGCTCCGGCTCCTGCCGCTGCGGCCAGCCCGGCGGCCTTGAAAAAGCCCCGTCTGGTCAGTCTGGGCTGCCTGATGTCCGACATGGATAACCTCCTGTTGTTGCTTGTGCGCCCCTGTGCGTACCGGACTGCGCCCTGCCGTGGCACAGTCCGGTATCCGGAGGCTGCCTAGCTGCACTTCGCCGGAGAGGGGGAGTCCTTGGCGAAGTCGATCATGTAGGTGAAAATGTCGTTGAGGTCGCTGTCGGAAAGGCCTTCCCAGTCTGCTTTGCAGGGAATGGATGACGTGTCTGCCTTGAGAGCGCGCCATTCTTTCTGCAGCTTTGAACTGGGCGAAAGATCACCCGCGCTAGCTCCGTGACAGCTGCGGCAGTGTTTGCGGAACAGGTACTTACCCTTGCGGGCGTTGCCGCCGTCGGCAAAGGCCATGCTGAAGGCTGTGGTCAGAAACAGGGCGGCCACGATACCGGTGATGATTCTGCGTTGCATACATCCTCCTGATGCAGATTGCCTTTCTGCGCCTGCATGCGGCCCACAGCAGACAGGCGGGCGGGTCGGGCGCTGGTGGCATGTTGGGTTTTACATAACGGCTTGCCGTCTTCCCTTTCTTGCTGCATACCCATAGGGGGTATGGGTGTCAATGATGGCGGATGATTTTTTTGTGCAGGCTGCATTATTTTTTTCCAGCCGTTATTCCGGAGTATTACGGGCAGGCCCGCAGACACCGGAAGGCTGGGGCGCACACAGCAAGGTGGCAGACCGTACATAAAAGGCAGGGGGGTGGACGCGGAACGTCCCACAAGGTATGGAAAAATCTATTGCAGGGCCGGTGTTGCATTCTGTTGCACTGCCTGCAGGCGCGGAATGTGATGCCGCCTTTGTGCGGCGCGCAGTTTGTTGCAACCGATAAACGGAAAGAAGGCTGTTACGCGTATGAACATCGGCAAGTACACGTTTGAAGAGTTCAAGGAACTGGCCGCCGCTTTTCACAGTTATCCCGCTCCGGGGCTTCTGCTCGGGGGGTATATGGTGGAAATGGCCCGTCGTCATCTGCCCGAGGGGACGTTGTTCGAGGCCATGGTGGAGTCGGCCAAATGTCTGCCGGATGCTGTTCAGCTGCTGACTTTGTGCAGCACAGGCAACCAGTGGATGAAGGTTGTTCCGCTGGGCCGTTATGCGGTGTCGCTGTATGACAAATATACAGGGGAGGGGTACCGGGTATACGTCGATGCCGCCAAACTCAAGGCGTGGCCCGAATATTACGCATGGTTCATGAAGCTGCGTCCCAAGGCGGAGCAGGATTCCGACCAGCTGTTCAGAGAGATTGAGGAGGCGGGCGAGTCCGTATGCTCCATTCAGGCTGTGCGCATCGATCCCAAGCATCTGGGGCACGCGCACATGGGAGAAGTGGGGGTATGTCCTGTCTGCGGCGAACCGTATCCTTCCCGCGACGGCGGTATATGCCGCGGCTGTCAGGGCGAGGCTCCTTATGTGGTGGATGCCCGTGAGGGGGGCTCCGGCGCTGCCGGCGGTGTGCTCGAGCGGGCCCCGCTGCGCGTGGTGCCGGTGGAAGATGCCTACGGCAGAACAGCGCTGCATGATATGACGGAGATTATTCCCGACGAGGCCAAGGGACCGGCTGTGCTGGCCGGGCAGACGCTGGAAGCGGGCGACCTGTGCCGTCTGCAGCGTATGGGCAAGTTTCATGTCTATGACGATTCGGCTTTGCCCGGTTCCGAGTGGGTGCATGAAAACGACGCCGTGCAGGCATTTGCCGCCCGTATGGCAGGGCAGGGGGTGGAGTATGACCTGCCGCCGCGTGAGGGCAAAATCAATTTCCGTGCTGCCCGTACAGGTATGCTGAGCATTGATCTGGACGCGCTTGAGCGGTTTAATCTGGTGCCGGATGTCATGCTGGCAACCCGCCATCATGCAGCGGTTGTGGAGGAAGGACGCCTGATAGCCGGCAGCCGCGCCATTCCATTGTACCTGTCACAGGAACATTTCAGCAGGGCTTTGACTGCGCTGGGGGACAGTCCGGTGCTTTCCGTGCTGCCGCTGAAAGTGAAAAAAGCAGCTGTGCTGGTTACCGGAACAGAGGTGTTTCAGGGACTGATAGAAGACCGGTTTATTCCCATTGTCACCGGCAAACTGATGGGGCTGGGCTGCGAGGTGGTGAGCAGCAGTATTGTTCCCGATGACAGAGAAGCCATAGCGCAGGCCGTGCGGGGTTTTCTGGAACAGGGCGCTGAACTGGTGGTGACCACGGCAGGCATGAGCGTGGACCCCGACGATGTGACCCGCGCCGGACTGGTGGACGCCGGCCTGACTGATGCGTTGTACGGCATGCCGGTGCTGCCCGGCACCATGACGCTGGTGGGCAGACTGCGCCACAACGGAACCGTGGCCCGCGTGATAGGAGTGCCCGCATGTGCGTTGTATTACAAAACGACAGGGTTTGATCTGCTGCTGCCGCGCCTGCTGGCGGGATGCGATGTGACCCGCCGTGATCTGGCCCGGCTGGCAGAAGGCGGATTCTGCCATAACTGCAAAACCTGTACATGGCCCAAATGTCCGTTCGGTAAATAGACTGTGCAGCCTCCGGAGGTGCCTAGTTCGGCACCGCTTTCCGGAAAGAGCAATACCCGGCGCCCCGTTCCTGCCGCAGGCTGGTTGCGGGGCGTCGGTCTGTACGGCCGCAGTGGTGCAATGCGAAGGAGCAGAGAGCCGCAACAGCCGGCGGATGGTGCAATCGCGGCCGCATGGTCGGCGGCCACAGGTGCTGTACCGTGCGATTTTGCCGTCCTGTGTGCTTATGCCGTACGGCGGGAGCCGTGCGGGCTTTTTCCGGCGGGGGCTGGCCATGGGGCGGCATGCGGGCGGCAGTCATTGCGTCAGACACAAAAAAAAGCGCCCGTGGCGCTTGCTGTGCTGGGAACGCGAAAGAACCTGCCTGAAATTTCCGGGCCGCCCGGGTCGTCCGGCCATACGGCTTTAAGCCTTGGCTCCGGCACGACATGTATCACCGGCAGGTTCTTTCTTCTCGGGACTCGTCGTGGGAATTAATCCGTCGCATCCTCCGTCAGTGTTCTTCCGTTCGGCTCCGGACCCGTTGTCCTCGGCCTCACCCCTATAGTAAGACCGCTCCGCAAAGAGTCAACGAGGAAAAGTGCCTTTCCTTGTACAAAACGCTTGACGAATCATGGGCCGTACCTTAAACACCTCTTCGCGTTGCAGGCAAACAGCCTCGGCGCCATATAAAGCGTCCCCATCGTCTAGCCTGGCCCAGGACACCTGCCTTTCACGCAGGCGACAGGGGTTCAAATCCCCTTGGGGACGCCATAGAAAGATAAAAGGGTTACATTTTCAATGTAACCCTTTTTTGTTGCGCATTTACATCATGTCAGCTTGTGCGTTTTCCCCTTTTTTCTGCCGCAACAAAAAGTTGTTCCCGTCGTGTCCGCGGTATCCTTAACGCGCAGTGACGGTTACACCGGGCTTTGCGTCACCTTCCGCCTGTCTGCTCTTCCCGTGTTGCCTATTTTACCCGCAGGGGGTAAAGACTAATCATCACTTTACACTGTATGTGTAAGTGGATATCCGTCTGTGACTGGCTTCCGGCTTTGACGATACTTCTTTAAACCATACGGGCTGTAGTTGATGTTTAATGGCAAGCGTATACTTATTACCGGTGGAACAGGTTCTTTCGGCAAAAAATGCACTGAGATTCTTTTGCAGAAATACAGTCCGGAGCGCCTGATCATTTTTTCGAGGGATGAGCTCAAACAGTTTGAGATGGCACAGCAGTTCGACCCTGATGAGCATGAGTGCCTGAGGTATTTCATTGGCGATGTACGTGACAAAGAGCGCCTGTACAGAGCGTTACGCGGCGTGGACTATATTATTCATGCTGCAGCACTGAAGCAGGTTCCGGCGGCTGAGTATAACCCGACAGAGTGCATTAAAACAAATATTTATGGCGCGCAGAATGTTGTGAACGTGGCTGCGGACATGAATGTTAAAAAGGTGGTGGCGCTGTCCACCGACAAAGCTGTCAGCCCGGTTAACCTGTACGGTGCCACAAAGCTCTGCTCGGACAAGCTTTTTATAGCGGCCAATGCCTTTGTCGCCTGCGAAACAAAATTTTCAGTTGTCAGGTACGGCAATGTCATGGGCAGCCGCGGGAGCGTCATCCCGTTTTTTATCAAGAAAAGAGATGAAGGCGCGGTGATTCCCATCACCGACCCGCGCATGACCCGCTTCTGGATTACCCTTGAACAAAGTGTGGAAATGGTTCTCCGTTCCTTTGAAATAGCCGGTGGCGGCGAAGTGCTGGTTCCCAAAATTCCCAGTATGCGCATTACCGACCTTGCGGAAGCCATTGCGCCCCGATGTGAGACAAAAGTTGTCGGAATACGGCCGGGTGAAAAGCTGCACGAGGTGATGATCACCAGTGAAGATTCCCGTCATACCATTGATATCGGTGATTACTATGTAATCAAACCCGAAACGTACAGATATCAGGGGCCCGAGGGCCGTCCCGTCGAAGAGGGCTTTGCCTACAGTTCCGCAACAAACGACCAGTGGCTTTCCGTGGACGAACTGCGACGCATTCTTGCCAGTCAGGGCTTCCCTGTTCAGGAACGCTGATGTCTTCTTTTTTGCCGTATGGCCGTCAGATTATATCTGAAGACGATATCGAAGCCGTTGTCGGAGTTCTGCGTGGCGACTGGCTTACGACCGGTCCGGCCGTGAGAGATTTTGAGCAGGCCTTTGCCGCCCATGTCTGTGGCGGGCTGGGAGTTGCTGTCAATAGCGGCACGGCCGCGCTGCACTGCGCCTATCATGCTCTGGGAGTAACGGCAGGCGATGAGGTGATTGTTCCTGCAATGACTTTTGCGGCCACGGCAAATGCTGTTTTGCATTGCGGGGCCAGACCTGTTTTTGCTGACGTCTGCCCGCGCACACTGCTCATTGACCCAGAATCTGCCGAACGGTGTATAACTCCGCGGACAAAGGTGCTTGTCGGCGTGGACTATGCCGGCCACCCCTGCGACTGGGACGCTCTGCGAACCCTAGCGGACCGGTATTCGCTGCGTCTGGTGGCCGATGCCTGTCATGCTGCGGGGGCAAGATACAAGGGGCGGCCTGTCGGATCAATTGCGGATATCAGTGTTTTCAGCTTTCATCCGGTAAAGCATATCACCACCGCCGAAGGGGGCATGGCTGTAACGGCCGATCCTGACTGGGCACACGCCATGCGGGTTTTCAGAAATCATGGCATAACCACAGATTCTCATCAGCGGGAAAAAGCTTCTGCATGGCAGTATGACATGGTGGAACTGGGCTACAACTACCGGCTGTCCGACCTGCAGTGCGCTCTGGGCATGTCACAGCTTGCGAGGCTGGATGACTGGGTTGCAAAACGAAATATTCTGGCGGCCTGTTACAGACAGCGGCTGGCGGGGAAAAATCTGGAACTGCCTGCCTGTTCTGCGGATGTCCTGCACGCGTACCATTTGTTTGTTGTTTTTTGTGACGGGCGGGACGCTTTGTTCCGGATGATGCGCAAGGCGCAGATCGGCGTCAATGTGCACTATAAGCCGGTATATATGCATCCGTATTACCGGAAAAACGGATATGCAGAAACATGTTGTCCCGTTGCCGAAGCCGCATACGAACGCCTGCTTACCCTGCCAATGTGGGCGGGAATGTCTGAAGAGGATGTGCAGCGCGTTTGTGCGTTATGTCAGCCCGTATGATTTCTGCTGTTGCGCTGTGCGGCTTTTGAGGTGGATATGACTTCACGGTTTGTTTTGGGAACGGTACAGCTGGGCATGCCTTACGGCGTTGCCAACCGCACCGGTAAGCCCGACCAGCGGTGTGCTGACGGAATTGTTTCCGCTGCATGGAAAAGCGGCATAACTGCTTTTGACACTGCGGCAGCCTACGGCGACAGCGAGCGGGTACTGGGTTTTTCTTTGCGGGCAGCGGGTGCTGAATCTCCTGAAATCATCACTAAGCTGCCGCCACACACGTTACCCTGTTCCGCTTCTCTGCTGTCCGGAATCGTTGCGGCTTCATTGGAGCGTTTGCGCGTATCACATCTCCGCTGCCTGATGCTCCACAGAGAAGAGGAGCTTGAGTACCTTGACGGCGAAACAGGGCGGGTGCTGCAGCAGATGATGCATGACGGCATACTGGGCGGCATGGGGGTGTCTGTATACACCACAGATGCTGCACACAAAGCCCTGGCTCACCCCATGATTACCGCACTGCAGCTGCCGGCTTCGGTTTTTGACCGGCGCTTTGAACTGGCCGGTATTTTTGAAAGAGCCGGAGCCGCCGGTAAAACAGTCTACATTCGCAGTGCGTTGCTGCAAGGCGTGCTTTGCCTTGCACCGGACGAGCTTCCGGAGCATCTGCGGTGCCTTGCTCCATATCTGCATGAATTTCAGCAGTGCTGCCGCCGTTTTGGTCTGACACAGGCGCAGGCAGCGCTGCTTTTTGTTTATTACCGCTATCCCTCAGCATTTATTTTATTCGGTGCCGAAACAGTCGGGCAGGTGGAAGAAAATGCAGTCAGCCTGCTTTCCGCCTGTTCGCGGGAATCTTTTCTGGAAGCGTTAACAGCCATTATGCCGGAACAGAACCCGGAGGTGCTTAATCCGGCATGCTGGAAGAAGAGGACGAGTAATGTCGCGTTGCAGTGAATATCAGGCGAAAGCAAAACAGCGGATACCCAATCTGACGCAGTTGCTTTCAAAAAATCCCACGCGCTTCGGTGAAGGGGTCTGGCCGACATATTATTCCAAAGCCAAAGGGGCATATATCTGGGACCTTGACGGCCATAAGTATCTGGATATGTCCATCGCCGGAATCGGGGCATGTGTTCTCGGGTACGCTGATGAAGATGTTGACGATGCCGTTTGCGCGGCGGTGAGGCAAGGCGTGGCGTCAAGTCTGAACTGTCCGGAGGAAGTGGAGCTTGCCGACCTGTTGTGCGAGTTGCATCCGTGGGCCGAACAGGCCCGTTTTGCGCGTTCCGGCGGCGAGGCGATGGCGGTTGCTGTGCGCATTGCACGCACATACACCGGAAAAGGTGTAGTGCTTTTTTGCGGTTATCACGGCTGGCAGGACTGGTATCTTGCTGCAAACCTGAGCGATGAATCTGCCCTTGACGGGCATCTGATGAAAGGATTGCCCCCCGCAGGTGTGCCCAGAAGTCTGTGCCATTCAGCATATCCTTTCAGGTACAATGATATTGAAGGATTCGATGCTCTGGTTGCAGAACATCAAGACAATCTTGCGGCCATAGTGACCGAGCCTGTCCGTAATTTCACTCCTGACCCTGCGTTTCTTGCCGGTCTGCGTGATGTGGCGACCCGGCTTGATGTGCCGCTTGTTGTAGACGAGATATCTGCGGGACTGCGCTTTACTACCGGTGGCGCACATCTGTGCTACGACGGTTTCATTCCGGACATTGCCGTTTTTTCGAAGGCTCTGGCAAACGGGTACGCCATGTCTGCCATCATCGGTACACAAAAGGTTATGAGCGCCGCTTCTGACACCTTTATCAGTTCCACCAACTGGACAGAAAGAATAGGTCCGGTTGCCGCCATTGCCACGTTGAAAAAACATCAGAGGCTCAATTTGGGCAGCCATCTGGTCAGAATAGGTACCCGGGTGCAGGACGGCTGGCTGGAGTTGGGGAGAAAACACGGTTTGCCGGTCACTGTAAGCGGTATGAAGCCGATGGGCCATTTCAGCTTCGGCGAAGACCATCTGGTTAAGCGTGCTTTCTTCATCCAGCTGATGCTTGAACGCGGTATTCTGGCCAGCACTGATTTTTATGCAATGGGAGCGCACACCCCGGACCATGTGGAAGAGTACCTGAGTGCCTGCGATGAGGTTTTCGGCATTATCGCTGAAACAGGCGATATAAGGGGACAGCTGAAAGGGCAGCCCTGTTTGTCCGGTTTTCAGCGGCTGACCTAGGGGAAACAATGAAGCGAATAGCAATTATTCCTGCCCGCGGCGGGTCAAAAAGGCTTCCGCGTAAGAATGTCCTGCAGTTTATGGGTAAGCCGATGCTTATCTGGACGTGTGAGGCAGCCCGGGACAGCGGATTGTTCGACAGAATTGTTGTTTCGACAGAAGATTCCGAAATTGCCGGTGTGGCAGCATCCTACGGGTACGATGTTGCCGAACGCCCCGCGCATCTTGCCACGGATACGGCATCTGTAGTTGACGTATGCCATCACATGCTTGAAAGCCTGGCAGCCGGCGGTGAAGAGTATGATATTCTTTGCGCGCTTTATGCCACGGCCCCTCTCAGGACGGCTGATGATATCAGGGAAGTTGTCGGGCTGGTGGAGAGAGACGGTGCGGACTATGCTCATGCGATGGTCCGCTTTTCTTTGCCGCCGCATCAGGCGATGTATGTCAACGATGCCGGTTACTGCAGCTATGCGTGGCCGCTGGTTGCCGGTTTAAAATCACAGCATGTACCCGAGGCTGTGGTGGATAACGGCAGCACGTATGCGGCGCGCGTCAGCAAGTTTATGAAAACCCGCAAGTTTTCCGGCATGAGACTCAAGGGGTACCTGATGCCGGCTGTCCGGTCTGTTGATATTGATACCCGCGAGGATTATGAGATGGCTTTACTTTTTGCCAAGCATCTTGCAAGTGGAGACTGCAATGTCTGATCTTTTTAAGAAAGAATGGTCTTACTCAGAAAACAAGAGAAGCGTATGCATAGTGTTTGAGGCCGGACCAACGCATGATGGCCTGCAGACTGCTTGCAAATTGGTGGATGTTGCGGTGGAAGCAGGCGCTGATGCGATTAAATTTCAGACAGTGGATGCTAAGCGGCTTGTTCCGGATCCATCTACGATGTTTACTTATAATGCGCTGGTTAATAAAGATACGGGCGAAAGCGTCGAAGTTACAGAATCATTACAGGAAATTTTGCAGCGCAGAGAGTTGTCGCGGGATGAGTGGCGCGAACTCGGTCGATATTGTTCTGATAGGGGAATATTGTTTTTTTCCACTGCGACAACGGCTTCCGAGCTGGAATTGTTGGCGGAAATAGGTGCTGATTGTGTTAAAATTGCATCGGGCGATATTACATACCACCATTTTCTCCGCCTTGCGGCGCAGTACTCATGGACTGTTCAGATTGACACGGGTAATGCCACCATTGCCGAAGTTGAAGAGGCGGTGGATGTGCTGGAGCGTTCCGGCTGCCGGAGAATCATAATCAACCATTGCCCGAGCGGCTATCCCGCCCGGCTCGAAAGCATTAATCTGCGCATTATCACGACGCTCAAACAGATGTTTCCGTATCCTGTCGCGTTTTCAGATCATACACCGGGGGCCACCATGGACATCGCCGCTATTGCTCTGGGGGCTGACATGATTGAAAAAACCATTACGTTGGACCGGCTTATCCGGAGTCCGGAGCATATCATGTCGCTGGAGCCTCACGAAGCTGCGGGCTTTGTGCAGACCATCCGCGATGTTGAGACGGGGCTGGGAACGCCGCGGAAAATAAAAACAACGCAGGAACTCTCGGTTCCGTCCGTTGCAAAGCGTTCAGTTATCGCTGCTGCGGATATTGAGCCCGGGACAACTATCGAGCAGGTGCATCTGGATTATGCCCGCCCGGGTGACGGTATCCCTGCCAATCTGGACAGGCTTCTTTTGGGAAAGCGAGCCTCCTCGTTTGTCGCGAAAGGCACAAAAATAAGTTTTTCAGATGTCTCCTGACGGAGGATGTGTCGCTTTATCCGATTATGACAATGTGTTCAGCAAAATACTCTCATCTGATCGTGCGTGCAGACGCTACTCCGGCTATTGGGGCGGGACATGTAATGCGTTGTCTGGCTTTTATCCAGTACTGGTTGGACAAAGGCGGCTCTGCCGCACTGGTCGGGCGCATTGAGCTGGACTGGGTTCTGCATAAAGTCCGGCAGGTAGGCGTGTTGTTTCATCCTCTTTCAGGAAATGTGCCGACAAGCGAAGATTGTACGGATATTCTCAGACAGCTTGCATCCGGCGCCGGCGAGGCTGCCCCGCAGCAGACCCTGACTGTACTGGACGGCTACCATTTTGGCAGCTCCTGCCAGAAATGCATTCGCAGTGCCGGATATGGCCTTTTGGTCATAGATGATTTCAACGCTCTTGGGGAGTATGATGCTGATGTCTTATTAAATCAGAATGTAGGAGCGGCAGACCATAATTACGCCGGACAGATTGGAATAAAATTGCTCGGCCCCCGATACGTGTTGCTGCGGCAGGAGTTTTTAACTGTAAAAAGGCAGGTAGCAAGAAAGGAGGCAGGAGCACGGCAGCATATTTTGCTGACTCTTGGAGGAGGTGATTCTTCAGCTAAGCTGTCCATGCTTGAAGAGATCATCAGGGTTTGCGTTGCCAGGGGGGCAGATTTCCGTGTCATCAGAGGCGAGACGCCTGTTGCAGAATGGAAAAAGTTGTTTAAGGCTGGCTGGAACAGCGTGTCTTTTGTCAATCCGCTGGACGATATGGCTGAGCAGCTTGCCTGGGCGGATTTTTGTATCTCCGCTGCCGGCTCAACCTGTTGGGAGCTGTGCGCAGCAAAAGTCCCTTTTGCCGTGTTGGCGATCACAGAGAGACAGCAGGCTTTGGTTGACAGCCTGGTGTCTGAAAAAATTGCATATGACCTTGATGCCGCGACAGCAGCTTTCAGGTCTGGAATCCGTATGCAGACCCTTGACGGGGCAGAAAGAATAGAGGGAGACGGAGTCATGCGGTGCTGGCTCGCCTGCCAGAGTGGGGTGGTATAGTATGAAGCTTGTGGTTCTGTCAGGCTGTACTCGCGGGCTGGGGCTTGCTCTTCATAACGATCTTGCAGAGCTTGCCGGTGATTTTTTAACGCCTCTGTTTAT
Source organism: Oleidesulfovibrio vietnamensis (assembly GCF_055388115.1). NCBI lineage: Bacteria > Pseudomonadati > Thermodesulfobacteriota > Desulfovibrionia > Desulfovibrionales > Desulfovibrionaceae > Oleidesulfovibrio > Oleidesulfovibrio vietnamensis. Next base: position 778,931 of record NZ_AP042419.1, read on the forward strand.
CGGGCGTAAACTTGAGAGGATATCAAAGACACCGGCCGGAGTGTATGTTGAGTGTGATCTGCGTAAACCTCAACTGCTGGAAAATATCTGTACTCTGATTCCGGAGGGGGTTTCAGACATTGTATTTATTAACAATGCTGGCACTATTTCTCCAATAGCTCCCGTACATGACTTGGCCTGTTCTGATATAGTTGAATCTTATGCTGTTAATATATCAGCCCCGAGTATAATTTCTTCGCGCCTTGCCAAATATAGCGTTGAACGTGGCATCCCTCTTGGAATTATCAATGTTACAAGTGGGGCTGCTAAGCGTGTAATTGAAGGCTGGTCATTATATTGTGCTTCAAAAAGTGCTTTGGTGATGTTTCTTGATGTGCTGGCTGCTGAAAACAGTTGCGTTGACGTTATCCACTTTGATCCCGGTGTCATGGAGACGGGAATGCAGTGCACCATACGGCAGACCGCCCCTGATAAGATGCCGCAAGTTTCTTTGTTCCGGTCGTTTTACGAAAATGGATCCCTCAAGGATGTCAGGGCTGTTTCCCGGGAGATTATTGCACGGTGCGGGATTTTATAAAATAAAATGACTCCGCCTAAACGGTCGTAACAAGCTGGAGCGTTGTTTTACGTTGATGCCTGTGCAGAGATCTTGCGTCACTGCAGGGAATATCCGGAGCGTGGCAGTCGGTCTGTTCAGGGGGCTTGCTCCGGTTGGGTGAGATAGGTTTCTTATGCGCATATGTGTGTTCTCAGACATTCACGGAAATGAGTATGCCATGCAGGCCGCGCTGCCTTGTCTGCAGCGTGAAGCGGCTGACAGATATATTTTTCTGGGCGATCTTGTCGGCTACTATTGGGGGGCATTGGACGTCTGGGAAATGTTGCTTGAGCTTCCGCAATTCGTGGGAGTTGCCGGCAACCACGACAGGGATTTTGTTGGCTTTTATGAAGCCGGTTACATACCTTCCGAATATACCATGAAGTATGGGCCGGCGTTGGAACTGCTTCTTGATTGCGGTGATGACAGGCTGAAGTTGCTTTATGAATTTATTAAGCGCCTTCCTGAACAGTATGAGGATAGCGATGCCGGGTTGCTGTGTTGTCACGGCAGCCCTTCGGCACCGTTGACCGGGTATGTCTATCCTGATTCCGAGCTTCCTTCCGGTGCCGCGTTACCGCCATTTGTTTTTCTGGGGCACACGCACTATCCGATGTGCCGGTTGAACGATGGAGTCATGTTCTGCAATCCCGGCTCGCTGGGGCAGCCAAGGAAGGGAGGGATGCCAACATACGCTGTTGTGGACTCTGAATTGAGGAGTTTCACCCTGAGGTATGTGGAGTACGACAAAACCGCGTTGCTTGCCGGGTTGAAGTCGCAGCCTTGCCCAGATTATTTAACAGACGTTCTTGAGAGGCACCCGCTATGAGCAATAAGGTTATTGTAACCGCTGTAGGTGGTGATGTTGGTGCATCCGTCGTTCGCTCGCTTGTGGCGGGGGGGTTCTCCGTTGTCGGCACAGACATGTCTCCGCTCACTCCCGTGTTCGATATTTTAACAGAATTCGAGATACTGCCGCCGGCAGGTGCGCCGGAGTATTGGACGCAGCTTGAAACCCTATGTGAGAAGCATGCTCCGGTTGCGGTGCTTCCTGTTTCAGAAAAAGAAATTTTGGTTGCTAAAGGTAAAAAATCCGTCGGCGCTGGTTCCGGAGTCCCTCTTGCCGTCCTTCCTCCGGTATTGCTCGACATTTTTTTAAGCAAACTGAATACCGCTAATTTTTTTCAGGAGCTCGGTTTCAACGCTCCGCGAACAATGCCGCTTGCTCTGTATGAAGGAGAGTGGGGGTTGCCGGTCGTTGTAAAGGGAGATTCCGGCTGTGGGAGTAAGTCGTACCGTGTAGCCAGGGATGAAACTGACCTCGCATATCTTAAGGCGAAAGATGACGGGGGGCTTATTGCACAGGAACATATAGGAACCGCTGAGGAAGAATATACGACAGGCGTTTTTTCTGACGGAGAAAGCGTTTACTCCGTCACTCTGAAAAGAAAGTTACATCCCGGTGGATTTTCACATGTTGTTGAGTTGGTGGATTCTCCCTTTCTGCACGAGATGGCCGTCATGATAGCAAAGCGGACTCCCTTTCTGGGCTGCCTGAATATTCAAAGCAGACGAGTGGGTTCTGTTTTTTATCCTTTCGAAGTTAATCCCCGCGTTTCAAGTACCGTAATGTTCCGTAAAAAAATCGGATTTGATGATGCCGTATGGTGGGTTGATGCTCTGTGCGGGAAGAAAATTCACTTTGTGCAGAAATATGTGGAAGCAGTAGGCGTGCGCACTTTTGGAGAGGCATATCCATGTCTGAAGCCTCTGTAATGTCTGTTCTGGAGAATAGTGCATAAATTATGCAGGATGATGTTTTTAAATTGTTTTCTGATCCTGTATCAGGTGTACAGAAGACATATATAATAGCAGAGATGTCGGCAAATCATAATCAGAACATTGAGCGTGCCGAGGCAATAGTCCGGGCCGCTGCCGATGCAGGTGCTGATGCAATAAAAATGCAGACATACACTGCTGATACTCTGACTTTTAATGGTAGTAGCCCAACATTTTTAGTGAAAGGAACAGCTTGGTCTGGAAGAACACTGTATGATCTGTATCAGGAGGCGTATACTCCGTGGGAGTGGCAGCCGCGTCTGATGGCTCTTGCCAACGATCTGGGGATGGACTGCTTTTCCACTCCTTTTGATGAGACGGCTGTGGACTTTCTGGAGGGGCTGAACGTTCCGTGTCATAAAGTCGCCAGCTTTGAGCTTGTGGATATCCCGTTGTTGCGCAAAATTGCCGGTACGAAAAAACCTGTAATTATGTCCACGGGAATGGGAACTCTGGCGGAAATTGACGAAGCTGTCGGGGCATTGCGCAGCGCCGGCTGTTCCGAACTGGCTTTGCTTAAATGCACTTCAGCCTACCCGGCACCGCCCGAAGAGGCGAATCTGCTGACCATCCCCAATCTGTCTCAGACATTCGGGTGCATTGCGGGGTTGTCTGATCATACCTTGGGCAGTGCAGTTGCGATTGCGGCAGTCAGCCTTGGAGCGAGGATCGTTGAAAAACACTTGACGCTGTCACGGGCAGACGGTGGTCCTGACTCGGGTTTTTCCATGGAGCCGGACGAGTTCAGGCGAATGGTGACAGATATTCGTACAGTGGAAAAAGCACTCGGGTGCGTCAGTTATGAACTGACTGAAAAACAAAAGGAAAACGTGGCATTGAGGCGTTCGCTTTTTGTTGTCGAAGACATTCGTGCCGGCGAAAAATTTACCACATCAAACGTCCGCAGTGTACGCCCCGCCCATGGGCTGCATCCCCGCCACTACAACGAAATTTTAGGCTGTGCCTGCATTGGTGATGTGGCAGCCGGCACACCTCTTTCCTGGGCTAGTGTGCGAAAATGAGTACCGGGCCCGTTTTCCTTCCGCAGGCCGTTGTGGGGGTTTGGCGCGTTCTGCAGCCTCGGACCAAAAAAAGGATGGGCTTGCTTGTCGCCGCGTCCTTGTTTTCTTCAATTAGCGAGGCCGCGGCAGCCGGAGCCGTATCCCTTTTGGGACTTATCCTTGCCTCGCCGCAGACCGTTCATTCAAGCGTATTATTTTCAAAGTTGGCTTTGCTGTGGCCTTATCTTGACAGCCTGACACATCAGCCCGCCAAGATGCTCGCGTTGTGTCTTGTTTTGATTGTGGCTTTAGTCGCGTTCAAGAGTCTGATCGCGTGTGCTACAGTCTGGGGACAGTCCTTTGTTTCGCAGCACTGCGAGCGTGATGTGGCCTGCGCAGTGTTTTCTGAATTTTTAACAAAACCTTATTCTTGGCATATCAAAAAAAATACTGCCGAGCTGCATACAGAACTCGGATGGGCAAACATGGTCAGCCGGTATTTTATGGCCTTGCTGACAGTTGCAATTTCGGGGGCTACCGTACTTCTCCTGCTTGCCACCTCACTGGCTGTCAGTCCAGTTTCTGCTGTGATTGTTTTTGCTTTTACAGCCCTGGTTGGGGGGCTGGCTGTCCGATGTGTCAGGAGGCGAATCAGACAGGCAAGTTCACTGGTGGCAAATATTGACCGTAATATCGCCAGGACAACACTTTCGGCTCTGCAGGGAATTTTGGAAGTGACTATCTATAAACAGCAGCAGCCCTTCCTTTCAGAGTTCAAAGAAAAATCTAAAGACAAGCCTAAGCGTCAAGCAAGCGCACAGATGTTTTCAACCGTACCGGCTTATGCGCTTGAGGTTATCGGAATGGGGATGCTTCTGGTTTCGCATATTTTTCTGATGTCTCTTGGCTATTCGTTAGATGAGCTTGTTCTGTCCATATCATTGCTTGCCGGCGTTTCATGGCGTTTGTTGCCGGCCCTGAATAAAATTGCAGCCGCTATGGGCAGCATCCAGATTTATACACCTTATGTAACAACGCTTGGTGGGTATCTTCCATCTGACGAACCACAGGATTTACCTGAAAGTTGCGGATTGGAGAACTTCAACTTTTTGGAACTGCAGCATGTTACTTTTCGGTATGAAGGTGCCAAAGAAGACGCGTTAAAAAAATTGTCGGCCACCATACAACGCGGATCTATGATTGGTTTCATAGGCAGGTCCGGCGCAGGCAAAAGCACTCTTGTCGGCATATTAACAGGTTTGATGCGACCTGCATCCGGGAATTTTTTAATTGATGGTAAGGAATATGCGCCCCGCAGTGGGGGGTGCTGGTCGTCTGCAATAGGGTATGTCCCCCAAACGACATACCTTCTCGATGCAACTCTTGCTGAGAATATTGCCTTTGGTGATTATGGAAAAAAAATAGATAGAGAACATGTTCTGAAGTGCTGCGAAATGGCATCTATTAATTTTGTGGATGAGCTTGAAAATGGAATTGATACCGTTCTTGGCGAACGGGGGGTAAGGCTTTCAGGAGGGCAAAAGCAGAGAGTTGCTATCGCCAGAGCGTTATATAAAAATCCTCAGCTTATTATTTTTGATGAAGCAACTAGTGCTCTTGATTCAGCTGCAGAACAAGCTATTCAAAAAACAATTCTTTCACTTCGTGATACTGCAACACTCGTGGTGATTGCCCACAGGCTTTCAACTGTTGAAGGCTGTGATTATCTTTACTGGCTTGATGGCGGCGAGGTGCGGCTGTCCGGCGTGCCTGACGTTGTTTTGCCACAGTACAAAGAATGGCTTGATGAAATATGAAGATGTAGAGAGAGGATTTTGTCTTGTTGAAAATATGCCCGCTTGATTCTTTAGACATCGCGAACAGCAGCAGCCTGCCATCGCCTGTATACCTTCCTGTTAACCTGCAATATAGAAAAGTGCGATTGTGTGATTGGGATTTTACAGATCTGAGTTTTGGTGTTTTTGATGCGGATACGCTTGTTGCAAAATGTATTATCAGTGCGGGGCATGGTCCTGATGATCAAAGAACGATTGATGCGTTCGGAATTCCTTTTATAACTGTCTTTGTAACTGGTTCGATTGATGTTCAGCGCGCCGCTGATGCGATGATGGAAAAACATTTTGCCCATCTGATGAATGATTACGCGGGCTATTCTGCTGATCATCTTGTTTGTGACAGTCAGTTTCCAAAAATAGCACAAAGTATGCTTCGCAATGGTGCAGGCATTGATACCAGTTTTAATGTTGTTATTGACGGAAAACGTAGTGTGGAAAGTCTTTTTTCAGAAGTTCGCAAACGATATAAATCGATGATTCATAAAGGGAATCGCACGATGGATATTGATTTGCTTCATTCAGGGAATGTTTCATGGGACGAGTTCAACGAATTCAGGCTGCTGCACATTCGTGAGTCGAAGAGGGAAACACGCTCTATTGATACGTGGAAAAGGCATTGTGAAATGGTTGCCGCTGGATTTGCGTTTGTAGTCCGGGCGCGTATCTCACATGATCTTGTAGGAGCTGCGTTGTTCTTACATAACAATGAAGTCTGTTATTACGGTGTCGGTGCTTATGACAGGTCACTGTTTCCCAAGCCGATTTCTCATGCAGTGTTGTGGCAAGGCATACTGTTTGCGAAACAAATTGGCTGTGCATCTATTGAGGTCGGGGAGACTTTTTTTAGCGGAGTAAGCACGGGTACAGAGAAAGAATTTAATATCGGAGAGTTTAAGCGGGGCTTTGGCGGAAATATTATACCACGGTTTCGTATCAAGTGCGTCATATGACTTGTTAGATCATAACTATGCAGGTGTGGAGATGTGTTATGGGTAACGTGAAAGAAAGCAGAACATGTTGTTTTTATGATGATATCTATAGCAAAGAAGGTGTCAAAGCTCAGCGAAGATATCCGAATGAAGAGTTGTGCCGGTTTATCGGACGTAATTGGTTGAATTCCACAACATGTCTTGAACGCCAAAGTATACGTATTCTTGAACTGGGTTGTGGTTCGTGCGCTAATCTTTGGATGCTGGCTCAGGAAGGGTTTGATACTTACGGTATTGATCTTTCTAGTGAGGGTCTGGCTGTCGGGCGCAATGTTCTGCAGGCGAAAGGGGTTTCGGCCCGACTGTTTTGCGGCGATATGACGGATCTTCCTTTTGAAGAATCTTATTTTGATGTTGTCATTGATGTCTTTTCAGCAAATTGTCTCCCCCTTGCTGCATTTGAAACGTGCCTGCTCAGTATCAGTAGGGTTCTTAAGCCCGGAGGTATTTTCTTTTTTTACACTCCCTCCACTGCATCAGATGCGTATATAAAACCGGGACCGAATAATTTTATCGATGAATATACTCTCGACGGGCTGAAAAATCCTGAAATTGCAGCTTTTTTTGGTCAAGATTATCCGTTCCGTTTTTCAGATGCGTCAATCCGTGAGCAGCTGGGTTGTGCGGGCCTGACGCTTGAAAAGCTGGAACGGGTAGGCAGAATTTATCAGAACGGAGCAGAGTATTTTGAGTTTCTTGTGGGTGAAGCCAGAAAGTAGGCCGGAGTAACGCATGGGCTTGCAGTTTGTTAAAAAAAATCTTCTGGCTGTATATGAGTTTGAAAAGTCTTACTCTCCGCAGGCTGTAACTGTCGGCGGAATTTCTGTATGGCTTTTGTTCCGGTCGGCAATTCTTTCTGAGCTATACGCGCGCAACGATGCGGTTTATCGCAAAAACAAGTCGGTGCTCAAAGACTCTGCTGGTAAAAAAATCCGCAGATTGGTGTTTTCTGTGACCTCTTGTGTAATCTTCAAGGCAAATTACAGAGTAGTTTTTTCAGACTCGCCAGATGCAGATATCCTTTTTTTTAATACAAGCCGCTTTGCCTACTTTGACACTCCGGGTGGAAAATACGCCCGGCTTCCCGATTCCTTTTGTGAGTGTGTCAGCGATGCCGCAATATCGGCTGTAAAGGTAACTGAAGCCGGTATACCCCCTGCTGCCGCGGAAAGGGTTTTTCCCGGTATCCAGTTTACCCGGTTGCAAAAAGTGCGGCTGGCCAGAATCAGCCGTGGCGAAGCTAAAGCCGTACGCAAGCTGGTGGATGATGTTTACAACTTTTTTGGTATCACGCTTTCGCCTTTTGACATCATCAATGACTTTTTTAAAATAAAAACGCTTGCCTCTGCTTTTGCTGATGTACTCACTGCAAGTGGTGTGAAATGTGTCTTCCACACAAGAACATACCACGAAGTCTCCATGGCACTTAACATGGCGTGCAAAATTGCAGGAATACCCTCTGTTGATTATCAGCACGGGCTTCAGGGAGTGTATGACTATCAGTACACTTATTACCATACTGATCAGCATGGATATCACTTGTATCCTGATTTTTTCTGGGTCTGGCATAAAACTAATGCAGATGTCATTCGCAAGTGGTTCGGACACACACCGCATCAGCCCGTAGTCGGAGGGAATTTATTTTTAAAAAAGATAAAAGAGAAAAAAGGCGTTGTGCTCTCAGCGAACTTCGATGAATTACGCGATAAAGCCAGAGGCAAAAAGATTGCTCTTGTTGCAGTCTATCCCGAAGGCGAAATCTTTCCAGAGGTTATTCTGAATGCATTGCAGGAAAGCCCGGACTCTGTCTTCTGGCTGCTCCGCCTGCACCCCACAAAGAATCTTCCGGAATTTGTCGATCCCATAGAAGAACATCTGTTACATAGGGGGCTGTTGAACTGTGAAGTCCGGCAGGCCTCTTCGATGCCTGTTTTTGACGCCATAGGTATGGCCGATTGTGTTGTTGCCACGGTCAGCACGTTGCTTGTGGAAGGGCTTTGTTTCGGCAAAAAAGGCTTCACCACTTCTTCAATAGGTCAGGATATCTATAAAGAATATATCGAGCGCGGTGAGATGACCTATACCCCGGATGCACAATCATTGGTGAGGGGGATATTGCAGTGCTGTACTGCGCAGTTACAGACCACCCCTTACGAAACGGACTCTGCACATATGGAGGACGCTTTGCGGACAGTACTCGGTTCGACCTTCCCGCATGGAGTCAGTGAATGTCACTAGGCAAACTGCTTGATCGTTTTCCCGCCGTCAGAGGCTTGCTGCTGGATTGCTTTTTGGGCCTGCATTCTGCGTGTTACTCATATGCAAGTCGCCTTGCTGTACGGGAATCTTCCGGGCAGCACCCCAAGCACCGGATCACCGCGTATCATTCATGGTTCACTAAGCGCATCGGCGGTTCTGAACATGTGCTGGATGCAGGATGCGGTAAAGGCGAACTGGCCGGAGCCATGGCACGGTATGCTCGCCGGGTAACTGCTGTTGACATCGACGCCGCTAAAATTGCGGGGGCTGAAAGGAACCCCTTCAAGAAAGATAACGTCCGGTTTGTGCAGGCCGATGCAACCAGCTGGGCCTGCGAAGAGCCTGTGGATGTGATTGTGCTGTCGAATGTTCTGGAGCACATTGACCAGAGGGTTTCTTTTTTGCGGCAGCTTGTCATTGCGACTCACTGGAATTCCGGACCGCGCTTTTTAATACGCGTTCCGCTTCTTTCTCGTGATTCGATTTCCGTTTTTAAAAAGGAGCGGGGAGTCAGCTGGAAGTTGGACCCGACGCACGAGACAGAGTATTATGTTTCTGAGTTTTTAGAAGAGCTTGCATCTGCCGGGCTGGAGTGTAAGAGTCTTGCATTGCACTTTGGCGAGCTGTTTTGTGAAGCGGTTCCTCTTTGCTCAATGCCTCAGGGGCACAATTGCCTGGAGCTTTTTGACGGTCGGCCGCATGATGAGCGCTAAATCCAAGCTGAAGCAACTGGGCGCCAACATTCGTTATTCATTAACATCTGCGCCGTTCAGCGAACTGACCATAGTTTCTGATAAAGACGCATGGTCGCTGGCCTGCGATGTTGAAGAAGTTCATAAGATCTGCCAACGGCTGAATTTTCCCGTGCGCACCGCTCACTGGGCCGGTGTGTTCAGACAGCCCCTTTTTTATTTAAGCAAGTACTTTCTTTTGCAGCCGGGTCTGCACCTCCACGGCATGAACAGGGTGGCTATGGCCTATTACCACGGGTATCCCGGCAGTGATGAAATTGCCGACCGATGTCTGGCTTCCCTGCGTCGATATCATCATAAAATTGCACGTATTCAGGTGACCCACCAGCGCATCCGCGATGTTTTGCTGGAGCAGGGTGTGGCTGAAGAAAAGCTGCATATGATTCCGATCGGAATTGATACTGAACTTTTTACTGCCGTGACTGACGAGCTTCGCGCAGCGGCCAGAGAGCGGCTAGGCATCCCCGATGCTGCTTTTCTGGTGGGGTCGTTTCAAAAAGACGGAGTCGGCTGGGGTGACGGGTTGGTCCCGAAAAGAATCAAGGGACCGGATATTCTGGTCGAGACACTCGCAATGGCAAAACAGAGAATTCCTGAGTTATGGGTGCTTCTGACAGGACCCGCACGGGGATACGTCAAAGCGCAACTGGACAGGCTCGGCATTCCGTACCGCCATTTGTTTTTACAGAATTTTAAAGAATTGCCGGCGTGTTACCATGCTCTTGACGCCTATCTGGTTTCTTCCAGAGAAGAGGGCGGCCCCAAGGCGGTGTTGGAATCCATGGCTACAGGAGTACCTGTTGTTTCCACCCCCGTCGGGCAAGCGAGCCACCTGATCCGGTCCGGCGTGAATGGCCTGCTGGCGTCCGGGTTTTCTCCGGAAGAGTTGACCGCTTTTATTGTCGCATTGTATGAAGATAGCGAAATTTCTTGTTTATTCAAAGAAAGAGGCTTGGTTACCGCATGCCAAAACTCCTATGGCGCTCAGCTCTCACTATGGCAGCGCTTTTTTTCCGGTATGCTCGGGCGCTGAGCCAGCCCCCTTTTTTGAACGCTGTTTAAGGAAAGCCATTGCAGACGAAAACGACACACGGCCCTCAGTGCCTGACCGGCTACATGCTTGAGGATGTTCCATGTCCGCTTTGTGGTGAAGCGGACAGCAGCACGGTGTACAGCCATGTTCACGATCATTACAACGGGCTGGCTGGTGACTTTGCAGTTGTCCGGTGCCGGAGTTGTGGTTTTGTCTATACAAATCCACGCCCTACGGAAGATACAATCGGGCACTTCTATCCTGATTCGGCAGGATATTTCAGCCCTGCCGCGCCGCAGGACCCCGGTCCTATGGATATTCTTTTTGAGAGCTACCTCGCTGACGTTCTCGGCTATCCATCAACAGGCGGTGACAGGCCGTTTTTAAGCAAGGTTTTGCGGCCGTATTGTGCTCTGCGGGCTAAAATTACCGGGATACCTCCTTTTGTCTCCGGTGGACGTCTGCTCGACGTCGGTTGTTCGTATGGACGGTACCTGTCAAAAATGGCGGCATACGGCTGGAGTGTATATGGTATTGAACCGCACGCCGCTGCCGCCGAGGTGGCTATGCAGGTCTGTGGTACAGGTAATGTTCATAACGGGACTATTGCAACAGCTCCGTGGCAGGATTCCTTTTTTGATGTGATTACGTTGAATATGTCTTTGGAGCATTGCCATACCCCTGTCAAAGTGCTGCAGAAAGCTTCGGCTTTGTTAAAGAATGACGGTGTGCTGATTGTCAGTGTTCCAAACTTTGCCGGTTTTGAGAGTAAATTGCATGCGCAATTCGCCTATACTCTGCATGCCCCATGTCATTTGTCGCATTTTACACCACAAACGCTTAGAATGGCGGGCGAAAAAAGCGGACTTCAATGCACGGAAATTGTTTTCCACCATGTCGATCGCGACTTTGTGGCTCCCTTTGAATATAAGAAAAATGTGTATCTTTCTAAACTAGTGCATGCCCGTCTGGTCCGCAAACTGCTGATCAAACCGGCAGTCTTTATAGCCGCCCGGATGGGTTTAACCAGTAGAATGACAGCATATTTTAAGAAATGAATACAGTAATCGTCGTTAATTATAACTCTTCGCGTTTTGTCTCGCTTATTCTGGAATGTGTTGCCAGACTTTCAGAGTGCACCGGTGAAATCATCATAACGGATAACGGTTCGCACCCCTCTGATGTCGCCAGATTAATGCGGATGTGTTCCCTGTATGACAATACGCTTGTGCTGCCACGCAAGCAGACTATGACGCCGAGTCTTGCACACGGAGGAGCTCTTGATGCCATGCTGCCATATGTCAGGACGCCATATGTGACAGTCATGGATGCAGATGCGTGTTTTTTGCAGTATGGATGGGACAAAATTATGATGGGTTGCCCCTCGAATAAATTGGACACACATTTGGTTGCAGAGAGAGTGACAGGAGGTGTCCATGAGTGAGAAGTCGGTGAAACGTTGGTCGGCAAAGCGTAAGCAGGAAGTGGTTTTGAGGCTTCTGCGAGGTGAAGGCCTGGATACGCTGAGCCGGGAGACAGGGCAGCCGGCATCGGTGTTGTCCCGGTGGCGAGAGGAGTTCCTTGAAGGCGGTATGGCGGCTTTGAAGCGACGTACGGATGACCCGAAAGTCAATGCGCTGGAGAAAGAGCTCAGGCGAGCCAAGCGCCTGGTGGGAGAGCTGATGATGGACAAGGAGCTGCTGGAGATGCGGATTGCCCGGCATGAGGGCGAGCTCCCTTTTCCCAAGCGGAGATCGAATCTGTGAGCAGGGCCTGCTCGGTCTCCGCACGGCGTACGTATGGCAGGGCCCGGGTGTGCCGGTTGTGGGGAGTACCCCGCTCCACCGACTATGCGCGCCGGGTACGCGCGCAGCAGCCAGCCAAGTTCCACCGTCGGGGACGCCGGCCCATGGTTGCTGACGATGTCCTGCTAGAGAAGGTTCGCGAGATGCTGGCCGATGCTGAGTCCTTGGGGTTTCGGGGCGAGGGCTATCGCAAGGTATGGGCACGGCTGAGGCACCATGGCATCCCGGTTTCAAAGGAGCGGGTTCGGCGCCTGATGCGTCAGCACGGCCTGCAGGCGCCACACAGGATGGGTTCCGACCGAGGTCCCAGAGCGCACGACGGTTCAATCATCCCCGATGGCCCTAACCGGATGTGGGGCACCGATGCCACTCAGATCCATACCCGTCGAGAGGGAACGGCGACAGTTTTTGTGGCTGTAGATCACTTTGTGGGTGATGTGGTCGGCATCCATGCCGCGCGTCCTGGCACACGTTTCGAGGCCTTGGAGCCGATCCACCAAGGCGTTCGGGATCTCTATGGTCCTTTGGCAGGAGGCATTGCCAAGGGCTTGGTGCTGCGTCACGACCATGGTGCGCAGTACATGAGTCATGCCTTCCAGCAGGAGCTTCGGTTTCTCGGCATTGAATCGAGTCCCAGCTTCGTTCGGGCACCAGAGGGCAACGGCGTGGCTGAGCGGTTTATCCGAACCTTGAAGGAGCAGCTGCTGTGGGTGCGAACCTTCGATACCGTCGAGGAGCTCCGCCAAGCGCTGCTTGAGTTCAAAGAACGGTTCAACCAGCATTGGCTGCTTCAGCGACATGGCTATGCCACTCCGGCCAAGGTTCGTGCCGGATACATGCCCCTGGCGGAGGCGGCGTGAATTTTGTGCAAAACAGCGTCCAACAATTCAGGGGCTTTACAATGATAGATGAGCTAAATGGCGACTGCCATGCCGTTGGTACGCCGCATGCTTTTAGCGCTCCATATAGATATATAGATTTCCCGCTGATGTATGCTACTATGTATAAGACTGATACATTAAGAGAACTGAACTGCAAATTTGTACCGATCGAAGGTAAAGAGACAGTCGGTTATGATACAGGTTGGGAAATACGTCATAAATTTCGTGAAGCTCGATTGACTGCCAAGGTGTTCTCTCCTCGGTCTACGCGCGACTGGAAGGGAGGGGCTTTCAATCGCGTTGTCTGTACCGAATACTGGCACAATGATGCTTTGATTGCATCCCACTTCGGGAGGGGGAGCACCGTTGGGGCGGCAAAGTATTTTAAAGTTCTTTCCGTCCCTGTTGTGGCTCCTGCCTTGCGGCGTTTTGTCGGGTTGCGTGAGCGCCAGCTCTGGATTCAGACCGCAAGAGAGCTTATTGCATCACAATGTGGTGCTTCCCGTTGCGCTATGTAAATTTTCAGAACACGGTACTTCCGGGATTATCGGCGCAGCTACCTGCAGGCGCAGAACATCACAAAAAATTTTACACTAATCGCCCAATCTCCGGGAGTTCACAGTCATGCGGCCTCTGGAACATTGCAAACAAGATATAGTGCGATCAAAGGATATTTTTCAGCAATGGCCTGGAATGTCGGTGATTTTTTTTGTTCTGCCGGGTAATGCCTTTTTACCGGAAATCGTGGAATTTGCAGCACTGCACGTAGTCCCAAAAACTTCGTGCGAGGGAGAGGTCAGAGTAAAGAAAAGAGTACGGATTATCGGCAACGACGCGGCGTTATCCTTTTATAGCTGCGAGATGGTGATGCACGGGGGGACACGTTGTGTGTCCGGCTGGACGGACCGGTTGCAAAGATGTTGCCGCAGCTTGCAGATTTTACTACCGGCACATTGATTGTTGCCAGAAAAGAGCATCCGGTATGATAAGGGTTTATTTTGCCGTGCCGGCAATGGAGCAGCACGGCGGTGGCGGCATGAAGTTTCTGAATGCGCTTTATCGTGCTCTGGCGCGTTCGGGGCAGATTGCCTCAAGGCCGGAAGATGCGACAGTCTTTTTGTGCAACAGCCATCATGATTACCGGCGGGTCATACGGCTTAAAGAAAAGTTTCCGGGCATCCCGCTGGTGCACAGAATCGATGGCCCCATAGTGGACTATAACACCCCCACCGATCCGAGACATTTTTCGGCAAACGCGCTGGATGAGTTATATGCTGACGGCGTTATTTTCCAGTCAGCGTGGAGCTACCGGCGCAATATGGAGCTTGGGCTTGCACCGCCGGAGCAGTACGAAATTATCCACAACGCCCCTGATCCGGACTTGTTTTTTCCCGGAAACGCTCTTCCGTTGTCCGGTGAAACACCGTTTCGTGTTTTTTGCAGCAGCTGGTCACGTAATGTGAATAAAGGCTTTGCCTCGCTGGAACGGCTTGATGGCACTCTCGATTTTTCACGGTACGAAATTAATTTTTATGGGCGGCTGCCCGGCAAACTGAAAAATATAAAGGTGCATCCGCCTGTCCCGCATGAAGACGTTCCGCAGGCGCTGCGCGGGCATCATGCATTCTTTTTCCCTTCCAAGGTGGAATGCTGTTCCAACGCGCTGCTGGAGGCGCTGCATTGCAGGTTGCCGGTCGTTGCCTTTAATGGTTCATCAAACCCTGAGCTGGTTGGAAACGGAGGGCTGCTTTTCGATGATGACGCGCAGCTCCCTCAGATGTTTGATACCTTGAGGAGCCATTACCACAGGTACCGCAGCGGAATTTGCTGTCTTTCTTTCGGGGAAGTTGTCGAGCGCTACCGTAACTTCATGCAATCGGTCACAGTTGCAGATTGCGGTGGTTTTTGGAGCCGGAAAAAAAGAAAGGCTTTTTTTCTGCTGCGGGTAGTAAAAGCCGGATTGCGTCATAAAGTCTCGGGCCGCTGAGACTGTTTTTTCTGTTTCAAGAAAATATTGTAGGATCTTATGAAGCTGGCTCTTTTTTTCTCCCGCGGCATTTCACTTGCTGATTGGAATTCTTCCGGATTGCTGGATAGAGAAACTGCGGTATATGCCAGACTGCTTGATTCAGAAGATATTGAGCATATTTATTGGATCACATACGGCAAAGATGATGGAGAACTGGCGGCCGGACTGCAGCGTGCGGGCAGGCTGCCCGAAAATCTTACAGTGCTGCCTATGCCTGCCCTGTTCGCCTCTGCACTCGGGCGTGCCGTGTATTCTTTGGCCGCGCCCGTCTTCTGCCGCCGCATCATACGCCACGTCGCAGTGGTGAAGTCTAACCAGATGGACGGCGCATGGACTCCCTTGCTGGCCAAGATGTTGTTCGGCAAGCGTTTTTTTGCACGCACAGGGTATACTGCGTCGCTTTTCAGAAAAAGAGAAAAAGGTGCGCGCTCTGTACAGCACATTTTTTACTGTGTTGTCGAAGCGATTGTGTATCGCTTTGCAGATGCGGCTTCTGTGACCTCTTATGCTGATTATGATCATATTGTCTCAAATTATGCGGTCCGGCGGGCTTTCTGTATTCCCAACTATGTTGATACAGGCAGGTTTGTTCCTGCGCGCAAAACATGTTGCCGTATGTTGTTTGCCGGCCGTCTGAACGCACAGAAGAACGTTGAAGCGCTGATCGGGGCCGTTGCAGAAACGGGCGCAGGGCTGGATGTCTACGGCGGGGGGGCTTTGCTGGCACAGCTTGAGGGGTGCGCCCGCACAGCAGGCGCCGATGTGGTTTTTCACGGGGTCGTCAGCCAGAACGTGCTGGCTGAGGCTTTGCGCCATGCCCGTTTTTTTGTTTTGCCTTCTCTGTACGAGGGGCTGCCCAAGGCGCTGCTGGAGGCGATGTCCTGCGGTTGTATATGTATCGTTACGCCTGTTGAGGGCAGTTCAGAGGTTATTGCAGATGGCCGCAACGGCATTGTCGCTTCCGGAAGCGATGCGGCGTCTCTTGCTGACGCATTGCGCCGGGCTATGGCATTGTCGCCCGATGATCGCGAAAGAATGGCTGCAGCCGCCCGTAAAACGGTTATGGACCGCTACAGTCTGCAGGCCGTGGCAGAAAGCGAACTGCAGCTGTTAAAGCGTCTGGCGCTGGGGGTGCCTGTTGCCGGTCTGCCGGACGATACCTTTTCAGGGCAGACACCGCGTGTCAGTGTGTTGCTTTGCGTTCATAACGGCCAGCCCTTTGTATCCGCCGCTGTCGATTCTGTTCTTCAACAGACTTTTTCCGATTTTGAGCTGATCATTGCAGACGACGGTTCCACGGATGATACGCCGCGCATATTGCGTGCGTATGCGGCACGCGACAAGCGTGTCAGGGTGGTTACTCTTGCCGCAAAGGGCGGGCTGACCAGAGCATTGAATATAGCCTTGTCCTATGCAAAAGCTCCTCTGGTGGCCAGAATTGATGCAGACGACCTGTGGCTGCCTGAGAAGCTGGAGAAGCAGTATGCAGTAATGTGTGCAGATTCCTCACTGGTAATGCTGGGTACAGCCTATGATTGCGTTGACGGGGCCGGTGAATTTGCAGGTCCGCAAGATGTTGCTTTGATTTCAGGCTGGCAGAATATCCGTCAGGCTGTATGCCGGTTCAACCCGTTTTTCCACAGCTCGGTTATGTTCCGCAGAAAACATGCCTGTGCGGCGGGGGGATATGACCTGCGCTTTAAGACGGCTCAGGATTACGCGCTCTGGCTGAAGCTGCTCGGTTCAGGAAGAGGGGACAATCTGCCGGATACGCTTGCACGCCGCAGAATTCACGGGCAGATGATTTCGCAGGTCAGAAGGCGCAGCCAGCGGTTTTATGCCGTGCTGGCCCGGCTGAAAAATGTGTGGTGCCTGAAGCATGCAGGCGCATGGAAAGGCCTTGCCGCGGATTGCGCTGTGGTACTGCTGCCTGCACCGGCGGCGGCTTTGTGCAGAAAAGCTGTGAATGTCTTCCGGCACCGGCCGTAAACGCAATGCCCTGTTCCAATCCGGAGATATCGCAGGGGCTGGACAAGGGAGTGGCATCCATGACCGGTCATAACGGCAGAGTAAATGTGCTTCATATCACTCTTTCCGCCCGGCAGGGCGGCGGACCCGAACATCTTTATCAGTTGGTGCAGGGACTCCCTGCCCATGTACACAGTTTTATAGCTTCTCCTGATGAACCTCCGTACATCGTACGATATCAGCGTGTTGTCGGTATTGATCATATCGTGCATGTCCCCCACAGAAAGGTGTCCTTCGGCGCCCTGCGTGCGGTGATTTCATTTATTCGTGACAACCGTATCCATATTGTTCACTCGCACGGCAAGGGGGCCGGCCTTTACGGGCGCATCGCTGCGCTGCTGACCGGCTGCAAAAGCGTACATACTTTTCATGGAATCCATATTCAGTATGGCTTTGCAGCCTCTGCCTGTTACAGGCTGCTGGAAACAATTCTCCGCAGAGCTACAGATGCTTTTATCTGCGTTTCAGCCGGTGAGGCCGAAGTGGCGCTTGCGAAAGGGTTTGCCAGCAGGCAGCGCTGTCATATTGTTCCAAACGGAGTGGCCATTCCCGAACAGCCTGCCGGCATTGACGAAGCCGGCCTTTTTTCCATTATACATATGTCACGTTTTGATTATGCAAAAAATTCCGAAATGCTTATACCGGTAGCACTCGCATTGCGTGAACATAGTTGTTCTGACCGGTGCCGGTTTGTAATTTTGGGGACGGGCGGTAACGAAGCGGAGGTCAGAAATGCCGCTGTTGCTGCCGGAGTAGGGCATATGTTTCATTTTGCAGGCAATACACCGGCTCCAAGAGCATTTCTCAGGGGTGAGCTTGCGGGCCATGGAGGAAGGGCAGGCTGCTACCTGTCAACCTCACGCTGGGAGGGCTTGCCGCTGGCCGTGCTGGAAGCCATGTCAGAAGGGGTTCCTGTGGTGGCCACCAATGTTGTGGGTAATGCGGATGCCGTGCGCCATGAGGAAACAGGTTTTCTTTACGACCTGCAACAGCCTGCCGAAGCGGCAGAGTTCATAGCCCGGCTGGCGGGTTCTTCCGGTCTCCGTAACGCTATGGGGTACAAGGCGTTTATACGGGCAAAAGATGCTTTCTCGCGGGATGCTATGGTGTCCGGAACCGCAGCCGTCTATGCATCGGTGCTGCAAGGATAGCCCGTCTGCGGGCCTGCCGGTGACCGTGCAGGCTCAAGGCGCGCCGTGCTTGCAGGCTTTGACGGTGCGGGCGGTAAGGACGGAAGTCATTGCCCTTACGGGATACCGGAACAACCCCCTGTCCGCACCGGTGCGGACAGGGGGTTGTTTTTTTTACGGGGCAGGTGGTCTATGCGGACTCTTGCTGTTCCGTTGTGCCTTTCAGCGGGGCGGCAGCGGTGCCGCGGGCTTTGAAAAACACGGGAATGGTACGGCTGCCCAGCACGCTTTCGCGGATATCGGGTTCCGGCAGTCTGGCCCATTCTTTTCTGTTGGTGAAGTAGAAGAATACGCCCATGGCCACCCAGGCCACAAGGCACCAGCGGGCTGCTTCGCTGATGTATGCAGGAGAGCCGGGTACCAGCAGCAGACCTATGGACATGACTGCTGCCAGCGTACCCATGCCGCAGCAGAATATTTTCATGGCATAGCCATCGGCGGCCTGTCCGCCGGAAAGCACTCTGCGAGCGGCAAGACAGGTGAAAAGGTATCCTATGCCGGTGCCTACCGAGCTCATGTCCACAATCCACACCACAACCGAGCGGCCGGCAAAAGGCGTGAGCAGTACCACGGCGATGGTGAACAGAATGGCTTTGTACGGGGTACGGTATACAGGGTGAATGGCGCCGAACCAGGCCGGCAGGATGCGCCCGCGCGACATGCTGAGCAGCAGACGGGATGTGGCGATGTAAAACCCGTTGATGCCGGTGCATACGGCGCCCATCACGGCGCATGCCAGCACCACGGCACCCATCTTGCCAAAGGCCATGCTGGCTACTTCGCCGGTTGCCCACGCTGTGCCTCCTGCGTTGCGCATGGCATCCATCCGGGCAAGCATTTCAGGGTAGGGAATGGCCACAGCCACGGCCAGGGTTACCAGAGAATACAGAATGACGCCGCATATGATCGCTATGATCATGATATTGCGGGCGCGCGCTGGGTCAAATGAAAATTCTTCGGCCGCCTGCGGAACGGTGTCGAAACCGACAAAAAGAAACGGCGAGATGGCGAAAATGATCAGCACGCAGGCAAGAGGAGTGCGGTGCTCGGAAAAGAGCGGCAGCAGGTTGCCCATTGCGGCACTTTCCATGGATGCGGAACCGGCAAAAAGCGAAATGATACCGGCGGTGAGCATAAAGGTGAGCACAACCTGAAACTGACCGGCAAAGGTGGTGCCGCGGTAGTTGAGCCAGCCGAAAAGAAGGGTTGCCCCGGTCATCAGCACCACTTCGCCGGTGTACACATCCCATCCGGCAATGCTGTATAACCTGCCGAACTCAAACACGCCCGGAAAGAGGAATCTGAAAATCAGCGCCAGAGCGGCCACGTCGATTCCTATGATGGCAATGTACCCCAGAACCAGCGCCCAGCCGCAGATGAACGCCGCTGTGGGGCCGAATCCCACATAGGCATAGGCAAACGCTCCGCCTGCGACAGGAGCGTATTTAATCATGTAGCTGTAGCAGACGGCCACAAAGCAGATAAGAAATGCCCCGACCATAAAGCCGGCCAGCGTGCCCAGAATGCCCGCCTCGGGCAGAAACATGTCGCCCGGCAGCACAAAGCATCCCCAGCCGACGATTGACCCGAGGGCCAGCGCCCATATCTGGGCCGGAGAAAACGATTTGGTCAGTTCGATTTGTTCTTGTGACATGATTATATCTCTTCATGTTTTTGATTCATGGCAGGTACTTGCAGCTCCGGAAAGGTACCCCGGCAACGCCTTTCCGTATCGGCGCCGCGCAGAAGCGGCGCTTGATAACAGCGCAAATACAGCACTCCATCCGGCACCTGAACGGCACTCCATCACACAACAAACACCCGGGGGCGAACCAAGCCACTGCATTCTCTTCCCCGGCCGACAGCAACAGGCGGGGATACAGGAGAAAAGCAATTCGGGTGCCAATACGTGAATTTCTTCACGATTGTTGTATTCATTCGAAAACATGAAGTTTTTTTGTGTTTTGCTATTTTCTGCTATTTGTATGGTGAATAATTTTTTTATTTTTCAGTAAAAAACTCTATATGCCGAAAGATTTTTTTCCCGGCCATCTGCCATGGTGTTGTGTGGCACCCGCTTGTCTGTTCTTTCTGCTTTTTCTTTATTTCTTGTAAAACAGCATGTTGTATTCACCGCGCTGTCTGCAGGCTTTGCAGGAGACGGCCGGAGGGCACGGCATCTGCTTTGCACCGGCCCGATCATGTTCCTTTTTTCTTTTGCTGCTCTTCCGCATGGATGGGGGCACGGGTTACGGGGGGCATATTCTGCGCGAGTCGCTTTGACACTGTGCGCAAAAGGCGTAGAACGCTGTGCCTCATGAGCGGCAGAAGGCCGGCTACAATTTATCATTCTGAAAAAGGCATCCAGATGAACACAACGCGCGACACTCTTCTCGACCTGATTATCAGTCTCGAACTGGCCATGTTTCTTGAAGTGCAGAACCGCGGCGGCACATCGCCGTGTCAGGAAAGACCGGAGTCGTTCCGCATCATGCGGGAAATCACCCACGGCGTGCTTTCCGACACTTTTCTGCAGCGGTATCTGCACGATCTTGAACAGGCACGCCGTCAGGGGCGCAACCTGATGACGGAAAAATATGCGCTTATGGAGGGACTGATTCCCCGTCGCAACAACGATCCGGTCATTGCGGAGATAGTGCAGGCAGAAAGCGCATGGCGCAGGGAAGTGGCTGCGCAGTTTCCCCGCGTGGTGCAGCCGGAAGGGCACGCAGGTTTCTGCCTGTATCTCGGCTGCGAGCTGCAGACGTATTCCGGCGCGGCATTGCATGCGTATGCCGCGTGTGTGCAGGAGGCGTTGCGCGGGCTGCGCAATCTTACCCGCGACCGTTATGAACTGCTGATGCACAAACTGGGATATGCGTCGCTTGCGCAATGCGAAGCCGAACTGGCAAACCGCAGCCACCGCGGTATCGCAGGAGACCACCATGCCTGATTTCGAACATCTGCTTGTTTTCGGCATGTGGCTGATAGGAGGCTTTGTTTCCGGTGTCAGCGGTATAGGCGGCGCCATGGTATCTGTGCCTGTTGTTGCCCTCTTTATCCCCATACAAGAAGTTATTCCGCTTAGCTGCATACTCAATCTTGTCATGGATTCATGTATAGCGGCCATGCATTTCCGGCACTGCCGTTTTCCGGCGCTGCTTCCCATGATTGCCGGTTCTGTGCCGGGGGCACTGGCGGGGCTGTTTATTCTGCAGGTTGTCACCGGTTCCGTGCTGCAGGGGGCTGTCGGTGCGCTGCTGTTGTTTTATGTCTACTGGCAGCAGCACAGCAGAATTACACAGGCCGGCGGCGAATCGTGGACGCGGGGCGGCGCGGCAGGTTTCGGCGCGGGCCTGCTGGGCACGGCCATTTCGTTCGACGGCCCCCCTGTGGGTGCGTACGGCCTGTACGCAGGCTGGAGTCCGCGGGTGTTTCTGGGCACTCTGGGCGTGTTTTTTGTTATCCGCGCGTCCATGACATGCATCCTGCAGGCATCTGCCGGGCTGTATACCGATATCGTTCTCGGCTACGCGGCTTACGGCATTCCCGCCACCATTCTGGGAACTCTCTGTTCGTTTCCTGTGGTCCGCTTTATCAATCAGGCGGTTTTCCGGCGTGTGCTGTTGTGCATAATCACCCTTGCGGGGATAGTCTGTCTGGTGCGTTCGCTGTTATGACCGCCGGATGCAAAGCGGCAGCAGTCCGGTGACTGCTGCCGCTTTTTTTTGCACATCAGGCCAGGTATTCGTCCTCGATACCCAGCTGCTGGATTTTATACCGCAGCCCCGCGCCGGTTATCTGCATTATGCGCGCCGCCTTGGCCACATTGCCGCCGGTTACCCTGAGCACGTTACGGATGCATTCGGCTTCGTATTGCTGCACGCACGACTTCAGCGGAACCACGCTTGTTTTTCTGATGTCGCGATAGTCATAAAACGCAGGCTGCCCTGCTGACAGGGGCAGTGTCTGTTCCGGCTGGGCAGGGTGGGAGACGGGACGGAAGGTGTCGCGGCCCGCGTATGCCTCTCTGAAATGCCGTGGCAGGCGCTCTGCATCGATGGTTGTTCTGTCGCCCAGCAGTGCGATGCTGCCTTCGATGACATGCAGCAGCTCGCGTACGTTGCCGGGCCAGTCGTACGCCATGAACATATCCAGAACCTTGGAATCCAGTTCCACAGGCGGCCTTTGCTGGTGGCGCGCGGCATTGTCCATAAAGAGCCGCGCAAGCATGGCAATGTCGCTTTTACGCTCGCGCAGCGGCGGAATGGCCAGACCGATGACGGCAAGTCTGTAAAAAAGGTCGCTGCGCAGCACGCCCTGCCCCACGGCGTTCAGAGGTGCTTCGTTCAGGATGCTGATTACCCGCACATCCACGGGAATTTCTTTGTGCGACCCCAGGCGGCGTACCCGTTTTTCCTGCAGTACACGCAGCAGTTTTGCCTGCAGCCCCGGTGGCATGGAGTTCAGTTCGTCCAGTATCAGCGTGCCGCCGTTGGCTTCTTCCAGCAGTCCGGCTTTTTGCGGAGCGTCTGTATAAGCTCCTTTTTCAGTGCCGAAAAGAATGGCTTCCAGCAGGTTTTCGGGAATGGCGGCGCAGTTTTCGGCCACCAGCGGCTGACCGCTGCGGCTGCTGGCGGAGTGTATGGCCTGTGCGAACACCTCTTTGCCTGTGCCGCTTTCTCCCCAGATCATGACGTGCGAGGATGAACCGGCGGCGGCGCGGGCCTCGGCCAGTACTTCGCGCAGGGCCTCGTGCTGCCCGGCAATGCTGTCAAACGTATAATAGGCCGGAGTCTTTGCCGGGCGGGCCTGTGCGGCGCGGCGGGCTGTCTGTTCCACTATGGGTCTGGAACCCGTCCACAGTGTAAAAGCTATCACGCCGTCTTTCTGACCTTTTCTGAACAACGGAAAGAAGTCGGAAACGGTGCCCGCCAGATAGTTTTTAGTGGTTTTGTAAAAATAGGATTTTTTCAGAATGGGTTCACCGGTGCGCAGACATTCGATGGTGGGAATGCACTCCAGTTCGTGGGGAACATACAGCGAAGTGATGTGCTGCCCTGCCACGTTTATTCTGCCGAATCCGTCCACCCGCCGCTGGATGGGGTTCATGTATTCGCAGATGCCGTTGGCATCCACCACGGCTACCCCTATGCCCAGATCGTCCCAGATGGCTGTCATGGCAGGGGTCATGACGGCCTGCCGGCAGACATCAAAAAATGATTCCCGTGTAAAATACAAAATTCACAACCTCTGTCTTTCTGGTGATGCCGGCTGCCGCTCAGCAGCGCAGTACCTGACGGGGCGGATGTAAATCGAAAAAAAATCTTTCGCAAATAAAAAAAACTTTCCAACCCGTAATTTTTTCTTTGTCCTTCTTTGCCCCGGATTACAGCGTGGTACGCGGCCATGCGCCCGCAGGCAGGCTCCGTGCCACTCCCTGCTCTGTTGGCATGGCTTCTGCTGGTGACAAAAAAACAAGCACGCAAAGACACAGCATTCTCACATAAGCCGACAGCAAAATTTTTTTAGAAACAGGAGATAGCCATGCTTGATATTTCCGGAGCAAACGGAACGACTGCCCCGACCGCATCTGCCAAGGGGTATGGCATAAACTGGGACACCGCCGAAACCCGCGTAAAGGAACTGAAGGATTATCTGATGGCGGCGCCGCAGATAATGGACCCCGAGCGTCTGCAGTTTCTGAACGAGGTGTACGAGGAGTTTCAGGGCGAATCTGTATACTATATCCGCGCCAAGCTGTTTGAGCGCGTGCTGACCAAAAAGAAAATCTTCCTCGACGGTAACCCCATTGTGGGCACACTTACCGGCGTCCGTGCCGGTGTGTATGCCTATCCCGAATGGAACGTTTCCTGGATCAAGGAAGAAATGCAGATGGCCAAGATGGCCTCTCTGGGCGAGATGAAAATTCCCGCCGAGACGCAGGAACTGCTGGAAAAGACATATAAGCTGTGGAAGGGCCGTACCTGCATCGATCTGAACAACAAAATGTTCAAGGAAAAGTACGGGATCAATCCCAAACCCTACGCCAAGGCGGGCATGTATTATGAAAACGTGTCCGTAGCCAGCGGTTCGGGCATTGCCGACTACCCCATGGTGCTTAACAAAGGGTTGCGCTGGCTTATCAATGACGTGCGCGAGCGTTTTGAAAAATGCCCCACCACGCTTGAAAACAAAGAAAAGCACGACCTGTATCGTGCCATGATAGTGGCTCTTGAGGCGGTCATCACCCATGCGCACCGCTACGCCGAACTGGCAGAGAAAACCGCTGCCGGCGAGCCCGACCCCAAGACAAAGACTGAGCTGCTGGAAATTGCGGAAATCTGCAGGCGCGTGCCTGAGTTCCCCGCACGGAATTTCCGCGAGGCCATCCAGTCTTTCTGGTTCACGCACCTTGCCATCGAAATAGAACAGATGGCCTGCGCCTGCTCGCCGGGACGTTACGGCCAGTACATGTATCCTTTCTTTAAAAAAGACATTGAAGAAGGCAACCTGACCCGTGAGCAGGTGCTTACGCTGCTTAAGTTCCAGTGGATCAAGCATCTTGAACTGGGCGAATATCAGGGTAATTCCTACGCGCTTACGCTTTCCGGTCATACCGGGCAGAGCATTACCATAGGCGGCGTGGACGCCAACGGCAACGACGCAAGCACCGAGCTGGAAGAGCTGCTGCTGGAAACCCAGATTCAGATGAAAAGTATCCAGCCCACGCTGACCCTGCTGTATCATCCCAAGCTTAAAGATTCGTACATGCAGAAAGTTGTGGAATGCATCCGCGGCGGTTCCGGACAACCTCAGATTCTGAACAACAATGCCGTGGTGCAGCGTACTCTGGCCCGTTTTGCCCAGTACAAGGACGGCATTACGCTGGAAGATGCCCGTAACTGCGGCAACTACGGCTGCGTGTCCACCGGCGTGTGCGGCAAGGGCAGCTTTATCACACAGGAAGACCAGCCCTGCCTTGCCAAGGTTGTTGAACTGATGCTGAACAACGGCACCTGCCCCGTGACCAGAAAGAAAGTGGGCGTGGAAACCGGCGACCCCTGCTCGTTCGCAACGTTCGACGAAATGTACGACGCGGTGAAAAAACAGCTCGATAACCTGTTCAGCATTTCACGCAAGCATTCCGACCTCAGTCAGATGGCCCGTCTGCAGGTTGTGCCCAGCATCTTCCGGTCGGCCATGTACGACGGCTGCATTGAAAAGGGCATGTGCGAAGAAGCCGGCGGTACCCGCTATCCGCAGGTGAACCCCATCATGACGGCCGGTATTGATGCGGCCAACTCGCTGCTGGCCATCAAGCATCTGGTGTTCGACACCCGCAAGCTGACCATGGAGCAGTTGCTGGAAGCCATCAGGGCTAACTTTGAAGGGTACGAAGACATCCGCAAGATGTGCTACGAAGCTCCCAAGCACGGCAATGATTACGAAGAAACACAGGAGTTTGTGCAGCAGTTCTACCGTGACGTGGACGCCATTCACCATGCGCAGGGGCCGGACTGCTTCGGCTACCGCACCCCGCTGGATGCATACTCGCTGTCATACCACAACTACTTCGGCGCGCTTATGGGGGCACTGCCCAACGGGCGCAAGGCCGGTGTGGCGCTGACAGACGGCAGTGTTTCGGCCATGCCCGGCACCGACCACGAAGGCATTACCGCGCTTATCAAGTCCGGGGCGGAAGCCATTGATACCGTGCGTTACGGGGCAAACCACTTCAACGTGAAGTTCTCGCCTTCCGTGCTGGAAGGCCCGCAGGGAGCGCGTACGCTGATCTCGCTGATCAAGACATACTGCGACTTCGGCGGCTCTCATATCCAGTTCAACTGCGTAAGCTCCGAAACCCTTAAGGCCGCACAGGAAACACCTCAGGATTATTCTGATCTGGTTGTGCGTGTGGCCGGTTTCAGCGCCTACTTCACCCGTCTGGACAGGGGCGTGCAGAACGAAATCATCAAGCGAACCGAATACCGGTCCTGACGCCTGCCGGTCTGAAACAGGCGGACGATATGTGGAAGGGGCCTGCCCTTGCAGGCCCCTTTTTTTACAACTCCGATGCGGCTGCGGCGTGCTTTGCCCGGCTTTGCAAACAGTGGCGGAAACTACCATGACTCAAGGAATGATCTACAATATCCAGCGGATGTCCGTGCATGACGGCCCCGGGCTGCGCACCACGGTTTTTCTGAAAGGCTGTCCCCTGCGTTGCCTGTGGTGCAGTAACCCCGAATCGCAGAAAACCGCACCGCAGATGCTGTATTTTGACGAGCTGTGCACGGGGTGCGGGGCCTGTGCCGCTGTGTGTCCTGCCGGAGCGGTCAGCATGTCCGGCGGCAGATCTGTCCGCGATCTTGAGCAGTGTACGCACTGCGGCGCGTGTGCCGCCGTGTGTTCTGCCAATGCGCGGGAAATGACGGGCAGGCTTATGACCGTGGCCGAGGTCATGGACATCGTCCGTAAGGATGAGCTGTTTTATTTCAACTCCGGCGGGGGCGTGACCTTCGGCGGCGGAGAACCGACAGCGGGCGGTGCTTTTTTTCTGGAGCTGCTGGAAGCCGCAAAGAATGCCGGCTACCACGTCACTGTGGATACCTGCGGGTACTGTCCCGAAGAGCGGTTTGACCGCACCATTGAACTGGCCGACCTGCTGTTGTTTGACTGCAAACACATGGACCCGCAGGAGCACAGAACGCTGACCGGCGTAGATAATGCGGTCATTTTGCGCAACATGCGCGCCGCACTCGGTTCCGGCACCGAGGTGCGCATCAGAATGCCGCTGATGCCGGGGCTTAATGATTCCGAGGACAATATAGCCGCCATGGCAGCCTTTTTTGCGGAATCCGGTCGCAAAACCATTGAAGTGATGCCGTGCCATGCCTTCGGCAAAAGTAAATATGCGGCATTGGGCAAGCCTGTTCCCGCTGTTGCGCAGTACACGCCGCAGCAGCTGGACGCCGTGTTGCAGCGCTTTGCCCGGCACGGGCTTGAGACCGTCATGGTCTGACATCAGACAATCAAGAGGATGACAATATGTTTGAACTGACAGTGCCTGAAGAAATGCTGGAAAAACTCCGCGGCATGCTGGAGGACGAAGATGAAGACAGCTGCGTGCGGCTGCGCGAGTATCAGGTTGGCGGTGGCTGACACGCCAAGATAGTGCTCGGTCTGGGCATTGACGAGGCAGATGAAGACGAAGACACGCGCGTTGAGATCGGCGGCGTTCCGTTTATTGCTGAAAACGATTTTCTTACCAAATACGGCAGAAAGTTTTCTCTCGGGTTCGGTGAAAACAAAGAGGTGGTGCTTACGCCTCTTGCCGGAGAACCCCTTCAGCTGTAAGTGTCAGAATGCAATGACTGCGCCCCCTGCCGTTTCCGGCGGGGGGCGTTTTTTTGTTGTGTCCGCAAAATGTTGCCGCCGCCGGATGATGCGGTGCCCGGATGCAGAAGACGCTGTGCCGCTTTTTTGCCAGGCGGTACTGCATGTCTGTGCTGTATGGAGTGTGTTCATGTGCAACAATATGCACTGCAATGTGCATAATGGATATGCACATTGCAGGGTGTGGTGCTGCAGTATGCACTTTGCAATCGGGAAATAATTGTCTTGAATCTTTTGTGTTGACAAATTTTATGGTTCGTATTTTTGCTTTCTTCTGTCCTGCATCATGGTATGCATAAATATATAAAAAGGTATATTTTTGGAGAAGGTATGGAACACTTTGGTTTTCCTGTTGAGGTAATCATAGTATTTTTTGGTGTCATAGCTCTTTCTGTGTATTTTGATCTTGTGTCACACAGAAATGTCAGAGAAATATCCATAGGGAATGCATCGAAGTGGTGTGCTTTCTGGATTATCATAGCACTGTTATTCTATGTATATCTCTGGGTGCGCTTTGACAGGCACTGGGCGGACATGTATCTGGCGGGCTATCTGCTGGAAAAAAGTCTTTCCGTGGATAATCTTGTGGTCTTTATTGCCATCTTTTCCAGTTTCGGCATCAGTTCACACCTGCAGCACCGGATTCTGTACTGGGGTATCATGGGAGCGCTGGCTTTCAGAGCGGTGTTTGTGGTTATCGGTACCGGACTTTTTTATGCTGCACCGTGGGTGGGCTTTCTTTTTGCCGCCTTTGTGGCGTGGAGCGGTGTCCAGATGCTGCGGGACAAAAGCTCCGGTATGGAGATAGAAGACTACACCCACCACTGGAGCGTGAACTGGATAGGACGGATGATGCCGGTCTACACCCGCCTGCACGGCGAGCGTTTTTTTGTGAAGGACAGCGAAATACCCGCAGCGCAGAGTGCAGGAGCCATAACCCGCAAGGGGCTTTGGTACGCCACTCCGGCTTTTCTGTGTCTGGTGGCGGTGGAAGCTTCCGACCTCGCCTTTGCTTTCGATTCAGTACCTGCGGTCATATCGGTTACCGAAGAACCGCTTCTGGTTTACGCGGCCATGATTTTTGCCATACTCGGGTTGCGCACGCTGTATTTTGTCATCGCGGCGCTTACCGAGTATCTGGTGCATCTGAAAAAAGCAGTTGTTGCCCTGCTGTTTTTCATTGCGGTAAAAATGACTGTCCAGTCGTGGAATCATG
Source organism: Oleidesulfovibrio vietnamensis (assembly GCF_055388115.1). Lineage (NCBI taxonomy): Bacteria > Pseudomonadati > Thermodesulfobacteriota > Desulfovibrionia > Desulfovibrionales > Desulfovibrionaceae > Oleidesulfovibrio > Oleidesulfovibrio vietnamensis. The sequence continues at coordinate 807,803 of NZ_AP042419.1, forward strand.
CCGTGGGTGATACGGGCATTCATATTTCGCCGCAGGTCAGCGTGCTTATTGTCATTGGCACTCTGGCAGCCGGAGTGCTTGCGTCGCTGCTTTTACCGCGTCGTCGGTAGCATGCTGACGGCGCATGCCGACGGCGGGGCTGCGCTCTGCCGTCCATGCAGAAGCGGCCCGCACCATATGTATGGTGCGGGCCGCTCCGTTATGGGACTGTTCCCGGTCTCCGTTATGTTCCGGCCTGCTGCCATGCCCCGCCGTCGGGCGGGGAGGGCGGAGGCGCCTGAAGGGGTGAACATGACCGCCGCCGCTCCGGGACTGCCTGTGCAGTGCTGCGGGGATGCAGACAGTCCGGCGCAGGAGAGACGCTGCCGGCAGCCGCCGGGGTGTTCCGGACGGCCCGCAACGAGAGGCAGACCGTCCGGAGGGTTCCGGAGGGGAACAGGTATGCCGCGTTACTGCGGTTGTTCCATGGCCGACTGTGCCAGTCTGGAAACCTGTTCGGCCTTGCGTTGCTTGCGCGCTTTGGCGCTGTGCAGCAGGTCCACAAGTTCTTCCATGTGTGCCGGCTTGGTCAGAAAGTAAAAGGCGCCCAGTTCCTGACCCTGTATGCCGTTTTCGGGGGTCGGGTTGCCGGTGTACAGAATGGTCTGCACCAGCGGGTATTGCTTTCTGATGACGGCCAGCGTTTCCAGACCGTTCATGCCGGGCATGGAGATATCCAGCACCACCACATCGGTGTCGGGGCGGGCGGCCAGTGCCTTCAGGCATGCTTCGCCCGACGTAACCATAGTCACGTCCATGCCGCGCTTTTTCAGGCGCTTGGTCATCACTTCCGCCAGCTTTTCCTGATCATCCACAACAATGGCATGTACCGTATCCTGCATCATCATGGCTCGGTCCTCCTACTGCAGGGGCGTAAAGGGGAAGAACATGGGAATCATGACAGTGGCCAGCACGATGACCAGCAGGGTCATGGGCAGCCCCACGCGCATGAAGTCCGAAAACTTGTAGCCGCCGGGGGCGTATACCAGCAGGTTGGTCTGATAGCCGATGGGCGTCAGATAACATGCCGATGCACCCAGAGCGATGCCTATAAGAAACGCGCGGGGGTCGACTCCCAGCTCCATACCTATGGAAACGGCAACGGGTGTAAGCAGCGCCGCAGCCGAGTTGTTGGAAAGAAAGTTGGTGATAAGCGCGGTCAGTGTGACCACGGCCAGAAGGATGAACCGCGCCGATACGCCTTCAAAGGGGGTAAGGAAGGCGTGGGCGTAAACATCTGCGGCACCTGTCTGCGAAAGGGCCTTGCCCAGCGATATGGTGGCGATGATGAGCAGCAGCACTTCACCGTCCAGCGAACGGAAGCTTTCCTTCAGGTTGACGCAGCGTGTGAGAATCATAAGGAAAGCCGCGATGGTGGCCGCGGGCAGAATGCCCATGATGCCCACAGAGGCAACCACAACCATGGCAAGGAACAGGCCCAGCGCCAGAGGAGCCTTGTTGGAGTAGTGAATCTTCTGGCCGGCTTCTTCCATGATGATGAAATCGCCGTCCGATGCCAGCGAGTCCATGGCTGCGCGGGTGCCCTGTACCAGCAGGGTGTCACCGGCTGCCAGTCGCAGCTGGCTGGTCTTCTGCCATGCGTAGTGCCCTTCCTTGTGGCGTACGCCGATAACTGTGATGTTTTCGTCGCGCCCGGGGGCGGTGTTCCAAAGCCTGCGGCCGCGTACCCGTGATGCGGGCGGTACGATAAGTTCCGCTATGGGGCGCGCGTCGCTGGGACCGGAAAGGAACAGGTCGCCGCCGTGGCGCAGCACGATGATGCGGCTGGCAAGCAGCGATGTCAGAGTATCCAGCGGGCTGCTGACCACAAGCAGGTCGCCCGCGTATATAATCTGATCCTCCCTGCCGGGCAGATACAGCATTTCACCCTGCCTGCTCTGTTCCACAACACTGCCCGAACTGCCCAGTACAGAGGAGGCTTCGCTTATTTTCACCCCCGCCAGCGGGCTGCCTTCGGGCACCACCACTTCGGAAAGGTACAGGTTTTCCTGCTGTTCGCCGCTGGAGATGAATGTCGACTTGCGTTCCGGCAGCAGCCGCGGAGCCACAAATATAAGGAACAGCCCGCCGATGATGGCCAGCGGCACACCTACCACGGACAGTTCGAACATGCCCAGCGGGGCCTGCTTGTTCAGCACCATCATGTCGGAAAGAATGATGTTGGTGGAAGTACCGATAAGCGTACACGTGCCGCCCAGAATGGACGCGAAGGACAGCGGGATCATGAACTTGGAGGGTACGAGGCGGAAGCGTTCGCACAGCATGAGGATGATGGAGATGAACAGAATGACCACGGGGGTGTTGTTTAGGAATGCGGACAGCGTGATGACCGTGGTGACCATGAATATCATCAGCCGCAGCGGTTTGCCGCCTGTAAGCCGCGCGGCCAGATTGACCACGAATGACAGTGCCCCGGAGCGTATGAGCCCCCGGCTGACAATGAACAGCATGGCCACCGCCAGAGGACCGCGGCTGCCGAACGAACCGAAAATATTGCTGAAGGACAGGATGCCGCCTACCAGCGCCTCGGCAAGACACAGACCGACGATGATGCCCAGAGCGGTGAGCGGCAGGGGCCATTTTTCCGTGACGAGCAAGTACAGAGCCAGAATCAGAATTGCCGTGACGGCGAGCACCTGCGGGGACATGAAGGTTGCTTCCATGTGAAACTCCTCATTGATACCTTGGTCAGTTTTTTTGCATGCGGGTTATTATGGAGACGATTTCGTCGGCATCGCACGGTTTGGGCAGGTACTGGCAGGCGCCGTTGGCCAGACAGTGCGCCACTGTTTCCTGATCGGCATGGCCGGAAATCATGATGACCGGCACGTCGGGCACCATGCGGCTGAGCACGTTCAGAATTTCAAGCCCGCTGATGCCGGACATTTTCAGGTCGAGCAGCACGGCACTGAACTCGTTGTTCAGCAGCATGCGCAGGGCTGTGTCGCCGTCCAGCGCATGGGTGACCCGGATATTGCGACGGCGCAGCCTGCGGGCCAGTACGTCGCCGAAGGCGGGTTCATCGTCCACCAGCAGAACATGGGGACTGTCATTGGCTGTCATGTGCGGCTCCTGCATTTTCATATCCTGTTGCATTGTCTTTTTTTCCGCGGTGCCGTCGGCACCGCACGGTTTCAGGCTGTGTCGGGGATTGCTCTTCGGGGTGTATGCGGGCATTGCCTTTGCTCCGTGCGGTGCCTCCGGCTTCATGATGCGCGTGACGGGCTGGTGCGCATCATGGCGGGCAGTAGGGTGTATGGAGGATATATTGCGTTGCGGGGTTAGTCGCCTCTGCGCAGCACTATGTCGCCTGCCTTCAGCGCCGCCAGTTCCTCGCAGTAGGTATCTCGTCTGCGTTTGGCTTCGTGCAGCTTTTCGATAAGCTCTTCGGTGGAACAGGGCTTTGAAAGATAGTCGAAGGCGCCCTGCTTCATCCCCTGTACGGCCATGGCCGTTGTGGAGTTGCCGCTGAGCATGATGACCTCCACCAGAGGAAACTCCTTGCGGATGATTTCCTGCACCTTCAGCCCGTCCGGCCCGGGCATCACCACGTCCAGCACCACTGCGTCCACCGAAGGGTTCTTCCGCAGAAAATCCAGGGCTTCCGGTCCGTTGTGCACAGTGTGTACGGTCATGTTCTTGCGGGTCAGCCGCCGTGCGAGGGCTTCCACAAAGGCCACTTCGTCATCAACCAGTAAAACGTTCATGAGATACTCCTGTCTGCGTTGCCTGTTGGTTCTGCCGAGCATGGGGTGACGGGCAGCTCGACGGTGAAGGTGGTTCCCTTATGCAGTTCGCTCTGGACCCGGATATCTCCGCCTGCACGGGTCACAAGGCCGTGGCAGATGGAAAGACCGAGACCGTTGCCCTTTCCCACCGACTTGGTGGTGAAGAACGGGTCGAATATCTTGTTCAGCAGGGTGTCGGGTATGCCCTGGCCTGTGTCGCTTACGGTGATGACAGCCGTGTTTCCCTGCAGGCGCGAGGTGACGGTCAGGGTGCCGTCGCGGCGGTCTTCCATGGCGTCCAGCGCGTTGTTCACCAGATTGATGAACACCTGCTGCAGTTCTGAAGGGCTGGCGGAGAGCATGGGCAGGGCGGGGTCCAGCCGCATGCGCGTGGTCACGTTGATGTAGCGGGCGCGCTGTTCGGCAAAGCCCACTATTTCCTGCAGCAGCATGTTTACATCGACACAGGCTTCATGGCCGGTACTGCGGCGCGCAAACGAAAGCAGCTTGTGGGTGATGTCTCTGCATCGCAGGGTCTGGGTATTTATCTGCGTGACACTGCGGCGGATTTCGCCTTCCAGTGCTTCCGGATTATCAAAACCGTCATCCAGCACGTCTTCAATCCAGCCGCTTTCTTCGCGGATGATGGCCAGCGGGTTGTTGATTTCGTGCGCCACTCCCGCCGCCAGTTCGCCCAGCGCGCCCAGCCTGTTGGCTTCAATGACCTGTGTGTTCAGCGAATCCTTTTCTGCGGCCAGCCGTCTGGTCTGGCGGGTCACATAGTGCACAAACATGGCTGCCCCGCCGATGAGCAGCAGCGCCAGCAGTATCAGCTTGTCGAGCAGCTGCTTTTTGGGAGCGGCAAAGGGCTGTTGTATGGCGGCATTGGGGGTGCGCGACACAAGCAGCCAGCGGCCTTCATTCAGGTCGGCAAACACATACAGGTCGCCGTTTTGCTCGTAGGTGGTGACTGCACTGCCCGATGCGGCATGCATGGCAAAAAGCTTGTCGGCCATGGCGCTGACGGGGCGGCCCTGTTCCTGACTTGCGTTCAGGCCGCTTTGCGGCACGCCCGCGCGGTTGATGACGGCCACGTCGCCTTCGGTGAACTGCGCGGCGGAGCGGACCAGATCGGCCATCAGCTGCATGCGCAGAGTGGCGCTGATAAGCCACGGTTCCTTGGCGCTGCCCAGCCGCAGCGTGACAACCAGCTTGGGGGATCCGTCCGGCATGGCAACCACGTCGCCCACATAGGACGGCTTAGCTATGGCCCGCTGGAACCAGCGGGCTTCAAATACATTGCTGCCCAGCAGGCCCTCATGTCCGGCGTATGCGGTCACTTCTCCCTGCGGAGAGATAAGACTCAGATCCTCAAAGGCATTTTCGTACTGTCCGTTAAGCCGCCATAGCAGCCACTCCAGATGACCGTGCGAACGCAGTTCGTCCACGGTGCGCGACTTGCCCAGAAAGGCGAGGTTGGCCCTGCGTTCGCGCAGAAAGCTGTCGATCTGTATGGAGTGCTGCCGGACAATACTGGAAAGGTACTGGCTGGAGCGTCTGGCGTAGGCCGCTTCCAGACCGTGGGATACCAGCGTGTAGGTCAGCGCCAGCGTCAGAGAGACGAACAGCAGCACAAAGGCCGAAACCCAGATAGCCAGTTTGTGTCCCATTGCGTTGGTTTTCTGCATGGCAGTGTCCACTTGTTTTTCAGCGTTGTTGTGACCGTGAATGCAGCTGCTTGTGCACGGGGTGTGCCTGTGGCCTGATGTGTTTTTCTAATATGCTGATTATTAAGAATATAAAAAATATTGAGTCGGAATGCGGCAGGTGCTATGGCTTGATGTGTCTTCTTATATTCTGCGACGTATGTCCTGAAAGGCCTGCTGGCGGCGAGGTTGTCCATGTTTCTGGAAAAAAAGCCTATCTCTCAGATTCTTCTGTTATTCACTGCACCTCTGCTGCTTTTGCTGGTGGGGTTGCAGGGCGGCGTTGCGTTGTATTTTTCGTTCGATGCGCTGCAGATGGCTCTGGGACGGGCAGTACAGACGCGCACCATGGCCGTTTCGTACGAGATAAGCAGCTATCTGCAGAAAGTACGGTATAATGCCCTGCTGCTGGCTGACTTTGCCGCAACTGATGAAGGGCTGGGCGGCTATCTGAACAGAGTGGGCGGACTGGTGGAAAGCAACGCCGTGGAAGTGGTTGTGGTGCTGGCCGACGGTCGCCGGGCGCACTATGTGCGCAGTGGCGAGCATGCTTCCGGTGTCTGGCGTGATTCTGGCGAGATAGGCGGACGTCCGGACGGATACGATTTTTTATCGAGAGATATTAAAGGATTAAGGGTTGGCGAGGTTGCAGTTTCCCGTGTGGTTCCTGCGCGGGTACTTGTGCAGGGCCCTTTTGAAAGCGAGCTGACCAGCATGCCCGTTATCCGTTTTTCCACACCGGTGAAAGGGCCTGACGGCGGGGTGGGCGGTGCTCTTTCGCTGCTGGTGGCTGCCGATCATCTGGGTACGATTCTCACATACCTGCAGTCCGACGATTCGCCGCTGCAGTCTTTTCAGCGGCGGCCCGCAAGGAGGTTCAGCTATTTTGCCGACCCCCGCGGATGGATTTTGTACGAATCTGCCAGCGAACAGAACAAAACCTGCCAGCCGGTGCAGTCCCGTCAGGATGTGCGCGGCACGCTGGGACTGCCGGGCATGGCCGGTGCGTTTCTGCCGTCCGACGAATACCGCAGCTTCTGGAGCGGTATCGCCGGAGCCAGAAAAAAAGAACCCTCACTTACCCAGCACTGGGAGCACGGGGACGGGCTGTTTTTTCCCACCATCATGATGGAGGCGGGGGCACCTGTTCTGTACCGCATCAGCGACGATGCCCCGCCGCAGGTGTGGGGGGTGGCCTTCAGTGTTGACCGCAGTCTGCTGCCGCATGTGCTGGGCAGCAGGCAGGCGGCCATTCTGTGTGCCGTGGGCGTGGCGGTGCTGGCTGTAAGCGCGCTGGTGCTGTATTTTGTCGGGCGCTTTTGCGGTGCCCCCCTGCTGCGTCTTGCCCGCAGGGTGGAATCTGCCGCTCTGCAGCCGTCGCCCGAGCCGGTGGAAGAGGTTTTCAGGGGCTACGAGGTGCAGACATTGCAACGGGCCGTCAATGCCATGATACGGACCATGGGGTTGCAGGCTGCCGAGATAGAGGAAAAAACACGCAAGCTCACACACTATGCCAATCTGCAACAGGTCGACTTTGCAGAGGAACTCAGTCCGGCACAGGAGTTTGAACATTCCGCGCTGGGGGTGCTTAAAGGCTCCAGCGAGTCCATCCGGCGGCTCAAGGCCGACATAGGCAGGGCCGCACAGGTGGATGCCGATATTCTGATTGAAGGCGAAACCGGAACCGGCAAACAGCTGACAGCCGAAGCCGTGCATAAAGCCAGCAGGCGCTGCAACGGCCCGCTGGTACCCATAAATTGCGGCGCACTGGATGAAAATCTGCTGCTGGACGCGCTGTTCGGTCATCGCAAGGGTGCTTATTCGGGGGCGGAGACAGACAGAGACGGGGCGTTTGTGCATGCCCACGGCGGCACATTGTTTCTGGACGAAATCCAGTCAGCTTCCTCCAAGGTGCAGCAGGCGCTGCTGCGGGCCATCGCCAGCCGCCGGATACGGCCTTTGGGAGCCGATGCGGAGTATGCGGTGGATGTGCGGGTTATCTGCGCCACCAACGTTGACCTGCAGGAGGAGATAGCCGCCGGCAGGTTCCGGCAGGACCTTTACTACCGTATCAAGGTGCTTTCGCTGCGCACTCCCCCGCTGCGTGAGCATCTGGAAAGCATTCCGGCACTGACGGCGTTTTTTCTGGACCGTGCGCGTGAAGTGCTGGGGCTGCCGCATCTGGCACTGACCAAAGGAGCCATGCAGACGCTGATGCAGTACTCATGGCCCGGCAATGTGCGTGAGCTGGAAAACTGCATTCTGCAGGCCGCCGTCAACGCGCGCGAGGGGCTGATATATTCTGCGGATATCCCTGTGGGCAGAGCTGGAGAGCCGGCCGCCGGGGCATCGCAGTGGCGGCCTTTTGCCGCCGGGCAGGGCCACGGGGCCGATGGTGAGCGCCGCGATGCCGGAAGAGATTCCGTTCCCGCGGGGGGGCAGGGCGATGAGCCGTATTCCGCCGCAGGACAGGCAATGCCGGAAGCGCCGCCTGCCCGCGGTCCTGTGCGGGGCGGGCAGGTAGCGCCGGCAGGTGTGAAAGATGCAGGGCTGCAGGGGCTCAATGAGCGTCAGATAAAGGCTCTGGAGCATCTGCGGACGCACCGGAGCATGACACGGCGTGAATACATGGCCTTGTTCACATATGATATTTCTGACCGCACGGCAGGCAGAGACCTGCAGGGGCTGTTCGAACGGGGGCTGGTGACCAGAAGCGGAGCCGGACCGGCCACTGCGTACCGGCTGGCTGTGTAGCGGGTCAGTCCAGTGTTTTGCTGTATCTTTTGAGTGCCAGCACCACGGCAGCCAGCCAGAAGACGAGTATGGGCCACAGCGAAGGCCATGAAGCCTCGAATCCGTTGCCTTTAAGCAGTATGCCGCGCACGATGCGCAAAAAATGGGTGAGCGGCAGAACTGAACCGATGGCCTGTGCCCATTCCGGCATGCCGCGGAACGGAAACATGAAGCCCGACAGCAGCAGTGAGGGCAGGAAGAAAAAGATGGAGAGCTGCACCGCCTGAAGCTGGTTGCGGGCAAAAGTGGAGAAGGTGACACCCATGCTCAGGTTTGCGCCGATGAACGGCAGGGCCAGCGCAAACACCAGCCAGATGTCGCCTGCTATGGGCACTGCAAACACATATCGGGCGGCTGCGATGATAAGTGTCATCTGCACGTAGCCCACAAGAATGTACGGCAGTATTTTTCCGATAATGACTTCGGGCGGACTGACCGGCGTTGAAAGCAGGTATTCCATGGTGCCCCGTTCCCGTTCGCGGGTGATGGCCACGGCGGTGATGACCACCAGAGTAAGGGTAAGAATAACCCCCATGAGTCCGGGGACGATGTTGTACTGGGTGACGGCTTCCGGGTTGTAGTCGGCATGAATGCGGATGGTCACAGGCAGTTCCTGCCGGGGAATGCCGGTCGGCCCCTGCAGGTCGCGTTGCAGCGCTCTGCGGACAATTTCGGCAAAGGCCCCTGTTCCGCCGCCAGAAGCCATGGGATCAGTGGCATCCGCCTCCAGCAGCAGAACGGGTTTTTCGCCGCGCAGCAGACGGCGTGAAAAGTCTTCGGGAATGGTCAGGGCAAACTGCACCTGACCGGAATCGAGCAGGTGACGTAATTCCTGACGTGATGCGGCATGCCGGGTGATGCGGAAGTAGGTGCTGGTCTGCATGGCGCTGACAACCGACCGGGCAAACGGCGAATTGTCTGCGGCCAGTACGGCCGTGGGCAGATTGCGCGGGTCGGAGTTTATGGCAAAGCCGAACAGCACCAGCTGCAGCAGCGGAATGCCCAGCATCATGCCCAGTGTCATGCGGTCGCGCCGCATCTGGATGAATTCTTTGGCGACAATGGCAAAAAAACGCCGCAATGACAGACCGTTCATGCGCCGGACCCTCCGTACGGCGGTATATGTCTGCCGTTTTTTCCGCGGTCCGGCTTTTCCGTGCCGGTGTGCCGGACGTCGGGGCTGTGTGACTGCATGAGGCTGATGAACACCTCTTCCAGCCCTGTTTCCACAGGACGGCATGCGGCCCCTTCTGATTCCAGAAGCATCATTGTTTCACGCAGCAGTCCGGCGTTTTTGCCGCTTACATGCAGGGCATTGCCGAAGGCCGCCACCTGTTCGACGCCGGGCCTGCCCCGCAGCGCCCGTGCGGCGTGGTGCGGTTCCTGTGCGGTGACCCGCCATGTGTTCAGTCCTGATGCCGCTATAAGCTCTTCGCCCGTGCCCTGCGCCAGCAGGTTGCCGTATGCGATGTATGCCAGTCTGTTACAGCGCTCGGCTTCATCCATGTAGTGGGTGCTTATCAGCGAAGTGATGCCTTCTTCCGCCAGCATGTGCACCTGATCCCAGAAGTCTCTGCGGGCACCGGGGTCCACCCCCGCAGTGGGTTCGTCCAGCAGCAGCAGACGGGGACTGTGCAGGGTGCCGGCGGCCAGTGCCACACGCTGTTTCCATCCGCCGGAAAGCTGCCCCGCAAGCTGTCCGGCAAACCGGCGCAGTCCCATGCGGTCCAGACTGGACTCCACTGCGCGTACAGGGTCGGCAACCTGATACATACGGGCGGCGAAGGTCAGATTTTCGGTAACTGTCAGGTCTTCGTACAGGCTGAACCGCTGCGTCATATATCCCACCAGCGGCTTGATGCGGTGAGCTTCGCGCAGCACATCAAACCCGAGACAAGTGCCGCTGCCGCTGTCGGGACGCAGCAGCCCGCACAGCATGCGGATAAAAGTGGTTTTGCCGGAGCCGTTGGGGCCGAGAAACCCGAAAATTTCACCGCGCCGCACCTGCAGGTCAAGCTGATTGACCACCGTGCGGCGGCCGAAGGATTTGGTGATGCCCCGAACGTCAATGACCAGCGGGGGGGCGGTTGTTGCGCCTGCGGGTGCCGTCTGTTGCGGGGCGGATGCCGTGCTGTCCTGTAATGGTGGTGTCTGCATGGGCTATTCCTGTCCGGAAGCGGAGCCCTGAGACTGCGCGGGTCCGGTACGCAGCGAGGGAATCAGAACATCCACAGGCTGACCGGGATGCAGTGCGGCAGGATGGTCCTGCACGGCGGGCAGATGCTGCGGCGTGCGGTCCGGTGTTGCGGCGGCGGGCGCGGCACAGGCCGAAGCTTCCATCATGAATACCAGTTTGGCCCGCTGCCTGCTGGAATAGATGACCGGTGGCGTGTATTCGGCATTGTCTGCAATGTAGCTGACGCACATGGTGACCGGTGCTCCGCCGCCGTCCACATGCACCACGGCCTTGTCGCCCGTGCGGATGCGGCCGGCCAGCGGCTGCGGGACAAAAAAGCGCACCTTGATATTTTGCGGCGGCAGCAGCGTGACCACCGGTGTGCCCGCGGGTACCCATTCACCGGTGCGGTACAGTGTGTCGTGCACCACAGCGGCAGCCGGTGCGCGCTGGATTTTTTCGTCCAGCTGCCAGCGCACCTGCTGCAGACGGGCCTGTGCCGCCTGCGCCTGCGCCTGCGCTGCGCGTATGGCGTCTTCACGTCCTCCCATGCGGGCTGTGGCCAGTTCGGCCCGTATCTGGCGCACCTTTGCGGCTGTCTCATCCAGCTGCGTGCGGGCACGGTCCAGTTCTTCGCGCGAAATGGTGCCTTCCTTGAACAGTGCATCGCGGCGGGTAAGCACATCACCGGCCAGTTCGCGGGCGGCATCGGCCTGACGCAGACGGGCCTCAATGGCCCTCAGTTCGCTGGGGCGCTGGCCTTTTTTCAGGTCTTCAAGTTTTTCCAGAGCGTTGCGCACGTTATGTTCAGCCTCGCGCACGGCCGGTCCTTCCTGTCCTTCTTCCAGCGCAAACAGCACGTCACCGGCAAGCACATGGTCGCCGCGGCGTACGGGCAGGCGTTCCAACCTGCCTCCGGCACCGGCGCCCACATATACATATTCGCCTTCCACATACCCCTGAAAGACCCCTGCCGGTTCTTCCCGTTGCGGCATGAAAAGAAAAACCGCCGTAACGGTGACCAGGACCGGTATGATGGTGGCGGGGGAGAGTCTGAAAGGCATGGTCGGCTCCTGACGTTGCTGTATGTATATTGTACACATAGCAGCAATCGGGGAACAAGGGCAACGGAAGTATGCCGACAGCCGGTGCGCGCAGGCGGCAGAAGATAATGGCAGTGTCTCCACCGTCAGGGCATGCTCGGGGGGTGCCGCCGGTGTTATTGCTTTGCTGCAGAAAGTGCGGGCTGCGCATGCGGGCTATGGTGCGGCAGAATTATGCGGCAGCAGCCGCTGCAGCGCATGCGCTCTTTACATGCGCTGCGTGAAAGAGTAGCGAAAGCCCCCTGCGTCACACTCAACTTTTTTTGCATCAGTACGGAGGGCCGCTGATGAGCCGCAATACCGAACTGCACCTTACGGTAGGTGTGGATGAGCCTGTTTCCCCCCTGAAAGCGTTTGCACTGGGCCTGCAGCATGTGCTTGCCATGGATGTGTATATCGCTCCTTTTGTCATGGCCGGGCTGCTTTCGCTTTCCGTGCCGGAAACCGCAACTTTCATTCAGATGACCTTTGTGGCTGCGGGGCTGGCCACACTTATCCAGGCGGGGTTCGGCATCCGCCTGCCTGTCATGCAGGGACCTTCCTATGTACCCATCGGGGCGCTGGCCGCCATAGGCAATTCTCTGGGGCTGGGCGCCATGTTCGGTTCTCTGCTGCCGGGGGCGCTTGTCATGACGTTGCTCGGCAAACCGCTGCGTGTGTTCAGCAGGATTGTGCGTTTTTTCATTCCGCCGCTTGTGGGGGGCACTGTCATTGTCATTGTGGGCATTGCGCTTATGCCTGTGGCACTCAAGGGGTGCTACGGATATTTCGGCGATCCTGCGCATAATGCCGTCGTGGCGCTGGTGTCCGCTGCGGTGCTGGTGGTGCTCACTGTTGCCGGTTCGCGTCCCGGCAGATTTAATCAGGTGGTGCGCATGGGGTCTGTTGTTTTCAGCATGGCAGCAGGAACCCTTACCGCCGCCGCCTTCGGCATGGTGAATTTTGACAGCGTGGCCGCCGCCCCGTGGCTGGCGCTGCCTGTTATCTTTCCCTACGGTACTCCGCATATCGACGTCTCCGCCGCGCTGACGCTGGTGTTCATATACCTTGTGGTGCTGGTGGAAACCACGGGAACGTGGTTTGCCGTGGAGGCGGTGACAGGTTCGCGTCTGGATGATGAACGGATAAACGGCGGAACCTTCGGCGAAGGTGTGGGCTGTTTTCTGGGTGCCATGCTGGGCGGCACGCCTGTGACAGGCTATTCCACCAATGCGGGCATCATTGCCATTACCGGCGTTGCCAGCCGCTGGGCCATCATGGCGGGCGGAGGAATTCTGCTGGTGCTGGGCATGGTGCCCAAGCTGATGAACGTCATTGCCAGTATTCCCGGACCGGTCATCAGCGGTGTTTTTGCCGTCATCTGCGTGGTCATTGCCATGAACGGTTTCCGCGTGGTGCGTACCGTCACGCTTTCCGAACGTAACATGCTGGTTATGGGGCTGCCCATTCTGCTTACGCTGGCCGCTGTTTTCATGCCTGCCGAACTGCGTGACCGTCTGCCCGCGCTGGTCCGTTATCTTGTGGAATCCGGCATCGCCGTGGGCGCGGTTTCCGCTGTCGTTCTCAATCTCATCCTGCCTAAGGACGCAGAATAATCAAGGAAACGTCATGGGTACCATTCTTCTCCGCAATGCGACTATTCTTTCCATGGATTCGGAACGCCGTGTTTTTGAAAACGGCGATGTGCTGGTCAGAGACGACCGTATAGCCGCTGTGGGGGCAGTTGACCCCGCAGAGGCGGATCAGGCGGACGAGGTGGTGGACCTGACAGGGCGCATGGTGCTGCCCGGTCTGGTTAACACGCATGTGCACACATCGCAGCAGCTTGAGCGAGGTCTTGCGGATGACGTGGATCTGCTTACCTGGCTGCACGACCGTACATGGCCCTTTGAAAGTGCACTTACAGAGGAAGACCAGTACCTTTCGACCCTTGCCTGCGGTTGCGAACTTATCCGCTCGGGCGTGACCACGTTTGCAGAGGCGGGCGGGCAGCATATGGACGCCACCGGCCGCGCTGTGGAAAATCTGGGGCTGCGCGCCCGTCTGTGCATTTCAAGCATGGACTGCGGCGAAGGGCTGCCTGAAGGGTGGGTGCGCCCCATACAGGAGGTGCTGGCAGAGCAGAAGGGATTGTATGACCGCTGGCACGGCAAGGCCGGCGGCCGTATCGGAGTATGGTTCGGCCTGCGTACCATTTTCAACTGCTCCGATGAACTGATTGTGGCCACCAAGGATATGGCAGACACCCTGCAGACCGGTGTGCATATGCATGTGGCCGAAATTCAGGAAGAAGTCCGTTTTGCCCGGCAGACCCGCGGTGCCTCGACAGTGGAACATCTGGGTGCGCTGGGCGCGCTGGGACCCGATCTGCTGGCCGTGCATCATGTATGGCTTACCGCAAAAGAAGTGGACCTGCTGGCGCTGCATGATGTGAAAACATCGCACAACGCCGCTGCCGCCATGCGGTATCTGGGCTTTGCTCCGGTGCCGGAAATGCTGCGCAAGGGCGTGGCCGTTTCCATAGGCACGGACGGGGCACCCAGCAACAACCATATGGACATGATGAGTGAAATGTACCTTGTTTCGCTGATTCATAAAGGACGGCACCTTGACCCGTGTGCCGTAACGGCGGACAAGGTGCTTGAAATGGCCACCGTCATGGGGGCCCGCTGTATGCTGATGGATGATTCCGTAGGCTCGCTGAGCGAAGGCATGAAGGCCGACCTGATGGTGGTGAATCCGCGCGACTTCGGGTCATTGCCGGTGCACGACCCTGTGTCGGCGCTGGTGGGCGCCATGTATTCCGCCAATGTGGAATCGTCCATGTGTGACGGCCGCTGGCTGATGCGTGACAGAAAGGTGCTGACCGTGGATATGGAAGGGCTGCTGGACGAAATACAGTCCAGAGCCGATGCCGTGCGCAGACGGGCCGGCATTGAGCTGCCGCCCCGTTTTCCCGTGGTCAGAGTGCGGTAGTTTTTTGCACGGAATAAACCGGCCGGTGCATGCACCGGCCGGTTTTTTTTATTCAGTTTGCGCAGCGTGTTGCCGGAGTCAGCTTTTGGACAGCATGTCCAGCTGAGAAGCCAGTTCCGAAAGGCTGTGGACGGAGTTTGAGGATTCGCCCATGCGTTCGGCCACTTCGTTGGCAATATGATTCACTTCATCCATGGCGCTGCGTATCTGTTCGCTTGCCGCCGACTGTTCCTCGGCGGCAGTGGCAATGGCGTCCACCTGCGATGAGGAAAGGTTGACCAGCTCCACTATTTTGTTCAGAGCGGCACCTGACTGTTCCGCAAGCTGCGAGGCATTGCCCACCATTTCCGTGGTGGTGTCCACATTTCTGATGGATTCCTGTGCACCGTCCTGAATGGCGCTGATGGCGTCGCCCACTTCGTGGGTAGCGCTCATGGTTTTTTCGGCCAGTTTGCGCACCTCGTCCGCCACCACGGCAAACCCGCGTCCGGCGTCACCCGCGCGGGCTGCTTCAATGGCTGCATTGAGTGCCAGCAGGTTTGTCTGGTCCGCTATGTCGCGTATGACAGTCATTACCTGTCCTATGCCTTCCGCCCGCGAGCCGAGGTTCTGCATTACTTCCTTAAGTGCCGCCGTCTGTTGCTGCACGCGCAGTATGGCATTGACAGATTCACCCACTATTCTGGCTCCTTCCAGTGCCTGATCGCGGGTATCGGCTGTCTGCTGCGCGGCGGCGGAAGCGTTTCTGGCCACCTCCATCACCGTGGCGTTCATCTGCTCCATGGCTGTTGCGGTTTCGGTTACGCGCTGCTGCTGGGTCAGTATGCCGGAATTGATCTGCTCGAATTCACCGGAAAGCTGGTGCGTGGTGTCCGTAACCTGTGAAGCCGCTTCGCGCGTGGCCTCATTCACTTTGCTGATGCGTGCGAGCTGTTCTTCGATGGCGTTTTGCGAATGCACAAGGTCGGTCACGTTGGAGGCCACTTCCACATAGCCCATCTTGCGTCCCTGCGCGTCACGCAGCACATCGGCAGAAGGCTTGACGTACAGCGTCTGACCGTCGCGGTCTATGGACATGATGTCGGCCTTTACCGGCCCGTTGACTTTCTTGGCCATCTCAATGGGACACCGTTCCGTCTGGCAGACTTCGGTGCTGAACTGGTCATGGCAGTTGCAGTCTTTCAGCTTGTTCGTGTCCAGTCCCAGAAAGTCCTGCGTGGCTTTGTTGGCCATGATGATGTTGTATTCTTCATCCACGGCGAAAATGGGATCAGGTACCGTATTGAGCACGTCCACATAGCGCTGCATGTCGGTCATCATCAGTCCCAGCTTGTTCATCAGGGTGTTGAACCAGCGGGCAAGGTCGCCTATTTCGTCTTTCTGGCTGTCGTGCAGCCGGTCGTCAAAATTGGCCCTGTCTTCTGCAATGTCTTTTATTTTATCAACCATAAGGCTGACAGGGCGGATGATGAACCGGCGCAGCAGTATGAACGAAGCCACTGCGGGAAGAACCAGAATGACAGCCAGTGCGGCGGCCAGCATGTTGGAGGAGTATGCCTTTATGGCGACGAATTCGGAAAGATCGAGAGCGCATACCAGCACGCCAACCTGTTCGCCGCGGTAGTCGCGCACAGGGTGCGTGGCCAGAGCCTGTGTGCCGTGGCGTCTGACGGCAAGTCCTGTTTTGCCCTCTTCGAGCAGCTGCGTGTCAACATCTTCCAGCAGTGCGGCGTTGTCGTGCCCGCTTACCAGCACAAAGCTGTCTCCGGTCAGCGGATACTTCTGCGGATCGTTGAGAGAACGGGCCACGGAAAGCTGGTCTTTGTTCATGAACAGAGAAAGGCTGGTGCCATGGCCGGAACTTGCTTCAAGAATGGGGTCGAAGGGCACCAGTGTTTCAACGGATCCCAGCGCTTTGCCGTCGGGCCCTTTGACCGGAGCCACCCCGCGCACCACAAAGCCGCCGCGTCCCAGCTCAATGCCCTGTACGGGGTTGCCGGTGCGGTTCACATCCAGCACGGTGTTGCGGAAGCTGCTGATATCGTCGGAAACATCAGTCCAGACTCCGTTGCGCTGCACTTGTTTTTTACGCCACAGGCGTACCAGACTGCGGCCGTTGGGCAGGTGGTAGTGCAGCTGCATTTTGCGGCCTGTGCTGTTTTCGTACCCTGCCAGTGCGGGTGCCATGGATTTGCGCAGCATGTCGCGGGCAGCCTGCCCCTGCGGCGAATTTTCGTCGTTTATGTTGCCGCTGTGGGCCAGCTGAAAGGCTGCTATGACTTCCGGCTGGCGGCTGAAGGCCGCTGCCAGAGCCAGCGCCGATGTTCCGGCCGTGTCGATGCCTGAATCAACGGCGTGAAAGACATCCGTCACCATGGAGGAGACGAATTTTTCCTGCATGCGCTCAAACGAAGAACTGATGACGGTGTAACTGGCGACACCGAGGGCCAGCACGATAACTATCTGGGGGAGGGACAACTTCCAGCCGAGCTTCATATGAAATCCTTGCAGATGGTTGAGCCTGTAAAAGGCAATATGAAGGTATCTGGGCGGCCCGCCGGCGCCACATGGGATCTTTGCACTTTTCTGCCATGTAAAGACTAATGAAACCTGACTGCACTTTTGATTATTTTCTGCCCCGAAATCAAAAGTGAATTTCTAACGGTCTCATTGGTCGAAAAGGTACAGGAATTCTCCATAGCCCTCCTTGTCAAGTGCGTCTGCCGGTATGAACCTGAGCGCTGCAGAGTTGATGCAGTAGCGCAGGCCCGTGGGAGGCGGTCCGTCGCTGAAAACATGCCCCAGATGCGAATCGGCCAGTCTGCCGCGTACTTCCGTACGGGTGAAGAACAGGCCGCGGTCTTCTTTTTCCACAATGTGTCCGGCTGCAAGCGGCTGGTAAAAGCTGGGCCACCCTGTACCGGAATCGTACTTGTGGGTCGAACTGAACAAAGGTTCTCCGGAAACTATATCCACGTAAATTCCGGGTTGTTTGTTATCCCAGTATTCGTTTTTAAACGGCGGTTCTGTTTCGTCATGCTGCGTTACTGCAAACTGCAGAGGACTCAGCTTTGCCTTCAGTTCTTCTTTGTCCGGCAGGGTGCTGCCGTGCCATGTTTTTCCGCTGACGGCCGGTGTGTGCTGCGGTGTATGTGCACCTGACTGCGCCGCGGAACCGGTAACGAATGACAAATAACTGAACACAGCGGCAAAACCAAGTAAAAGTATATAGTTTGGTTTCATTTTGTTTCTCCTGCTGTTGTATTGTGCAATGGAGGCTGCTGATTCTGTGCCGCCGGACGCATATGCTGACTGTGCAACAGTACTTTTGCAGTATGTTATACAGCTAGGAACAAGCAGGGGGAAGTCAATTGCCGTATGCGGCTGCCGGCTGCCGCTTTTGTGTTTTTTACAATAGAATAAACCCATATTTTGCGCCAAGATAGGATATGGCCGGAAGCCGGAAAGCCGCGGCCCTGTGCCGCGGGCGTTTTGTCAGGATCGCAGCGCTGTGCAAGACCGAACGCAGGAAGCGTGGTGTTGTTTACGGTGCCGCTACGTGCCACATGTTGTTCACGGCCGCCTGTGCGGCCACAGACTACCAGAGATACAAGGACTGCTCATGAATTTTGATCTGGAAAAGGAACGCCGCGGGTTGGATCGCAAACTGGAAGCATTGCGGAAAAAAGAATTCATTCCCGCCGCGTTACTGGATATTGTAGCCAGAACCGCGCAACTGCAGCTTGAAGCACGGGCCAAAGTGCAGGTGACGCTGCCCGCCGGACTTACTGCGGCCGATACCCACGCACAGGGTGCCCCCCTGCTGCCGCGTGAACATTTTCCCTATGACAAGGCGGTCACCGCCGAAACGTTCGGCAAATTGCTGGCGCTGATGGCCGCATCGGGCGGATCCATGGCGGCAGGGGCGCAGGCGCTGCACAAGGCGCTTGAGGCCCGTGAGTTTTCGCTGGAAGAAGCCTGCAGTGCCCTGCTGCAGGACGACCAGCTGTTTTTTGCCGACTGGAGCGCCCGCATGCCGGAAGCTCCCAGCTTTGTACGGTTTCTCGTGCAGGGCAGCATGGTACCTTCGCTTATGGCCGTTTCCGACCTGCTGGCGCAGCAGCGCGACACTGCGTCCGTGTGGGCGCACGGGCACTGTCCGCATTGCGGTTCCATGCCGCTTGTGGCCTCGCTTAAGCAGAAAGAGGGCTTCCGCTATCTTACCTGCTCGCTGTGCCGCCACGAATACAGAGCCAAAAGACTGCAGTGTCCTTTCTGCGGCGAAGACGACCACAAAAAGCTCGAATACTTCAAGGCAGAGGGTGAACCGGGGTTTGAGGTGCATGTGTGCCGCAGCTGCCACTGCTACCTGAAAACATCGGATTTCCGCGATATGGACCGGCAGTCCGTTCCTGTGCTGGATGATCTGGAATCGCTGGCACTGGATATTCTTGCCCGTGAACAGGGCTTTGTCCGGCCGACCCAGTCTGCATGGGGGTTCTGATCATGTCGGGAACAGAGGGCGGGGCTGTGCCCCGCAATGTGGGGGTGCGCCGCTACAGCGACGGCAGCTGGCACATGGTGGACGATGTTCTGAGCCGTGAAGTGCCGGTGAGCGTGCGTGTGGACGGCGGAGAACGGCACATGCTGTGGGCATGGCCCGAAAACCTGCACGATCTGGCGGCAGGCCATGCCCTGCTGGATATGGGGCTGTGCGGGGCGGCCGTGAAGGTGCAGCAGGTGGAAGAGTTTTCGTTCCTTGTCTCTGCATCGGGTGAACAGCGGTGTCCGGCAGATGCCGATGCGGGAACCCTTGACGCGCAGTCGCTGATGACGTGCATGGGTGACTTTATGGGCGCCGCCGGGCTGTGGGACGGCACGGGCTGTTTTCACCGTGCCGGAGTGCTGGATGCCGCCAGCCGCACCGTGTTGCACCGTGCGGAAGATATCGGCAGGCACAATTGTATCGACAGGCTGGCCGGCTGGGCTGCCCGGAAAAACGTCTGTCCTTCCGGTCTGGTCATGCTGGTCTCCGCGCGGGTTACGGCAAGCCTGTGCGCCAAGGCCATGCGTGCAGGATTCCGGTTCATCGTCAGCCGGTCAGCCGTTACCACGGCCTCGGTGGACATGGCGGCTTCGGCCGGTGTCACGCTGGTCGGTTTTGCCCGCGACAGGGAGCGGCGTTTCACCGTGTTTACCGATGCCGCAGCACGGGTGCTTGACTGATGAGCGCGCCGCACGCTGCCGTATCGGCGCCCGTGGGAGTAGTGCTTGCCGGCGGGCTGAGTGCGCGCATGGGCAGTGATAAGCGGGGCGTGCGGTTGTTCGGCGACAGCGAGCCGGACCTGCTGACGCGCAGTGCGGCACTGCTGGAGCAGGTGACCGGCGAGGTATGGATAAGCGTGCGCGACGGGCTGCCGCTGACGGGCGGCTACCTGCGGTTGCGTGACGAAGAGGAAGGCATGGGACCGCTGGGAGGCATAATGACCGCGCTGCGCGCCGCACAGGATGCCGTGCTGGTGCTGTCGTGCGATCTGCCTTTTATGGAAAGGCCCGTGCTGGAAAAGCTGCTTGCCGCACGGGCACAGCGGCCCGCAGGGACGCTTATGACCACGTTTGTACAGCAGGAGACAGGCTATATCGAGGCTTTGGTGGCGGTATACGAATTCGGCGCACTGGAATGGTTCCGCCGCGCTGCGGAGCGCGGGGTTTACAAAGTGAGCCGGGTGGTGCCACAAGAGTTGCAGCATCGCGTCGCATACTCGCGGGAGGAATCCCTGCCCTTTTTCAATGTGAATTATCCGGCGGATCTGGAAATGGCCCGCCGCGTCATACGGGCACTGACAACATGAGCACCTTGCATCACGCTTTTTCCGGCAATGTGCCGCAGGCTGCCGGTCCGGCAGCGGCGGAACGGTTTTCCGACGAATACGGCAGGCAGGTGAGCTATCTGCGTCTTTCTGTCACAGACAGGTGTAATCTGCGCTGCATGTATTGCTGGACCTGTGACGGTCTTTCCTTCATTCCCCACGACAGCATACTTAAATATGAAGAAATGCTTCAGCTGGTGGACGCGGCCGTGGGCATGGGCGTGGAAAAGGTGCGCCTGACAGGCGGCGAACCGTTTGTCCGCAAGGATTTTCTGTTTCTCGTGGAATCGCTGGTCAGGCGGCATCCTTCGCTGGATGTGCGCATAACCACAAATGCCACGCTGCTGGCGGGCAAAGTGGCTGCTCTGCGTGATCTGGGTGTGCGGTATGTGAATATTTCGCTGGATACGTTCGAGCGCGAACGGTTCCGCCGTGTGGCGGGGCGCGATATGCTGCGCCATGTGCGCCGGGCGCTGGATGAAGTGCTGGAACACGGCATAGGGCTGAAGCTTAACGCAGTGGCCCTGCGCGGCTTCAATGACGATGAACTGCCTGTTTTTCTTAATTTTGCGCGGCGTAATGCCGTGGACGTGCGGTTTATCGAGTTTATGCCCATGGGCGGCTGCACACGCTGGTCACAGGAAAATTTCTGGCCTGCATCCGACATTCTGGAGACAGCCCGCAGACACGCGGATCTGACGCCGGTGGAAGGGCGCAGCAGACGCAGCGGGCCTGCCCGTTTGTACAGCATCGAAGGCGGCAAAGGGCGTTTCGGCCTTATCACGCCGCTTTCAGACCACTTCTGCAAATCGTGCAACAGACTGCGCATAACACCTGACGGCAGGCTGCGCACCTGTCTTTTTTCCGACAAGGAATACCGTCTGCGGCCGCTTATCCGCCATCCCCGTCTGGGAATGTCCGCCGTGATGAAGGTCATGCGGCTGGCCGCGCAACGCAAACCGCTGGGCTACAGGATGCTGGAACAGCTGCATGCCGACGGTTCCGTGGCGGAAAAGCGCATGTCCGCCATCGGCGGTTGATGCAGCAGCACCGGATTCAGCCGTCTGCGGTGTGCCTGTATCAGCAGGCGGAAGCCGCCGCGTGTTCCAGTGCTTCGGGCAGGCTGTCAAACGTGCGGGCATGTGCCAGCACTCCCATGGCGTCGAATACATGGCGGAAGCTTTCGGACAGGCCGGAGATGATGACCGGCGCGCCGGAACCCGACGCGGAGCGGATGGCGTCTGCCAGTACGCTGATGGCTGCGCCGTTTATGGATGTGCTGGCCGCGAAATCCAGCACAACGCAACTGCCGGGCTGCGCCGCTTCCTGAAATGCTTTACGCAGAGCGGCTTCTGATGCCGTGCCCAGTGTGCCGCGCAGCGTAATGACCACAGCACCCCGCGCCTGTGACAGCGTCAGCGGGTGTCCGTTTTCCTCTCTCAGACTCAGGCGCTCCTGCGCCCTTGCCAGAGCCTGATCCAGTGATTCGCGTCTGATGGGTTTGTTGATGAAGTCCGTGGCATCAAGATTCAGTGCCCGCAGGGCAAGCTCCATGTCGCCGTGCCCCGTGATGACGATGACTTCGGTGGCGGGGGCCTGTTCCTTGATGAGGCGCAGCACTTCCATGCCGTCCATGCCGGGCATGCGGATATCCGTCAGCACCAGCGGCGGTTGCCGCCTGCGGAACTCTGCCAGTCCCCGTTCACCGGAATCTGCCGTGAACACCTCGTGCCCGTACGCTCCGAGCAGCAGCGAAAACATTTTCAGGGTGGGGGCTTCGTCGTCTATTACCAGTATACGCACGCGGTTTTCTCCGTATTGCGCACCTGCCGGTCTTTGCCTCCGGTACGCCAGTGTGTGTCTGCCACAGGCTGTTGCCGCCGGAGCGTCCCTCCGGCTTGGGTCATGAGGTAGCTTTTTTTTGCCTTGCGGGCAAACAGGGCGCGCTTACGCTTTGTTATGCACCGTTTTCCGGTGTGTCACGTTCTGTCTGTGTGCCGCCGCGGGCCGTTGCCGCCCTGGATGTATGGGTTGCTCCGCGGGGGTCGTGCACGGGAAAACCCAGATGAAAAGTTGTGCCTTCTCCTGTTTTGCTTTCCGCACGTATCTGCCCGCCGTAATCGCGTACTATGCCGTAGCTTATGGCCAGCCCCAGCCCCATGCCCTGTCCTGTGGCCTTGGTGGTGAAAAACGGCTCGAAAACCTTGTCGCGCATGGCTTCGGGAAAGCCGCAGCCGTTGTCGCTGAATGAAAGAACCACCTGCTGTTCCGCTGCACGCGATGTGATGACAATGCGTCCGTCGGTGGGTTTTTCCTGCGAGCGCCGGCGTTCCTGAATGGCGTCGCGCGCGTTGGATATGAGGTTGAAAAAAACCTGCTGCAGACGGTTGTCATGTGCCTGTACGGGCGGCAGGTTTTCCTGCAGGTCCAGCAGGATGGTGATGTTCTGCAGCTGAAACTGCCTTTCGGCCAGCGAAACAACGGCACGCACCGGAGCATTGATGTCGATGGGGGCAGCCAGAAAATCCGCCTTGCGGCTGAACGAGCGCAGGGTGTTGATGATTTCCGTGGCCCTGTCCACCTGAGCGCCTATTTCTTCCAGCACTTCGCGTGCATGACCGGCGGAAATGCATATGTGACCTTCGTTGTTCTGCGGCAGCGATGAAAAAACCATGGCAAGATAATCGCTGCCCATGCGTATGGCGTTCAGCGGCTGGTTGAGTTCATGCGCCACGCCGGCACTCATTTCACCCAGTGATTTCATTTTGGATGCCTGTACCAGCTGGGCATCCTTTTCCATCATGTCGGTGATGTCGGTGGTGGCCACTATGATGGCCGGTCTGCCCCTGTATCCTATGGGACAGGCATGCATGTTTACATAAAACGGAACCTTGCCTTTGCGGTAGTGCACAACCTTGCTGAAATACAGACACCCTGTGGCCGATTCCGCTTCGCCGCCCTGCTCGAACACGGCCAGACATTCCCTGTTGGGGTCGGGGCCGACTTCCAGAAACGATGTACCGGTCAATTCCCCCCGTCCGTAGCCGTATACTTCTTCGGCTCTGGGGTTGGCGTCCAGTATGGTGTGGCTGGTGCAGTCCACCACAAATATGGGGTCCGGACCGCTGTCGAACAGTGACCGGTATTTGCCTTCCGATTCCTGCAGCCGCTGCCGGTACAGCTTGATGGACCAGACCATGTTGCGGAATGAGTCAGTGAGCTGCAGCACCTCATCTCCTTTGCGTTTGCGGTAAAAAACGCAAGTCTTGCAGCGGTGCAGTGATTCCGGCGACATGTGGCTTTTCATCTGCTCGTCAAAATGCCAGCACGGCAGGTCCGTATCGTCATAGGCAGGGCAGTCGGTTATGGTCCAGCCGGAGCCGGCGCCGTCCAGCGTGCCCGCAGACTGAAAATTACCCCGCGAAAGATCATCGGAAATGCGGGTAAGCTGCACCACGGGCGCGGTGATGTACCGTGACAGCCTGTGACTGATAAGAAAAATGATCACGATGACTGCGGAGATGAATCCGAGAAAAGTGATGCGCAGTTTGCCCACAAGGCGGTCGATGTGATCTTTGCTGAGCCCCACGTGGACGGTACCGATACGGTACAGCCCCTCGTAGATGGGTACGGCGATGTCGTAGGCCGGTTCGCCGTGCACCGATACCACTTTCACACTGCGGCTGACTCCTGCAGGCAGGGGATTTGCTCCGGCAAGCTGGGGGGGCAGCGGACGTACCAGCGTGTGCCCCAGCACGGTGTTGTCTTTGTCCTGCACAAAGATATAGGCCACCAGCTGCTGGCGTTCGCGCAGCTGGGCTTCGTCAAATATCAGGTTCAGCAGCTGCGGCCGGTCGTTGTCCAGAATATGGCTTGCACCGCGGGCTGCAACGCTGTGGGCCACGGCCGTACCCCGCAGTTCCAGTTCGGTGGTCAGGCTGGATACCAGAATCCAGCGTGCCAGCAGCGCAATGGTGCCGCTGATGATCATGATGACCGCGAGAATGGAAAAAAAGAATTTGTTCTGCAGGCTCAGCGCCGAAAATTTTTCCAGCAGGCGGTTCATGACTGTGCTCCGCGGGCATTGTGCTGCCGGGCCGTGTCCGGTGCCGATGCGGCCGGCCGCCCGCCGGCAGGGGGCAGCAGGTCCCTTACCGGAGCAAAGTCCTTGATGAGCACAAACTCACCGTTGCGCAGCAGGGTGAAGTAAACCTGATCCATGCCCTGATGGTCCGTATTGCTGAATGTTACGCGGCTGCGTCCGCCCAGCGGAAACGCATGCAGCGATTCCACGGCGTCGATGAACGATTCGCGCGTCAGTCCGCGTCCGGCAAGGCGCAGCGCTTCAACCAGCACGCGCGCGTTGACATATCCTTCCAGCCCGATGATGGAGGGCGTGTCCTGCGGATAATAGCGGCGCATGAGTTCGGTGTATTGCCGTGCGTCGGCCATGAGTTCCGGTGTCTGCGGGGCGGACGGGGGAGGGACGACCTGTGACATGGTCACGGGATTGCGGTGGTCGCCGTGCAGCAGGCGGGCCAGTTCTTCGGCACCGGCAAATGAAAGCGTGTGGAACACGGCGCGCATGCCGGCATCTGCGGCCATGCGGATGAAACGGGCGCACGGCTCGTAGGTTCCCACCATGACAACTGCCTGAGGATCAGCAGCCAGTATGCGGTTCAGTCCTTCTTTCACATCCAGTGTGCCCCGCTGGTATGATCCGCGTGCCACCGGCGCAAGCCCCAGCTCACGCAGGGCCAGTTCCGTACCCGTAAGTCCGTCAAAACCGTAATCGTCGTACTGGTAGAACACGGCTATGCGCGTAAAGCCGAGATCCTGTACCAGATGCCGCACCGCGGCTTCCGTTTCCTGATAATACGAGGCGCGCACATTGATGACATAGCGGCTGAACGGATGGCGCAGTCTGTTGGCTCCTGTGAACATGCCCAGCAGCGGGATGCGGGCCTCTTCGATAAGCGGCAGCACACGCACGGTGGTGGGGGTGCCCACATAGCAGAACAGGCCGAACACATCGCCTTCTATGAGCAGGTTCTGGGTGTTGGCAAGACAGCGGGGCGGGTCGTACCCGTCGTCCCGTACATCAAGAACAATGCGTCGCCCGTGTATGCCACCGTTTTCATTTATGTATTTAATATAGCTGAGTGCGCCGCGCATGGTCTGTATGCCCAGATAGCTGGCATGGCCGGTAAGGGGCAGCGATGAGCCGAACCGTATTTCCGTGTCAGAGATGCCTGTGCGGGAGCGGCTTTCTTGCGCGGTATCCCGCGTGCGGTCGCAGCCTGCCGCAGGCAGCAGCACCAGCAGCACAGTCAGTACAAAGGATAATGCGCCGCGGACGCGGGTGTTGTGCGGGCGGGATACAGAGGACAGGGCCGGAAAAAACGTCACGGGACCTCCGCGGAAAGTATGGCGTTGGCGGGCGCGGCATCTGCTGACGGCAGCGTCTGCGGCATATGTGCCACACCGGCGGTCAGGGGCGGGCACTGCGTATGCGGACAGACTTACCCCGCCTTGCGGCTTCAGGGCAAGGGGCCGCTTGCTGCGGCTGCGGTGTCGGTTGTTTGGTACAATGCAGACACCTGATGCATTGCCAGAGGCCGCGCGGGCAGGTACTCTGTGGTATATGTGCGGGCCAAATTCTTTACCGGTGCCCCGTGCGCCGGTGCCGGAGGAGACAGCATGAAAATGTTTGCGCAGGCGGGCATGGCGGCCGGCGGCATCAGGGGTGTTTTTTTTCTTCATTTCGCACGCACAGGCGCGGTGCGCTGCTGCGTGCTGGCCGCCGTGCTGTGCTGTATGCTGGCCGGAGCCGCAGGCGTGCGGGCTGCGGAACCGTTTCCGGACATAACGCTGCCGCCGCACCCGCAGGCTGCTCAGCTGGGACTGCCCGGACATTCCTTCAGGCTGAGCGACACGACGGCGGATGTACTGCTGGTCAATGTGTACAGCTGGTTCTGCGGCCCGTGTCAGGCCGAGGCCCCGCGGCTGGCAGCGCTGGACAGGGAAATCAGACGGCAGGGGTTGAAGGACAGGGTGCTGCTCATAGGCATTGCGGCGGGTGACGGGCCCGACATGGTGGAGAGGTTCAGAGAAAAACACGCCATTCCTTTCGCGCTTTTTGCAGATCCGGATATGACACTGTATTCGGGACTGGGCGGATTGCCCGTACCTGCCATGCATGTGGTGCGGCGCACACCGCAGGGGCTTGTGCGCACCGAGCTGCATCTGGGCATGTTCGCGGAAGAACCGGCGGCGTTTCTGCGGCGTGTCGCGGCACTGCCGTAGCCGGCAGCGGTTGCTCCGTCGTTTGCTTTCGTGGCGTATTCTGTATAGATAACTGGAATGACTATTTCATCGCGTGAAGACCTGCTGCGCTCGGAAGATGCCGCGCTGGCGTACGTTCTGCGGGAATGCTGGCCGGGCGGCGGCCGGTTTTGTCCGCGCTGCGGCGAAAGCCGTCTGTACGACCTTGCCGGAGGCCGGTCGCGCTGTGCGCGGTGCAAGTATACTTTTCAGGACTTCAGCGGCCGCTGGATAAACAACGGGGGGCTTTCGCCGCTGACGTGGCTGCGTCTGGCCGATCTTTTCAGCCGTGAACCCACGGTGCATCAGATGGCCGTGGAGGCCGGGCTGTCGTATAACGCCACATACAAGGCCGTGACCACCATGCGTTTTGCCATTCTGGCGCATGCCACAGACGCCGTGCAGCTGCTGGGGCCGGAAACAGGACTGGGCAGTTTTCTGCGCAACCGCAAACTGACCGGTGACCCTGATTCAGGCGGACGCGGCACGGTGCCCGTGTTCGGCATTCTGGAACGTAACGGCTGGCTGTTTATCGACCTTGTATCGGGCATGTCGGCCGAAACAGTTTTTCATTTCAACCACAGCTTTCATCTGAAAGTGGAACGGGCGGGCAACCTTATATGGACTGACCGCTACCGGCACTATGATGCACTGGTTTTCTGCGGCGATGATTCGCTGCCGTATGAGTATCTGCGCAGGCATGACAGGCCTGTGGCGGTGGAATGCGGTACCGGATTCTGGGCATTTGCCGAAAAACGGCTGAAGCTGTTCAAGGGTATAACCCCCCGCCGTTTTCCGCTGTATCTCAAGGAACTGGAATTCAGGTATAACATGCGGCACAGCGATATTTTTCCGGTACTTGTGCGCTATCTGTGCGATTTTGTACCTGATATGAATCCGGAAGGGGCGGCGGAGACCGCAGCCGGTGCTGCCCGCGGGCATGCGGCGGGGTCACGGGGCTGATACCGTCCGCCGGTGCCGGATCGTGAGTATGATTCTGTTCTGCTATTATTAACATATTGAATTAGCATCCATTGAAGCCTGTCCTGTGTGCCAGAAGTCACACAAGACAGGCTTTTTTGTATTGTGCGGGGCTGTGCCGCTAGTATTTGCCCACAGGATAACGGAGCAGTGCCGGTGTGGGCCGGAATGCTCTGCAACAGGCAAGGTGACGGCATGGAAATTACCCGTTCAAGGCAAACCGCGATGCCGCCCGCTGAAGGTATTCCCTTTGCGGGACTCGGGCACAGTCTGGCTCCGGTCAGGCTGCGCGCGCGTCTGCTGGTGCCCGTGTATTCGGGTGCAGGCTGCAGGGGTGTGTCGGGCGTGCAGCGTCCCGTTGCGCGGCATCTTTACGGATTTGCGCTGCAGGTGCGGCTGGGACGCGAAATCAGAGGGCGATGACATGCGGCATCACAAAGGAGGCATGATGACAGTATCACGGAGAACTTTTATCAAGGCGGCAGCAGGTGCGGCCACCGCCACGGCATTTGCGGGGCTGGGGGTCAGCCTTTCGCCGGGTGTGGCGCGGGCACAGCTGCTCAAGCTTGAATGGGCACGGCAGAGCACATCGGTGTGCTGTTACTGTGCGGTGGGCTGCGGCCTTATCGTCCATACTTCCAAAGACGGACAGGGACGCGCCATCAACGTAGAGGGCGATCCCGACCATCCCATCAACGAAGGAGCCCTGTGCGCCAAGGGTGCTTCCATCTGGCAGCTGGCAGAAAGCGACCGCCGCCCCGCAAGCCCCATGTACCGCGCGCCCTACAGCGACCACTGGCAGCCTGTATCGTGGGAGTGGGCACTGGAAAACATAGCTGCCCGCATCAAAAAGACCCGCGACGAATCTTTTATCACCCGCAATGAAAAAGGCGAACAGGTTAACAGAACCGACGTCATCGCCTCCGCCGGTTCCGCGGCGCTCGATAACGAAGAATGCTGGGTTTACCAGTCTTTTCTCAGATCTCTCGGCCTGGTGTACATAGAGCACCAGGCGCGTATCTGACACAGCGCAACTGTAGCGGCTCTGGCAGAGTCGTTCGGACGCGGTGCGATGACCAATCACTGGATTGACCTCAAGAACAGTGACTGCATACTTATAATGGGCAGCAACGCTGCCGAAAACCACCCCATTTCTTTCAAATGGGTGCTTAAGGCCAGAGACGCGGGCGCCACGCTGATTCATGTGGACCCCCGCTATACGCGTACCTCGGCGCGGTGCGACATGTACGCACCCATCCGGTCCGGTGCCGATATTCCTTTCCTCGGCGGCCTCATCAAGTACATTCTCGATAACAATCTCTATTTCCGCGAATACGTGGCCGAGTACACCAACGCTTCGTATATCGTGAGCGAGAAGTACAGCTTTGAAAACGGCTTCTTCAGCGGGTTTAATCCGGAAAAACGCAACTACGACAAGTCGCAGTGGGCGTTTGAAACCGATGCCGACGGCGTGCCCCTGCGCGACAAGACACTGCAGCACCCGCGCTGTGTGCTTAATCTGCTTAAAGAGCATTACGAGCGGTACACCGTGGACAAGGTGGTTGATATAACCGGCACTCCGCGCGAAGACCTGCTTGCCGTGTACAAGGCGTTTGCCGCCACCGGCAAAAAGGACAAAGCCGGCACCATCATGTATGCCATGGGCTGGACCCAGCATACCGTGGGTGTGCAGAATATCAGAGCCATGGCCATTATCCAGCTGCTGCTGGGCAACATCGGCGTGGCCGGCGGCGGGGTGAACGCACTGCGCGGAGAATCCAACGTGCAGGGTTCCACCGACCAGTGTCTGCTTGCGCACATCATTCCCGGTTATCTGGGTGTGCCCAAATCGGGCTGGCCCACACTGGCCGATTACAACAAAGCCAACACCCCGGTCAGCAAAGACCCCATGTCGGCCAACTGGTGGCAGAACAAGCCCAAGTATGTGGCCAGCCTGCTCAAGGCCATGTACCCCGCCGCATCGCTGGACAGCGCGTATGAATGGCTGCCCAAGGTGGATGCGCACAAGCCCATGACAGACTACTTCTGGCTGTCCATGTTTGAAAAGATGCACAAGGAGCAGTTCAAGGGCTTTTTCGCATGGGGCATGAACCCCGCCTGCGGCGGTGCCAACGCCAATAAAAACCGCGAAGCACTGGGTAAGCTGGACTGGCTGGTCAACGTCAATATCTTTGAAAACGAGACCAGTTCGTTCTGGAAAGGGCCGGGTATGAATCCTTCCGACATCAAGACGGAAGTATTCTTTCTGCCGTGCGCCGTCTCCATCGAAAAAGAAGGCTCGGTCACAAACTCCGGCCGCTGGATGCAGTGGCGTTATGCAGGGCCCAAGCCCTACGCCGGCAACAAGCCTGACGGTGACATCGTATATGAACTGATGGAAAAGGTGCGCCATCTGTACGGCAAGGAAGGCGGCGTATTCCCCGACCCCATCATGCATCTTAATCTGGACGACTGGCATACGGACCACGTCTTTGACCCGCATAAGGTGGCAAAGCTGATCAACGGTTACTTCCTGCGTGATGTGACCATAAAGGGCAAGACTTACAAAAAAGGTCAGCAGGTGCCCAGCTTTGCCTTTCTGCAGGATGACGGTTCCACCTGTTCGGGGAACTGGCTGTACTGCAATTCATACACGGACAAGGGCAACATGGCCGCCCGCCGTGACAAAACCCAGACGCCTGAACAGGCAAACATCGGTCTGTATCCCAACTGGGCGTGGTGCTGGCCCGTCAACCGCCGCATTCTGTACAACCGTGCATCGGTGGATACCAAGGGCACCCCGTGGGCACCCGGAAAAGCGGTCATCGCGTGGAACGGCAAAGGCTGGACAGGCGACGTGCCCGACGGCGGATGGGAACCCGGAACAAAGCATCCGTTCATCATGCGCAAGCATGGCGCGGGGCAGATATTCGGTCCCGGACGCGAGGAAGGCCCCTTCCCCGAGCACTACGAGCCTCTGGAATGTCCGGTGAAGGACAACCCGTTCTCGCCGCAGCTGCACAACCCCACGGCGTACACCATAGCCGGAGAAGCTGCAGCCGTGTGCGATCCCCGGTATCCTTTTGTGGGCACCACATACCGCGTTACCGAGCACTGGCAGACCGGACTGATGACCCGTTATCAGCCCTGGCTCATTGAAGCCGAACCGCAGCTTTTTGTGGAGATAAGCGAAGAGCTGGCCCGGCTGCGCGGCATAGAGGGCGGCGAAAAAGTGCGTGTGTCCAGTCTGCGCGGGCAGCTGGAGTGCGTGGCCATAGTCACCAAACGCATCAAGCCCTTTGTCGTGCAGGGCAACGACATCCACCTTGTGGGGCTGCCGTGGCATTATGGCTGGATAACCCCTAAAAACGGCGGTGATGCGGCAAACCTGCTCACGCCGTCAGTGGGCGACCCCAATACCGGCATTCCCGAAACCAAGGCGTTCATGGTCGACGTCCGCAAGCTGTAAGGAGGCTGAAAAATGGGAAAGGCGTTCTTTGTTGATCTTACCCGCTGCACAGCCTGCCGCGGATGTCAGATAGCCTGCAAGCAGTGGCATAAGCTGCCTGCCGAAGAAACCGTGAACTGGGGTTCGCATCAGAATCCCAGAGACCTGAGCTTCATATCGTACCGGCTGGTACGGTTCACCGAGGTTGTAAAGGACGGCAAACTTGACTGGCTGTTTTTTCCGGAACAGTGCCGTCACTGCTTTGAACCGCCCTGCATGTATCAGGCAATGATTGATGACGAGCGGGCCATCCTGCGCGACGAAACCACGGGCGCGGTTATTTTTACCCGCCATACCAAAAACGTGGATGCCGCAGGAGTGCGTGCCGCATGCCCTTACGATATTCCCCGTGTGGATGAGGTAAGCGGTGTCATGTCCAAGTGCGACATGTGTCTGGACAGGGTGCATAACGGCATGAAGCCTGCCTGTGTGACTTCGTGCCCCACAGGTACCATGAACTTCGGTGACGAGGAGGAAATGCGCGAACTGGCCGAGGCCCGTCTGGCAGAAGTGCAGGGGCGCTACCCCGACGCGGTGCTGGGTGACCCCGACGACGTTCGTGTCATCTACCTCTTCCAGCAGGACCCCATGGCCTACTTTGACAAGGCTGTGGCCGAGCTTGGCCCTTCGCTGATGAACCGCAAACAGATGTTTGCCCGTCTGATGGGCCGCAAGGCACGTACCTGATAACCGGCTTCTGCCGCACCGCCCGCAGGATGGTGCGGCAGACGCTGCATATACACGGCGGCGGGCAGACAGCCCGCCGTGTCTGCCGCCGCTTCCGGCCGGGCGTCCGGAGGCGGCGTTTTTCTGTGCGGGGCGCCGGGCCGTTTGCGGCGGGTATGCAGGAAAGACTGCGCGGTCCTTTTGCTCAGGCGCGGTGCTGAGCGTATGGCGCGCATCGGGCGGTATCTTTCATTTGCGGCCGCAGGGATGTATGGTCACCTGCAAGCACAGTAACAGGCCGGATTACGCCACATGCTCCGTGCGCGTTTGCGTGCGGAAGACGGAGAAGATCAATGAAGGCAATCGGTATCGTGGGATTCAAGAATTCGGGGAAGACAACCCTTACGGGATTGCTGGCCGACGCGCTGGAAGCTGCCGGACATACGGTGGCCATTGCCAAGTTCACGCATCATCAGCTGGACAAGGCCGACAGGGATACCTCGCGGCTGATGAAACCCGGCCGTGTGGTGGCCGGACTGGGGTCTGACGAGGCTGCGGTATTCTGGAGCGGCAAGCGGTATCTGCAGGATATGCTTCCGCTGCTTTCAGCCGATGTTCTGCTGGTGGAAGGGGGCAAAAGTCTGGGCTGGCTGCCGCGTATAGTCTGCCCGCGCGATGCCGCCGAGATGGAGGAACTGAGCGCGGGGCTGGCCGTGGCGGCGTGGGACCACACCGGTCTGGTGGCGTTGCCCGCAGAAGCCGTACCCGTTTTCGGTACGCACTCTGTGGCGCAGCTGGCACAGCTGGTTGTGGAACGCGGTTTTACCCTTCCGGGACTGGACTGCGGTGCCTGCGGCGAAGAAGACTGTGCAGGGCTGGCACGGCGCATTGTGGCCGGTAAGGCGCATTCCGGCGACTGCAAAAGTCTGGACGATGACTTTTCGGTTACGGTGGGCGGTGTGCCGCTGGGCATGAATCCTT
The DNA here is from genome assembly GCF_055388115.1 of Oleidesulfovibrio vietnamensis. Lineage (NCBI taxonomy): Bacteria > Pseudomonadati > Thermodesulfobacteriota > Desulfovibrionia > Desulfovibrionales > Desulfovibrionaceae > Oleidesulfovibrio > Oleidesulfovibrio vietnamensis. Next base: position 840,675 of record NZ_AP042419.1, read on the forward strand.
TTGTGGCGCGTATCGTTTCCGGTGCCATCAGCGGCATGCTGCGCGAGTTGAAAGGCTATGCGCCGGGACCGGTGGAAATCCGCATTAAGGGATGATGCCGCAGGGACCGCTGGCCGTCATGCCGGCGGCGTACTGCGCAAGACCATGCCTGCAGGCAGTGCCGCTGCGGCAGCAGTGCATGGTCAGGCCGGATAACGGGCGCACGCACATGGCATGCGCCCGGTTCCGCAGACCGCTTTGTGTCTGATGTCTCCGGCCTGTTCCGGTATCCGAAAGCAATCCGAAGGCAATCGGGCAGCATTTCGGCAGATATTGGCAGCACGTTGACGCCGGTGTGGCAGAAGCGTGGCGTCCTACAGCGAGCCTAGGGCGGCATCACGGGTTTCATACATGCCGAACAGCTTGTCGTAGCCCGATATCTCGAACACTTCCTGAATATAGTCGCGTGCGCAGCATATGGTCACTGTTCCGCCTGCCGGGTGCAGGCGCTGATAGGCCATCACCAGCACACGCAGGCCCGAGCTGTTAATATAGTCCAGATCCTGAAAATCAAAGAGCAGGGTTCTGGCCCCGGCGGAAAGCAGTTCTTCAACGGTTTTTTCCAGCTGCTGCGTACCTTGTCCGTCCAGCCGTTCACGCATTTCCAGAATCGTCACGTTATCGTGCGTAATGGTGGTCAGCGTCATGCGTGGCTCCTTTCATCGTCATGCTTTGACCCGTTGTCGAGCCGTTTTCCCAGCACTATGATGTTGTTATCTTTTTTTCGTGTATAGCGGAAATCATCCATGTACTGTTTTACCAGATGAATGCCCAGCCCGCCTACGGGCTTTTTACGTTTTTCAAGCGGGACATTCAGTTCGGGCGGAGCGGCTTTGGTGCAGTTGAACGGATTGCCGTTGTCTTCCAGCCGTGCCCGCAGAAAACCGTCCTGCAGCCAGAACCATGCATCGACCCTGCGCTGTACGCCGTCGGCGGCGCCGTGTTCAAAAACATTGGTCACCAGTTCATCCACGGCCAGCGTAAAGGAAAAGCGTACCCGCCGCGAACAGGCGGTGCTGTCGCACAGTGTCTGCACGGCTTCCGCCAGCGCGGGAATATCCAGTGCCGAAGTCAGCCGCACATGCACGCTTGCTTCCTCAGGGGGGGTATCGCCCTGAGGCACCGCGGGGGCGGACTGCGTGCACCCGTGCTGCTGCGGTTTGAGGACAACCAGCGTCACATCATCCATGCGGGGGGCGTCCTGACAAAACGTGTCAACGGCGTCCAGCACGGCCTTGCTTATCTCGTGTGCGCACAGATGGGCGTGGCTGCGCAGCAGCTCCTGCAGCCGGTCCTTGCCGAACATTTCACCTTCTGCATTCACTGCTTCCCATATCCCGTCCGTACCTATCAGCACAACGGCGTTTTCGGGCAGGGTGGTTTCTTCTGCGTTGTACGTCGCATCGGGCACGACGCCCAGCGGCAGCCCGCAGCCCTGCAGCAGCGAAAAAACGTCCGTCGCCGGATCGTATACCATGGCCGGATCGTGCCCTGCGCGCACCCAGCGCACCTGCCGTGAGCGCTGGCGGATATCCAGCACGAAAAGGGTGATAAAGCGTCCTGTGCCGTTGACGTCGGCGGAAAGAATGGCATTGACCCTTTCCACACGGCGGGCGGTGCAGCACAGACTGTCTGCCTGCCCCCGCAGCAGCGAACGGCCTGTGGCCATGAGCAGGGCAGATGGCAGCCCGTGGCCGGAAACATCACCCAGCACTACGGAAAGCGCAGGCTCCTGTCCGTCCATCCATGTTATATAATCGTAATAATCGCCGCCGGTTTCGTCACAGTAGCGGGTGCGGCCGGAAATATCCCAGCCCTCGAAAGCAGGCGCTTCTGCGGGCAGCAGGCTGGACTGTACTTCATGAGCCACGTCCAGCGCCTGCTGGATTTGTATCTGTTTGCTCAGTTTGGGGCCCATTTCGTTGAATGCCTGAATCACCTCGTCACGTTCGTCTCCCAGACGGGCCGGAATATGAACTGACCAGTCTCCCTGAGACAGGCGGCGCGCGGCCTGCACGATGTCCAGCAGCGGTCTGGTGGTGGCGCGGGAGGCCAGCAGCGATATGACAAACGCTCCCAGCATGACGAGAATCAGCGACATGCTGACCACAAGATTCACGGCTTCGTCGCTTTCGGTCAGCATGTTGCTGATGGTGTCGGGCACTTCCTGTATGACGCTGCGCGGCGTGATGATGACAACCGTCAGCTGGTCGGTGATGGGGGCATAGGCCAGCAGTGACGGCTCGTCATTGAACTCCAGCTCCATGACATCCGCGTGCCGGTGGCTCATGCGGCTGCGCAGGTTGTCCAGAGTACGCCCCTCCGGCATGGGAAAAGGCGCTTCGCGCTGCATCATGCGCCACATCTGCCTGCCTTCCGCGTCGCGCAGCGTGCGCCCCACAACATTGATGGGAGCGTTTTCGCCTTCTGCCGGATCGCGGTAGACCAGCATCATCTCCAGGTCTTTGCTCCAGCTTGAAATGACGGAGTGAGCCTGCAGTCCCTCCTGCATCAGTATGTCCAGCCCCGCCACACCCAGCAGCCTGCCGTCCGCACCGCGCAGAGGAATGGAAATGGTCAGAGTAAGCCTGCCGGTGACGGCGTCGACCACGGGGGATGTCCATGTGATATCGTCGCGTTCGACGGCGGCCCGGTACCACGGGCGTTCGCGGGGATCATAGGCCGGCGGTATTTCGCCCAGTCCGGGGTATGTACCGCTCAGGCCGTCCTCCAGTCCCACGAACATACGGTAGATATAATCGCCGAACACACCGCGCACGTCACGCAGCACGGGCAGCAGACCGGCCAGACGGGCGGCACGCTGTTTCTGCCGTGCATCGGGGTTGCCGCCCGGCACATGAAACGACATGCTGCCGAAGCTTACCAGTCCGCTGGCAGTCTGCATCATCATACCGCGCGGTTTGCCGGTGTACGAAGCAAATTCTTTAAGGTCCGGAGGAAACGGCAGCTCAGGGTTGAAGTCAGAAGAAAAGAGCACCGCGGTGTCATCGGCCGCGGCGGCCGCGGCGGCCGCGGCCGGAGCGGGAACGGCGGCCAGCCGTTCGGCTTCGCGTTTGAGGGTGTATGCGATGACGCTGAGCGACTGGATGTCCTGCATCATGCCGGTGGCGTAGTTCCGCGCCATATTGAGCATGGCGGTGCTGGCACGTTCTGTCAGTTCGGCGCGTGTTTCGCGTATGACATTGCGTTCTATGTTATCTGCCAGCACGGCCACAAGTATGCTAACCACAAGCAGGGGCACAACACTGGCCCCCAGCAGGACAAAGAAAAATTTCCAGCGGATATTCATGACGGCTCCGGAAAAGAGTCTCGGGGTTGCATCCCGCAGGCGCAGGCGGGACGTCCGGCGCATCGTTTTTTATAGCAGCCCTTGGAAGATTTAGAAAGTGCGGTTATGCTGGCATCCTGTGTCGTTGCACTCTCATGCTCCGGCCGCGTCCGGACTGCAGGTAGCCATGGTCACCAAACGCTCTCTGTATTACTGGGTGTTCAAGGGGAACGCCAGACTTCAGGCCCTGCTTGTGGCGGTTATTCTGGTGACGGTGGTCACCCGCATTCTGCCGCTGGAAATGCAGAAGCGCATCATCAATCAGGCCATCGGCATGCGTGATTTTGAGGCGCTGCTGTACTATTGCGGGCTGTATATAGCCGCCGTGGTCAGCGCCGGCGCATTGAAATACGTCATCAATCTGCTGCAGGGCTGGATAGGCAACCGTACGCTTGTGCGGCTGCGCCGGCGGCTTTACGAACACATTCTTTCTCTGCCTCTGCCTTTTTTCCGCAGAACATCACCCGGTCTGGTCATCTCAAGCGTCATGACAGAGCTTGAGTCCATGGCGGCGTTTGCCGGCAGCGCCGTTTCTGCTCCGGTGGTGAACATTCTTACATTCATCGGTTTTGCGGGGTATATGTTCTGGCTTAACCCGCTGCTGGCCGGACTGAGCATTGCTGTATACCCCGTGGAGATGCTGTTCATACCGTGGCTGCAGCGCAAGTATAATACGACCAACCGCCAGAGAACCGCGGCAGTGCGCGACATAAGCGGCAAGGTGGGCGAATCTGTATCGGGCATCAGCGAAGTGCACGGCAATGCTTCCGTCCCGCTGGAGGGAAGGCGCTTCGGCACGGCGCTTGAAGGATTGTTCCGTCTGGCTTTCCGTCTTCATGCACTTAAATTCGGCATTAAATTTGTCAATAATTTCTTTCAGTCGCTGGGACCGTTCATTCTGTTTCTCGTGGGGGGCTATCTGGCCATCAACGGGCGTTTCGATCTCGGGGCGCTGGTGGCGTTTCTTTCAGCGTATGAAAAGGTGTACGACCCATGGAAGGAACTCATGGAATTTTATCAGCTGTGGCAGGATACGCAGGTACGCTACAGGCAGGTGATGGATTATTTTGACTACGAGCCGGAGGTGGCGGCGGCCCCGCAGGACAGGCCTCCCTTTGCGCTGACCGGCGATATAGTCATACGCGATGCGGTGTACGATGTGGGGGGCAACATCCGTCTGGTTGACGGCATCTCGCTGGATATCGCAGCGGGCGAGCATGTGGCTCTGGTGGGTTTTTCCGGCAGCGGCAAATCAACACTGGCACGGCTGGTGACGCAGCACTACAGGTACACGGCAGGCAGTGTGCGGCTGGACGGCCATGAAGTGAAAGACCTGACCCGGCTGGATGTGATGGCCAACATGGGGGTGGTGGCCCAGCAGCCGTTTATCTTTGACGGCACCATATACGAAAATCTTGTCTACGGGTGCGAGGCGCTGCAGGCGCAGCAGGTGCCGCAGGGGCATATGCCCGATCTGGACAACGTCATAGAGGTGCTGCAGCAGGTGGGGCTGTTTGCCGATGTGTTGCGGTTCAGCCTGCGGGCCGTGCTGGACAGCCATGCGGAGCAGCAGTTCCGCGACGGCATCATCCGCGGGCGGGCACGGTTTGAAGAACTGCACGGGGCCGGGCTGACGCATGATATAGAGCGTTTTGATGAGAGCAGGTACATGATGTACGCCACCATGGCCGAGAATCTGCTCTTCGGCACACCGCTTTTTCCCTCATGGCAGGGCGGTGAACTGGCGGGCAACAGAATATTCCGCAGGCTGCTTGACGAGGCGGGGCTTACCGAGCCGTTGCTGCGGCTCGGGCACGATCTTATCGTGCGCACTGTGGGCATTATCGGATCAGCCGGTGCCGATGCGGAACTTTTTGCAAAAAGCCCCGTGCCGCAGGAATACTTTGACGAGGCTGCCCAGCTGGTGCGGCGGTTGCGCGACGTACGTGCTGACAGGCCGCTCTCCGCCCAGAGTGAGGCCGATGTGAAGGCGCTGCTGCGCGTGGCGCTGGGGTATCTGCCCGCGCGGCATAAAATTGTTCCGCTGCCCGGACATATCCTGCAGGTGGTGCCGTCGTTCCGCCGTGTTCTCCGCGAAGCCCTTGAGGCACTGCCGTCGCCGCCCGTGGCATTCTATTGCTGCGAAAGCTACCTTTTCGGCCAGTCTGTGCTGGACAACATAGTATACGGTCACGTGAAATCGGACAGCGCCGGAGCGGAGGAACGCATCTATCAGCGGGTCATGCAGCTGCTGATTGTGGAAGGCGTGCTGGAACAGATGCTGCGCGTGGGGCTTGATTTCCGCGTGGGCAGCATGGGTGACAGGCTTTCAGGCGGGCAGCAGCAGAAGGTGGCGCTGGCCCGTGCCTTTCTCAAGGAACCGCCGATACTTGTGCTGGATGAGGCCACTTCGGCTCTGGACAATGCGTCTCAGGCGCGTATCCAGAACCTGCTGGAGCGTAAATGGAAAGGCCGCAGCACTGTCATATCTGTGGTGCACCGGCTTGATACGCTCAGAGGATACGACCGCATAGCGGTGCTCAGGGCCGGCCGCATTGTCGAGCTGGGATCGTGGGATGAACTGATGGAACGCAAAGGGGCGTTGTATGGTCTTGTACACAGGGCAGGCTGATGCCGCCTGCTGCGAATACGATGCAGATGTGGAAATGCTGCGCGCCATACCTGTTTTCAGCGAACTGCCGCTGGATTTCCTCCGTGCCTACGCCTATCTGTGCGAGCGGATTCGTTTTCAGGAAGGTGAGTATCTTTTCAGGCAGAACGAGCGTGACAGCAGGGCGTATCTGGTGGTCAGCGGCACGCTGGAGGCCGTGCGCGAAACAGACAGCGGGGTGTTGCCGTGCAGGCGGTACGGCAGCGGCGAATTTCTGGGTTCGCTGGCGCTGCTGGCTGAAACGCGCAGACTTTTTTCGCTGCGTGCGCTGGAACCTGCGGTATGTCTGGTTTTGCCGCGCAAAAAACTGCTGGTGGACATGCAGAGTTCTCCGGAAGTGGCTTCACGTTTTTTGCAGGCATTGTGCCATGCCGTGGTAAACTGGGAAGAAGCCCTGCTGGAAGAAACCGAGTGCTGCGGAGAGCACACACCCAAGGTGGGCGTGAGCCTTATCTGACGGACAGAAAAAAAAGTTTTATAAAAAAAGACTGTTCTTTTAAATTGTTACATAACATGCTCCTTTTTTGTCTTTTCTATTTCTCTGCCATTTAATTGTGAAAAAAAGAATTTTCTGAATAAGTGAATATAAGCGCGACACCTGTTCAGGGGTTGCAAAGGTTTGATTGTTTGTGTAGGCAATCAAGCGTCGGGCGCGTGGCTCAGCTGTCATATGCCCGAATGGAGCGGACCCCGCAAGGGGCTACTGGGCACAGCAGAAGCAATCGGGAGCAGCCGTTATGTATTTCAGAACATATGACAACACCATCAACTTTGAAATCATGGTACGTATTGCAAAAGCGTTTCATGGTGATTCCTTTGAAGAACAGGTGGCCCGTATCCCGCTTGAAATGCGCCCCAGAAAGGCGCACAGCTCGCGCTGCTGCATTTACCGCGACAGAGCCATCATCCGGTACCGCTGCATGGCCATGCTGGGCTATGCCATAGAAGACGAAACCGACGAACTGACATCGCTCAGCCAGTATGCCAAGGGTGCGCTGGAACGCGACTCCATTCAGGGCAGCATGCTTACCTTTATCGATGAGGCCTGCAACGGCTGTGTGCGTACCCATTACGAAGCTACCAGCGCCTGCCGTGGCTGTCTGGCAGAAGCATGTGTGCAACACTGCCCCAAGGACGCCGTGCGCATTGTGGACGGCAAGTCCAGAATCGACCCCGACAAGTGTGTGCAGTGCGGCAAGTGCATGAATGTCTGTCCTTATCACGCCATAGTGCAGATACCCATACCCTGCGAGGAATCCTGCCCCACGGGGGCCATAAGCAAGGATGAATGCGGCAAGCAGGTCATTGACTATGACCGGTGCATTTTCTGCGGCAAGTGCATGGCAGCCTGTCCTTTTGCCGCCGTGCTTGAAAAATCGCAGATGATCGACGTGCTGCGCCGCATCCGCGAAGGCCGCAAAGTTGTGGCCATTGTGGCGCCCGCCATCGCCGGACAGGTACAGGCCCCCATGAGCAGACTGGCCACGGCCCTGCGGCAGCTGGGATTTGCCGATGTGGCCGAGGTGGCCTCCGGCGCGGATACCACGGCGCGGCTGGAAGCCGATGAATTTGTGGAGCGCATGGAACACGGCGCGGCATTCATGACGTCGTCATGCTGTCCGGCATATACCCAGCTTGTGGACAAGCACCTGCCGGAACTGGCTCCTTTTGTTTCCGACACCCGCACCCCCATGCACTACACCGCGGCCATGGTCAAAGATCATGATCCGGATATGGTTACGGTGTTCATCGGGCCCTGTGTGGCAAAGCGTAACGAAGGCAAGCATGATGAGCTGGTCGACCATGTGCTTACTTTTCAGGAAATGGTGGCCATGCTGACTGCCGCTGGTATCAGCGTCGATGCCTGCGAAGACGGCCGGTTCATGTTTCCGGCCATGCGCGAAGGGCGCTCTTTTCCTGTCAGCGGCGGTGTGACCGCCGGTGTGCAGGCGCATATAGGCACCCGCGCAGAAGTACGGCCGCTCAGTGTGGACGGCCTGAACAAAAAAACTTTCCGTCAGCTCAAGACATGGGCCAAAAAGGGTTGCGAAGGCAACTTTGTGGAGGTCATGGGCTGTCAGGGCGGATGCGTGGCCGGTCCGGCCATTGTCATGCAGCCGCAGAAAGCGGCCCGCCGTTGTAACGAATTCGCAGCAAACAGCCCCGGCTTTGCGGACGACGCCTCTTAGCCGGAAGGCTGCCGTAGGAGAACGCGCGCGGCCGCAGCCCACGCGGCCGCGCTTATCATGCCTGTTACCCGTTCTCTCTTCATGCCCCTGGCAGGGCCGGAAGCCCACTCCCGGCCCTGCCCCTTTTTCTGCCTGCCCGTTTGTCTGCCCGTTATTTTCCTGCCTGATGGCGCCGCCCCTTCTTCCGTTCAGTCTCCGGCAGAGCCTGCCGCTGTCATGTTTTCACGCCGTCCGGCGTCCTGTCCGGCAACGCCGGAGGGCTGTCTGCGTTGTCCGTAAAAGGCAGGGGGCTTGTGCACCGGCTGTCTTTTTTTTGCGCGCTGCTGCGGGCGGCAGGCAAAATCCGTTTCGGGTACGCCGCCGTTTTACCGTGCGCGCCGGGCAGATCGGGCGGATCGGGCGCAGACCGGCGCATCGGGCAGACTGGGCAGACTGGGCAGATCAGGCAGACCGCCGCATCGTGTGCCTCTGCGCAGACATTCTGTGCATCTGTTTGTATTTGTAGCATTTTGGAATGGCTGAAAAAAAACTGCTTCGGCACTATGGCCCGGTTTCGATTTGCGCTATGCTGATGGCCGATCATCCGGAGGACATCGTATGGAGTTACTAGGTAATCTTGTTCTTGTGCTTGCTTTTTCCGTGGGCGTGGTGCTGCTGGCCCAGAAATTCCGCATTCCCGCCATGGTGGGATTTCTGCTGGCGGGTGTGGCTGCCGGACCTCATGCACTGGGTATGGTTTCCGACGTGGCCGCAGTGGACGTGCTGGCTGAAATAGGCGTTGTACTGCTGCTGTTTACACTGGGTATGGAATTTTCCATAGCCCGTCTGCGCGCATTGTTCCGCGTGGCGCTGCTGGGCGGCGGCACACAGGTGGCCGTCACCGCGCTGGCGGCTGGCAGTGTGGCACACTGGCTGCTGGGCTTTGCATGGAACACCTCTGTTTTTATAGGTTTTCTCATTGCTCTTTCCAGTACGGCCATAGGTATCCGGCTGATGCGTGACAAAGGCGACGTGGAAACACCCCACGGTACGGCCGCGCTGGGCATACTTATTTTTCAGGATATGGCCGTGGTGCCCATGATGCTGCTTGTACCGGTGCTTGCCGGGCAGGAGGGCAGCGTGGCGTGGGCGCTGGTCACGCTGACGGCCAAAACCGCTCTGGTGGTGGCCGGCGTGCTGTTTCTTGCCGTGCGCGGGGTGCCGCACCTGCTGCATTATGTGGCCCGCTGGCGTAACCGCGAGCTGTTTCTGCTCACGCTTCTTTCCATCTGCTTCGGGGTGGCGTGGGGCACCCATGCCGCCGGACTTTCGCTCGCGCTGGGCGCTTTTCTGGCGGGGCTGGTCATTTCCGGTTCGGAATACGAACACTACGCGGCTTCTCAGGTGCTGCCGCTGCATGATCTTTTCATATGCTTCTTTTTCGTTTCGGTGGGTATGAGTCTGGATGTGGGGCTGGCACTGACAAATCCGCTCATCGTGCTGACGCTCACAGCGTTGCTCATGCTGTCCAAGTTTGTGCTTGTGACCGGCTCTGCCCTGCTGCCGGGGCTGGGGTTTGCCAGCGCGGTCATGACAGGCGGCATGCTGTGTCAGGTGGGTGAATTTTCCTTCATCCTTGCCCGGCTGGGTAACGAAGCCGGACTTTTTTCCGGCGAGGCCATGCAGCTGTTTCTGGCCTCTGCGGTGGTCACCATGTTTCTTACACCGTGGGCCGCGGGGTATGCGGGCCGTCTGGGACGTTTTCTGCGGCGCAGAGGCTCCTCGGCGCTGCGCGACCATACCGGCGTGACCAGCACGGCGCAAAGCGACCATCTGGTCATTATCGGATACGGTCCCGGCGGCAGACATCTGGCGCAGGCGGCCCGTCTGTGGAACATCGATTACGTGGTCATAGACAGCAACCCCGACACGGTGCGTGATGAACGGGCGCGGGGTGTTCCCATCATGTTCGGCGATGCGGCCAGCGAAACCATGCTGGAACATGCGGGCGTGGAGCGGGCGCGCGCGGTTGCGGTGGTGGTTTCCGACCCTGTGGCGGCCCGGACAGTGACGGCGCTGGTGCGCGAATTGTCGCCCGATGTGCAGATAATCACCCGTGCGCGGTATCTTGGCGAATATGACGGCATGCGCGAGGCAGGCGCCAATGATGTGGTGCCGGCCGAGATGGAGGCCTCGGTGGCCATGGTGGGACGTGTTCTGGAACGCTTTATGGTGGGCAGCGATGAACTGAAGGCGTTTCTTGAGCGCATCCGTGCCGAAGGCTACCAGATGGATGCCGAAGAGCTGGAAAAGCGCGGGAAGTATTCCTTCCTGCCCTTTATGCAGCTGCGGCAGGTACATGTGGAAGAGGGTTCCGCCGTGCAGGGCAAGACACTGGGTGAACTGCACATCCGCCGCAAGTACCGTGTGGCGGTGATGGCCGTGCGGCATAACGGCACAGTGCTGCCCGTGCCGGGGGCCAAGACGGAACTGCTGCCCGGTGATGAGGTTCTGCTTTCGGGCTGCCCCGGCGATATCGGCATTGTGGCGTCCATGTTCAGCAAGGGCGGTGCGCCCCTGCCGGACGAAAACGATACAATACCCGCCGGAACGGCCTGCCCCGTGGAATAGCGGGAACGCGCGGCCGCGTTGCTTACTTTTAAAACGCATGAACCGGCACCTCTGACGGGGTGCCGGTGTTTTTTTCCGCAGCGGGCACAGCAGGTGCACGTTATTCAGTAAGCCAGTCTGCCCAGTGATTTCAGAATAAGCGTGCAGCCCATGGCAAACATGCCCGTAAGTCCCATGCCGCAAGAAAAACCGGCCAGCAGCACAGGGGCGTAATAGCGCCACCGGCTGCCATATTTTTTGAGGAAATAAAAACGTCCCAGCAGGGCGCCGGCCACTTCCAGTACCAGCCCGTGGGGTGTGGATTGCCCCAGCCCGCGTACAATGCCGTAAATAAGCATTACGGGCAGGCCGGTGATGCTCAGCACACCGTACATCACTACGCCCAGTCCCAGCCCCATTCCGACGAATTTTCCGGAAAGAGCCTGAAAAAACAAAGAGTTTCCTTCAAGTGTTGAGGTCTGCATAAGCAGCGAGTTAAGTGCCTGCAGGTGCCATAATTCCTGCGCAAAGGGGTAGCTGGCAGAAGGAATGGGTGCAAGGCGCCACAGAAACTGTGAAAAAATGAGCGATGCCACCATGACTACCGGAAAGACAATCAGCTCAGCCTTGATTATGCCGCGCAGGCTGGTGCCTGTAAGCTCTATCTGGCGGAACTGTACAGTGGCCTCTCCGTAGTTGTGCACCGGAATGGGCGCATACCAGATTTCTATGCCGCTGTAGCCGAAGTATTTGGCGCCTGCGATGAAGCTTGCTTCGCGTACCATGGGCAGACTGACATATTGTCCGGCTATGCCTTCCATGCGGGCGGTCACATAAGAGACCACCGGCGTATACACAAAACCGTACAGCAGAAAAAACACCCAGGGGAACGAAGGGACAAGCCACACGCACAAAGCCACATAAGCCAGAGTGGAAAATACATAGATGGCGATGGAAAGCCAGAAACTGATGTCGCCCCGCCCGTCGGGCGGATTGAACAGCGCGCTGAAATCAAGCCTGTTGCCGCTGCGGGCAAAAGAACGTGCCACCTGCCATATGCCTATGGCGCCGATGGAAAGCCCCAGCCCTATGCCGAAACTCATGTAAAAGTCGAAGTTGTTGGCAAACACCGTTTCCACCGTGGCCATGCCTTCGTGCCAGCGGTGCAGTATGCCGTGTTCGTACAGCAGGGGGTTTGCCACCATGGTGATCACCAGTCCGGCCAGTCCGCCGATGACCGCCCAGAACGGCAGCACCATGCCTACGAAAAGCAGCCCGAGGTCAAGCTGCAGACCGGTGGCCACGGCCGGCAGGGCGTTTTCGGTGTAGGGGGTCAGCTCTATCCACGGTATGGGAATAAGGCGCACCGGTTCTGCCAGCAGCAGGCCGGAAAGAGCGGGCAACAGCACATAGACGGTCCCGAAGCCCAGACCTATGACCCCGCCTATGGAAAATATCCGCCATTTCCAGCCTGTTTTGCGGTCTTCTGCCGATTCAGCCAGTGCCATGGTGCCCAGCGCCCCCACAGGAGCCATGGGAAAGGGCAGTTTTTCCACATCGCTGGTCACACGGTACAGCGCATAACCCAGCCCGAAATGATCGATGCGCTGGATGAGCTGTGCGCCGGTAAGCAGCAGAATGGGGATCAGCCAGTCCCTGTGCAGAAACGTGCGTTCAAGCAACGAGCCGGAACCCGGCTGCGGTGCCACCCAGTCAGGAATGAATTCCGTCAGCCCCAGCATGCGCGCGGCGTCGGACTGCACCAGATACTGGTTCCAGAGCAGCCCCTGAAACGGCGAAGCCAGCGCGGCCCCGGCCATGTAGTACAGCAGAAATATCTCCTGCTGCTTGAGTTCGGTGTAAGAGCGTTTGGCCACTTCTGCAAACAGGATAATGGTGACCCAGCGGGCGGCCGGCCCTATGCCCTGACCGATGACCAGCTGCAGGTACATGCTGCCGGGCATCATCAGAAAGCCGATGAATATGGCCCCGATGACGGTCTTCCATCCGAAGCCTTCTTCAAAGTGCGACGGTGGCGTGAGAAGATCGCGGTATTCACGCAGTTCCTTGTCCTGATACATCAAGTCCGCCTAAAACGGGAATACCCGGTAAGGATTGCCGGTAAAGGCGGACACCGCCGCCCACACGCCCGCCATGATGAAATCTCCGGCCACTAGCCCCGCAAACAGCAGCTGGATGCGGCGGTACAGCCGCGTGCCGCCGTAGCGCAGTACCAGCTGGTTGCACAGCCATCCCAGCATTATGCTGAACCACAGCGTGCGCAGGGCCGGAGAATATGCCGCCAGATAGCCCAGCGGATGCAGCGGCCACCAGTAGAAACGGGTGAAACACAGCACAAGCACGGCCATGACTGCCATGCCCAGCAGGATGAATCCCGTTGTCCAGCCGCTGGTTGCCGCCGGAAGTTCCAGCAGCTTCCATGCGTTTTCATAGGTCGCCGTCACCGCGCGTGAGGCAAAATCCAGCCGCAGGTCACGCAGTCCGTAACGGTAGGCCATCAGAAGCATGGTAAAAAATGAAACGCATACCGCCATGACAAGCGCTGCGGCCATACCGGCAAGTATCCGCCGCCGTGCCGTTGCGGGGCGGACAGCCGCGTGTTCCGTGGCTGTGCCGGTTACCTTGGCACCATGTACCAGCACCGGCATGACAGATTCGCGCATGTCGGCAAAAAGCAGCTTCTGCATGACTGCTGTGGCGGCTATGCCCGTGCCGCCCAGTATTCCGGAGCCTGACGTGGCCGTCAGGCCGTCTGTGGGAGCGGCTGCCAGCGAAAAACCTGCCAGTCCGCCCTGAGCGATAAGCCGCGAGACAACCAGCAGCATCAGAAAAAACAACAGCGGCAGCAGCAGGCTTCCCGCGGGGGAAATGCCGGCCCAGCTGCACCACAGCCCCATGAGCACCAGACCGGCAAGCGCGCCGCGCAGCGCGGTGACGGGACTCATCCATTCTCCGCCAGCGGCCGTATGCATGGCGTTGCCGCCGGCGTGTGCGGCCGGACGTATGGCAGCCCCCAGCGCGCGGCGCAGGTGCGTGCGGGCAAGCCATAGCAGAAAACAGAAAAAAATCACCGAAGCACCCAGTGCCTGTGCTTCCTCCGGACGGCTGAAATCCGGTCCAAGCGTTACACCCAGCGCCGCTTCGGGGGCCTGCAGACCGGTTATGTACAGCACGCCGAGCAGCAGCAGACCGGTCAGATGAAAAAACCACAGGCTGAACGACACCTGCCGTGCGGTAAGAAAAGCAAAGCCGATAACAGCGGGTATGAAAAATATTCTGAGCTTATGGAATCCGGAAAGCAGCCCGTATTTGGGAAAAAATTTACCTGCCAGCACCAGTGTGTCTATCTGGGGGACGCCGGGGGTCACATAGTGCAGGCCGTTCATCATGTGCAGGGTTACAGGCACGGCAAGCCCCCACCACAGATATCTGTCTGTCAGAAACTGCCCCATGCGCCCCGTGTCCAGCGCATCCCCCATCATCTGGGGCACGCGCAGCAGCGGAAAGTTCATGCGCTCGTTATCCACCCACTGGCGGCCGAACAGACTTATCAGACAGATCATTGTGGCGTAACACAGCAGGATGAACGCCACCCACACCGTCAGCAGCGGCAGCCAGACATGCCATGGTATTGCGGCGGCAACGGCTGACCACGACATGGCACGGCCGTCGCGCAGACCGTTGTACAGGTCGCGTACGGCTGCGGCGTCGTGCTGCAGCCAGCTGCGGGGCAGCAGCGGGCGTATGGCGTCGGGCCATGGCAGGCCCTCCTGCACAAAGCGCAGCGGCGCGGTAACCAGCAGCAGAAAATGTTCCGTGAGTCCGCTCCATGCAACGCCGGAAACCAGTGCCGTCAGCAGCCAGATGACCAGTATTTCGTTGCCGCTGAGCGGCGGGGCGGTATGGCGCAGCCGGGCCCATGCGGCACTGGCCGCATACAGCAGCATGGCCAGCACAAAAGGCAGTACCGGCATGGGGCCTCCGCCCAGCGGGGCGCCTCCGGCAAGGCCGCTTTGCAGAGGAACGGCCGCACAAAGGCACAGGCTGACCGCCAGACCGGTGAAGAGCGCGCGCAGCCGTATCATGCCTTTCCTCCCCGGTTGTCGTTATCCGTGCCGGACAAAGCACGCTGTGTTGCCGCCTCGGGCGGAAGACCGCGTCCCTGCGCGGCAAGAACCGCTTCCAGACCTGCTTCGTAAGCCTGTCGTGCCGGGTCATCCAGTGAACGCCATACCAGCAGCTGTTTGCGCAGGTCGTTGAGAAAACGTTTGTTCAGGTTGTGCCATATGGCCTGTTCACCGGTTTCCCGCCTGATGATCACCTGAATCTGCCGGTAGCCTCTGTACAGTTCTGACGGGCAGAAAACCAACCGCACGTTCTGGCGCACGCCGAAGTCGAACGGTGCCAGCCACGCTTTGAACTGCATGGAAAAGCATGACTCTTCCGCATCGCCGGCAGGTTGTCCCGGCAGAATGCCCTGCGCCGGCAGCATGCCGGCATGGATGAAATCATACTCCATGCCATCAGTGGAAAATTCGCCGTGAGAAATATCGGCGTGGGCTTCGTAGTAGTCCATAAGGTATCCGCCCGCACATGCCTGCTCCCGTGCTCTGATGAGAAACGGCAGCGGCAGCGAAAGCACATCGCCCTGTGTCTGCGGCAGTTTCCATGCGCGGGTCACGTCGGGAATGGCCACCTGCGAGGCCATGCGTGCGGGGTAGAGAGTCGATAGCAGTACCACGCCCATGACCATGAGCATGGCAGCCACTCCGGCCGTGGAAGAATAGTTGGCTGTCATTCCCTGCCATACGGGCGTACCGGCCAGCACGGCGGCACAGCCCTGCGCCAGCAGATATCCGGAAACTACCGAAAGAACTGCCAGTGCCATGGCTTCCGCCACAAACAGAAAAGCCACATGCGAGGGAGCCAGCCCCACAGAGGTGTATATGCCTATTTCAGTCTTACGTTCGTGCACGGCACCTATCATGGTGTTCAGCACGATAAGTGCCGATATGGCCAGCGGCACCAGAATGACGGAAACACCGGAGTAGCTGGTGGCGTTGGCGGCGTAGTACAGAAAAGTGCCCTGATCCGCACCGCGGAAGAGCATGAGGCCGAACCGGTCGCCCAGTCCTCCGGCGGAAAGTGTTCCGCGCTGCACCGCATCGCGTGATTCGGCGGCGGGCAGACGCACGGCCAGTGCTTTCAGCGCGCCTCCGGCGGCCATCAGTGTGCGGGCGGGCACAATGCACACCATGTCGCCGTCCACGTGTTCGTAGCGGCTGTCGTATCGCAGCAGGTCGTCGCCGTCGGCCAGCGCTTCGGCTTCCAGTGCGCTTATCTGCGTGGCGGCCTCGTTGGGATAGATGATGGGAGTCAGGGGTTCCGCGTCCAGATCGGTGCGGGTGCGCAGCGCATTTTCACGCAGGATGCCGGTAACGGTGAACGGCATGCCCCACAGCGTGACCTGCGGCAGGGGGGCGTCGTGCGTTATGGCGATGCCCAGCGATTCCGCTGCCCGCTGCGGCAGGATCATGCCCTGCTGCTCGTCGTGCCGGAACCAGCGTCCGGACAGCAGTTCCGTATCCAGACCGGAAACGGCCGGTTCATCGGGAGAAAGCCCTACAACGCCCCGCAGGCGGAATTCTTCTCTGCCGTGCAGGACAGGAAGTACGGGCGAACGTGTCTGGTCGCTGGTTTCGTACCAGACACGCGGCGCCACAATGCCGCCGGAATCTTTCTGCCGCGCCGTGGCGTTGCGGGCCGAAAACAGTGCCGCGGCCGCCTGCCACGCTTCGGGGGGCAGGGTGCGCCAGCCCACATCCTTCAGCAGCAACCCGTGGTATGGCGCCTGTGCCGAGAACGACACCCATCCGGCCTGCCGAACCGATCGGGCCGTCGTGAAATTCATGATGGTAAAGGTGAGAATGACCAGCGTGGCGCTTGTGAGTGCGGTGCGCAGGGGGCGGCGTCTGAGGTTGCTGACACCTATGGCGGCCGCGGCAGCCATGGCTGCACCGCGGGAAACGGCAGGGCCGCGCATGTGGCGCGAGCGGCGCTGCAGCTCCTTCATTTCCCGTTCAAACCGCATAAAAATGATGAACGCCACCATGGCCGACAGCCCCAGAATGAAAAATGCCAGAATGACGATGGCCGGGCTGTAGGTAAGCTGAAATGCCGGATGCACGTTGTAGATGACGGTTATAATGCCCAGCAGTATGGCGCAGAAAGCCGCAATGCGTCTGTTGATGGAAGCAAAGCCGAACAGCAGGCGTTCCGCGCAGTAGGCAAAGGGGATGAACAGGGCGATGTAAAAAAGCACCCCTGCAAGCACATCACGCTGGGTGGTGTCCACATCGTTGTACGCCAGCGAAGCAAGCGAAAGCGCCCCCCGCGCGGCTTCCGTATAGCTGTCCCACCGGCGTTCCTCCCGCAGACCGTCTGCCAGCCGCAGCAGGTTTTCACCCCGTGCGCGCAGGTCGCGTACCCGTTCATTGACTATGCCGTGGCGTTCCAGATTGTCTATACGCGGCCCCAGCAGCGCCCACATGTCCCGGGCTGCCCTGTATTCCGTGTCATACAGCACGGGCCAGTCTGCCATGCGGTAGCCTGTGCCCTGCGGATGTTCAGCCCCTGCATTGAGCAGCAGCATCTTGCGGTCTATGAAATTGTCGGAAAGCGTCAGCTTGTACGGAATGTCCGGTTCCAGAAAAAGCGTGGTGAGTGTGGACGTGCGCGTGTCGAGACGGCTGTACCAGTAGCGCAGCGGTTCGGCTTCGGTGCGGGCGTCGATGAGCTGCGGCACGGTGAAATGCCGGAACGTGCGCGGATTGACCATGCCGAAAAGCGTGCTTTGCGCGCAGCTGAACATGGTCAGGTCGGTGCGCACCTGAGCGCGTTTCATCTTTACGCGGTAGGCGTCCTTTCCG
This sequence comes from Oleidesulfovibrio vietnamensis, assembly GCF_055388115.1. Lineage (NCBI taxonomy): Bacteria > Pseudomonadati > Thermodesulfobacteriota > Desulfovibrionia > Desulfovibrionales > Desulfovibrionaceae > Oleidesulfovibrio > Oleidesulfovibrio vietnamensis. The sequence continues at coordinate 858,462 of NZ_AP042419.1, forward strand.
GTGGCCTCCTTGTCAATGGCCCATACGGCAAGCCCGGTCTGCGGGTCAAAACGGTATCCTTCTATGATGGCTTTGTGCACTGTCTGGCTGTAGCGGGCAAGCCCCGGCACATGAAACCTGCCGCCCGCGTCACTCATGGCCGGAAACACGGAATCGCCCTGAAAAACAAGGAATACTGTCCCGTCAGCGGGTCTGTCGGGAAAAAGTTCGCCCTGTCTCAGCATGTTGGCGCGGCCGTCCAGTGCGGAAAAACCGCTGGGCTGCATTTTGCCGGTGTCGGGCGGAGGACCGGTGGCAAGACCGTGCAGCAGCGTTGTCACCAGTTCGCTTTGCCGTTGCAGAAAGTCAAAGTCCACGGCCTGCGGCACATCATTGGGGGTGCCCCATACCGTGCGCGTGTCGTGCAGAGTGGCCAGAGTAAGCGCAGGAAAACCGGCCAGAGCCAGCGGTTCGGCACCCAGTGCCGGTTTGTCGGGCAGATAGCTTTGCCACGGGCGGGCACGGCTGGGACGCAGCGTGTCGGAAAGCAGCATGGGCACCGGCGGCGTGTAGGGCAGAGGCTCCAGCCCGCGCGCGCGGGCCGATGCCGCCTGCCGCAGCCACCGGCGGTAGGCCCGTGTCGCATCTGCATTGCCGGTAACCTGACGTATGCGGCTGTCGGATGCCCGGCGCAGCCGCGAATCAACAGCGCTCAGCTGGCGGGTGCGGTTGACGGTGTCGTTCAGGTCGTACAGCCAGCCGTACTGAAAGGCCCCCAGCCCGTCACCGTGACTGGAAAGATGCAGCGAAACCCCTGCGTCCATGCGCCGTGATCCGGTAAGGTCCCGCAGTATCAGGGCGCCGGTCATGGATTGCTCTTCAGCCTCGGCGTGGCGGGCCATCTGTTCCTGCGCAGAGCGTACAACCGGCAGCAGGGCTTCAAGGACAGCTTCTTCCTCACTGCGCATGGGGTCGTTCTGCCGCAGGGTGCCGGATGTCCAGCCCAGACGGCGCAGGGTGATGCGCTGTGCCGCCAGTTGACGGATGCGCACGGCGGCATCGGCGGAGTCTGCCTCCAGCCGGAGCCGCATCAGCTGTCGGGTGATGGCGTCTTCTTTGTTGCGCACCGCCTCGCGGAAGGCCAGCCGGACAAGTTCGTGACTGCCGTCGCTGTAAGCCTGTTCCGAACGGGCTTCTCTGAGGGGAGCCTGATGCGAGAGCACGCGCAGGACTGTGCGGGCGTCGGCTGCGCGCAGGCGTGCCGCGTTCTGCCGCGCTGTGATGGCTGCACGCTCCGCGGAAAGAGCCCATGCCAGCTCACGGCTTCCGGCCTTGCCCTGATCGTGTCCGGCTGTTGCCACCAGCAGTACGGGGCGCTGCGGGGGGGCCGCGGCGAACTGACGGGCCGTTTCAAGCAGCATGGCAGCACCAGCAGCCTGATCTGCGGCGGGAGTGTTGCCGGGCACCATGCCCGTGGCATCGTAGAACGCTTCCACCAGCAGATAGCCGCCGTCCTGCTGCGGGGCTGTGCCGGGAATGAAACAGAAAACATTATCGGCCTCGGCCGGTTGCCACACCGTGGATGACTGCAGCAGCACTTCCTTGTCCAGCGCGGCGGGGTTCCGGCGGTTCAGCGGGCCGAACATCCGGCCAGCCTGCTCCGCCTGCATCCAGAAAACCGGAAAATTCACCGGAGTGGGTTCCAGCTTTTCACGGAAGAGCCGCCGTGCGGGGTCGCCGGGACCGGTGAAGTCCACCATGATCAGTGCGGCAGCCCCCAGCCGTGCGGCATTGATCCAGTGTTTGCCGGAATCCATGTCCATGAGCACCACGGAACCTTTGACGTCCATCCCTTCAAATTCGGCCAGCGAGCCTTTGGCAGCCCATACGGCTTTGCCGGTTATGCCGCCGTCGCCTGTTGCACCGGTGAAAAGCCGGTTCATGAGCAGCGGCGTTATGGCGGCCGGCGGCCCGTCTGGCAGCAGGGCTATGCTGCTGCCCATGTGTCGGCGTGCCGGAACGGTAAAGGGGTGCCGCCCGATGACCACTCTTGCTGATTGCAGGTCCGGCGTGGGAAAAGCGGCATCAAAGCCCCGTTCCATAAGGCTTGCGGCCAGCGCCGCGCCCGTGGTGCCGGGCGAGCGGTCTTTGAGGAACGCCAGCGCACGGATTGTCTGCTGCATTGTCAGGGTTTCAGTGGCGTCGGCGCTGTGCGGCAGGGCAAGACAGCACAGCAGAAGTCCCAGCAGCACATACCGCCGCGCCGGGGCGGACACGGGCCGTCCCGATGATGCCGCAGCAGGGTGCGGCGTCGCGTTGCAGGAATGTGTATGCATGCTGTGTCCTGCCGGTTACTCCGGTGGCGTTGCCGGTGTGTGGATGCCGCCCACCGATATGTTCAGTTCGTCGCGCGATTCCACCGTGTCCACGCGGCCGTCGCGTACCCAGACGACTCTGTCCGACACATTGAGCATTTTGTAGTCGTGCGTGGCGGAAATGACAGTCACCCCTCTTTCGGTGCTCAGGCTGCGCAGCAGCCTGATGATGTCCTCTCCTGTGGTCAGGTCCAGATTGCCTGTGGGTTCGTCGGCCAGAATGATGGAAGGATCGTTGGCCAGTGCGCGGGCAATGGCCACACGCTGCTGCTGCCCGCCGGAAAGTTCGAGCGGCTTGTGGTCGCGGCGTGCGCCCAGTCCGACCATATCAAGCAGTTCAAGCCCGTTGCGTGTGGCATCGTCGTTGCTCATGCCGGCAAAAATCATGGGCAGGGTAATGTTTTCCAGCGCGGTCATTACCGGTATGATGTTGAACGTCTGAAAAATATATCCGATTTTACGGTTACGCAGCCAGGCAAGCTCATAGGCGTCCAGCTGGGCGATATCCACTTCGTCAATGAACACCTTGCCGTCCGTGGGTTTGTCCAGACCGCCTATCATGTTGAAAAGCGTCGACTTGCCGGAACCGGATGGTCCCATGATGGAAATGTATTCACCGGCAAAAATCTCCAGATCCACGCCTTTGAGCGCCTGTACGTCCACCTTGCCCATGCGGAATGTTCTGGTGACGCCGGAAACGCGTACTATGGTGCGGCTGGCGGTCATGACGTTTCTCCGCGTGGCGGTGCGGCGTGCAGTTTGCGGGCCTGTATGCGCACGCTGAATTCCGTGCGCGGCGTAACGGCAAAGCGCTGCGTGGCTGCGTGCAGGGGCGTGCGTGTGTACAGTGCACATAACGTGTTGGAAACATGATACAGGTGCCGGTGTTCTGCCGCCGGCATGCCCTGCAGAATACCGGCCAGCACCGCCCAGCGGGGTTTTTCGGGCGACTGTGCATAGTCGTGCCACACCATGACGGAGTTTTCGTCGCGCAGCAGCGGCAGCAGCGAGCGGGTGTCGCGCGCCACGGCCTCGCTGTGGTGGTCGCCGTCTATGAAAATAAGATCGAACCGTCTGCCCAGCGTGCTGAAATCAAATGTCTGCGTGTCGGCATCAATGCATGTTATGTGGTCTGTACTGCGTCCGGTGGCCCCGTTGCGCAGAAAAAAACCGTCCTGAGCTATCATGCTGTCGCTGAACCCCGCCTGCCGCATCTGTTGCGCAGAAAGACTGACAGAAACGCATGACCGGGCCACGGCGGCCACATTCATCAGCGATTCGCCTCTCCAGCGGCCGACTTCCAGATAGGAGCAGCCGTGCGCGCAGCGGCGTGCAAGCGCTTTCAGCAGGGCGATATCCGTCACGGTGGCCGATGCTTCCAGAAAGGCATACGGCTGCACCGTCTCGTCAAGACCGCCCAGCAGGTCCAGTATGTCCGTCACGGGCAGGCCGTCGGGCATGTCATATGTCCCGCATACCAGCTGCTGCCAGTAGCGGGTCTGAAACCTGTCCCGATGTATGGCTTTGAGCGCCTTGACGGGTTTGCGCAGCAGATAGCCCAGCGCCCGCGTCAGGCGTTTGTCGCGTGTGTGCATCAGAAAATATCCCGTGAATGGTTACACCCCGCCGACCGGTGCGTGCCTGCGGTGTGGCCCTGCGGCATGGCGGCAGGATTTACAGGTCTGCCCGCATGGCTGCCACGGGCGGCATACGGGCGGCCACAATGGCCGGATACAGCACCGCGGCAAGGCTGAGAATCAACCCTGTGCCCGTGGCCTGTACAAGGGAAAGCAGCACATCGCTCCACGGCAGCAGGGTGACGGCATCGGTTCCGAAACGTGCCAGCCCGCCCGATATGGCCGCAGCCAGTCCGGCAACGGCGCCCGCGGCGGATCCGGCGACACCCTGCATTACAGCCTCCAGCAGAAACAGCCGCAGAATCATGGAATCAAGCGCCCCCAGGCACTTCATGATGCCGATTTCGCGGAACCGTTCCGTAACGGACATCATCTGGGCATTGACTATACCCACGGTACAGACCAGCAACGAAAGGATGATGATCCATCTGTCTTTTGCCCCCGCCTGAACCGCTCCGGTAACCGTGTCCACATCAAAACCGGCACGGTACAGCGCGCGCAGGGTCCCGGCACTGCCGTGGCGCGCCAGACCGGAGGCAATATCGGTGCTGACCAGCACAAAAGACAGAAATGCCACGGCCAGCACCAGACTGCCCGCCGTGATCAGTGAGCGGAAAAGGCGTGCCCGCAGATTGCGCCAGGCTATCTCCACCGATTTGCTGAAAGGCAGGACGATCTGCCTGCGCTTTTCTTCGGGGCGGGTGTGCTTTCGGGCGTCATGCGGGGTCATGCTGTCCTTTCTGTCGCCGGAGCGGTACCATTGATTGTGACGGGTGGTACCCTATTCATAACATATAACGGCGGACATCAACAACATGCAGGTGCGGATGATCGCGTATAAATACGAGCAGTGTGGTCAGAAAAGCGGCCGCCGCTCCGTTCATGCGGTTGTGATGCAGCATGATGCCGCACCAGCCGGTGCTGACCGCGGCGCATATTTCGCGGGTCAGTGCCTGCCATCCTTCATGAGGAGCGGCTTCCCTGCGCGTGTGCAGGTCAACGTTGACGGGCAGTTCCGTCAGCTGCGGCGGGGCAGGCGGCATGGCGCCCGCCGAGCGTGACACAGCCCTGAAGCCTGCGGCGGCCAGCGCGGTCAGCGCTTCGCCGTCCATTCTGTTCCACGGCGGTGTAAACAGCGGGCAGCAGGCGTTGCCTGTTACGCGGCGCAGCTTGTCCCGCCCTTTGAGTATGTCGTCAGTTTTGTTTTCTGCGTGGCGGTCAGAGCCGAATTCTCCTTTTTTCCCTTCCTGCTGTCCGTTGCGGTGACGCCAGCCGTGCTGATGCCATGCCCACAGATGCGGTGCCGCGGCCGTAAGGCGCAGCAGCGCGTGCCAGCGGTCCGCGTTGAGCCATGCCGGAACCAGCGCGGGGGCCAGCGGAACACCTGCCTTGATGAAGGCTTCGAACATGGCGGTGTTCATGGCTGAATCCATGGCGACGTCATCGGCGCGGAAAAAAACCTTTGCAGGGCGTCCCGAGCGCTGCATGTACTCAGACGCGGCATGATGCAGGGCACCGGTCAGCGTTGCTGCGTGATGCGGCAGGCTGCGGCGCGGTGCTTTCCACAGGGCCGAAACCGGCGGATGCGGGTTGCGGGCGGAGCGGGTTGTCATGGGCTGTTCTCCGTGCGGGAGCCTGATGCGTGCCGTGCCGCTGATTCCAGTATGCGCGCCGATGTGCGGGCGCCGTCCAGATTTATGCCGGTTTTTTGCGGACGCCGCGCCAGCGCGGCCTGCATCAGCTCTGCCAGCTTGTGCGGTTCCAGATCGTCGGGCTGCAGGATGCGCAGGGCGCCCAGACGTTCGAGGCGCCGGGAGCGCATGCGCTGTTCTCTGTTGCTGTCAAACGGCAGCACCAGCGCCGATGTGCGGGCCGCCAGCAGATTCATGGTGGTGTTGTATCCCGCCAGCGAAACGGAAAGGCCGGCCAGCGCAAGGTAGGCCGGAAACTGGCGGGTAAAGGTGCGTATGCGGATGTGCGCGGCGCCTGCTGCGGCCTGCCGGAGTGACGCCGTATGTTCCGGCGGCATGAAAGGGCCTGTGAACACGAGCAGGCGGTGCGGTACGGTACGGTGCAGAATGTGTGATGCCCGTGCCGCGGTCTGCAGCAGACCGGCACCCACGCTTCCGCTGCCGGCGCTGGCAACGATAAGCGATTCCTGCGCCTGCAGCCGCAGCGCCCTGCGCAGCCTTGCGGCTTTGTGCGCTGCGGGAAGGGGTGTCACATACCCCGTGTCGTGCACGTCGGCGGCAACTTCCGGCAGGCGCGAAAAGGTTTCCTCCAGCCGGACCACGGCGGGGTCGGTATGCACAAGAACATGGTCGAACCAGGTATTCAGCGCAGAGAGCACACGTTCTTCGTAACGGGCCTGATTGTCTTTTTCCACCAGAATATCCCGCACGCTGCAGACAATCTGCATGCGGCCGTATGCACCGGAGCGGGCGGATTCCAGCAGCGGCACAAGCTCGAAGGAGAACTGCCTGCGACCGAAGGGGAAAAGCTCCACAAGCAGAATGCGGGGTCTTGTTTCGTGCAGGGTTTTCAGCAGCATCTGCCGGCGCATGTCCTGTACCTGCCGCAGGTCGGGCGGCAGTTCACCGGCGGCGCAGGGCACCGTATGCAGTCCGGAAAAACCGCTGTCCATCATCAGCGGCGGCAGCTGGATATGCCTTATGTGCGGCGGCAGTGCGGCGGATACGGGCGGGCCGCCTGTAACCAGCGTCACTTCGTGACGGTGCAGTGCTCTGGCTATTTCCAGACTGCGGAAAAGGTGCCCCATGCCCAGCACGTGCTGACAGTAGTGCAGAATGCGCATGACGGTGCCTTACAGGTCCCTGTTGCGTTCAAGCAGTGTGAATGTGCGGCCGTCCCATCCGATGCGGTGCAGAGCGCGTTTTTTTACCGGGCTCGGTTCGTCGGGTGTGAAAGACAGCTCCATGAGATGGGTGACAAGGCATTTGATGACACCAAGATGCGTGACCACCAGCACGGGAGCGGTGCGGGACTGCGCTGCATTGCGGGCGGTTTCCTCCAGACAGTCCAGCGTGCGGCGGAGCACCTCTGTGCGTGACTCTCCGCCGGGGGGGCGGAAATTCCAGCCCGCATTTTCCTGCAGCCGGACCTCGGCGGCGTGTCTGCCGTGCAGCTCATCGATGGTGCACCCCGTCCAGCGGCCCCAGTCTTGCTCGCGCAGACGTCTGTCGGTCGAAATGATGCTTTCCCGTCCGTTATTGACGCTGTGCGCCGTGTCCACCGCGCGCTGCAGGTCAGAACAGAGAACCCGTGACCAGAGCACCCGCTGCAGCGTATTGCACCAGCCGCGGGCCTGCAGCACTCCCTGCGGGCTGAGCGGGATATCTTTTTGGCCCTGTATGCGTTTTTCTTCATTCCACGGAGTGCTGGCGTGTCTGATAAGCAGAAATTCCATCATTTGAAATCCGGATGTGTGCATGTGCCGTCGGGGCGGGTTTCTCCGCACAGGGTATTCATGATATCCAGCATGCGGCTGTAGTTTGTGTGCAGATTGTGCTGTGCCCGCACATGATTGCGGGCATTGTCGCCCAGCGTGCGGCGCATTCTGCCGTCGGTGGCCAGCCAGCCTATGGCATGGGCAAAGGCCGCCGTGTCCCACGCGGGAGTGATGATGCCTGTAGTTCCCGTTTTTACCAGTTCAGGCGCGCCGTCATGGTCCCATGCCACCACGGGCAGTCCGGCTGCCTGTGCTTCCAGATAGACCATGCCCAGACCTTCGTTGATGCCGGGAAAGGCGAACAGGTCGGCTGCGCTGTAGTATTTGTATAACGCCTCCCGCGGAACAAACCCCGTGAAACGGGCATTTCCCGCCAGTTCGTATCCGGCCAGCCGTTCCAGCGCTTCTTTTTCGGGTCCGTCGCCCGCCACCACCAGTATGATATCTTCTCCGCGGGCTCTCAGACGCGCACAGGCACTTATCACCTGTTTTATGCCTTCTGTTTTCACCCCCTTGCGCAGCATGGCCACGCTCAACACCACAGATGCGGTGCTCACGCGCCACTGGCGGCGGAGTTCTTCGCGGCTGCTGCGGTCAAACGCAAAATCGTCGGGGCGGATACCCGGTGCGATAAAGCTCAGGCGTGATTCGGGCAGAACGCTGCGCAGGGCTGGCAGGTCTCTGTGTTTGTTTACAAAAATCTGGGAAGCGGCTCGCAGTGCAGCCAGATTTTTATCATGACCCCAGCGTGAGGCCCGGTCATGGGCGCGCTTGGGCGAGTGTGCACCGGCAAAGATGAAATACGGCACGCCATGTGCGGCTGCCGCGGGGCCCAGCAGGTCGGGCGCACGCCAGTAGCTGTGATAAGTGAACCACGCACCGGGCCTGCGCCGGCAAAGCGAAAGGCCGAGAGCCGCTCTGCGCCACGCAAGACGCGGCCACATGGCGGGCCGCCGCCATATTCTGTCTGTGGGCAGATAGGGAACAGTTTCCACATGTTGTCCCTGTTGCCGCATAAAAGCGCACAGGTCCTGTGCGATAGTCACATCGCCGGAGGGGCGCGGGTGGTCGGGCGGTTTGAACGGGGTGCAGAAGTACAGCGACATATGATTCTCCGTGCTCCGCGTCAGGAAAGCGTGGGGCGTCCGCTGTGCTGTGTGCCTGACACTGCGGCGCCGGTGCGGGCGTGACCGGCCGTATCTGCGAATATGCGGGCCAGACAGGCCGTCTGCTTTGTGCTGTCGAACACGGCTTCCACATGGCTGCGCGCAGCCTGTGTGATTTTCTGCCGCAGGGCGGTGTCTGTCAGCAGCGGGCGCAGTGCATCTGCCAGAGCGGCCGCATCATCCGGCGGGGCCAGCATGCCTGTTCTGCCGTGGATGATCAGTTCGGGAATGCCGGAGACTCCGGTGGCCGCCACCGGCACGCCGAGAGCCATTGCCTCCGCTATGACGTTGGGTATGCCGTCGCGGTCACCGTTTTTTGCCAGCAGGCAGCCCAGCGCAAAGGCGTGCACCCCGTTGTACTGTTCAAGCACCTGCGTATGGGTAAGCGTGCCCGTCATGGTCACATGACCCTGCATGCCCGCCTGCCGTATCTGAGCGGCCAGTTTGCGGCGGGCTTTGGCGTTTCCGTCGCCTACAAGCAGCCAGCGTACATCCAGCCCCTGCCCGCGCAGCAGGCCGAGCGCCTGCGCCACAATCCCGAGACCTTTTTTTTCCACAAAGCGCGCCACCGTCATGACCGTATACGGCGGCGGGACCGGAGGGGTGCAGGCTGCGGGGTTGAACAGACCAAGGTCAATGCCGTGATAGACTGTGTGCACCGGAGTGCGACTGCCCATGCCGTCCAGATGCTGCTTGTTGTATCCGGTGCAGGTTACAGCGAACGCGGCGCGGTCCAGCTTGAATTTCAGACGCTGGGGGGGCTGCGTGTAGATGTCTTTGGCGTGGGCGGTAAAGCTGAAAGGGATGCGCAGCAGTTCTGCCGCATACAGCGCCACAGAGGCGGGCGTGTGGGCAAAATGGGCATGCAGGTGCCCGATATGCGGGCCGTTGTGCTCTGCCGCGTCGGCAAGACAGCATGCCTGCATGAAGTGTTTGGCCCATGTGTGCAGTTTTTCCGTGCCCTTGCGCCGCGCCAGCCACAAAGATGCCGCACGGCGGAATGCGGCGGGGTCGCGCAGCAGGCGGCGCAGGGTGTGCCGCAAAAGCACCGGCAGCCCGCGCAGCATGGATTCGGGCAGATAGGTGACCTGTGCCCTGATGGCGCGGACGCTGTCGTGACTGAAAGATTCACGCGGGGCGCGCATGGAAAAAATCCGGATGCTCAGTCCCTGTTCTTCCAGCAGGCGTATTTCGTTGGCGATGAATGTTTCGGATATGCGCGGATAGCCTTTGAGCACAAACCCCAGCACAGGGGCTTCCCGGTTGTTCTGCAGCGCGGTGTGTCGTGTCATGCCGCGGTCTCCTGACGGAAGGCGGCCAGACGCTGCTTGATGGTTTCCAGTCCGGTGAGTGCAAAGTTTTCCATGGCCTGCTTCCACGGGGCGGGGTTTTCCAGCAGGGCAAGGATGCGTCCGAGCATGAGCGACGGGCTCATGCGGTCCCACTCGATGAAGTCGGCCAGTCCCTCGCGCTGCAGCATGCGCGCCCTGATAAGCTGTTCCATGCGGGGGGTATCACGCGGGATGACCAGTGTCACCTTGCGCTGCGAAAGCACTTCGCAGATGGTATTATATCCGCCCATGCTCACCACCACGTCAGCATTGGCCATCAGTTTTTCCGGTTTGTTGTGAAAGGCCTTGAATGCGATGCCCGACCGTCTGGCCCTGTCGGCCAGTTCGTCCTGCCTGGGCTTGGGCACAAACGGGCCGGAAACCATGACCGTGCGGAAGGGCAGCGGGCCGGATTCGGCCATTTTCATGTAACAGTCCAGCAGCGGGTAGCCGTCGCCGCCGCCCGCGGTGACCAGTACCAGTCTGTCACCGTTGCGTCGCTGCTGCGTTGCCGCGGCCTTGATATACGACGGGCGCGGCAGGTAGCCCGTGAAGACGAATTTATGATGCATATGACCGGGAATGCCATATTCTTCCAGCGGATTGTACAGCCGTTTTTCTCCGTAGACCCAGACCTCGGAATACAGGTCATCTATCACATGCAGATAATTTCTGTTTTCCCAGTCTGCACGGGTTGTGGCCGCATCGTCCAGAATATCGCGCAGCCCCAGAATGACTTTTGTTTCTGGTCTGCTGGTACGGAACCATTCCAGTACGGGGCGCACCTCGCCTTTCAGTCCCACGGGCACTTTATCCACAATGAACATGGCGGGATCAAACGCTTTTGCCGTGGCTGTGATGATTTCCTGCCTGATATCCAGTGCATGGTTGGGGGCCACTTTGATGGAATGCGGCACATAACTTGTGTTTGACTGCTTTATCATGCCGGGAATACGGACGAAATCTATCCCCTGAGGAAATGTGTAGCGCCCGGCGATGGGTGATCCGGTCAGGATGAGGATATTCACGTCCGGATGCAGCAGAGCCTGCGCTATGGTCATGGTTCTGCGGATGTGCCCCAGCCCGTATGTGTCGTGCGAATACATCAGTATATTATATGTCTGGGACATGCGGCTGCTCTTTTGGTCAGTTGCCGGTACGCTGGTAGTTGACTGCAAGTGAGAGTTCAGGCGTTTCGTTTTCCGTTCCGGAAGGCGGAGACGGTTGTGCCGCGCGGCGGGCCAGCTTGAGATTGGCGGCATAAAGCGGTGTGACTGGATCGTCGGCGGCAGCCCGGGCAAAACAGCACGCTGCCGCCTGAGCATCGCCCGCGGCGAATGTGGCCACGCCGGCGTTGTTGGCAGCCTGTGTCATGGCCGGTGCCCGGCTGTGTGCGGCGGCAAAGGCCCGTTGCGCCGCGGGCAGGTCTCCCACCACATAGGCGCGCACACCCTCGATGAAATCCTGCTGGGCGGCGTCGGGCAGGATGTGCTCCACACCCTGACAGGGGCAGCGGTGCATGCGGCACGGGGTGGGGCCGCTTTCTGTCTGCACGGTGCCTGAAAGCACGTTGCCGAGCACCGTCTTGTCGCCGGGGCAGCGCAGCACCGTGCCGTCCGGCTCCATGCGCAGAAAGGTGTGCCCGCCGTGGCAGGGTACGCCGTGAAAGTTGAAAACGGTTTTTCTGCCCGCTTCGGGGTGCTGTGCAAAAATGGCTGCGGCTGTGCTGCCGTATCCTTCGGGGTATCTGCGGCCTTCGTGAACGCCCTTGAAGGGGCGCGGTGTGAGCGGTATTCCGTGGCGGCCGAAAAATTCACAGTCGGCGGCAAAGCGCTGCACCAGCGACGGGTGCACCACATAGTTCACCTTGACCGTGAAACCGTGCCCGGCAAGGGTATGGTAATTGCGGATAAAAGCATCCACAGCCCCTCTGCGTTCGCGTTCTTCAATGTGCAGCGCGGCGTATATGTCGTGCACTCTGTCGGGCGGTACGTGCCGGGCAAAGCGTTTGACGACCGGTGTCACACTGAGGTTGGTATCAATGCCGATACGGTGTTCCGCGGCAATGGCACTGCAGATATCCACAAAATCCGGATAGATGAACGGTTCACCGCCGGTTAGTCCCACCAGCCATTCTCCTCCGCGCGACCGCAGAAAGTCCAGCAGCGCGGCGACGGGTAATGAGTCGGAAACGGGTGAGTTGTCATGGGGAAAGTAACAGTAATGACAGGAAAAATTGCATTTTCTTGTCATGTTCCATAAAATTTGCGGGCAGGGAGAAGTCATACTCTTTTCATACAGCAGAGCGGACCTTTTTTCTATAGTGCTTCATTAATTATCAGAAAAAAATATGCTGGCTTTTTATGTCCTGCCGGAGTACTTGCTCCCGTCGGTCACCGGAGGTAGTATAAAAAAATACGTCTTCGGCTGTTATAATGACGAATGTCTGACGTTATACGGGCGCACAGCAGTGCCGCCTTTGATATACGGTAGTTATATATGGATATTTCTGTACTTTCAGAGCTTAAGGAATTTCTTGCCGTGTGCGACCATAAGCCGGGCAGACTCAAAGTCCGGGTGGATCTTGCCATAGCCGGTCACCCCAAGGCCGCCATGCTGAAAAAAGCGGGGCGCGGGGGCATAGCCGGCATCATCAGAACCAATATGAATCTGTTTACGCGCACTCTCACTGTTGAATACGATACGCAGGTACTGCCCTACGACAGCGTGCATGCGTTGCTGAATGATGATGATCCGGACCGTCTGCAGCAGATAATGGCAGATCTTGCCGTCAGGCGGGAGGTGGCCGTGTAGCGCACCGGCGCTTTTCCGGCACCGCCCGCAGCGCAGGCGCCCTGTAACCTTTATACCAAGCGTGCAGGATGCCTAAGTATGGATGTTACCACAGAAAAGCTCAGAGAACGCATTGCCGAGCTTGAAGCCCGCAACAGCGAGCTTGTGCGTCAGTGCGGGATATACAGAACACGTATCGGAGAATTGGAATCCGCCGTTGCCGGCCCGCTGGCAGCGGCGGATGTTTTTTTCGGCCGCGATGCAGGTATGGGCGGTGAGGCAGTGTGGCTGCTGCGTGACGGAACCTCCGGCCGGTTTCTGTTCGCCGGGCCGGAATTTTCATCGGTACTGGGCGGGTCTGCGGCCCTGCTGTACGAAGACCCCCGTTATATAGAAACCTTTGTGCATCCCGACGATACGGCGTTGCTGCACGCTCTTTTTTCTGACGGGCACGAAGGCACCGGCGGGGGGCGGACGCGCAGCTTCAGGCTGGTTTCGCACAAGGACGGCAGAACTCTGACAGCCGCGTTGCACCGGCATACAGACGAACACGGGGGTGTGCTGGATACCGTTGTGGCTGCCAGCGATTGCGGGTGGCGTCTGCTTTCTTTCCGCCGGTTCGAGACTTTTTTCCGTGCGTTTCTGGATGCTGTGCCCGAACCGCTGGCACTACTGGATGCCGCCGGAGGTATTGTGGCAGCAAACAGGGCATCGGCAGCGCGGCACAGGGTTCCTTTCATGCGGTATCTGGGCGGGCGGCTGACTGATTTTCTGTCGGAAGCAGCAGCCGAGCGCCGGTTGCACGCCATGAATGAATCACAGCGTACCAGACGCTCCGTGGTGTTCCGTGAGGTGCAGGAAGCAAACAGATACGAGTGTGTCATCTTTCCGGTGCTGGGGGTCAGTTCCGATACGCCGCTTTTCGGCCTGCTGGAAAGAGACGTGACCGAACGTGAATCGGTGCGCCAGACGCTGGTACGCATCAACAGGGACCTTGAAGCGCGGGTGCGTGGCAGAACCAAGGCGCTGGAGGTGGAGGTGCAGGAACGCAAGCGGATGGAACAGCGTCTGCTGCGTGAAAGGGAGTTTATCAAACTGCTGGTGCAGGCTTCGCCCAACCTTATCAGCGTGTTTGACAGCCGCGGTGCGCTGATGTTTGCCAACAGGGCATGGCGCGAGTTTTACGGCCTGCCGGGTGATGTGTGGGGCGTGGCCGACGCGGGCCCCCGCATGTGCGGATATTTCGGTGCCGTGGACCGCGAAGTGCTGCAGGAAGGCCGTGTGGCCCAGCTGGAAGAGCGCATAGTGGGTACCGGCGGGCGCAGGGAATGGTTTGATGTTATCAGGGCACCCATCACCATGCCCGACGGCGAGACTCTGCTGCTGTTCATAGGCATCAACGTGACTTCCCGCGTGGAGGCCACCCGCGCCATGGAGGCCGTGCGCAAGACGCTGGAAGAACGCGTCAAGGAGCGCACGGCAGCCTTGGGCAGAGTGAACGACCGTCTGGAACGTGAGATAGCTGAGCGCAAACTGCACGAAGAGCTTATCGTGCAGCACCGCAATCATCTTGAGGCATTGATGAACGCGCTTGCCGACAGCGCGCTGCTGATGGATACGGGCGGCAGGATAATAACGCTCAACATCACCGCCGCACAGCGGCTGGGGCTGCCCGAAAGGGGGTCCGGCGGGCAGGTGTTTTTTGACCTGCTGCAGGGGACTACCGATACACTGGTGTGGCGCGATGCGCTGCACGAAGTGCTGGAAACCTTTCTGCCTGCACGTTTCGAGGTGCAGGCTTTCGGGCTGGAACTGGATGTGACCTATTATCCGGTTTTCGGGTATGCCGACTGGGTTACCGGGGTGGCCGTGTACATGATGGATGTTACCGAGCAGAAACAGATTTCGCGGCGTCTCAGGCGGCTTTCCGCACAGGTGCTTTCCGCGCAGGAGGAAGAACGCAAGCGCATAGGCCGCGAACTGCATGATTCCATGGCGCAGACGCTTTCGGGCATCAAGTTCATGCTGGAAGGCGAACGCAGCAGGCTGGAACAGTCCGGCACGGGCTGGCCCACGGAACGCATATCGAAAACCATCGAATATGTGCAGCATGCCATTGTGGAGACGCGGCGCATAGTCATGGACCTGCGTCCCACGGTGCTGGACGACCTGGGACTCATCGCCGCGCTGCGCTGGCTGCAGCAGGAAATGAGCCAGATCCATTCTCTTACCATCACAAGCCATCTTTCTCTGCCGGAAAATGCGCTGTCGGATGTGCAGAAATCGGTGTTGTTCCGCGTGGCGCAGGAGGCGCTGAACAACGTCATACGGCACAGCGGTTCTGATTCGGCCCGGATCAGCCTTGAGCAGGTGGGGGAAGAATGCGTGATGACCGTCACCGATAACGGCAGCGGTTTTGACCGGCTGGACAACACCCGCAACGGCATAGGGCTGGACAGCATGCGCGAACGGCTGGAGCTTATATGCGGCCGGCTGGATATTGTGACGGAGAAAGGCATAGGCACGGTTGTGCGCGCCGTGGTGCCGCTGGATTCTCCGTGCTGACCGCGCTGTGCATTTGACCGCGCGGCTGCGCAGGGCTATGTTCAACATCCATTTCAGGCAGCCCTGCTGCCGGCCGGAGGTTACGTGCGGGACGATCCACCTATCTGCAGACATCATTGCGAACATACTGACACCGTGAACAAGGTGCGCGCCGCCATGGCCCCCGAGGAAGAACTTTCGGCTCTTGCCGAACTGTTCAAGGTGCTGGGCGACAGAACACGCGCCCGTATTCTTGAGGCGCTGGCCGTGAGCGAACTGTGCGTCTGCGATCTTGCGGCCATACTGTGCCTCAGCCAGTCGGCGGTTTCGCACCAGTTGCGGCTGCTGCGCGCCACCAAGCTGGTCCGTTATCGCAAGGAAGGAAAAAACGTGTTCTACTCGCTGGATGACGAGCATGTGCGCCAGCTGTTCCGGCAGGCGCTTGAACATGTTCAGGAAGAACGCTGACCTGTCTGACGGCACCACCCGTGCTGCTGCAAGGGAGAATTTGCGATGAAAAAAACAGTGCGTTATGCGTTGGTTGCATGTTTTGTTATTTTTTCGGTCTGCACGGCAGCCGCGCAGGACTGGCAGGCACCGCGCTGGAAAAGTCAGCTGCTGCATGTGCCTGTTTACTCGCATGTGTACTACGGCAACAAGGAAGCCCGTTTTGCCCTTGCCACCACGCTGAGTGTGCGTAACACCTCGGCGGAGCATCCCATTGTTCTTGAACAGGTGACCTATGTTGATACCGACGGCAAAGCCGTGCGCAATTTTACGGAAAAGCCCGTCACGGTGCCGCCGCTGGGGGGCGTGCGGTTTGTGGTGGCGGAAAACGACCTGAGCGGTGGTTCCGGAGCCCGTTTCATCGTGCGTTGGAACTGCACAAGTCCGGTGCCCGCGCCTGTGGTGGAAGGGGTGATGATAGGTACCGCCTCGTCGCAGGGGATTTCATTTGTCACCGGGGGCGTGGTGCTGGAAGGGCGCCAGTAGCGTACCGGTTGCCGGTACGGGGCGGAGAAGACACACATGTCCAGAAATTCGGTCCGTTTTGTTCCGGAAGGAACCACAAAACAGTGCGTGCGTAACGAGATAGCCAACAGGCTGCGCGAGCTTATAGCCTGCGGCGAGCTGCGGCGGGGCGACAAGCTGCCCGCCGAACGGCATCTGGCAGAGGTGCTCGGGGTTTCGCGCCATTCCGTGCGCGAGGCAATCCGCTCGCTGGAACAGCAGGGAGTGCTGGCCAGCCGCCGCGGCGACGGCACCTATGTCCTTGATGACCGGCAGGAACTGCTGTACGGCCCGCTGGGCATGGCAGTGGAGCAGCGCAACATTCAGGAGGTTCTTGAGTTCCGCAAGCTGCTTGAACCGCAGATAGCCAGTCTGGCGGCACGTAATATTTCGGGCACCGATCTTGCCCTGCTGCGGGAAAAACTCAACGAGCAGAAAGCCGTCATTGCTCAGGGCGGTTCCGGATCGGCGCTGGACGCCGAATTTCACCTGCTTATCGCCAAAGCCACCGGCAACCGCGTGCTGTATGAGGTGCTGGTGCGCATCCACGACATTGTCAGCGAAAGCCGCGATTTCACCCTGCAGACCGAAGAACGCCGCGACTGGGCGGTGATGACGCACGAGCGGGTGCTGGCGGCACTGGCGCGCCGAGACCCCGAGGCGGCCTTTCAGGAAATGCATTCCCATATCGACTACGTGGAAAAAATTGCTCTGGAGTGGATTGACTGATGCTCCGCTGAGGTTTTCGCGGCGTCGTTCTCTTGCCCGCAGCCGGCGTCTACGGTATCAATTTGGGCGATCAAACAAATACGGCACCACCGGAAAGCGTTTCTGCAGAAATTTTACCGGAAACGTTTTCAGAAGGGCTGCCGCGCAAAGCGGCGTGCCGCAGGCAGGGTGTCCGCACACACTCATCACACAAATGCCGCCACGACGGCCAAGGAGGATTCTCCGGCATGAAGGAAGTACGCGAAAAGGCAAAAGAACTGATGAAAGGCTATTGCCGGGTCTGTCCCGTGTGCAACGGCAAGGCCTGCGCGGGCGAAGTGCCCGGCATGGGCGGACTGAACACCGCCTCTTCTTTCCGCAACAATGTGGAATCGCTGGCGGCCGTGCAGCTGAACATGCGCCTTATCCATGATGCCGTGCAGCCCGACACCTCGGTGACCGTGCTTGGTATTCCTCTTTCCATGCCTGTCATGGCTGCGCCCATCGGAGGAGTCTCCTTCAACATGGGCGGCGGCATCACCGAAGAAGAGTATGTGAACGCCATTCTGGGCGGCTGCAGACAGCAGGGAGTCATAGGCTGTACGGGCGACGGGGTGCCTCCGTTCATCATCGACGCCGGCATGGACGGCATTGCGGCGGTGGAAGGGCACGGTATTCCGTTCATCAAGCCGTGGGACGGGGAAGAGCTTGACCAGAAGCTTGACCGGGCGCTTGCTTCGGCCTGTCCTGCTGTGGGTATGGATATCGATGCCGCGGGGCTGGTTACGCTGCGCAAGATGGGCAGACCTGTGTCGCCCAAAACACCGGCGCAGCTGAAAGCCGTTGTGGACAAAGTGCACGCGGCAGGCCGGACGTTTATCCTGAAGGGCATCATGACGGTGGTGGATGCCCAGCTGGCGGTGGAAGTGGGTGCCGACGCCATTGTGGTTTCCAACCACGGCGGGCGCGTGCTTGACCATACGCCGGGTGCCGCGGAAGTGCTGCCCGAAATCGCCGATGCCGTGAAGGGCCGCATTACGGTGCTGGCGGACGGCGGTGTGCGTGACGGGTTTGATGTGATCAAAATGCTTGCTCTGGGCGCCGATGCCGTGCTTATCGGACGTCCTTTCAGCATTGCCGCGGTGGGCGGTCAGGCCGAAGGCGTGGCTGCATACCTTGAAGCGCTGCGCGGCCAGCTTGTGCAGGCCATGGTGCTTACAGGCTGCCGCAGCGTGCAGGAAGCCGGACGGCATATACTGCGCGGAATCTGATGCAGAATACGGCCCGCGGCATGCTGTCGCGGGCTTTTTTTAACGGACGGCGGGCTTACTATCATGATAGAATCTCTTGCTCTTTACATTGCGCTTGGTTCCGTGGCAGGCGTGCTGGCAGGTCTGCTCGGCATTGGCGGCGGACTGGTGATTGTTCCCATGCTCACGTTTTCGTTCACATGGCAGAACGTACCGCATGAGCATATGCTGCACCTTGCGCTGGGTACTTCTCTGGCTACCATCATTTTCACCTCCGTTTCCAGCTTCCGCGCGCACAACCGGCGCGGTGCCGTCAACTGGGCCGCGGTAAAGGCGGTCACCCCCGGCATTCTTGTGGGCACTTTTGCAGGGGCATTTGTGGCATCCGCGCTTTCGACCAATTTTCTCAAAGGATTTTTCGGTATCTTTTTGTACTACGTGGCCGTGCAGATGCTGCTTAATATCAAGCCCAAACCCACGCGGCAGCTGCCCGGGGCGCCGGGTATGGTGGCCGCCGGGGGCGGCATAGGAGTGTTGTCCAGTCTGGTGGGCATAGGCGGCGGCACGTTGTCGGTGCCTTTTCTCACATGGTGCAACACCCCCATTCATACGGCCATAGGCACGGCCTCTGCCATCGGATTACCTCTCGCCATTTCGGGTTCACTGGGCTATGTTCTTAGCGGGTGGGGCCAGCCGACCCTGCCCCAATACTCTGTCGGCTACGTCTATCTGCCCGCCATGATAGGCATTGTCAGCGCAAGTATGCTTACCGCCCCTGTAGGGGTGCGGCTGGCGCACAGCCTGCCCGTACCTCGCCTCAAGCGTATTTTTGCTGTGCTGCTTCTGGCTGTGGGCACAAAGATGTTGCTGAGTCTTTTTTAAAGACCCGTACGGCAGAGTTCTCACGCAAACCCCCGGTGCCGGCCGGGGGTTTTTTTTTGCCCGCCGTCCGGAACAGAGGTATGGTATGTAACTGTAAATAGATAATGAATGCAGGAGAACGCATGAAAATAATAACAATGTGGATATATTCTGTCATGCTTGTGTGTACGTCCGCCTACTGCGCACAGGCCGGGGAACCTGAACCGGGTGCGGGGCAGAGTATACCTGCGCACAATCTCAACATCCTTATGTGGCAGTCGGCGGCGTTGGAACAGGCATGGCTTTCCGGTCAGGGGCCGGACTGCAGCGGAGTGCGCGACAGGCTGCCTGTGCTGGATGAAGCTTTGCAGGGGTTGCAGGACGAGCTGATTGTCATGCGGGGAGCCGCGGAAAACGGAACAGCGGTTTCCGCTGCGTACAGCGCCCTGCGGCGGCAGACGCGGGCTATGCTGGGGCGGATGGAACAGGCGCTTGCAGTGTGCACGGCACAGGGGCGCGGACAGGCTTTGCAGGCAACGGGAATGGATGAACTGCTGCGTATGGAGATGATGCGGATGTCCATGACCGCACGCGACGCCTGCCTGCAGGTGGCGCAGGCCGCACGGCGGGCGGCTGTGGACTGCCGCTGAACTGAAAGGCGGAAAGCTATGAGGAAGACCGGCAGCGGTTGCAGATTCCGTACAGATACATCTTGTGTCCTGTCAGCCGGAAATCATGGCGTCTGGCAAGCTCTTCCTGCAGAGATTCAAGCTTTTCGTCCAGAAACTCCACGGTGTTGCCGCAGCGTTCGCATATCAGGTGGTCGTGGTGGTCGTCTTCGATGTACCGTTCGTAACGTACAGAAGCTCCGCCGCTGTGGAATTCACGGGCAAGACCGGCATCCACCAGCAGCCGCAGGTTGCGGTACACGGTGGCAAGACCGATGCGGCGCCCCTGCGCTGCCAGACGGGCGGCAAGCTCTTCGCAGGTGACATGCTCTTCAGTGGTCCACAGGGCATGCACCACGGCTTCACGCTGCTGGGTCCATTTCATGCGTTTTTCCGCAATGAAGTCCTGAAAACGTCTGGTGTAATGTTGCATGGAACCGCCTTTTTTTCATTTCAGGTGAAAATACGGGAAACAGTCTGGCAAAGCCAGCCATGAAAATTATTTTCATTATGGAGGGAACAGATGTGGAGAATTTTGCTCACATGTTCGGCGGTGCTGCTGTTTTCTCTGGCGGGGGCCGGTAAGGCGCCGGCTGTTGTGCCGGTAATGCGCGTATCGCTGGAAAATACCGATGACCACATGCAGACCGCCATTGTGCGCAGGTTTGTGCAGCAGGTTAACGAGCAGCTGCAGGGCAGGCTGAAAGCGGTTGTCTATGCCAATGCCCGCCTGTTCCGCGACAGGGACGTGGTGTACGCACTGGCGCAGGGCAAGGTTGAAATGGCGGTCCCCGGCATCTGGAACATCGCGCGCATCGAACCTTCCGTCAATTTATTCATGCTGCCGATGTTTTACGGACGCGCTGCGCAGGATACACATACGCTGCTGGAAGGCCATGTGGGGCAGAGCGTTGTCACGCGCATCGAGAACGCCACGCGTTCTGTGGTGCTGGGCACATGGCTTGATCTGGGACATGCCCAGCTGTTCACCCTTAAAGCGCCGCTTGATGCCGACCGGCTTGTAAAAGGTTTGCACATCCGCGTGGCGGGCGGGCTGGGCAACGAAATGCGCATCAGTGCGCTGGGGGGGCTGCCGCGTATCATCGCATGGCCCGACCTGCCGTCGTGGCTGGAATCCGGAACG
The DNA here is from genome assembly GCF_055388115.1 of Oleidesulfovibrio vietnamensis. Classification (NCBI taxonomy): domain Bacteria; kingdom Pseudomonadati; phylum Thermodesulfobacteriota; class Desulfovibrionia; order Desulfovibrionales; family Desulfovibrionaceae; genus Oleidesulfovibrio; species Oleidesulfovibrio vietnamensis. The sequence goes on from NZ_AP042419.1 coordinate 879,398, forward strand.
GTGGACGGTGTGCTGACCACATATGAAACCGTTGTCAGCGCGCGGCTGTGGGAGCACGGCATCCGCTATGCCTTTGAAGACAGACAGTACTTTGCCCAGTATGTGCCGCTGGTCAACGCCCGCTTCTGGGCGCATCTGCCCGGGGACGTACGGCACGAGCTTGCGGCGTTGTGGAACAGGGCGGCGCTGGAAGGGCGCAAAGAAGCCGCTGCGGCGCAGGAGCAGGCCAAAAAGACCCTGCGTGAAAACGGCGTAAGGATAACCGTGCCTTCCGCGCCGGAGCGGCGGGCGCTGCGTGACCGGGTGCTTCCGGCACAGGACGCGATTGCCCGTGCTACACATGTTGATCCTGCACTGGCAGCTGAGGCGGCAACCTTTTTGAATTCACTGGAGGAAGCCGCAAGTGCCCCCTGAATTTCTGCTGACCCGCGGGAAAAATGCTGCGGTACTCATCGCAGGCATTCTTACATTGCTGGCGTTTCTGTTTGCTTATGATGCCATACGTGATGCGCGTTCGCAGGCGGTAAGTCAGGCTCAGCTCGAGCTGGGGCGTGTGGTGGCGGCATTTTCCGGAGAGGCGGAGCACGCCTTTGAGCAGATGCAGCTTCTGCTGGATATGCAGGCGGAAGGCGTGCCGCCGGAGCAGGCTGCGGGCATTATGTTTCATCCGCGCATAAGCAACACGCTGACATATTCGCGCACGGGAGATCTGCTGTATGCACAGTATTCCGGGCAGGATACCCTCAGCCAGTCGCTGGTCAGTCTTATGTGGCGCGAACTGCCGGAAGTACGCGGGGCCGTGCAGGTGCTGGCGGTTCAGGGGTACCGTGCATATCCGCAGCTGGTCATGTATCGGGCCGCAGTGAATGCTGCCGGCAAAGATGTGCTGCTGTGCGGGCTGATAGATACGCAGCATCTGGCGGAACGCTTTCTGGACGGATCGCTTTCCACGGAATTTACCGTGGGGCTGGTGCGCGCCGACGGGTCGCTGCTGGTGGCATGGAACGATCTGCGTTCGGCACTGCGGGGCATGTCGCTTTCCACGCTGGACGTGCCGCCGCGGGTACGGGCGGAACTGCTGCGCGGCGGCGGTGTCCGGCGTACGGTTACCGATGATGCGCTGTATCAGGCGGTGCAGCTGCCTTCTTTTTCTTATTATATGGTGGCCAGCACACGCATGCAGTCTGTTATGGAGCTGGTGCAGCCGTTTGTGATGCGTACCGTTATTCTGGCAGCCGGTCTGTGGGTGGTGGGCATTTTTCTGACAATCGTGGTCTACAGACATTCGGTCAGTCAGTACGATCTGGCTCTGGCCGAACTGCAGTGTGCGCAGCGTGACGAACTGGCAAATCTGTTCAAGGCGCTTGTCACGGACGTGCAGGCTGCCCCTGAACCCGCAGCGGCCATGGAAGTTTTTCTGCGGCGTCTTTGCGAGCGGACGGGGTTTGAACTGGGAGCCGTGTACCTGCCGGACCAGCAGGAACGTTACCGCTTTGTGATTTATCAGAGTGATTCTTTTCACCCCATTGCCAGAAATCCGGGCAAAGGCATGTCTGCACCGGACGTGCTGCGTGCGCATCTGCTGGGGCTTATGCAGCACCCTGTGTTTTTGCAGGCAGAACAGAACGTGGTTGTGCCGGACATGAGCGTTGATGAGCGGTTTGCGGAATTTTATCCGGCCGGGGAGGGCTCGCCCGCGCAGCCGCTGCTGAAAACTGTAATCAGGGGAGCCTGCGTTTCCCGTGTGCGCCGTGCTTCCGTGGGGCATGTGCATGTCGGTCTGTTCTCTCTTGTATCGCTGGAAAAAAGCAGTGATGTCGCCGGACTGCTTGATGAAGTTATGCCGCTGCTGGGGCCGGTGGCCGAGAGTAAGCTTGCAGAGGTGCACCTGCGCGAACAGGAAATGCTCTTCCGCAACCTGTATGACAGGTCGGCTCTGGTGCAGGTGGTGGTCAATCCTGAAACAGGCAGGGTGCTGGATGCCAACATGGCGGCGTGCGAATTTTACGGCTATCCGCACGAAGTGTTTGTGACACAGACCCTGTATGACCTGTGGCAGGCTCCACGGGACGATATTGACGCCGTCATGTCCGCTTCCACAGAACTGTATACCGGTTTGCACATACAGAAGCATATTCTGGCCGGCGGCGACCTGAAGGATGTGGAGGCGTACATGGGCAGGGTGCCGTGGAAGGGGCAGCATGCTCTGCTTTGCGCCGTGTTCGACCGTTCCGGCATAAAGAAGATGGAGGCGGCTCTGCTGCGCAGCGAGCAGCAGCTTGCCATGCTGATGGAAAAGCTGCCTCTTGCACTGGCGCTGCTGGATGAGACCGGAACCATACGGCAGGTGAACGGGGCTTTTGTAGCGCTTACAGGCCGCACGGCGATTTCCTGTACCGGCAGGTATCTGCATGAGCTGGGGCTGGAAAGTCTGCATGAGGCGTCATGTCCTGTTGTGCAGGATGCCCTGCTGCCGGCCGGTAGAGAGCCGCAGGAGCTGCTTCTTGTCACGTTGCAGGGTGAAGAACGCCATGTGCTTGTACATACCACCCGTCTGCAAATGCACGAGGAGGGCACACGGTATGCGGCGTTCATAGTGGATATGACCGAACGGCGCAGGCTGGACGACCTTGTGGTGCAAAGTGAAAAAATGGCCTCCGTCGGGGGGCTTGCCGCGGGCATGGCGCACGAGATCAATAACCCGCTGGGCGGCATAATGCAGGGAGCGCAGAACATCATCAGGCGGCTTGATCCGCACCGGGAGGCGAACCGTGCCGCGGCACAGGCGTGCGGGTGTCCGCTCGAAGCCATCAGGGCATACCTTGAGCAGCGCGGCATCCTGCGGTTTATCGGCGGCATAGAGGATTCTGCCCGCCGCGCTGCCCGTATAACGTCAAATATGCTCGAATTCAGCCGGCCTTGTGCCGGAGAATGGCGCAAGGCACGCCTTGAGCATATTCTGGATGTGGCGCTGGAGCTGGCCGCTAATGACTATGATCTGAAAAAACGTTATGACTTCAGAACAATCCGGATCGTCAGAGACTATTCGCCCGATGTTCCTGCCGTGCGCTGCATCGTTTCCGAAGTGGAACAGGTGGCGCTCAACTTGCTGCGTAATGCCGCACAGGCCATGACGGAAGCCGCCACAGAGGCTCCTGCCATCACGCTGCGCACACGGGTGGACGGCGAATACGCTGTTTTTGAGGTGGAGGACAACGGGCCCGGCATGAGCAGAGAAGTGGCCCGCCGCGTTTTTGAGCCGTTTTTCACCACCAGAGAACCGGGGCGCGGCACAGGCCTCGGGTTGTCTGTGTCGTATTTTATCATTACCGCCACTCACAAGGGGGCGATAGCAGTGCAGGCCCGGCCCGACCGCGGAACAGCATTTGTGGTGCGCCTGCCCTTGCGCAGTGCAGAGTGTCTGCACGAAGAAAAACCTGCCGTGGAGAACTGACATGCTTTTTACCCTGTGCCGCCCGGTGTGCCGCCCGGCGTGCCGTGTGCATCTGCCCGCCCGCGCTGTTGCAGTGCTGCTTTTTATCCTGTTTGCCGTGCCGGTGCTGACCGGCTGTTCCGATACTCCCGAAAAAACACAGCCCGCAGCCGAAACGGAAAGTTTTGACACGGTGGTGCAGCGTGCGCGGGGCACCACCGTGCGCTTTTACATGTGGGGCGGTTCGGCGCAGGTCAATGCGTGGGTGGACGGCTATGTGTCTGACAGGATGAAAGAATTGTATGACATTACGGTGCAGCGCGTGCCCATGGACGCCCCCGTGTTTGTCAACAAGCTGCTGACGGAGAAAGCCGCAGGCAAACAGACCGGTACCATTGACCTGATGTGGATCAACGGCGAGAATTTTCGCAATGCCCGTGAAAGCGGCGTGCTCTACGGTCCTTTTGCCGGCAGGCTGCCCAATATGCGTTATGTGGATGCCGCTGCCGTGGCCACTGATTTCGGCTATCCGGTGCAGGAATACGAAGCACCGCTGGGACGCGCCCAGTTTGTCTTTGAGTATGATACGGCAAGAGTCTCCAGCCCTCCGGCATCTTTTGACGAACTGCGCAGCTGGATCAGAGAACACCCCGGGCGGTTCACCTATCCGCAGCCGCCCGATTTTACCGGTTCGGCTTTTGTGCGTCAGGTGTTTTATGCAGTGACAGGGGGCCATGAGCAGTACATGACTGACTTTGACGGAGGCCTGTGGGACAGACAGGCTCCGGCGTTATGGCTGTGGCTTAACGAAATCAAACCCTTCATGTGGCAGCAGGGCGTCAGCATGCCCAAAGATCCTGCCGCCCTGGATACCCTGTTTGCCCGCGGTGAGGTGGATTTCAGCATGGCCTATCATCCAAGCCATGCGCAGAGTAAAATTCTGGAAGGCACCTACCCTGACACTGTGAGAACATTCGTCATGCAAGACGGTTCGCTGTACAACACGCATTTCACGGCCATCGCCTTTAATGCTCCCAACAAGGCGGGGGCCATGGTGCTGGCTGATTTTCTGCTGTCGCCGCAGGCGCAGGCGCACAAGCTTTCCCCTGCAAACTGGGGGGACTTTCCCGTGCTGGAAATGGACCGCCTGAGCGAAGCTGACAGAGAATTGTTTTCCGCTGTGAAGCAGGGCGCGGCAACGCTTCCGCCTGAAAAACTGGCTGAACACGCCGTGCCGGAAATTCCCGCCCTCTGGCTGGAAGCCATTGAAGAAGGCTGGGACAGACATGTGCTGCGGCAGAACCGGCAGTGACGGCACAGCATAACGATACCTGCGGTGCTGCGTGTCCGCCCCCTCTGCGCAGGGCAGAAGCTCCGGTAAAGGTGCTGCTGGACATTGACAACGCCATGGGGTTGCCCGTGCGCGATGCCGATGACGGCGTGGCTCTGGCTCTGGCGCTGTGGTCGCCGGAATTCGAGCTGACAGCCTGCACCACCTGTTCCGGAAACTGCCGGGCATCGGCTTCGGCGCAGAACACGCTGCGCATGCTGGAACTGGCCGGTGCAGACGCGGTACCGGTGGCAGCCGGCACCGATACACCGCTGGGGGGTGAGGACAGAGCGCGGCATCATGCCTTTCTGGACGCCAAAGCTTCAGGAGCCGGAGCCTCGCTGTGGGACGATGTGTCGCTGCCGGCGCCTTCTGCCCGTCAGGCCTCTGTTCCTGCCTGCAGGCTTATTATAGAAACGGTGCGCCGCCACCCGCACGAGGTGGTGCTGGTAATGGAAGGCGCATTGACTAATCTGGCTCTTGCCCTGCGACATGCCCCTGACATTGCTCCGCTTATCGGCGCGGTTGTGCATATGGGCGGTGTGTTTGCGCCCCGCTGTCCCGCAGAAATGGCACCGCAGTGGAAAACTCCCGACATACCTGAATATGTGTGGCGGCATGCGCTGCGTTTCAATACATGGTATGACCCGCAGGCCACCGAGGAAGTGGTACGGGCGGGGCTGCCGCTGTGCTTTGTGCCTGTCAATGTGACCAGCCGGACATGTCTTTCTTCGCATCAGATCGCGCAGATGCGCACCGCGGACGATCCGCTGCGGTGTTTTGTGCGCCGGACGCTGCTGCCCTGGGCGCGCTGGAGCGAACAGGTCAGAGGTCTGGACGGCGCACACATGCATGATGCGCTGGCGCTTGCGGTGGCCGCCATGCCGCACCTGTGCAGCTGGAAGCCGTTCTGCTTTGATGTTCAGGCATTTCGGGATGGTAGGGATTTTCTACTGCCTTTTGGTGACAAACCCTACCATCGGGTGTGGGTGGCCACTGCGGTGGACGCGGCTGCTTTTCATGCATGGCTGCTTGCGACCATGGGTATAGATGTATCGGCTTTGTAATATAAGTGTATATTTTTCAACATTTTGTTTTCTGGCATGGGAATGTTCAATGTTTTTGCGCCTCGTTTTACCCCAAGTGCACGGCACCCAAGGAGAAAAAAATATAAGTGACCGTCATGGTAGGGGTTGGTAAGACATCTTCGCCGGTAGGACAGGTTTTCGTACGCGGACGGAAGCTGAAGCTTATCGTAACGAGGTTTATACGGAGAACACAGTGCAACAGAAAAACATTGACCAGATAGTAGAACGGATATCGCAGGATTTCCGGTCCATTTCCACCAGCATGGAACGGCTGGAACGAAATGACGAAGGGGACTTCATTGTGCCTGACACCGTGCTCAGCTGCATGGTGGGTGTGTTGCAGAATGTGGTTGCAGGCCTGCAGAAAGCGCAGAGCGAGTACGCCATCCGTCAGTATCAGAACAGTCTGCTTGCTGACATGGGCGGCAACCCGCTGGGCATTTCACCCTACAGCGACAAAGATCAGTAGCCGCATAGCGCGTTATATATACAACTGAACAAAAGCGCACCGTGCATGCACGGTGCGCTTTTGTCTGTGCCGCCCCCGAAGCGGAGCGCAGCAGCGGCATAAAAAAAGGCGGAAGCTTGCGCTTCCGCCTATGCGAGCAATTGCTGTGTACTACACGCAGCCGGTGGGCTTGGGCAGACCAGCCATTTTGCATGCTCCCTTACCGGGGCCGGAGGGGAACAGTTCGTACACCTGCTTCAGCTTGAAGCCGGTGTTCTTGGACAGGATACGCACCATGGGTGCGATACCGTTCTTGCGGTAGTAGTCCTGCAGGAAGTCAATGATCTTCTGGTGATCCTCGGTGATTTCAGCAATACCTTCGGATTCCTTCACGTATTCAACCCATTCGGGGCACCATTCATCGAAGCGAAGCAGGAAGCCGTCTTCGTCAACCTCGAACGTTTTACCCTGGAAGCTTACTTCAGCCATGCTTGTCCTCCTTGGACATAATCTAGCGGTGTATCGGGCTAGTACATACGCCAACCTGCGCAAATGCAAACGCCTGAGCGCAGTTATATGTAAGCAGCGATCCGCTGCTTGACTCCACGGCATCGCAAAAGGGGTATCCTTTCGCGGAATCACTCCTTACTGCCATACAGGAGAAATTGTCAATAGCAGGGCCGGTAAGCGCTGCGTTGTGGAACGTTTTTCTCCGCTCACTAAGCGTAAAGAGAGGAACACTCCCGTCAGGAGACCTTTACAGGCTGTAACCCAAAGGGACAATTCCGTTAAAGCGAAGTTACAATGCCATAAGGCCGCCGAAAATACAAGGAGCTCTTTTTTTATTTATTGTAAGCTATAACGGTGTGTTGCGGGTGTTCAGGCGCTCAGTCGCCGTGCCGTTGTGCGTAAGCGCCTACTCTTTCGGACGCAGACCGCAGCCGCGCGGCGCTGCGCAGAGAACAAAAAAAAGCGGGTGCACAGGCACCCGCCGTAATTGCGCGGTACAGGTCAGAATGACACGGTGTGTACATTGGCACGCGACCAGTATGTGACGCGGTAACGTGACTTGAGCTGTTCGATAAGGGTGTTTTCGTCGGACCGGTCCATGGGGCGGATGCGTATGAAAACCTGCCGCATGCCGTCATCGCGGTCTTCAAAGGTGAGTATGGACGTGATGCGGGCCTTGTGTTCGCGCAGAGTGTCCACAATGGGTTTGAGCGTGCCCGGCGAATTGGGCAGCAGAAAGCCGAACTGCACCCCGCCGTGCCGTGCGCCGGTGATGGAAAGCAGCACCTTGAAGATATCCTTGTCGGTGATGATGCCGGTCAGTCTGCCGTCGTCATCTACAACCGGCATACCGCTGAAGTCGCGCTCCAGCATGACAAGGGCCGCGTTTTCCACGGTATCGTCGGGTTTTGCCGCCACCACGTCACGGGTCATTATGTCATTGACCTTGATTTCAGACAGCAGATAGTACAGTTCGTGAACATCAAGGGTGGTGGCCTTGGAGGGGGAAGCTTCCTTTATATCCCTGTCAGAAATGATGCCGACCAGCTTGTTATCCTTATCCACTATGGGCAGCCGGTCAAAGCTGTGTTCCTTCATCAGCTTTGCGGCGCGCATCATGGACATTTCCGGTGTGGCGCTGATGACGTCTCTTGACATCCAGTCGCGAATCAGCATGAGAATATCCTCCTGTGGCCGTGCAAAGAGGCGCCTTAAGGGTTACTGGTAATTGTACGATAAACACAGAACGTCACTAAATTCAATTACAAATTATAATCATGCACGATGCTTGAAAGGCGGTTAGCGGTTTGCAACTGTTCATGGACTGCGGGTTCGGTCTTGGCGGCGATATGTTTATTGCCGGGCTTGCGGGGCTGGGGTGTGACTTTGCTCCTCTGGAGGGCATGCTCTGCAGCGCCGGCATAGACGTATCCATTGAAATACGTTCCGAGCGGCGCGGGGGACTGGCCGGAATGCGCGCCGATGTGCGCTGGACCGGAGCGCAGCCGCTGCGCCATGCGGCGCAGCTGGAACAGGTGATAACGGCGCTGGACATTACGCCCGCTGTACGCGGCCGGGCCGTGAACGCCGTGCACCGGCTGGCAGAGGCCGAAGGTGCCGTGCACGGCATTGATCCGCGCGAGGTGCATTTTCATGAAGTGGGGGCCGTGGATACGCTGGTGGATATAGTGGGCGCCTTCTGGGGACTTGAGAGACTGAACATCGATACCGTTGTCTGCTCTCCGTTGCCGTGGTTTTCAGGCACGGTGTGCTGTGAACACGGCATCATGCCCCTGCCTGCGCCTGCCACAGCGGTGCTGATGCAGGGCAAACCTGTAACTGCCACAGCGTTCAGGGAAGAGCTGATAACCCCCACGGGGGCCCTCATCGTCGACTCGGCGGCGGACAGATTCGCCGACGGGCCGGAAGGAGTACTGCTGCGCGGCGCCTCGGCGTTCGGTTCGCGTCCGGAAGGTGGTCCGTTGCGGCTTTTTCTGATCGAGCCGCAGTCGCACAGACACGATGACATCATCTACACGCTGGAAACCCACATAGATCATCTGACGGGCGAGGAGCTGGGGCATGCCTTTGATGCGCTGCTGCAGGCGGGGGCGCTGGATGTTCTGTTCACCCCCGGTGTGATGAAAAAAAACCGCCCCGGCGGAGCGCTGACCGTGCTGTGCAGCGCAGAACATCTTGCCGTCGTGGAAGAAGCAGTCATACACCATACACACACGCTGGGTCTGCGTCGCAGCCGCAGTACACGGGTGGTGCTGCCCCGCGGAAAGGGAACGGTGCAGGCGGGCGGCCACGCCGTGGCGGCAAAGGAGTATGCCGTGCAGGGCAGAGATATGAGCAGGGCGGAATATGAGGCTCTGGCAGCGCTGGCGCGCAGGACAGGCCGTTCGCTGCCGGAACTGCGCATGATGCTGTCCGGCGGTGATGAAGAAGCGGATTGAGCCGGAAGGGCCTGTGCGCGCATGACGTTGCAGAACACACATGGCACAGGCAGAGTGGTATGTATGTTCTGCAGAAAGCTGCACTTACGCGGCAGTGTATGCGGGTGCCGGTCTGCCGTGGTACCGGCGGGCTGAAGCGGAATCTTTCCGCGGATGGTGGAAAAATTCCGCTTCAGCGACTGTTATTTATGAAAAATCGCGTGCTTGCCCTGCTTGGCCCATGCCTTCCACGGGCTGTTAAGCACCCCGTTGCTGTACGGCAGATGGTATTGTGAATCGTGCAGCACCCGGTTGAACACGGCCATGTCGTTCAGAACGTCCGTGGCATTGCAGCGCAGCATTTCCGAGCGCACGGTGCGCAGCACGGAAACAAGATGGCGCTGGCCCCCGCCCAGAATGCCGCAGTTGAGCACCGGCTTCTGCGCCAGATGCGGCATGTCCTGCCCGAAAACCTTGCGGATATGGCGCTGCATCCACGGATTATCACCGATGGTTGTGTCTTCGCCGCCGATGAACACGGTAAAGCGCTTGCGGTCGCGCCATGTGCGGTACTGGGCTGCCAGTGCCCTGCAGAATCCGCGGAATCCGCGTGCCCGTGCAAAACCGCTGCGGTCGAAGAAGCGGCGCAGAGTCGGTTTTTCCACCAGCAGAAAAGGATTGTCCGCAAACCACGCATCCGCCACATCCACCATGAACACATTGCGGAAGCGGATGCGTTCCAGCAGTGCCAGCGCTGCCAGAAAACGCTCGTCCGCAATGGTGAATCTGCCGGGGCGTATCTGCACAAAGGTCAGTGTGCCGCGTTTTTTTTCGTGGTGGTGAATGGCGACGGCGGCATGACATTTCTGCTGGAAAGCATCTGACAGTCCGTCGTGCAGCACGACCATATTCAGCTTATGACGCATGCCGCTGTGCAGCCAGCCGGCCAGATAATCGATGTTTTCGGCGGGAACGCGTGTGCCGTGCTGCGGATGGTTGCTGCCCGTCAGGTACGCGCCTATGACGATATCGCTGCCGCCCAGCCGCTGCCCCAGCGCTTCTATGGCTGCGGGCTCGGTGAAATACTCGTGGTCTGTATGCTCGGTGTGATTCATGATGACTGCCGTGGTTATGGTTCTCTGAGAACTATCAGCCCCCGTCTGCCCAGCTGGCGCAGAAATGCGCTTACGGACAGTTCGGCTTCTGACTGGTGCAGCTTGTAGCGTTGTGCCAGTGCCTGAGCGATGCCCGAAACCGGACGCCTGCCGTCGATGAGCATCCAGACGGCCGTGCCCAGTTCGTCCAGTTCAAGCGTGCGCGGCACAGGCGCGGCGCCGCGCACCAGTGCTGCCAGCCTGCCGGGCGCAGCGGCATAGTGCAGCCGCACGCAGCCGCCGGTCTCATGTGACTGGCGTATGCCTTCCGGTATGACGGGCACAAACGCAAGCGCGGCGTGTCTGTCCGCGGGTGCTGCGATCTTGGTTTTTTTTTTAAATAATTTCAACGGTGCTGCATAGTGCTGTCAGATCGTCATAAAAAACGGTGCCGGAATCACGCATACGTACCGAAAGCAGCTTGTTTTCGTGTTCCACCAGCCAGGCCGCACCGGCCTCGTGCTGACGCACGCCGCGGAAAGAGCGTACAATGGGTACCCGCCCCAGCAGCGGTCTGCAGCGGTCTGTGGTCCAGCGCACTATGTCACCGGCGGCAGCCGGTTTGCAGGGCACGTCCGATGACAGTTCTTCAATGGGCAGACCGTAGTGTCTGGTCACCCAGTGGCGCAGCGGCAGTCCGTTCAGCAGCACATTGGCCGGAGCGTATCTGTCGATGGCCAGCGTAGCTCCGGCACGGCGGAATTCCAGCCAGAAATGGCCGGGATGAAAAACAAAGCTGCGGAGTTCATAGCCTGCCGGAGCAGTGCAGGCAAGGTCGTAGATACGGGTGGTTACGGGCGTGCCGGACGGGGCGAGAGAAAGCGAGCGGAGAATGCCGGTCATGGTGTCGGCGCAAGGGGGCTTGTCTTCTCTGTTGTGAAACTGCACCAGCACGGTATAGCCGCCGGAGTCGCTGTGCAGCAGCGCTCCGCAGCCGGTGGCGTGGACAAACGGCACATGGCTGAACCTGTCCTGTACCTGACGCAGCGCCTGCGTAAGCGGCAGCGGAATACTCTCCGCCCCGGTGCGGAAACCTTCCGCATCGCCGAAACGCTTGTGCATGATGCGCCTTTCTTTTTCCAGCTGGAAAGGACGCTTGTCGCAGGCCCACTTCACATCGAAAACAGGGAGATCCGTATCCGAAAAAGACAGAAATGTGTGCTCAATGGCTGTCGGAGTCCACTGTGCCGGTATGTGCATGTCAATGCTGTTCCATTGCAGCTGTTGCCATGCCTGACCGGTTGTTGCAGACGCCGAGCACGTAGGGGCAGGGTCCATTGGATGCTTGATCCTCGCTATTGATGGGGGATGAACGGGGAAAGGTCGTCCACGATGACGGAATGTTTTTCCATCATGCGGCGGCCGTGGGCGTTTTTTCGGGTATAACAGGCATTTTCCCTGTCCCAGTCAGAACGCAGCATCATCTTTATGGAGACGCCGGGCCTCATGTCGGCCACCACGCTGTACGCCAGCACAACGGAAAGCACATCGTCGCCTTCGCGTAAAATCCATTCCCATGCAAGAACGTTATGAAACGGGTCACCGATCCAGTTTGCCGGTTCCCCGAACTTCTTTCTATATGCCTTCTCCAGCCTGTCGTAAAGCGATTTGCTACGGTCGGCAAATTTCAGTTTGATACCGATAAGTCTGTTTTCGCCCAGACAGTTGCCGGAAATAAGGCTGCCGCCGCGGATGCACGGTACGGCGTCGTCGCGCAGACTCACTTCGTCCACAAAAAGGGCATCCCTGTCCGCCTGTTTCGTTTCCGGCATGACCTTGTCTTCGTATCCGCTTACGGGTTCGCCCAGTGTGAATCCGGCAATGCTGAGGGGCAGCTGTGCCCGGGCGGGCACTGCCGTGCACAGAATAAGCAGGACTGCGGCAAAAAGACGAGACATGGCGCCTCCGGATGCTTCATGTTGTGAGCGGCGCTCGTTTCATGCTACCGTGGATTCAATCTTACGCTACCCTACTCCGCAAATCAGAACAAGAGGGCCGCTGCATGCGCGCAATTCTGCTGTATGTTTTTTCCGCTGCCGTACTTACCGTGTACGGCGGCCGTATCTGACCGTTCATGAGCGCGCTTCCGGTCTGGAAGCTGGCACTGGTCATCGCCGCCGTTACCGGCGCGGCACTGCTGCTGCGCCGGCTGGTGGTGCTGCCGCATGTGCTCTCGCTGCCGGTGGCCCGGCGGGCGGAGCGTCTGGGGCAGTGCGACTTTGTGCTGTTTGCAGGCGCGGGAGTGCTGATGGCGCTGGCAAACACCGTGATCAACGGCGTGCCGCTGCTTTCCAGCGGGGGCAAGCTGATTCTGGGCATGGTGGCGCTGGGCGTTTTTGTTTCCATCGACCTTGCCCTTGAATGCGAGCGCCGGAGCATACGTCTGGCCGGCATAACCGAGCCGGAAAGGCTGCCTCCCCGGCGGTTTTCTTCTCTCACGCGTAAATTTTTTGCTGTGGCTACCGTGGTGACGGTGCTGTTTTCGCTTATTGTCATTCTGGCGGTGTTCCGTGATCTGTGGTGGTTTACAGAGGCAGGACTCAACGAAGGTTCACTGCGGTTTGTAAAGCGCAGCATTCTGGTAGATCTTTCATTCATCATGGGCATGCTGCTGGTGCTGGTGATAAATCTTGCTTTGTCCTATTCCCGTAACCTGCGTCTGCTTTTTGATAATCAGACGCAGGTGCTGGTGCGGGTGAGCAACGGAGACATGAGCGGACATGTGCCGGTTGCCACCAGAGACGAGTTCGGATTCATCGCGGGGCATACCAACCTGATGATAGACGGGTTGCGCGACAGGCTGCGGCTGATGGAAGGGCTGGCTGTGGCGCGTGAAGTGCAGGAGACGCTGCTGCCTTCCGGTGTGCCGCATGCCGCAGCGCAGCCGTCAGCGGACGGTTCCGGACGGCTGGACGTGGCGGGAAGGTGCCTTTACAGCGATGAGACCGGCGGCGATTATTATGACTTTCTTGAAAACTGGCTTACGGAAGAAGACGATACGCCCCGCACGGGCATCATTGTGGGTGATGTGACGGGGCATGGCGTCGGGGCTGCGCTGCTGATGGCTTCCGTGCGGGCGTTTGTGCGTATGCGCGCCGCCACGCCGTGCAGTCCGGCGGCACTGCTGCGCGATGTGAACAGGCAGGTGGTGCGCGACAGTTACGGAACAGGCCGTTTTGTGACCATGTTTCTGCTTTGCATCGAGCCGGTTACGCACAGTATTTCGTGGGCTGCAGCCGGTCACGAACCGGCTCTGGTGTATCGTGCCGCCGACGATTCATTTACTTCGCTGCAGGCTGCTGGTCTGCCGCTGGGAACCATGCCCGGCACGGTGTACGAAACATCCTGCTGCCGCAGATTGCGTCAGGGCGATGTGGTTCTGCTGTATACCGACGGGCTGGTGGAGGCCCGCAACCGTAAAGGGGAAATGTTCGGGCGCGACAGAGTGCGCAGAGTCATGCGTACCCATGCCGCCAAAGACGCCGCGGGACTGCTGGAAGCCATGGGCGGAGTGGTGCGGCGGTTTAAGGACGGTGCGCCGCAGGAGGACGATATAACCATGGTTGCCGTGCGCGTCCTGTAGTTGTCCCGCAGAGCATGGCGACAGTAAAAACGGGCACACGGTTGTTTTACCGCGTGCCCGCTTCGTGTCGGTGAGTAACGCCCTTATGGTTATTGTTCGAGCTGCTGTATACCGTCCAGCCGCCACATGGCGTCCGGAGTGGCGCGGTGGAAATGCCACACTTCGCGTACCTGTTCCGGATTGCCGCCCGAGGCGTCTTCGCGCATGAGCACGTCGAAATACACTGTGGCCAGCATGCCGTCGGTTTCCTCTTTCACTTCCAGCACCCGGGCGTTTATCAGCAGCAGTTCCGTGCGGGAAGGCTGCGGGTCGTCCTGTGCCTGACGGTGTATCTCGTCAAATACGGAAGGCGATGTGAACGTGCGGATATCATCCAGATCACGGTTATCCCACGAATTCTGCAGACGGGTGTATACGCTGCGTGCACCCTGCAGGAACTCTTCGGTGTCGAAACCGGCGGGAACTTCCGGCGCCGGTGCCGCAGAGGACGGGCTGCCGGAACCGGCACTGCGCAGGCCGGACCAGCCGTCCTGTGCCTGTCGGTACATGGTGTTGTCGTGCTGCCGGACATCGTGACTGGCGCCGCCCTGATATGCGCCGCCCGCCTGATAAGCCGGTTCGCCTCTGGGGGCGCCGCGGCGTCGCATCATGCGCAGAATGAGGAAAATGACCCCGCCGAAAAGCAGGATGTCGAAGAAACCGATTCCGCCGAATCCGCCGCCGAAAAGCATCGAACCCAGCAGGGTGCCCGCCAGCAGGCCGCCGAACATGCCGCCCAGACCGCCGAACCCGCGTTTGGGGGCCGTGGCGGCAGAGCTGCCCATGGCAGGCGATTTGGTGGGGGCGTCAGGCTTGGAATAGCTTTTGGTGAATGAAGGACGGCTGCCGAAGGACTTGCCTCCGCCCATCCGTTTGGCCCATGCGTCGTCCACTGCGCTTAGCAGCAGGCCTGCGGCCAGCACCGGCAGCAGCAGGGCCATAATGCGTCGAGTCATGATTACTCCGTACAGAATTGAGGGGCGTTCATTGAGGAGTAACCATTTGACGGCCTGAGTCAAGGGCGGCGGTATATTATGCCGTGCTGATACGGAATGAATCGCTATGAAACCACGCCCAGACTGCGCAGCAGATGGATGAAAAGCTGCCTGTCTATGGGTTTGGGCACATATGATGTGGCGCCGCCTTTGTAATAGGCTTCCACCACGCTGCGCGGGTCGTCCAGTGCGGTGGTCATGACCACCTTTACTTCATCCACGCTGCGCACTCCGTGGCTGCGCTCCAGTGCCCGAATTTTTTTCAGTGCGTCCTGACCGTCCATTTCGGGCATCATTATGTCCATGCAGACAAGGTGGTATGGCGTGCCCGCCTCCAGAGCAGCTTCAAAAGCCTCCACGGCTTCCCTGCCGTTTACGGCTACATCGCATTCTCCGTGGGGGGACAGTATGCCCTGCAGAAATTTGCGGCTGGTAAAGTCGTCTTCGACAATGAGAAAGCGCATGGATCCTCCGGTGCAAGTTGTCATCAGAGGTATTATTAATCGTCGCGGGGAATAAGGTCAATCAACGGGCACCGCATATGCATTATATGTTGACGGGAATGAGCCGGCTGCGGGGTTGTGCGCATTGTGTTTCTGGTGGCGGGGCAGCATGCGGAGCTGCTTTTATGAATGCCTGCCGGCTGTCACGCCGGATGTATCGACAGCAGTCTTGCCGGACGGCCTGCGGGGGAAACATGGCGGAACAGCAGATGACACGGACGCCTGTCCGGTTGGCTGTATCGCTGGCAGAACGGCTGGCAGAACGGCTGGCAGAATGGGGGGGGCAGACCGGTCGGGCAGTACGGCGGACTTTCGTCATGCTGTCTGCCGGTGTGCGTGCGGCGGCGTTCTTGCGGCCACCACGGCATGCACCTGCTGTGCGCCTGCGTGGTACAGGGCCTGCGCGCAGTGTTCCAGTGTGGCGCCTGTGGTCATCACGTCGTCTACCAGCAGCACGTTTCTGCCGCGTACACAACTGTCCGCTTCAAAGGCATCACGCAGGTTGCGCCGCCGCTCCTCTTTCGGCAGCCCTGTCTGGGCAGAAGTGTATCGTGTGCGGCGCAGTATGTTTTTTTGCAGAGGAACGGTCAGCATGACCGCTGCCGGACGTGCAGGCAGGTAGCTCTGGTTGAAGCCGCGCATGTGCAGGCGCGCCGGATGCAGCGGTACGGGCACTATGACGTCCGGCTTTTCCTGTGGCGAAAAAGGACGCAGGCGCAGTGCCTGACAGAGCATGTGGCCCATGAGAGGGTGCAGGGTCAGGTCGGGGGTGTGTTTGTACCGGATGATGATCCTGCGCAGCAGCCCGTCATACAGCCCGTAAAAACGCAGCGAAAGCCAAGGGGGCGGGGTGGATATGCATGAAGAGCAGAGCGTGAGGGGCATGGACTCCAGCGCATGGGGCAGACCGCACCGGGGGCAGAAACCGCCGGTGCGCTGGACCAGTTGCCGGCGGCAGCTGTTGCACAGCAGCACCGCGGTCTGCTGCGGCCGGAAACAGTCGCCGCAGACCATGCAGCGGCGTTCGCGCAGTGCGATTATGCGCTTTATCCGGCGCAGGGCCTGCATCATCGCTCATCAGACCGCAAAAAGGCCTCTGCCGCCTGCCGGCCGTATGCGGTGATCTGCTGCAGGGTTTCCGGCTGGCGTTCCAGCGCTTCGGCATCGTCCAGCCCCGTCAGCAGCAGCGGCTCCTGCATATCGATGTTGAATGATTTCAGAAAATATTTCAGCGTCAGCAGGCTGCCTTCAAACAGTTTTTCTCCGCGCCTGCGTCCGGCAATCATGGTTACCCATGCCTTGCGCCGTGGCAGTTGCAGCATACGGGCATCGCCCCGTTCGCGCAGCAGCCAGAAGCGCTGGGTACGGTCGATAAGTGCCTTGAAGTGGGCGGGCACGTGGTAGAAGTAGACCGGCGAGGCAAAATGCAGCGCCGGTGCCTCCTGCAGCAGGCGGAAAATACACGCCGACTGATCCATGTCTTCAAGAAAGCACCAGCCGTCGGGGTCGTGTTCGCACCGGTAGCATGATGTGCAGGGGCGGATATCGTAGCGGCGCAGGTGCAGTATGTCTGCGCCGCCGGCTGCGGCAAAGCCATCGGCAAAAAGTTCTGCGGCTTTGTCGCTGTTGCCGCCTGCCCGGGGGCTGCACGAAATACTGTGCACGGTGAGCGGTTCGGACAAAAGGGACATGTTGTCTCCGGTACCCTGCCACCGGCGTCAGCGTGTTCCGCGTGAAAAGCGCGCAACAAGAATATCGCCTTCTTCGGTGAAGGCGCACTTCCATTGCGGTTCAATGGTCAGGGCGTGTTCGGCATGAGGACGTCCGTCGGGCCGCAGCAGAATTTCAAGCGAATCTGCGCGGGAAAAGCGGAGATACCAACTTATCTCCAGCGAGACACCTCAGCATTTGTTACGCAGGTCAATGCGTTCTTCGGGCATATTTTTGTCCTCTTACAACGAAATTACAGTTTAATCTATCTCCGGAACTCGGTAAAAAACGGGTTGTTCAGTTTTTCGTCGCCCACTGTGGTTTCTATGCCGTGTCCGGGGTAGACCACGGTGGTGTCCGGCAGACTGAAAATGGCTTTTCTTACCGAATTCAGCAGCGTTGCAGAGTCTCCGCCCGGAAAGTCTGTCCGCCCTACGGAGCGATGGAACAGCAGATCGCCCACAAAGACGGCTTCTGCCTGCGGAAAATAAAAGGAAAAGCTGCCCGGAGTATGGCCGGGGGTTTCCAGCACGGTGCAGGAAAGCCCTATGAACGTGTGTTCCCCTGCCTCCAGCGCCGTGAAATCAAACGGCTGCACACGGGGGAACCCGAACATGCCTCCCTTGCCCAGTTCTGTCTGCATCAGATAGGCATCCGCGTTGTTGGCGGAAACCTGTGCGCCGGTGCGCTCTGCCAGTGCCGCCACGCCGTACAGGTGGTCAAAATGCAGGTGGGTCAGCAGAATATGCTTAAGCTGCAGTGATTTTTCTGTGCAGTATTCCAGCAGCTGTGCGGGATCGCCGCCGGGGTCCACTGCAAGAGCCTGCCCCTGATGGGACAATATGTGGCAGTTCGTTTCCAGCGGTCCGATGGGAAATGTGCGTATGGTCATGACGGTCTCGTTTTATTCGGGTTGGGGAAAAGGTTCTTCCAGCAAAAGTTCGGCCAGCGGTCTGCGCGATGATGATCCGTTCTGCGCGGGGTGACCGGCGGCTATGGCCGCTTCAAAAGACAGTCTGGCGGGATCAAGCCCCAGCGCGGGCAGCAGCGTGGCTGCCTGATTGATAATCTCACCCAGCCATACGGCCCCGAGCTGCAGCGCGTGCGCTGCCAGCAGCATGTTCTGGACGGCGGCTCCGGCTGCCTGATGGTCCTTGACCTCGTTGTACATGGCTTCCCTGTCCAGAAAGACCAGAATAATCACTTTTGCCCCGCGCACAATATGTCCGTACCGGGTGTGCGCGGCAAGTATATCGCAGCGGGGGTCGTCGGCGCGGATGACAAGAAAACGGCAGGGCTGGTTGTTCAGTCCGCTGGGCGCCCATATGCCCGCCTCCAGAATCAGCCGCACGGCTTCGTCCGAAACTGCCTCGTCCGTATAACGCCGGATGCTGCGCCGCTGGCGGATGGCCTGCAGAACGGGGTTTTCTGTAAGCATATTTAAACGATCTCCGTTGGTTGCAGTATGATGCGTTGTAGCACAGTATACCAAGGCCGCCGGGCTTTCAAGGTGCGGCTCTCTTCCCAAAGTGCGGCGGGCAATGTATACATGCTGCCCATGAACCCCCATACGCCTTTTCATGAAGAAACACGCATCAGGCTCACCCGCCGTGACCTCATCAGGTACGAGAATCTGCTTCGCGATTCCCTTTCGCGGGTTATCTCCTTCAAGTCATACAGTCTTTTTTTTCCCCGTACTCCGGTTGCCCCGGAAGCCGTATGGGAGCCGCAGGACCGCAAGCTGCTGATTCCGCTCATTCTCAAAGGAGAGCTGCTGGGAATTTTTGTGGCGCGCGGCGTGGGCGGCAGACCGGCACGCACGTTGCTGGCGGCGTATCCCGCCGTTGCCACACTGTGTCTGGAAAATCTGCTGCTGTACAAGATGAGCATCACAGACCCGTCCACCGGACTTGCATCGTTGCCTTATATGCTGGATGTGGCCGCGCGCGAGGTGGGGCTTATCCGCGAGTGCTTCCGCCCCGGTGCAGACAGCCGGTGCGATGTGGCCACGCTGGGGCACCGTGCGTGCATGGGGCTGGTTGTGCTCCGTTTCAGTTCCATGCCTGCCGTTGTGCGCGATTGCGGGTATCTGTTTGCCGAGCAGCTGTGCGCACTGCTGGCGGACGAACTGCAGGCCGTGGTGCCGGAGCAGGCTTTTGCCGCGCGTACCGGTGACAGTGAGATGGCTGTTTTTTTGCCCACGGCCACGCCGCGGGTATGCCGCAAGGTGGCGGCGGAAGCTGTGCGCAAACTGCGCGCCGTTTCGCTGCTGCACGAGCTGCGTGACGAGGAGATAGGCGTAAGCGTGGCGGCGGGGTTTGCCAATTATCCGCAGGATATGAACGGAGCGCAGTTTGAACGCCCCGAGGCCGAGCAGGCCCGCATGCTGCTGCGCAAGGCGCGCACGGCCGCTTCGGTGGCGGTGGAGGATGCGCCAGGCACCATGCAGCAGGTCATGGGGTTTGGCCGGATACTGGCCGAAGGCGGCAGGGTGCAGGAAGTGCTGCCCATGAACAGGGTGGTCATCAGTCTGGGGGCAGCCATGGATGCGCGGGAAGGCCAGCGTTTTTCCATATGGAGCCATGTGCGTCACGCATCGGGCATATCCGGCGGGGCGGGCGTGTCCGGCGCGCAGGATGAAAAACCCGCGGCACCGTCGGTTGATCCCGCGGTGCCTCCTCTGCCCTCCGGAGCGCGGCAGGAACACACCCTTATGTACAAGGGCGAGCTGGTGATCATGGAAGTGCGTGAAAACAGTTCGCTGGCCGAGGTGATGCATCTGGGTGACCCTGCATGGAGCATAGCACAGGGCGACCGCCTGACGCTGCTGCCGGAAGATAAAGACGTGTCGGCTGCGGGAGCGGTGTCTGACGATGGTGCGGCGGCTTCGGCCGACCCGCTTACCGGACTGCTGCGGCACAGGGATTTTCTGGCCCGCTGGACACGCGACAGAGACCTGTGTTCCGGCTACACGCTGGCTCTTATGCGCCTTACAGGCGAATCGCGGCAGCATGGCGACCGCTCGCCCCACGCCGAACAGCTGATGGCTCAGGCTGCCGAGGCATGCAGGGCCCGTCTGGCCGAGCTGCAGCCCGCAGGCGGCGATGCCGTTTCGTTCGGCGGACGATACGGTCTGAACAGTCTCATCCATTTTCATCCTGATGTGCCGGTGGACAAGGTGTACGACTGCTACACGGAACTGTGCGAGCATCTGGAGCGCAAGCTGCATATCGAAGCAGCCGTGGGTATTGCGCGGCATCCCTACCTTAATTTCCGCAAGCCGGACAGTCTGGAAAACTGCCAGAAGGCATTGGAATACGCCATGCTGATGGAAAAGCCCCGTGTGGGCGTCATCGATACATGGGCGCTTAACATCAGTGCCGACAAGCTGTTCAGTCAGGGCGATACCTTTGCCGCCATCGAAGAGTACAAGCTGGCGCTGCTGGCCGATGAGAATAATACCATGGCATGGAATTCTCTCGGGGTGTGCATGGCCGGTCTGGGCAGACACTCCGAGGCGCGCAGGCTTTTCGGCGAGGCGTTGCAGCGCGACAGGCGCGATGTGATGACACTGTATAATCTGGGGCATGTGTGTCAGAACATGGGCGAATATGACGAAGCCAGACAATATTACCGCAAATGTCTGAAATACGATAAAGAGCACGTTTTTGCCCTGTTGCGTCTGGGGCAGATGGCAGAGCAGGAAAAGAAATTCGGTCCGGCGCGGCAGTATTACAACAGGGCGGCCAGACTGGACGGCGCGCAGGCGCTTACGTGGCGCAACCTTGCGCGGCTGTGCATGCGTCAGGGCCGCCCCGATGAGGCCCGTGAACACCTGCATCAGGCTCTTATCCATAATCCGCAGGACGCCATTTCGCTGCAGTTGCTGGCGCGGCTGTATCTGGAAGGCGGAGATGATCCGGAAGTCGCATCGGTGCTGGCACGTCAGGCCGTGGCCCTGCGGCCTGAACTGAAAGCCGGCTGGCTGGATCTGGCCCGTGCTCTGGAAGCCACAGGAAGGCAGCGCGAAGCAGCAGAAGCACTCAGCCGGGCCGCCGGGCTGTAGGGGGCAATGACACATGGCCTATGAGCTGAAAGACAGACTGGTGGTCGGGCTGGCGTCCAGCGCGTTGTTTGATCTGGAAGAATCCGACGCGGTGTTCCGTCGTCACGGCGAAACCGCATACCGGCAGTATCAGCGCGATAAACAGCACGAGCCGCTGCGGCCGGGGGTGGCGTTTCCGTTCATCAGGCGTCTTCTTTCGCTCAATGCGCTCAATCCTCAGGACCCGCCGGTGGAGGTGGTGCTGCTGTCGCGGAATGACCCTGACACCGGCATGCGGGTGATGGAGTCCATCGCCAGTCACGGGCTGGGCATTACGCGGGCGGTTTTTCTGCAGGGCAAGCCGCCGCATGCATACATTCCCGCGCTGGAGATAAGTCTTTTTCTTTCCGCCAACGAAACCGATGTGCGCGAAGCCATTGCGGCGGGGTATCCTGCCGGTCAGGTGCTTGAGTCCGCTTTCAATGACGATGATGCCGACCACGAACTGCGTATTGCCTTTGACTTTGACGGCGTGCTGGCGGACGACGAATCGGAAAGCGTTTTTAAGCGCGACCATGATCTGGAAGCCTTTCATGCCTACGAGACAAAGCTTGCGGCCGTGCCGCTGAAGCGGGGGCCTCTGGCCGGTTTTCTGAGCAAGTTGTCACAGGTCCAGCAGCGCGAGCGCGAAAAACAGCGCAGTGATCCGGAATACAGACCGCGGCTGCGTATTGCCATTGCCACGGCGCGCAATGCCCCCGCGCATGAACGGGTGATAAACACCATGCGCAGCTGGGGAATAGTGGTCAACGAGGCTTTTTTTCTGGGCGGTATTGAAAAACGCCGGGTACTGGAAGTGCTGCGTCCGCATATTTTCTTTGATGACCAGAAGTCTCATCTTGAACTGGCATCGCGTGTGTTGCCCGCTGTGCACATTCCCTTCGGCGTGGCCAACAGCAGCGACGATGTGATACCCCCTGCCGGTGACGGCGGAGAGGGTTGCCCCCGTACAGAATGAGCGTCCCGCTTTTGTGACGGATTTGCCCGTATGCGGCACTGCCGTGCCGGGGGCTTTCTGCACAACTACGGCCGCAAGGCTTTGTACCTGCGGCATCCTTGCGGGCACAGCTGTCCGGCGCATCGTCATATGTGCCTGCCGTCTCTTCCTGCGTTTCTTTTCTTACTGTTCTGTCATGGTGTTGCATCTTGATTTGCGCAACTGTCCGCACTTTTTGCCGGTCTGCGCGACCGTGTGTCTTGCGGTTGTCACGCTTTTTTGCGCTGTGCAGCCGCTCTGTTTTCGGGGCGGTGACCGGCGGTGTACTGCTTTTTTCCGCCCTTGGGGTGGTTAGGCATGGCTGGGTATGGTCCGGCCGTTTGGCATTGCCAGAAAAGAGTGCTCGGGCTATCACGGGTGAATGAGTACACAATCCCCTGAAAACAGGCATGGCTCTGCGTCCGGCACGGAACGCGGCAAAACAGCGGATACAGGCGGCTGCGCTCCGGCCCTGCGGGGTTCTGCCGCGCAGGCTGCAGGAGAAACGGCGCATCAGCTTGATATGAAAGCGCTGCTGCGTGTGATGGCCGGTGCTGTGATGATCAGCTTTTCTGCCGTGTTCGTGAATGTGCTGGAAACATCCCCCTCGGCTTCGGCGTTCTACAGAGTGCTCTTCGGCGGCATGGCGTTGCTGGCTGTGGCTCTGTGGCGCCGCGAACGGCTCAGCACGTCACCGCTGGTGCTGGCCACCATAGCGGGGGCAGGGGTGTTTTTTATGCTCGACCTTGAATGCTGGCACCGCAGCATCCTGTACATCGGGCCGGGACTGGCCACCATCCTCGGGAATTTTCAGGTGTTTTTCATGGCTTTTGCCGGAGCGGTCTTTTTCCGCGAGGCGCTTTCACTGCGTCTTGTGGTGGCGCTGCCGCTGGCTGTCTGCGGTCTGTGGCTGCTGGTGGGGGTGGACGTGGACAACCTGCCCGAAGGCACTGTCATGGGTGTGATAATGGGGTTGCTGACCGCCGTATGGTACACGGGGTATATTCTGCTGTTGCGGCGTTCACAACGCATGGCCTGCCGGATGCCGGTTATGATGAACATGGCGCTGGTTTCGCTGTGCACCGCGGCTGCCTGCGGAGTCAGCACTCTGTTGCAGGGGGCATCCTTCGCCATTCCGGATACGGTGAACGGCATGTATCTTCTGGGATACGGCGTACTGTGTCAGGGGGTGGGCTGGCTGCTGCTTTCTTCCGGCCTGCCCGGTCTGCCGGCAGCAGTGGCCGGTCTGGTTATGCTGACACAACCTACGCTTTCGTTTGTCTGGGATGTGCTGCTTTTTGACAGACCGACCGGCCCGCTGGGGGTCGCCGGTGCTGTCATGGCCATTGTGGCCATATGGATGGGGCTTTCCGGCCAGAACGCGGCGCAGCGCCGCCGTGCATTGAAACTGGCAGGCAGCCTGAGCACCGCGCCGGAAAAATAACGTGCTGCGCGGCAGTCGCTGCGGAACGCCAAAACGCTGCCTGCAGGGTGTACAGTACCCGGTCGTGCCGCCGTAAGGCCGCAGAGGAGCCTTGAAGAAATGCAGAAGACCACGCAAACACCTGTCGTGCGCATGATGCGGCCACACGAAGCCGGGGCTGTGTGCGCATTGATTGCCGAAGTTTTTGATGAGTTTGTGGCGCCGGAATATTGTGCCGCAGGCGCCGCGCACTTTCATACCTTTGTGCAGCCTGATGTGCTGCAGGGGCGCATAGCCGACGGCGGAATGGTTTTTGTGGCGTATATGGGTGATGAACTGGCCGGTATTATTGAAATGCGGGCCTGTGAGCATGTGGTCATGCTGTTTACTGCCGCGCGGTGGCAGCGCAGGGGCATTGCCCGCAGGCTGCTGGACGCGGCTCTTGAAGAATGCCGTGCGCTTAACGGAACCGTCCGGCGGCTTACCGTTAACTCTTCACCCAATGCCGTGCCCGTGTACGCAAGGCTGGGATTCATAGCCGACGGGCCGGAACAGGAGCGCGACGGAATCCGCCATACGCCCATGACAAAGCTGTGCGACGCAGATGCGCCCCCCGCGGTTTGAACCGTCGGCAGTCCGGCGGGGGTGATGCTTGCATGCCGCGGCTGTTTTCTGTGTGTGCCTGCGGCGTGAAGGCGCTTTCAGCCTCTGCTTCGCGCTTCTGCAGGAGGAACAGGGACGGCAGATGCGGTCGCACGGCTGTTCCTGCGGATAACTTGTCATCAGTTTTGTTGCGAAAGGCTGCGGGGTGCTGACCGGTTGTGCTCCGGCTGCGGCCGCGCGTCCTGTGCGAATGACGCTGCAGCCGTGAGGCGCTGCTTATGGTTGCTCAGGCTGTAGGGAAAAAATAGTACTGAAGTTGTCCTGCTGAAATAAATCAGTTTTCAGCAAAAGTCCGGCAGTTTTGCGGCAGGTCCGCCAGATATCCGGCAGATATCCGGCAGATATCCGGCAGCAACACCAAGCTGTCGCCGGATGCGCTTTGCTGTACAGCCTATGGCAGACATAAAAAAAGGCCGCGTATGCGGCCTTTGAATTCGAGACAGTCTCTCGCTGCTAAAGCTTAGTAGCGGGGACGGCGCTCACGGGGCTGAGCCTCGTTTACTTTGAGGTTGCGGCCCTGAAAGCTGGAAGCGTTGAGGGAGTCGATGGCCTGAGCGGCACCGTTGGCGTCCATTTCCACAAAGCCGAAGCCGCGCGAACGGCCGGTTTCACGGTCAGAGATAACGCGAGCGGAAGTTACGTCGCCGAAATCTGCAAAAAGGGCGTGAAGGTCCTGATCAGTGCATTCCCACGAAAGGTTGCCGACATAGATATTCTTGGTCAAAACTAAAAACTCCGAAATGAAATCATCCCCGGAAAAAAGCAAATGCTAGTGGGGAAGGGGCGCACTCTCCCTTGCGGAAAAGCACTCTGTATAAACTGAAGTGCAATGTTTATGTCGAATTTTCGGAGCTGTCAAACTTTTTCTGTATTTATTTTTATATTTTTTGCCGGTTCTGTTGGGTATTGTCTGGGGTTTGCTATGTAACATGCTGCTTTAATGTGTTATGCGGCATATGGCGCTGACAGAAAAAAGTATACACAAAAGCCATGCGGGGCTTTGCCGGAACCGGGAGCAGGCAGGGGGCAGGAGATGCCGTCCGCCGTGCTGTCAGGCCGGTGCTGTGGTGCCGGAACCATGCGGCTGCGGCGGGCAGAACATATCCTGCAGGGCTATGCAGCCCTCGTGGTACATCCTCAGGTGCGGGACAGGCGGCATCCCCGCGTCACGCCGCCGTACCGCCAGTGCCGTCAGCACGGCGCACAGCAGCGCGTCTGCAAAGTCGCCTGCGGTGTCCTGCAGCATTGTCTGATACAGTTGCGGGCGGACCGAAAGTGCAAGCCCCCCGATGGTGCGGCAATATTCCGGCAATGCTTCCAGCAGTGCGGCCCGCGCTTGTGTGCGCTGCTGCCGTTGCGCTCCGGTGCCGTCTTTGTAGCGGGGCGGGTTGCCCAGTACCGCGCGTGCCGCCAGTGCAGGGTATACTTCAATGGCTGTGCGGCTGTCCGCTGTGGGGCGCAGCAGGGGTATGTTGATGCCGCATGATGCCAGCAGCGGCACCAGAGCATGAAACATGCGGCCCACCGGCACATAATTGAGCCTCAGCGGGCTTTGGGCGGCTGTCTGCGCGTCGGTAAGGCGCAGCGGCAGCTTGTGTCCTGCGGGTCTGGTGTTCATAAAGGCATATATCGTCTGCCGGAAAGCGTCCTTGTCCAGTTGCGCCAGACTGCTGACGTAATTCTGCCAGCAGGGCAGCTCAGATGCCGGTTCGCAAAGCGGTGTGCGGCTGTCGCGCTGCGTCTGCTGCCACCAGTGCAGAAAAGCGGCCGGCAGGCCGAACGGCATATCAAAACCGGCTATCCACGGGCCCTTATGGGCGAGCAGGTGCTCCAGACTGGCAGGGGGGGCGCAAAGCAGCATTTCCGCCTGCCACGGGGTATTGGCGCCGGTATGGCGGGGCAGGCCGTGCAGCGAGGTTACGGCATGCAGCCGGTCGATGTGCAGGGTGTCTGCCTGCAGTATTCCGGCGGCACAGGCCAGCGGTTTGCGCCTGCCGGGTGCGCTGGTCACATCAATGCCCAGCACCGTGAGCGGCCCGGCACAGAGCGGTCCGGCACAGAGCGGCGCGGCGGAACGGGGCGGAGAATCGGTACTGTTCATGGGGTGTCCGGTAAAAAAGGCCGCATGCTCCTTGCGGGCATGCGGCCTCCGGTCTGCGGTCAGGGTGCGGTCCGCCGCGTGTGGACGGCATGGTCGTAAAAGACGAGTTCGGGGGCGCGTTCCAGTTCTCCGGCTTCCACCAGTTTGCTGTAAAAGGTGCGCAGTCCTTTCTGCGCCTCTTCACCCATGGTGTAGACCAGTCCCCGGAAGTATTCCACCAGTTCATCGCGGCTCAGAAAGTCGTGCCGTGCGGCCAGATCAAGAATGGTGTCCATATGCTGTGCGCCCCAGTCGCGCCCGCCCTGCAGCAGGGCGCAGGGGTCGGTGTCAAAGCGGCCGGCGGCAACGGAATCGCGGCTGACAACCCATACGCCGAAGATAAAGGGCAGCCCTGTCCAGCGGCGCCATGCCTCGCCCAGATCAACTCTGTACGGGTACATGGGGTGGTTGCGCAGCCGCAGAGCCTCGTCGCCGATGGCCAGCAGGGCCTGGGGCGGATTGTGTGACTGTATCTGCTCCGAAGCGGAGCCTGTCCGGTAGGTGACGTTGAGCCCGTAATGGTAGCGCATGATGAGGCGCAGCAGCGCGGCAGACGTATGTGACTGCGATGTGGTCAGTATGGTCTGGCCCTCCAGTGTTTCCACCGGCTGGCGCGAAAGCAGGATGACGCTCATGACGGGGCCGCAGCTGCCGATGGCAAGGTCGGGTACCAGATAATACTGCTGTGCGTTGCGCGCATATTCTATGGACGACGTGGATGCCACGTCCAGTTCGCCTGCGGCCATCAGTCTGTTAAGCTCTGCGGGAGGGCCGTATACCAGTTCGTACCCGCTTCCGGCTGCGTCTTTTTCCAGCGAATGGTATATGGGCAGCACATTCAGATACGAAATGCGCCCGATGCGCAGGGGGCGTTTCTGTTCCGCCGGGCGGCTCATGCGTCGCCCTCCGGCCTGTTTTCCACGTAGGTGTAATCCATGGTGCGCTGGCGGGGCACAAATCCCGCAGCGCGGATGACGTTGTGGATTTCCTGCCGCGACATGCGGAAGCTTACACCTGCGGCGGCCACCACGTTTTCTTCAATCATCAGCGAGCCGAAGTCGTTTGCCCCGAAGTGCAGTGCCAGCTGCGCCACCTGCGGGCCCATGGTGACCCATGAAGCCTGCACATTGTCAAAGTTGTCCAGCACGATGCGTGATGTGGCCAGCATGCGCAGATAGGCGGGCGAAGGCTCGGTGTCGCGCTGGATGTTGGTGTTGCCGGGCTGGAATGTCCACGGGATGAAGGCGGTGAAGCCGCCGGTTCTGTCCTGTACTTCGCGCAGAGCGAAGAGATGTTCAAGCCGGTGGCGGGGTTCTTCTTCGTGTCCGAACATCATGGTGGCGGTGGTGCGCAGCCCCTGATAGTGCGCTTCTTCCATTACGGCAAGCCAGCGCGAGGCGCTGCATTTGTTGGGAGCCACGCGTGCGCGCACTTCGTCCACCAGAATTTCCGCGCCGCCGCCGGGAATGGAATGCAGCCCTGCGGCGCGCAGTCTTTCGATGACTTCGGCTATGGTTACGCCTTCCAGTTCGGAAAAAAAGACAATTTCAGGCGGTGAAAAAGCATGGATATGGATGGCGGGGTATGTTTCCGCAATCCAGCGGATCATGTCTTCGTAAAACGCAAGGGGCAGGTCGGGGTGGTGCCCGCCCTGCAGCAGAATCTGCGTGCCGCCCAGTTCCAGCGTTTCTTCAATTTTGCGGCCCAGTTCTTCGCGGGTCAGCACATAGCCGTCTTCGTGTCCGGGCGGGGCGTAAAAAGCGCAGAACCGGCAGGCACACACGCAGATGTTGGAATAATTGATGTTGCGGTCGGCCACATAGGTGACAACGGCTGTGGGGTGCTTTGCCATGCGCACGGCATGGGCCAGCTGTCCCAGCGTGAACAGGTTTGCCCTGTCGTACAGGGTTGCCGCTTCGGCTTCGTTTATGCGGCTGCCGTCCAGCACTTTGGCGCAGATGTCCAGCACTTGGCGCGGTTCGTCAAACGGGGTCAGAGTGGCGTTCATAGCGTGGCCTCCACAGGCTTGAAATGCGTATCGCGCTGCACGGGGGTAAAGCCCGATGCCGTGATCATGTGCCGCAGGCTGCTGATGGTAAGCCCCTGACCCGAAGATGCGCCGGCTTCCTGACCGATGCGTTCTTCCACTATGGTGCCGTCCAGATCGTCCGCACCGAAATACAGGGCGGTCTGGGCCATTTTGATGCCCATCATGACCCAGTAGGCTTTGATGTGGGGTATGTTGTCCAGCAGCAGTCTGCTGACGGCGATGGTACGCAGCCTGTCCAGGCCCACATGTTCGCCTCTGCGGTCTTCAGGCAGTTTAAGCAGACTGTTTTCTGTCAGGAACGGCAGAGGAATGAAGCAGTTGAAACCACCGGATACGTCCTGCTGACGGCGCAGCCTGTCCAGATGGTCCAGCCTGTCGTCAACGGATTCGATGTGCCCGAAAAGCATGGTGCAGTTGGTGGTGATGCCCAGCCCGTGGGCTTCGCCGGCAATGCGCAGCCACTCCTGCGCGGTGGCTTTGCGCGCGCAGATGCGTTCACGCACACGGGGGGCGAAAATTTCCGCGCCGCCGCCTGGCATCGATTCCAGCCCTGCGGCTTTCAGCCGGGCAAGCACTTCTGCCGTGCCGATGCCCGCCAGTGTGGCAAAGTGGGCAATTTCCACTGCGGTAAAGGCCTTGACCACGATTTCGGGACGCTGCTGCTTGATGCGGCGTATGACGTCTTCAAACCATTCCAGCGGCAGGTCGGGGTGACAGCCGCCCACGATGTGCACTTCCGTGAAGGGGGTGCCTTTGTCGTCCAGCACGCGGTCAACGATATCCGAGGGCTGCATGACATATGCCCCCTGCTGGCCGCGTTCGCGCTGAAAAGCGCAGAACAGGCAGCCGTTCACACATATGTTTGTGTAATTGACTTGCCTGTTGAGGACATAATAGGTTCTGTCTCCGTGCATGCGGGTGCGCACGTGGTGGGCCAGTGCCCCCACCGCGGTGATGTCGGGACAGTTGTACAGCAGTTCACCGTCTTCAAGAGACAGGCGCTCACCCGCCGTGACTTTATCAAAAATCTCGCCAAGGCCCAGCATGGCGTATCTGTCGGCATTCAACATGGTTTCCTCCGTCCTTGCGCCGGTGCGTGAAAAGGGCCGGAAGCCGCACGGGCACAGGCCGGTGAGTATCGGCCTGCAGCGGCGCGGTGTCAACCGTGTGACTAATCTTTAGGGCAGATGTGTTTTTGCGGTGCGGGCGGTACTGTTTTTTTTTCCGGAGAATTAATGATGCAGCAATACAGTCTGGGTATATCGCCCTGTCCCAACGATACGTTTATTTTCGGTGCGCTGGTGCAGGGGCTTGTGGCGGTGCCGCACAACTATGAAGTGCGGCTGGCCGATGTGGAGGAACTGAATGCCCGGGCGGCGCAGGAACTGCTTGATATCACCAAGTTGTCGGTTGCCGTCATGCCGCAGATTCTGGACCGGTATGTTCTGCTGCGCGCGGGCGGGGCGCTGGGCAGGGGCTGCGGGCCGGTGCTGGTGGCCAGAAAGTCTGTGCCGCTGGAAACACTGGCGGAAGCCGCCATTGCCATCCCGGGTCGCATGACTACCGCAAACCTGCTGCTTTCGCTGCACGGCATGCATCACGGGCCGCGGCCCGAAATGATTTTTGATCAGGTGATGCCCGCAGTTGCCCGCGGCGAGGTGGATGCCGGTGTGGTCATTCACGAGGGGCGTTTTACTTACGAGGCCCACGGGCTGGTCAAGCTGCTTGACCTCGGCGCATGGTGGGAGCAGGCCACAGGGCTGCCGCTGCCGCTGGGCGGCATTGCCGTCAGACGCAGTCTGGGTATGGAAACAGCATTGCAGGTGGAAGATGCCATCCGGCGCAGCCTTGCTTTCGCGCGGGAAAATCCGGAGCAGCTGCGGCCTTTTATCCGCCGCCATGCGCAGGAACTGGACGACTCCGTCATTGACAGCCACATTGCGACGTTTGTTAACGACTATTCCATGAATCTGGGGACGGAAGGCATGCACGCCATCCGCACACTTGTCACCATGGGTGCCCGGGTGGCAGGGCTTCCGCTGCCCGAAGCCCCCCTTTTTGCGGGTGACTGAGCGGCCCGCAGGTCAGTCGGCACGACCGGCGGAGCAGGTGTCCGCCGCCACGGCTGCCGCTGTGCCGGTCAGGTTGTCCGGTTCCAGCGGCAGACCTTTTTCCGGTGCCCGGCGCAGGCTGACAGCCCGCGAGGGACACAGCAGTTCACAGATTCCGCAGCCCATGCATTCTGCCGTGTCCACCCGCGCCGTGGTTTCAAGCACCCTGATGGCACTGAACTGACACTTGGCTTCGCAGGCGCCGCAGCCTGTGCATGCCCCGGCATCCACCTGTGCAAGATAACCGGAGGAAGCCAGCATGGGCAGCCCCGCAAAGTGTGCCTTCATGGCTCCGCAGCAGCATGAGCAGCAGTTGCATATGGCGTAGTAGCGTCCCAGCAGGGCTTCTTTGAAAAAAGCGTGCGAAACATGGCCCCGTCTGTTTTCTCTGCGCACCACATCCAGCGCTTCCTGCTGGGTTATGCGGCGCGATTTTTCCGGATGATGCTCCAGAATGAAACCAGCGAACGGTTCACCCACAATCAGACACACATCCACAGGGGTGCAGTGATCCGGTTCTGAAAGACGGCATGGGCAGTCCAGCAGGGCTATATGGTCGGGATGCTGCAGAATGATGGCACGCGCCATGGAATAGGGAATGACTTTTTCCAGATCGGGGACGGTTATTTCGCGCCGGACGGTGATCAGTTTGCGTGCGGCGGCCGGGGGGATTGTTTTTCCGTGATAGGTATCGGCAAAGCCGCCGGAGCCCTGCGCCGGTGAATCCGGACGCCACAGCCCCAGCATATTGGCGATGCGTGCCAGAGGTTCCCCCATTTTTTTCGCCAGCGGGTGTGTTCCCTTGCCCATGGCGATATAAAAATAGGGCCAGCGCATATAAATGTAGCCGTGCAGAAACTCGGCAACAGACTGGCCGCTGGAGCGTGATTCCCGCCAGAACGCTCTGGTGGAAGGGGAAATGATGCTGTCGAAAACGCGCTGCAGCATGGTGTGTCTCCTTGCATGAGTCGTTTCCGGCTATCCGTGGGTGCTGGGCCGGAATCGGAGCGTCTTGTCCCCCTCCGTTCCGTGGTGGTTTCAGCAGGTGCTGTTTTTCGGTTCAGTCGCAGTCAGAAAGGCACCGGCGCGGCAGTGCCGCGCTTCCGTTACTTGCGCCAGCCGTGCGAAAAATCTGCATCATACAGTCTGGAACACGGCGGTGAAGCTGCATCGGGGTGCTGTATACCACTATGCATGGAATTGCCTGGCAGGACAAGAAAGACCGTCTGCCGGTTGAGCTTTTCCTGCTGCACGGTGTCCGTCAGCGTTGCCAGCGTGCATTCCACCAGACGCTGGTCCGGCCAGCCCACCCTGTATGCGGCGATGATGCGGGTGCTTTCGGGCAGTCCGCCGGCGCGCAGTTCTTCGGTTATGGTTTCGGGCAGGGCGGCGGAAAGATATATGGCCATGGCTGTTCCCCGCCGTGCAAGATGCCGCAGCTGCTCGGCTTCGGGCACGGGGGTGCGCCCCTGCACGCGGGTGATGATCACCGACTGGGTGATTTCGGGCAGCGTGAGCGAAACGCCTGCCGCGGCGGCTGCCGCAAAGGCTGATGTGACTCCGGGAACAACGCCGCAGGCGATGTTTTCCAGCGCCAGCAGGGCCATCTGTTCGCGGATGGCGCCGTACAGGGCCGGGTCGCCGGTGTGGACTCTGGCCACCAGACCCCCGCTGTGCACGGTTTCGCGTATCATGGCATGTGTCTGCTGCAGGTTCATGGGCGCACTGTCGGCCACCACGGCGTCCGGACGGGCACAGGCAACCACCTGTGGCGGCACCAGCGAGCCTGCATACAGCACCAGATCCGCCTGCGAGATGATTCTCTGCCCCTTTACGGTGATCAGCTCGGGGTCGCCGGGGCCGGCGCCGATAAACCAGACTCTGGGGTCCGCCGGGTTTGCGGTCACGCTATTCTCCATAATAGGTTCCGATGAAAACGCCGCGTATGCGCCGGGCCGTTCCGTCCTGCCGGATGCTGTCCAGCCCGCTGCAGAACTGCTGTGCCATGCGGGCGTGTTTTTCTCCCGGCCCGAAGACGATGCGCGGGAATACCTGTTCCACCACTGCCAGCTGCACCACGCTGCCCAGCGTGCCGTAGCGGCGTGCCAGCTCTCTGCCCAGCAGCAGGTCCATGGGCATGATATCCAGCCTGTCTTCCAGCAGCGCCATGTAGCACTGCGTGAAGTCGGCAAAAATCGTGACGTTGCGCAATACGCCCTGTTCCAGCGCTTTGTCCAGTTCCGGGCCGTAACTGTGGCCCCGCACTATGCCCACGCGGGTGTCGGCCAGAGAGCGCAGACTGCCGGTGAACTGCCAGGGGGAAAGCCGGCGCGTGAATATGGTTATGGTTTCAGGATTAGTGACCGGCGTGTCGCAGAATGTTCCCAACTCAGCGCGCTGTGCCGTGCGGTACAGGGGAAATGCTGCATCCACCTCTCCGCTGCGCAGCAATGCGGGAATGCGGTCAAGGGGTTCCTGCCGCAGAATGACACGCATGCCTGCCCGGTGCGCGGCGATTTTCACGATATCCACCATCATGCCTTCCGGGCTGCCGTCGCGTGCCTCGGTGTAAGGCGGGTAGGGATGCACGGCCACCACAAAGGGAATACTGTCTTTTGCGGGCAGCGGCACCTTGATGGACGGCGGAGGAGGCGGAGGAGGCACCGCGCCGGAAGCGGCGGCCTGCAGTGCCGGACCCAGCACCACGGCCGCACCGAACCACAGTATGGTCAGAACGCGGCACAAGACAGAGGTGATGTACGGCACGGCTTACTCCGGACGCTGGGCGGCTATGATAAAGACGGGGTTGTTGGCGTCCAGCCGCAGGTCACCGGCCAGCGGCACGGCGCATGCAGACTGCACCTGTGTGATTTCGTACGGCCAGCCCATTGCGGTGAATGCTTCCCGCGCACGGTTCAACGACCCCAGCAGCACGCAGTGGGCCACAATGCGGCCGCCGGGATTGAGCCGTGAGCATGCCTGATGCAGCACTTCGTCGCCGGAGCCGAGTCCGCCGCCCAGAAAAATTCTGTCAGGGGCGGGCAGATCGTCGAGACAGGCAGGCATGGTGCCGTGCACCACTTCAACCTGCAGCGCCCCGAAGCGGCGTCTGTTGGCGCGGATGTGCTCAACGCGGGCCGCCTTGCGTTCCACGCACCACACCACGCCCTCACCCACCAGACATGAGGCTTCCATGCCCATGGCACCGCTGCCTGCTCCCAGATCCCACACCGTCATGCCGTGCGAAGGACGCAGCGCGGCAATGCCCGCGGCGCGTATGGGCCATTTGGTCACCAGTCCGCCGTCGCTCAGCAGTTCGTCGTCGGGTATGCCGGGGGCGAGCACACGCTCGGGGCCGCCTCTGCGTTCTATGAGAACGGTGTTCAGTGACGAAAAACTGCGTTTGACGGCATCCTGCAGAGAGTAGCGGTCGAAATGCTCGTTGGGCTGTCCCATGTTTTCAAACACCCAGACAAAAAACCAGTCGGCGCCTCTGTCCAGCAGCCACTGGGCAATGGCCGAAGGAATGCTGCGGCCGTCTGTGAGCACGCAGACCCACGGGCTTTGCAGCAGGGCCTGCATGAGCGGACGCATGTCGTCGCGTCCGTGCAGCGATACCACCCTGATGCCCTGCCACGGCACTTTGGCGCGTGCGGCAGCAGCCTGCAGCGATGTGATATTGGGCCATATGCGCACGCCTTCCGGTCCGAATTCATCCACAAGGCGCGCACCTATGCCGAAAAACAGCGGGTCGCCGTCGGCCAGCACCACCACGGATTTACCCTGACTTTCCAGTCTGGCTATGTTTTCCAGCATATCGCCCAGCGGCGCCGTGATGAGCAGCTTTTCTGCCGGATGATCGTCAAAAAGGGCCAGCTGACGCTTGCCGCCCACCAGAACCTGAGCGCTTTCGACAACATCGGTATGATATTCCGGCAGCGAGTCGGCATCCATGCCGAGACCAACCACATCAATGGTCATTGTCGCCTCCTGCAGCTATGGCAACGGGTTGTTTGAACTATGGTACACCATGGCGCATGCGGGGGCTAGTCATGTGCCTGCGCCAGATGCCGTCCGTCAAAATCAAACAGATGGACGGTGAGCGCCGGTGCCGTGCCGGTGTGGTTCCGGGCAGCCTTCAGCGCTTTTACGGCCAGAGCCTTGAGCACACGGGGCAGCGCTGCGGAATGCTCCATAATGTCCAGCGCATGCCGGGCGGTATTGGCCGCGGCCACCTGCTGCGCCAGTTCTTCTTCCAGCCCGGCGTGTCGGCATGCCTGTGCCAGCGTCCGGAAGTCTATCTGCGCCGCATGGGCGTGTGTGTAGCTGTGGCCTTCCCCCAGTTTGACCAGCTTGCCGAAAAAACACCCCCAGACAATATGCTCAAAACCTTCCTGTGCTGCCTGTCGCAGCGAAAATTCTGCAAAGTCGGCAACCTGAACGAAGGCGGTTTCCGGTTCGTGCGGGTGCAGCTGCATGAGCAGACGCTCGCTGCGGCGCCCTGTGGAAAGATAGACGGTCTGTGCACCCGTGGTGCGCGCCACCTTCATGCCCTGAACGATGGTGGCCCGCCATGCGCCGTGGCTGTATGGCTTTACCGTGCCGCGCGTGCCCAGAATGGAAATTCCCCCGCGGATGCCCAGTCTCGGGTTGAATGTTCTGGCTGCGCGTTCTTCGCCGTCGGGTACGCATATGGTTACTTCCACCCCGCCGGAGTATCCGTGCCGGGCGCACTGTTCCAGTACGGCGGCGGCTATCTGCCTACGGGGTTCGGGGTTGATGGCGGGTTCGCCGGGGGGCACCGGCAGACCGGGCAGAGTCACGACCCCCACACCGGTGCCGCCGTAAATATGAATATCCAGACATTGCGAGGCACGGTGCAGGCTGCCGTCGCCGTTGTCCAGCGCCCGTGCAATGCCGGTCATGGTCTGCGCGCTGATTGTTATGCGTCTGCCCCGCCATGTGTCTTCTGCGGGAGGAGGCGCACTGCACAGCGCCACATGCGCCTGTATGACACTGCCGTGGGTTGCGTCAGGGTCGTCGCCTCCGTCTTTGACCACCTGCGCTGCGGCCTGTGCTGCGGCTGTCCGGCTGCATGCCGATACCGGTACGGTAAGCCGCTGTATATTTCCGCGGGCATCGCCGGAGAACGGGGGCAGTGCCACAGAAACGGCCTGAGATCTGCCGCCGGTGAGCAGCAGCTTTACAGCGGCGGCTGCCGCTGCGGAAGCGGCCGTGCCGGTTGTGAATCCTTCCCGCAGTTTTTTTGCTTTCGCCATGGGGGGCGTTATACGCGCATTTACTGTTACGTCCAAGGGGGCGCGGTGCGGCTGCCGCTCAGGAAGGCGGCTTTTTTATTGATAGCGCGGCCATGTGATTATCAGGTCTGTCTATGCGTTATTGTTTTTTTATTTCTACTATCAATTTCATTTTGCCGCCGGCTGAGGCTATCGTGCGCGGAACCATAAAGGCATGGGTATTATGATGTTACGGTTTGTATCCTCTGTCTGGACATACAGGGTTGTGCGCCTTGCTCTGGCGGTGTTGTTTCTGGTGGCTGGTGCCATGAAGCTTGCCGATATGCAGGCTTTTGCGCGGGTCATCGAGGAGTACCGCATGCTGCCGCAAGCCGTTGTGCCGTGGGTGGCTTTTCTGCTGCCGCTGGCAGAGGTTGCCGCGGGAGTGCTGCTGTTTTTTGACAGGCGCGGCGGTCTGACTGCCGTGACGGCAATGCTGCTGCTTTTTCTGGGGGTGCTCGGGTATGCCATGGCTGCCGGTCTTACCATAGGCGACTGCGGCTGCTTTGAACCCGGTGACCTGCCTGAAGGTGTGGAGGACGGCAGCGCGTTACGCGATGCCTTTGTGCGTGACGTTGTTATGCTGGCGGGCGCATGTCATCTGTACTGGTGGCGCATGCGTGTAGCCGGAAGAGTTTTTCTGTAACCGGAAAACAGCCGGATCACCTGTAACTGCTGAGCCTGAGGAGGAAAGGAAAATGAAAAGGATTGTATCCCTGCTGGTGATGTTGACCGCGGTGCTGGCGCTTTCAGCCTGCAACATGCCTTTTATGTCTTCTGAAAACGAACTTGATCTGGAAACAAAGACGGTCAAGCTGGTTAAGGAAGTGCAGCGCGGCGACTATGACGTGGTGACCACCGCAGAGCTGAAAAAGTGGATAGACGAAGGTCGTTCCATGCTTATCGTGGACACCATGCCCTATGAAGCTTCCTACAAGAAAAATCATATTCCCGGCGCGGCTCAGTTTCTTTTTCCCATTCCTGATATGAATGAGTGGGATATGAAGGAAACCGGAGACAAGAGTCAGGCTGAATTTGAAGCCATGCTGGGTCCCGATAAAGACCGTGTGCTGGTTTTTTACTGCGGCTTTGTAAAGTGCACCCGCTCGCATAACGGCGCAGCCTGGGCACGCAAGCTGGGCTACACCAATGTCTACCGTCATCCCGGCGGCATCCGTGCATGGATAGAAGCCGGATACCCTGTTGATTCCATCAAGTAGCCACGCCGCAGACTCATCGGTGTATGTTCACCCCGCACGGGTTGCCGTGCGGGGTGTTTTTTATGCGCGGGGTACGTCCGGTTTGTGCGGCTTCCGGGCAACCATGCAGAAAGGCGCAGCATGGGGGCTGCGCCTTTCATATGGCGGAAGTAACGCTGTTCCGGCCCGTTGCCGGTCTGTGGCGTCAGATTCAGGGCTTTTTGGAAACCATGATGTCCAGCACCACCCTGTCGGCTTCCTGCATACCGTCACTGCCCAGCCGGGCAAGGTTGGCGATGCACAGCTCTATGTCGTCTTCCACAATGCCTTCACGGCGGTCTATGCCTATGCCGTCCATGGCAAGCATTGCGGACTGCACGCCGGCGCTTACCGCCGAAGCCACTTTCATGGCGCATCCGGTTTTGGCTCCGTCGCAGATCATGCCGGCCACGTTGCCCACCATGTTGCGTATGGTGCGGTCCACCTGTTCCATACCGCCGCCCATCAGCAGCACTATGCCGCATCCGGCTGCCGCCGCCGCCACAGTGGCTCCGCACAGTGCGGAAAGCCTGCCAAGGCGGTGCTTCATGTGAATGGACGTCAGGTGACTCATGATAAGCGCGCGGGCAAGCTCTTCGTCGCTTGATTCCAGACGCTTTGCAAAAGCCACCACGGGCATGGTGCAGGTTATGCCCTGATTGCCGCTGCCCGAGTTGCTCATGACCGGCAATGACACACCGGCCATGCGGGCGTCGGAGGCGGCGGCCGTCAGTTTGACCGCCAGCGTGCTGACATCGTCGGACATCAGGTGCTTGCGTATGTTTTCATCAATGGTGCGGCCTACTTTCAGGCCGTATTCCCTGGCCAGACCTTCCACGGCAATGGCTTCGTTCAGCCGTGCCGCTTCCAGTATGAAGGCTATGGCATCATACGGTGCCTGCGTGGCGAATTCGTGAATGGCCGCCATGGTCAGAGGCCATTTTTCTTCCACGCCGCCCTGTGACAGGTCCTGCACAGGCACGGAGAAGACCGTCTCGCCGTCGCGTTCCAGCCGTACGATGTTCGAGTGTTCGTGCACCAGCACGCTGCGGGCCGTATGTCCGCCGCCGGTGACCGTGACTTCGGCGTACAGCAGCGGAGCGCCCTGAGCCACGGAAACGTCCACTCTGCCTTCTGCCACCATCTGCCTGCCTGCTTCGGCCTGCTCCGGTGTCAGTCCGGCCAGCACTTCAAGACCGCGCTGCGGGTCGCCGCCCAGTGCACCTACGGCGGCAGCTATGTTCATGCCGGTGGTGCCTGTTCCGGGCACACCCACACCCATGCCGTTTTTCAGCAGATTACCGCTGACCTTCACTTCTATGCGGTCGGGCGTCCGGCCCAGAGTTGCTGCGGCATGTGCGGCTGCAAGCGCCACCGCGACAGGCTCGGTGCAGCCCAGTGCCGGCACAACTTCCTTGTGCAGCAGGTCTATATATTGGGACCATTCCGGTTTGAGCATATATATATCCGTTTCTATGGCGTTGTCATGGAGATGCGGCGGAACGTGCCTATAGCTTGTGCCCCGAAAGCTCTCCGTTTCTGTTGAATATGCCTTCGAGCATCAGGGCAATGGCACCGTCGCCGGTTACGTTGCATGCCGTGCCGAAGCTGTCCTGCAGAGCAAAGATGGCAAGCAGCAGGGCAACGCCCGCGGGGTCGAATCCCAGCACGCCCACCACAATGCCCAGCGAAGCCATGACCGTGCCGCCGGGCACGCCCGGAGCGCCGATGGCGAATACGCCGAACAGGATGATGAACACGAACATGGTGCCGAAAGCGGGCATGTGGCCGTACAGCATCAGCGAGATGGTCATGGCGAAGAAGGTTTCGGTAAGTACTGAACCGCACAGGTGGATGGTGGCGCCCAGCGGCACGGCAAATTCAACCGTGTCTTTGGAAAGCACCCGTGAACGCGATGCGCATTCCAGTGCCACGGGCAGTGTGGCGGCGCTGGACATGGTGCCCACGGCGGTCAGATAGGCGGGCGGGTAGTGGCGCAGCACCTCGATGGGGTTGCGGCGCGAAACAATGCCCGCAATGGTGTACATGACGGCCAGCCAGATGAAATGGCCCAGCAGCACCAGTACGATGACCTTGAGGAATACCGGCAGCTGCCGTGTGAGGCTGCCTTCGTAGGCAAGGCCGGCAAAGGTGGTGGCAATGAAGAAAGGCAGAATGGGAATAACGACGCGGCTGACAACCTGCATCATTATTTTTTCCAGTTCACCCAGCAGCTTGCCCATGACTTCCGCACGGGTCCACAGGGTGGCTATACCCAGCATGATGGCGGTGATGAGTGCTGTCATGACAGGCATGATTGCCGGAATATTAAGCTGGAAGAGTATTTTGGGAAGTTCGCGCAGACCTTCGACCGATGTAGGTACGGAAAGGTGCGGAATAATGGCATAGCCTGCCAGACAGGCCATGGTGGCCGCGCCCACAGACGACATGTAGGCAATGCCCACACCGGTCATCAGCATGCGGCTGGCGTTTTCACCCAGACGGGTGATGGCAGGAGCGATGAATGCGATGATGACAAGCGGAACCGTGTAAAAGATGAGCTGCCCGAGCACATGCTTGACGGACATGATGATCTGCATGACTGTTTCGTCAGCCATGAACCCGATGCCTGCGCCGATGGCGATGCCCGCCAGCAGCTTGATGATGAGGCCGAATTCGCTTTTGCGTCTGGACATGATAGTCTCCTCCGATGGTGTAAGGAGCCGCCGCCCCTTCAACGGCGGCTTCCCGGGACAGTCCGGCTTCCCCCTGAATTACCGGCGCGCAACCACTTCTATTTCCACTCCCGCGCCCAGCGGCAGGGCAGCAACCTGAACGCAGCTGCGGGCGGGAAAAGGCTCGCTGAAGTAAGTGGCATACACTTCGTTCACTTTGGGAAAGTCGGCCATGTCGGCCAGAAAGACCGTGGTCTTGAATACCTGCTTCAGGCTGCAGCCTGCGGCTTCAAGCACGGATTTGACGTTTTCGAGCGCCTGTCTGGTCTGTTCCGAAATGTCTTCGGGCATGACTTTGGTGGCAGGGTCGATGGGCAGCTGGCCCGAAGTGAAGACAAGGTCTTGCGTTTCGGTGCCCTGAGAGTAGGGGCCGATGGCCCCGGGTGCTTTGTCTGTGGCAATAGCTTTGAACATAGCCGGGTCTCCTTTTTTGCTTCCTTGCGCCCGGTGCAGTGCGTCCGTCACGTATCGCCCTGCAGCGGGTGCAAAAAAGTTGTCGGCAGCATGGTGCGGTTCCGCGGTGTTGGCTGGGTGGGAACCTTTCCTTGCTGCTGTTGATATTTTTTTATTGTGATAAAAAATTATTGTCAACGCGAAAATGCGGCGCAGCAATAAAAAAAGCTCCCGCTTGCGGGAGCTTTTGTGCTGTCAGCCGGTGACGCGCTGCAGGTATCTGTACACGGTGGCTTCAGAGGCGGCCAGATGCCGCGCCACCACGGCCACGGCGCCCTTGAGCAAAAACACCCCTTTGTCATTAAGAGTGCGCACTATGGCAATCTTTTCGTCAGGCGTCATGCGTTCGGGGGGTATTTCGGCGCCGTTGACCACCTGCAGAATAATACTGCCGGTCAGGTCTTCCAGCGACTCGGCAAATGTTTCCAGCGAATGGCCGTTTTCCGGTTCGGGACGGGGTTTTTCCATGCGCCCCCGCTGGATGAAGCGCTCTATAAGGTCGCGCGCTTCCAGCAGGCCGGTGTTGTCCATGTTCAGACACAGCATGCCGGCCAGCGTGCCGTCGTCTTCGCGTATGAAATAGGTTGCCGAATGCAGCGCCCGTCCGTCACGCGCCTGTGACTTGTACCCGATGACAAAACTCTCGCGCTCCCATGTGCCCGCTTTCATCAGCTGCAGGGCAAGGTCGGTCACCGTGGTCGAAAAGCTTGATGACGAGCTCATGGCGCTGGCGGACGGAGAGGCCTTTGTCCTTGTCCCCGTTGTCACGGGAAAATCTTCGGAAGAACCGGCTTCTGAGGAAAAATCGTTGGCAAGAGGGGCCCAGGAACGGGAGCAGACCTCCCCTGCGGCAGAATCCTCATGGCACTGGTATCTTCACCCTCGTGAACCCATAGCGAGGGCGATTCATAACCCCCAGGAGACAACTCCGGGGACTTGGTAGGGGAACAACAACCATTGGTGGAAACCATGACATTTTTATTGTCCCAAACCGTCCCAAAAAGGTGACATTTTCATTGGCTGTTTACATCTGGCGTGGGTGCTTTTCCGGGCAGAAAGCTTTGCCGATGCTCTGAAAGTATACGAGGGCATGGCCGGACTGCACGGGTTCGGCATGACCAGAACGTTCAAGGATATGTTCGAGGCAGCCACAGGAGTGGGACCTTACGGGCAGCTGCAGTTCCTGCTGCCGGCGTGCCTTGCGGCGTTTGTCTTTCCCAACTCCCGCACGCTGCGCGGGCTGGTAAGCCCCGGCATGTTCTGGACAGCATGGATTGTCATCTGTCTTTTCTGCTCGTTGTATTTCATGGCAGATGCCGCCCATGTCTCCGAGTTCATCTACTTCAGGTTTTGATTATGCGCGTTGACCGTTACAAGCGACACTCCTTCTATGCCCTGTTCTGGACTGTGGGGCTGTTTGCACTGTTCAAGCTGCTTCTGTTTGCCAACTATGCCTCCGGTTTTCGGATGGTGCAGCAGGACGCGCTGGTCAGGTACCAGCTGGAACGCATTGCCCTGCCGGACCCTGTGCATACTCTTCTCGTGGGTGACAGTTCATTGGGCAACGCCGTCAGTGCTCCGCTTTTTTCCGCAGTCACGGGCCGCCCTGCACTGTCTCTGGCGCTTACAGGCAGCTTCGGGGTGCAGGGTTCGGTCAATATGGCCCTGCGCGCCATGCAGCACCATCCGGAAATACGTAATGTGGTATTTTTCCAGACGCTCGACATTTTTCAGCGCCGGTCCGGTACCTGGCCGTATGCCACGGTCGACCCATGGTGTCCGCAGACATGGCGGAGCATTGCCGTGAGTGACAATGTGACGGCGATTGATGTGCTGGCGGGCTATCTGCAGTTCGTCACCGATCTTGGGCATCTCCGGCACGGTATGACGGACATGACGCCGGAGCTGAGTGCCGGGACACTGTATACGGAACAGGCTGACAGCAGATTCAACAACGGCGGACGCACACTTGGTGTGAAAAACTGGATAACAGGGACTCCGCGTGAGCGTGTGGTACAGGCTCTTGATGAATTTGCCGCATATTGCGCTGCACGGGGGGTACGCTGTATTTTTGTGTTCGGCCCCATGCATGAGGAAGTCATTGCGCATTCTGCCGGATATGTGCGCGAGGTGTGGCGGCTGCTGAACAAGACGCGCCATCTGACAGTGGTGCCGGAGCTTTTCCCGCTTTCCGCTGACAGATTGGGGGACTCGGAAGATCATGTGGCCCCCGAGTTTCAGGCGGAGACCACCCGTCAGTATGCAAGGCGGCTGGACCAGTTTCTTTTGCCATGACAGGCGCGGCCGGTTATCCGGCCGCGTTTTTTTGTATGCAGAAACTGCCCCGCCAGTGATATGCCCCCCATCAGGTGGACATGGTGATAAAGCCCCCCAGGCTGAAACCATTCACCTGATGGGGGGCATATCACTATGCCGGGAGATTTTTCCATGGTGCATCGCGGTGCAGTGGAGAAACTATCCTTCAGATGCACGGTCGGGAAGGCAGACCGGCAGGCTGTGCCCTGCAAGCGGCGGAGGAAATATCACCCGGCGGAAAAGCCGGCGGGAACCCCTTGTGTAAACCTGAGTTGTCACTTTGTGTGGTGTGAAAACAGCGGAACTTTTTTTTCGGGCAAAATATGTGAAAAAAAGGGCGATGTGCATACTGCCGGAGGCATACCGGTTTTGTGTACAGCGAAACTGCGGAATCGGGACAGGTCGCCTGATATGACAGTTGTTTTATAACTGTCCAGCTTATTACGTTTTTTGTTTGGCTTGAGTCGGCGATGATATGATGCGCGGGCTGACACATCAGGCTGCAGAGATTCGGGCGGCATAGATTCGGCTGGAAAATGCGGGATACGAGCGCTGCAAGGATGTACGAATGCGCCGGAGGACATGTCCGGCACATAAGAGTATCCGGATTCACGTTCACCGGAACAGCGGATATCCGGTGCGGCCTGTGCGGCGTCTGCCGGAGCTGTACCGGAAAAGAAAAAGAGTGCGGATTTCGTGTGAGAAGGTCAAAGTTTCAGGGGGTATGGGGCATATGGGGCGCATGCGGGGCGCCCGACAGGCGTTTGTCGGGCGGGCAGTGCATTGATGCGCACGGGCTGGCCGGATGCAGCGGGTAACAAAAAAAGGAGTCTGCTAACAGACTCCTTTTACATTCGTGGTGCCGGGGGGAGACTCGAACTCCCACGGGGGAACCCCCACTAGACCCTGAACCTAGCGTGTCTACCAATTCCACCACCTCGGCACGGTACGGCGCATCCGCGTAACGAGTGCGTCGAGGAAAGGTGTTTATACGGATTGCCTGCGGAGCGCAAGAACTTTTTTTGGAAATAAGAAAAAAAGAGTAATAGTGAGACAAAGCACAAGCGATATGGTAACTTTGGTTTGCAACTGTCAACAGAGGTATGCGTCCGGCATGCGGCAGACTGCCCGGCAAGCCGCCCTGTGCGCCGGTCCGTAAGGGCAACGGGTCTGGCACGCTTCTTGTTATACTGTGGCGGAGACGCCTTTCGGGTACGGGCGGGGCAAGCCCTGTTGGATGTTCGGAGGCGAGTCATCAATCAGTTTTAAGGAGGATAAGGCTCTCATGGCGGAACAGAACAGCAACGTTGTCGTGGACACAGGCCAAAGCCGGTTGTCCGATTTGTGGACCAAGGAAGATTACTGGGCGATCTGGCTTGGTTTTCTTGTCATTTTTGTTTGTATTTTTGCATACTTCAACTTCGGACCCAAAGAAGAGTTCGCACAGAAGATTGCCAAGTACAATGCGGTGCAGCAGGAAGAGGCTGCCCGCGCACCTTTCAAGACTCTTGAATGGTACGATGCTCAGGAAGGCAAGAAAAAGCTCAAGGCTTCTTCTTCCGGCTTCGGCAAGTTTGTGAAGCACTGGACAGCTCGTCCCAATACCTGGAAGACCAACCCCCTTGACGCCTTCATCATGTCTGAAGAAGTTGCCAAGGCCAAGAATGAAAAGGGCAAGCCTGCTTACGAAAAGGCCAAGGCCGCCACTGCAGCCGCCTTTGCAGAAGCAAAGGTAGCACAGGAAGCAGCCGCTGCCGCTTCGTTCCAGAACGCCGGTCTGAATGAAGCCGCACAGGCTGAAATCGCCGACTGGCGCGCTGCCAAGGCTCAGGAAGCCAAAGCCAAGAAAAAGGTTTCCTACAAAGCCTACAACGTCATTCCGACTCTGATCGGTCTGTGCGTGTTCTTTATCCTGTTCTTCGGTATCGGCATTCA
Organism: Oleidesulfovibrio vietnamensis; assembly: GCF_055388115.1. Taxonomy (NCBI): domain Bacteria; kingdom Pseudomonadati; phylum Thermodesulfobacteriota; class Desulfovibrionia; order Desulfovibrionales; family Desulfovibrionaceae; genus Oleidesulfovibrio; species Oleidesulfovibrio vietnamensis. Next base: position 924,071 of record NZ_AP042419.1, read on the forward strand.
TTTTATGGGCAAAAGCGTAGGCGCATTTGCCAAGGGCTTCGGCATCGTGTTTCTGGTGTCGGTTCTGGCCTACACGCTGGGCGCGCACACCATTTCCAAGCAGTACGGCTTCGGCGCTGAAGCATGGGGCGTTCTGCTGGGTATGGTTATCGCCAACACCCTCGGCACTCCCAGCTGGGTCAAGCCCGCCTGCGAAGTGGAATACTTCATCAAGACCGGTCTGGTACTGCTGGGCGCGGAAGTGATGTTCAACAAGATCGTCGCCATCGGTATTCCCGGTATCTTCGTGGCGTGGGTTGTTACCCCTGTTGTACTTATCTCCACCTTCATCTTCGGTCAGAAGGTGCTGCGTATTCCTTCCAAGACCCTGAACATGGTTATCTCCGCCGACATGTCGGTGTGCGGCACCTCTGCCGCTATCGCCACGGCTGCGGCCTGCCGCGCCAAAAAGGAAGAGCTTACCCTGTCCATCGGTCTTTCGCTGGTCTTCACTGCCATCATGATGATCGTCATGCCTGCCTTCATCAAGGCTGTGGGCATACCTGAAATTCTCGGCGGCGCGTGGATGGGCGGTACCATCGACGCCACCGGCGCCGTGGCAGCTGCAGGTGCGTTCCTGGGTGAAAAAGCTCTGTACGTTGCCGCTACCATCAAGATGATTCAGAACGTGCTTATCGGCGTTACCGCCTTCGGCGTGGCTGTGTACTGGTGCACCCGCGTTGAATGCGAAGCCGGCAAGACCGTGGGCGCTGCCGAAATCTGGCACCGTTTCCCCAAGTTCGTTCTGGGCTTCATGGCTGCCTCCATCCTGTTCTCCATTCTTGATGGCAGCATGGGCAGCGACCTTGGCTACTCCATGCTGGATCAGGGTGTCACCCGCGGCGGCAGCCGTCTGCTGCGCGGTTGGTTCTTTGCCCTGTCCTTCGCCGCCATCGGTCTGGCAACCAACTTCCGCGAGCTTGCCCACTACTTCAAGGGCGGCAAGCCTCTTATCCTGTACGTCTGCGGTCAGTCCTTCAACCTGATGCTGACTCTGACCATGGCCTACATCATGTTCTACGTGGTATTCCCCGAAATCACCGCGCAGATCTAAGGCCCGGAAAGCGTATCCTTACGTGAAATGCGGGGGGGAGAGGTCAACCTCTCCCCCCTTTACAAGGAAATGTCAGATGACTGAGCAACAGCAACCCCTTTCTGTAAGACTGCGTAATTTTGTTCTGAGCGTCGGTACGGCGCTGGTCTTTGTCTACGTGGTGTTGCCCATGCTTACCAATGCCGTTCCCATTCTGCACAGAATGACCATGTATTTGGAAGATAACGGAATAGATCCCACCCGCTATTACTTCACCGATCTTGAAGCGGTCACCGAGGCGGAAAATCACATGGAAGAAGTGATGATGAATGTGAAGAAGCCCGCCCTGCCCGGAGAGCAGTCAGAATAACTCCGGCAGTGTCCGCAGACGCTGCTCTTCCGTTTTCCGGGTGCTTGATTAGCACCGGCGAAATGGCTATCAACCCCTTCGCCGACAGACCGCATGGCTGTGCGGGGGGCTTCTTTCGCGGCTGAGGCGCAGTCAGAAAAAAGTCTTCCGGCAATTACAAAAGGCGGCAGCTCCGGACACGCAATGCATATTCACAAACCCACAAGCCTTCAGGCAAAATTTTTATCCGGTCTCGCCGTCGCGTGCCTCACTCTGGGCGTTCTTTTTGCGGGCGGGTTCTACATTCACATGCGCAATGTGCTGGAAGAAGAGGTGCGCGACAAAGCGCGGCTCATCTTCACCCATGTGGATTCCATTCAGAATTATGTGCGGCAGGTGCTGCGCCCCACCATGTACGAACAGCTGCCCGACACGTTTGTCATTCAGGCCATGTCGTCGTCCTTTGTTTCCCGCAGCGTCATGAGCCGTCTTAATAACGGGCCGGACGGCACCATATACCGCCGTGTGGCCATAGATGCACGCAATCCCGAATACGAAGCCAACGAAAGAGAACTGGAACTCATCGATTACTTCAGGGGCCATCCGGAAAGCGGAATCTGGCGCGGATATAAAAATATCAACGGCGACCGCTACTATGTGATGGCCCGGCCGGTGCGCTTTGTTGAAAGCTGCATGTACTGCCACGGCGAACCGGCGGATGCCCCTGCCGACCTTGTGCGCATGTACGGCAACAGAGGATTCGGCAAGGAACAGGATTCCATTGCCGGTGTCGACTTTGTGGGGCTGTCCGTTGACGGCAGCGTTGGGCGCCTGCAGCGCACCATCCTGACGTATTTTGTTTTTTTCACGGTCGGAGCCGTTATCTTTTTTTCCACGACAAACCTGCTTTTCAAGGTGCTGGTGGTCAACAATCTTAAGCGCCTGACCAATGTGTTCCGGCGCAATGTGGCCGATGCCGAGGGCAGCGCCCTGCTGCGCAAACTGGAACAGGGTGACGAAATAGAAGAGCTGGTGGAAGGGATGGAACAGATGGGCGAGCATCTGTACGAGGCCCGCAGCCAGCTGCAGCTGTACGCAGAGAATCTACGCGGCATGGTTGACCAGCGCACGCAGGCGCTTTCGCGCGAGGTGGAGGCCCGCAGGGCCGATGTGGCTCTTTTTGTCAGCCTGCTGTCTGATATGCGCAGCAGCACGTCACGCGCCGACCTGTGGCAGCTGGCGCTGCCTCAGATATGCCGGCGGTTCAGAGCGCGGCGCATTGCCTATGTGTGCACCATGGCCTCTCAGAATTATTTTTCGTGGCCGGAAAACATGGGCCGGCCCGAACTGCCGGATGACCTCGTGGGGGTGCTTACATCCGGCGCCTGTGTGGTGCTGGGTAACAAAGCCTACATTCCGGTGGAATCAAGCGTTGGTAATGCTGAAGGTATCCTGTGCCTTTTCTGGGATACGGATGCCGAAGCCAACACCCATGACCGGGCAGTGCTGCAGGCACTGGGCAGACAGCTGGGCACCGTGGCGGAAAACATGACCGCCATAGACAGCCTGATGCGGCAGATGAACGTGCTGCAGACCATTGTGGAAGGCATAACAGACCCTCTGGCGCTCATGGATTCCAACTGCGCTGTGCTTACTGTGAATGAGGCCGCGCGCAAACTGACTGCCGAACTTACGGGCGGCAGGCGTTCCGACGGCAACCTGCTGCCGCTCTTTTTCGGGGCGGAACTGGATCACTGCCCCATGGTGGATGCCATCAAGCGTGGTACTCCCGACCTGCGCGAAGAAACTCTGCCGTGCGGCCGGTCGTTTTCTCTGTCCATGTATCCGGTGCGCGCAAAGGATGGCACAACAGGTCGTGTTGTTGTGTATGTGCGTGAAACCACAATGGAAAAAAGGATGATGGTGCAGGTGCGCCAGTCTGAAAAGATGGCCACCGTGGGCAAACTGACTGCGGGGCTGGCACATGAAATCAACAACCCGCTGGGTGTCATTCTGTGTTATGCCGAGCTGTTGCGGCAGAACATAAGCGATCCTCAGCAGGGGGCCGACCTTGATGTCATTGTGCGGCATACCAGACAGGCGCAGCGGGTGCTGCGTGATCTGCTGAATTTTGCCCGGCCCAAGGCCGCGGGGTCGGGACTGGCCGATGCCTGTGCCGTTGCCGGTTCCGTCACGGAAGTGTTTTCTGTGCAGGCCATGAAAAAAGGGGTGACACTGTCTTTGCAGTGTCCGTCCGATCTGCCGCGGGTGCGTATAGGTTTGAACGAACTGGAGCAGGTACTGGGCAATCTGGTGATAAACGCGCTGGATGCCTGTCCCGATGCAGACGGCGAGGTGCTTGTGCGCATTTCCCCGCGCAGCGGCGGCATGATTGCCATCGAGGTGGCGGATAACGGGCCGGGTATTCTGCCTGACGATATGTCCCATGTGTTTGACCCGTTTTTCTCCACCAAGGAGACAAACGCCGGTACCGGACTGGGATTAACGGTTGTGTACGGCATGATTACCGATGTCGGGGGCACGGTGGAAGCCGGAGCTTCTGCCGAACTGGGCGGCGCGCTGTTTACTGTGCTGCTGCCTGCCGAAGACGGACCGGAAACGGACGGCGCGGCGTAACGTCGGCGCGTACCGGTCAGAACAAAAGCGGAGTACGCATGTCGGAAATTGCAACACCTGCAGCCATGGTGCACAGCGGCAGGCTGTGCCTGCTGATTGTGGATGACGAGCGGGATTTTGCCAGCGGTCTTGCGCGGCTTCTTTCCAGCCGGTTCCGCGATATTGATGTGGTGCCTGTTTTCAGCGCCAAAGAAGCGCTGGAAGTGCTGGCAGAGCGCAGTGTGCACCTGATGATGACCGACCTGCGCATGCCGGAAATGGGTGGTATGCAGCTTTTGCGGCAGGCGCTTGAGGTGCAGCCCGGCCTTAGCATGGTGGTGCTGACGGCGCACGGCACCATAGAAACGGCCGTGGAGGCTTTGCAGTCAGGGGCGTATGATTTTCTGACCAAGCCCATCGAGCCGGACCAGCTTTTCAGCGCGGTGGCCAAAGGGCTGGAACGCAGCAGACTGCTGGAAGAGAACAACAGGCTGCGTCAGATCATCTCGGCCGGAGGCGAGCCGGGCGAACTGGTGGGGGAGGGCCGTGCCATGCAGCAGCTCAAGCGCACCATAGCTGCTGTGGCCCAGTCTGATTATACCGTGCTGGTGCGGGGCGAATCCGGCACCGGCAAAGAGCTGGTGGCGCGTCTGGTGCACCGGCTGGGCAATCGGGCGGGCAGACCGTTTATGGCTGTCAACTGCCCGGCAATCCCTGAAAATCTTCTGGAAAGCGAGCTTTTCGGTCACGTAAAGGGCGCCTTTACCGGAGCGGACAGGGATCACAAGGGACTTTTTGCCGTGGCGGACAAAGGCACCCTGCATCTGGATGAAATAGGTGATATTTCCGCGCCCATCCAGACAAAGTTGCTGCGCTGTCTTCAGGACGGTGAAATACGCCCGGTGGGGGCCAGCCGGTCGGAGACTGTGGATGTGCGTGTGGTGGCCTCTACCAATCAGGACCTTGAGGCGCGCATAGCCGATAAATCATTCCGCGAAGATCTTTATTACCGGCTTAATGTGCTTACGGTAACGCTGCCCCCGCTGCGTGAGCGTGTGGAAGACATTCCGCTGCTGGTGCACTATCTGCTGCGCAAGGCATGCACCGAGATGGGGCTGGAAGAAAAGGAAATTTCGCCGGATGTCGTGGAGTGGATGACCCGCCGCACATGGCCCGGCAACGTGCGTGAACTGCAGAACTTTGTACGCAGACTCACGGTGTTCTGTGCCGGACGGCTGGTCGATATGGACATTATCCGCATGGTGGAGCAGGGCAGCGGCGGGGCAATGCCGCCGGTGGTCGCCGGCGGTCTGTCTCCGGGCGGTTTTCGCAGCGGTGAAGGCTTTGTGCCCTACAAAGATGCCAAGGCAAAGGTGGTGGACGATTTTACCACGGCGTATCTGCGTGATCTGCTGACGTCCGCAGGGGGCAATGTTTCCGAGGCGGCCCGCATGTCCGGTCTGTCCCGTGTGGCCCTGCAGAAAATTCTCACCCGTCTGGACATTAACGTGGCACGATACCGCTGAGTATGTGGCTCTGTGTATTGTTGACCCGTCCTAAAATGAGTTGACGTTTTTTAGATTGTTCAAGTTTGGGCTGTGAGGGCAACCTCACAGCCCATTTTATGTACATACTCCGGCGTCTTCATATTCAGGCTAAGATGAGGACGCTCCGTATTATAGATTCCGATCGACTCGTCCACAACTGCCTTCAACTCATCGTAACTTTTGCATGGCACAAATAGAAACTCTTGCTTCAGGATGCCATTCACCCGTTCAGCCAAAGCGTTCTGATAGCAATCGTATCCATCAGTCATGGAACAAAGCATCCCTGCCTTACTCAACTTGTCTTGGTAGATGGTCGATGCGTACTGAAGCCCCCTGTCAGAGTGGTGGATTGCCTCTTTGGTAGTCAAACGGTTCCTGGCAGCTTTTTCCAGTGCCTTGGACACCCCTTCAGCTCCAAGATCCCGATTGAGGCTATGTCCCATGATCTTTCTACTATAAGCATCCGTCACCAAGGTGAGGTAGTAGGTCTGCTCTCTTGTCGAAAGATATGTGATGTCACTAACAAAAACCTGCTCCGGACTTGATGGTCGGATATCTTTAAACAAGTTCGGGTGCTTCTTGAGCCAATGCTTTGAATTTGTTGTTTTTGTGTAGTTTCGTTTGCGCCTTATGAGCATGTGCTCCTTTCGTAACAACGCGAACAAAGCATCGCGCCCAAGCTTGATTCCCTTTGCGCTGATAGCATCGCACAGCAGCGAATACAGCTTTCTGGTTCCAAGCCGAGGCATTCTGGCTCTGACGGCAAGCACCAGCTCTTTCACAACTTGAAGCTGGATAGCTCGGAATTCAAAACGCTTTTCGGCCTGATAAACAGATTGGCGGCTCACCCCGAGCTGCCTGCAACAAGCCGCCAAGCTTACTTTGGCTTTTTGTTGAAGATTTCGTGCAGCTCGGGGGTAAACTTTTTTCTTATGGCAGTCCCGTATTCGCGGTCTGAAATGTCAATCATTTCGTTGAGAAGCATGTTCTTCAGCCTCTCGTCCCTCAGCTCCCGTTCCAATCTTCTGATTTGCTGCGCGGGAGTCTCTTTAGCTTTTGGCGATTTACTCGAATGTACCACAGGCTTGCTCCAATCAAGAGTTCCGTGCTTTCTAAGCCAGATAAGCACAGTGCTGCGCCCTTGAATACCATACATCTTCTGAGCCTGCTTGTATGTCATTTCGCCTTGTTCCACTTGAGTCACGACGGATATTTTAAAGGCCATCGTGTAGTCTCGTTGGGTGCGCTTTACATGCTGATTCTTTTCACTTTCCATGAAATAGGCTCCTTACTTGTCAACCTATTTCAGGACGGGACATGTAATTAAGAAAAGCCCGCGAACTTGTTCGCGGGCTTTTGCGGTATGACGGGACAGGGGAAATACATCCGGACGTGCCGGTGCGTCAGCTCATCAGCGCCATGGCCGCCGAGATGCTGAGAAACGAAAAAACCGTGGTCAGCAGTACCGATGCCGACGTGTTGGCACAGTCAGTGTCGTATGCCTCGGCCAGAACAAAAGCCAGCGTGCCGGTGGGCATGGCTGCCAGCAGCACACCCATGGGCACCCAATGTCCCTGCACGTTGAAAAACCGCATGCATACCCAGACCAGCAGCGGATGCACGGCCAGTTTGATGACGCCGGAAACCGCCTGATATACCGGCTGGGCTTTCGGGCCGCCGCTCATCTGCAGCTGCATGGCCAGCACCATGCCCACAGCCACCAGAGCACAAGGCGAGGCGGTATCTCCCAGCATTGCGGCAGCAGAAGCAAGCCAGTGCGGCAGCGTTGTGCCGCTCAGTGATACGGCAAGTCCGGCCAGAGCGCCGATAAGAATAGGATTGCGCGCCAGCGAGGCACCTATGGAAAACCACATGCGGGTTCTGCCGGTACCCTCGGGGCGTTCCACCCCCAGCTCAAGCATGGCTATGCCCGTAAGCACAAAAGGCATGGTGAACAGGGTGTAAATGCCCATGGCCAGTACCGCGTCGGGATTGTCCGGAAAGAGAGCCATCAGAATGGGCAGCCCCAGAAAAGCGGCATTGGCAAATGTGGTGGTAAACGCCTGAAATCCGGCCAGCGGAGTGCGCGCCCCGAAAAATATGCGGAACAGCGCGAATGACAGCAGGTAGCAGATACCCAGTCCGGCCAGCAGCGCCGCAATGAAGCTGCCTTCGAACAGGCGCTCCGGCGAAGACTGCGCGATGGCGATGAACAGCAGCGCGGGCAGCGCTATTCTGTACACATACTGGTTCAGCGCTGCGGCCCCGTCGCGGGGCAGCCATCCTGCCCGTTGTATGACGCCGCCCAGCACGATGAGCAGAAAGACAGGCATGATGGTGTAAAAAATTGTAAGCATGAGAGTGTCCGGTTGATGAATGGCAGCCGGACGGCATGACCGCCCGGCAAAGAAGGACGATCAGCATACCCCCTCTTGGCAGGGCTTTCAATACGCCGGAGTATGTAAAATGGAACTGTCAGGAATCGTTGTGTTTTGCATGGCGATGCAGTAGGTGCTGTGTGATGCGTATTCTACATGTACTCAGTCAGCGTCCGGAAATGACGGGCAGCGGGGTCAGCACCTTGGCAATGCTGCGCTGTGCAGGCGATGCAGGGCACAGCAATGCACTGGTGGCGGGAGTGCCCGCGGCGTTTGCTGTGCCCGCGCAGCTGGGCGGCGGCACCCCGCAGGCACAGGAAGAACACTGCCTTTGTTCTTTCAGCAGCTTTGTGCGGTTCGGCCGCGATCTGCCCTTTGCCGTCACCGGCATGAGCGACGTCATGCCGTATGAATCAAGCAGATGGGCACAACTGGACGACAGCCAGCTTGATGCGTACGAAGCCTGTTTCGGGAAGTGCCTGCGGAATGCAGTGCAGGCCTTTCGTCCGCAGATCATTCACAGTAATCATCTGTGGGTGGTGACGGCGCTGGCACGCAGATTGTTTCCGCAGATTCCCGTGGTTGCATCGTGCCACGGGTCTGACCTGCGGCAGTTCCGTTCCGTGCCCCGTGTGGCGCGCCGCGTTCTGGCAGCGTGCCGCATGGTCGATGGTGTTTTTGCCCTTTCGCAGGCGCAGAAGCGCGATATTGAAATGCTGTACGGCATTGACTCCCGGCGCATCAGCGTTGTGGCTGCCGGATATGACCGGCAGGTCTTCGGCTGCGGGCGCCCGTGGCGGCGCAATACTGCCGGTGGCCCGTTGCGCGTGCTGTACGCCGGTAAACTTTCCCGGGCAAAGGGCGTTCCGTGGCTGCTGCGGGCATGTGCCCGGCTGCTTGGCGGCGGGCACGATATGGTGCTGGATATCTGCGGCGGCGGCACAGGTTCCGATTACGAAGAATGCGTTGCGCTGGCACGCGGGCTGGGTGAACGGGCGGTGCTGCACGGCAATGTGTCTCAGAACCGGCTGGCGGAGCTGATGCGTGCAGCCCATGTATTTGTGCTGCCGTCGTTTTTTGAGGGACTTCCTCTGGTGCTGCTTGAAGCACTGGCCTGCGGGTGCCGTCTGGTTGCCACGCGACTTGAAGGTGTGGAGGAAGTGTTTGCCGGTCTGCCGTCCGAGGCGGTTACGCTGGTGGACCTGCCCCGTCTGCATGATGTGGACAGGCCCTTTGCGGAGGACGAACGCCGGTTTGAGCATAACCTGCATGCCGCCCTGAAGAATTGCCTGCAGACCATGAACGCCCCTGTTGCCGGAGGTGTCAGTCCGGCTGTGGATGCCCTGCTTGACGGGTATTCATGGGAAGCTGTTTTCGGCCGTGTTGATGCGGTTTACCGTCGCATTGTTTCTGATTGCTGCTGACGGCTGAAGCTCTGTTCGGGGGGCGCAAGGGATTTCAGCCTGTGCTGCGTCCGGCAGTAGTGTGCCCGGCAGTGCTGTGCCCGCAGTGATGTGCCCGCAGTGATGTGCCCGCAGTGCTGTTTCCGGCCTGCACGGCGGTGTGCCCCGTGCAGCCGGTGCCGGTACATACAGGCGGACAGTTTTGTAACTGCCCGCCCGCATTGCATCATTCTGTCAATTCGGGACTGAAGCGCTGCGCTGCGTTTGTACCGGCCTCTGTTTCCGGTTCAGTTTTCCTGGCTCAGTGCTCCGGTTCGTTTGTCTGTCCGGTTATTGTGTCTGGCTGCCATGCTGCTGCGGCATGGTTCAGGTCAGGTGCTTTTCCGCCGCGTCCCAGTCGACCAGATGGTCAAGAAACGCGGAAACGTAATCCGCACGCCGGTTCTGATAGTCCAGATAATAGGCGTGCTCCCAGACATCACAGACCAGCACCGGTGTTTTGCCCTGCACCATGGGATTTTCGGCATTGGCGGTTTTCACCACTTCCAGTGTTCCGTCGCTGTTGCGCACAAGCCACGCCCAGCCGCTGCCGAACTGTCCTTTGGCCGCGGCGGAAAAGGCTTCACGGAATTGTTCGTACCCGCCGAAGGATGCCTGCAGGTGTTCCATCATGCGTTTTCCGGGGGCGCCACCGCCCGAGGGCTTCATGCCGTTCCAGTAAAACGTGTGGTTCCATGCCTGTGCGGCGTTGTTGAACAGCGCAGCACTGTCCGGTTTGCCTGCAGCCTTCAGAAACACTTCGTGCAGTGCCATGCCTGACATACCGGCTGCAAGCGTGTTTGTTTTGTCATAGTAGGCTTTGGTGTGTTTGCCGTAATGAAAGCTGATGGTGCGTGCCGAGATGTACGGTTCCAGCGCGTTTTCCGCATACGGCAGCGGCGGAAGAGGATACGCTTCGGCCGCACGGGCGCGAAGGGGAAGCCCCAGAACAGCCGCACCGGCAAGCAGACCTGTTCCGGCAGCTGCCAGCTGTATGAATTTACGCCTGTCCATGGTTACTGTCCGACAGAATTCACCGTGTTGCATTATGCCCTCCGGCGTCAGAGATGAACAAGAAAAAAACTTTTTCTATTTTATGACAATGGACGGGGTGCGCTAAGCTGTCAAGAATAACCGCAGCCATGCACGGTGTGATGCAGTCCGGTGTGCTGTGTACGTGTCAGAAATACAGCAAAATTGCAGTTGGTTGCCCTGCATGCCGTGTGTCGTGGTGTGGTTTGCGTCTTGCCGGAATGCAGAATGACAGCAGGCGCAGGCGGAGCTGCGGCGGGTGGCTAAAAAAGAACGGGTACAGGCAGTTGCCTGACTGCGTGGGGATATGCGCGGGCAGCGCTTGCCGCCACAGGATCAAAGCCCTGTTTCCGGTGCTCAGGCCGGTATGCACAGCATGAAAATGACATGCCGGCCGGTGCTCCGGACCATGGCTAGGTACCGGCCTGCTGCATGGTCAGCGCCACGGCGGCCACGTCGTCATGGCATTTGAAGCGCGGAAACATGCGGCAGTCGGGGTCCTGACTCTGCAGCGCGTGTATATGCCGGTGCAGTCCTTCAAGGCCTCTGGTCAGGTAGGCGCGGGCCAGATCGCCGAACGATGTTCCGTACTCCGGTGCGGCTTCGGGCAGCGAAAGTCCGTCGGTGAACAGCAGAATATGGGCTATGCCGTCCAGCGACATTTCTCCGTACTGCAGAAACCTGCTCATTTCCGGCTCACCGTTCAGAACGCCGAAGGTGCGGTTCATGCTGCGGCGTACCGATACAATCTGGTCGTGCAGCGCAGCGCGGATATCACGGACGCCCGCACGGCTTAACTGTTTCCAGCGTATCATGGTCAGCCTGTCATGGTCGTAGTCGCGCGCGGGCATGTGCCAGCGGCCTGAGGTGTCTATGAACATGACGCGGCAGTCGCCTATCTGCGCCCATTGTGCGCTGTTTTCTGTCAGACGCAGAGCTGCCGCACTGGCCGACCACAACCGCAGCCTGTCTTGCGGTGCTGAAGTATCTATACCGTATGATGCCATCTGACGCGCCAGATATGCATTGGCCCGCTGCATGATGCCGGTGAGAGACGGTTCGTCCTGCAGAGCAAAGCCGCGTTCCAGTGCAGCGCTGACGCAGCAGGCCGCATTCCATGCACCGGTGTGTCCGTCGTACAGGGTGCCGTCCAGACTGGAAGCCCCGTCCACCACGGCAAAGCAGTTGCCCGCCGCGATCAGCCTGTCTTCGTTTTCTTTGCCCGACCCTGCGGAGTAGACCGTCCGGATGTTGAAAGAGCGCTGCGCAGGCGCAAACAGTGCAGCAGTGGAAGGGCTGCCTTTGGCGCGCGGAGTGTGCAGTGTGTCCATGGGCGGAGTATAGAAAACACTCCGCACTGTGTCGCATGCAAAAAATCGATGCATGCTTGTAATTGTTATAGGTAGAACTGATATGACAAAAGGCGGGTCATTGCCCGCCTTTTATCCTGTGATCCGCCCGCGCGGCTTATTGCACGGGTGCGTAGTAGCATCGTTTCGGGGAATGGATTTTTCCGGAATCTTTCAGGTTTTTTATGGCCTTGGAAACTTCCTTGCTGTCAACACCCAGCTTTTCGGCAACTTCACCGGGACGAACAGGCTTGCCGGCTTCCTGCATTGCTTTCAGAACTTTATCTTCCATGAGACCCTCCTTAAATAGTATTGATTTTTATTAGCCAATTGGCTGCCCGCTGTCAAGGGTTGCTGCGGCGTCAGCCGTCCGGAGCGGCAGCAATGAGTTTTTCAGACCAGATTTCTGTTCTGTTTCTGCCTTTTTTCTTTGCCTGATACAAGGCTCTGTCGGCTTTTGCCAGCAGGTCGTCCAGCTGCGTGGTGCCGAAGATGGGTGCCCCGCCCATATCGGCCACACCGATGCTGATGGTTATGCGTATTTCATCGTCGGCAGCCTGAACGGGGGTCGATTCAATATTTCTGCGGATACGTTCCGCCAGTGAAAAGGCCGATGCCGTGTCGGTGGCAGGGGCAATGACGGCGAACTCTTCGCCGCCCATGCGGATGGTCATGTCTTTGCTGCGTACCGCGTTCGAGATGGTCCGTGCCACGGACTGCAGCACCATGTCTCCCGCATCGTGCCCCCATGCATCGTTGACCTGTTTAAAAAAATCAATGTCGAGCATCAGACAGCTGCACGGCAGGTCGGCTTCGGTGCAGGCTGTGATGGTTCTGGTTCCTTCGTGCGCCAGATGCCGCCTGTTGTGCAGGCCGGTCAGCGTGTCGCAGAAAGAAAGATGCTCCAGATCGCGCATCTGCTGTGAAACGCGTTCCGCCATAAAGCAGAAGTTGTCGTACAGTCTGCGTATTTCAGGCGGCATATCGGCGGTGTGCAGATAGGGACATTCCTTGTCGTAGTGCCCGTGGGTCAGCTCTTCCGACATGGTTGAGATCTCTTCTATGGGGCCGGTTATGCGTCTGCCCGCTTTGAGCAGAAACGGGATGAGCAGGGCTGCGGTGGCCAGAGCGCCTGTCATGGTCATGGCAATTATCCAGCTGTATCCGCCCAGCATGGCACGCACTGGTCTTTCCTGCACCAGCAGCCATTGGCCGGATTTGAAAGCCAGTCTGACGCCCAGCACATACACGCCCTGAGTGTTGCGGTAAAAATGCGGTGTGCTCAGCGAATCTTCGGGCGGCAGCACGGTTCGCGTGACGGGAATGCCTTCCGGATTATAGCGCGGCAGAATGATGGTGTTTTCCTGCAGTCTGCTGGTCAGCAGGTATCCGTCGGCAGTGGCCAGAAAGCTTTGATCGTTCTGGCGGCGGTGCAGGCGCAGCAGGGCCTCGTCAAGGGTGCGCAGGTCTGTCACGCCGATGACAGCTCCTGCAAAGCGGCCGTCGGCAAAAGGCAGCGGCGCGCAGAAAATAAGCGACGGGTTGTGCGAAAAGCGGCTTACCAGCACCGGAGAAACCACGGGCAGGCCCTGACGGGCTTTTTGGAAGTAGCCGCGGTCACCTACATTGATCGGCACGGGCAGTTCCGGCCCTGTCAGCAGTGAGCCATCGGGAGAGGCGTAAAAAACCTGACTGAACGATGTGTGGTAATTAAGAAAAACGCGCAAAGCCTGTTGCAGCGCGGCTGTATCGTGCAGGTCGCTGATGCTGGTATGGGCAAAAAATGTGATGCTTTGCAGTTGCTCGTTAAGCCATCTTTCGGTGGTCAGTTTGTGGTGCTGCAGCTCCACCACCATGTCATGGTGCGTACCGCCCACAACCAGAATGCGGCTGACAACAGCAAACGTGAGCAGAGACACGCAAAGAGGCAGCGTTACAAGCAGAAAGGAAAAAAAACGGATACGTGAAGCAATGCTCTGACTGCGTGCCATGACGCCTTGTACCGTTAAAGGTTGCAGGCTGCTATAACCATTCGGCCTTTCAGAATATCAGATGGTCATGCCGCAAGCAACGGCCGGAGCGTGATTAAGAATATCGGCTGCATATACGCGCAGGCACCGCGCATAAGCAAAAAAGCTTCATCCGTATCAGGATGAAGCTTTTTTTCATGGTGCCGAGGGCGGGACTCGAACCCGCACGGACGTAATCCACTACCCCCTCAAGATAGCGTGTCTACCAGTTCCACCACCTCGGCTCCGTAAATGCGCGACCTTTTATGTGTCGGCGCGGAGGCAGTATGTAGCCGGAACTGCGGTTACTTGCAAGTGCTTTTTGCGGAAAAAAAGAAAAAAGTTTATCTGCGATGGCGGCAGGTGCCCGCGGGCATACAGGCTTTACACCATGGTGCCCGGCAGGGCGGGGCCGCAGGAGCCGTTGCGCTGCGCGGACCGAACGGCTAGGATGCCTCGCTGCGGCGGTTGTGCCGTGCTGTTGTATGCGACCCCCCCCCAAGGAGAAAGACAAATGAGAAGCCCCACAGTGCTGTGTCTTGATATAGGCAGCGGAACGCAGGACGTGCTCTACCACATTCCGGGCATCGAGCCGGAAAACAGACCGAAATTTGTGCTGCCCGCACCTGCGCGTATGGTCGCGCGCAGGCTTGCGGCGCTTACCGCGGCCGGCAGTGCGGTATATCTGCATGGCAGCAACATGGGCGGCGGTTTTTTCGGCGCTGTCAAAAAGCACCTTGCGGCCGGTCTTGCGGTGTGCGCGCATCCTGAAGCGGCAGCCGCCATACATGACAACCCCGCGCGGGTGCAGATGCTGGGTGTGGAAATTTCCGGATCATGCCCCGGCGGATATGTGCCGGTGCATCTGTCCGATTATGACGCGGCGTTCTGGCAGGCTTTTCTGGGAATGGCGGGGCTTGAAATGCCCGATACCGTGGTGGCTGCCGCTCAGGACCATGGTTTTTTTCCCGATAGCTCCAACAGGGAAGGGCGGTTCACGTTATGGCGGCGTTTTTTGCGCGAACATGACGGCGACCCGGCCTCATTGATATTTCATGATGTGCCGCCGGAGCTTACGCGTCTTGCGGTGTTGCAGAAAGCCATAGGCGGCGGACCTGTGTGCGATTCCGGCGCCGCCGCCGTGCTGGGGGCTTTGTCCATGCCGGAGGTCGCACAGCGCAGTCACCGGCACGGTATTACGGTTGTCAACGTGGGCAACAGCCATGTGGTTGCTTTTCTGGTGTACCGTGAACGGGTGTACGGCGTGTATGAGCATCATACCGGCATGCTGGATACGGCTGCCCTGCTGCACGACCTGACGGAGTTCCGGCGGGCGTGGCTGCCCGACGAACAGGTGCGCGCCTGCGGCGGCCACGGGTGCATGTTCAACACCATTCCGGAAGAGGCGGAAAGCTTTCGCCCCACATTTGTGCTGGGGCCGCGGCGCGCCATGCTGGAGGGGCAGGGACAGTTCATCGCGCCGGCGGGTGATATGATGCTTGCCGGATGCTTCGGCATGCTGCACGGCCTCGGGTTGTCGTAGGGGCGCGCAGAACAACTGATGTCTGTGTCGCGCAACGTATGCGGCTTCGGTAATGTTTGACATTTTCGTTACTGGCCGTAAAATCGCGCAATTCCCAGCCTGTAACGGCAGTTACCGTATAGCCACGCGCCCGCTGGCGCACAGGAGAATATCGCATGGAGTTTTTCGACAGAGCCGAAACATGGAGCCGCGAAGAGATTGAGCGGGTGCAGCTTGTACGGCTGCGCAACACCGTGCAGCAAGCCTCAGGTTCGCCTTTTTATGCCGCACGTCTTAAAGAGGCAGGCATAGCCCCCGCAGATATCCGCTCGCTGGACGATCTGCGGTCTGTTCCGCCCACCACGAAAAACGACCTGCGTGAACAGTATCCGGCAGGGCTGGTGGCTGTTCCCCGCGAGCAGCTTGTCCGGCTGCATGCTTCCAGCGGCACCACAGGGGCCCCCACCGTGGTGCACCATACGCAGAATGACCTGAATTCCTGGGCCGATCTGGTTGCCCGCAGTATGTATATGGTCGGTGTGCGTCCCGATGATGTCTTTCAGAACACATCGGGGTACGGGTTGTTCACCGGCGGGCTGGGCATCCACTACGGTGCGGAGCGTCTGGGATGCCACACCATTCCCGCGGGGCCGGGCAATACAAAACGGCAGATTAAATTCATCCGCGATTTTCAGACAACTGTATTGCATATCATTCCTTCGTATGCGCTGTATCTGGGCGCCGCGCTGGAAGAAGAAGGCCTGAGCGGCGCCGAGCTGCCCTGCCGTGTTGCACTGATAGGGGCCGAGCCGCATACCGAGGAAATACGCCAGCGTATCGAGCAGATGCTGGGGCTTAAAGCCTACAATTCTTACGGTCTGTCAGAAATGAACGGACCGGGAGTGGCCTTTGAGTGCACACATCAGACCGGCATGCATGTGTGGGAAGACGCTTTCATCCCCGAAATAGTCAACCCGGACACTCTGGAACCCGTAGCCGACGGCGAAGTGGGCGAACTGGTCATGACCACGCTGTGTCGTCAGGGTATGCCCATTTTACGGTACCGCACCCGCGACCTGACCCGTTTTCTGCCGGGCGAATGCGCCTGCGGACGTATGCACCGCCGTATTGACCGTATTCTGGGCCGTGCGGACGACATGATGATTATCAAAGGGGTGAACATTTACCCCATGCAGATAGAACAGGTGCTCATGGGCTTCCCCGAAGTGGGCGAAAACTACGTCATCGAGCTGGTCAGTGAAGATTTCATCGACCAGCTGACGGTGAAGGTGGAAATCCGCGACGGGTATTTTGTAGAAGACATGCGCGTGCTTACAGGATTGCAGAAAGCCATTGTACGCCAGCTGCGTGACGAGATTCTGGTGACACCGCGCGTGGATCTGGTGCAGACAGGTTCGCTGCCCAAAAGTGAAGGAAAAGCCGTGCGCGTGATAGACAGACGCGGCAAGGAGTAAGAGTGGAAACAGCTTTGGCTGTGCTGACCATCATTGTGATGGTGCTTGCGCTGGGACTGCATATTTTCGGCCTGCCTGCCAACTGGGTTGTGCTTGGCATTGCCGGGCTGTGGAAATGGCTGCATCCCGATGCTGCCGCCATGAATCTGACGTTCTTTATCATTATCGGCGGACTTGCACTGGCCGGTGAAATTCTGGAATTCGGCGTGCAGATGCTGGGCGCCAGACGTTACGGCGGCACAGGCAGGGGAACGCTGGGCGGATTTATCGGCGGTATTGCCGGTGCGATACTGGGTGCCCCGTTCTTTCTGGGGCTGGGTGCGCTGCTGGGTGCGCTGGGAGGCGCCTATCTGGGATGTCTGGTCATGGAACTGGGGCTGGGACGTTCGGGCGACGAAGCACGCCGGGCAGCCATGGGGACATTCATCGGCCGGTTTCTGGGGCTTTCGCTCAAATTCGGTCTGGGGGTGTGGATGGTGAGCATGACTATACCGCGCCTGTGGGGCTGATGCGCCGCTTTGCCGGCAGGCACGTTGCGTCCCGGTTGTGAAACGCATATGAGTACGGCGCGGGCGGCAATGCGGCCCGCGCCTTTTTATTTTTGCCGGAGGATAGCGCATGATGCTTGAAAATGTCGCCGTGGTGCTTGTGGAGCCCCGGTTTCCTGAAAATATAGGTATGGTGGCCCGCGCCTGCGCCAATATGGGCGTAAACGAACTGGTGGTGGTGGCCCCCGAAAGGTGGAACCCCGAAAAATCTGTTCCGCTGGCAACGCCCAAGGGGGTGCCGGTGCTGGAATCTGTGCGGCACGAAGATACGCTGGCCGCGGCGCTGGCACCATATACGCTGGTTCTGGGCACCACTGCCAGAACAGGCGGATGGCGGCGTCAGATATTGTCGCCTGAAACAGCCGCACCCGTGGTGCAGCAGGAAGTGGCCGCAGGCGGCAGGGTGGCCATTGTTTTCGGACGTGAAGACAGAGGCCTGACCAACGAGGAGACGGAAGTCTGTTCGCGCCTTGTGACCATTCCTACCAGCGAGGCAAGCTCCCTTAACCTTGCGCAGGCTGTGCTCATTCTGCTGTATGAATGTTTCAAGCTGTCTGATGCCAGGCCTTTTCACAAATCGGCGGGGGCACTTTCGCGGGTTGTCACGCATGAAGAGCAGGAAATCCTGTTCGCGGCATTGCAGGATACTCTGCTGGACATTGACTATCTGCGCGAGGATAATCCGGACTATTTCATGCTGCCCGTGCGGCGTTTTATGCAGAAAGCTTCGCTGCGCAGACATGAATTTGATATGCTGATGGGCATATGCAGGCAGGTCAGACGGCTTGCCCGTGTGGCAGCCGAAAAAGAAGACCGCGACGCATCAGCATAGGTTCCGCAGCGGCGGGACAGGTTTTTTCCGGCTCCGGCACCATTGGTGCCGGATTTTTTGTATGTATTCTGAGCGTGCTTCAGATTTTGCGGCCGGTGGCACAGGCAGTGCCCGCAGCCCATTGCGGCCACTGGGGCCAGCGCGGCGGGCATGTGCAGCTGAAGCCGGGCATATCTATCTTGAAATGATGCAGGTACAGTGTCCCGTCCGCCTGACTGCTGCCGTATACGCAGTCTCCGGCGATGGGGTGTCCGGCATGAGCCAGATGGGCGCGTATCTGGTGACGGGCTCCGCGGTGGATGGCGGCCAGTACCAGCGTTGTCTTCTGGCCGTCCATGGATTCTGCGGGCAGTGCGCGCAGCGGCAGAACTGTGGTATGCCGCAGCGGGTCCTGCGCTTCGTGCGGCAGAACAGTGGTTACCTGTCTGTTTTGCATATTCAGTTCGTTGCGGCAGGCCACAGGAGCTTTCATATGGCCCAGCACCACGGCCAGATAGAGTTTTTCCACCTGTCCTGCCTGCTCAAATTTGCGGAAGGCTTCTGCCGCATGGCTGCCGAAGGCTGCCAGCACCATGCCGGAGGTGGGTCTGTCCAGCCTGTTGACGAGGACCGGCGGTGTTTCGCCCGCAAACAGGCTGTCCAGCTGGTCTTCCACACTGGGAGCCGGTGACGCGGCGATACGCGCCGAATGCAGCCCCTCTGGCTTGAATATTGCCGCGTAGTCTGCCGTGCGGCAGAGCACCTCTGCCTGCGCTGCCGGAAGGATGTGCTGCGTTTTGTTCCGGCATGGGCACACTATGTCGATAACATCGCCGGTTTGCGTGCGGTACCCCGCAGCACGGGGAACCCCGTTTACAGTGATGGTGCAGTGTTCCCACAGGCGGCGCCTTGCCCGTATGCCCGTTTCAGGAAAAAGCAGGGCGAGCAGTGCGTCCAGCCGGTCGCCGTTGTTTTCTGCTGTCACAGTCAGCGTGTGTCGTGTGTCCGAGGCTTGCATATGGTGTTTCCAGAAGCTGCTTTCTGCCGCGAGGCAGGAGACGGAACCCTGAGGTATTTACACTGTTTTGACAAGTCCGCAGGATGAGGCGGCGCAAAAAAGCAGAAACGGACCGCTGCGGGCCCGTTTCTGTTACTCTTGAAAAATGTTGCAGAGAATATATAAAGTGATGTGCCGTTACGCAGAATCGGCAAGATGCTCCTGTTCTTCCTGCATGGGGTGTTGTTCTGCGCCGGGACTCAGTTTGTAACCGAGTTCTTCGGCCATGTATTCAAGTGCACTTATGTTTTTTGTGACACGCATGATTTCAAGCAGCGTGTCGGCGCCCAGCTTTGCGCTCTGGTCATAGGGGTTCAGCTCGCGCATCATGGTGGGATAGGGTTTGCCTATGCGTTCTGCCACCCATTTGGACTGTTTGGCGTTAAGTACCATGGCCTGCGTGATACGTGTTACCGAATCGTTCATAGCTCCTCCTGAACTGATTGCGTGTGCCGGACCTGTGTGGCTGATTCCGGCTTTACCACCGGGGAAAGAACTCCATGGTATGCACTTCATCACAGACAGCGCGGCCCGTAAATTAGGACTGACTGTATTTTTGCGTTGGAAACAATAGTATTTTTATGGTAGGGGTTATAACTGGTATATTTTTCATGGCCGGCATTTTTTTTATTATTATAAATGGGTTGTGATTGTTATTAAGTTGCCGGGGGGGTAGGGAGCCACCTTCGAACAGGGGGTTACGGAATTATGGGGGAAGGATATTCACTGATCATTGCCGAAGACCACACCCTTCTGCGCGAGGGGCTGAAGTCGCTGCTGCAGTCTGTACCGCATCTTATAGTCACCGGAGAAGCCAGTGACGGACAGATGGCGGTTGACCTGTGTGACAGAAACCAGCCCGATCTTGTGCTGATGGATATTTCCATGCCTCGTATGGACGGTGTGCAGGCTACTCGTCTGATAAAAAAGCGCCACCCCGAGGTACGGGTGCTGGTGCTGACCGTGCACGGTGCCGGCGAGTATGTTTATGCGGCGCTTGCCGCCGGAGCAGACGGGTATGTCTTGAAAGATGCCAGCAACGACGAGTTTATTCTGGCTGTGGAGTCTGTGCTGGGCGGCAAGATTTATCTGAGTCCGGGCGTTTCCGACGCTGTGGTCAAAGGATATCTGAACGACGCCAGAGGGCAGTCTGTCTCGTCCAGCTGGGAAACGCTGACACCACGCGAACAGGAAATTTTTCAGCTGGTGGCCGAAGGCTATAAAAACCGTGAAATCGCCGAAATGCTGGTGGTCAGCGTGAAGACGGTGGAAAAGCACCGTTCCAACCTGATGCAGAAGCTAGGGGTACATTCCGCTGCCGAACTGCGTGCTCTGGCGCTGGAGCGGGGTATTATTTTGCGCATGCGTTCAGACGGATAGCCAGATCTGTAAGATTGTACCGCCGTATCCTGTGGCGCGCCGGATGCTGACTGCCTGAGAACAGCCCTGTGGCAGGCACCGGCAAAATTACCGGCGGAGAAAAGTAAAAACGCCCGCATCTGCCGATGCGGGCGTTTTGTATGCAGAGCGGTTGTTCCGGCTGCTATTTGGCCACACCCACGGCGCGGCGTTCCCGGATGACGGTAACGCGGATCTGGCCGGGATAGGTGAGGTTTTTCTCGATTTTTTCCGAGATGTCTTTGCACAGCATGTATGTTGTGTCGTCGTCAACTTCATCGGAATTGACAAGAACGCGGATTTCGCGGCCTGCCTGAATGGCGTAGGCTTTGGAAACCCCTTCCATGCCGTTGGCTATACCTTCAAGGTCTTCAAGCCGTTTCACGTAATTTTCCAGCAATTCCTTGCGCGCACCGGGGCGTGCACCGGAAAGGCTGTCTGCGGCCTGCACCAGCACAGCCAGAGCGCTTTTGGGCGGCACATCTTCGTGGTGGGCTGCTATGGCGTGGATAATTTCCTTGGATTCGCCGTATTTCTTTGCCAGATCGGCTCCGATGACGGCATGCGGACCTTCCACATCGTGGTCCACTGCTTTGCCGATGTCGTGCAGCAGCCCCGCGCGCTTGGCGCGTTTTTCGTCCATGCCCAGTTCTGCAGCCATAATGCCGCACAGCGATGCGACTTCCATGGAGTGCTGAAGCACATTCTGCGAAAAGCTGGTGCGGTATTTGAGCTGCCCCAGCAGTTTGATGATTTCGGGATGTATGCCGTGCACGCCCACGTCAAAGGTAGCCTGTTCGCCCACTTCGCGCAGCTGCACTTCCAGCTCCTGCTCACACTTGCGTACAATGTCTTCAATGCGTGCGGGGTGGATACGTCCGTCGCTGATCAGCCTTTCCAGCGCCATTTTGGCAATCTGCCTGCGCAGAGGGCTGTAGGCGGAAAGGATGACCGTTTCCGGAGTGTCGTCAATGATCAGATCAACGCCGGTGGCTGCTTCCAACGCACGGATGTTGCGTCCTTCGCGGCCTATGATGCGGCCTTTCATGTCTTCGCTGGGCAGCGAGACTGCGGTAACGGTCTGTTCGTTGACAAAGTCGCCGGCATACCGCTGAACAGCTGTGGCCAGAATTTTCTGGGCACTGCGCGAAGCGGTCTCCTTGGCTTCTGTTTCTATGACGCGGATCATCTTTCCGGCTTCGTGGCGGGTTCTTGCCTCCACTTCGCTGAAAATGCGCGCCTTGGCTTCTTCAGATGTCAGACCGGATATTTCCTGAAGCTTTTTATCCTGCTCCGCAATTTTCTGGGTCAGTTCCTCTTCCTTAAGCCCCAGAGTGCGTTCGCGCCTGTTCAGTTCTTTTTCCACAGAAAGAGCATCGTGTTCTTTCTGGGCCAGCTTTTCCAGTTTTTCTTCAAGCCGTTCGGTCTGTTCCTGCAGCCTGCGTTCACGGATTTTCAGTTCGTGTTCGCGTTCTTTAAATTCGCGTTCGAGTTCACGTTTCTGGTTAAAGAGTTCATCCTGCCCCTGGATGAGCACTTCCTTTTTGTGCGCCTGTGCCTCTTTGCGTGCCTCCTCGATAATGCGGTCGGCCAGTTCGCGGGCGTCCTGCAGACGTTTGGCGCTGACTATTTTGTGCAGTATGAAGCCTGTGGCTGCCCCGACTGCCATGCCGACGAGGAGGAGTACTATTTCTATAAGGCCCATGCCTCGACTCCCTTTTATTGTCATCGGGTGCGTTGACCCGGTTGAATGAATCCCGACGGCGGTCACGCTGACCGGCCGGTTCCATAAAGGGAAGCGGGCAAGCAGGAAAGGTTGCTTTACTGCCGGCGGTTCTTTGCTACAGACAAGAGAACACGCCGGACGGAGGCGGGGTGACGCAAGGGTATATGAGGCCCCGGAGAGCCGTGTGCCTGCTATTGCAGGACCTGGTTGCCCAGGTGGACGTCTGAGGCGGCACTTCAGGCTTCCCGCCAAGCGGGCATGCACACAGAACCGCCATTCCGGCATCCTTTTTTATGCTTGTGAGGTCAGCAACAGCCGGTCAATCACGCACACTCCAGGGTAAACTCTCGTCATCATCGCCCGCGGGGGGCTGGTTATGCTCATCTATCTTTGCCAGCAGCGCCGCAAGCCGTTTGTCAAACTCTTGGTGCTGATGGTTTGATTGCAGCAAATCGTCTGCCAGTCCCAGAACCAGAAAAGTCAGGAGTTTTTCCTTGCTAAGCTGCTTCCCGTGGAATTTCAGTTTATTGTAACGCTCTTCAACGAGCTGGCGCGCCTGTTCGACCCGTTGCGGATCGGCTTCGGCTTTGAAGGACACTTCAAGTCCCAGAACGGATAAGTTGTAGCTGCGCACGGTGCGCTCTATTCTTCCCCGGTATGGGTTTTCAGTTTGGCAAGCAGGTTGTCCATGCGCGCCAGTACGGCTTCACGCGTGGTACGCTCCTGCTCGAGCGACTCCTTGAGTTCCCTGTTTTCGTCAGCCAAAGCAGAAAGGCCCGAATCTACTTCTTCCTTAAGGCGCCGGTTTTCTTCGCTCAACGCTTCAATGGTAGTAAGTAGTGAATCGATTCGGCTTTCCAGCCGGTCTAAGAGCTCCATGTCGGAATTGTAACCATTTTGATGCATGAAATCAAGAATGACGCGTTTTGCGCAGGTTTTTCTGACGTCCGCGGGCGATGGCCAATTCACCGTCCTCTACGTCTTTAGTAATCACTGATCCCGCGCCGACAAGGGCCTGCTTCCCGATGGAAACGGGGGCCACCAGCGCGGTGTTACTGCCGATGAATGCTTTTTCGCCTATGACGGTGCGGTGTTTATTCACGCCGTCATAGTTGCAGGTGATGGTGCCGGCGCCGATATTGGCTTCGCTGCCGATGTCCGCATCACCCAGATAGGTCAGATGGCTTGCCTTTGCCCCTTTGCGGAGCACGGCTTTTTTCATTTCAACAAAGTTGCCCATTCTGGCGTCCTGTTCCAGCACGGCCCCGGGACGCAGACGGGCATATGGACCGGCAACGGCACCTGTGGCTATTTCCGCCTGTTCTGCGTGGCTGAAATTGCGCAGGGTGCTGCCGGGGTGCAGACGGCTGTCTTTTACCCAGCAGTGCGAATCAATGACGGCCTGAGCACCCACAAAGGTGTTTCCGTACAGTTCGCACGGGCCGTGAATGACAGCCCCCGGTTCTATGACCACATCGGGACCGATGCGTACCGAACCGGCAGCATGTACATGGACTCCGTTGTGCAGATGACGGGTCACAATGTTTTCGCGCAGCAGCTCTTCAGAACGCATGAGTTCGGCGGGAGTGTTCACTCCCAGCAGGTCAGGATCGTTGCCGCATCCCACACCTTCCACACGCAGTCCCTGCCTGACGGCAAGTTCCACGATATCGGTAATGTAGTATTCTCCGCTGGCATTGGCATTGGTCAGAAGAGGCAACAGCGGTGATACTGCGGCCACCTTGAGCAGATAAATGCCTGCGTTGATTTCACGCGGTTCCGGCCCGTGCTGCGCCGTATCGTAGTCTTTGGCTTCAATGACCGCTGCTACGTGCCCATGACGGCGTACAACCCTGCCGAAGGCTGCGGGGTCTTCCAGCGTCAGGGTGATGAAGCCCACGTCAGCGCCGGAGCCTGCCGTGCGGTCCAGCAGCCTGACGATTGAATCGGAGCGCACCAGCGGCGTGTCGCCGTTGATGACCAGCACATAGTCAATGCCGGAAGCTGTGACCTTGTCCCATGCGCACTGCAGCGCATGGCCGGTGCCGAGTTGTTTTTCCTGCAGCACGAATTCGCGTTCTTCATGGCAGAAAGCTTTGCGTACCATGTCTGCGCCATGGCCGATAACAGTCCATACCGCCTTGGAAAACAGCGGATCAAGCGCCCTGTATACAAAGCGCAGCATGGGCTCGCCCAGCAGCGGCTGCAGCACCTTGGGTTTGTCGGAATACATGCGCGTTCCTTTGCCTGCGGCAAGGATAACAGCGCCTGCGGTATACTGGTTCGAGGACATGATGTCTCCGGTTGCGTATCTCGTCTGGCTGTCCGTTATGGGACAGCTGCTAAAACAGAAGAAAACTACAGACAGATACACCCCGTTGTCCAGATAAATACGCCGGAACGGTACATGCTTCTTTGAAGGTATGACTTGCGGAAGCGGGAAGGGGACGCCTCGTTGTGCCGGTGCGGGCGGTAAAACAGGCTTTGCGGGCAGTGACTGCGTAAAAAAGTGCTACCGGAATATCTTTTTGAACAACAGACATTCCGGCCGGAGGACTGCTGTTTGGCGAGGCGTCTGATGTTCGTTGCCTCCTGTCCGCCGTTTTTATCCGCTGCCGGTTATCTGTACCGGTGATGTGATGCCGGTTGGCGGACTGTACGCGCCGGAGGATGAGCGCAGGAACCGTGTGCGCGGCATACGGGTGCCGCGCACGGCGCGGCTGTGCATGCTTGTGTATTGCAGCGGTTGCGCAGTGCGCAGGCCGTGTGCGCTGCGGCGCGGCCATCCTGTTTCCGCTGCCGGCGGTCCGATGCGTTGCCGCATCAGGTGGCTTCTGAAAAAAGATGCAGAGCCTCTACAGGCCGACAGGATACTGTGCCTGCAAAGAGTTTTTTAGCTGTGCCTGACGGGAAGTTGCATGGAGCAGGCAACCTGAAGAATCTTTCTTTGTGCATCCGGAAACGGGCAGGAATCGGGAACACTGTTTATCGTGGCGTTGCAATTTAGCGGGGTTCCGGTGACTGACAGGGCAGTGCAGGCAGCGGGTATGCGGAAGCAGCGCTTGCAGGGGGTATGCGCCGCGGGTTGCGGCTGCGCGTTCCGCAGCCGGTGCACGGCAGGACGCAGGTGAGGAGTGTGTTTTCAGGACGGGCTGAGGGAGTAAAAAAACGGGCCGGCTGTAAAGCCGGCCCGTTGTCATACTGGTTGCTACCGCTGCATGCAGCTAGGCTGCATTGCGTACCTGAAGGCGGGCCAGAGCACGCTTCAGGGCGGCTTCAGCGCGGGTGGCGTCGATCTTTTCACGTTCGGCTTTCAGGCGCTCTTCAGCGCGCTGCTGAGCCTTGCGTGCGCGTTCGATGTCGATGTCTTCGGCACGTTCAGCGGATTCGGCCAGAATGGTCACTTTGTTGTCGGAAACTTCAGCGAAGCCGCCGGAAACAAAGGCGTATCTGGTTTTGCCGCCGGCCTTGTAGTACAGGCTGCCGATGGACAGAGCCGAAAGGAACGGGATGTGGTTGGGCAGTACGCCGAACTCACCCTCGTATCCAGGGGCGCCGACATAGTCCACCTGCTCGCTCAGGACCACCTTGTCCGGTGTCACGATTTCAAGCTGGAGAGACTTTTCCATAGGTCAGCTCCTTACGCGGCTTGCTGACGCTGGTTATAACGCTCCACGGCCATTTCGATACCGCCGACCATGTAGAAGTCGTTTTCAGCCAGGTGGTCGTATTCACCGTTCAGAATGCCGCGGAAGGCCTTGATGGTCTCTTCCAGCTTTACATACACACCAGGGGTGCCGGTGAACACTTCTGCCACGTGGAACGGCTGAGAGAGGAAACGCTGGATGCGGCGTGCGCGCGCAACGGTCTGCTTGTCCTCGTCCGACAGTTCGTCCATACCCAGAATGGCAATGATGTCCTGCAGGTCTTTGTACTTCTGCAGCACCATCTGAACTTCACGTGCCACGCTGTAGTGTTCGGCACCAACAACGTTGGGGTCGAGAATACGCGAAGTGGAGTCCAGCGGGTCAACCGCAGGGTAGATGCCGAGTTCTGCAATCTGACGCGAAAGCACGAGCGTTCCGTCAAGGTGCGAGAACGTGGTTGCAGGCGCGGGGTCGGTAAGGTCGTCCGCGGGAACGTAAACAGCCTGCACCGAGGTGATGGAACCCTTGGTGGTGGAGGTGATGCGTTCCTGCAGGCCGCCAAGGTCGGTGCCCAGCGTGGGCTGGTAACCCACCGCGGAAGGCATACGGCCGAGCAGTGCGGACACTTCCGAACCTGCCTGCGTAAAGCGGAATATATTGTCAACAAAGAGCAGCACGTCCTGATTTTCTTCGTCACGGAAGTATTCCGCGCAGGCCAGTGCAGTCAGTGCAACACGTGCACGTGCTCCCGGAGGTTCGTTCATCTGGCCGTACACAAGTGCGGCTTTTTCCAGAACGCCGGCGTCCTTCATTTCGTGGTACAGGTCGTTACCTTCACGGGTACGCTCACCAACACCTGCAAACACGGAAATACCGCCGTGCTGTTTTGCAATGTTGTTGATCATTTCCATCAGAATAACGGTTTTACCCACGCCTGCACCGCCGAAGAGACCCATTTTGCCGCCCTTGGGGAAGGGAATCAGCAGGTCAACAACCTTGATGCCGGTTTCAAGCAGTTCAACATTGGTGTTCTGCTCGTTGAATTCGGGTGCGGGACGGTGAATGGGAAGGCTTTTCGCCGCGTCTATGTCGCCCATTTCGTCCACAGGACGGCCCACAACGTTCATGATGCGGCCCAGAGAGGCGCTGCCCACGGGCACCATGATGGGGTTGCCAGTATCGGTCACTTCCATGCCGCGGACAAGACCTTCGGTCGCGTCCATGGCGATTGTGCGAACAACGTTGTCACCCAGATGCTGTGCCACTTCGCAGATAAGCTCGGGGCAGTCAGCGTTGTTGGGGTTTTTAATGACCAACGCGTTCAGAATGTTAGGAAGGTTGCCATCGGCAAACTCGACGTCGACAACGGCGCCGATGACCTGAGTGATCTTGCCTATGTTACTCATACCTCTTAAGCTCCCTTTTATCCTTTCAGGGCTTCAGCGCCGCCGACGATATCCATAAGGTCTCGCGTGATCGCCGCCTGTCTGGTCTTGTTGTAGAGCAGCGTCAGGGAACTGATCATGTCGTCGCAGCTCCGCGTGGCGTTGTCCATGGCAGTCATCCGTGCAGCGTGTTCACTGGCCGATGTGTCCAGAAGGCCGCGGTAGATCTGCACCTTGATGAAGCGGGGCAGAAGCTCGGCAAGCAATCCTTCGACAGCGGGCTCGTAGGTGTACTCTTTTGACGGAGCAGCCACCTCTTCTTCCTTGGCGGCAGCCATGGGAAGCAGCTGGAGACGCTGGGGGACCTGCCTGACCATGCTCTGGAATTCGCCGTAAATCATTACGACTTCGTCCAGCTCACCAGTCAGGTACGCATGAATGACGTCCAGTCCGATCGAGTTTGCCATGGTGAAGTCAAATGCGTTCATCTGACCCACAAGTTCCTTGACTATCTCGAATTCGGACTTGCGTACGGCATCGCGTGCTTTTTTTCCAACGCAGTAAAACTTTACGGTTTTACCGGCGCTGGCTTTTTCACGTGCCAGCCGCAGCGCGTCGTTGATCAGGTTGACGTTGAAGCTGCCGCACAGGCCGCGGTCCGACGTGGCGAGAATGATACCGCAGGTATTCACCTCTTCACGCTTTTCCAGCAGCGGGTGGGCAGACGAGTCGGCCTGCGAAGCAAGGTCACCGAGCATCTCATAGAACTTTGCAGCATAAGGTCTGAAACGTTCTATGCGTGTCTGGGCGCCGCGCAGCTTGGCCGAGGCCACCATGTTCATCGCTTTGGTGATCTGTTTTGTCTTCTTCACACCGGCGATTTTCAGTTGGACATCTTTCAAAGAAGGCATATTACCCCCCGCGGTTAGGCGGTGAAGCCTTTTTTGAACTCTTCGAGAGCCGCTTTCATGCGTCCTTCGATGTCGTTGTCAATGGCCTTTTTCTCGTCAAGATCTTTCAGTATGTCACCCTTGGCGTCCCGCAGGAACTCAATGTACTCAGCTTCGAACTTGCGGATGGATGCCACAGGCACATCGTCCATGAAGCCACGGGTTGCCGCGTACATGGAAGCTACCTGCTCGTTGAACGGCATGGGCTGGTACTGGGGCTGCTTGAGCAGTTCGACCAGGCGTGCGCCACGGTTCAGCTTTGCCTGCGTTGCCTTGTCAAGGTCAGAACCGAACTGGGCAAAAGCTGCCAGTTCGCGGTACTGGGCAAGGTCAAGACGCATGGTACCTGCAACCTGCTTCATTGCCTTGATCTGTGCAGCGCCGCCCACTCGGGAAACTGACAGACCGACGTTGATGGCAGGACGGATACCGGCGTTGAACAGGTTGGGTTCGAGGTACACCTGACCGTCGGTAATGGAGATAACGTTGGTCGGGATGTAGGCGGAAACGTCACCGGCCTGCGTTTCAATGATGGGCAGGGCGGTAAGCGAACCGGCACCCAGGCTGTCGTTCACTTTTGCGGCACGTTCAAGCAGCCGCGAGTGCAGGTAGAAAACGTCGCCGGGGAAAGCTTCACGTCCGGGAGGACGGCGCAGCAGCAGCGACATCTGGCGGTAGGCGGTAGCCTGCTTGGAAAGGTCATCGTAAACGATGAGCGCATGCTTGCCGCTGTCGCGGTAGTATTCAGCCATGGCACAGCCGGCATAGGCGGCGATGAACTGAAGCGGAGCCGGTTCGGAAGCGGTGGCGGAGATGATGGTGGTGTATTCCATCGCGCCGTGTTTTTTCAGCGTGTCTGCCACCAGAGCAACAGTGGAACGCTTCTGACCGATGGCCACGTAGAAGCAGTGGATGTCGGTGTTTTTCTGCGCCAGAATGGCGTCGATGCAGACGGCGGTCTTACCGGTCTGACGGTCGCCGATGACAAGTTCGCGCTGACCGCGGCCGATGGGCGTCATGGCGTCGATAGCCTTGATGCCGGTGGGCATGGGTTCGTGCACGGACTTACGGGCGATGATGCCGGGAGCCTTAAGTTCAACAGGACGGAATTCTTTGGAGTCAACCGGTCCTTCGCCGTCAATGGGCTGGCCGAGGGGGTTGAGAACACGGCCCATGACCGCATCGCCCACCGGCACGGAGAAGATTTTGCCGGTACGCTTTACCGGGTCACCTTCTTTAATGTCGGTATCCGGACCCAGCAGGGCCACACCGACGTTGTCTTCTTCAAGGTTCAGCACCATACCCATGAGCCCGCCGGGAAATTCCAGCAGTTCCATGGCCATGGCGTTGCGAACACCGTAAACGCGTGCAATACCGTCACCGACGTAAAGCACGGTACCGGTTTCGCTCATCTCGACTCGCTGTTCGTAATTCTGAATCTGCGATTCGATGATCTGGCTGATTTCTTCGGTCTTAATCTGCATGGCCCTACTCACCCCTCTTGATGTTATCCTTCAGAATGCCCAGCTGTGCGCGCAGGCTGGCATCAAGAACACGGTCGCCGACCTTCAGCACGACGCCGCCAAGGATATCCTTGTCTACGCTGAAGTTCAGCTCAATCTTCTGTCCGGCCTGCTTTTCAAGCTGTTCTTTCACCGCATCACGCTTGGCCTTGGCCAGTTTGATGGCGGTAACCAGCTCGCCGCGGATGATGCCTTTTTCGGCATCAAGCAGAAGACTGTAAAACGCGTTGATGTCCGGCAGGTCTGCCAGTCTGCCCTTGTCTGCAAGCAGGTTGCAGAAGTTGCTGACAGTCTGGCCTGCCCCGGCGGCTTGTAAAAGCTTGGCCAGAACCGCACGCTTCTCTTCAATGCTGAAGAGCGGGTTGCGGAAGAGTCTGGCAAGCGCGGGAGATTCCTCCACGGCCTTAGCAACGGCGGAGAGCTCGGAACCGAAAGCATCGAGTTCGGCAAGCCCCTGCTTCTGCCCTATGGCAAAAAGCGCCCTTGCATACCTACGAGCTGCGATGTTGCCGGTCAATTGAGCACCACCTTTGTTAAGTACTTGTCAATGAGCTTTTCCTGCTCTTTACCGTCCAGCCGTTCTTTGAGCAGCTTTTCGGTCGCATCAACAATCATGTCCGCCAGTTCTTCGCGCATGGCGTCCTTGGCGTACTTGACTTCGTTTTCTGCGGACTTTTTGGCTTGTTCAACGATTTGTCTGGCGGAGGTCTCCGCCTTGCTGATGATGGCCGCCTTCAGCGCCTCACCCTGAGCCTGATACTCTGCGATAATGGCTTTGCGCTCATTTTCGAGATCCGCGATACGCTTTTCAACGTCGCCAAGCTGTTTCTTGGCATCGGTTTTGCGCGTTTCCAGATCGTTGAGTTCCTGCTCGATTCCTTTGCGTCGGCCGCCGAAGAAAGCAATAAGCTTCTTGCCGGCCGCGTAGTAGATGATTGCGATGAATATCGCAAAGTTGGCAAGCCTGAATCCGAGGTTGGTCCAATCGTAATGGTGTTCCCCGGAAGCGGCTTCACCGCCGGCTGCCAGCGCAACGCCCGTGGCCAGGAGCATCACGCCAAGAACTAACAACAGTTTTCTCAGCCCTTTCAAAGCCGAACCCTCCTTCACTTTCGCCGTAAGTGTTACCCGAGGACCTTGGCAGTGGCCTTTTCCGCCAGGGCGCCCACTTGCCCTTTCAGCGTTTCCATAGCCTCTTGTACATCCTTGGCAACCTGCTTACGGGAAGCTTGCAGGATGGCCTGTGCCTCCTCGGAGGCTGCTGTGACAAGCTCCTGCTCCCTGGCGAGACCCTGCTCTTTCTGGGCGTCGCGCACTGCGGATGCATTGCGTCTTGCTTCAGACAGGGCGGTCTCATAGTTGCTGAGCTTCTGGTTGGCAGCATCAAGGAAACCCTCGGTGTCGCCCACCAGCCCCGACATCTTGTCAGCCCGCTGCTTGATGATCTCCCTAATTGGCCGGATAAGGAGAGCATTCAGCACCAGGAGCGTGACAAGAAAGTTCACCAACTGAATCAGTAAGGTGAAGTCTAAATTGATCATGCCTGCTCCCTTGGTGAGGTTGTGAATTTAAGCTCAAAGTCACGATGGGTTTAGCCAATATAACCCATTGTGTCAAAGCCTTTTTTGGAAATTTGTGAGTGCTTGTGAAAAATTTCTTGAATTTAACTGTTTGTTTTATCAGTTTATTCATATTCAAAAGGGCCGCTGTGCGGCCCTTTGTCTACTGGTCTGCAGTCTCGGGTGGAGTACCGGAGTCTGTGGCTTTCATCACAACGTCGCCCTGCAGCACCGCACCTTCCTCTATGACAAGTGACGGTGTGTTAAGGGTGCCCATGACGGTGGCCGTCCGGTGCAGCACGGCTTTTTTGCCGGCGGTGACAGTACCCTGCACCTTGCCGCTCACGATTATCTGGCCCACCTGAATCTGGCCCTGCAGGTCGGCGTCCTTGCCGACAATCAGTGTGCCCTGCGAGCGGATTTCTCCGGTAAAGGCTCCGTCGATGCGGACAGAGCCCTGAAAGTCCAGC
The DNA here is from genome assembly GCF_055388115.1 of Oleidesulfovibrio vietnamensis. Taxonomy (NCBI): domain Bacteria; kingdom Pseudomonadati; phylum Thermodesulfobacteriota; class Desulfovibrionia; order Desulfovibrionales; family Desulfovibrionaceae; genus Oleidesulfovibrio; species Oleidesulfovibrio vietnamensis. The sequence goes on from NZ_AP042419.1 coordinate 955,936, forward strand.
TTTCCGTTGTATACGGTTCCCGCGCCCAAAAAGGCGTTGATTTCATCTTTCGACATTCGTGCATGCTCCTTACTGGATCGCGAAAAAAGAGGCATGTTCAGCAGCCCTTTTCATGATGCGGCTCATGATGCTTTAAAGACAAAGCGGCGCATGGAGACGTTCAGCACCAGACCTATCAGACAGAAATTGACGATAGTGGCGCTGCCGCCGTAGCTGATGAAAGGCAGGGGGATACCCACCACAGGCATCAGCCCGACCACCATGCCCATATTTATAAGAATTTGCCAGAAAAAATAAAAAAACACGCCGGCGCACAGAAAGCTGCCGAAACGGTCTTTTGCATCGCGGGCGGAGTTGAATATGGCCAGCAGGAACAGGCAGAACAGACCCAGCAGAATCATGTTGCCGATGAATCCCCACTCTTCGCCGAAAACCGCCACAGCAAAGTCTGTATGCTTTTCGGGCAGAAAGCGCAATTGTGACTGGGTGCCGCCCAGAAAACCCTTGCCCCATATCTGTCCGGAACCGATGGCTATCTGCGACTGGATGATGTGGTAACCGGCTCCCAGCGGATCGCGTCCGGGATCGAGAAATGTGAGTATGCGCTGTTTCTGATAGTCGTGCAGCACAAACCAGCCCAGCGGAATGAGCGGAGGCAGGGCGATGATGCAGGTTTTGAAAACATGCCGCGCAATGCCGCGGTACAGTATGACTCCGCCCACGTTGAGCAGCACGTTGAGGGTGGTGCCGAGGTCCGGCTGGGTGACAATGAGGGCTGCCGGAATAAGGCATATACCCAGTATTTTGAAAAGTTCACCCCAGTCCAGCGGTTCGCCCCCGCGGGAAAGCAGTCTTGCGGCGATGATCAGCGTGCTGATTTTTGCCAGTTCGCTGGGCTGCAGGTTGAAAAAACCAAAGGAAAGCCAGCGCTTGGCGCCGTAAACCGTTACGCCGAAAAGCGGAACGGCCACCAGCAGCAGCACTGTGACAATGAATACAGGCCACGCCAGACTTTTAAGGTGGCGGTAGTCGAAAAGCATGACGGCCAGCATGCCGCCCATGCCCACAGCCCCCCACAGAAGCTGTTTGCTGTAGAATGAGGAGACAGCGATGCCGTCGTCCACGCGGAACCCCGATGCCGAATACAGGTTGGCCACGCCCACGCCGAAAAGCAGCAGCGTCATGGCGATGAGCCCCCAGTTCATATGAGTCAGAATGCGTCTGTCTATGGGACTCATTGGCTGTCAGCTCCCGCTTCTCCGGGCACGCCGAAGAGGTAGTCGAAAAGTCCTTTCACAATGGGGCCTGCGGTGCTGCTGCCACCGCCGCCGTGTTCCACCATGACCACAATCACGTAGCGTTTATCGTCTTTCTGGCCCCATGCGGCCATCCATGCGTGGTCGCGTTCCCAGTATTCCATTTCTTCTTTTTTGCGGCGCTCTTCGCCCACAATGCGCACCACCTGCGCCGTGCCCGTTTTGCCGCCGATGACGGCGTCGGGTCTGCGAAGCCTGCGCGCCGTGCCCCGCGGAGCGTCAACGGTATCGACCATGGCTTTCAGGATGACTTTGCGCGCATCGGCCCCGATGGGAATTTCATGCTGCACCAGCGGCTTTTCGTCCACGAGAATCTGTGGTTTAAGCAATTTGCCGCCGTTGAGCAGGGCGCCGATAAAGCGTGCTATCTGCAGAGGAGTGACCAGAGTGAACCCCTGACCGATCGAAATATTGAGCGTTTCGCCGCGGTGCCATACCTCGCCGAAGCGTTTACGTTTCCATTCCCGCGAAGGTACCAGCCCCGAACGCTCATGGGGCAGGTCTATGCCGGTCAGTTCGCCGAATCCGGAAGCCTTGGCAAATTCCGCAATGCGGTCGATGCCGATTTTGTCGGCCACATCGTAAAAATAGACATCGCACGATTCCACAAGCGCCTTGTGCAGGTCGGTGTGCCCGTGTCCCCATTTTTTCCAGCAGCGGAACACGCGGTTGCCCATGGGATAGCGTCCGTTGCAGAAAACAGTCTCCTTGGGGTCGACCACTTTGTCTTCCAGCACCAGACCGGCCATGAGCAGCTTCCAGATGGAGGCGGGCGGATATACGGACTGGATGACTCTGTTCTGCATGGGGTGGCGCGGGTTGTCGCGCAGTTCTGCCCATTCCTTGCCGGTCAGACCACGGGCGAAGGCGTTGTTGTCAAAGGCCGGCGCGGTGACCAGCGCATGCAGCTGACCTGTGTCGGGATCAAGCACCACAATGCAGCCCGACTGGCCTTCAAGCATTTCAAACGCCTTGTGCTGCAGGGCCAGATCAATGGTCAGGTTGATGTTTTCACCGGCCTGAGGGGCCCGCAGTATGTGGTGAGTCAGGTCGCGGCCCACCACATCCACTTCCATCTGACGCAGACCCTTCTGGCCGCGCAGCCGGTCTTCTAAAACCAGTTCCAGTCCCTGTTTGCCCACAGTGTCGCCCAGCGCCAGTTCGGGACGCTGCTGCAACTGTTTTTCGTCTGCTTCGCTCACATAGCCCAGCAGGTGTGCCAGTTCCGGCCCCGAAGGATAATAGCGCCGCGGCCGGACAATTATCTCCAGACCGGGCCAGCGGTTTATATTGGCCTCTACCGCGGCCAGCAGCTCAAAGGAAATATCCGGAACAAGGATGAGCGGCTCGAAGGATTTAACCTTGCGTTTGTCGCGTTCGTAGCGCTGAGTTATCTCCGTCAGGTCAATACCGGTCCACTGGCTTATCTGGGCCAGTGTGGAGGGAATGTCGTGGCAGTCTTCACGCACCAGTCCCAGACCGTAGGCCGGACGGTTTTCTGCCAGCAGCATGCCGTATCTGTCACGCAGCAATCCGCGCGGCGCGTACATCTGTTCCTGCCGCAGACGGTTGTCACTGGCCAGACGTGCGTAATCTTCACCTTTGTGTATCTGCAGATACCAGAAGCGCAGCGCAAAAACCAGAAAGATAAGCGCCACAAGCCCCTGAAGCAGCATGAGCCCTGAACGCGGGGGCTGGAAGCCTTCCGAATCAAGCTGGACTTTCATCGGGGGCGAACCTTTTTCTGGCCTGCATGACCAGCAGCCAGCAGGGCGGGATGACAAGAGCCTGTATAATGCTTTCGTGCATAAGGCGACTCTGGATGAGGGATATATCCTGCAGCATGGCCATGACGGAAATCATGCCGAAGTGTGTCAGCCCCAGACCGGCGGACAGCAGCAGAACAAAAGAAATGTTTCTGGCCTCGAAAAGCCAGCGTCCTGCCTGCACCAGTACTGCGGCACCCAGATACTGTCCCACGGCGGGGCCGAATGACATGGTTCCGCTGCCTTCCTGAATCAGTGAAAAACAGATGATGATCCAGAATGTCTGGATGGGGCGTTCTTCCTGCAGCGCAATGATGAGCCCCGGCAGCAGAAAATCGATGCCGGGAACCAGCTTCTGAGCCCATATGGCGGCTGCAGCGTACACAAGCCACCAGATAACATTGCGCATTGTCCGAGTTCTCTTGCGGTGTTTGCGGGTCAAAACGGTGCCGCCCCGCGGAGGGGCGGCACAAGTATCGTCCGGTGCAGGCGCTAGCGCGTGGCGTTGGCGTGCGCTGTATGCGCTCCGGCCTGCGGGGGCGTTTCCACTGCGTGAAACGCGGCATGCGGTCCTGCCGGGCGTTGCAGCAGCAGCACTTCTTCCAGCCGGTCTATGCCGGCCAGCGGAACCGCGTGCACGGTCTGAAAGAGTGAGATATCGGAATGTTCAATACGCACTATGCGCGCCACGGGCAGGCCTTTGGGATAGGCGCCCGCCAGTCCGGAAGTTATGAGCGTTTCGCCTTCTTCCAGCTGCGCATTGAGCGGAACAAACCGCAGAACAAGTTCCGAGCGGGCCCCTGTGCCCATCAGAATGCCCGGTGTGCGGCTTGCTGAACCGAGCACGGCAATACGGCTGGCGGGGTCGGTGATAAGCTGCACCGTGGCCGTGAAAGGCCCTGCCCGCATGATTCTGCCCACAACTCCCTTGTGTGTCACCACGGGAGTGTTGGAACCTGCTCCCTGAAGGTAGCCCTTGTTCAGCATAATGCTGTCAAGAGCGGCTTCGGAACCGAGGCGCTGGGCAATGATGCGGGCTCCCACCCGTTCCCACTCCGCAGGAGCGGAAAAACCGTTAAGGGCGCGCAGCCGTAAAAGTTCCTGCTGTTCTTCTCGTGCCTTTGCCAGTTCAAATGAAAGATCTTTCACCTGAGCTGCCAGGCGTTCGTTCTGCTGGCGTACATCGACCAGGTACAGATACTGTTCCCAGAAATCCACGGCGCTTCGGTGAACCCATTCGCCCGGTTTCAGAACGGCCCCTGCAAACTCAAGCCCCGTGTGCGAAGCGGCATTGTCAAGAACACCGGTCCGCAGGTTCCATGTGTACAAACCCAGATACGCGAAAAGCACAGCAAAAAGTACGGCCAGAATGCGTTTGGGCGAAACGTTAATCGATTGCGACCTCCTTCAGGATGTCCAGATTGTCCAGCGCTTTGCCGGTACCCACAACAACGGTGGAAAGAGGATCGTCCACCACGGTGATGGGCAGCGATGTCTCTTCGCGCAGCAGCTGGTCAAGCCCCTTGAGCAGGGCGCCGCCGCCGGTCAGCACTATGCCGCGGTCCACTATGTCCGCTGCCAGTTCCGGCGGGGTCTGTTCCAGCGCCACACGCACTGCCTGCACTATGGAGTCCACCTGTTCGGATATTGCCTTGCGTACCTCTTCCGAGGTTATGGTGATATTCTGGGGAATACCTGTCACAAGATCGCGTCCTTTAACCTCGAGCTGCTGCTCGGGGTCCATGGGGTAGGCCGAACCGGTCTTGATCTTGATTTCTTCGGATGTGGATTCGCCTATGAGCATGTTGTACTTGCGTTTGACGTGCGTCATGATGGCTTCATCCATTTTATCGCCGCCCACGCGCACGGAACGCGAATACACCACGCCGGAAAGCGAGATGACAGCCACTTCCGTGGTGCCGCCGCCGATGTCCACCACCATGTTGGAGGTGGGCTCCTGAATGGGCAGATTGGCGCCGATGGCGGCTGCCATGGGTTCCTCGATGAGGTAGACTTCGCGTGCGCCGGCACTCTGGGCCGATTCCTTTACCGCGCGTTTTTCCACCTGTGTTATGCCCGTGGGCACGCAGATGATGATGCGCGGACGCACCAGACGGCGCGAGTTGTGCACTTTGGAAATGAAATGGCGAAGCATGGCTTCGGTAATTTCAAAGTCGGCAATGACGCCGTCTTTCATGGGACGGATGGCCTGTATGTTGCCGGGGGTGCGGCCCAGCATGCGTTTGGCGTCATGCCCGACGGCAAGAACGACATTGCCGCCGCGGTTATCTTTTTTTACGGCGACAACGGAAGGCTCGCGCAGAACGATGCCTTGTCCTTTCACATAGACGCAGGTGTTCGCGGTGCCCAGGTCTATAGCCAGGTCGTTGGAAAACATACCCAGCATAAAATCGATTGCTTTAGACATGTATGGTCTCGCTTGCCTCGGGGGGGATGGATGCGTAATCAGTTTCTGGTCAACAGCGTGTGCTTCCAAATTGTCCGACTTGTCAACTGGAAACCCGATGAACAGATATTACCAGCTTTCTTCGTACTGGCGCCACCGCTACGGGGCGCGTATTCAAAAAATTCCTCTCGATGCGGGGTTCACCTGTCCCAACCGCGACGGAACCCTGTCACACAGCGGATGCGTGTTCTGCAATCCCGGCGGATCCGGATCGGGACTGGCCCGCAAGGGTCTTACCCTGCCGGAGCAATGGGCACATTGGCAAGGCATTTACGGGCCTCGCCACAAGTCGGGGCTATACATAGCCTATTTGCAGTCATTTTCCAACACGTATGGCCCGCTGGAAAAGCTTGAGGGCGTACTTTCTCAAATCGAAGGGTTCACCGGTGTTGTAGGAGCGGGCATAGGCACCCGCCCTGACTGCCTTGACGAGCAGCGCCTTGACCGGATAGCCCGTAGTATCGGGCGCATCGATGCGGCGCTTGCTGCTTCGGGTATACAGCCGCAGGGCATTTGCGGCAAGGCCGGAGCGGAGGTATGGCTTGAACTGGGGCTGCAGAGTTCCAGCGATGCCACGCTGCGGCGCATAAACAGAGGCCACGACTTTGCCTGCTTTGTCAAAGCCGTACATATGGCGCATGAGCGGGGCCTCAAGGTGTGTGCGCATCTGATAGCCGGTCTGCCCGGCGAAACCGGTGCCGATTTTGCCCGGACTGTTGCCGATGTGGCAGCCCTGCCGGTGGCCGGCGTAAAGTTTCATGGCCTGTATGTGGCCGAACATACCGCCGTGGCAGCGATGTGGCGCAGCGGGGAATACCGGCCCATGGAAATGGAAGAGTACGCGCAGGCGGTCGCTTCCGGACTGGCGGTACTGCCTGCCGGCGTTGTCATACACCGTCTGACAGGCGACGCCGCGGAAGGCGAACTGCTTGCCCCGGCATGGAGTGCCGACAAGCGCGGCGTCATAGCCCGCATAGAGGCAGTCATGCGGCAGAACGGCCTGTGGCAGGGGTGCAGGGCAGACGCGCCGCACAGTACGCCGTTATGGTTTTCGCAGCAGCACATGCTGCCGGCCGCCATGCACGACCGGTGGCGCCGTTCGGTTGAGGAACACTGCTGCGGCAATGCGGCAGGCTGAGCTTTGCGACGGCCGCTGCTGACGGCGGCGCTGTGCCTTACGGTACAAGCCGCAAAGCGGACCTGATTTGTGTGCAACCGTTAACGCGACGGGGGTAGGCTATGTACGATGTCGAGATACTGGTGAGCGGCCCGCTGGCCATGCTGCTTGAATGGAGCGGCCCTGATGGCGCGCCGGACGGGCCCGCCTGTGCGGAGCCCTGTATTGCCCGTGTGGGGCTGCGCTGGTCGGCAGGACTTGACGGAAGCGGTCTGCTTACGGGGGCAAAACTGCCCCGGCCCGGCGCGGAAGCCGGCGACCTGCTGCCCCGTACTCTCGTGGCATTTTCCGGCAGCGTGCCGGACGGCATGCATAACGGTGCGGCGGAACTTTCGGCCACCGGCAGCCGCATGCTTGAGGCGCTGGACAGTTATGTACAGCAGGGCAGAACGCAGTGGCCACAGGTTGCTCTGCCCATGGGCGGACTTACCCCGTTTGCCCGCAAGGTGCTGGAAACGCTGCGGCACGAGGTACCCGCCGGCAGTACCGTCACATACGGGCAACTGGCCGCCATGGCCGGCCGCCCTGCAGCCGCCCGCGGGGTGGGGCAGATAATGGCCCGCAACCGCTGGCCGCTTGTCATTCCCTGCCACAGGGTTCTGGGCAGCAAAGGGGCCATGGTGGGGTATACGGGTGCGGGCGTAGATATGAAACGCTATCTGCTGCAGCTGGAAGGGGCTTCACTGTAAGCGGAGCGGGCTGTCAGGCCAGAAGCAGCGCACACCACGGCGGCAGAGTGACCGGTATGTGTGTTCCCGCGGCAAAGCGGTGGGGCAGGTCTGCCTCATCTTCCTGTGTATGCGGACTGTGCCAGCGGCGGTCGGCCGTGCACAGTGCCTGACTCCACGCCTGCTGGCGGGCCAGCGGGGCCGTGGCGGCGTCAATGCTGAACGTGGCTGCCTGCGGTCCGCAGTTGAGCAGCAGCCACGAGCTGTAAATCCTCGCGGGGTCGGTTCTGCCGGTGCAGATGACCTGCGGATGGGGTCTGCTTACATACAGAGTCTCAAATGAAGGGCTGTCCAGCGAGGGCAGGGTCTGCCGCAGCCGTATGCACCGCCGGTACAGGTCGCGGACAGTGGCATGATACCGGGTGTCCTGCAGGCGCCATGACAGCCGCGAGTTTTCAAAAGCGGCCGGTGAATGCGGTTCCGGTGCCGTGGCGCACGGCACCCAGCCAAAGGCCGCTGCTTCGCGCCGTCTGCCCTGTGCCACCTGCCGGTTCAATTCCGGGCTGTGATCCACAAAAAAGTGGAAGGGGGCCGGATCATCGTATTCTTCTCCCATGAAAATCAGCGGAACAAAAGGTGAAAGCAGCAGGGCTGCAGCGGCCATGCGCCGGGCTGCAGGACAGGTGAGCGCGTGCAGACGCTCGCCCGAGGGACGGTTGCCCGTGACATCGTGGTTCTGCAGATAGACGATGACCTGTGAAGGCTGCAGACCGCGGGGCTGGTCTCCGAAAGGTTGCTTGCGCCACGGGCACAGCTGCCCCTGCCTGAACCAGCCGCGGGCGAATATTTCTGCCAGCGCGTCCACAGGGCTGACAGCCGCTGCCGGGGGGCACCGTCTCTGAGCTTCTTTGCCTTGCTGCCCTGCTGCAGGCGGGGTCTGTGCCGGTTTTGCAGCGTTTTGCGCGGTGTGGAACGCCGCATAGTACCCGCAGGATTCGCCGGTAAGCCGGGCATGTACTGCGTGGTGAAAGTCGTCACTCCATTGTGCGGCCATGCCGTAGCCACCGGCGCTGCGTGGTGTGGTCAGGTGTATTTCGTTGCGGGTGCTTTCCGCCATGATATGAAGCCGCCTGCCTGAGGCGGCGGCCAGCACCTGCGTTTCCCGCGTGAGTGCGGCGAGAATATGCTCTGCGGAATCGTCCTGCACATACGGGGTGGCGTCCAGCCGCAGCCCGTCCATATGAAAATGCGCCATGAGTCTGAGACAGCAGTCCAGAAAATAACGGCGTACGGCCTGAGCGGATGCTCCGTCAAATGAAGGGCAGGCCCCCCACGGAGTGTGGTGCCGGCGGGAAAGGTAGGGGCCGAATTTCGGCAGGTTGTTTCCCTCCGGTCCCAGATGATTGAGCACCACGTCGCCATACACTGAAAGACCCAGCCCGTGGGCCGTATCCACAAAGCGGCGCAGTGCATCGGGACCGCCCGCACGGTGATGGATACTGTAGGGAAATACACCGTCATAGCCCCAGTTCCAGCGTCCGGTTGTTTCCGTCAGGGGCATCAGTTCCACGGCGGTCACGCCCAGTTCAGCAATGCGGGGCAGACGTCCGGCGGCGGCATCCAGTGTACCTTCGGGGGTGAACGTGCCGGTATGTATTTCGTAGATGACCGCGTGAGGCATGGCTACCGCACCGAAACCGCTGTCGGTCCAGATGAAAGCGGCCGGGTCGTCCGTCATGGAAGGGCCGTCAATACCTTGCGGCTGATGGGCGGAAGCCGGGTCTGCCAGCAGCTCGTCCCCCAGCCGGATGCGGTAGAGCGCACCGGCGGGCATGGGGGCTGTTCTGGCTTCCCGCCAGCCGCCTCCGCACGCTTTCATGGGAATTTCCTGTGGGCAGGGCGCTTCGATGACAAGTACCGCGGGCTTGCGGCGTGTGGTCCACAGCCGGAAGAGCCAGCTGCCGTCCGGCAGGCGGCGCGGCCCGTGGGCCGGTACAAAGAGAGTATGCATTACCGCAGAATGCGGGCAGCGGCCGGTAAAGTCAATGTGCCTGCGCGGCTGCCGTCCGCTTGAACCGTATGCCGCCCTGTGGCACATGTGGCGGTACATAACCTTGATTATGCAGAAGCCATGAATGACAAAACGACTGTAATACCTACTGTGATGGAGCGGCTGGAAAGGCTGGATACCGGACAGTGTCTGGACATGCGCACGTATAAGCGCAACCGTTCAGTGGCCATTGTGAGAACCGGACCGGACAGCTTTACCGTGGTCGAGCGGGGCTTTCATGAAGAGATGTGGGAAGGGCTGAGTGCGGACAAAATCCGGCGCCTGCTCAAGACGTTGCTCAAGCGCGAATTTCCGCGCAGCAATAAAATACGTCTGTACACTCTTGATTCGTTTGAGCTGGCCGATGTGAACCGCATGGGACACGGTTCGGGGCGGTTCGGGACATGATGGTGCACAGAGCCGGTGCCGTGCAGGAAGTGCTCCGCCGGCTGCAAAAACTGCCTTGCGGACAAGGGGTGGACATGCGCACGTTTAAACGTGACAGGTCTGTGCAGGTGCTGCGTACGGGCGATGATGCTTTTTACGTGGTGCAGGACGGGTATGAGCGGCACGAGTTCACGGAAGTTTCTCTGTCCGCATTGAAAAAACTGCTCCGCAGGCTGCTTGATAAGGAATTTCCGCGCAGCAATACCGTACGCCTGTATGCGCTGTGCGACGCAAAGCCGCCTGCGGAGCTCTGAGCTGCGGTCAGCGCGGCGGCAGCACCCAGCCGCGGCGTTCGTAGTGGCATGTATATCCGCCCGGAACACGCTGCAGATAGTCCTGATGCTCCGGTTCGGCCTCCCAGAAATCGGAAACGGGTTCGACCTGTGTCACTACCTCTGCAGGCCATACGCCCGAGGCGTTGATGTCGCGGATGGTTGCCAGTGCTGTTTCGCGCTGCTGCTGCGTTGTATGAAAAACGGCCGAACGGTATGAACTGCCGATATCATTGCCTTGTCTGTCCGCTGTCGTCGGGTCATGTATCCGGAAGAAGTATTCCAGAAGACTGCGGTAAGACAGCACGGCAGGATCAAAGATGATTTCAACGGCTTCCGCATGGCCGTGGTGGTTTCTGTATGTCGCGTTCGGCACGCTGCCGCCGGTGTATCCGGTGCGCGTGGCAAGCACGCCGGGCAGCTTTCTGATGAGTTCCTGCATTCCCCAGAAGCATCCTCCGGCCAGTACTGCACGTTCGGTTACTGTTTCCATGGGCTACTCCCGTGTGGTGAAAAGGTGTGCATATTCGCCGTACCCTTCCTCTTCCAGCTTGTCCGCCGGAATAAAACGCAGTGCGGCTGAATTGATACAGTACCGCAGGCCTGTCAGATGCTCCGGCCCGTCTGTGAACACATGTCCCAGATGACTGTCCGCATGTTTCGAGCGTACTTCTGTGCGGACAAGACCATGACTTGTATCTTTTTTCTCCACTATATTCAGTTCCACAGGTCTGCTGAAGCTGGGCCACCCGCAGCCGGAATCAAATTTATCCAGTGATGAAAACAGCGGTTCGCCGGAAACGATGTCCACATACAGTCCTGCTGCGGTGTGGTCGTGAAAAGCGTTGCTGAACGGACGTTCAGTGCCGTTTTCCTGCGTTACCCTGCGCTGCTCATCTGTCAGTGCGGCCAGTGCCTCCGGAGTTTTGCGGTATTTTTGCGGCATGGGATTCTCCTGCGGTGCTAGGGGTGATGCGTATACTCTATGGCAATAAGCACGCGGGTCGGTAAGTCCAGAATCCGAGGAGGAAAGAATGGTACGGGCAGGCAGGGCACTTGGTTCAGGGGAACAGCCGGTGTAGCGCAGGCAATAAAAAAAGGGATCGTAAGATCCCTTGAATATTGCAGAATGGCGGAGAGGGAGAGATTCGAACTCTCGGTACCCTGTTAAGGTACACACGATTTCCAATCGTGCTCCTTCGGCCAGCTCGGACACCTCTCCGCGAATGCGGAGTGCTATCTAGCAGTATACGGAAGGCAATGCAAGCGGAAATGCCTGCGGATATGAAAAGAGTGCAATGCACGTGCTGCGCCGGTGCAGGGTATAAAAAAAGAGCGCAAGGCTTGTACAGCATTGCGCCCTTTAGGGAGCCGGGCACCCGAAAACAACTGTTACGGCTGCTCCCTCTCGGGCCTGACCGGATTGGCAGCGCTTCCGCCGCCCGGCTCTCTTGAAATTCTATAAAAACACAACTGCCACAGCAGCGTAAAATGGCGGAGAGGGAGAGATTCGAACTCTCGGTACCCTGTTAAGGTACACACGATTTCCAATCGTGCTCCTTCGGCCAGCTCGGACACCTCTCCGCAAGAGAGGGTTAGCTAGCAGAGACAGCCCGGCAAGGCAAGTAAAAAATGTCCCGGAGACCGGATGAGCAGTAAAATGACTGGTTGCAAGGCTGCGGCGGCACGGCGGCACGGCTTGTGTCGTCCGTGCCGGAACATGCCGGAACAAGTCGGAACATGGCAGCACGGGCGTGCCACATAAAAGGGAGTACCGGAGCACTCCCTTTCATGTCACTTTTCCGTGTCTTTCGGCGCCTTGTCATTGCGGGGCTCACGGCTCCGGAATGACGGCACTCAGCAGCTTTTGGGCAGCTTGTCCATGGGCAGTATCCGCGGAGCGAAATACAGCCACAGCACGACGATTGCCAGGGGGATGAGCCAAGCCCACATACAGACCTCCCGACGGGCGTGCGGCGTCTAAATGCCCATCACGTTGTAGCCCGCGTCCACAAACAGCACTTCGCCGGTGACGGCGCCGGAAAGGTCCGATGCCAGAAACACGGCTGTGCGGCCTACGTCCTGCGTGGTTACATTGCGGCGCAGCGGTGCGTGTTCCTCAATGTGGTTGAGGATGGTTTTAAAGCCGGAAATGCCGCTGGCTGCCAGCGTTTTGATGGGACCTGCGCTCACTGCGTTCACTCTTATGCCCCGTTCGCCCATATCTGCAGCCAGATATCTGACGGAGGCTTCTAGAGCGGCCTTGGCCACGCCCATTACGTTGTAGTTGGTTATGACTTTCTGCGAGCCGTAGTATGTCATGGTAAGCACGGAACCGCCTTCTGTCATCAGCGGTTCAAACGCCTTGCACACACAGACCAGAGAATAGGCGGAAATATCCATGGCCAGTTTGAAACCTTCGCGGCTGGTATCGATGAATCTGCCGTGCAGGTCTTCGCGCTGGGCAAAAGCGATGGAATGAACCACCACGTCCACGCTGCCCCATTGTTCTTCCACTGTGCGCACTGCCGCGGCCACCTGCGCATCGTCGGTGACATCCAGCCGGAAGGTGAATTCGCCGCCCAGCTCTTCGCTTATGGGGTCCACACGTTTCTGGATGGCTTCGCCGGGGTAGCTGAAGGCCAGCCGTGCGCCCTGAGCCTTGAATTCCTGTGCAATGCCGTAGGCGATGCTTTTGTTATTGGCCACGCCAAGAATAAGAATTTTTTTATCTTTCAGCAGCATAGTCTCTCCTGAATGCCTGTATGCCGTCTGCTACAGGTTCAGAGTTTTTCCGGTCAGGATGGAGTACGCTTCCGCGTACTTGTTGCGGGTTTCGGTTATGACATCCTGCGGCAGAGCCGGTGCGGGCGGGGTTTTATCCCAGTCCTGTGCCGAAAGCCAGTCGCGCAGGTACTGTTTGTCAAAGCTGGGCTGGCTTTTGCCGGGCTGGTACCCCTGTACCGGCCAGAAACGTGAAGAGTCAGGAGTCAGAACCTCGTCAATCAGAATGACGGCGCCGTCAATGATGCCGAATTCAAACTTGGTGTCGGCAATGATGATGCCGCGGCTTTCGGCGTATTCGCGGCCTTTTGAGAATATTTCAATGGACAGGCGTTCTATCTGGGCGGCTACGTCGTCGCCCACCAGTTCGCGCGCCCGCTGCACTGATATGTTTTCGTCGTGTTCACCCAGTTCCGCCTTGGTGGACGGCGTGAACAGCGGGGTTTCCAGCTTGGCCGACTCTACCAGACCGGCGGGCAGGCTGTGGCCGCAGACCATACCTGTTTTCTGATAATCCTTCCAGCCGGAGCCGGTAATATGGCCGCGGACAATACATTCGACCGGCAGCGGAGCGGCCTTGCGCACCAGCACGGCGCGGCCTTCCAGCATATCCGCGTACTTGTGCAGCGGCTGCGGAAAATCTTTTACGTCGGAAGCTATCAGATGGTTGGGCACCAGATCGGCAAAGCGCTCCATCCAGAACAGGGTGATGCTGTTCAGAATGACCCCTTTGTAGGGAATAGGTTCACCCATGATAACATCAAAAGCGGACATGCGGTCGGTGGTCACAATGAGCAGCGTCTCTGCGTCCACCTCGTAAATGTCTCGAACTTTGCCGCGGGAAAGCAGTTTGTATTCTGCAATGTCAGTCTTGGTAACAATCTGCATGGTTTTTCCTTGCACGGGGTTATGAAAGACGCGATTCAACCGAGCGGGCGTGGGCTTCCAGCCCTTCCAGCCGGGCCAGCCGCGCTATTTTAGCCGCGTTTGTCTGCGTAAAAGTCTGTGACGCGGCAATGATACTTGATTTTTTACAGAAAGACTGCACCGACAACGCCGAAGAAAAGCGGGCAGTGCCCATGGTGGGCAGTACGTGGTTGGGACCTGCGAAGTAGTCGCCCACCGGTTCCGGCGAATGCGGTCCCATGAAGATGGCACCGGCATTGCGGATGCTGCCCAGAAGTCCCCACGTATCCTGTACCAGCAGTTCCAGATGCTCGGGAGCTACCTTGTTGGAAAGCTCTACCGCCGAGTTCAGGTCGGGGGTCACCACTATGGCGCTCCAGTCGCGGAGCGAGGCGCGTGCTATGTCTGCCCGGTCAAGACCGGCAACCTGTTTTTCCAGTTCGGTGTGCACTGCGGCAGCCAGCTGAGGACTGGGGGTGACCAGTATGGCGGAAGCCAGCGGGTCATGCTCCGCCTGCGAAAGCATATCGGCGGCAACGTGTGCGGCATCGGCCTGAGAGTCTGCGATGATCAGTATTTCGCTGGGACCGGCTATCATGTCTATGCCCACCGTGCCGATAAGCATGCGTTTGGCGGTGGTGACAAATATGTTGCCCGGACCGGCAATGAAATCCACGGGGGCTATGGTCTGTGTGCCGTATGCCAGAGCGGCCACGGCCCATGCCGAGCCGGCACAGTATATTTCGTCCAGCCCCAGAACATGCGCGGCGGCAAGAATATAAGGGTTGAGGGTGCCGTCTTTGCGCGGCGGTGTGGTGACCGCAATGCGGGGAACCCCTGCAACCTGCGCCGGGACGGCGTTCATAAGCAGGCTGGATATGAGGGGCGTGTTACCGCCCTGTCCGCCGGGAACATACAGACCGGCACTGTCCACGGGACGGGTCATCTGCCCCAGCACGGTACCGTCAGGGCGGGTGATGAACCACGCTTCCTCTTTTTGTGCAGAGTGAAAATGCCGGATATTGTCTGCTGCTTCGGTAATGATCTGCAGATCATGCCGGGGGATTTCACGGGCGGCCTTTTCGATGGCATCGGGCGCGACGCGCAGGGAGGAAGGATCGAAGTCGGGACAGTCGAACCGTCTTGTGTACCCCGCAAGGGCCGCGTCCCCGTCTGACCGGATGGCATCCATTATTTCACGTACGACAGGCTCAACGGAATTTTCGGGGTTTTCCCGACCGCAGAGCATGTCACGGATGCCTTGCCAGTCTGCTTCTGACGAATAGGTAAGTGTACGACAGGGCATGGCGGTTCCTCTTGTTTTCTTCACCGCGCCGGATGTGGCGCGGTGAGCCTGTTTCTTACAGCAGGCGGCACAAAAAGTCGAGACAGCGGAAGGCGTATGCCGGCGGCACGGACACCGGCGATACCGGCAGGGCGTAAAGAATATGCCTTATGTTTTTTCCGCAGCCTTCAGCCGTTGATCAAGACGGCGGCATGGCCTGTGAGGCTGCTGTCTGTACCTTTGCCGCAAGCCGGAAACGTGAAAAGGCCGGAAAGCCCGTAAGCTTTCCGGCCGGAATGGCGAGTGACACGCCGTCGCGTATGCGCGGTGACTCTTAGAAGGAGTAGGTCAGGTTTACGCCGGCCTTCCAAGCGTCGTCGGTGTCGTCGTTGATCCAAACGCTGTCGTCGAGGTCGAGCTTGATCCAGCCCAGTTCAACGGCGGCGGTCAGGTTTTCGTAGATCTGGTACTTGGTGTCCACGTTAACTTCCCATGCGCTGTCTTCTTCGCTCAGGTTGCCGTTGAAGGAAGTGTCGTAGATGTCGGCCTTCTCATCGTTGGTACCTTCGTAGTAGGCAACACGGATGGTGTGGGTAACGTCTTCGATGAACTTGATGTCTTCGGCAGCCAGCACAACACCCCAGGTGCCTGCGCCGGTGATGGAGATCAGTTCGTCGCGCAGGATGCCGGCAGCGCCGTCAAAGCCGAAGCTGGTGGGAGCAAAGCCTGCGGGGGAGATAACGGGCAGACGTTCGGTGCCGTCGCCGAGGTCGTCGTCGTCACCGGTGCCGTACCATGCGGTCAGGGTGGGGGTGAACATGTCCATCTTGTATGCCAGCTTACCGGTCAGGAACCAGCCGGCTGCTTCCTGTGCGTCGGTGTCGCTGTCCACAGCGCCGTAGATGGCGTCAGCGGAGAACACGATGGGGTCGAACATGGTCAGTTCAAAAGCAGCGCCGCCCCACCATGCGGTGGCGTCGTCGCCGGTGATTTCTTCGTCGTTGATTTCAACGCCGGCGTCTTTGCCGATCATGCCGTACACGAAGTAAGGAGTAACGGAGAAGCCGTCACCCTTTGCGCTGAAGATAAGACCGGCAAGGTCGTATTCATCCATTTCGTTCTTGCGATTGTTACCATCGTCTGCATACGAATTTCCGCTGTTCTGGTCGATGGGACGTGCCCAGAAACCGGTCAGGCTGTACATGTCGTTGAAGGCGTAGGAAGCCACAATGGCTGCCACGTCATCGTCCATCACGGGGTTGCCTGCAACTGCTGCGGGCAGAGCCAGACCCTGCAGACCCATACGGATCTGAAGAGCAGTGTTGGGCACGGTGAAGTCGATGTAGGCACGACGGGTTTCAACGTTCACGCCGTCGGTGCCCAGTGCGCCGCCTGCGCCCTGACCGATGTTGTTGTTGTCGCCTTCCTGACCCCAAACGGTTTCACCGATTTCGAAGAACAGGGTGCCGGATACGTTTTCAGATGCGGTGATTACCGTCTGAACACGTACACGCTGACGGGCGTCGAAGTCGTCGTCGGAGCTTTTGCTCTTGTCAGCGTCATAAAAGTTGGTGTTGTCAGTCCACTGAAAAGCGAAGTCGAACTGACCGGTGGTTTTGATATCGGCTGCGGCTGCGCCGACCACCGATGCCATCACGAATGCTGCTGCAAGCAGCAGACTGGTGATGCGTTTCATTGGAGAACCTTCCTTGTTTTGGTGTGAAAACAATATTCATACATCCTTGTATGTATGAGTTGAAATATTTGTACTCGCCCTGTGAAGTCGTGGCAAGGGGAAAAATAAAAAAAAAGCAAAAAAATTGTACCGTGGCTGTGGGGCCTTGAAATGGCAGGCCGGAGCGTAGGAGGAGGGGCGTAAGCGGGCACAGGCCGGTACACGGCGCAGGCAGACTGCGTCCGGCGGTTGTGCCAACAACGCGGCAGAACGCAAAAAAAGCCGGAGGCCTTGCGGCCTCCGGCGTCAAAAGCATCAGGAACAGAACAGCTTAGAAGCTGTAGGTCAGGTTTACGCCGGCCTTCCATGCATCGTCGGTGTCGTCGGCGGCACCCCAGACGCTTTCGTCGAGGTCCAGCTTCACCCAGCCGAGTTCGATGGCTGCGGAAAGGTTTTCGTAAATCTGGTAGTTGGTGTCGAAGTTAACTTCCCAAGCGCTGTCTTCTTCGGTCAGGTCGCCGAATTCGATCATGCCCTTAGCGAAGCTCTTTTCGTCGTTGGTGCCCTTGATGTAGGCAACGCGCACAACGTGGGAAACGTTTTCGATGAACTGGATGTCTTCAGCAACCAGAGCAACACCCCAGGTGCCGGTACCGGTAGCGGAAAGGATAGCGCCCTGCAGGATGCCGGCAGCGCCGTCAAAGCCGAAGCTGGTGGGAGCAAAGCCTGCGGGGGAGATAACGGGCAGACGCTCGGAACCGTCGGTTGCGTCGTCGTCTTCACCGGTGGCGTACCAAGCGATAACGCCGGGGGTGAACATATCCATCTTGTAGCTCAGCTTACCGGTCAGGAACCAGCCGGTAGCGTCGTTAGCTTCAACGTCGCCACCGTCGGTGTCGCCGTAGATAGCATCAGCGGAGAACACGATGGGGTCGAACATGGTCAGTTCGAAAGCAGCACCGGCCCACCAAGCGGTCAGGTCGTCGGCAGTGGCATCAACGTCCTTACCGATCCAGGCGTAGGAGAAGTAAGGATTGAAGGTGTAGCCGTCGCCCTTCACGCCCAGCACCAGGCCGGCCATGTCGAACTCGTCGTTGAGGTTCTTCCGGTTGAGGTTGACGGTGTCGTAGGCATCGCCACCGTTGGTGTCAGCAGGACGTGCCCAGAAGCCGGTCAGGCTGAACATGTCGTTGAAGGCGTAGGAAGCCACGATGGCTGCCACGTCGTCATCAATAATGGGGTTGCCGGCAACAGCGGAAGGCAGTGCCAGACCCTGCAGACCCATACGAACCTTCAGTTCGGTATTGGGCACGGTGAAGTCGATGTAAGCACGACGGGTTTCAATGTTCACGCCGTCGGTGCTCAGTGCGCCGCCTGCGCCCTGACCGATGTTGGCCGGGCCGCCATCAGCGCCGCCAGCCTGGCCCCAAACGGTTTCACCGATTTCGAAGAACAGGGTACCGGATACGTTTTCAGATGCGGTGATCACAGTCTGAACGCGTACGCGCTGGCGAACGTCGAAGTCGTCTTCGGAGGCGCCGGCCTTTTTAGCGTCCTGGAAACCGGTGTTGTCGGTCCACTGGAAACCGAAGTCGAACTGACCGGTGGTTTTGAACTCGGCAGCAGAGCCGGCGGCAACGGTGCCGAACACGAAAGCTGCTGCGAGAAGCAGAGTAGCAATACGTTTCATTTCTTTCTTCCTTCCTTCTTTTGCGAAAAACGTCGTTCCTGATGCGGATGACCTTAATTGAATCGATACATGCAGGTTTAGCGCAGTCGTCCGGCACGTGCAATAGGCTGAGAGCAGAAAAGTATAAAATTTTTTACCGCGCATCAGGGTTGCAAGAACTCTTATTGGTGCCGCTCGATTGCTGTTTTTCATTTTAAATTATTTAAAACAATATATTGTATGAAGTTGCACGGGGTGTCGGGATGGTCGCCCCTCATGCTTGAGTAAATATTATTTTTTTGCCGTTATGCGGGGGGCGATGGCTATCCTGCTGAAAAATATACATACACAAATGTTTGTATAATGGGTTGCGAGTATAAAAATTTGTACCGGCGAAGCCCGGTGCACTGTCAAACGCGACGGAAAAACGGGGGCGTCAGGCGTTTTGTGCGCCATGGAAAAGGAGGGGGCATGCCCGCGCCGCAGGTCCGTGATTCCGCGGCGTCGCCGCCCGAAACGTGTGCGGCAACGGCTTTTCCGGCCTTTGTGTCCGGTCCGGTAGTCAATGCGCAGACGCCATCACCCAGCGGGCCGGAGCCCTGGTATGCGCAGCGCCGCCTGCGGCACGGGTGATGAAGGTCCGCCGCTCTTTGCCCATGACGTTGCATTCAGCGGGTATTAAGGCGATAACCACCGCATGGATCAGATCGACATCTCATGTATTCCCACCACACCGGGAGTATATCTATATAAAGACCCCGCGGGGAAAGTTGTCTACGTGGGCAAGGCTAAACACCTGCGCCGTCGCGTGGCGTCGTATTTTCGCGATATACAGCGGCATACGCCTAAAACCCGTGCCATGCTGCGCAGTGCCGCCACGGTGGAAACGCTGTCGACCACCACGGAAAAAGAGGCTCTGCTGCTTGAAGCAAGCCTGATCAAAAAGCACCGCCCGCGTTACAACATCCTGCTGCGTGACGACAAACAGTATGTGCTTTTTCAACTGACCAGAAAGCACCACTGGCCCAGACTGGTGCTTACGCGCAAAGTCCGTAAAGACGGCTCCGCCTATTTCGGGCCGTTCACCTCCGGTCAGGCCGCGCGGCAGACATGGAAGGTAATACACAAGGTGTTTCCGCTGCGCAGATGCTCGGATAAGGCTTTTCGTAACCGGGTGCGCCCCTGCCTGTATCATTTTATGAACCAGTGCCCCGGCCCCTGCGTGCTGGATGTGGACCGCGACGGATATATGCAGATGGTCCGCAAGGTGGAGATGCTGCTCGCCGGCCGTTCCACGGAACTGATCGACATGTTGCGTGCCGACATGCAGGCAGCCAGCGATGCGCTGGAATTTGAAGAGGCCGCCCGGTTGCGTGATCAGTTACAGGCTGTGGAACGGACAGTGGAGCGTCAGGCCGCTGTGCTGCCGGGCGTGCACGATATGGATGCCGTGGGGCTGGCGGAGGCCGGAGGCGGTCTGGCCTTGAGCGTGCTGTTTATCCGGCGGTCGGTATTGCTGGATAAGCGTAATTTTTTCTGGTCGGGACTCACGCTGGAAGAAGGCCCCGAAGTTCTGCTGAGTTTTCTGACCCAGTACTACGGGCCGGGCAGCTTTATTCCTCCCCGTATTCTTGTGCCGTGGGATATCCGCACAGAAGACCGTGAAGGGGCGGAGCTGGCGCCTGCCGCGGTATGCACCGATGCCGGTCTGCTGCCCGATACGCCTTTGCTGCCGGATTGTCCGGAAGCTGCCCCCCTGCCCGCCGCGCCGGTATTCGCGGTGTCGGCGGGTGACGTCATGCCGTCGGGACACGATGCGGGCCCTGCCGGTACAGCTGATGCTCCCGTGGTACGGGGTGACTCCGCCCCTGAACAGCCCTTGCCGGCGGCGGTGCCGCCGCTGTGTGCGGAAGAGAGCGCTTCCGGTTCGGCCCTGCGGGCCGTGGCGGAGATGCTGACCGAACTGCGCGGCGGGCCTGTGCGGGTGCTGCCGCCGCGGAATGCCACGGACAACCAGCTGGTGACCATGGCCACCGAAAATGCCCGGGAAGATGCCCGTGCCGAAAAGCGTCCCGACGTGGCGGGTGTCATTGCGGCAAAGCTTGGCATGAGCGCACCGCCGGTGCGTATTGAGGCCGTGGATGTTTCGCATACCGGCGGAAGCAACACCCGTGTGGGCGTTGTGGTGTTTGAAAACGGCACTCCGGCCAGGGACCAGTACCGTACCTATGCGTTTTCGGATGATGAAGCCGGAGGGGACGATACGGGTGTGCTGGCGTTGTGGGCTGTGCGGCGGGTGCATTCCGGACCGCCGTGGCCCGACCTGCTGCTGGTGGACGGCGGGCGCGGGCAGCTTGCGGCAGTAATGACCGCACTGGAATCGGCCGGTGCGGGCGGTCTGTTTGCCGTGGCTTCCATAGCCAAAGCCCGTAACGAAGAAACCGGCAGGGCAGACCGGCGTGCAGGAAATCTGGCCGACAGAATCTTTCTGCCCGGCCGCTCCAATCCGGTGAATTTCAAATCCGGATCGCCGGAACTGCTTTTTTTGCAGCATGTGCGTGATACCGTGCATGACTATGCCATCGGGCGTCACCGCCGCGCGCGGAGCGGGGCTGCGCTTTCCGGCGAGCTGCAGCGCATGCAGGGCATCGGTCCGGCAACGGCCCGTCTGCTGTGGGAACATTTTTCCAGCCTGCAGGAAATGGTGGACGCAGGGGAAAAGGGACTGGCTGCTCTTCCGGGTATCGGCAAAGCCAAGGCAGCCGTCATCCACGAGGGGCTTAAAAGGCTTGTGGGCTGAGTCCGCCGGCGGGTGTCTGTTCCTGCCGGAAACAGGGGAAAGGTATGACAGAGCTTTTGCATCACCGGCAGCCGCGGCGCTGCAATGCCGGCCCGCTGTATGCCGTGACAGATAGTGACGGGGTGTTTGTGGTTGTTTCTGCCGGTTTTGCCTCGCTGATGCACGGTGCCGGTGTGATGCCCGATGCTGCGCTGACGGGACGCCCCGCAGCAGCTGTTTTGGCGCGCCTGATCCCGGCCCCGCAGATGCCCCTGACAGCGGTCTGGAACGGTAAGGTGTGGCTGGATTTTTACGGGCTGCTGCGTGTGGAGATTGTGCCTTTCACTGCGTGCGCCTGCAAAGAGGGCAGGGCGGCGTGGCATCTCATACAGTTGCTGCCTGATGCCGCAGAGGCGTGCATGGACTGTGCGGGCAGAACAGCCCGCGGGCTGGCGCACGATTTCAACAACGCTCTTGCCTCTGTCATGGGTTTTGCGGAACTGGCAGCCGGACAGGCAGGGCACGGCGGCAGCAGTGAATTGCTGCACCGCAGTCTGGCCAATGTGCTTAAAGGCTGCGGACGAGCCGGTGCCGTGCTGGAAAAAGCCCGCGCCGTGGCGGGACGCATCCCGCTGAATCTTACGCGGCATAGCGCCTGTGCACTGCTGCAGCAGTGGACAGACACGAGACGGGCCGCTCTGCCGGACTCGGTGCAGCTGTGCACCGGCACGTTGCAGGCGCTGCCCGCCATTACGGCTGATGCCCGCTGGCTTGAAAAAGCTTTTGCCGCCGTATGGGACAATGCGCTTATGGCCATGCGCGGCACCGGCGGAACCCTGCGCGTGGAATGCCGTGCAGGGCAGGGGTACGACGGCAGGGCGTATGTGTTTATGGATGTGACCGATACCGGATGCGGCATGGATATGCAGACATGCCGCGAGGCCGTGGAGCCGTTCTTTTCCGGCTGGGAAAATACAGCGGGGCAGACTTCCGCCGGAGGACAGGGCTGGGGGCTTTCACTGGCGTGGGGAGTTCTGCGTGCGCACGGCGGCGGACTGGAGATTTCTGCACAGCCGCTGGCCGGATGCCGGGTTTCGTTCCGTCTGCCTGCTGCGTGCGAGGGCTGAGGCTGGTCCGCCGGCGGTACGTGGTCTTTTTTTTGAGGAGGGGACATGGCCCGTGTGCTGATAATAGATGATGATGACCTGTTTTGCGAAATGGTCGCGGCTGCGCTGGAGCTGAGCGGCCATGAAGTGCGCAGTGCGGGAACGGCCGCCGACGGACAGGCCCTGTGCCGATCTGCCGGTTTTGATGTGATTTTTCTTGATATCCGTCTTCCTGACGGTAACGGGCTGGAGCTTATACCCGCATTCAGCGCCTGTCCCTCAGAGCCGGAAATAATCATTATAACAGCCGCGGGCGACCCGCATGGTGCCGAAATGGCTATCGGCAGCGGGGCTTGGGATTACCTGAGCAAGCCTTCGCCGCTGGACGAGCTGCAGCTTACACTTACGCGGGCGCTGCGTTACCGCAAGCGCAAAGCGGCTTTCATCAGACCCGCTGCGGACAGACAGGGTATTGTGGGCAGCAGCCCGCGCATGCAGGCGTGCATTGATCTTATGGCAGAGTTTGCCCCGTCCGACACTCCCGTGCTTGTGACCGGAGAAACAGGAACAGGCAAGGAGCTGTTTGCCCGCGCCCTGCACCGCAACAGCCGCCGGACAGCCGGACCCTTTGTGGCCGTGGACTGTGCGTCTATCCCGAAAAATCTGATTGAAAGCGAATTGTTCGGGCACGAAAAAGGGGCGTTTACCGGTGCCGTGGCAGAGCGCGACGGCGTGTTTGCACAGGCGCATGGCGGCACGTTGTTTCTTGACGAAGTAGGTGAGCTGCCGCTGTCGCAGCAGAAGGCTTTTCTGCGCGTACTTCAGGAAAGAACCTTCCGCAGGGTGGGAGGTAAAAAAGAACTGTACAGCGACTTCCGGCTGGTGGCGGCAACCAACAAAGATCTTCCTGCTCTGGCGGAGCGGGGCGAATTCCGTGCCGATCTGCTTTTCCGGCTGCAGGCGGTGCTGCTGCACCTGCCGCCCCTGCGCGACAGGGGACGTGATATTTACGAGCTGGCGCTATACCATGTGGAAAAACTGTGTCTGCGCTACAAGCTGGGGCACAAGGAACTGACCCGCGAGGCGGCTGCTTTTCTGGAAGACTATCCGTGGCCCGGCAACGTGCGCGAACTGGTGCATGTGGTGGAACAGGCTGTGGTGGCAGCCCGCAGTGACGAACTTGTCCAGCCGGAGCATCTGCCCCGCAATGTGCGGGCGGTGGCCATGCGGCACAGAATGCAGCGCAACGGCACCGGCGGGGCGGCAGTTGTGCCCGCCGCTGTGTCCATGGCGGTTTCTGCCGGCGGCGAAGCGGCATTACCCACATGGAAAGCATACCGCGAACGGGTGATGGCCGAGATGGAGCGGCAGTATCTGCTGCGCCTGCTGACCGAATCCGGCGGCAGCATCACACAGGCGGGCCGGCTGTCGGGGCTTTCGCGGCAGCGGCTGTATGCTCTGCTCAAGCGTAACGGCATCAGCCGCTCGTGGCCGGCCGGCAACAGTCCGGCAGAAGAGACACAGGATTCCGATGTATAGTATTGTAAGGATAAATCTCTTATTAGGAGAATGTGTAAACTATTTGTTTACACATTGTGCTGAAAATAATAGCAGCACTTCTGATTAAGTAAATAATGCACGCCTGTTACAGAGAACCACGTTTTTGGTACGCCTTTTGTAGTTCAGATCATACATGAATCATGTCTCTAGGGAGGACGCCATGATTTCCGATCTGACCAAAATTGTCCATGGAGTGGTTCTGGGGAGCCCCAAGCCTGCAAAAGCACTGGCACAGGAGGTGGGCAAGCCCTACTCCACACTGCTGCGTGAGATCAATCCGTATGACGGCGGGGCCAAGCTGGGGGCGGACACGCTGCTGGAAATAATGCGGCAGACAAACAACATCGAGCCGCTGCGGTATATGGCCGAGCAGCTGGGGTACTCTCTGGAAAAACCGGAAAGTGAGAAATAAAAAAAGCGGGCAATGCCCGCTTTTTTCTTGCCCGTTTATGGTGCCGGTCTCTGGTCAAATCATGGTATACACGGTATAGTCACTGCTGAATCAGGAGGAACTCCGTGAGAATACTGGTGGTTGACGATGATACCGTAACCGTGAGCATGCTTGAGGCTCTGCTGCAGGAAGAAGGTCACGAAGTTGTGACCGCTTTTGACGGCCGTGATGTACTGGGCTGTCTGCAGGGCAACAGTCTTGATCTGGTGATAACGGATATATTCATGCCGGAACAGGACGGACTGGTAACCATTGCGCGTCTGCGTGAGGAATTTCCGCAGCTGCGTGTGGTGGCCATATCCGGAGGAGCTTCGGCTCTGGGCAAGGTGGACGCACTGAGAGCGGCCCAGCTGATGGGCGCCGATGCGGTGCTGGCCAAGCCGCTGCAGGCCGAACAGGTGCTGCGGGTGGTTAATGCTGTCAGCTCTGCTGAAAAAGGAACTTCCTTCAGCGGGATCTGACCCGTCGGAGTGCGCCTGCAGGGTGCCGCCCGCGGTGACACAAGGTGATATCTGACAGTGCTGACATGCGGCGGACTGCTGAAACGCCCTCTTCCTCACGGAAGGGGGCGTTTTGTGTTGCAGGCTGCGGCACGGCCGTTGTCCGGCGCCAATGCTGCATGGCTGTTCCGGCATTGCCGGAAGAATGTATGGCGGGGTGCGGCAGAACGTCAGGCGCGGCAGAACGTCAGGTATGCCGGATTGTCGGGTATGGCCGCTGTGTCTGCGTTGCTGCCGGACGGGGTACCGGACAGGCGGCAGACAGGCGGGCCTGCGGTGCCGGATGCAGGCTAAAAGACCGATGCGATGATGCCGCCCGCCAGAACCCTGCCTGCGGCATCGTAGACTGCGGCCACCTGCCCCGCAGCCGGAGGAGTATGGCTTGCGGCGAAAATCACCCGCATGGTGTCTGCCCCGTCTGCATCGGGAGTTACCTGCGCGGCAATCATGGTCTGCCTGTAGCGTGTCTTTACATAGACGGCATCAGGCCACTGGTCGGGCGGCACCAGTGTGTTCACCCCGACACACCGGCAGCCGCGGGCAGTGAGTTGCTTTCTGGTGCCCACCACCAGCGCATTGCGTGAAACGTCTTTTTCCAGCACATACAGCGGCTCGCTCCATGCAATGCCAAGGCCGCGCCGCTGCCCTTCGGTATACTGCCACAGACCGTTATGGTGTCCCACCACATGGCCGTCACGCAGAACCATGGGCCCTGCTCCGGGCAGTCCGGCTGCATGGGCCGTCAGGTATGCGCGGTAATCATCGCCGGGGATGAAGCATATTTCCTGACTTTCCGACGGCAGCGGTGGAACTATGCCGCGCTGCTTCAGATGCGCTCTGACATCCTGCTTGCGCCAGCCGCCCAGCGGAAATACGGCACAGGCCAGACGGTGTTGCGGCACAAGCGACAGAAAATAGCTCTGATCTTTGGCGGGGTCGTCTCCGCGCCACAGCGAGACCGTATTGCCGGGGCGCGGCAGATCGGGCTGCAGGCGGGCGTAGTGACCTGTGGCGATGGCCTGTGCCCCCAGTTTGCGGGCCGTGTCGGCCAGCAGTCCGAATTTCATGGAGGCGTTGCACCGTGCGCAGGGGTTGGGAGTTCTGCCCTGTCTATAAGCATCGATAAACGGCTCGATGACGTGCTTTCTGAATGCCGCGGAAAGGTCTTCAACATGAAAATCTGCCCCGAGCGCGCGGCAGGCCTTTTCTATGGCCCGGGTATTGTGCGCGGTGGTTTCGGGGGTATCGTGCGGAGAAAGAAAGTGCGCGTGCAGCGCCGTGACCTGATGACCGGCCTCCAGCACCTGAAGCAGGGCGAAAAGCGAGTCGGTTCCGCCGCTGACGGCTACTGCAATATGCATGATGTGCTCCGTGCCGGAGTGTGCAGATAAAAGCCGCACACGGCACGCTTGCCGTGCCGTGTGCGGAATACCTGCCGGTTGTCTGCGGCCGCAACGGGTGCCCCGTGTGCGGACGCCTGCCGCAAATGCGGCGTTATATCTGTGCCACGGGGGTGCGGCCTATGCGTTGTTCAAGCACATGGGCCACAGAGAGCAATGTAGCTTCGTCAAAGGCCTTGCCCAGAATCTGCAGCCCCACAGGCATGCCTGATTCCGTTCCCGTACCCACAGGCAGAGAAAGACCGGGCAGCCCCGCAAGGTTGAGAGATATGGTGAAAATATCCAGCAGATACATGGTCAGGGGGTCGCCGGACATGGCTCCGTGTTTCCATGCTGTAACGGGCGAAGCAGGGCCGCAGATGACATCGCACTGCTCAAAGGCTTTTTCAAAATCCTGCAGAATAAGCCTGCGGACCTGCGCGGCCTTGCGGTAGTACGCATCGTAGTAGCCGGAAGAAAGCACATAGGTGCCCAGCATGATGCGGCGCTGCACTTCGTCGCCGAATCCTTCGGAACGGGAGTTTATGTACAGCTCGGGCAGTGAAGCCGCGTTGTCCGAGCGGTGCCCGAAACGCACCCCGTCGAAGCGGGCCAGATTGGAGCTGGCTTCGGCCATGGCCACGATGTAGTACACCGCAATGGCGTGCCGGCTGTTCGGCAGGGATATGTCGACCAGAGTGGCACCCAGTTCTTCGGCTTTTTTCAGGGCTTCACGGCAGCAGGAATCCACCTCGCCGGAAAGTCCTTCACCCCAGTATTCCGCCGGTACGCCTATACGGAGTCCGGCAAGGTCGCTGCGGGAGCCGAGAGCGGCCAGATAATCATCCACCGGTCTGTCGGAACATGTGGTGTCGCGGGCATCGTGTCCGGCAATGACGGCAAGCACTCTGGCGGCGTCTTCCACGCTGCGGGTGACAGGACCTATCTGGTCCAGCGAAGAACCATAGGCCACCAGCCCGTAGCGTGAAACGCGGCCGTATGTGGGCTTCAGCCCCACGCATCCGCAGAAGGAGGCAGGCTGGCGCACGGAGCCTCCGGTATCGGTACCCAGCGATGCAAAACACTGACCGGCGGCCACGGAAGCGGCAGATCCGCCGGACGAACCGCCGGGTACTCTTTGCAGGTCCCACGGGTTGTGGGTGGTTTTAAATGCCGACTTTTCGGTGGAAGACCCCATGGCGAATTCATCCATGTTGGTCTTTGCCAGAATGACGGCACCTGCATCTTTAAGGCGCGACACGGCGGCGGCATCAAAAAAAGGCACGTAATTTTCCAGTATGCGCGAGCCGCAGGTGGTGGCAACACCGCTGGTGCTCAGTACATCCTTGACGGTGACGGGCACGCCCCACAGGGGTTTGGCGGGGTCATAACCCGCGGCGTCCATGGCCCGGGCTTCGGCCAGCGCTTCTTCGCAGCGGGTGGCCAGCAGCGCGTGCACTGCCGGTTCGGTAGCTTCGATGCGGTCTATGCATGCTCTGACGGCCTCTTCGGCTGTCAGTGTGCCCTGTGCCAGCGCGGCGGCGGTTTCAGTAAGTGTCTGTGCGTATATCTGGGCCATGAATGGTCATCCTTGGGTATGATTCTGGATTACGGTCTGCTGAAGGAATTAAACAATGCGCGGCACGATGAAGAAGGTGCCGTCTTCTTCGGGGGCATTGGCCAGCACCTGTTCGCGTGAACAGTGCCGCTGCACCTCGTCTTCCCTGTATACCGTGGCATGCTGCACAGGGCTGTACAGCGGGGCTACCCCGTCTGTGTCCACTTCGTTCAGGGTGTCCATATATTCCAGAATCTGGGCGAACTGTCCGGCGAACAGTTCTTTCTTGTCTTCGTCCAGCTGCAGGCGGGCAAGACCGGCAATGGCCGCCACCTGTTCCTTTGAAATGCTCATGCGTCGTATCTCCTGCCGGTGCGGGCGGACGGCAGGGCCGCCCGTCTTTGCCGGTGCGTGTCTGTCATAACGTTAGTTGCCGGCTTTTTGCTGGCGCAGTATTTCAAGCCGCTGATTGTGCCGTTCGCGGACCCGCTTGAGCCTGCTGGCAAAAGCGTCTTTGTCCAGCGGCACGGCGCCGTCAGCGGAAGGCTGAAACAGAAACAGTTTCTGCGAAGCGTGCCCGCCGGCATCCCACCGGATGGGGGCCATGCTGAAATCCATCATCTGCGCTTCGGCGATGCGGGCGTTGACCGTGGCGGCGTCTGCCGTATCTTTCAGGCCGAGGCGCGCCCCGAAGCGGACAAAATCATACCCGAGTCCCGACCAGAAATCAGGAGTACCTGTGCCTGCCTCCTGCATGCCTTCGGCAAGCTGGCGCGCGGCGGGGCTTTCCAGATGGGGGTTCCACGCATCGGGAAAGACGGCAAGCCCGAGATTGCGCACATCGACGTTGTTTTTGGCCGCCAGAGTGCGTCCCCACAGGCTTGACCCCAGCAGCACCAGCCGGTCTTCCTGATAAAAGAAAAAGTAGGGAATCAGCACTTCGGTTGCTTTCCAGCCGTCGGGCAGAAACACGGCCTGAAAGGGGGTGTCGGGCGGCAGAGCGTCCTTTGCGCCGGCCGCACCAAGGAATCTGCGGACAGATTCGCCCCATGAGGTGACATCCGCCGGGTTGTATGATGCATGATGCAGACCTACACCCTGCGTTGCAGCCTGCTGCGAGAAAAGATCACGCATTCTCCTGCCGAAGGCTTCTTCCGGCACCATGACTCCCATGGAGTCGATGCCCAGTCCGCTTACGGCGAACTGCAGCAGCGCGTCTGTCTGGTCTGTGGCGGCAGGAAAAAAGCGCCATGCCTGTGTGCCTTCGACTCCCTGATCCAGAGAGGCCAGAAATGTGAAGAACACGTGGTTGCCGGTCAGTCCCTGCCGCTGCGCTGTCTGGAATATATCGGACCGCAGCGGGCCGCCGACCAGTGTGTATCCTGCGGGCAGCTGCTTCAGTTCCTTTTCCCAGCCGGTGGCGTCGGTATTGATGATGCGCAGGCTCAGGTTCATGCCGTCCTGTGCCATCTGCCATTGTGCGGTGCCGGCACCGCGGGCCACCTTCCAGCCGATGCCGCTGTAAGGACCTGTCAGCGGCAGACACAGGGCTATGCCCTGTTCCGGCCTGCCGTATTGCTGTTCCAGCGGCGCCAGTATGCTGTCTGCCAGTCCTTCGGAAGCAAGCTTTGCATGTGCGCGCAGATAAGCCAGCGACTGCCAGGCCTGCGGCCATGTGGCCGTGTCGGCTGCCAGTCTGCGGGCCTGCTCCAGTGCTATGACCGCATAGGGGAAGCGCGGGGTGTTGTCTGCCGTCAGTGTGTCGGAAAGCTGCTTCAGCGCAGCCGCATCGGCGCGGCCGAGGTCGGCGAAAAGACGCTTTTCCAGTTCCGCGCGCACTGCATTGTCGGGCGCTTGCAGCCAGATACCTTCCAGCTGCACTGCGGCGTCCTGTGCGGCTTCATCGCGGATGAGCAGCCGGGCCAGAGTCAGGGCGGCGTCGATGCGCAGCGTCCACGGAGCGGCAGCGTCTCCGGCAACGGCTGCCGCGGTTTCCTGAGCCTGTGCGCTGTCTTTCATGTGGTGCACGGCCGCGCGCCATGCCTGCCGCCAGGGCTGCATGGTCCGGGCGTCTTCTCCCTGCAGCCGTGCCGCGGCACGCCATTGTTCCAGCGCATCCAGCGCCAGATGGGCATGATTGTTGGCAGCTGCGCTCAGCGCAAAGAGTTCAAGCACGCGCAGGCGTTCTTTAAGTGTCAGGGTGTCGCTGTCCAGCAGACTTTTGGTCAGGCGCTCGCTGCGTGCGTAGTCGCCGCCGCTGTAAGCCTGTGCAGCGTCGGAAAGCAGATCATCAGCCACCGGAACTGTTGTCTGTTCGGGCGGGGTAAGAACCTTTTTTGAAACACAGCCGGATGAAAAGGCGATCATGGCCGCCATCAGCATGGCGGCGACAAAGGCGGACCGGCGGAAGAATGGGGTATGGCGCATCGGAGTAGCTGTCCGTAAGGTTTCTGCCGGCAGCGGAGTCCGGCTTTCAGAATAAAAAGAGGCCTGGATGATATCGGTCATGAAAAAGGCCTGACCCGCGGAAATGCGGATCAGGCCAAGCTAATCATGTTCCGGCCGGAATGCAAGGCCGGAGCGCGTCACCCCGCGCTAGTTCTTTACTTCGGTGTAGTCGGCATCCACCACATCTTCGTCCTGAGATGCCTTTGCTCCGGCGTCACCGGCTCCGGCTTCTGCGCCTGCGGCACCCTGAGCACCGGCCTGCTGCTGTGCATACAGCTTTTCAGCCAGCTTGTGCGATGCCTGCGAAAGCTCGTCGGTAGCCTTTTTAATGGCGTCCACATCGCTGCCTTCCATGGCGGTCTTCAGCGCTGCGGTTTTGTCTTCGATTTCCTTTTTCAGGTCGGCTTCCAGCTTGTCACCAAGGTCGCTCAGCGACTTTTCGGTGGTGTAGATAAGCGAGTCGGCCTGATTGCGGGCTTCGATGAGTTCTTTCTTCTTTTTGTCTTCATCGGCATGCGCTTCCGCTTCTTTGACCAGATTCTGGATTTCGTCTTCGGAAAGACCGGAAGAAGCAGTGATACGGATGGACTGCTCTTTGCCGGTGCCGAGGTCTTTAGCGGAAACGTTTACAATACCGTTGGCGTCAATGTCGAAGCTGACTTCAATCTGAGGCATACCGCGCGGTGCGGCGGGAATGCCGGTCAGTTCAAAGCGGCCCAGAGTCATGTTGTCGGACGCCATGGGACGTTCACCCTGCATCACATGGATGGACACCGAAGGCTGGTTGTCCGCGGCGGTGGTGAATGTCTGGCTCTTCTTGGTCGGAATGGTGGTGTTGCGCTCGATAAGGCGCGTGAACACTCCGCCCAGAGTTTCGATACCCAGCGAAAGCGGGGTCACGTCGAGCAGCAGCACGTCCTTGACGTCACCTGCCAGAATGCCGCCCTGAATGGCTGCACCCATGGAGACAACTTCATCGGGGTTCATGGAACGGTTGGGTTCCTTGCCGAAGAAGTCAGCAACTTTTTTCTGCACCAGCGGCATACGGGTCATACCGCCCACCAGAACCACTTCGTCCACTTCAGAAGCGGAAAGACCGGCATCGGACAGTGCTTTGCGGCAGGGTTCGATGGTGCGTTCCACCAGATCTTCCACCAGCTTTTCCAGCTTTGCGCGCGAAAGCTTGATCATCAGGTGCTTGGGACCGGTCTGGTCGGCAGTGATGAACGGCAGGTTGATTTCCGTTTCCATGGAGGTGGAAAGGTCTTTTTTGGCTTTTTCTGCTGCTTCCTTCAGACGCTGCAGAGCCATGCGGTCGCGGGAAAGATCTATGCCGTTTTCGCGGCGGAATTCTTCCACAAGGTAGTTGATGACACGCTGGTCGAAGTCTTCGCCGCCGAGAAAGGTGTCGCCGTTGGTGGCGCGCACTTCAACCACGTTGTCGCCCACTTCCAGAATGGAAATGTCGAAAGTGCCGCCGCCGAGGTCGAATACGGCGATTTTTTCGTTGGCTTTTTTGTCAAAACCATATGCCAGCGAAGCAGCCGTGGGTTCGTTGATGATACGTTTGACATCAAGACCGGCTATGCGGCCTGCGTCCTTGGTGGACTGGCGCTGCGAGTCGTTGAAGTAAGCGGGCACGGTGATGACGGCTTCGGTCACGGTTTCGCCCAGATAGGCTTCCGCGTCGGCTTTCAGCTTTGCCAGCACCATGGCGGAAACTTCGGCGGGGCTGTACTTGCGGCCTTCGATTTCCACATAGGCGTCGCCGTTGGGACCTGCCACGATCTGGTAGGGGGAATGTTCCTTCCAGCGGGCCACTTCGGGGGCGTCGGCCTTGCGGCCCATCAGACGCTTGATGGCAAAAACCGTGCGTTCGGGGTTGGTCACGGCCTGACGTTTTGCAATGTCACCCACAAGGCGTTCCTTGTCGGTAAAGCCCACCACGGAAGGTGTGGTGCGTCCGCCTTCGGGGTTGGTGATGCACTTGGGGTCCTTGCCTTCCATGATGTAGACACAGGAGTTGGTGGTCCCAAGGTCGATACCAATAATCTTGCCCATTATACTAATCCTCCTCAAGAGATCGATATTGAATCTGCCGGCTCTGCGGCGGTGAATTTTTCGTTTCGAGGGAAAATTAAGACTGTTTTTCAGACGGGCAAGGGGCGGGATGCTTTTTTTTTGCACAAAAGCGGGATGTTGACGTGTTTTTGGCGGAATATATGCCGTGTATACGGCATGTTGAGGAAATGCCGCTTTTTGTTTCGCAAACAGGGCCTGCCCTAACATGCCGGTATTGCAGGGCCTGCACGGTATGCCGCGGCTGCCCGCTAAGAAGGAAAGGAAAAGTGCGTCTGCAGCAGCAGCCAGTTGCCGTCATAGCACTTGAGTACTGCGGACAGGCGCAGGGCCACATGCACCTCTTCCTGTCCGAGGGCGAACAGCGCACGGCAGGCGGCCACCACCCAGCCGGTGTCGCCTTCTGTTCCGGCATGGTGCCATACTATGTCTATTTCCGCCCTGTCGAATGACAGAAAGTCGGTGGCCAGCCCTTGGCGCATGGCATCGGGGCCCACGTAGTTCTGTTCTCTGTCGGTGCCGATGGCGGCAATGGCCTGAGAAGGGGCATAGCACGCGACCACGTCTTCCACGTGCCGTGCGGTGTACGCGGCGATAAAGCTGTGTATGCGGTCCAGCGGTGCGGTAGCTGCGTTCATGGCGACCTCCGGATGAGAGCTTTTTATCAGCCATACGCTGTTTGTGCGAATTATGCCAGCCCGACGCAGGCTGCGGGCCGGAAGTCTGCCGGAACCTGTCCGCTGCGGTGTATGGCGGAAAGAGCTGTGGTGCGGGGCGGGGGACGTATGGCGGCAGCGCAGCGGATATGGCGCGGCCCAGTGCCGCGGAAGCTGAAAACCGGCAGCCGGAATAAAGCGCGGCCTGCGGTGCGTCAGTGCGCACCGCAGGCCGCGGTGTTGAAACTGTATGAGTCTTTGCGGGAAGTGACCGGACGGAACAGCGCGGATCAGGCGCTGACAGTGACTTTGGCGGGGCGCAGCAGGCGCTCCTTGAGGCGGTATCCACGCTGCATGACGGCGATGATGGTGCCTGATTCCGTGCCGGGAGCCTCTTCCTTGCTTACGGCCTCGTGCAGAGCGGGGTCAAAGGGCTGGCCTTTTTCGCCCACGGGCTGCAGGCCGTGACCTGCCAGCGCGTCCAGAAAGAGCTTGCGGGTCATTTCCACACCCACTGCCATGTTTTTGCAGGCGGGGTCGGATGAACCGTACTGCAGGGCAAGGTCAAGGTGGTCAAGAGTGGGCAGCAGGTCGGAAAGCACTTTTTCCGCGGCATATTTCAGATGTTCTTCACGTTCGCGTTCCAGCCGTTTTTTCACGTTTTCCAGCTCGGCCAGTGCACGCAGGCGGATGTCTTCGGCCTTCTGGTGTTCGTCACATGCCGGACAGACTCGTTCCCTGCACAGGGCTGCCACTTCTTCGCCGGTCAGCGCGTCAGCGGCGCCCTGTGCCGCCTCCTGCTCCGCACCGCGGGCGGCTTCGGCAGCCAGTTCTTCGTTTTCTGCAGGTATGTCACGGGTTTCGTCGTTCGCCATTTTTGAAGAATCTCCTTTATATTCAAAACATCGGCATAGCCGTCATGATGCGCGTACAGAACGCCCCCGCCGGAGCGGGCACGTTTCAGAACAGCAGGGCGGCTGCGGCTCAGTCCGAATGTTCGGTGCCGAACCTGTCCTGCAACAATGTAGTAAGGGTCTTTGAGATACAGTCAACTACCGGCAGTACCTGCCGGTAGTTCATGCGCAGCGGGCCCAGCACGCTGACAACCCCTGCGGGAGAGGCCTGCTGCAGTCCCCCGTACGGGGCGGAAACCACGCTGCACCCCAGAGGCGCGGTGCCTTCGTTTTCGTCTTCCTGTCCGAAGCTGACCGTCACCGAATCGCTCAGTATGGCTTTGTCCAGCAGTTCCAGAATGCTGTTGCGTTCTTCAAGCAGCGCCAGCATGTCGCGTATGCGGGTATGGTCTGTAAATTCCGCCTGATCAAGCATGTTCAGCGTACCGTTGACAAAGACCTCGCGGTCGTCGTCCATATGCTCGAAAGCCAGTCGGGCCAGTCCGAGAGCGCGGAAATACAGCGCTTCAAGATGCGCTTCCGCCGCCTGCAGTTCGCGCGCCACACGCACCCGTGCCTGAGACAGCGTAAGCCCTTTACAGTATTCATTCAGGTAGTTGCCGTAGCGTACCAGTTCGTCCTGCGTTACCGGTGTTTCCACGCTCAGCACATGATTGCGCACCAGCCCGCCTTCCAGTACCAGTACGGTGAGCACCAGCGTGTCACTGATTTTAACAAAATCAATGGTATGCCAGCGCACTTCGTCTCTGCTGGGGGCCAGCACAACGGCCACCTGACGTGAGTGTGCCGAAAGCATGCGCGAAGCCTCGCGCAGCATGTCGGATATTTCCAGTCCGTGGGTTGTCAGTTCGTTGAGAATGGCTGAACGCTCGTCGCGGGAAAGGGGCCGCGTTTTGAGCAGTGCGTCAAGATACAGCCGGAACCCGCGCGCTGTGGGAATGCGTCCCGCCGAGGCATGCGGCTGCGAAAGATACCCCTTGTCAGTCAGTTCGGCCATGGTATTGCGCATGCTGGCGGCGGAAAGCCGCAGGCCGGAGCGTCTGGCCACGGAAACAGACCCCACTGGGGCGGCCGTGGCGATGTAGCGCTCTATGATGGTGGCCAGAATTTCGGCCTCTCTGTGTGCCAGATTCATGCGTTTCTCCCGTGGAGCAGGGCCATGGATGACAGGCCGGCAGCGCCGTCCGCATCATGCAGACAGCCCGGAAGGTTGTCTTATGACTGCCTGAAGCGGTAACAACGGGGGAGCCACCTGTCAAGGCGGATAACCGCAACCTATGAATCCGCAAGGAGTTCCAGTGCGTCCAGTACTGCGGCGGCATGACCGTCCACGGTTACGGGCGACCATACGCGGCGCAGTATGCCTGCCGGGTCGATGAGAAATGTGGACCGCACAATGCCCGGCGATTCTTTGCCGTAGCTCTTTTTCATGCGGTAAACACCGTATGCAGAGGCCGCATCTTTTTCCTTGTCGGACAGCAGCGTAACGGCAAGTTCCTGTTTCTGCGCAAAATTACACAGCGATTTCAACGAATCAGGGCTGACACCAACCACGGTGCAGCCCAGCGCCTCAAACCGCGGCAGCAGATCAGTGAAGTCTTTGCCTTCGGGCGTGCAGCCGGGGGTGTTTGCCCGCGGGTAAAAATACAGCACAAGCCACCTGCCGTTGAAAGACTGCAGGGTATGCGTGGTTCCGTCCTTGTCTGCCAGTGCGAAATCGGGGGCGGGCGAACCTTCTGCCGGCATGCCGGCCGGTGTGACGGACATGGGTGTTCTCCTTGTTTGTCCGCCGCGATGTAAAAGACTGCGCGGCGGTGTCTGCTACCTTGAAGCGGGTCTGCCGAACATCTGCCGTAGCAGACCGCCCACATCTTCCAGCGTTTCAATTCCGGTATCGGCCGGTTTTTTCAGCAGGTTGCCGACACCTTTTAAAATGTTTCCTGTAAATCCGGCCACATCCAGCCCGTATGACGGCGCTGCAAGCGGCCCTGTGATGCTGACGGGAATAACGGGCAGCCCTGTTACATGCAGTCGGGCCTGATAGTTCACGGTGCCCGACGGCAGATCGGCCCAGCCCGCCCCCGTGCCGCTCAGGTCGTAGGAGGTGAGTTTCATGTCATTGTTTGTCACCCTGCCGGAAACAATGTCAAATGTGCCGGTCAGGCTGTCGAAACGCTGCTGTCTGGCGGCCTTGTCCAGACGTTTGACCTGACTTTCCTGCCGCAGGTGGGACGAGGCTTCCGCGGGAACTATCTGTACGCCGTGTACAACCCCTTCGGTGAGTGACACCGATCCGTTGCCGGACAGCGACGGCGCAAGGGCAGCCCACTGCAGGCCTTTTCCCTGAACGTTCATTCTGGTCTGCAGTATGCCTGAAAGCAGCTTTCTGCCCGCCAGCACGGTCACGGGTTGTTCCACCTGCAGACCGGAAACGTGCAGTGCGCCGCGCACAACCGGCAGGGCGGCGGTGGTGTCTGCACCGGCGCTCAGGGTCACGCGTCCGCCGTAAGCTGCCATGTCCAGCGGGTCGATGCGCAGTACGCCGTCAGCGGCGAGGGCACGGGCAGTCAGGCCGGTCACTTCCAGCCCGCGGGCCTGCAGTGTGCCTATGCTCACGTTGCCGTCCAGCCGGAGCCTGCGCAGCCGTTCGCGAGATGCGGCGTCAGCGCCGGTGGTGTCTGTTCCGCCGGCTTGCGGCGCAACAGACTGTGCAGCGGGTGCAGTGCCGGGCATGGTGCTCTGCCGCCGGTCAGCTTTGCCGGACGCGGGCTTGCCGGACGCCGACTTGCCGGTCTGCTGCGGCTCGGCGTTTTTCATGCTCTGTTCCTGCGGCAGGTACATGTCCAGATTCACCTTGTCTGCGGCCAGCGCAAACCGGATATCAGGGGACACTCCCGGCACCAGCGTGGCATTGCCGGAAAAGGCGGTCTTGTCGAGACGCCCCGTCAGCCTGTGCACGGTCAGCCTGTCGGCTGCTGCGGTCAGATTGATATCTGCCTGCAGTGCAAGGGCTGTATCATCCGGCAGTTGCAGCGGCATGCCCAGCTGTTCCAGCGTGCGGCGCAGGGGCGATTCCGCATGGATCGATACCTGCACCGCATTGCGCATCAGGTCGGCCGAAATCGTGCCTGTGAGCGTCGAGTCCATGGTGCTGATGCGCAGACCGTTTGCCGTGACAGTCATGTCCGGCATGTTGAAGCGCAGATCGCCCGCGGCTTCCAGAGTGGCCCTGCCGGAAGGGACCGACGGCCCCGAAGCCGTGATGCGCAGGCTGGTGCCGGCTGCGGTTACGGTTTCCAGCGTTTCGCCCAGCTCCAGACGGGTGGTCAGCGAGGCCGTGCCCTGCATGTCAGGGCTGGTCAGCAGCCAGTTTCCTTCAAGGCTGATGTCCGATGTCCTGCCGGGGGCGATGGCAGTGGTGGTAAGTGATATGCCGGTGGCGGCCGCCGCAAGACCGGTCTGCATGTCAGTGTATTGTACCGAGGCATCGCGCACCTGTACCGACTGCACGCTGAACGCGGCCAGACCGGCTCCCGCAGCGGCCTGAGACGCGCCGGATGGTGCGGTGTCTGTTCCGGCGGGGGGCAGAGCATTGCCGGCCGGTGAAAACAGCCAGTTAGGCGCACCCTTGACATTGCGCATGAGGTGGACCGAAACACCCGACAGCACCACTCTGTCTATGTGCAGTTCTTCGTGCAGCAGAGGGCGCAGCCGGGCATGCAACTGCAGGTCTTCGGCCCTGAGAAAGGCGTCTTCGCCGAAGCCGGCGGGGTTGCCCAGCAGCAGCGGGCCGGTGCTGATGCCTATCCACGGAAAGAGCGACAGTTCCAGCGTGCCGGTGAGCACCAGAGTGCGGCCCGTGGCTTTCTGCACTTCGCGTGTGATGAGGCTTTTGTAATCATTGGGGTCGAATGTGGCCACAAATATACCGGCGGCACCCGCCAGCAGGGCAAATAGAACCAGTATGATGACAGACACCGTGCGCAGGGGGCTTTTCATGACGCGGCCTCGTATATGCAGCTTGAAATATTATCATAAACAGAAGAAACGGCCGCAGTATACGTGATGGAAAGCAGGGCGGCAAGGCGTTGCGGAGCCGGTGCTACTGACCGCGGGGGGCCGGGTCTTCTGCCTGCTGGGCAAAGCTGTTCTGCAGGCCGGCAATCTGGTTGTCGGTAAGTGACAGAAATTCAAGCCCCACGCCGGGGATTTTGCACCCCTTACCCCAGCGCTGTACCTGACACACCTTTGCCACCACCGGTGTTTTGTCCTCCAGATCGACAAACTGTATCCACACCTGCGTATCCGGTTGCCATACCGCCACGGAAAAAACAAAGCAGCCCAGAACAGAAATGTTCATGGTGCATGTTTTTACCGTGGTCTGCGGAGTAAACAGGGCAGACGTGGACATGAGGATGTTGAAATGGACGTCGAGGCGTGCATCGCGCCGGATGGTGCGCGGGGAAAAGTTTTTGCAACGCGTTTCTATAAACCGGCGCACGTTTTCATGCGGGTCACCTTCCTGTCCCAGAATGATGATGCCTGTCTGCTTGTCCGGACGGGCGTGCAGACAGGGGTACAGGCTCAGAATATTCTGCAGTTCGTTGCGGCCTTTGCCCGCCATGCGCAGCAGTGTGGGCATGTCGATCAGTACGCCGTTGAACGGTTTTTCACGCAGCGCTTCCAGCGCCGCCTGCGTATCGTGCACCTCGTGCGCTTCCACGCGGAGCGTTTGCAGTACGGCCCTGTAGGGGGCTGCTTCCTCGGTATCTTTGGCCAGAATAAGAATGCGCATGGTAGTATCCTGTTATCTTTTATGCTGCACGGAAATGCGCCATTGTCAATAATAAGCTGCAGCCGCCGCATGCACCGGCAGCCGGAAACGCTGGCAAGCCTCGTGGAAATGCTGTATCTGCCTTCGGATGAGCACCTTGGCGCAAAAAACGTTTTCCGTTTCTGTCTCACGCAGCCGCACTCCGGCGCTGATGATTCAGGGCACCTGCTCCAATGCAGGTAAAAGTATCCTCACTGCGGCCCTGTGCCGTATTCTGCTGCAGGACGGTCTGTCTGTGGCGCCTTTCAAGTCGCAGAACATGGCACTCAATTCATTTGTGACCCCCGACGGTCTTGAGATCGGGCGCGCTCAGGCCGTTCAGGCGGCGGCGTGCCGGCTGGAACCTGACGTGCGCATGAATCCGGTGCTGCTCAAACCCAGTTCCGATACGGGGTCTCAGGTCATTGTCATGGGCAGGCCGGTGGGCAACATGCGGGTGCGCGAATATATGGCCTATAAACCGCAGGCTTTTGCCCGGGCCTGCGCTGCATATGATTCGCTGGCGGACGAACATGACGTGATGGTGCTGGAAGGGGCCGGCAGCCCCGCCGAAATCAACCTGAAGCAGCACGACATAGTGAACATGGCCATGGCACGCCATGCACAGGCCCGGGTGCTGATTGCCGGTGACATCGACCGCGGCGGAGTCTTTGCCGCGCTGGTGGGCACATGGGAACTGCTGGACCCTTGGGAACGCGATCTTGTGGCCGGTTTTGTGCTGAACATGTTCCGCGGTGACGCCTCGCTGCTCGAATCCGCTCTGACGTATGTGACGGAACGCACCGGCTGCCCGTTTTACGGTGTGGTGCCGTATGTTTCCGGTCTGGGACTGCCCGAAGAGGATTCCGTTTCCTTCAAAGAGGCTCTGCGCGGTTCCTGTGGCGGCATGCCGGAAAGTGTTTGGCCGCACGGAATGCTGGAAGCGGTACTTGTCGACCTGCCGCACATCTCCAACTTTACCGATGTGGACGCTTTGCGCGCGGAACCCGACGTGCGCTTGCGGGTGGCAGGTACTGCGGAGGCGCTGGACGCCTGCGGAATGCCGCATCTGCTTATTGTTCCCGGCAGTAAGAACACGCTGGCCGATCTGGCAGCGCTGGAAAATAGCGGCATGGGGGCCCGCATCCGTGCTCTCGCCGGGGCAGGATGTCCCGTGGTAGGCATCTGCGGGGGCTTTCAGATGCTGGGAACATCAGTAACCGACCCGCACGGTGTGGAGTCCGGCGCCCGCAGCCGCGAAGGACTGGGGCTGCTGCCTGTGGAAACCGTGATGGGCCGGCATAAAACGCTGGCCCGCACTGCGGGGCTTCACTGCGATACGGGATGCCGTGTGAGCGGGTACGAGATTCATCACGGAAGCACCACCGCAAACGGGCCTGTGCGGACAGTGCTGCGCGATGACAGCGGTGCTCCGCTGGGACTGGGCGACACTGACGGTGCGGTTTGGGGAACCTATCTGCATGGTATTTTTGATGAAGACGATTTTCGCCGCGCGTTTCTGGATGCGCTGCGCCGCCGCGCCGGACTGGAACCGGTGGGACGGGTGGTGGCCCCATACAGCATTGACGGCGCGCTGGACAGACTGGCGGCCGTGGTCAGGAGCAGCATGGATATGACTGCCCTGTACCGTGTGCTGGGATTGTAGCGGGGCGTTGGTGCCGGAGGCCGCAGCCTGTCTGGGGCAGTCTGTCTGGGGCAGCCGGTTTGCTGCGGGTGCCGGCTCCGGTCCGGCGGTACCGGGCGGGTGCGTTTTGGGGCGTACCCTTTACGCGGGCAGTAAAAAAACAAGCGCCGCGGACGGCGCTTGTCTGTCAGGCTGCGGGGGGACTGGTTTGCGCGGGAGGCTCAAAAAGGTTCTGGGCCACGGCGGTCTGCAGTTTGGCAGTGTATTTGGGGTCGTATTTCTGTCTGTCTTTGGCCAGATGCGCGGCCGCGGTCATGGGATCCATGGCTTTGGCGTAAGGGCGCTGACAGATCATGGCGGAAAAGGAATCAGCCACGGCGGCAATGCGGCCCATGCGGCTGACGCGGTCGGCTCCGAGCTTTTGCGGATAGCCCGAACCGTCCAGCCGTTCGTGGTGTTCCATCTGCGCCTGCCGCATTTCGTCAAAGGCCAGCCCCAGCTTATGCATTATCTTTGCGCCGATAAGCGGGTGCGGCGTTATTTTGTCGCGTTCTTCCAGCTTGAGAGGAGTGGTTTTGGAAAGGATGAACGCCGGCACCTTTGCCATACCGAGATCGTGCAGCAGCAGCGCCAGCGCGGCCCTGTCCAGCAGGCGGCGCTTGAGGGTGGCGTCAGTTTCGAGCAGCAGCCACAGCCCCACAAAAAGCGTGTTCAGCGAGTGGCTGACCAGCGTGTGGGTGCGGCTGACGCGGCGCATGAAAGACCGCAGGCGGTGTCTGTCCTGCCATATGTATTCCGTAAATACCATGACATCGCGGTAAAAGAGATCAAAGACCGGTTTAACCGGCTGCTCCAGAAAATCGCTCAGCCGCTGGCCCAGTGCCATTATGCAGATTTCGGCCACTTCTGCTGGTTTCAGGTTGTCATCCACCAGTACCAGATCAAGCTGCTTGATGATGTGCTTGGAGTAGATGGCCCTGTCTGACCGCGCCACAAAGACATCGCCGCCGATGCACAGTTCGCGCAGCTGTTCTATATTCTCGTTGGAAAGCCGCTCTCCCTTGCGGAAGAGCGGCTGGAGCTGTGCGATGTCTTCTCGAAAGCGGAACAGGTCGAGCGGCGGCCTGTACTTCGGGAAGCTGTTCAGAATCTCGATACTGATCTGATAATATTCTTCCGAAATATTGTCAGGTATGGTCGATTTTACCGCGCTCATGTTCTATTTTCTGTATATTTTTACCAGGTTGGTGCCGCGGGGGTTTTCACCGGGCTTGGGCTGTCCTGCTGTTATCACCACTTCGGCCCCGTCTTCAAACTGCGGCGCGTTGTCCACAAAGAGTTCGGCACGCTCAAGATGACCCGGCAGTGTTTCATCAACCTTGTGGGGCCATACGCCCCATGAAAAGTTGAGGAAGCGCAGCGCTTCGTCATCGGGAGTAAGCGCATGGATGGTCTGACGGGGTCTGCGGGCGGATAGCACCCGTGCCGCGCTGCCGGACATGCTGTGTGCCACTATGGCACCCGCGCAGGTCTTGTCGGCCAGCAGACATGCGGAATAGGCCAGAAAATCAGGTGTCTTCTGCTCATCAAGCGGGGGCAGCACAGAAGACTGCTCCAGATGCAGCTCTTCGGCCGCGCGGACTATCTGCCGCATGAACTGAACCGTCTCCACAGGGAAGTTGCCCATGGCCGTTTCTTCCGACAGCATCACGCAGTCGGCACCGTCCAGCACCGCGTTGGCCACGTCAGTGGTTTCGGCGCGGGTGGGGCTGGGGCTGTTGACCATGGAAAGCAGCATCTGCGTGGCAACGATAACCGGTTTTGCCTTGCGGTTGCAGGCGCGGATGATGCGCTTCTGCATGGCGGGCAGCTCGGGCAGGGGGCATTCCACACCCAGATCGCCGCGGGCCACCATGACAATGTCTGTCACTTCCAGAATTTCTTCCAGCCTGTCCACGGCGTTGCGCCGTTCCAGTTTGGCAATTACAGGCACGTTGCGGCCTGCCGCCTTGATGAGTGCCTTGGCTTCGGCCACATCTTCGGGCGTCTGCACAAACGAAAGCGCCACGGCATCCACGCCCATGCGCAGCCCGTCCTGCAGATCTTTTTTGTCTTTTTCGGTCAGGGCGGCCAGGTGGATAGGCTTGCCCGGCAGGGCAAGGCCCTTGCGCGAGGTTATGATACCGCTGTTGTTTGCCACCAGACAGAACAGATCGGGGCCGACCTTGCTTTCCACATGGAACTGCAGTCCGCCGTCGCTCAGCACCACCCTGTCGCCCGGTTCCATGCCGTCAAGAATTGTCTTGTGCGTGAACGGAACGAAGGGTAATCCGTCTGCCGCCGCCTTGCCGGGAATGCCCAGCAGGATACGGTCGTCCTTTGCCAGCGTCAGGGCGCCGTCCGGCAGTTCACCTATACGGATTTTAGGGCCGGAAAGATCCTGCAGCAGGGTTATGGGTGTCTGGTATTCCGCCTCCAGCTGTCGCATGAGAGCAATCAAATCAACAAACTGCGAGGCGTCACCATGTGAAAAATTGAGCCGGAATATGCGTACTCCGGCCTGAATCAGCCGTGAGAGGGTTTCCCGGCCCGAAGAGGCAGGGCCCACTGTTGCGATTATTTTCGTTCTCATAAGGCCGATTCTTTTTCAATTGCCAGCGCTTGTCAAGCGTCTTGATTCATTCTGCCGTTCTCTTTTCTGTAAAAATCACGCGCACTCATTGACACACGCCAACATATAATAGATGGGGTGGTAAAGTGTGGTAAAACGTGGTAGAGGACGCAGTATGAGTTTCAAGGGACGTTCATATCGCAGTCTGGACCCTAAGGGCCGGCTGATGCTCCCTCCGGAGGTTCGCGATGCATTACTCGCGGTTAGCCCCGAAGGCAGGGTGTCCCTTACCACGTTTGACGGCTGTCTTGTGGCCTATACCCCCGAAGACTGGGAAAAGTTTGAGGCGGGTTTTGCCCGCATAAAAAATCCTTCGCGCAAAATGCGTGACTTCAGGCGGCTGGTCATAGGCGGAGTGGAAGAACTCTGCGTG
This sequence comes from Oleidesulfovibrio vietnamensis, assembly GCF_055388115.1. Lineage (NCBI taxonomy): Bacteria > Pseudomonadati > Thermodesulfobacteriota > Desulfovibrionia > Desulfovibrionales > Desulfovibrionaceae > Oleidesulfovibrio > Oleidesulfovibrio vietnamensis. The sequence goes on from NZ_AP042419.1 coordinate 999,350, forward strand.
GACAAACAAGGCCGGGTCAAACTTTCAAGAGCGCATATGGAATACGCGGGCATCACGAAAAAAGTGGTGATCGTGGGGCAGGGCAGCCGGTTTGAAATCTGGAGCGAAGAAGAACTCGAAGCGGTGATAGGTCAGGACTTCGGGGACGTGACGGACGAACTGGCGGAAAGCGGTGTGGATTTTCCCATCTGAGGCAACAGTACAATGCGAGGCGACTTGTGACGGCAGACAACGGGCATGACAACAACCGGCATCAGTACACAGCTCATGTTCCTGTGCTGCTGGACGAGGTGCTGCATTATCTTTCGCCGGTCAGGGGCGGGCGGTATCTGGACGGTACGCTCGGTCTTGGCGGACACAGCGAAGCGATAATGAACCGCTGCGGCGGAGATGCCTGGCTGCTGGGGCTGGACCGTGACCGCGAGGCGCTTGCCGCCGCATCCGGAAGGCTTGCTCCTTTCGGCGACCGCGTGACCACCCGCTATGCCTGTTACAGTCAGTTTGCCGCCATCATGGACGAAATTGGCTGGACCGGGCTGGACGGGGCGCTGATAGACATCGGTGTTTCCTCTATGCAGATAGACACTCCTTCCCGCGGATTCAGCTTTTACGCTGACGGCCCGCTGGACATGCGCATGGACCCTTCCGGTGATATGCCGTCTGCCGGTGTGCTGGTGAACACAGGCAGCGTGGAGCGTCTTAAGGAAATCATAAGCACGTACGGCGAAGATCCCATGGCGGGCAGGATAGCCCGGGCCATCGTGGACGCGCGTGCCCGCAATCCCATAGAAACCACGGCCCGTCTGGCCGAGGTGGTGGAAAGCGCCTATCCGGCAAAATGGCGGGCAAAATCCCGCAACCATCCGGCAACGCGCACGTTTCAGGCGCTGCGCATGGCCGTGAACGGAGAGCTGGAGGAACTGGAGACCTTTCTTGCCGCCATCGTCGACAGGATGAATCCCGGCGGACGCATTGTGGTGATCACCTTTCATTCACTGGAAGACCGGCTGGTCAAAAACGCATTCAGAGATGAAGCCAAGGGCTGTCTGTGCCCCAGGCATATTCCCGTGTGCGTGTGCGGCAAAAAGCCGCGGGTCAATGTGCTGACCCGCAAACCGGTGACCGCGGGGCAGGCGGAGCTGCAGGCCAACAGCAGGGCCTCCAGCGCCAAGCTGCGTGCCGCGGAGCGGATTTAAGGCGTTGTTATGCAGAAATACGGAAGCTGGATACTGGGCATGGTGCTTTCGCTCATCAGCGGACTGGTGCTGGGGTTGACACTGGTGTGGCTGAATGTGGAGCGGGTGGACATGGCCTACGGACTCAAAAAGCTGCAGGTGGAACTGGACAGCAAGCAGAGTCATGCATCCAAGCTGGAGGCGGAGCGGGACAACCTGCTTTCGCCCTACCGGCTGCGCGAACTGGCGGAAGGTCTGGGGCTGGGGCCCGCAAGACCGGGCCAGATACGCAGGCTGGAAGAGTAGCGCGGGCGGCAGGTATCCGGGGAGAGGGGTGCCGCGCACGGAGCTGAAATTTTCTGAACGGGGGGAGGCCGTACCGGCGGTGCGCAGGCACAGCCGGAGCATGAGCAGGAGAAACAGGCGGTGTTGAAAAGCAGAACTGCCGCGAACAAAAAGCTGAAGCGCCAGCCGAAAGCCGTACCCGCCAGTCCTCCAAAGGACAGAAGCGGTATACGGCTTGTGTCCGTTGCGGCGGTTTTTGCACTGCTGTGGGCGGGGCTGTGGGCCCGCGCATGGTATGTCCAGCTCATTGACGGTCCCCGGCTGGCGGCTATGGCCAGCAGACAGCATCATGCCACAGAACTGGTCACGGGCCAGCGCGGCGATATTCTGGACAGAAACGGACTTGTGCTTGCACGCAGTGCCGATTTCAAATCTGTTTTTGTACGCCCCGTGGAAGTGGCCGACCGCAGAGAAGCCGCCCGCGTGCTGGCTAATGCGCTGGGCAGAACCTATGCGGAAATGCTGACCAAGGTCTCGCGCCGCAGTTCTTTTGTGTGGGTGGCCCGCGAAGTGGATGACAAGGCCGCGGCGCGCATCCGCCGTGCCGGTGTGCCGGGCGTTTATCTGACCACGGAATACAGCCGCCTGTATCCTTACCGTCAGCTTGCCGGCAGGCTGCTGGGGTTTGTGGGTACCGATGACAAGGGGCTGGAAGGGCTGGAGCTGGCTTTTGACGAGTATCTGACCGGTCAGAGCACCAGACAGGTGGTGCAGCGTGATGCGGCGGGACGGCGTCTGTATATGGACGGTGCGGGCTTTGCCGAAGGGCTGAAAGGCAAAACCCTGCGGCTGACGCTGGATGCCCAGATACAGTTTTTTGCAGAAGATGCACTGGCTGCCGCGGTGCGCCGTTATGAGGGGGCCTGGGGCGGTTGTCTGGTGGTGGACGTGCCCACGGGCGACATTCTGGCCTGGGCGGAGTACCCGCCGTTCAACCCCAACGCCTACAAAGGCTATGCGCCCTCCATGTGGCGTAACCGGCTGGCCATGGATGCGCTGGAACCCGGTTCCACCGTAAAGCCTTTTCTGATTGCCGCGGCCATGGAAGACGGGCTGGTGCAGCCGGACAGTCTTTTCTTCTGCGAAAACGGCCGCTGGAAGCTGCACGATGTGACCATCCGCGATACCAAGCGGCATCAGTGGCTTACCGTGGATAAAGTGCTGCGTTACTCCAGCAACATCGGCATGGCCAAGATAGGGTTGGAGATGGGCGCCGCCAGATACTACGACTACCTTGACAGACTGGGGTTCGGCAGGCGTCCCGACGTGCCGCTGCCCGGCGAGGGGCGCGGTATAATCCGGTCGCCGGGTGAATGGCGCGAAGTAGATCTGGCTGCCGCGTCGTTCGGTCAGGGGTTTGCCGTCACAGGAGCTCAGCTGGCCAAAGCGTATCTGGCTCTGGCCAACGGCGGCGTAACCAGACCGCTGCGGCTGGTGGACGACGGCGGGCAGAACCAGCCCCGTGGAGAGAGAATTTTTTCGGAGCAGACGTCAGCCGCGGTGCTGGCCATGCTGCGCGAGGTGGTGGAAGGCGACGGAACAGGGCGGCATGCCGATATAGCCGGTCTGGACGTGGGCGGCAAAACCGGCACAGCCCAGAAAGCCAGCAGAAGCGGCAGCGGCTACGGCGACGAATATGTGGCTTCGTTTGTGGGGCTGGTTCCGGCGCTCAATCCCCGCCACATTGTGGTGGTCACAGTGGATAACCCGCGCAAGAGCCACTACGGCAGTGTGGTGGCGGCACCGGTTTTCAAATCTGTTGTCAGCAGAACGTGGGCCTACCTCGGACTGCTGCCCGAATCTCCGGCGGATGCCGGCGGTCTGGCTTCGGCAGACGCTCCCGAGGTTTCCGGACGTGTCATGCCTGTTGCCGGTTCCTTCGGGCGGCCTTCGGCCGTTGTGGCCGCCGCGGATGATCTGACCGTGGTACCGGATGTGGTGGGGCGCAGCCTGCGCAGCGCCGTGGAAGTTTTTGCCCGTAAGGGGCTTATACCGGAAATTAAAGGGCACGGGGGCACCGTTGTGCGGCAGCAGCCCGCGGCAGGGTCGCCGTGGCCGGATAATATAACAGAATCACAGTACGTACTGTGGGTTATGGAGCAGTCCTGACCATGAAAAGCACACTCTCATTCGACGCGCTTGCCGCAGCGGTGCGCGCCGGACTGCTGAACATCCGTATTGATTCACGGAAAGTACGGCAGGGCGATGTCTTTGTGGCCCTGCCGGGGTCTTCCGTGGACGGCGGGGCGTTTATTGCCGATGCGCTTGAGCGCGGAGCGTCATATGTGGTCTGCAGACCCTGCAGCGTGCCGGTGCAGACCGGCGGCGCGGCCGTGGTTGTGGCCGAAGACCCGCGCACGGCTCTGGGGCTGCTGGCTGCCGCACGCTATGATACTGCCGATACGGGGTTTCCGCTTGTGGGCATCACGGGAACCAACGGCAAGACAACATGTACTTATCTGCTGGACCATCTTTTCCGCACTGCCGGGCACGTCACCGGTCTGCTGGGCACCGTGAATTTCCGCTGGCCGGGGCACGACGAAGCCGCGCCCATGACCACGCCCGACTGCGTTGAACTGCATTCCATGTTGTCGGACATGCGCGATGCGGGCGTCGAAGCCGCCTTCATGGAAGTTTCATCACATGCACTCGACCAGCAGCGGGTTTCCGGCGCTCGTTTTGCCGCGGCGCTGCTGACCAATTTAACGCAGGACCATCTGGATTATCACCACGATATGGAAGCCTATTTCAGCGCAAAATCCAGACTGTTTCTTGAACTGCCAGACGAGGACAAAGTCTGCGCGGTGAATGCCGATGACCCGTACGGGCGCAGGCTGCTGCCGCAACTGGGCCGCGGTGTGGGCTATTCGGTACAGGGTACTGTTGTGCCGGACTGTCAGGTGCTGCAGGCCACCATACTTTCAAGCGGGCCCGATGGGCTGCATCTGTCCATGGATTTTGAAGGGAAGACATGGGAGCTGCGTTCGCCGCTGGTGGGCGCGTTCAACGCAAGCAATCTTGCAGGGGTGCAGGCTGCGGGGCTGGCCATGGGGCTGCCCGTTGAAGCCATGCAGGGGCTGGCAAGCTTTTCCGGTGTGCCCGGCCGCATGGAGCGCATAGAAAATGACAAGGGTCTCAATGTGTTTGTCGATTATGCCCACACGCCGGATGCACTGGAAAATGTACTCAGGGCGCTGCGGGCCGCAGGTTTTGCGCGGGTCATAGCCGTGTTCGGCTGCGGCGGCGACCGTGACCGTACCAAGCGTCCGCTTATGGGGCAGGCCGTGTGCCGTCATGCAGACGTGGCGGTACTGACTTCTGACAACCCGCGCACCGAAGACCCGGTGGCCATCATGGCCGATGTCAAACCCGGTCTGGCACAGTGCGACCATGTGGTGGAAGAGCCCGACAGACGCAAGGCTCTTGCCGCGGCGGTGGAAATGGCCCGCCCCGGCGATGCCGTGCTGGTGGCCGGAAAGGGGCACGAGGATTATCAGGTGATCGGCACCACAAAGATACATTTCAGTGATCAGGAAACCCTGCGGGAGCTTTTGGCGTGCGCATGAATCTGGAACAGATACGCGACGCTCTGGGCGCCGTGGGAACGCTGGGCGGAGCGGACATGACCGTGCCTTCCGGTGTGCAGACCGACAGCCGGTGCGTGCGCGACGGCGAATTGTTCTTCTGCATATCCGGCGAACGGTTTGACGGGCATACCTTTGCGGCGGAAGTGCTGGAAAAAGGTGCCTGCGCCGTGGTTGCCGAAAGACCTCCTTTTTCCATGGATGAAATGCAGGACAGGCAGGACCGTCCGGTGCTTATCGTGCCGGACACCGTGGCGGCGCTGGGCAGGCTGGCGCTGCACCACCGTATGGGGGCTTCTGCCGTGGTCACCGGCATCACCGGCACCGCGGGCAAAACCACGGTGAAGGAACTGCTGGCCCATGTGCTTTCCGTGCGGGGCGCAACAGCCAGAAATCATCTGAACAGAAACAATCAGATAGGGTTGCCTCTTTCCATGCTGGCAGCTACCGGCGACGAGCGCTTCTGGGTGATGGAGGCGGGCATCAGTCAGGCTGCGGACATGGATGAACTGGGCAGCGTGCTGCGCCCTGATCTGGCGGTGGTGCTTAATGTGGGACAGGGGCACCTGAGCGGTCTGGGCGACAAAGGCGTGGCCCACTACAAGGCCCGTCTGCTGAAGCATATCGCGCGCGGCGGTGTGGGACTGGTGAGTGCCGATTATCCCGACCTGCTGGCGGAAGCCCGTAAAAACTGCGGAGAACTGCGGCTGTTTTCGGCTGTGGATCCTGCAGTGCCGTATTTCTGCGAATATGCCGGTCCGGCGGGTGAAGGCCGCGGGCTGTACCGTGTACGGCTGGAAAGCCGCGAATTTGAGACCGAAGCTCCCTTCCGCGGAGCCTACGGTGCCGAAAACGTCATCGCCGTTGCTGCCGCAGCCCATATACTGGGCCTGACCAGTGCCGAAATAGCCGAAGGGCTGCGCACTGCCGAATTGCCGCAGCAGCGGTTCAACTGCCGTCGTTACGGCCGGTGGCTGGTCATTGACGACACCTATAACGCCAACCCGCTTTCGGCCGGACGCATGGTGGAATCAACGGCGGAAAACGCCTGCGGAGAGCCTGTGGTCTTTGTGATGGGCGAAATGCTGGAACTGGGCGAAGCCGCCGCGCAGGCTCATACGGAACTCGGCAGAGCACTGGGAAGGGCGTGCCCCGCGGCCGTTTTCTGGAAAGGCGACCACGGCGGGCATGTGCAGGAAGGACTGCACGCCGAGGGCTGGAACGGCCCGTTTGTGCCCGTGGCCGATGCAGGAGCGTTTCTGCGTGCTTTCGGTGCGCTGGGCATCGCTTCCGGCACGGTCTTGTTTAAAGGATCGCGCAGCAACAGGCTGGAGACGTTTGCGGAAGCCTTCTGCAGTGCAGTCCAGAACGGTCAGGAAGGGAGATAACCGCATATGCTGTATCATTTCCTGTATCCGCTCAGCGCGGAACTGCCGCTGCTCAACGTGTTCCGGTACATCACATTCCGTTCGGTGTGGGCGCTGCTGACGGCGCTGCTCATCACCATTTTCATCGGCCCGCGGTTTATCCGCTGGCTCAAGCGCGTCAAATGCGGGCAGTACATTCAGGAAGAGGTCTCCTGCCATGTGCAGAAAGCGGGTACCCCCACCATGGGCGGGCTGCTCATCGGCTTCAGCCTTATCATCAGCGTGCTGTTGTGGGGCGACCTGACCAACGTGTACCTGTGGCTGGTCATGCTGGTGTTTACCGGCTTCGGTCTGGTGGGCTTTCTGGATGATTATACCAAGCTGCGGCGCAAGACCAATCAGGGGCTTACCGCCCGTTCCAAATTTTTGTGGCAGATGGTCATAGCGGCTGTGGCCATGTATTTTCTGGTCAAGGAACCGGCGTACTCCACCGTGCTTTCGTTTCCGTTTTTCAAAAATCTGCAGCCGGACCTCGGCTGGTTCTACATTCCGTTTGCCATGATTGTGCTGGTCGGTTCGTCCAACGGGGTCAACCTGACAGACGGCATGGACGGGCTGGCCATAGGGCCCACCGTGGTTGCGGGAATCGTTTTTTCCATTTTCATCTACATTGCAGGACACAGCCAGATAGCCGGATACCTGCAGGTCCCCTATGTGCCCGGCATGGGTGAGGTGACCGTTTTCTGCGGCGCACTTATCGGTGCCGGTCTGGGTTTTCTGTGGTTCAACGCCTACCCCGCGCAGGTGTTCATGGGCGACGTGGGTTCGCTGAGTCTGGGCGGCGCGCTGGGTTTTCTGGCTGTGCTGTGCAAACAGGAACTCATCATGCTGGTGGCCGGCGGGCTTTTTGTTCTCGAATCGCTCTCGGTCATTCTGCAGGTGGGGTATTTCCGCATGACCGGAGGCAAGCGCATTTTCCGCATGGCTCCGCTGCATCACCATTTCGAACTGAAAGGCATTCCCGAGTCAAAAATCATTATCCGCTTCTGGATAATGTCCATCGTGTTCGGACTGATGGCGCTTTCAGTGCTCAAGCTGCGCTGAAGGGGAAGACAGATATGCATACCGTTATACCGCATACACACGACGCGCCTGCCGCCGCACCGGTACGTTCCGGCGCTGTGGCCGTGGTGGTGGGCACCGGCCGTTCCGGCACGGCTGCCGCACGTCTGCTGCACCATCTCGGGGCGTCAGTCCGCATAGTCGAAAAAGACGAAAGCCGTGTTTCCGCCGAATTCGCCTCGCTGGCGGCTAGACTGGGATTTGACTGCCGCTACGGCAGCCACAGCGCAGAACAGTTTGCAGGTGCCGATATTCTGGTACCCAGCCCCGGCGTGCCGGTGGCATCACTGCTGCCGTATCTTGATGCCTCCCGCCCGCCGGAAATTATGGCCGAAATTGATCTGGCTGCGCGCTGCGTGACCAGTCCGGTGCTGGCTGTTACCGGCACAAGCGGCAAAACCACAACCGTCAGCCTGTGCGCGGCTATGCTGCGTGCAGCGGGCAAGCGTGTTTTTCTGGGGGGCAACATAGGCACGCCCCTGTCGGAATATGTGCTGGATGTGGCTGCTGGTGAGGCTCCCGCCGATGTGCTGGTGCTGGAAGTCAGCAGTTTTCAGCTGCAGACATGCACCACACTGCGGCCCGAAGTGGCGGTGCTCATAAATATTTCTGCCAACCACCTCGATTACCATGTTGACATGCAGGAGTACCTTGATGCCAAGTTCCGGCTGTTTGCCCTGCAGGGGCCGGATGATCTGGCCGTGCTGCAAAGCGGCATGGAGGAACTTGCCGACCGCTATGCGCTGGCGGCCCGACGCGAGTTTTTCGATGCTGTGCGGCGTTTTCCGCGCACGGCGCTGCTGGGCAGTCATAACATGGCCAACATAGAGGCAGCCTGGCTTGCCTGCCGGGCTTTCGGCGTGACGCAGTTGCAGGCGGCGCAGGCGGTGGAAGAGTTTGCCCCGCTGGAGCACCGGCTGGAAAAGGTGGACGAGGTGGCCGGCGTGCTTTTTGTCAATGATTCAAAATCCACCACGGTGGATTCCATGAAGGCGGCGCTGGAAAGTTTTGACAGGCCCGTATTGCTGCTGTGCGGCGGCAAATGGAAGGGAGGGGATCTTGTATCGCTGATTCCCGTCGTCCGCCGTCATGCAAAAGCCGTGGGGCTGTTCGGCGCCAGCAGAGAAATTTTTGAACACGCGTGGGCGGATGTGGTGCCCATGAGCTGGGATCATGACCTGCAGACGGCGTTCAGACGTATGACGGCCATGGCACAGCCGGGCGATGTGGTGCTTATGTCGCCTGCCACGTCCAGTTATGACCTGTACAGCAACTACAAGGAACGCGGCGAAGATTTCAAGCGGAATGTGGCCGCGTGGAAAGCGGAGCGTGACGACTGATGGCAAGGGCGCAGACGGCAGAAGGCATCCGCACGGCCGACTGGTGGCTGCTTGTGGCGGCACTGGCACTGCTGGGCTTCGGGCTTATGATGGTGCTGTCTTCCAGCGCGGTCATGGCCGAACGGTTTTACGGCAGCAAGTACTTCTTTTTTCAGAAGCAACTTGTGTATGCCGGAGCCGGACTCGCCGTGATGTGCGCTTTGAGCATGCTGCCGCGCGGCGTACTGTACCGTATGCAGTATCCGGCTCTTTTCGGGGCTTTTCTGCTGCTGGTGCTGGCGCTTACTCCGCTGGGGGTAGAGGTGAACGGAGCACGGCGCTGGATTTCTGCGGGGCCGTTTTCCATTCAGCCGCTGGAATTTACCAAAATCGCTCTGGTGCTGTATCTCGGCTATTTTCTCAGCGCCAAGCAGGAGCTTGTGAAAACCTTCAGCCGCGGGGTCATACCGCCGTTTTTTGTTACCGGCGTTCTGTGTTTTCTGCTGTTGTTGCAGCCGGACTTCGGCGGTGCTGCGGTGCTGGCCATGATTCTGTTTTTCATGTGCCTTACGGGCGGCACGCGGTGGGTGTATCTGGCGGCTTCCGCCCTGCTTGCCTGCGGGGGGGCCTGGCTGCTTATCGTGCAGTCCACCTACCGGTCGCGGCGTCTTCTGGCGTTTCTCGACCCGTTTGCCGATGCGCTGGACACCGGCTACCAGCTGGTGCAGTCGCTGTATGCGCTGGGTACGGGCGGAGTGGCCGGAGTGGGACTGGGAGCAGGACATCAGAAGCTGTTTTTTCTGCCCGAAGCGCATAACGATTTCATAATGGCCGTGGTTGGCGAAGAGCTTGGATTTCTGGGCGTGACGCTGGTTTTTGTGATGATGGCTGTCTTTTTTTACAGAGCGTTCACCGTGGCGGTGCGTCAGCAGGACCTGCGCGACAGGCTGACAGCCTTCGGCGTGACCATGATTCTGGTTCTGGGCGCCACCCTTAACATGGCCGTTGTTCTCGGGGTTGCCCCGCCCAAGGGGGTACCCATGCCGTTTCTGAGCTACGGGGGCAGCAGTCTGCTGGGCACGCTTATCTGTGTCGGCCTGCTGCTTAATTTCTCGCGCAGCGCAGGGAGTACACAATGAAGCGCGTGCTGCTGACAACCGGTGGTACAGGCGGGCATATCTTTCCCGCACTGGCCGTGGCCGAAGAAATACGCAGGCAGTATCCTGCCGCAGATATTCTTTTTGTGGGCGGAAGTTACGGGCCTGAAGCACGCATCGTGCCCGCGCACGGGATACGCTTTGAAGGACTGCCCGTACGCGGAGTCATGGGGCGCGGCTTAAAGGCACCGCTGGCTCTTGCTGCCATGACAGCCGGGGTGGCCAGAGGGATGCGGCTGGTGGGCCGCTTTAACCCGGATGTGGTTATCGGGTTTGGCGGATATGCCGCCTTTGCCGCCATGGTGGCTGCAAAGCTGCGCGAAAAGCCCTGTGCCGTGCACGAACAGAACAGTGTGCCCGGCATGGCCAACAGGCTGCTGGCAAAGATAGCGGACAGGGTTTTTATCTCGTTTCCCGATCCGCAGGAGTATTTTCTGCAGCGCAAGACGGTGCTTACGGGAAATCCCGTGCGTGCGGCCATTGCCGCGGCCGGAGCGCACCGCGCAGGGCATGTGCCGGCGCGCAGGCTGCTTGTGATGGGAGGCAGTCAGGGGGCGCACGCCCTTAACCTTGCCGTCGTAAACATGCTGCCGCAACTGCGGGACGCCGGTGTGGAAATACTGCACCAGACAGGCGCTGCCGATCTGGAAGCCGTACGGTCGGCATACGACAAGGCCGGCGTGCAGGCCACGGTGGTTGATTTTGTGGAAGATATGGCTGCTGCGTATGCCTGGACAGACCTTGCACTGTGCCGGGCCGGAGCCACAACGGTATTTGAACTGGCCGCCGCCGGAGTGCCCGCCGTGTTTGTGCCGTTTCCTTTTGCCACGCACGACCATCAGACCGCCAACGCTGCTTTTCTGGCGGACCGCGGAGCGGCACAAAGCATAGCGCAGCGCGATCTTGAGTCCATGCCGCCCGCCGTGCTGGCAGGACAGATCATTGACCTGCTGAAAGACCACGGACGGCTGCAGGCCATGTCTGCGGCGATGCGCAGGATGGCAAGACCCGAGGCTGCAGCCGCCATAGTGAGCGGCGCAAAAGATTTGATAAGGAAAAAGCCCTTAAGGTCGCTGGTGCCTGAGCGGGAAGGAGAATAACGGCGTGATCGGAAAAGTTTTCAGAATTCATATGGTCGGCATAGGCGGCACGGGAATGTGCGGCATAGCCGAGGTGCTTCTCAATCTCGGTTTCGAAGTGCGCGGCTCCGACATGAATGACAGTCCTTCCGTGCGCCGTCTGCGCCGTCTGGGGGCAGATATTTTCATCGGCCACGGTGCCGAAAACGTGACGGACGCACAGGTGCTGGTGAAATCGACAGCCGTGAGCATGGATAATCCGGAAGTGCAGGCCGCGCAGGAAAAGGGCATTCCCATTATTCCGCGTGCCGAAATGCTGGCCGAACTGATGCGGCTGCGCAAGGGCATAGCCATAGCAGGCACCCATGGCAAAACCACCACCACATCGCTTACGGCAGCCATTTTTGACGAAGCCGGTACCGACCCTACCGTCATCATCGGGGGCAGACTGAATGCATACGGCTCCAATGCACGGCTGGGAGAAGGCGAATTTCTGCTGGCCGAAGCTGACGAGTCCGATGGATCGTTCCTGTGTCTGTCGCCGGTGGTCAATGTTGTGACCAATGTGGATCTGGACCATGTGGACTTTTATCATGATCAGCAGGCCATCGACACAGCGTTCATCAACTTCATGAACAAGGTGCCTTTTTACGGCATGAACGTGGTGTGCGGTGATGACGCCGGTGTGCGGCGCCTGCTTCCTCAGATCAAACGACCTGTGCTTACCTACGGTTTCGGTCCCGACAATCAGTTGCGGGCCGAGACTGTAACCTGCGGCGAGACCAGCCGGTTCAGGGTGCTGCTGCATGGCGAAGATCTGGGCGAAGTGAATCTTGTGCAGCCCGGCAGACACAATGTGCTTAACGCGCTGGCAGCCATAGGTGTGGGGCTGGAAACAGGCATCGCGGCGGATGTATGTCTGCGCGGGCTTGCCAACTTCCGCGGAGTGGGGCGCAGGTTTGAGCGCAAAGGCGAGCGCGGCGGAGTGCTGGTCGTGGACGACTACGGGCACCATCCGGCGGAGATTGCGGCGACTCTTGCCACGGCGCGCACGTGCTACCCCGGGCGCAGGCTTGTGGTGGCTTTTCAGCCGCACCGGTTCAGCCGGACCAAGGCGCTGTTCGGCGACTTCTGCAAAGCTTTTGACAACGTGGACAAGTTGCTGCTGACGGAAATTTATCCTGCGAGTGAGGCTCCCATACCGGGGGTCAGCGGTCAGAGTCTGGCGCAGGGAATCCGGCAGGTAAGCAATACCGATGTGGATTACTTTCAGGATTTTGATGCCATGCGTGCCGCACTGCCGGAAACGCTCCGGCCGGGTGATCTGTTTCTTACTCTTGGCGCCGGCAGCATCTGGACGGTGGGACAGTTTTATCTGGACGGGGAATAACAGCTGTGAAGCCCGTGATACTTTCTGGTCCGGTGCTGAAAGAGCGCACCACACTCCGGCTGGGCGGACAGGCCCTTGCCGAAGTGCGTCTGGACGACATGCATGCCTTTGACGGGCTGCCGCGGGTGCTGGAACGTCTGGGAGGCACTCCGGCTGTGCTGGGGCGCGGCAGTAACATACTGGCCCGCGACGGAGAATTGCCGCTGGTGATAATCAACCCCGCGCTGAAAGCAGAGCCGGAAGCATGGGCAGACCCGCAGGCAGAAGACCGTGTGCTGGTGCGTGTAGCGGCGGGAGTCCGGTTGCCGGTGTTGCTGGGCAGACTGGCGGCACAGGGGCTTTCGGGACTGGAAGGTCTGGCGGGGGTGCCCGGAACCGTGGGCGGAGCCGTAGCCATGAACGCCGGATCGTACGGCAACGACATGGGCTCGGTGCTGTCTTCCGTCGAAATTTTTTCTGCCGGTACCGGCATGATCTGCGTGCCGCGGTCGCAGTGCCGCTGTGAATACAGGCATTTTTCGGTTCCTGCTGCCGGAGGATGGTTTGTGGTGGCTGCCGTGACGTTGCAACTGCGCAGGAGCACTGCCACTGCAGTACGTGATGCAATGCGCAGCAATGCGCTGCTGAAAAAGAAGACACAGCCCGTGACGGAACACAGCGCCGGATGCGTTTTTAAAAATCCCGCTGATGGGATAAGTGCCGGCAGACTGCTGGACCAGTGCGGATTCAGAGGGCGCGGAAAGGGCGGTATGGCTTTTTCGTCACTGCATGCAAATTTTCTTGTCAACAAAGCACAGGGTACGTCAGACGATGCAATGGATCTGATAAATGACGCCCGGCATGCTGTTGAGAGAGCCACAGGGCATTATCTTGAGCTGGAAGTGAAAATCTGGCCATGGCAGTAAAGCGTTCAACGAATAAACGCGAGTCTGCACCTCGCAGGAGTAATAATAGTTACAGGCGCAAAAAAAAGGTTTTCAAATCTCCTGAACTTCCGTCAGGATGGTTTTTTGTTACAAGCGCTGTAGTGCTAAGTGCAGTACTGCTTTCTGCAATGAGCTTCAGTTGTCTATATGCGTACAGACTTTTGACAAGTACCGGATACTTTGCTGCAAAGCAGATTGAAATTCAAGGCATACACATGCTCAGTGATGATACTGTTGTCGGTATCTCTGAAATAGGTCCCGGTACAAACCTGCTGAGTGCCAATATCGAAAAAGTTGAACAAAGGTTACTTGAAAATAACTGGGTAAAAAATGTTTCTGTAAAAAGGTTGCTTCCTGATAGAATTCATATAAGAATAGAGGAGCGTGTACCTCGGTTCTGGGTGCAAAAGGGCGGTGTTTTGTGCTATGCCGACAGTGAAGGACGCATAATAGCTCCTGTCGGTTCGGAAAAATTTGTATCGCTGCCCTTGTTGCAGATAGACTCCGAAGCCGCCGAGCTTGTGGGATATATGCCGCAGGTCATACGCGCGGTTGGCGCTTCGGCGCTGCCCCTGCAGGTGGACGATGCCTCGCGCATACACCTGACAGCAGGCAGAAGCGTGGAACTGTACATGGAAGATAAAAATCTTCGTCTGGTTTTCGGGCTGGACGATATGGATGCGGACCTGAGGCGCCTTAGCCTTGTATTTGCCGATCTGGGCAGACGTGGCGAGCTGGAAGGTATGCGCGACATGCGGGCGGAAGGCCCCAACGTGTGGGTACGCCGGCATGCGGCAGCCCGCTAGAACAAGGTTCCGCCGGAGGAGGAGGAATGGCCAAGTCGGATCTGATAGTCGGTCTTGATATCGGCACCACCAAAATATGCTGCGTTGTCGGCGAACCCACGGAAGAGGGCATCGACATTGTGGGCATAGGCACCAGTCCTTCCACAGGGCTGCGTAAAGGGGTGGTTGTCAATATCGAACAAACCGTCCAGTCCATCAAAAAAGCGCTGGAAGAAGCCGAGCTTATGGCAGGCTGCGAAATCCGCTCGGTCTACGCGGGCATCGCGGGCAGCCATATAAAAGGCGCCAACAGCGACGGAGTCATCGCCGTGAAAGGCGGAGAGGTGGCCCCGCGCGATGTCGAGCGCGTGCTCGACGCTGCCAAAGCGCTGAATATTCCCATGGACCGCGAGGTCATTCATATCCTACCTCAGGAATATATAGTGGATGAGCAGCGCGGCATTGCCGATCCGCTGGGCATGGCGGGCGTGCGGCTTGAGGTGAAGGTGCACATTGTCACCGGCGCTGTGGCCAGCGCCCAGAACATTGTGCGTTCCTGCCATCGCAGCGGGCTGGATGTTTCCGACATTGTGCTTGAGGCACTGGCGTCATCCAAAGCCGTGCTGACCGAAGAAGAACGCGAGATCGGCGTGGCACTGGTTGATCTGGGCGGCGGCACCACGGATATAGCGGTGTTTGCCAACGATTCCATAAAGCACACGGGGGTGCTGGCGCTGGGCGGGCAGAACCTGACCAACGATATAGCTTTCGGGCTGCGTACCCCCATGGCTTCGGCTGAAAAAATTAAAATCAAATATGGCTGCGCCATGGCCGAGATGGTCCGCGACGACGAGGGAATAGAGGTTGCCAGCGTGGGCGACCGCGAACCCCGCCGCCTGTCGCGGCAGGTGCTTGCCGAAATATGCGAACCCCGCATGGAAGAAATCCTGTCGCTGGTCGATCAGGAGCTTGTCCGTTACGGGTTCAAGAACATGATAGGCGCAGGTGTTGTTCTGACCGGTGGTACGGCCCTTATAGAAGGCTGCCAGGAACTGGGGGAACAGATTTTCAACCTGCCCACCCGCATAGGGTATCCCCGCAACGTCGGGGGATTGAAGGATGTGGTCAACAGCCCGAAATTTGCCACCGCCGTGGGGCTTTTGTGCTACGGCGCGGAAAAGGAAGGGCTGGAACTGAAATTCCGGATCCGCGACGGCAACATGTTCAACCGTGTGCTGTCGCGTATGCGGAAGTGGTTCTCTGATATATCGTAACTTTGGGTTTCCACCGTATCGGCTAAAGGAGAGGCATATGGATTTTCACGATATCGATATCGACAGCTCGGCCAAGATCAAGGTCGTCGGCGTCGGCGGTGGCGGCGGTAACGCCGTGAACAACATGATCACATCGACGCTCAAGGGGGTGACTTTTATCACCGCCAACACCGATGTGCAGGCATTGCACCGTTCGCAGGCGGAATTTAAAATTCAGCTTGGCGAGGCGCTTACCAAAGGTCTTGGCGCCGGTGCTGACCCCGAAGTGGGCAGACAGGCAGCCCTTGAAAGCATTGAAGCCATCCGCGAAGCGCTGGGTGAAGCTGACATGGTATTTGTCACCGCCGGCATGGGCGGCGGCACCGGAACCGGTGCGGCGCCCGTTATCGCGCAGGTGGCCAAGGAAATGGGGGCGCTGACAGTGGGCGTTGTGACCAAGCCGTTTTTCTTTGAGGGCAGAAAGCGCCTTGAAGCGGCGGAAAAAGGTATCGAGCAGTTCCGCCAGCAGGTGGACAGCCTTATCACCATTCCCAACGACAGGCTGCTTTCGCTGGCTTCCAAGAAAGCGACTTTCATTGAGATGCTCAAGCGCGCAGACGAAATTCTGTACTTCGCCGTGAAAGGTATTTCAGACCTCATCATGGTGCCCGGTCTGATCAACCTCGACTTTGCCGACGTCAAGGCGGTCATGGGCGAATCGGGTCTGGCCATGATGGGCGCGGGTACTTCGTCCGGAGAATCCCGTGCGCACGAGGCAGCCCAGCGGGCCATTACCAGCCCGCTGCTTGAAGACGTTTCCATTGACGGTGCACGCGGCGTGCTGATGAACATCACCAGCAGCTACGATCTGACCATTCAGGAAGTGAGCGAAGCCGCAGGAGTCATTCAGGAAGCAGCGCACGAAGATGCCCGTATTTTCTTCGGTACCGTGTTTGACGAAAACATGGGCGATGAAATGCGCATCACCGTCATTGCCACCGGCATTGATACGTCGAGTCTGGATGAAATGCATTCCAGCGGCAAAATTACACAGATACGCGGACGTGCGGGCAGCGGTTCCGGCGGCGGTGGCGGCACTGTGTCCGCAACGCCCCATGCTGCCGCGGCGACAGTTCCGCAGGCGGCAGAAACGGCTCCCCGTAGAACGCTGGACAGCAGCGTACCGCGCGGTGTTGCCACGTTCACCGAAGGCGACAGAAGTATTCCCGCCTACCTGCGCAAGCAGCAGGCTGCACAGCCCGCGGCACCCGCGCCCCGTCAGGCAGCGGTTAACGCCGATGAGGATTTCACCTTTGACGAGGATGAATTTGAAATTCCCTCGTTCATCCGCAGAAAGCCTCAGTAACGTTCCGGTTGTGTCTGTTTGATACAGGCGTGGCAGATGACGCGGCTTTTTGCCCGCACCTGCTGCGGTTGTGCCCGTCATGGTCCGCGGACCGTGGCGCAGTCAGATTCATCAGGTAGACCCCGGCTTGCGGGAAACGATAGCCTCTCCTTTCCCGTATCCGGATCATTAAAAGGCCGCTCTGTACAGAGCGGCCTTTTCAGTTTTTATCTCTGTCCCGTCCTGAAATAGGTTGACAAGTAAGGAGCCTATTTCATGGAAAGTGAAAAGAATCAGCATGTAAAGCGCACCCAACGAGACTACACGATGGCCTTTAAAATATCCGTCGTGACTCAAGTGGAACAAGGCGAAATGACATACAAGCAGGCTCAGAAGATGTATGGTATTCAAGGGCGCAGCACTGTGCTTATCTGGCTTAGAAAGCACGGAACTCTTGATTGGAGCAAGCCTGTGGTACATTCGAGTAAATCGCCAAAAGCTAAAGAGACTCCCGCGCAGCAAATCAGAAGATTGGAACGGGAGCTGAGGGACGAGAGGCTGAAGAACATGCTTCTCAACGAAATGATTGACATTTCAGACCGCGAATACGGGACTGCCATAAGAAAAAAGTTTACCCCCGAGCTGCACGAAATCTTCAACAAAAAGCCAAAGTAAGCTTGGCGGCTTGTTGCAGGCAGCTCGGGGTGAGCCGCCAATCTGTTTATCAGGCCGAAAAGCGTTTTGAATTCCGAGCTATCCAGCTTCAAGTTGTGAAAGAGCTGGTGCTTGCCGTCAGAGCCAGAATGCCTCGGCTTGGAACCAGAAAGCTGTATTCGCTGCTGTGCGATGCTATCAGCGCAAAGGGAATCAAGCTTGGTCGCGATGCTTTGTTCGCGTTGTTACGAAAGGAGCACATGCTCATAAGGCGCAAACGAAACTACACAAAAACAACAAATTCAAAGCATTGGCTCAAGAAGCACCCGAACTTGTTTAAAGATATCCGACCATCAAGTCCGGAGCAGGTTTTTGTTAGTGACATCACATATCTTTCGACAAGAGAGCAGACCTACTACCTCACCTTGGTGACGGATGCTTATAGTAGAAAGATCATGGGACATAGCCTCAATCGGGATCTTGGAGCTGAAGGGGTGTCCAAGGCACTGGAAAAAGCTGCCAGGAACCGTTTGACTACCAAAGAGGCAATCCACCACTCTGACAGGGGGCTTCAGTACGCATCGACCATCTACCAAGACAAGTTGAGTAAGGCAGGGATGCTTTGTTCCATGACTGATGGATACGATTGCTATCAGAACGCTTTGGCTGAACGGGTGAATGGCATCCTGAAGCAAGAGTTTCTATTTGTGCCATGCAAAAGTTACGATGAGTTGAAGGCAGTTGTGGACGAGTCGATCGGAATCTATAATACGGAGCGTCCTCATCTTAGCCTGAATATGAAGACGCCGGAGTATGTACATAAAATGGGCTGTGAGGTTGCCCTCACAGCCCAAACTTGAACAATCTAAAAAACGTCAACTCATTTTAGGACGGGTCACTCTCCGGCACAGGCGGCCGTCTTTGCAGAGCATTTTTCCGCAGGCTGATGCCGTAAGAAAAATCAGGGTACGACGCAGAAGTGACGGCACATGACCGGTGAGGCCGCCCGCGCCGCTCTGCCGGCACCGGATGCCATCATTCCTGTGTTCCGGCGGTCTCCGGCTGCTGTGGTACCCGTTTGACGTAGTAGACGCATCTTCCCTCGGCAATAAGCTGATCAGGGGCAGCGGCTGCTGTAACGCGTACATGCACGCTGGCTATGCGGTTGCCCATCACGCGCACTTCACCTTCGGCCAGCAGGTCGTCAAAAGGTGCCGGTCGCTGATAATCCACACGCATGTCAATGGTGGCTGTTTTATCCAGCGGGCCGAAATGCGTCCACAGCGCCACGGCACCGCATATATCCACCAGTACCGCCGTCACGCCGCCGTGCAGCGCGCCGCGTGCCATGTTGCCGCAAAAGGCGTCCTGATACGGCAGCCGTACTCTGGCAAAGCCGGGTACGGCATGTTCCACACGTATTCCGAGAAGTTTGTGAAACGGGATGGACTGTTCCACAAACGTGAGAAGATCTTTGTGTATTTCCTGCATGGAGGCAAAATACGACGGCGCCGTAAACTGCGCAAGAATAATAGGCACTGTGTGCGCACAGCAGTATGAGGAACTGCTCCAAGGTGTGTTGACAGGCACATAAGGGGGGTTGTATAGCTTGTGAACTTATTCTCAGGGCGGGGTGCAATTCCCCACCGGCGGTCAGCCGGCCCGCGGTGATCAGCTCCGCGCCGGCACAGCCCGCGAGCGCCTGCCGTGGCGGCAGGGTCAGCAGATCCGGTGCAATTCCGGAGCCGACGGTCATAGTCCGGATGAAAGAGGATAAGGCAGCAACCTGTACGCAGGGCGGTGCGCCGCCTGTGACAGTCCTTTCGCCTGTGCCGCGTGTTGCGGTGCTGGCTCACTGCCTGTTCCCACGCCCTTGTTCCGTCTTTTTTCACCAGAAGGGAGTGGTATAATGTCTGCAAAAGAATCTTTGCTTACCGGAACATTTGAAGAACGTGTCGAAGCTGCTCTGGATGCCCTGCGCAGGGGCCACGGCGTGCTGGTGACCGATGATGAAGACCGCGAAAATGAAGGTGATCTGATTTTTGCGGCCGAAACGCTGTCAGACAGCCAGATGGC
Organism: Oleidesulfovibrio vietnamensis; assembly: GCF_055388115.1. NCBI lineage: Bacteria > Pseudomonadati > Thermodesulfobacteriota > Desulfovibrionia > Desulfovibrionales > Desulfovibrionaceae > Oleidesulfovibrio > Oleidesulfovibrio vietnamensis. The sequence continues at coordinate 1,018,927 of NZ_AP042419.1, forward strand.
CATGCTCATCAGGGAATGCAGCGGCATAGTGTGCCTGTGTCTGACAGATGAAAAAGTGCGCGCGCTGGGACTGCCCATGATGGTGGAAAACAACTCCAGCCAGTATCAGACGGCGTTCACTGTTTCCATCGAAGCCTCCTGCGGCGTGTCCACCGGAGTTTCGGCAGCGGACAGGGTGTGCACCATTCAGGCTGCCATAGCCGATGATGCCTGCCCGTCGGACCTGTGCCGTCCGGGCCACGTGTTTCCGTTGCGGGCCCGTCCCGGCGGAGTGCTGGAGCGCAGAGGGCACACCGAGGCCACCGTGGACCTGATGCGCCTTGCAGGGCTGAAACCCTGCGGCGTGCTGTGCGAAGTGACCAACCCCGACGGTACCATGGCCCGTCTGCCGCAGATTGTGGATTTCGGCAGAAAACATGATATGGTGGTGCTTACCGTGGATGATCTGGTACGGTACCGTGAGATGAAGGAAAACAAATCGGCCGCGGCGTAAGCCCGCCCCGCCGGCCGGTCCGTGCCGGAACAGCCGGAGATTTTCAGACGGAGCACCGATAAGTCGGCATGGTGCTTCCTGCAAACGGAAAAAGGCCGCCTCTTTCAGAGGCGGCCTTTGATTTTAGTCGGGCATGTAAGCGCGGTGCTATCTGCCGGCCATCTGCTGCAGACGGCGGATGCGCTCTTCCATGGGCGGGTGCGTGCTGAACAGTTCGGCCATACGCACGCCGCTGAACGGGTTGACAATGAACATGTGCGCTGTGGCCTGATTGCCGCTTTGCATGGGTATTCTGCCGCTGTAGGCCCCCAGTTTCTGCAGGGCGCTGGCAAGATACATGGGATTGCCGGAATACCGGGCTCCGGCTTCATCCGCCATGAATTCGCGCGAGCGTGAAATGGCGAACTGGATGAGCGATGCGGCAACGGGAGCCAGAAACGCCATGGCCAGCGCTGCAATGGGATTTCCGCCGCCTTCCTCGTCATTGTTTCCGCCGCCGAAAATGGCGGTGAACTGCAGTATGTTGCCCAGCATGACAATGACCGAAGCCATGACACCGGCAACGCTCTGCACCAGAATGTCTCTGTTTGCTATGTGCCCAACTTCATGGGCGATAACCCCTTTTAGCTCTTCGGGGGTCAGCAGGTGCATGATGCCTTCTGTCACCGCCACCACCCCGTGTTCGGGGTTGCGGCCTGTGGCAAATGCGTTGGGTGTCTGTTCGGGAATGATACACACGCGGGGCTTGGGAATGCCGGCGCGCATGACCACCTCGTCAACCATGGCGTGCAGCATGGGGGCCTCGGAAGGACTGACCTCGCGGGCGTTGTACATTTTCAGGACTATTTTGTCGGAATACCAGTAGCTGCCCACGTTCATCAGCAGGGCGAAGGCAAAAGCGAAGAAAAGTCCAGTCCGGCCGCCCATTACCCCGCCCATCACAATGATAAGGCCGGAGAGCAGCGCAAGCAGAAGGACGGTCTTCAGTTGACTGGTCATCGAAGGTCTCCTTTTATCCGTAAACTGTGTGTTCTGTGTAGCTTGCAGATGTTTATCCCGCAGGTATCGCGGGAAAACACGTCAGAAGGGAGGAACAATACCCCCCTGACGACAATGATAATCCCGTCCGGCGCGAAGGCAAGAGGCGCAACAGCCTGAAACGTGTTACATCATGGTGCTGTGCAGTTTCTGTATCAGAGCGGCGTCAATTGAAACATCCCATTTTCCCCACCAGACCGCCGCCAGATACGCCGTCCACAGCAGTGCCACAGTGCCGTAGGCGATGGCCCAGTCATACTGTGGTTTGTTCAGGCAGGTCACCTGCAGGCAGTCTTTCTGCGGGCAGCTGCTTATGCATTCGGTGCAGCCCATGCATTCCGCCCTGTTGACCCGCTGCTGCGCATGCACGGCTATACCGGCAGGGCAGGCCGCGGAACACCGGCCGCAGCCGGTGCATGCTGCAGCATTGCGCCGTACGGCGCAGGGGCTGAACAGGGCGGCTATGCCCAGCAGCGCGCCATAAGGACACAGAAAACGGCACCACGGGTTGGAAACAAAAAGGCTCAGCAGGGCCAGTACCGCCAGCACTGTCAGCGCCGTGGCCGAAGGGTGCAGAAAAAAGAGCAGCATTTTGCTGTCGGCCACCATGTTGTAAGGGCCGGTCAGAAAGGATTCCACTGCCCGTGCGTCCATGCCGGTGCTCATTGTCCACAGAAAACCGGCCATCAGGATATACTTGGGAGCGTGCAGCACTGTCCGGATAGCTTTATGCACCGCGGTGCGTGCAGGTGCCGGACGGCTGCGGTTCAGCCCCAGGCGTTTGCCGGTGCGTTCCAGCAGATTGCTGGCCCAGCCTGCGGGGCATATGTACCCGCAGAACCCCTTGCGCAGCAGCAGGCAGATAGCCAGTGCCGCGAAAAAGATGGTCAGCCCTGCGGGATGCACGGGGTCCCACATGCCGGTATTGAAAAAATGCACGGCCCCCAGCAGCGCGCTGATGGGCAGAAACCCTTCGACCATGGGCGGTTTGGGTACATAGACGGCCGATGCGCCGGTGGCCCATTGATAATAAAGAAAGAAACGCCAGCCGCAGAAAATGCAGAACAGGCCAAAGGCAAGCTGTACAGTGCGTCGCACGCGTGCAGGCGAAATCCTGCCGCGCCGTACGCGGGAGCGTGAAAGCATGAGTGTGTCACCCCTTGTGCGCCGCGTTGCGGCGGTATGCAGAGATGGATGTGTGCCGTGCTGTCCGCACTAGCGCACCGGCGGCACAGTTGCAAGCGGAGCGGCAGGACGGTGCGCTGTACAGGCGTGCTTCAGCGGCCGCCAAAAATAAAACCCGCCTGTCCGGTGACAGGCGGGGCGGAAAAACGTCCGGCACAGGCCGGAAGGCTGCGGTCAGCTGGTTTTTTTAATGTAGTAAATCGCGCTGAGAACCGCGCCCAGACCAAGAAAGAAAAAAAGAAAATCCATTCTGATACCCTCGTTAACGCCTGTTGTGATTCATTTCACTATGTGCCTGCCCATCCTTACCGGAAAGCTGACGGATTCTCAAGCCTTGAGCGTCCGCTGCCCGCGGTGTCCCCGTTGCATATCTGTCTGAACGCGGCGGCAGCCTGACGTGCAAATTCATGGCACAGCGCGGGATCTTTGCGCCCTGCGGGGTTTTCAAGTCCGGTATGGGCATCGACACCGGCGGGACGTACTGTCAGCACCGCCTGCCGGACGTTTTGCGGTGTCAGACCGCCCGCCAGAATGACAGGCAGCGGAGAACGCCGCACCAGCGCACGGCTTGTCCGCCAGTCATGCGTTTTGCCGGTGGCGCCGTCCGCGCCGCTTGCCGGATCATGGGTGTCGGTTATGTAGGCGTCGACCAGCTGCGCTGTCGCGTCGATGATACCGGTCAGTTCTTCCAGATTGTCCTTTCCGGTCTCTGTCTGTCTGACAACCAGACTTTTGATGATGTACAGTCCGGGCATCATGGCGCGCAGCGCGGCCAGCTGGTGCACGGGTATGCCGCCGTGCAGCTGGACGTGGGCGGTGCCCAGCATGCGGCACAGCTCGCGGATATCCTGTGCCGTGTCCAGATATGTTATGCATACAGGGCAGACCGGTCCTGCGGCGGACGGGGGCAGTGTCTGCAGCATGCGGCACAGCGCGGCGGCGTCATGCTCGGTGATGTCTTCGGTATGCACGGGCAGACGCAGCGGCAGTCCGATGCAGCGTATGCCGCTTTGCGCAATGACTAGAGCTTCTCGGGCATCATGTACTCCGGCGGCCTGAACAAGGCCGCAAAAAGGGCGCCCCCTGCGCGGCAGGATTACGGTGGTCACAGGGTGTCTCCTGCGGGGCAAACCGGTCCGCAGTATGTTATGCGTCCGGCATTCAGGTGCAGTTCATGGGTTGTTTCCGGCGGGATGTCTTCCTGATGGTGGGTCACCAGCACCAGCTGCCTGCCCGACCGCATAAGTGCGGACAGCGTGGTCAGCATGATGCGGCGGGCGGATTCATCAAGGCCGGAAAGCGGTTCGTCAAGGATGAGCAGCTGCGGATCGCGTACGAGAGCGCGGGCCAGCATAAAACGCCGTAACGTGCCGTAGGACATGCGGCGGATGTCAGTTCCGGCCAGCGCCGCAATGCCCAGCCGGTCCATCCAGCGCAGGGCTGCGGCGTGCTGTTGCGCGTCGGGTGTCTTTCCCCACAGTCCCGTGGAATCGTAAAAACCGGTGTGCACCAGTTCCTCGCCGTTCAGCTCAAGCCGGGTGGAGTGGTAGCCGTCATGACCGTAAAGCGCCTGCACTCTGTCGGAGACCAGCGCCACGTTGCGGCGCACTTCTTCAAGCGGCACCGGTCCGGCCATGCCGAACCAGCGCACTATGCCGCCCCAGGCCTGTCTCTGATCGCCGTACAGCAGCCGGAGCAGGGTTGATTTTCCTGCTCCGTTCGGGCCGCGGACCACCCAGTTCTGCCCCGGTAATATGCTCCATGTTATGTCATGCAGCACCGGCGAGCGTCCCAGATACACATCGGCGTGTTCTATTTCCACCACCGGCGCTGCCCCCGCACATGCGGGGGGCGGCGTGCAGCAGCTGCACTGTCCGGCCGCGGTGTCTGATGCACCGGCCGGCAAGGGCTGGTGCGTGGTGCGCATCAGGTGCAGCGCCTGATGCAGTCCGCCGGTAAATACCAGCCTGCCCTGACGGAGCAGCACGGCCTGCCGGATACAGTCCGGAAACTGCCCGGCTCTGTGCCCGCTCATAAGCACGGTGGTACCCAGAGCAGCCGCACGGTCGATGGCTGCCAGCATTTCGCGGCGGGCAGCTGCATCCAGACCTTCGCATACTTCATCCAGCAGAAGCAGCTGCGGCGAATGGACCATGGCACGCGCCAGAAGGATTTTGCGCAACTGTCCCTGCGACATGGCTTCGAGCATAACCGGCATCAGATGCTCCGCGTCCAGCGCTTTTGCCAGTCGGGCGGCCGCATGGCGCTGTGCCGTACCGGCTGGACGGTACAGCATGTCCGTGCCGAAATAGCCGGAAAGCACGATTTCTTCGCCTGTTATGCGCCATGAGCGGCGCAGGTAGTGCTCCTGCTGCTCTGCCGAAACAAGACCGCAGTGTGTGCGTACGGCAATGGGCGAATCTTCTGCCGAGCCGCGGGGAAACCATAATATGGTGCCGCCGTCGTGCTGGTCGGGGCGTATTGCTCCGGCGGCAAGCCGTAACAGAGTCGATTTGCCGGCGCCGTTGCCGCCCAGCACGGCGCAGTGCGCACCGCGGTGCAGCGTCCAGCTGACTGCATCCAGTGCCGGAACGCTGTTGTGCCGGACACTGACGGATTCCATTGAAAAAAGCGGTGTGTTCTGGGTCATGGTGTATGGAGAAAACGTTGAAAAAAGGCTGCCGGAGCAGGGAGGAAGCAGACTGCCGCAGTGCGAGGCCGTGATATGCTTTTGCAGGGCCGGGGTACCGCTCAGCCCTGTCTTTTGTCTGCGGGTCCGGCCGCGACTGCGCAGGGGCATGTGCCCGTGCCGCATGGAGCAGGGCAGGGGCGCACGGAAACGCACCCTGCCCCGAGTATGGCGGCCATATGCAGCGCAGACGGCAGCCGCGCGTCAGGGTCAGAACGGCCGCGAGTGCATGCGCCGTTTTACAAAGTAGACGCTGTCGTTATAGCCGAAGTCCCGCGCGTACTGTTCCAGCCGGTCAAAGGCGTACCCCACCGAGGCTTCGCTGTGTGCGTCGGACCCGAAGGCAACGGGGATGCCCATTTCGGCTGCCAGTTCCATAAACTGCGGGCATGGATAAATTTCGGCGCAGGGTTTGCGCAGACCGGCAGAAGATACTTCGATGGCCATGCCGGCCTCGTGGACAGCGGTAAGCGCCTGCCGGAACATCTGTCGGGCTTCGTCTCCTGCCGCCCATTCGCGGAACAGGTCAATGCTGAAAATTTTGATGATGTCGGGGTGGGCCACTATGTTGAAAAGGCCCGTCTGCGCCATGGCCTGCATGGTGGCAAAAAAACGGTTGTACAGCGACACCTGCTGCGCCTCGCTCAGCACCTGCCAGTCTTCTTTGCGGTAATCAAAGCCCCATGTATCCAGAAAATGAATGCCGCCTATGACATAGTCAAAGTCATGGGCTTTCAGGGTGTCTGCTATGAATGTCTCGCTGCCTTCCATCCAGTCCATTTCAAGACCGAAAAGCACCGTGGCTTCATTTTTAAATTCTTCGCGCAGCCGTTTTACGTCCGCCACATAGGTGGGAAAACCTTCTATGAGCTTCGGCTGGTAATCGCTGGGGTAGCTGTGTGTTTCCGGCCGGGGCGAATGTTCGGAAAATCCGATGATGTCTATGCCCTTTTTACGGGCGGCATGAAACATTTCTGTCACGCCCGCCTTGCCGTGCGAGTGCAGCGTGTGCAGGTGAGTATCGGTTTTGATCATGGCGGCATCCGGTTTTGGGCCGCGTCGGACGCAGAGGGCACAGGCGCGGACTGCGCGGGCGCGGCTATTGTTTGGGGTTGTGTACTACAGTGGCAATGGCTTTGCGTACGGCTTCCAGAACATCTTCATCCCGTACCGGGTCGCGCAGCACGATGCTGCCCTGCTGGGCATACCGTGCAGGCAAAGAATTGAGGGCCAGTGCGTAGATGTCGTGCAGGTCGGCGGCGCTGGGGGTCATGCCCGGCGGTTCGGTGAGCACTTTTTCCATCATGCGCAGCACGCGGGCTTCGTTGCGGTTACGGATATGGTAAAAATCCGCGTCCCCCAGACGATACTTTTCGTGTAACTGCTTGCTCATGGCGTCTCCTGTGCAGGTTTGGCGCAGTGCATTGCTTTTCCGGCGCAATATCACAAAACGCCGGAAAGGTCAGTATAGCAGTCACATATTCAAAGGGGCAAGCCGCGGACAGGGCAAAGTGCGCCCGAAGGAGAAAATTATACCCCGCACGGTGTGCGCACCATGCGGGGCCGGAAGGTCAGCTGCGCCGCAGCACGGGCAGGTGTTACAGCTTGGATTTTATGACCATGTCGGTGATGGGCCCGCGCGAGCGCTCTCCTTTCAGCACCATGTGAGCGTAGTTGGAGTATCCCTTGAATTTACGCACAATCCAGTTGAGCCCGTTGTTTGATTCGTTCAGGTACGGGTTGTCCACCTGTCTCGTGTCCCCGAGGCACAGGCATTTGACGTTTTCGCCCATACGGGTCAGCAGGGCGCGTACTTCAGACCGCGAAAGATTCTGGGTTTCATCTATGATGACCACTGCGTTTTCTATGTTCATACCGCGGATATAGGCCAGCGGCAGTATCTCAAACCGCTTGGGGTCAAAGCGCAGGGGGGCTTCGCCCGCATTGAGAAACAGCCTGTTGGCGGGGCGTACGCCGTGCAGCTTGAGCAGCAGGTCGCCGATGTATCTGATGTACGGCTCCATTTTTTCACGGATGTCACCGGGCAGAAAGCCCATTTTGGCGCCCAGCTCTATGGTGGGTTTGACCACATATATCTTGTTGTAGCGGTGATGCTGCAATACCAGATGCAGCGCCGATGCCAGCGCCAGATATGTTTTGCCGTATCCTGCCTCGGACTGCACGGAAACAAGGTCTATTCTGTCGTGCAGCATAAGCATCAGCGCCAAATTCTGGTATACGCTGCGGGGACGCACCTGCCATACGTCCTGCATGTAGCTTATCACCTCGTCGCCGTCCGGCCCGTTGAAGACCGGTCGGCCTTCTTCCCAGCGGAAGGCGTTGGGCACCGGCGGTTCCCCTTCGGCGGTAAAACCGGTGAACTGCTGTGATTCAGACTGGAACGGGCGGGAATCTCGGTATTCTTCACAGCGTATGCCACCCATGCCTGCCTGAAGCTGCAGTATTCTGTCGTTGGTGACCAGAATGGGGTCTTCAATGTCTGCATCGTGCACTTCACGCAGAATAAAATTGTCCACCACCTCTTCGGTAAAGGGAGACACGCTTGAGTCATTGCGGATGAATTTGATTATGTCGCGGTGTTCCAGCAGCACGTCCACCACGCGGGCCACTATGTGCCGCAGTCTGGGGTTTGTTTTCAGCGAGTTGAGTTCCAGCAGTACATGGTAGGGGATGAATATGTTGTTTTCTTCTCCGTTGCGCAGGCTCAGAATGCTTTCCGGACTTTCAATAAGAACGTTGGTATCCAGCACAAAGTTTTTGCTGCCCATCATTCCCCCTTGCGGGTCGGCTGTTGCGGCCGGTTCCTGTTGATGAAAAAGGGCGGCGGCGGGTGCCGCCGCCCTGATAAAGCGGTGTGCGTGCTGTCTAGCGCAGCTTTCGCTGCAATCTGGCACGTATGATGATGGCAAGCAGATTCATGCCCAGCACCAGCACTATGAGCACCAGCGCAGTGCCGTACTGCAGCGGACGGGTTTTTTCTATGTCTATGCCTGCGGTGACCAGTACATATATGTGGTAGGGCAGCGCCATTACGCTGTCAAAGACAGAGCCGGGCAGCTTGGGGCTGAAAAACATGGCTGCGGTGAACATGATGGCCGCTGTTTCTCCGGCGGCTCTGCCTATGCCCAGAATGGCGCCGGTCAGAATGCCCGGCGTGGCCGCGGGCAGCACCACCTTGGCCAGAGTCTGCCATTTGGTGGCTCCCAGCGCCAGCGAGGCTTCGCGGTATGTCTGTGAAACAGAGCGCAGGGCTTCTTCGGATGCGCCGATGATAAGCGGCAGGATAAGCGCTGCCAGCGTGAACATACCGGCAAGCAGGCTGACACCCATCTGCATGAGCGTCACAAAGAACGCCAGCCCGAACAGGCCGAAAACCACAGAGGGCACACCGGCCAGATTGTTGATGGCCAGACGCATGGCATGCACAAAGGGGCCTGGTCTGGCGTATTCATGCAGGTATATGGCGGTGCACACCCCCCACGGCAAAGCAATGAGCATGGAACCGTAGCTCAGGGCAATGGTGCCGAGTATGCAGGGAAATATGCCGCCGGCTGTCATTGCGTCGCGCGGGTGGGCTGTCAGAAATTCCCAGTTGACCGCGGGCAGACCGTAAAAGAGCACAAAGCCGCATATGACGGCCAGCGCAAGGGCGTTGAGCACCACTGAGGCCCTGAACAGCATGAACATGAAAGTCTGAAAAGGCTTGCGGCGCTGCAGAAATTTCTGGTCCTGAACCAGTGTGCTTGCGGCGTGCTGCACTGTGTTCCCCCTGAAGACGTTGGCGTTTGGATGAGTCGGTGCGTGGGTCATTGCATTGCTCTACAGGGTCGAAACGCCGACCTGTTTCTTTTTTTCGGCGATCCATGCGGCCAGTATGTTGAACATGAGCGTAAAGATGAAAAGCACCATGCCCGTGGCGAAAAGGGCGTGGTAATGATCGCTTTTAAAGGGTGCTTCGGCCATTTCTGCCGCGATGGAAGCAGGCATGGGCCGCACGGGGTCAAACAGACTGCCCGGAATCATAGCCGCACCGCCGGCCACCATCAACACCACCATGGTTTCGCCGATGGAGCGCGACATACCCAGAATGACAGCCGTGCTTATGCCCGGCAGCGAAGCAGGCAGCACCACGCGCGAGATGGTCTGCCAGCGTGTGGCGCCCAGCGCCAGCGAAGCTTCGCGCAGTTCGTTGGGTACGGAATAAATGGCGTCTTCGGAAATGCTGGTAATGGTGGGAACAGCCATGAATGCCAGCATGATGGCCGCGTTTGTCAGGTTGAGTCCCGTGGCCAGCCCGAATGTCTGCTGCAGAAAAGGCGCCACCACAACCATGCCGAAAAAGCCGATGACCACGGAGGGCAGAGCCTGAAGCATTTCCACCAGCGGCTTGACCACGCTGCGCATGCGGGGCGATGCGATTTCAGAAAGATATACGGCCGTCATGAGCCCCAGCGGTATGGCAATGACGGATGACAGCCCCGTAACGGCCAGCGAGCCGGCAATCATGGGCAGAATGCCGAAGTCGGCGGGGTCGTCTGTGGGGTACCATGCCGTACCGAAAAGAAAATCAAGCGGGGGTACCACGTTGAGCAGGGGCAGTCCTTCCACAAAGAGAAAAATCATAATCAGAAAAAGTACAATGATGCACAGACCGGCGCTGGTCTGAAACGCTCCGGCAATGATGGTGTCTTTTTTACGGCGAGAGAGTGTGATCATGTCGGTTGTCTGTCCGCCTTGGGCTTGGTTGCACGGCAGGCCCCGTGCCGTATCCGGCAGGGGCCTGGCCGCGTTGTTCTTCAGGGACGGAGTGTAGAGGAAGAATGTTACAGCTTGATGAAGCCGGCTTCTTCCACAATGTTCTGGCCTTCGGGCGACAGGATGAAGTCGATAAGGCCCTTGGCCGCACCGGAAACGCTGCCGTCTACATATACCTGCAGGGTGCGGGCGACGGGGAAGCTTTTGTCCTTGGCGGTGGTTGCGTTGCCTTCCACACCGTTCACGGTCAGCGGCTTGACCGAGTTGTCAACGTAGCCGATGCCGTCGTAGCTGATGGCGCGGGGGTTTTTGGCCACGGCCTGCAGCACTGCGCCGGAAGATGCCTGCAGAAGCGCACCGGGGAACACGCGGGTTTTACCCATTACAAAGTGGCTCCAGGTCTCGTAGGTGCCGGAAGACGTGTCGCGCGAAACCACCACAATGCCTTCGTCTTTGCCGCCGACTTCTTTCCAGTTGGTGACCTTGCCGGCATAGATGGCCTGCAGCTGGTCAATGGTCAGGTCGTTGACGGGGTTGCTTTTGTTGACAATGGGAATCACGGCATCAAGGGCGATGACAACCTGCTTGGGGTTCATGCCTTTTTCGGCGGCCATTTTGATTTCTTTGTCTTTCATGGTGCGCGATGCCATGGCGATGTCGGTGGTGCCGTCCAGCAGCGCTTTGATGCCGTTGGAAGAACCGCCGCCGGAAACTGCGATTTCCACATCGGGGTTGGCTTTCATGTATGCTTCAACCACACGCTGCATGATGGGCAGAATGGTTGTGGAACCGGCGATTTTGATCTTCTGTCCGGCAAAAGCGGAAGAAGTGAGGCCGAGCACCAGGGCGGCGACGATGGCAAGATGTTTCATACGCATGGGTTTTCCTCCGATGTGGTTGATGACTTGTTTGTTGTTGTATGCGCCGTACCTGTATCCGTCCGGCGTGTGGGTAACCTAGGTGTCCTTTGTTACGGTGCTGTGTCATGCGGGCAGCATGTTTGTTACGGGCGGTATTCGTCCGGGATTCTGTGGTTTGTCTCCGATATTTCAATATGTTATGTTTTTGTATTTTTGTTCCGGAAGGCTCCGGCAGGTCACAGCACGGTTACAGGGGGCAGTTGCTGCGCACGGGGTCAGTATAGTGCCTTGGCGTCGGTGCGGGATGATAATTTTGTGCTGCAGGCGGTCTGCGGGCCGCTTGCATGTTGTCAACGGCGGCCGCGCAACGTATGCTCTGCAGTGCATGTATGCACGCTGTGTCCGGTAATGCAGACTGTTCAGGAACTGCTATGAAAATCACCTCTTCCGCTTTTTCAGCCTATGCACAGGCTGCCCGCTCCGGCGAGATTTCCCGCGCGGGCAGTGATGTGGTGCACAGCAGAAAAGCCGTGGGTCTGCGGCTGGGCAAGCTGGGCATACGGCTGGAGACGGAAGAGACGCTTGACCATGCATCTGTGGCGCGTGAGGCGGGAGACCGTCTGAACAGACTGCGGGGATTCAACTTTGCCGAATCGCTGCAGGCGCAGGACGCGGAACTGTACGAAGCGCTGCGCACTGCGCCGCCGTCCCGTGCGGCGGAACAGCCCGCGCTGGAATCGGCCTTTGCCGCTCCCAATTACACACGCAATGTGGGAGTGCGCACATACCGGCGGGTTTCGGGTTTTCCTCAGGCTCATTCTTCCATGATAAATGTCAGAGCGTGACGGCCTGTCTGCTGCTCCGGTGCAGGCGGCGTCATGCCGCGCGCAGATGGCGGGCACAACCCGCTGCGTGCGGTGTCTGCAGCGCGTGCCCGCAGCCTTTTGCCTTATTTCTTCTGATTTTTTTCTGCGCCGGTGTCCGGCTGCCGAACCACGGACACTGAACGTTCCGTCCTGCTGAATATTCACGCCGATTCGTTACCATTGCGGCGGCTGCCCGCCCGCATGCAGGTGCCTGCCTGCACGGTATGCTCTTTTGCCGTGCGCAATCTGGCGTGCGCAGCTTGGCGTATACGGTCCGGCGGGCGCAACGTCTGTTCGGGTCAGTGTGATATTACAGCTCCCTCGGGAAACAGCTAACAGCTCAAGGGAGGACGTATGACTGTTTCGACAGGGCCTATTGTCTGCACATATGCAGGCGACGGGGTACAGGACTGCTGGCCTGTTCCGTTCGTGTTTTTTGCACCGGACGAGGTGGGGGCCATGCTTGCGGATGAGACAGGCCGAAAGCGGCGGCTGGAGTACGGGCGCGAATACAGTGTGGAAGCCGTGCGCGGGGCGGACGGAGGCACCTGCCGGTGCTCTGTGAAGCAGGGGCAGAAGCTCACGGTGTTTCTGGACATAGCGCCGACACAGGACATGGATCTGCGCAATACGGGGGTGCTGGATGCCGAGCTGCTGGAACGGGCCTTTGACAAGCTGACCCTGCTGAATCAGCAGGTGCGCGAAACACTGGGGCGCTGTGTGCAGGTGGGCATGGGCGAGTCCGCCAACCCTGAGGCGCTGCTGGCCGCCATAGACGAAGCCGCTGCGGTGTGCGCGGCGGGACGCAATGCTGCGGAACAGGCCCGCGATGAGGCTGTGGCGGCGCAGGCGCAGGCGCACGAGGCTGCGCGGCGTATCAGCCTGCCGGATCCTGCCGCCGGAAGTGGCGGAAAGCTGCTGACGGTGACGGAGGACGGCCGCTGGATTCTGGGCAGACGCGTGGGCTGCGGTGACAACGACATACCCGTCAACAGCATGCTGCCTGCCGTGTCGCAGGCGCACGCCCCGCAATCCATCATACAGGCGCTGCGCGGGCTGCGTCCGGAAGGCTGGACAGCCGCGGACTGTGACGCGCCGGTGCTTGCGCTGCTGCCGGGGTGCATCTGCACCCATGGCGGACGCTGGTCGCCCGCCGGAGTTGTTTCGGCCTCTTCCGAGTACAGCAGCGCATATTCCGCGGGCAATCTGGTGAACGGCAGCCCTTCAACCGACGGCAGTACGGGCATCTACGCGTCTGCAGGTAATACCGCATGGGTTGAATACCGGCATCCGCTGGTCAGAAAAGTACGCGGTTTTTCCATCCGTTCGCGCAATCACAGTGATGCCACGGACGAGCGGGATGCCCCGCACACCCTTACGGCGTATGCCGACGGCGCGGAAGTGAAAAGCTTTACCACGGGGGTATGGACCAAAGGACAGCTGAAGCGGTTTGATTTTGATGCGCCGGTGCATCTGACTGCTCTCAGGGTGGCCATGTCTGATCTGACGGGGGCAAACATTCACCTGAGCGAGCTGCGCATTCATTATGAAGATGTGCCGGAAGGGGCGGTGGCCGTTCCTGCGGGGCTTCAGGTTGCGTATGCGGACGGCGGGTGTGTGCGCTCTTCCGTAGTGCTTCCGGCGTATGAGGTTGTTGATCTGACCTCCGCGGCGGACGGGGTGTGCCATATTTATGCCGATATGGCGGCGGACGGTACGTTTGCGGGGTTCGGCCATACGGACATTCCGCCGGAAACAGGCACATCACGCGGCGGAGCGGATGTTATTCCGGCGTTCAGCGGGTATACGCTGGCAGGGTGGGGCACCGTGAGCGCCGACAGTGAAAGTGACCCGCTGTACGCGGCGTGGAAGGCGTTTAACAGAACGGTTGCTGACTCGAATGATTTCTGGGGAAGCGGCCGGAATGACGGCACAGGCTGGCTGCGGATGGTATTTACCGCGCCGCGTACCGTTGTGGGCTACATGCTGGTTCCACGTTCCGGCGGAACAAACAGCTGGATGCCGAAAGCATGGAAGGTGAAATACGGCGGGGCTGATACGCCCGACACGACAGCACAGGCCGTGAGCGGGTTTGTGTTTCCGGGGCAGGGGATTGCCGGAAAATCGGTGTTCATGCTGGATGCGCCGGTAACAGCGGCGTCGATTGAGATTGAAGTGACCGCATCCGCCGATCCGGCGGGGCTGGTGGGACTGGCCATGTTTGTACCGCTTTTTGCCGGAGATTTTTTTGATACGGCGGCCGGTGTGATGCACGACTGCACCGGCGCCCCTGTACGGCGCGTCTATCTGGGGCGGGTTGAAAAAAACGGCGGTACTGTGCGCACGGTGCACAGTTACGGGGCCGGAACCGTAACCGTCATACCTGTGAATGCGGGGGAACCTGTGGCGAAAAACTCCGCAGTTATTGAAAACCTGCCGTTCCCGTATGCGTGCGGCATGACGGCGGAGCCGCAGCTGCATGCCGAAGGCTTCTGGGGAAAGGCCGGATGGATTTTCACCTCTGCCGGTATCGGTGTTTCGGCATCGGTGCGCGATGACGGGGTGCGGGTGTTTACGGGCGGTGCGGGCCTTGCCTCGCAGCCTGCTTCCATCGGCGGTGATTTCAGCGCGGGTGTGCCCGGACCCGCGCGAATCCGCGCAATTGTACACAGGGGGTATTGATATGCCGGTATATGCCAAGGCGGGCGAAAGCCTGCAGCACATTATGAATCCGCTGCAGGCGGCAAAGCATCCGGAACTTGTTCTTATGGAGGGGCCGCGTCCTGCCGACGGGTATGTGGCTGCGGATTCCGGCAGGTGGGTACTGTCCCGGGACGCCCTGCTGCAGGCTGTAAGCGCCGAAAAGAACCGCCGCAGAGACAGCGGCTTTATGCTGGACGGCGTGCTGTGGGACAGCGACTACGCCGCACGGCTGGCCTATGCGGAAATGGCCGCACGCTTTGCGGCGGCACCGGACTGCACCGTGCACTGGAAGGCCAGCGCGGGCAACTGGGTGATGCTGGATAATACGTTGTTTGACAGGGTGCACGCGGCGGCGCAGGCGCATATAGCCGCAGCCTACGAATGGCAGCGGCAGCAGGAGGCCGCGCTGGCATCTGTACCGGATGAAGGGCAGACTGCGGCAGACTGCTGACCTGCCTGCGTGCGTGGCTGTGACGGGCTTTTTTGCCGGCAGAAGATACCGGCGAAGACACCGGCGGTGATACGGGGAGCCCGTGCACAGGCATTGCGGCATACGCCTGCCCGGCCGGTTATGGCAGGCGGCAGCAGCCGGAAAAGCTGATCCTGAACCGCGGGGCATTACGCCCTGCGGTTCAGTTGTCTCTGTATTCCGTGCTTACGTCCACCTGTCCGCTGACTTTTACCGTTTGCTGATCTGCTCTGTCAGGATTATGCGCGCAGCCGGCAGCCAGCACGGCTGTCAGTATCAGGGATAATAAAAAAAGAGTGTGTTGTGCGGCTTTCATGGCTGTTGCTCCGTTGTTTTTCTGCCGGTGTGCTGTCTTTACTGTGTGGCTGTGCAGGGCGCGGCGCAGCGTTGCCACCGGTTCCGCTATGCCTCAGAGTGCTGCCGCATGCAAGTGCAGGTGCGGGGTCGCATGATGGGGGCGCCGTTTTTTATACAAGCATAGACAGCTTTTATGATGGCATTTCGGCCTTGCGTTGTGTAAAATCTGCAGTACGGTTTTTTGCCTGCGATGCGGTGGTGCATATATGCGCCGCCTTTGCGCACCGCGGGTTATCCATGTGTTTCAGGGCCCGTATGGCCGGTTCGGTACCGCGGCACCCTGATGCGGCTTTGTGTGCGCCCGGCATGCTGCTGATGTATTGTCTGACATGCTGCCGGTCAGATACCGCGGTTACCCTTGGGGAATGTAAACTGTGACTGACAATAATCAAGACCTTGTACAAGAGCACGAAGGGCTGGCAGGGCTGCCTGTTGAGCAGCCGCCTCCGCCGTCGTTCATACGCATCTTCTGGCTGCCCGTAATATTGTATGCCGGATTTGTGCTTCTTTTTGTTTATTGGGCCGGTG
Source organism: Oleidesulfovibrio vietnamensis (assembly GCF_055388115.1). NCBI lineage: Bacteria > Pseudomonadati > Thermodesulfobacteriota > Desulfovibrionia > Desulfovibrionales > Desulfovibrionaceae > Oleidesulfovibrio > Oleidesulfovibrio vietnamensis. The sequence continues at coordinate 1,034,891 of NZ_AP042419.1, forward strand.
CCGAAGCGGAAAAAGAAGCTCTTGCCGACCTTGATGCCCGTCTGCGGGTGGCGGCCGTGGCGTTGCCGGGCATGCTTGCCTCAGATTTTCATGACCGGGCCATAGCCCCAGGTTCTGTGGGGATTGATGAAGAGCTGAAGAACCGCGAGCGCTTTAACAGGTATGCCGCGGAAGCAGGGATGATATACGTCTACACGCTTGTCCAGTTCCGCGACGGGTTCTGTTTTTCGTCGCCCACTGTGACAGTGGAAGAAGCGCAGGAACGCCGTTCGTGGTTTTTCTACCCGTACGAAAATCCGCCTCCGGCGTTTATGAAAGCCCTGCAGACCAACACGGCGCAGTATGTTTCGTATGCCGACGAATGGGGCCGCTTCCGCTCTGTTGCGGTGCCTATGACATCTCCTTCGGGACGGCGGTACCTTGCCTGTGCCGATATCCAGCTGCAAGAGGTGCACGAGGAAATCCGCCAGCGGCAGCAGTTCGCTTTGCTGGCGTCGCTCGGCTTCATGCTGCTGGGAGTGCCTTTTCTGCTTGCCGGGCGGCAGGCTGTGGCAATCTATGCCCGGTATTCGTTGGGAATTCTGAGCAGAAATATGAAACTGAAGCGTCTGGCGGAGCATGACAGCCTGACAGGACTGCTTAACAGAGTGTCTTTTTTCCGTGTGGTGGATCAGCGCATTCTTATGATGCGTCAGGTCGGCGCGCAGGGGGCGCTGCTGATGATAGATATTGATGACTTCAAGGAGATCAACAGCAGGCACGGGCATCTTTTCGGTGATGAGGTGCTGCTGGGAGTCAGCCATATCTTGCGTCAGACCGCCCGCAAACAGGATACTGCGGGCCGGTACGGCGGCGAGGAGCTTATGCTGTTTCTGCCCGATGCCAGTGCGGATGCCGCCCGTTCTGTGGCGGAGAGGCTGTGCGCACAGGTGGGCGAGATGCCGTTCACATTTCAGGGACGCACCATCCGGTGCACCGTCAGCATAGGTGTGGCGCATTTTACCGCGCCTTCCGATATGGCCATGGGCTATGCAGAAGTGGCGGACAATGCCCTGCGGCAGGCCAAACGGCATGGAAAAAACAACGTTGTGGTGCTCGGGGCCTGATGTCCGCAAGTGCCGTATGTCTCCCCCGCACGGCGTATGCTGCCGTGCGGGGGCTTTTTTAATGCCGCACTGTCAGACTACGACTGCGTAAGCTTGTTCCAGTCGGCAAGAAATGCATCAAGGCCGGAATCTGTGAGCGGGTGATGCATAAGCTGTCTGAGCACCGTGTAGGGCACTGTGACCACATCCGCCCCCACCAGTGCGCTGTCCAGCACGTGCTGGGCGTGGCGTATGCTGGCGGCCAGTATTTTTGTTTCGTAGCCGTAGTTGTCAAAAATGGTGCGTATCTGGCTGACAATCTCCATACCTTCATGCCCTATGCCGTCCAGCCTGCCCAGAAAAGGGCTGACATAGGTTGCTCCGGCTTTGGCGGCCAGAAGTGCCTGCATGGCCGAAAAAACCAGCGTCACATTGGTTTTTATGCCTTTGCCGGTCAGAGTGCGGGTGGCGATAAGGCCTTCTGCGGTCATGGGCACCTTGATGACCACATTATCGCCGTAACGCACCAGTTCTTCCGCTTCGCGCAGCATGCCTTCAGCATCCGGACTGATTACCTCCAGACTGACAGGGCCGTCGACCTCGTCGCAGATCTGCTGCATGCGTTTTTTCCAGTCGCCGCCCTGCCGTGAAAGCAGAGTGGGGTTGGTGGTTACTCCGTCAATAAGTCCCTGCTTTCCGGCCAGACGTATTTCGTCCAGATCGGCGGTATCGAGAAAAAATTCCATATACGTCTCCTTGGATACGCTGCGCACCGCATGGTGAAAGGGGCAGCTGTTGTGTCTTATGTTACTGCCAGCGTAGCACGCCGCGCCCCGTATGTCTGCATGGTCAGAGGTGGTATGTGACTTTGCGTGCCGGTGCGGATAATAATAACAGCCGGCCTGCCGGACGGATATACTGGCCATAACGTACCGGAGGTTCCGATGTACAGCGCCGACAGATACCCCGTCCGCAGCCGCCGGAAGTGCTTTTCGTGCGGCATGCCGGGCCATGCATGCAGGCTCCGGACCGTTTGCGTGCGGGCCGTGTGCGCCGTCTGGCTGATTGCTCTGTACGCGGCCGGTGCCGTGGCTGCTCCTGCCGTTGCGGCCGCTGCCGTGGGGGGCGCTCCGGCACGGGCGCTGCTTGTTTCATCTTATCACCCGGGATTCCCGACTTTTTTTGACCAGATAGCGGGCCTGCGTTCTCAGCTTGATGCCGCCGGAGTGCTGCTGGATGTGGAATTTATGGATTCCAAGCGGTTTGCTCCCGAAAAGGTTTCGCCCCAGTTCAAAGACATGCTGAAGCGCAAGCTGGCGGTACTGCCGCCGTATGATATCGTGTTCTGTGCCGATGATAACGCGCTGCAGTTCATGCTTGAGCACGGCAGAGAGCTTTTCCCCCTTACTCCGTGCATTTTTATGGGCATCAACAATGTGGGGCTGGCTGTCTCGCTGCGGCAGGATGAACTGTTTACCGGCGTGGTGGAATCTGTATCCGTGACGCAGACCCTTGCACTGGTGCGGCAGCTTCTTCCTCAGATGACCGGCGTTGCTGTGCTGGTGGACGGCACTCCCAGCGGACAGGGTGACCTGAAAACCGTTCTGGCTGCGGAACGGGACTTTCCGGAACTCAGCTTTTCGGTGATTTCTCTGCAGGATATGAGCTGGGATGCCTTTGGCGCGGCACTGGAAAAGGTGCCGCCGACCAGCGCTGCACTGCTGCTTTCGGCGTATGTCGATGCCGCAGGCGAACGCAGAACATTTGAGTCGTCGCTGGATTTTATAGCTGCCCACCTGCGTGTTCCGCTGCTGCATCTGTGGGAGCACGGCATAGGAGAGGGCGTGCTGGGGGGACGTGTGGTCAGCCATCACGAACAGGGACGGTTAGCCGGCATGCTGGGGCTGCGGGTGATGCGGGGCGAATCCGCTGCCGTGGTGCCGGTGGTGCGCGGTGATGCGGCTAACAGATATATTTTTGATTTCAGACAGCTGGAAAAATTCGGCGTGCGGCTGTCGCGCCTGCCTGAAGGCAGTGAAATACGGTATCGCAGCAGTACGGTATGGGAGCGTAACCGCTGGGGCATTATCATCGCTGTGCTGGTGGTGCTGCTGCAGGCACTGGTCATACTCATGCTGCATACGAGCAGGCGCCGTCTGCGCGACAGTGAAGAGGAACTGCGCCTGTGGGGTGTGGTGTTCCGCCATGCGGGGTGGGGCATAGCGCTGGGGGTGGGCGATGATGACAGGCTGACTCTTGTGAACCCCAGATATGCCGAGATGCACGGGTATACCGTGGAAGAGATGCAGGGCATGTCGGTGCTGGAGCTGTCGCAGCGGGAATGGGCCGCACTGAAAAGCCAGCGTGCGCGTGCGCTGGCAGACGGCCGCGCAGAACAGGAAAGCGTGCACCTGCGTAAGGACGGCAGCAGTTTTCCGGCGTGGGTTGATATTTCCGTCGTACGCGGCAGTTCGGGCGGCGTTACTTACAGAGTGGTGAATGTGCAGGACATATCGGAGCGGGTGCGTACACAGGAACTGCTGGTTGAAACGGAAAAAATGATGTCTGTGGGCGGACTGGCAGCAGGTATGGCGCACGAGATAAACAACCCTCTGGGTATTGTGCTGCAGAGTGTGCAGAACATGCAGCGTCGCCTTGACCCGTCACTGGAAGCCAACGCACGCGAAGCAGCAGCCTGCGGGGTGAATCTGGAAAATGTGCAGACGTACATGGAGCGGCGCAGCATTATGCGCTCGCTCGAGCATATCCGCGAGGCAGGACTGCGTGCGGCCGAGATAGTACGCAACATGCTGGATTTCACCAGACGCAACGATGCCGGACGCAGCACCTGCGACATTGCCGTGCTGCTGGAAAAGGTGCTGATGCTGGGGTCCAGCGATTACGACCTGAGCAAAAAATATGACTTCAGGAATATACGCATAGTAAAGGATATTGAAGCGGACCTGCCCGCCGTACCATGTGTGCGCACAGAGATTGAGCAGGTTTTTTTCAATATCATCCGTAATGGTGCCGAAGCCATGAGCGAACACCCCGTGGCAGGCAGGGTGCCCACCCTTGTCATCTGCGCGCGCCGTTCCGGCCGCTGGCTGCTGGTCGCCATACGGGACAACGGGCCGGGCATGTCCGGCGAGGTGCGCAGAAGAGTGTTCGAGCCTTTTTTCACCACCAAGCCCGCAGGCAGAGGTACCGGTCTGGGGCTTTCGGTGTCGTATTTCATCATCACGCGTAACCACGGCGGCAGGATAGAGGTGCACTCGACACCTTACGAAGGCTCCGTCTTTCTGGTGGCCTTGCCTGTTTCGGGGCAGCCCGCCGGGGCGGATGACGCTCCTGATTTTCCTCTTATGGATGAACTGAGCCGCAGGGCGTTGCTCGGTGCGGGCTAGACGGTTATTCTGTCAGCCTTTTCTTGACGGAAAGGGCGACAATACTGTTTACTTGGCCCGTCGCGGCGGACCGCTGCGCTCCGTGATCTGCGCGGTGCGCAGGCTGTGCGGCCTGATGATTTTTGTGCGGGGATACAGGAGAAAAGTCGGATGGACAAATGGCTCAGAATTTTGCTGGAACTGCTGCCTGTACAGGTTTTTGCGCTGGCATGGCGGTGGGAGGGCAGCAGCGGGCCTGACGGCTGGATGATTCCGTATGCCGCCGGAGCTGTTGCGGCCCTGCTGTGCACCGGTGTGCTGCTGTGGCGGCGCGTGCTGCTGGACAGAATACTGCTGGGGGTCAATCTGGCCATTGCCCTTGCCGGACTGGGCCTTTACTGCGGCACCCCCGGTCTGCCCGGCCTTTTGGGCGACCTGCGCGGCGCCGGTTTTTTTATCATGATTCTGCTTACCGCCGGTGTCACCTATCTTACCCGACCTGCGGCATTGCTGCATCTGGAACGCGGAACGTGGGAACCGTGGGACAGATACATGCTGCTCTATTCGCTGGGGGCATTTGCGCTCGCCTTCATCACCCGTTCCGCCCCTCTTGTGAATGCTTTTTTGCTGGCGCTTCTTTTTGTGGCCCGCGGCAGCCTGCAAAGTGCGGCACGGCGCGTCTGACGCGCCTGTATGCCTGCGGGTTGTCCGGTGTCTGAAAGGTGTGCATGTCTTTTGATCAAGCGAGGTTGCCTGCAGGATGAATCAGCTGTTTTCTGCACCGGTTCATGGCCGGTGTCCCCGCTGTGAAGGAACTCCGGAACGCATACCCGACTCCGGCGTACTGTATATCTGCCCGCCCATTATTCCGTCGTGCGAAGCGCTGCGCCGCTATCTGCAGCAGAAGGCAATGCCCTACACAGAGGTGTATCAGGACATTTTCGCCATTCCGTTTGACAGAATGTCGTTGGAGGTTTTTTGCGAAGAGTATCTGGAACATATCGGGTCTCTTGAGCAGAAGGACACCCGCAGCCTGCTGCTGGCGCACGGTGAAGAACTGACCGTACGGCATGTGGCGCGCATGCGTCCGCTCGAAACGATAGTGGCGCGGCTGCAGGGTGAATGGCTCATAGATATGCTCGACAACGGCCGTCTGGAGACGCATTTCCAGCCCATTGTGAACGCCGCATCTCCTGCAGATGTGCATGCTTACGAGTGTCTGGCGCGCGGCATAGATGAAGACGGCGCGATTATAGGTCCTGCCAGAATGTTCGGGGTGGCCAAGTCCGCGGATCTGCTTTTTAATCTGGACAGAGCGTGCCGGCTGGCAGCCATAGACGGCATGGGCAGATACGGGCTGGACAGACCGCTTTTCATCAACTTCAATCCCGCAACCATATACAACCCTGTCTACTGCCTGCAGACAACCATGAATGCCATCAGCAAGGCGGGACTGCAGCCGGACATGGTGGTTTTTGAGGTTGTGGAAAGCGATGAAGTGCAGGACGTCAATCACCTGCTTAATATTCTGCGCTATTACCGCGACCATGGATTTAAAGTGGCCCTTGACGATCTGGGGGCAGGTTTTTCGTCGCTTAACCTGCTGGCGCGGCTGAAGCCTGACTATGTAAAGCTGGACATGGGGCTTGTGCATGATGTGCACCGTGAAGAGTATAAAGCCGTCATAACCGGCAACCTGCTTGCCATGGCCCGCGGGCTGGGCATAAAGACCATTGCAGAGGGTGTGGAGACCGAAGGCGAGTGGCGCTGGCTGGCGGCCCACGGTGCCGATTATGTGCAGGGCTTTCTTTTTGCCCGCCCTGCTGCCCCGCCGGATGCGGTCAAGGTTCCCTGCTGCCCGTAACTGCGGCACTGCGGACAATAGTAAAGCGGGAAGGCTGTCAGCCTTCCCGCTTTTTTTATATGCAGCCCCGCGGGGCGGTTTGTCTGCCTGTGCTACACGGCAAAGTACTTGATGTACGGAATGGTGGCGTACACCAGTGTGCCCAGAATCAGGACATAGGCCGCGCATACGGCCAGAGTGCGGTTCATTATGCGTCCTTCCGAGCCTACAAGGCCGGTGGCAGCGGTGGCCACGGCAATGGACTGGGGCGAGATCATCTTGCCCGCGGTGGCACCGGCTGCCGATGCGGCGACTATCCATGCCTGATCAATGCTGATGCGGCCTGCCACTTCCATCTGCAGCTGGCCGAAAAGCACGTTGGACGAAGTGTCGCTGCCGGTCACAAAGGTGCCCAGCGCGCCCAGCAGGGGCGAAATGAGCGGGAAGTATGATGCGGTGGTGTCTGCCACGGCCACGGCTATGGTGTTGATCATGCCGCTGTAGGCCATGACCTTTGCCAGCGCCACGATGCTGACCACGGTGACGGCGGAGTAAGTGAGTTTGCCTGCCGTGGAAGCGAGCACGCCTGTGATGGAGCGCAGACTTTCACCCTGAATGCGGCCGCCGATGTATGTGGCCAGAATGATGAGCGTGCCGGGTGTGGCCAGCCATTTAAAGGTGAATTCATTGTCGCCGTAAATGGTGACGGTGGTCTTTACCAGTCCCAGCGTGTCTTTGATAAGCGGGAACAGGTTGCTGCACAGAATGATGAAGCCGAATACCAGCATGTAGGGCAGCCATGCCTTTATTTTCACGCTGGCAGGCAGTGGTTCTGTTTCGGGTGCTGCGGTGTCGCGGTGGAAAATACGGGCCCAGATTATGGTGGCCAGCATGCTGCATATGCTGCCGATGAGGCAGGGCAGCTCGGCACCCATGTATTTGGCCGTATACAGCTGGGGCAGGGCAAAAGCCACACCCGATACAAACGTGGCGCCTACTACCCCGCGCAGTCCCTTGAAACCGGCGGTGAGGATGACCAGCAGAAATGTAATGAGAATGATGAAGACGGACAGCTGCAGTGCGGTGTAGTAGCTGATGGTTTCGACAGGCAGCCCCGTGACACCGGCCATGGTGATGATGGGAATGCCGATGGCGCCGAACGCCGTGGGCACGGTGTTGGCCACCAGACAGATAATGGCCGCGAACATGGGCTGAAAGCCCATGGCTGCCAGAATGCTGGCCGGAATGGCAACCGCCGTGCCGTATCCTGCCACACCTTCCAGAAATCCCCCGAATCCCCATGCCACAATAAGCACCAGCAGACGTTTGTCGGTGGTTATGCCGGACAGCATGCGGGTGATGATATCCATGCTGCCTGTTTTACGGGCAAGATTGTACGTGAACACTGCTGCAATGATGACAATCATGATGGGCCACAGTGCCAGCGCAGCCCCCTCCAGAGCCGCAGCCAGCGCGTCGGTGACCGGCATCTCCCACCATCCGAAAATTGCCAGCGCCAGAGTGAGCACCAGCGTGGCGCTGCAGGTCTTGTAAGCAGGCAGCTTTAAAATGACGAGAGAAAAGATGAGCCAGAGAATCGGCGCGAATGCCGCGAAAAGTTGTACTGCTTCCATGGTCTTCCTTTCCGGAAAGTTGAAGTGAATCAATAACGGCGGGTTACCCGCTCTCCTTGCGTGGTGTTTTGTTTGGTTAGTCAAACAATCTCAAGGGGATTACTCCCTGTATCGGTTTGCGTCAAGAGCACGTTGTATTTTAAGGCTTTGCTACAGTATTGTGCGGCGCTGCATGCGTGCGTTGCAGCGATGTGGTGCGGAAAGAATGTCTGCGGAAAAAGGACAGGATTTTGTCCTGTACCGCCAGTAACAGCGCGGAAAAGAGAAGGCGGGCAAAGGGCAGATGGCTGGCATGGCAAGGGGTACTGCGCGGGCAGGGCGCCCGCGCAGTACCCCTTGCCGGCTATTTGCGGGTGAAACTCAGTGCGTGCGTGGTGCAGGCGGTGACACAGGCGGGCAGCTTGCCCTCGTCAACGCGGTCCATGCAGAAGTCACATTTGAGCACAGTGGCTGTGGCGGCGTTGAAGACGGGAATATGCCATGGGCAGGCATCGATGCAGGCTTCGCATCCGATGCAAGTTTCCTGATCAACATATACTATACCGTCAGATTCGCGCCGTATCATGGCGCCGGTGGGGCATACGTCCACGCATTCGGGCGTTTCGCAGTGGTAGCAGCACTGATAGGCAGCTTTCATGCGGGGTACGCCGTCCACCATCACCGGTTCGGAAGATGTGTGCACGCCCAGCTTGATGCCTGCCGGAGTGTTGTTTTTCGCTTTGCAATGCACTTCACATGCCTTGCAGTGGATGCAACGTTTTTTGTTCAGTTTCAGTCTGTATCTGCTCATGCTGCTCCCCCGTCCTGCTCTGCCTTGCTGATAACCACGAAGTGCTCCTGAAGTGAAAGACCGCCGCCGGATGTATCATAGCGCTCCAGTCCGCCGGGCATCAGTTCGTGGTCGGCCACGCCGCATCCCCGGGCGCGCGATTCCACAGGCAGCCTGTGGCCGAAGCCGTGCACCATGAACAGTGCTTCGGGGTGCACGCAGTCTGTCACAAAGGCCTTCATGCGTCCGGCGGGATTGCGGGGAGCGCCGGCAGGCGCCACTTCTATCATGTCTCCGGTGCATATGCCCAGTTGTTCCGCACGTGACGTGTGTATCCATGCCACATTTTCGGGCATCTGCTCATGCAGCAGCGGGTTGTTTACGGTGTGCCCCTGCGTGTGCACTCCCACTCTGCCGAAGGCTATGCGGAAGGCCCCCTGCGGAGGCGCAGCCGGAGCTGTGTAGGGTTTCAGGGTGTGAATGTCGGCTTTCGCCCATTTGGCGCTTACCATCTCCAGTTTGCCGCTGGCGGTGGGAAAGGATTCGGGTGTGCGGTACAGGGGGGTATCGGCCAGTTCGACAAATCCTTTGGCGTCAAAATCGCCTATGCTTACCCCCGTGTCGCGCAGCTGATAGTCCCAGATGTCTTCTATACGGGTGAATGCCAGATGCTTCATGGCGGGGCACACGTCGGTAAGGCGCGATGCCAGCCCGCACAGAATTTCCCAGTCTGCACGGGTGTCTGCAGTGGGCTGCATGGCCCGTTTGCGCACAAAAAACTGCGGCTTGAGTCCGGCCTTGCCCGCTATGATGCTTTCGCGTGAAAGGTAGGGCGAAAGGGGCAGTACCACATCGGAGTGCCATGCCGTGTCCGACCAGCTGAAGGTGACACTGACAAGCAGGTCAAGCCCTTCCCATTTGCGCTTGAGCGCTTCGGGGTCGGGCATGGCCATAAGCGGGTCGTGGCGGTAGCATATGTAGGCTTTGACCGCATAGGGGTCGGCTGTGGCGATGGCGTCGTACGCCAGATTGACCAGCCCCGGGCCCGCATCGAACTGCGGGTGCCGCCAGCCAACGCCGTCGGCGCGTTTTTCTTCGGGTTTCGGCATCAGTGCCGCCAGCTTGTTCAGTCCTTTGCGGCCCACGTCTTTGGGCGTGTTGACCAGCGGCAGACCGCCCCTGGCACCTATGGAGCCGAGCAGCGCGTTGATGATGTAGGCCGTGCGGCATACATAGAATGAATCATCGTAGCGGGCCACCATCCAGCCGGGGTGCCAGATGACCGAAGGGGCTGCTTCTGCCAGCTGCGCGGCCAGCGCCTCGATGCGTTCCGCGGGTACACCTGTCTGTTCCTGCGCCCATGCTGCCGTACAGGGCGCGGTGAACGCCGCCAGTTCGTCAAAGTCATGAAAATGGCGGGCCACGTACTCCTTGTCGTACAGCCCGCGGGTGATCAGCTGATTGATCACAGCCAGATTGAAGGCGTAGTCGGTGCCCGGACGCACCATGAAAAAGTTGTCGGCTTTGCTGGCGCTGACAGAGGCGCGTATATCGATGACGCTCAGCTTGCAGCCGTTGTCCAGCGCGTCCATGACACCGTTGCATTCGGCCACGTTGATGGCTTCGAGAATATTGCGGGTCTGCAGCACAATGTGGCGTGCGTTACGCAGGTCGTAGGCAACCTGCTTGCGCCCCATGCCCATGACGGACTGGGCGGCGTGCTGCACGTTGCGGGCGCACGAGGCGTCGTGGTTACAGTAATTGGGCGAGCCGAGTCCGCGCACAAACGCCTGATGCAGGTCGGCAAAGGGACCGCCGCGGTCGCTCCACAGAACGCTTCTGCCGCCGTGTTCCGCCATGATGTTTTTCAGTCTGGCGGCCACATAGTCCAGTGCCTCGTCCCAAGTGGCTTCACGCCACTTTCCTTCGCCCCGTTCTCCTGTTCTGATAAGGGGCGTGACCGGACGCTCGGAATCGTATTCCAGCGCCATGCCAGCAGCCCCGCGGGCACAGAGCGCCCCTTTGAGTGCTGAATAAGGGTTGCCCTGTATCCATGCGGCGTTGCCGCCGCGAGTCTCCACCATGATGGGGCAGCGCACACTGCACATGCCGCAGACGCTGAAAACGGTCTTGTCTTCTGCCATTCGTCCCTCCGCAACGGTTGAGAACCTGCCGTACCTGATGCCGGTCAATCAGGTAAAATACGCCATACGGGCAAAATTGAAAAGCCGCAGCCTGATTGTGCAAAAAAGCACAATATCGGGCGCCGCCGGAAAAAACAGCCGCCGGTGTCTGCCTGTCTGTGTCCGCATTATTATAAGGGCCGCGCATGCGGTTTTCTGTCTATATAATTGGGCATGCTGTTTTCTTAACGCATACTGAGTAGCACAAAGAGTGCGTCACGGGCCATGCGCGGCGGCGTGTGCCGGTGTGTCCGGTAACATTTGCAGGAGAACATGAGGGGTTCGCATGAAAAATTTAAAGCTGGCCATGAAAATAGGTATCGGTTTCGGGTTGTTGATTCTGATAGCCTGTACGCTCGGCGGTCTTGCCGTTTTTAATATGACCAGAACCGCGGCAGATTCAGAGCGGCTGGCATATGAATACGTGCCGGAAGTGCGCATGGCGAACAGTCTGCAGAACAGCGCAGCCACAGCCATGCGTATGATGCTGGGGTACTCGCTGAGTGAACAGCAGAGCTACCGTCAGGAGGCGCTGAAGGAACTGGCAGAAGCCAGAAAGTTTTTGAATCAGGCCAAGGAGCATGCGCAGAAGTATCCTGATCTTGTAATGCTGGCGCAAAGTGTTGAAAAAGCGGAAGGCGTGCTGAACCAGTACGACCGGCGGGCACAGGATACGGAAAACCTTATCGGTGAAATTGCATCGAGCAGGGCGGTTATGGATCAGGCAGCCGCGCTTTTCATCACCAATTGCACCGCGTATATTGATTCGCAGCAGCAGAAAATAGAGCAGGAAATACGTCAGGGACTGCCGGCAGCAAGCCTTGTGGAGCGCAGTCTCAAACTTAAATGGGCCAATGATGTTGTCGATATGGGAAATAATGCCCGTATTCTCAATTTCAGGGCTCAGGCTCTGCGGGAGCTCAGTCTTCTTGAAGATGCAGCCAAGTCCGTCGGCAGAATAGACGAGCCGCTGCGCGACCTGAAGCGGACAAGCCGCAGTCAGGAAAATCTCCGTCAGCTGGCGGCCATTGAAACAGCGGGACAGCAGTACGCCGCGTCCATACAGAATCTGCTGGCAAACTGGCAGAAACTGCGGGAAGCCACCGCGGACAGGGGGCGTCTGTCGGACGAGTTTCTGGTTTTGTGCAACGAAATAGCACGGGCCGGTATGGAGCAAACGCAGAATATCGCCGATGTGGCCATGTCCAATATGAATACGGCTTCCACCGTGATGGTGTCCGGTCTGGGCATTGCCCTGCTGCTGGGCATTCTGGTTTCGGTCTTTCTTACCCGTGCCATCACCGGCCCCATTGTCAAGGGAGTCGGCTTTGCCAATTCCATGGCACAGGGCGATTTTACAAAACTGCTGGATATAGACCAGCGTGATGAAATCGGCCAGCTGGCCGCCGCGCTTAACGACATGGTCACCAAGCTGCGGGGCATTGTGGCCGAGGTGCAGAGTGCGTCTGAAAATGTGGCTTCCGGCAGTGAGGAACTTTCCGCCTCTGCTCAGGCCACATCACAGGGTGCCACGGAGCAGGCCGCCAGTGTCGAGGAAATTTCGGCCAGCGTGGAAGAAATGGCCTCCAACATCAGGCAGAGCGCCAGTAATGCCAAGCAGACAGAGGAAATTGCCCTGCGGGCGGCAAAGGATGCACAGAGCGGCGGACAGGCGGTGGAACAGACCGTGACCGCCATGAAACAGATAGCCGAAAAAATATCCATCATTGAAGAAATAGCCAGGCAGACCAATCTGCTGGCGCTTAACGCAGCCATCGAGGCGGCCCGTGCCGGAGAGCACGGCAAGGGCTTTGCCGTAGTGGCGGCAGAAGTGCGCAAACTGGCCGAACGAAGCGGCGCCGCGGCAGGAGAAATCAGCGAGCTGTCGTCCAGCAGTGTGGAAATAGCTGAACGCGCGGGTGAAATGCTGCGTCAGATTGTGCCCGACATTCAGAACACTGCCAGCCTTGTACAGGAAATAGCCGCCGCCACCAGCGAACAGAACGCAGGTGCGGAGCAGATCAACAAGGGCGTGCAGCAGCTTGACCAGGTTGTGCAGCAGAACGCCGCGGCAGCCGAAGAAATGGCTTCCACGTCTGAAGAACTGTCCAGTCAGGCCGAGCAGCTGATGAGCACCATGGGCTTCTTCCGCGTTGATACAAGCGGTCACGGGTCTTCTCCCCGCATGGCCACAGTGCGTGCGGGCAAAAGCCATCGCGGAGCCGCTCTGCCTGCTTCGCGCGCGTTGCCTTCCGACGACCGGGGCATGCGTGACAAGGCACCGGAAAAGAAAAATTCCGGCGGAATTCAGCTGAATATTGAAAACGATCCTTCGGACGAGGATTTTGAGCGTTTCTAACTGCCTGACCGGAGCCGGCCATGAATGAGACCAATCAATATCTGTCGTTCCGGCTGGGCAGCGATGCCTATGCGCTGGGTGTGGATACTGTGCGCGAGATACTGGACGACAAACGGATAACACCTGTCCCCCGTGTGCCCGAATTTCTGCGCGGGGTGATCAACGTGCGGGGCATGGCTGTGCCGGTGGTGGATCTGCGCCTGAAGCTGGGCATGAGCCGTACAGTGCTGGATACCAATACCTGCGTCATCATTGCGGAGGTAAGAGCCGCAAATGAGGTGCTTTCGCTCGGGGTGCTGGCTGATTCCGTGCAGGAAGTGCTTGAACTTGACCAGCAGGCCATGACGCCGCCTCCGTCCATCGGCACTGCCGTGGACAGCCGGTATATTGCCGGTATGGCGCGTGTGGAAGATGTGTACGTTACCGTACTGGATGTGAACTCGCTGTTTACGCTTGAAGAGCTGAGCGCGGCGGGCGGTATGAAGGAAGCCGCACCGGAATGATCCGGACGGCGGAGAGAACAGGCGGAAACCGGCGGTAACGCATTCTGCCGTGCGAAGAACAAAAACGCGGCTGCATGGGTAGTGCAGCCGCGTTTTATTACTTGCGGCACTGACGGCACGGGTGCATGGCCGCTGCCTGTGCGCTGTGCACAGCGGGTATCGGCTACAGCAGCGCTTCGCGGATCGATTCTATGCCGCGCGCCTCGACAAAGCGGGCCACCCGCTGCTTTGTTTTACCGTTGGTTTTGTAATATTCCAGAAAGCGTTCCAGCAGGCCGACGGCTTCATCGTCCGGAAGGTCTTTGGCAAGCACGTCGGCTATACGCGCCCTGCCGCCGGAGTTACCGCCCACCAGAATATTCCAGCCTTTGGATGTGCCCACAAGTCCGATGTCGCGCACATAGCTTTCGGCACAGCAGGTACCGCAGCCGGAAACGCCCATTTTGATTTTGGCAGGGCCGTCGAAGGTGCGGAATTTTTCTTCAATGACACCTGCCATTTCCAGAGCGTTCTGCCGTGCGAGCTGGCACCACTGGTTGCCGGGGCAGGCCTGAACGTAATGCCCAGCCACGCGGAAGGGCAATTCGCTGCAGGCAGCGTGCAGGTCTTTTTCCTTCAGGCCGATGAGCGCAAAACGCTGGCCGGAGGTTATTTTAAGCATGGGTACGTCATATTTGCGGGCCACGGCGGCCACGGCTTCCAGTTCCTGCGGCGTAACCACACCCGAAGGCGGGGTAACACGTATGGCGTAGGTTTCCTTGTCGCGCTGCAGAATGGTGCCTTTAGGCATATCGGACATGCTGAGTCTCCTTGGCATGTGATGAGGTAACAAAAATAGCGGCATCTGCATGCCGCCCGCGCAATGTGCCCTAAACCCGTCGCGGTAACAAGAGGCCGGATGTTTTTTGCAGCGGAACAGCGCGCTGCGGCGGTAATGCTGCGCAGCAAACCGGCGGCTGTGCCGGTGCCGTCTGTACCGGTGCGGACAGGGACAGCATGTAGCTGTCTTCAGGCAACGGCTGCGGGGCGTGACTCCGGGGCAACGTGTACAATTGACGCGTGTCCTTCATGTAGCGGGTAGCAGCCTGCCCGGAATCATGAATCTATGAAGTCGGAATTTCCTCTGCGTTTTTTAAAACAACATGTGAGCCGGTATGCTACCGCCTGAACCTGTTCCGCAGGGCAAAGCCAAACAAAGCAGCCTGCAGGGTGATGGCAACCTGCCATGCAAGCATGAGTATGCGCGGCACTGCTGGAATTGAAGAATCAAGCTTTGTTAGTGGCAAAAAGTTAATCCATTTATCAAGCGCCGTTCGCCCAATTTCAACTGGCAGCTCGTGTAGGCCCAGCACACCTTGACTCATATGCTGAAGCACAAGAGCAAGCAGAAGTGGGGCGATATACCACGCTTGCGAAAATAAAAATGCAATCCCTACAAACCACAGGGCAACCATGTTGTTCGTCGGTTCCAGCAGCATGTACGGAGTAAAAAGCAACATACACAGTGTCCATAACGCCCGTAACGGTGCTTCACCATATCCGCTAATCAGCCTGTAAAGCGAAAGGGTAATATACCTGCCAAGTCCCTGAAAGCGAGCGGTAAGAGATAGGCCATGGCCTGAACCATTCCTGCCGAGAAAGGCTTCAAACCCATGCAGCCGCATCATCTCTTTTTCCGCATAATGAAAATCAGAAGCCAGCGGCTCATCCATCTCTGCACGGGCTACTTTCTTAAGGCGGCGATAAAGGTCTTCAAGGTGCTTCAGAGGTGGGATATTAGGCTTCTTTGATCCCCCTTGTGTCGGGAAGGGGGCAATTTTTTCGACATTATCGATGGTTATAAACCCGTTACCATTAATCTTACGCGCATCATATGTAATTTTCCGCCCTTTAGACTCTGGCCACTTGCATGCCATAAACCGAAAGTCTTCAACAGGCGCGCCTATGAGCTCTGCCTTACGAAGATCCGTTCGGTCGAATATAGGTTGTTGGTCAAATTTGCATAAATTAAAGGACACTTGACCCAAGTTTGATTCACCAAATGAGACTTTATCCTTGAAGTGGGTATCATCAAAACGGACTCTGCCGTTAAAGTCTGTTTTGTCGGCAATAAAAGGACCGGTTATAGCGCGGGGGGTAAAGTGCAGTCGACCGCTAGCACCTAAGATCGCATGGGAAAAAATAGTTGTAGCTTTTTTGTCCGCGCCGCCGAAGCGGGCTTCGGAGAAATAAGCCTCCTCCCTGAAGATGGTATACCAGAAATTAGTCATCCCCCCGAAGGTTACATTGCTGAAATCGACCGTCTCTCCGAAGGTGGCATACCTGAAAGAAGTCACCGCCCTGAAGGTGGCAAAACTGAAATAAGCGTCCCCCTCAAAGATGGCCTTAGTGAGATAAGCGTCCCCCGTGAGGATGGCTTCCGCGAAATCAGCCCGCGCCTCGAAGGTGGCATACTTAAAAGAAACCACCCCCCCGAAGGAAGTAGAACTGAAATTAGCCTCCCTCTTGAAAGTTGCTGAACTGAAATCAGTCTTCCCTTTGAAGGGGACATCACTGAAATTAGCCTCCTCCCCGAAGGTGGCATACGCGAAATCAGCTACCCCCTCGAAGATGGTATGCCTGAAATAGGCCTCCCCCTCGAAGATGGCATGCCTGAAATAAGTCGCTCCTCTGAAGTATAATCCTGTAAAATAAGCATCGTCAGCAAAAATGGAGCCTGAAAGCTCGCAAACCTTATGCTCCGCCTCAGGTAAGCCTACATTGTATTCCGTAACGCAGTTAATCCGCTCCCATGCCGCGTTCATAAGTTCTTCATGTCGCCGCTTTTTCAACTCCGCAGGGGCGTGGAACAGGCAATATTCCCTGCGTTCCATATCGCAAACAATAGCATCCTGCGGATCATCCCACTTATACATTTCACACTTGCAGCAGCCCATACCCACCTCCGGCGAAGCATCTTTTGCAGGACTATATAGAATGGCTCAGCATGGGGCAACTTGCCTTGTTCCTTACATTTTCAGGTCGTTTTGCTCCACACGGTCATGCAGGGCACGTAAAGCCTGCCACGCCACCGGCACACCCACCCGAAAAAAACGCTGCCGGAAAAAAGTGAATTCTCCTTCCCCCGCCTTGCCGCTTTTTGGATTATTTTTGTGCAATAGAGAAGGGCATGCAAACAGAGCCGGAGATAAGGCATGGTGCGGGTTAAAGCAGAGTAAGGGCTTTTGCACTCTGTGCAAGCTTTTGCAAAATATTGCAAAGAATGCAACGAGCCTTACCGCTTAGGAACGTGGTGGCGAACTAGGCGTAGTGCGGGGAACATTCCGTTTTTTTTACTGCGCAGCCAGTAGTTGAGCATAAAAAAACGTACTTCAGAAACGTATCATTTCTAATCAGGCGGGCTTTAGACGGGGCAATGGCGGATTCAGGCAGAACATGGCCTTTTGCACAGGTTGTTACTGGAGTGATCTGGAGGATGTTTTCAAAAAAATCACTCCCAAAATCATTCAACAAACATTCTGGAGCGCAAAAAAGAAGGGTTCAGAATTTCTTCTGAACCCTTGAATATGGCGGTGAGGGAGAGATTTGAACTCTCGATACGGCTCTACACCGTATACTCGCTTAGCAGGCGAGCTCCTTCGGCCAACTCGGACACCTCACCGGAGCTTTCGATACTTCGTAGGCGCGTTCTGGAATAACCTGAATGCGCGAGGGCCTGTGTCTACCCAATGGCGGCTGGCATGTCAAGCGAACGGGTACTTTTTTTAGAAAAAATCCTGAAGCAGCCGGTCCATCGCGCAACGGGGCGCCGCACTGTCACGAACGATAGTCGGCATTGATGCTGACATATTCGTGAGAAAGGTCAGAAGCCAGCAGGGTATAGGTCCCTTTGCCCTGACCGAGGACGATGTCCACGCTTATGTCGGTACGTTCCAGCGGTTCTTTCAGCAGAGCGTCTGCGTCCACAGGGGTGGGGGCACCGTCTGCGAATATGGTCACGCCGCATATGCTTACGCTTACCTGTGCGGGATCGAATGCCGCTCCGGAGCGGCCCAGCGCTGCCACGATGCGGCCCCAGTTGGCGTCTTTGCCGTAGAAGGCGGTTTTTACCAGCTGCGAATGTCCCACCGTGCGCGCCGCTTTTTCGGCATCTGTGTCATCTGCAGCGCCGGTAACGGCAATACGCAGTACTTTGGTGGCACCTTCGCCGTCCTGCACCAGCATATACGCCAGATCACCCATGAGCGCAGTGACAGCCTGCTGCAGCAGGGGCAGTTCTTCGGGCAGTACTTCCACGCCGGAAGCCCCGTTGGCCAGCCCGAACACCGTATCGTTGGTGGATGTGTCGCCGTCCACGGTAACACGGTTGAATGACTGTGCCACAGCATCGCGGAACATCTGCTGCCAGACATGGACAGGTACCTGCGCATCGCACAGCAGGACGGCAAGCATGGTGGCCATGTTGGGGCATATCATGCCCGCACCCTTGCATACGCCGGCCAGATGCACCTGCCCGCCCTGCAGAGAAAGACTGGCTGTGGCTGTTTTGGGAAAGCTGTCCGTGGTCATTATGGCGCGCGCAAAATCATCCAGCCCGCAGGAACCGAGTCCGGCCGCCAGTTGCGGCACAGCCTGCTGCCACAGGTCCATTTTCAGCTGCTGTCCGATCACTCCCGTGGAGGCGGGCAGGATTTCAGACGCCTTAATGCCGGTTGCGGCGGAAATCATTTCCAGCGTCCTGCGGCAGTTGGCAAGACCTTCTGCACCGGTGCATGCGTTTGCCTGCCCGGAGTTGATGACAATGGCGCGGGCCTGCCCGCCGGCAGCCGCTTCCATAGCCACAATCACCGGAGCTGCCTTGAAGAGGTTGGTTGTGAAAACCCCGGCCGCACATGCGGGGCGGTCGCTGACAATAAGGGCCAGGTCGAGCCTGTCGGGGGCTTTGAAACCCGCAGGAACCGCGGCAAATGAAAATCCTTTGATATCGGTCATTATTCCGGCCTTTGCTGATGTGCCGCAGGCACAGGTGGCTGCACCGCCGTCTGCCGTGGCACTGGAGATGATATAATAGACCGGTACATTGCCCCATAAGCCGGTGCTGCGCAAGCGGCCGCAGGCTGTGCAGTGCACCGCGCCGTAAAAAAAGGCGGGAGAATTTCTCCCGCCCTGTGTGGTCCGTTTGTCAGGCATGTACCGCGGCTGGCTGTACCGGCCGCCGGCACCGCTGAGCGCCGGTTGTGTCTGCATACCGGCAGAATGTGTCGGCAGTGTGTCTGCCGCCGTGTTTGTCGGGCGATCAGGCCCCGCAGCATTTTTTATATTTTTTGCCGCTGCCGCACGGGCACGGATCATTACGGCCGACT
The DNA here is from genome assembly GCF_055388115.1 of Oleidesulfovibrio vietnamensis. Lineage (NCBI taxonomy): Bacteria > Pseudomonadati > Thermodesulfobacteriota > Desulfovibrionia > Desulfovibrionales > Desulfovibrionaceae > Oleidesulfovibrio > Oleidesulfovibrio vietnamensis. The sequence goes on from NZ_AP042419.1 coordinate 1,054,016, forward strand.
TTCGGGGCGTTGCGCCGCGAAGGGGTTTTTGCGTCGTCCTCATCACCGCCGGAATATGACAGCTCGGCGGGTTGTTCTTTGTGGCGCAGTTCTGTGGCTTTTGCTTCCTGCAGACCCGCGGCTTCGGGCTGTTCTGCCGGATCGGCGGCTTCTTCCACCCGCTGCAGCCGCAGGCGGGTGAGCGCACGGAAAACGCTTTCCTTGATGCTCCAGAGCATGTTCTGGAAAAGTGAAAAGCCTTCGCGCTTATACTCCTGCTTGGGGTCGCGCTGACCGTACCCGCGCAGGCCGATGCCGTCGCGCAGGTGGTCCATGTTCAGCAGGTGTTCTTTCCAGTTGCGGTCCAGCTCTTCAAGCAGGAAATAGCGCAGGATGTCGCCGTAGACCGGCCCTGCATCGCGTTTGAGTTTTTCCAGCATGCTTTCCACCGCTTTCTTCACATCTGCCGCGGAAGGCAATTCCGGAAGCTTTTCCTGCTGTTCCGAACCCTTGAGTGCGAATTCGGGGTACACGCGTGAAAGGAAAAAGGTTTCTTCAAGCCGGGCGGCGATGGCCGCATGGGTCTCTTCGTCGAGGGCTTTGCCTTTGGTCTGCTCCAGCGGTGCGTAGATGTCCTCGATGATATCGTCGAGAAACTCATGGACCGAAGGTTCAAGATCGTCTTCCATCATGGTATCGCGGCGCAGGCTGTATATGACCTCGCGCTGCTGGTTCATGACGTTGTCATAATCGAGCAGGGTCTTGCGTATTTCAAAGTTGTGTCCTTCGACACGTTTCTGGGCGTTTTCTATGGCGCGCGAAACCATTTTGTTTTCGATGGGTTCGCCTTCCTGCATGCCCAGTCTTTCCATAAGCCCGGCTATGCGGTCAGAGCCGAAAAGACGCAGCAGGTCATCTTCCAGCGAAAGGAAAAAGCGTGTTTCGCCGGGGTCGCCCTGACGGCCGGAACGGCCGCGCAGCTGGTTGTCTATGCGCCGTGATTCGTGACGTTCCGTACCCAGAATGTACAGACCGCCCAGCTGGGGCACACCTTCACCCAGCACTATGTCGGTACCGCGGCCCGCCATGTTGGTGGCAATGGTCACTTTGCCCGCCTGACCTGCTTCTGCCACGATTTCTGCTTCTTTTTCGTGTTGTTTGGCGTTCAGCACATTGTGCGGCACGCCTTTTTTCTTCAGCATGCCGGCGATAAGCTCGGATGTTTCAATGGATATGGTGCCCACCAGCACAGGTTGTCCCTTGTGGTGCAGTCTGGCTATTTCTTCCACGATGGCGTTGAATTTTTCAGGCCGCGTTCTGTATATGGAATCGGGCTGGTCTTTACGTATCATGGGTTTGTTGGTGGGAATATTGACCACTTCCAGATCATATATCTGCTGGAATTCCACAGCTTCGGTGTCTGCCGTGCCTGTCATGCCCGACAGTTTTTCATACATGCGGAAGTAGTTCTGGAAGGTGATGGATGCCAGCGTCTGGTTTTCGGCTTCCACCTTTACGCCTTCCTTGGCCTCCAGCGCCTGATGCAGTCCGTCTGAAAAGCGGCGTCCGGGCATCAGTCGACCGGTGAATTCGTCAACAATGACGACCTGATCGTCTTTTACGATGTAGTCCACATCGCGCGTGAATATGCTGTGTGCCTTGAGCGCCTGCAGAATGTGGTGCTGGAAGGAAATGTTCTGCGGGTCGTACAGGTTGTCCAGCCCGAGCAGTTTTTCGGCTTCCTGCACGCCTTCGTCGGTCAGGGCCGCGGCGCGGGCCTTTTCGTCCACGGTGTAGTGTGTATCGCGTTTCAGGCGCGGAATGATGTCGTTGACGCGGCGGTACAGCCCCGTGGATTCATCGGACGGGCCGGAAATGATCAGCGGCGTACGGGCTTCGTCAATAAGAATGGAGTCAACTTCGTCGACAATGGCGAAATGATGGGGGCGCTGGACAAGCTGTTCTTTGTAGAACTTCATGTTGTCGCGCAGGTAATCGAAGCCAAACTCGTTGTTTGTGCCGTAGGTGATGTCCGAGGCATAAGCCGCCCGGCGTTCTTCATCGTTAAGCCCGTGAACTATGACTCCCACGCTGAGCCCGAGAAAATTGTAGATTTTACCCATCCACTCGGCGTCACGGCGGGCCAGATAGTCGTTTACGGTGATCAGGTGCACACCTTTGCCGGTCAGCGCATTGAGAGCCGCGGGCAGCGTGGCCACAAGGGTTTTACCTTCACCGGTACGCATTTCGGCTATTTTGCCGGAATGCAGGGCTATGCCGCCGACCATCTGCACGTCGTAATGGCGCATTCCCAGCACGCGTTTGCCTGCTTCGCGCACCATGGCAAACACCTCGGGCAGAATGCTGTCAAGTGACGTGCCCTGCTGCACTTCGGCGCGCAGCTCGGCCATACGGGCGGATATGGCCTCGTCCGGCATGGTGGCGATGTTTTCTTCCAGCGCGTTGATTTCTTTCAGGTAGTGGTTCAGCGATTTGAGATAACGGTCGTTTTTGGAACCGAAGACTTTTTTGACAATGGAACCGAGCATTCTGTCTCCCGGGCGGATGTATGTATTCGGCGCATGGTGCACGCTTTTGGTTACGTCTGTGTGACGGGCACACAGCACAGCGGCAGCCGGCTGCCGGACAATGGCAAAGCCGCGTTCCGCCGGTACCTGCTTGGGGCACCCGGCATGGGCGCATCTGGCAGGAATGTGACAGGGGACAGCGGGCGGACTTTTGCCGAACCAGAAATTGGTAATTGAAACAGGATAAGAACGCAACGTTCCGCGTCAAGCTCCGGTACTGCTCTTGCTGACATATTGCGGCGGGGCCGTATGCCGCGCATTTGTGCGTGACATGCACCGTTATGGCCCAGTGAAGGCAGAAGGCTGCGCCGGACGTGCTGCGGGCTGCCTTTGTGTCTGCAGCAGGCAGCCGCAGCCTGCGGGCGCGCGGCGGGCTGTAAAGTGCGTTGCAGCGGCTTAACTGTCGGACTGGCGGGGTGCTGTGCCGCGGTTGCGCGACAGGCGGAACGGAGCTGATTTTCTCTGTTTGTGTGTCGCATTGTGCGGTGCGAAAACCGTTGCAAGCTCGGCACGGGTGTCATCGTCGTAATCCGGAACGTCCGGACCTTCGCCGTAGACGCTGTTTACGACGGCCTGCTGGCGCGAACTGCGCGCGGGGTGGATGAGGGTAAACCGGTCGCGGCGGCGTGCTGCAACGCCTGCGCCGGCGGCTTCGGCAGGCGTGATGACAGGCGTAATGACCGGCAACTGCCCTGTGCAGGGGCTGGCGGGCTGCGGTGCGGTGTTTTCGGGGTGCAGCAGACTGACGACGACAGCAGCATCGTCGCCGGATACAGCGGGGGGCGAAACGGGGGGAACAGGTTGTTTTTTCATGGGGGGCTCCTTCCGGTTGTACCTGATGTCGGTGTGCTCCTTGTTCCGGATATGGTCGAAGGCCTTCTGGGGGCTGAAGTGCCATCTTATTACACAGTAGTCTTTTGCTGTAGTGTGTCAAGCAACGCAGTATGTCTTTTGCGTTACGTCTGATATCCTGTATTTACACAACAAGATGTAATCTTGAAAAACGACTGCAACGCCATGGGGCTGTAATTGCTGAACGGACGGGTACATGCGGGATACATGAAAAAAAAGTGCACAACAGCGTACGGGAGGGGGACATGCAGCGCCGGAAGGTCCCCCGTATGGTTTGAACACCGGAAAACAGGCCGGAACGGAAAACAGAAAAATCTCCGGGCGGGGCAGTTATCTGAAGCGTTTCAGGATGGTCCGGTCAATGTATCTGTGCCCTCTTCTGCAAAACAATTCGGGCAGCCGGCCGCCACGGTGCGCGTACACAGGCAGAGTCACACCGCCTGACCGGATGCCGCTGACGTGCGGCAGCGGGCGGGCAGGCGGTTGCGGAACTATCTCCGGACTTCGCCGTCACGTTTTCAGGGTCTGCCGGTGCGGTGCTGCGGCAAGCGGACCGCAGGCTTTCAGACCGTCAGGACATCAAGCCAGTGATGTACGGCGACATGTTCCGGCGCGGTACCGCTCAGCTGCAGGGTACAGCCGGAGCATCCCGTTACCACCGGCGGAGGGCAGGCGTTGTCCTGCGCGGGGCACAGGCTGTCCAGCGCCTGCCAGCAGGCTGCATTGACCATGCCGCACAGCGAAGGGGCGGCAAGCTGCATTACTCCGCCCATACCGCAGCACTGGCGTGTGGTCATGCCCGCCGGACGTATGCGTCTGCCGTGCGCTGCTGCGGCAGGCGTTTGCGCGGCCATGGCGTACAGCAGGGCCGCATCGGGGTCGTGCTGTGCGGGGGCGTGGCATGGCTGGTGATAACGGAACCATTCCGGAGCGGTATCCAGCACCTGCACCGGAAATTTTTGCAGAAAAACGGACAGCGGCACCACGGACTGTGTCCATAGGGCGGCTGAATCCGGCGGTGTTTCGTGCCACAGCTCTTCATGCCGGGCATACCCGTGCAGACCGTGGGCACAGGTGGCGCAAAATGTGACAAGCAGCGGCCTGCCCGCGTTGTGCCAAGCCGTTATATTGGCATGACGGGCCTGCCGCGCGGCATCGGGCAGGCCGGCGTGTTCCAGTGTGGCACCGCAGCAGGTGAAAGCGGTCTCCGGCTGCGGACGTATACCGGCCAGTTCCAGCAGGGCGGTTGCTTTGCTGCTCCAGCGCGGACGTATACGCCGCGCGGTACAGCCGGAAAACAGCATGACCGGCCGCAGGGGTGGCTGTGTTCCGGCCGCGGGAGCCGTCATGCGGAACCAGGGTTGCGGCGGGGTGTCGTGCATGGCCGCCAGTTTTTCCATCAACGGGCGTGCGGCCGCCGGGGCCGGCAGTCGGGGGGCCATGCGTCCCAGCGTGGCCATGGCCGGCCACAGAATGTTACCGCCGTTTATCCAGCGTTGCCACAGCCACTGTGGCCATCCTGCATGTTCGGCACGCAGGGCGCCCAGTGCCGCGGGCACGGAAAGGCCCTGAGGACAGGCTTTTTCGCAGCGGCCGCACGAAACGCATTTGTCTGCCAGCAGACGCGCCGGCAGGGCTTCGAGCAGTTGCGGGTTGCTGCGCAGCGCGGCCATAAGCTGATGTTTGGCTTTGGGCGAAAGCTCTTCCTTGCCGGAAGCAAGAAAAACGGGACAGACATCAAGACAGCGTCCGCAGAGGATGCAGTCCCGGGCGGGATGGGGGTGTGACATTACTGTGGGGTATCCAGACCGTATGTGGCGTTGTTCAGTTCGGTGACCAGCCGCCGGACGCCGGGATTGTCCGCCGAGCGGGCAAAGAGAATGTCTTCCGGCGTGGCGCGTGGTCCGTAATAGGCACTGTTCATGGGGCCGCGGGGTGCCAGCGAGGCAACCTGCACGGTGCCGCCGAAATAGAACCCCTTGTTCATGGCGGCATAAAAAACTTCATCGCGTTGAAAGCGTGTGAGGGTGGAGTATTCGTCACCCGTACCGGTGGGGCCTGCGGCCACGGCAACCTGCAGACCCGCGGAACCGTTGTCGTGCAGCGCTCCCTGCAGGGCTTTGTCGGTCATAAATGCCATGATGATGGCCGCCTGTTGCGCACCTGCCTGAAACCCCCAGCTGGCGCCGGTGATATTCATGAATACAGGCGGGCTCCAGTCTCCTGCAGGGCCCTTGGCAAAAAGCAGGCCGGTGCCGCCGCGTACACCCAGTATAAACCCGCCGTTGACCAGCGAGGGAATAATGAGCAGCCCTCTGGCTTTTTCCAGATACAGCTGGACCGAACCGGGCGCATCCGGCCCCAGAAAAAGGTGCAGCGTGCTGACGGCGTCGTCCACGATTTCCTGCTCGTAGGTGCCGTCTGCCTTTAGCGGCAGCGTGCCGGAAGACGTAATGCAGCCCGTCAGCACCGCGCACAGGGCTGCGGTGAAGGCAAGCGGTATAATGCTGCGGCGCAAAATGCTCCATACGGCTGTCATGGCTGCTCCAGAGTGGTGCCGGTGCCTGTCTGCCCGCGGGGGTCAGTAGGCTTTGCCGGGATTCATGATGCCTTCGGGATCAAAGGATGCCTTTATGCCCGCCATCAGTTGCCGTTCCACAGGGGACAGCTGGTTGTCGATGTACGGGGCCTTTGTAAGCCCCACGCCGTGTTCGCCGGACAGGGTGCCGCCCATGGAAAGCACGGTATTCATAATTTCTTTTTTGGCTGCCACTGCTTTTTCCCGCACGCCGGGCAGGGATTTGTCGTGCATGATGTTCACATGGATGTTGCCGTCACCCACATGACCGAATGTAAGTATGGTCAGGCCGTGCTTTCTGCCTGTGGCCGCAATGTCTGTGAGGGCGGGCAGCAGCATGCCCCGGGGCACGGTCACATCGTCGCTGATTTTGTCCGGCGCCGCAAGGTACGATGCGGGATTGATGCCGCGGCGTATTTCCCACAGGGGTTCTTCTTCCTGCGGGCCGCTGCCTGCGGCCTGCCAGACGGGTGTGCAATCCGCGTCGGACTGCAGGATTGATTCCAGTCTGCGGCGTTCCGCTTTCAAAGCTCCGCTGGTGCCGTCCAGCCGGAAAAGCAGGGCGGCACGGACATTGCCGGGCCATGGGGGCGTGCGCCGCAAAGCCAGACAGTCCAGCGTTTCCGGCCCCATGAATTCCAGCGCGGCGGGCAGCATGCCGGCGCGGAACACATTGCGTATAGCCTGTACCGCCTGTTCCATGCCGGAAAAACCGGCCAGCAGCGACGCAGTGGCCTCGGGCAGGGGCAGCAGCTTCAGGGTTATTTCGGTCATGATACCCAGCGTCCCTTCGCTGCCGGTCATCAGGCGCACCAGGTCGAGGCCCACTACGTTTTTATGACACCGCCCGCCTGTGCGCAGCATGCGTCCGCCCGGCAGGGCTGCTTCCATGCCCAGTACATATTCGCGGGTTACGCCGTACTTGAGGGCGCGCATGCCGCCCGCACAGGTGGCGACGTTGCCCCCGATGGTGGAAATGTTCAGACTGGCGGGATCCGGCGGATAAAACAGCCCCTGCCGTTCCACATTCTGCTGAAGGTCGCGGGTGATGACGCCGGGCTGCACCACGGCTACAAAGTCGTCAGGCGAGATATCGATGATGCTGTCCATAAGCAGGGTGGACACCACAATGCCCTGTGGTTCCTGCGTACCGGTGCGGCGCGGGTCGGCGGGAACACAGGCGCCCACCACGTTTGTGGCGCGTGCTCTCGGATACACGGGAATGCGTTCTGTCTGTGCATATTGCAGCAGTTCGGCTATCTGTCGCGCTTCACGCGGTCTGACAACCGCCATGGGGCGGGCATCCAGCCTGCTGGCGTCCATGCCGAAAACAAGCAGTTCCTCGGGGCGGAACAGGCAGTCGCCTTGGGGAAAAAGGTCGCTGAGAAAACGTTGGTGCTGGTGCGTGGTGCGTGTCATCTGGATGGTCCGGCGCGCAGGCTGGCATGGGGCGGCAAGAGGTTACGCCGGTGGCTGCACCGGCGCGGAAAAAAGGAAACACCGCACCTGACGCGCGGTGTTTCCTGCGGTATCAATGACGCATGATTTCTCTGCGGGTTTCGCGTTCCACGTCACGCTGTTTGATGTCCTGACGTTTGTCGTGCAGCTTTTTGCCGCGTCCCACGGCAATTTCCAGCTTTACGCGTGAATTTTTAAAATACAGCTTCACGGGTACCACTGTCAGGCCTTTTTGTTCCACACGGGCGCGCAGCGTGTCTATTTCGCGCGCGTGCAGCAGCAGTTTGCGGTCACGGTCGGGGTCATGCTGCACATAGCCCGCATTGGCGTAGGGCGCTATGTGCATGCCCACTATCCACGCCTCGTTGTTGTGAATGGTGACATAACTGTCAGTGAACGAAACCTGTCCGGCACGAAGGCTTTTAACTTCCGTGCCTGCCAGCGCAATGCCTGCCTCGAAAAATTCGAGCAGCTCGTAAAGATGGCGCGCTTTTTTATTCTGGGCAATGAGAGCGCCGCCCGATGATTTTTTTTTCGTCATAGTGTGTTCCGGTATCTGCAATTTCCGTTAGTCGTCATGATCGATAAGTGACGAATAGAAGGTGAGCTCTTCCGGAAACTGTTTGAATATTGTGTCTTTGACCACGCGGTTGATGCGGGCCACAGTGGCGGTGCGCAGCACTTCGTTGAGCAATGTCTTGCACTCTTCCATGTTGGTGCGGCGGATAATGCGCTTGATGCCGGGGATAGACTGCGGGGCGATGGAAATGGCGTCAATCTGCATGCCCAGCAGAATGGGTATGCAGTAGGGGTCTGCCGCCACTTCGCCGCATACGGAAACCTCGATGCCTTCTCTGTGAGCCGCGTCTACCACAAACTTGATGGACCGTACAATGGCCGGATGCAGCGGCTGGTACAGGTACGAGACATGCTTGTTGCCCCTGTCTATGCCCAGCGAGTACTGAATAAGGTCGTTGGTGCCGATGCTGAAAAAATCCACTTCCTGCGCCAGTGAATCGGCTATGAGAACGGCCGAGGGCAGCTCTATCATAATGCCCACGGGCATGTTGGGATTATACGGCTGGCGCGCGCGGTCCAGTTCCATGCGCACTTCGTTGAGCAGCACCTTGGCCTGCCGCAGCTCCTGCAGGCCCGAAATCATGGGAAACATCAGCGCCACGTTGCCGTGCACACTGGCCCGCAGAATGGCCCTCAGCTGTGTTTTGAAAACATCGATATTGCGCAGGCAGTAGCGAATGGCCCTCAGCCCCAGTGCCGGATCGGGTTCACGCATGAGGGTCTGCTCGGTGAGCATTTTGTCCGCGCCCACATCCAGCGTGCGGAAAATAACCTTGCCCGGTGCCATTATGGACGCCAGCTCGGAGTATTCTTCGTACAGCTGGTCTTCCGTGGGCAGCGCGGGGCGGCTGAGGTATGCGTATTCGGTGCGGTACAGGCCCACGCCTTCGCCGCCGCTGTCCAGCACCTGTGCCACTTCCTCGGTCATCTCAATGTTGGCGACCACTTCCACGCGGTAGCCGTCCACGGTTTCCGCAGGCAGGCGGCATTCCTTGTGCAGGGCTTTCTGGTAGGCTTCAAACTGGAACTTGAGTTCGGTATAGTCTGCCAGCTCGTCTTCATTGGGATCGACGATGATGAAGCCGCGCAGTGCATCAACGATGACCAGATCTCCGTCATTGACGTGTTCTTCCAGATTACTGACGCCGACCACGGCGGGAATGAGCATGCTGCGGGCCAGAATGCCCGTGTGGCTCGTTTTGCCGCCTTCGCTTGTGGCAAACGACATGATTTTGTCCAGCGGCAGTTCCATGGTATCCGCGGGGGCAAGATCGTGCGCCATAAGCACCATGCGCTCCTGCAGCGGGCGCTTGAGACAGCCGGAAGCACCCATGAGCCGTTTGCTGATGCGGTCGGCCACCACACGCACGTCCTGCACCCGCTCGCGGATATAGTCATCCTCGATGCTGCTGAACGCCAGAGCGATGGCTTCGACGGCCTGTTCCAGAGCCCATTCGGCAGTGATGTTCTGCTCCTGAATGCGTCTGGCGGCGTCTTTTATAAGCTTGGGGTCGGCGGCAATGAGCAGGTGCGAATCAATGATGGCCGCATGGTCTTTGAGTTCGGCGGGCACCCTGTTGCGTGCCTGTGTGAGCTCGTTCTGCACGGCTTCCACGGCGGATTCAAGCCTTTCCACTTCGCTTTGTGCCGCACCGGGCGTCACAATGCCGCGCGGCAACGTGCTGATGTTGTCGCGCCATGCAAAAAAGGCTTTGCCTATGGATATGCCGGCGGAAACCGGAATACCGTGAAGAATGAGACGGGCCAATTACGTGTCCTCGCGGAAGCGGTTGGCAAATGTTGCGGCAAGATGCCGCAGAGCTTCGCGCGCATCGGGTCCGCTGGCTCGCAGCTCCAGCGCAGTCCCTTTGGCCGCAGCCAGCGACAGGATATCAAGAATGGATTTGGCGTCCACCTCCGCGTCGCCTGATGCCAGTACTATGCGCGATGTAAAGCGGGAAGCTTCCTTTACCAGTCTGGCGGCGGGGCGTGCATGCAGCCCCTGATCATTGGCGACGCGGACAGTGAGGCACAGTCCGTCTTCTATTTCACGAATCTCTTCCTGCACGGGAGAGGTTCCTCCAGCATTGTATGCGTATATGTTTTCCGGCCGTGCCGGAACGTTTGTTGTATGCGTCAGTCAGCGGGCTGCCAGAAAAGATGCCACTCCACGGGAACATACGCCGTGGCGAACGGCAGTGCCAGTATAACAGCCGTAAAAATAAACAGCAGCAGCATGCGCGACATGTGCAGACGGCCCACCAGCGCGGCGAACAGTCCCAGCGCGGCGCATGCCGCAGCCCACAGGGCGGGGCGGTCATGCGCGGGAAACAGCTGCCACAGCAGCACCGCCGCCAGCACAGCATTACCCGACTTCAGCCTTTCACCCCAGTTTATCAGGTTCCAGTTGCGCAGCCGGTTGAGCACTTTAAGCCCTTCGCGCAGTCCGGCGATGAAGGTGAACAGCTTGAACGCCTGCAGCGCCGTGAACAGAAAAAGCCCCAGAGCAAACGCCGCCGACTGGTAACCCGCCACCAGCAGACTGCATGTGGCCAGCGACCACGATACCAGCATGGTGCCGCCGAAAACGGAGTCGCCGATGGCTGACAGGGTATAGGCCGTGGTATCCTTCAGGTTGCGCAGAATCTGCGGCGGGAAGGTCTGCGCGGCTATGCCCGCTTCCAGTGAAAGAAACGTACCCACCAGCAGCGGTGTCCAGAAAGGATGGGTATTGTAGTGCCGGATATATTTTTTGCGGGCCTCGCGCCGTTTTACCGGATCGGGGTATATGGCCGCAAGGCCCGGTTCCATGGCATGCACCAACCCGATATTCTGCATGCCGCGCGTGTTGAATGCGGCCCCCACTGTGTAGGTGCGCAGAAAACAGCGTAGCAGGGTTCGTGCGTCCAGTGCCATGGTCAGGTCCGTAAATCCTTCATGATTTCGTAAATTTCTTTCACGCTCCAGCCCGGAGCCCGGTCCGCTGTTCTGCGGGCGACTTCACGCGGTTTGCCTCCCAGACGCATCTCATCTTCGATAAGCGCACGCAGAGCCTGCGTGTCGAGAGCCTGCTCTTTTTCGGGCGGTCCGACAATTACTGTTATTTCGCCCAGCAGATCGTCCGGAACGGTCTGAAATTCTTCAAGACGACAGAGAATAAACTCCTCATGGGCCTTGGTCAATTCTCTTGCCACGCAAAGTTCCCTCGGACCCAGTGCGTTGTAAGCCGTTTCCAGCGTGGTCCGCAGTCTGTTTTTGCGTTCAAAGAAAATGAGCGTCGACGGGGTGCGGGCAAACTGTTCAAAGAACGCGAGCTGCTCGGACTGTTTGCGCGGAGCAAAACCCAGAAAGGTGAACGGCTGCGGCGCAATGCCGCTGGCAGCCAGCGCACAGAGCGGAGCGCTGGGACCGGGCACGGCAGAGACGGTTAATCCTGCCTTGCGGGCTGCTCTTACCAGCCTGTAACCGGGGTCGGAGAACAGCGGGGTGCCTGCGTCGGATACCAGCGCCAGCGTGCTGCCGGCGCGCATGGCTTCAAGCATTTCCGGAATGCGCTGTTCCTCGTTATGATCATGGCAGCTGACAAGGCGGGCTTCTATACCGGCGTTGCGCAGCAGTCCTGCCGTTCTGCGGGTGTCTTCGGCCAGCACCATGTCGGCAGCTGCCAGCACTTCGCGTGCGCGGGGCGAAAAGTCACCAAGGTTGCCAAGCGGCGTCGCCACCACCCAGAGACTCGGAGAGGTCAAAGGCATGGGGAATATGCTCCACGCGTAAAAGTTGTTCCGGAGAATCCGGTGCACCGCCCGCACGGTGGGAACGCTGCGGCGAACCGGCGCCGAACAGGCGCGATGCAGCTTTGCCCAGTATGCCCGGCAGTCCGGAACCTGCGGCGCGGCGGGCCTGAGCGGTTCCTGCGGCACGGGCCGCCTGCAGCGACATCTGCTCCGGCTCAGGTGCGCGTGCTTCTGTGGTTACACAAACAAGGTCAAAGCGGCAAGGGCGGTCCCACATATCGTTGCTGGACAGCCACATACCGGCAGCCCTGACAAGCCTGCTGCGTTTGGCCGGAGTAAGGGCTTCGTAAGGCGACTCCAGCCCCCGAGCGGCACGGGTTTTCACTTCGGCGAACACAATGGTGCCGTTGTCCTGTGCGATGATATCCAGTTCCAGATGTCCGGCGCGCCAGTTGCGGGCCAAAATGCGCATGCCCGATGCGGCAAGATAGGCGCAGGCCGCTTCTTCACCCAGACGGCCAGCGGCAATGTGCGCGGGACAGCTGCCGGCGGCGCGGCGGGCTACCATAGCGTGTTCTGGTCGGCGGCATGCGGGGCGGCCGCCGGTTTCACTTTGGCAAAAGACAGGCGGTGCATGCGGCAGGGGCCTAGCCTGCGGATAGCCTCGATGTGAGCCGCTGTACCGTATCCTTTGTGCGTGGCGAAACCATATCCGGAGTAACGTTTGTCCAGCGCCGTCATCAGTCTGTCGCGAAATGTTTTTGCCAGCACCGAAGCGGCGGATATGGCCATGACACAGCCGTCTCCGCCCACTATGGCTTCCTGCGGCACACTGAGGCCGGTGACGGTCTGCAGCACCTGTCCGGGAATGGTTTTGTCGCCGTCGACGGCAAGAAAAACAGGCGGAAGACCGGCAGGCATGCTGGCTGCCGCGCCGCCGCCGCGCAGGTGACGTACCGCCAGACTCATGGCGCGGTAAGTGGCCTGAAGAATGTTGATGCGGTCTATGACCTGAGGCCACACAACGCCCACGCCCCAGCGCACCGCGCACGACTTTATGGCCGGTTCCAGTGTCAGGCGGCGTTTTTCCGAAAGCTTTTTAGAGTCGGTAAGGCCGGAAAGGGCAGCGGCAATGTGCGTCGCTGCAGGGGCACCGGCGGGCGGCAGAATTACAGCGGCAGCAACCACCGGTCCGGCCAGACAGCCGCGACCGGCTTCGTCTATGCCGGTAAAAAAGGCAGGGTACAGACAATCGCGCGGACCGGCGGGGTCAGCGTGAGGCAGAGTATGCGGCAGCAGAGACTGCATGCCGGAAGCAGAGGCCGTGAGACCGTTTTTTGTGCGTGCGGCCATGGCTGTGCCCGGATGATCACGAAAAAAAAGGGGGCGTGCGAGAGCAGCCCCCTTTCCGGCTTCGTATGACTACCAGGTCTTGAGCGGCTTGATACGGGCGGCTTTGCCCTTGAGGTTGCGCAGGTAGTACAGGCGGCTGCGGCGAACGCGGCCCTGCTGCACAACTTCGATACGGTCGATGAACGGGGAATGCATGGGGAACACACGTTCCACGCCCACGCCGTTGGAAATCTTGCGAACGGTGAAAGTGGCATTGGTGGTGCCGCGGCTGATGCGGATCACGTTGCCATGAAACACCTGGATACGCTCCTTTTCACCTTCGACAATACGCATGTGTACTTTCACGCTGTCGCCGGATTTGAACTTGGGGATGTCCAAGCGCATCTGTTCGAGTTCGATCTTTTTAATGATATTCATATTCGTGTCCCCCTTGGAACCTGATTTATCCGCAATAGGGAGTTTGCGTCCTGGTTTGAAACATTTCGGCACTGCCGTGGTCAGCCCCTACAGGGCGTCGCCCAGCACCCTGTCCACAATAATCGCGGCTGCTGTACGCACCGATAGATGGTTGTACCCATCAAGTGACCGTATCGGCCGCAGTATGCCGTCGCAGCGTTCCAGCACATCCGGAGCCAGCCCGTGAGCTGTGCCGAACAGAAGCAGCACTGGTTTTTCACGCAGCATGCGGCGGACCGATTCGAATCCGGTATCGCCTGCGCCGCGGGCGCTGGTGGCGATGACCGTCGGCCGTTGCCCTGTGCGCTGCTCGATATCTCCGATGGCTTCCTCTATCGTGGAAACACCCCGGACAAGACGCAGTGCCGTGCCCCTGTCGGGGTTGGCGCTTACGCCGGGTCCGTCCGTCCAGTGCCGGAGCAGACCGTCAAGCAGTCGACGCTGGTCTTCAATGGGAGTGGTGATGTAGTAACCACCCAGACCAAACGTGCACGAACAGCGGCCTATATCGTGAATATCGAGGTTTGTCAAAGAAACGGCGACAGATTTATTTTCTTTGTTTACGACGGGATAATGTACCAGCGCGCAGTACAGATTTCTTCCCGGTCTTTCTCTGTCTGTTTTTCGTAGTATTTTTAAATCGTTATAATCTATTTGCGCATCGCGCAAAATTTCTGGTCTGTTGAGCAAAGTTGTTTTCAGGGCCTGCTCGCGCCGCCATGCGGCAATGCGCCCGTGGTCACCGGAGCGCAGAATCTCCGGCACTTCGTGCCCTTCAAAAATTTCGGGCCGCGTATAGTGCGGATATTCCAGCAGGCCGGAGGAAAAGCTTTCTTCTTCGCCTGATTCTTCATGCCCCATGTATCCGGGCACCAGTCTGCCGGTGGCTTCCATAACGGCCATGGCGGCAGTTTCGCCCCCGTTGAGCACAAAATCGCCCATGGATACCGGCTCGATGGGAAATACCGATTCCAGACGGGCGTCTATGCCTTCATACCGGCCGCAGATAATTGTCAGATTGTCACCGGTTGCCAGTTCGCGGGCCAGTTCCTGCGTGAAAGGACGACCCTTGGGCGCCATAAGCAGTATTCTGCCGGGGCGGGGAATGCTGCGCAGTGCCGCGGCCAGCGGGCCGGGCATCATCACCATGCCGGGGCCGCCGCCATACGGACGGTCGTCCACTGTGCGGTGCCTGTCGGTGGTGTGGTCGCGCGGGTTTACAAAGCCGACTTCCACCAGACCGGATTCTCGTGCCTTGCCCATAAGGCCGCACGCCAGCGGGGAATCGAAATACTCCGGAAACAGAGTGACGATGTTGAAACGCATGCCTTTTTTGCCTTTGTGATGCCGCGTCGGCCCGGCTGTCCGCAGACAGCGCCGCACGGCATCAGCTGCCGGAAAGATAAATCTCCAGCAGGCCGGGCGGCGGGGTGATGCGTATGGTCTCGGAGTCCACGTCTATTTCTGCCACAAATTCCTCGGCGGCAGGAAACAGCACTTCCTTGCCGTCGGGGGTTGTTATCTCCCACACTTCCTGTTCGGGGGTGGGGGCAGAAAACGCCGTCAGGGTACCCAGGGTGCTGCCGTCTTCATCCAGCACCACGGTAAAGCCGAGAATGTCCTCAATGTAGACTTCGTCATCTTCCAGTTCCGGCAGCTCTGCATGCGGTATAAGCACCTTGTGCTGGCGCAGTTTTTCCGCTGCATTTCTGTCGTCTATGCCTTCCAGCAGCAGAAGTTCGGTGCCGGAGTGCCGGCGGCTGCTTCTGACCCGGTAAGGCACGCAGGGGCCTTTGCCCGCCTGCAGAAAGATGCGTTCCTGCATGAGAAAAGGGGAGTCCGCGTAAGAAACGACGCAGACTTCCCCCCGAAGTCCATGGGGCTTGGTGATCAAGCCAATCTGAACGTATTTGTCCATCTACGCTTCAGGCTTCCTTCATTCAGCCGGCGTTATTCCAGAATTTCCAGAACAGAACGCTTTCTGACCTTTGTGGAGGCTGCGCCAAGGATAGTGCGGATGGCACGGGCTGTACGCCCCTGCTTTCCAATAACCTTGCCGAGGTCTTCCTTTGCCACCTTCAGTTCAAGAACAGATGTCTGTTCCCCTTCCACTTCGGTGACAACCACTTCATCGGGTTTGTCCACAAGCGATCTGGCGATGTACTCGACGAGTTCCTTCAACATGGCTCACCTCCACTAGTGCTTCCACAGGATTTACAGCGTGAAAGAGGCGCTGCCGCATAGACCGGTATCCGGCGCCACGCCGGATCAGTACTACTGTGCGTTCTTTTTCAGCAGAGCGCGTACCGTGTCGGTGGGTTCGGCGCCGCGTTCGAGCCACTTCTGCACCTTTTCGGTGTCGATCTTGACTTCGGCGGGGTCCACCATGGGGTTGTAGTAACCGATGTAATCCAGAGGACGGCCTTCGCGACGGGCCTCGCTGTTGATAGCAATGATGCGGTAGAAAGCGCGTTTCTTGTTGCCCATACGGGTCAGTCTGAGTTTAACGGCCATAATGACACTCTCCCATTATTTTATGGCATAATATGGTATTTGCGGGAAATCGCAAGGGGACACCCCTGTGCTGGCCGCAATCTTACCTTTTTTTCTTGCCCTGTTTCTTTTTCTGTTTGTCTTTTTTACGCTGGTCGCGTTTTTTCTTCTGGTCCGATTTGCTGGGACCGGAAGGCTGCATGCCGTCCATGCCGGGCATGCCGGGCATACCGGGCATACCGGGAAAGCCGCCCATACCGGGCAGTCCGCCCATACCGCTCATGGCCGAAGGATCGGGCATGCCTTTGCCGCCCATGCCGGGCAGCTGGGGCATTTTGCCTTTTTTCTTTTTTCCGCCGCCCATGACCTGCTTCATCATCTGCCGCATGCCTTCAAAGTTGCTCAGCAGTTTATCCACCTCTTTCACGGTGGTGCCGGCACCTCTGGCTATACGTTCCTTGCGGCTGGTGTTCATCAGGATGGGCTGGCGCCTTTCCTGCGGCGTCATGGAGTTGATGATGGCCTCTATGCGGACCATTTCCTTTTCAGGAACCTGCATGTCGCCCAGCTTTTCGCGCAGGGCACCCATGCCGGGAATCAGCTTCATGATACTTTCGAGTGAACCCAGTTTGCGCATGCGGCGCATCTGAGTCCGGAAATCTTCAAAGTCGAACTCGGCCCGCTGCATTTTGCGGCCCAGTTCTTCAGCTTCTTCTTCCTTGATGGTGGTCTGCGCCTTTTCTATCAGCGTCAGTACGTCACCCATGCCCAGAATGCGGCTGGCAATTCTGTCAGGGTGGAACACTTCAAGGTCGGAGAGCTTTTCGCCCATGCCGACGAATTTCACCGATTTTCCGGTGACAGTCTTGATGGACAGGGCCGCGCCGCCGCGGGCATCGCCGTCCATTTTGGTCAGCACCACGCCGGTGATGTCCAGCGCGTTGTTGAACGCATCTGCCACCGTCACGGCGTCCTGACCCGTCATGGCGTCGGCCACGAACAGAATTTCCTGCGGAGCCACGGCCTCTTTAATGGCCACAAGCTCCTGCATGAGCGTTTCGTCAATGTGCAGCCGGCCGGCGGTGTCAAGAATGACAACGTTGCACTGCTGTTCTCTGGCTGCGGCCACCGCATTTCTGGCAATGTCCACGGGGTTCATCTGCACCGTGGAATCATACACGGGCAGGTCAAGCTGCGCCGCCAGTGTTTTCAGCTGGTCGATGGCCGCCGGGCGGTAGACGTCGGCCGGTGCAAGGTACGGCCGCATTTTGCTTTTACGCAGATGGTTGGCCAGTTTGCCGGTGGAGGTGGTTTTACCAGACCCCTGCAGACCCACCATCATGATGACATAAGGCTGCTGGCCGCGCAGGTCGAGACCCGTGGTTTCGCCGCCCAGCAGTTCAATCATTTCGTCATTGACGATTTTGATAACCTGCTGCGCGGGATTCAGGCCCTTGAGCACGTCCTGACCAAGGCATTTATCGCGCACACGGTCGATGAACTGCTTGACGACCTTGAAATTGACGTCGGCCTCCAGCAGCGCAAGTCGGACTTCGCGCAGGCCTTCCTGCACGTTTTCTTCAGTTAACCGTTTCTGGCCGCTGAACTTCTTGAATACCGACGACAACCGGTCGGAAAGCGTATCGAACATGGTAACCCCAAGTTAACAACGTAAGAGGCGATTCGTTAAGTGACTTCGCGCAGGAAGTCAAGGGCAGAGTTGCCGCTGGCCGCCGCGCCCCGTGTCGGCAGATGCGTGTGTGTAGCGGAAACTACCCCTGTAACGCAAGGGCGGTCTGCCTGCGTGGCTGCCGGTCTTTTAATGCGGTACCGGCCGGTGCGGGCTGTGCCGTACGGCTGCCGGCAGACATTCTGCGTCTTATACGGGGCGCGAACTGTGTCCGGCCCTGTCCGGGCAACAGGGTTACTCCGCGGTCATTTCCGGGCCGGGCAGTCCGGCGCATTCGTGGAACACCCGCAGACGGCATACGGCGCAGCGGTTCATGTCCAGCTGGGGGGTGATGGTGGCAATGGCTTCCGCCTTGTCTTCATATATGGGAATTATGGGACCGCATTGCAGCCGTTCCATGGCCGCGCGCACGCCGGGGTTGGCAGAGCACATGTACAGGCGCACGCCTGCGGCCTGCAGCAGTTTGCGTTCTTCAAAGATGGTTTCGCAGCCGGAGTAATCAATAAAGTTGATGCCGCTGGCAACGATCAGGATATGGTTCTGGCCCGGATTGGCGGCCACGATATTTTCCAGCTCTTCGGCCACATGTTCGGCTGCGCCGAAAAACAGCGAGCCGTCCAGCCGCAGTATTTTAAGCTGCGGGCATTCGGGCAGGTTGCGGTTTTCCTGTCTGATTATGTGGCGCATGCCGTCTATGAGCACGGGTGCCATGGGCATGAAGTGCGGGTGCATGGTACGGTGCAGATAGATGAGCAGCGAAAGGGCTACTCCGGCGATGAGAGCAAATTCCAGCTTTACGGTGAGTGTGGAAAGCAGCGTGACGGCAAAGACCAGAGGCTCGCCGCTGCCCGCGCTCATGATGCGCCGGATGTGCTCTATGTCTATGAGGTTCCACGCCACCAGCATGATGACACCGGCCATGGCCGGAAGCGGCAGATACGCGGCCAGCCCGCCCATGACGGAAACCATGCCCACCAGCAGAACCGCCGCAAAAATGGCGGAAAGCGGCGTGCGGGCGCCGGTGGCGTAATTGACACCCGTGCGGGTGAACGAACCGGACGACGCGTAGGCCGAAAAGAAGCAACCCACCATGTTCGACAGCCCCTGACCGATGAATTCGCGGTTGTTGTCTATGCGCTGGTGCGAAAGAGCCCCCACGGATCTGGCAATGGATACGGCCTCGGCAAGCCCCAGCATGGCCACCGCCAGCGCTCCGGGCATAAGTATGCCCAGCCGTTCCGGATCGAATACCGGCACGGAGAAGGGCGGCAGTCCGGCGTGCAGGGCTCCCACCATGCGTACTCCGTTGGCTGCGCCGTCAATGACAAGACACAGCAGCCCTCCTGCCGCCATGGCTATAAGCATGGCGGGCAGGCGTTTATCCACGCGGCGGACCAAAAGCGCCGTGACAAACGTGACTGCGGCTATGGCCACGGCATGCCAGCTGGCCTGCGGCAGCATGGAGACGAACGTTGCCATGTCGCGCGGCAGAAAACCGCTGCGCGGCACGGACAGACCGGCAAATCCGCCCAGCTGGCTTGAGGCGATGAGAATGGCCGCACCGGTGGTGAAGCCCGTCAGCACGGAATGGGAGACAAAGTTGACCACGGAACCCAGCCGCGCCAGCCCCAGCGCCAGCTGGATGAGGCCGGCCATCAGCGTGAGACTGAGCACAAGGCATATGTAGTCCGGTGTGCCCGCAGGGGCCAGCGTGCTGACATTGGAAAAAATAACCAGCGAGATGGCCGTGGTGGGGCCTGATACAAGATGCATGGAAGAGCCGAACAGCGCCGCTATGATGGCCGGGACAACGGCGGTGTATATGCCGTATTCAGGCGGCAGTCCCGCCAGCGTGGCAAACGCCACTCCCTGCGGCAGAACGATGATGGCTCCCGTGAGACCTGCCAGAAGGTCTGCGCGCAGGGTGCGGGCCGTTACTCCCGGCAGCCAGTGCATAAAAGGGAAAAAGGCTGCGATGCCCGTTTTCATGTGTACATGACTCCGTGATGTATGATGTCCGGCCACGGTGCGCGCGGCCGCATTTTTCACTATAGCGTGTAGTGGCGGTCTGTTCAAGAATTGTACATAAATCAGTCTGCCTGACGTGCGCGGTGCTGCGCGTGCTGGACAACGGCTGCGGTATTGCCTATCGGAAACGGACCGACCCGAAAATAACAGCCGTCGGCGAACGGCCAAAGCATTACGACAGCACGAGGTGGACATGTCGCTTATTTCCGCAGAAATTGCAGGATATCTGGAAAAATCATCGTGGATCCGCAAGATGTTCGAGGCTGGAATCGCTCTTAAAAAACAATACGGCGAGCAGGCTGTGTGTGATTTCAGTCTGGGCAACCCCGACCTGCCCGCGCCGCCTGCGGTGGGCGATGCTTTGCGTACCATGGCTGAAAATGCCGGAAAGCCTTTTGCTTTCGGCTATATGCCCAACGGCGGTTTTCAGTGGGCCCGTGAAGCTCTTGCCGGGCAGGTATCCGCAGAACAGGGTATGCCCGTTGACGCAGGCGATCTGCTGCTTTCCTGCGGAGCCGCGGGGGCGCTCAATGCGTTTTTCCGCGCTGTGCTGGAACCGGGCGACGAAGTGCTGGCGGTGGCTCCTTATTTTGTGGAGTACGGTTTTTATGTGTCCAACCATCAGGGTGTGTTTAAAACGGCCATGAGCCGTCCGGAAACCTTTGAGCTGGACATTGAGGCCGTGGAAGCCCGCATAACTCCGAAAACACGGGCGCTGATCATCAATTCGCCCAACAATCCCACCGGGGTTGTCTACAGCCGTGAAGAACTGGAAGCCCTTGCGGCACTTCTTGAGCGCAAGAGCCGCGAAAACGGCCGTCCCGTCTATCTCATCGCGGACGAACCTTACCGTTTTCTGTCGTTTGACGGTGTAAAGGTGCCCAGCGTACTGCCGCTGTATCCTTTCAGTGTGGTAGTGAACAGTTTTTCCAAAAACCTGTCTCTGGCCGGCGAGCGTTTGGGGTACATCTGCCTTTCGCCTCTCATGGAGAACCGCGCGGAGCTGATGGCCGCGCTGACGCTGACAAACCGCATTCTCGGTTTTGTGAATCCGCCGGTTATCGGCCAGCACGTCATGGCGCATGCGCTGGGGTCGCAGGTTGACGTGGGCGTGTACGCGCAGCGCCGCGATGCCATGGCCGAGGTGCTTTCAGGCGCCGGATACCAGTTCTCCATGCCCAAGGGCGCGTTTTACTTTTTCCCCAAGGCGCCGGGTGGCGACGATGTGGAGTTCTGCCGTGTGCTGATGGAGGAAAAGGTGCTCGCGGTACCCGGATCAGGGTTCGGCGGCCCCGGTTATTTCAGGCTGACATTCTGCGTGGATGAGGAAGTCATCCGCCGCAGTGCCAGCGGGTTTGCGCGGGCCATGGCTCATTTCGCGTAGCCGTCCGCCGGTGCGTGCCCGCAGTGCGCGCCGGTCTGCGCTGTATGCCGGTACAGGCAATAACGGCGCCGTCTCACGGGAGGCGGCGCTTTTTTTGCGGCCGGTACCCGTGCGGCGCAAGCAGACTTCAGGGCGCGGGGCGTTCCTTGGTCGTTATGTCGCCTAGGTCTATGCGTATCAGCGTGGTTACACGCATGGCATCGCCCAGAGGGCGGTCAGCTATGCCGAACTGTTGCAGCAGGCATTGCATGGCGTGCAGCCGTTCATCTTCTGCCGTGATTATCTGCGCCGTACCGGAGGCCATAAGGCTGGAAAAAAACGTTCCGGCCTTGCAGGCGCCGGCATCCGGCCCGCCGTCGTAAAAAACGGCGTTGCTCACCACCGTCACCCATACACGCGGGTTATGCCGCAGAATGTCAAGTTTGGTTCCCCGCAGTGCGCAGTGCGCATACAGCGTGGTGCCCTGATGGCCGTAATTGAGCGGGACGGCATACGGCGTGCCCTGCGGCGTCACCATGGATACTGTGCACCATGTGGCGCGCGAAAGGATGGCTTCGATGGTTTCGGGGCTTGTTGTTTCACGGTTGTGCCTGTGCATGGCTGTCTCCGGCTGGTGGTCTGGAAAAAAAGCGGCATTCCGGAGAATGCCGCCTTGCAGGTCGGTTGCGGTTCAGAATGGAGCTGTCTCCATCCGCAGTCGGTTGAGTCTGTTGACGGCGAACTGCCGCTGGACCGTCAGGCTGTTTTTCATCTGCACGGCTGCGTGTATCTCCGACGCGAAGAATATACCCTTTTTCAGGTCTTCGGCGGAACGCAGGCGGGCTATTTCGGCATCCGCCGATTGCAGCTCGCGGTCATAACGGGCCACGAGGGCCTCAACATCCGGAATGTTATCCGGTAATGATACGTCTGCGGGCGGGTTTGTCTCCATCGGTCGGCTCCTTGAGTTTGCGCTTCATGTCAGGGTCGGGCAGGCCGTTGTACAGCAGCCAGAAAGAAGGCATCAGGTCGGTCACCACTCCGGGGTTTGTCAGGCGCAGTCCGGCGGAATAAGGCCGTTTGAAAGCGGCAAGCGCATAGGCCATGGCCCACCATGCGTCAGGACAGGTCCACGGTGCGGGCATCTGGGGTTTGCCGTCAGGTCTGACAAGGGTGTCTTCCTGCACGTCCAGCCCCAGACGGGTGATGAAGCCGTCCGCACCTTCGCGGAATACAATGTCGTTCTGCAGGGCATTGCCGAGGCCGGGCAGCGTGCACGAACCGCCGGTGGCGGCGCAGTGGGCTGCCACTGCAAGGGCCAGCGGGCGGAGGGCCTGCGGAACGCCCGCAAGACCGTTGTGCGCTGCCATCTGCTGCAGGTCGCATTGGCCTGCGGGGGCGCAGCTGACGCCGGAATCCTGCTGCTGTGCGGAAAGTCCGGCGGCACGCAGCAGAGCGGTGGCATCGGCAGTGCCGGGCACGGCGCTGTTCCAGCGGCCCTGCAGCTGTACACGTCCCTGCGCGAAAGCGGGCAGGGCCAGAATGTATGCTGCCAGCAGAGGGTCGATGTCCAGCCGCAGATTTTCGGGCACGGATGGCAGCCCGGGCAGCACGGAAAGCTCGTCACCGGTGTGCTGTATGTCGGCTCCGCAGGCTTTCAGGGCGGGCAGCACTTCCTGCAGCACGGCCTGAGCATGCGGCGAAGCACCCAGATTGATGCGCACATTGATTCCCCACGAGGGGGCGGCCAGCAGCAGCGCGGTCAGCCCTTCTTCGGGCAGTTCAGCCGGTACGGTGATGCTGTCGGGCAGCATGCCCGCGCTTTCCAGCCGCAGGGGCAGGCCGTTTGATTTGGGTACCATGTGCGCGACACGTGCCCCCAGAGAGGGCAGGAAATGACGCATGGGGGTCAGATCGGCCAGTTTGAGCTGGTGTCCGCCGGTAAATTTGACCATGCCCGTATGCGGCAGAGCCATGAAAGCCAGCAGGTAGGCGTTGAACGTGTCGTCTCCGGCGAAAATGACCTTGTCGGCAAAGTCAAGCCCGGGGCCTTCTTTGCTGATGACAGTGTCCGCTTCCCACGAAAGTCGTGCTCCGGACTGGTTGAGCGCCTTTACCAGATCGATCACCCGGTCGTTGACCACCACATTGGAAATACGGGCGGCGGCTCCTGCGGCTGCGCACAGGGCTGTCCATATGCGGGCCTGACGGCTGCAGCCGGGACCGGCGATATTAACGGCCACAGGTTTCTGCTGCGGCGCGAGGTTGAAATCGGTGCGGGTTTCCTCTTCCTTTTTGTAGGTCAGGTCGAGTTCCTGCAGCAGCGAAAAGAGCTGGCGCAGCATGCGCTGATCGCCGGAAAAACGGGTTGTTGTCCGTTCCCATGCAAGACGTATTTTCTTTTCGTTGTTTACTTCGTCAGTGCCCGAGCCTTCCTTTTTGGGGCGGCGGGTCTTGGCCACAAGCCTGCTGCGACGGGCCAGTAGGTCGAGCAGTTCCTGATCAAGATCGGCGATTTCTTCAACAAGAGAGCGCCGCAGTCTCGGGCGGGGAGAGTCATTATGCATCGTAAGCCTTCCGGTAGGTAATATGTGGCGTTCCCCCTAGCGTGAATCGCTTCGGGGGGCAAGCTTATTCTGCCATGAAATGGTCATATGAGGAATATAGAATGTGGCCGGAGATGCCGGTACCGCGACATTATGTGCAACTGTTCACAAAGTGTGCGGCGGAAAGGGGGTCCGGCGGGCCTGCAGATGCGGGGTGAAGAAAAAGCGACAGTTAGCCGGTGACTACGTGAAAAAATGCATAAAAAGGGCTGGCAAAGTGCCGGGCAGGGTTGAATCCTTTGTCTATTAAAGGTAAATGGCAGTGGACCGGTTTCAAAACCTGACCGCAGGGCGCTCAGGAACAGCCCAGAAAGTGGATTTTTCCGCTCGGGAAGCCGGAATGAGACGGGGTTGTGAAAAAAAAGAACAAGTCTGTTGACAGTGTAAGGTGAGCTTTGTTAAATATCTCACAAGCGCACGGGCCAACGAACTCGTAAAAGTCTCCGTTAGGCACGGTGCTGGCCCGGAAGGCGGGACGGACTCCTGCTTTTCGCGCCTCCATCGAATCCAGATGGATCCGTTTTCGGAGATAAAGGCCAAACAGGTTAAACCCTTAATTCCGTTTGTGTTGGAGGAATAGGTATGCCGACTTATGTTGATCCGTCCAAGTGTGATGGATGCAAGGGTGGTGAAAAGACCGCTTGCATGTACATCTGCCCCAACGACCTCATGATCCTGGACCCTGAAGAAATGAAGGCTTACAACCAGGAACCCGAGGCTTGCTGGGAGTGCTACTCCTGCGTGAAGATTTGCCCGCAGGGTGCCATCACCGCCCGTCCTTATGCTGACTTCGCCCCCATGGGCGGCACCAGCATCCCCATGCGTTCCGCTGACTCCATTATGTGGACTGTCAAGTTCCGTAACGGCAACGTGAAGCGCTTCAAGTTCCCGATCCGCACCACCCCCGAAGGCTCCATCAAGCCCTTCGAAGGTAAGCCCGAACCCGGCGATCTCGAAAACGAACTGCTCTTCACCGAAACCGAGCTGGGTGCCCCCGAAACCGCTCTCGGTCAGAAGTTCGATGTTGCCGAAGCCGACAAGGCTGTCGAATTCAAGGCTTCCGCTGTTTAGGTCCGGATTGGAACTCACGTTTTTTCCCATTAAGGAGAAAATATCATGCCGATGATTCCCGTTAAGGAACAGGTTAAGGGCGTGGCCATTGCCGAGCCCACCATCAAAGAACACGACGTTGACATCCTTCTCGTCGGCGGCGGTATGGGTGCCTGCGGCACCGCATTCGAAGCCGTGCGCTGGGCTGACAAATATGCTCCCGAACTGAAAATCCTGCTTATTGACAAAGCAGCTCTGGAACGTTCCGGTGCAGTTGCTCAGGGTCTGTCCGCTATCAACACCTACCTTGGTGACAACAGCGCAGACGACTACGTCCGCATGGTCCGTACCGACCTTATGGGTCTGGTCCGCGAAGACCTTATTTTCGACCTCGGCCGTCACGTTGACGACTCCGTTCATCTGTTTGAAGAGTGGGGCCTGCCCTGCTGGATCAAAGATGAAAACGGTCACAACCTTGACGGTGCAGCAGCCAAGGCAGCAGGCAAGTCCCTGCGCAACGGCGACGCTCCTGTCCGCTCCGGCCGCTGGCAGATGATGATCAACGGTGAATCCTACAAGAACATCGTTGCTGAAGCTGCTAAAAACGCTCTGGGCGAAGACCGCATCATGGAGCGTATCTTCATCGTTAAGCTGCTGCTCGACGCCAATGAAGAAAACCGCATTGCCGGTGCTGTAGGCTTCAGCCTGCGTGAAAACGTGGTGCACATCTTCCGCGCCAACGCCATGCTGGTTGCCTGCGGCGGTGCTGTTAACGTGTACAAGCCCCGCTCCACCGGTGAAGGCATGGGCCGTGCATGGTACCCCGTATGGAACGCCGGTTCCACCTACACCATGTGTGCTCAGGTCGGCGCTGAAATGACCATGATGGAAAACCGCTTCGTTCCCGCCCGTTTCAAAGACGGTTACGGCCCGGTTGGCGCATGGTTCCTGCTCTTCAAGGCTAAAGCCACCAACTTCCGTGGCGAAGACTACTGCGTGACCAACCGTGCCATGCTGAAGCCTTACGAAGATCGCGGCTACGCCAAGGGACACGTTATCCCCACCTGCCTGCGTAACCACATGATGCTGCGTGAAATGCGTGAAGGTCGCGGTCCCATCTACATGGACACCAAGACTGCACTGCAGACCACCTTTGAAACCATGACCCCCGCACAGCAGAAGCACCTCGAGTCCGAAGCTTGGGAAGACTTCCTCGACATGTGCGTTGGTCAGGCTAACCTCTGGGCCTGCATGAACATTCAGCCCGAAGAAGTCGGTTCTGAAATCATGCCCACCGAGCCTTACCTGCTTGGTTCGCACTCCGGCTGCTGCGGTATCTGGACTTCCGGTCCCGACGAAGAATGGGTGCCCGAAGACTACAAAGTCCGCGCCAAGAACGGCAAGGTCTACAACCGTATGACCACCGTTGAAGGCCTGTGGACCTGCGCTGACGGCGTAGGCGCTTCCGGTCACAAGTTCTCCTCCGGTTCGCACGCCGAAGGCCGTATCTGCGGTAAGCAGATGGTCCGCTGGTGCATCGACCACAAGGATTACAAGCCCGCCATCGCTGAAAAGGGTGAAGATCTGGCCAAACTGATCTACCGCCCCTACTACAACTACCTGGCTGGCAAAGACGCTTCCACCGACCCCGTGGTGAACCCCGAGTACATCACTCCCAAGAACTTCATGATGCGTCTTGTGAAGTGCACCGACGAATACGGCGGCGGCGTAGGCACCTACTACACCACCTCCCAGGCTGCTCTGGACACCGGCTTCCACCTGCTGGACATGCTGGAAGAAGACTCCCTCAAGCTGGCTGCCCGTGACCTGCACGAGCTGCTCCGCTGCTGGGAAAACTACCACCGCCTGTGGACCGTTCGTCTGCACATGCAGCACATCGCCTTCCGCGAAGAAAGCCGTTACCCCGGCTTCTACTACCGTGCAGACTTCATGGGTCTGGACGACTCCAAGTGGAAGTGCTTCGTTAACTCCAGATACGACGTTAAGGCCGGCACCACCAAGGTGTTCAAGAAGCCTTACTACCAGATCGTTCCTGCATAAGCGGGCGCGCTAGCTACAGGGGCGGTTGCTGCCGCAACCGCCCCTTTTTTACCCCCCACCCCAGACGGTCTGAGCCGGGGCAGTAAGCGCCGCTTATTGTCTGGGCTTAGGCCGTTTTGATGAAAAAGGCCCTAAAAACCGTAGGGAGGATTGCTCCAATGTCGAACTCCATACTTGTCGTCGGAGGCGGGTTCAGCGGACTTACGGCCGCTCTCGAAGCTGCCGAAGTCGGCTATGAAGTGTTCATCGTCGAGAAAACCCCATTTCTTGGCGGACGGGTCATGCAGCTCAGTAAATATTTTCCCAAGCTCTGCCCGCCGTCCTGCGGACTGGAAATCCAGTACCAGCGTATCCGCAACAACCCTAAAATCAAGTTCTTCACTCAGGCCACCGTGCAGGCGGTCAAAGGTGAAGCCGGCAACTACACCGTAAAGGTTGCCATCAAGCCGCGCCACACCGCACCTTACAGCGCCGACCTCGGCCTTCTGGCCTCCTCTCTGGAAGGAGAATCAACCAGCGAGTTCGATTTCGGTCTGACAAAGCGCAAACCTCTGTACCTCAGCGTTCCTTTCGCTTTCCCCAACAGATACGTGCTCGACAAAGAAGCTCTCACCAAGGCGGATGAGCTGAAAGTGGGCCGTTCCGTTGCCGTGGACATGAATGAAGCGGCGCGTGAGATAGAGCTGGAAGTCGGCTCCATCGTGCTGGCAACGGGCTGGAAGCCGTACGATGTGACCCGTCTTACCAATCTGGGTGCCGGGCAGATAGCAAACTGCGTGAGCAACATGCAGCTTGAGCGTCTTGCCGCATCGGGCGGACCCACCGGCGGTGCCATCCGTCGTCCTTCTGACGGCAAGGCTCCCAAAAAGGTGGCGTTTGTCCAGTGTGCGGGCTCGCGTGATCAGAATCACCTCAACTACTGTTCCTACATCTGCTGCATGGCTTCGCTCAAGCAGGCCACCTATGTGCGCGAACAGTACCCCGACGCTGAAGTCACCGTCTATTACATCGACCTGCGCACCCCCGGACGCTATGACAAGTTCATGCGCAAGGTCCGCGCCGATGAAAAGATCAGCCTTGTCAAAGGCAAGGTGGCCGGCGTGGAGGAAGATGCAGCTTCCGGCGATGTGATTGTGGAAGTTGAAGACGCCGTGAAGGGTGAAAAGAAAAAGGTGCGGTACGACATGGTTGTGCTGGCTACCGGCATGCGTCCCACTCTTGCCGACGAAAAGCTGCCCGTTGACGTGCCTGTTGACGAGGACGGCTTCATCGTGGGCGGAGAGGACAAGGGCATATTTGCTGCCGGCTGTGCCAAAATGCCTCTCGATGTCATGAGATCCGCCCAGTCCGGCACCAGTGCCGCGCTGCAAGCGATTCAAACGGTGAAGGGGAGGTAGCGAGCAATGGCCAAGAAAATAGGCGTATATTTCGATAAGTCCAACATCGGCGCCGGGCTTGATCTTGACGCGCTTTCCGATGTGGTGACCGGCAAGTTCGGCGGCTCGTGTCCTGTTGTAAAAGTATTTCCTGTGCTCGGTGCGGAAACCGCCCGTCAGGAAATCCGTCAGGACATAGCTGAAAATGAACTTGACGGTGTACTCATTATCGGTTCGTCGCCCCGTGTGGACTGGGACCTGTACCGCTTTGAAGGCGTGACCGTGGAACGCGTTAACCTGCGCGAGCAGGGCGTTCTTGGCTACGGTGCAAAAGTGGAAGCAGGCGAGGATGCCGAAGCCGACGAAGATCTTTTCAAACTGGCTGCCGACTATGTCCGCATGGGTGTGGTCAAGCTGACCAAAATGGAAGAAGCCGGCGGCGGCGAAGTGGAAAGCGTGCGCACCATCATGGTGCTGGGTGGCGGATGGACCGGTCTTACCGCGGCTGTCAATGCTGCCAATTCCGGTTACGATGTGGTGCTGGTGGAAAAGGAAGCCGAACTTGGCGGACGTGCCAAGGGGCTTTTGAAGACCGTGCCGCTGAAGTATCCCTACACCGATGTGCACGATACGGGCATTGAGCAGAAAATAGCTGCCGTTGAAGGCAATGAGCGCATCACTGTGCTTACCTCTGCCAAGGTGCGCAAGGTTTCGGGGCAGCCGGGCCAGTTTACCGCGGTTGTAAAAACCAAGGACGGCAATCAGGAAATTCCGGTAGGTGCCATTGTGATGGCCACCGGCTGGCAGCCCATGGATGCCGGTGTCATGGCTCCCTTCGGCTATGGAACTCTCGAAGGTGTGGTCACCGCTGCAGAGTTTGAAAAAATGGCCAAGGAAGGCACCCTGAAAGCCAGAAGAGTAGCTTTCATCCTGAATACCGGCCTTGTGGACGGCGGTGATATTTACACGTCTGTCTGCGATGAAGAACCCGCAGAGGCCGCCGCAGCCAAGCCCGAGGCCGAAGACGACGAGCAGACCTCCTACGAGCACAAGGACCTTGAGTCCTTGCGCCACCTGCCGTACACCAACGCCATCAGCAGCGTTGTGGCTCTGAAGCAGGCAGGCTATGTGTGCGATGCCAGCGAAGACGGACAGGCTTTTATCCTGTACGACTCCATGGTGGTGCAGGGCATACACGAGCGCTTCTACAAAGCCGCTCAGGACAAGCTGGGCGTCATGATGTCCAAGGCCGACATTACCGGTGTCGCACAGGCCGAAGACGGTGGCCTGCTGGTGCGCGCTGCCAACACCCTGATGGGTGAAGATGTCGAAATCAGGGTGGACATGGTTGTACTGCCCACCGGTATGGTTCCTTCCACCGCCAAAGACCCGGTGGTATGGTTCGATTACCGTCAGGGGCCGAATCTGCCCGACCTTGATCTCTTTGACGGCTATGCCGATTCCAACTACATCTGCTTCCCCTACGAAACCCGTCGTACCGGGTTGTACGCCGCAGGCTGCGTCCGTCAGCCCATGATGCTGGACGCGGCCGAAGAAGATGCCATCGGGGCCACCATGAAGGCCATCCAGTGCATCGAATCGGCAAACCGCGGCATGGCTGTACATCCCCGTTCGGGCGACCTGTCGTACCCCATATTCAACTTCGTGCGTTGCACCCAGTGCAAACGCTGCACCGAGGAATGTCCGTTCGGCGCGCTGGACGACGATGAAAAGGGAACGCCGAAGCCCAACTTCAGCCGGTGCCGCCGCTGCGGTACCTGCATGGGCGCCTGCCCCGAGCGTGTCATTTCGTTCGCCAACTACAACATCGATCAGATCGGTTCCATGATCCGCGAGATCGAAGTTCCGGACGACATGAACGCCGGCGGTCCCCGCGTTCTCATTCTGGCCTGCGAAAACGACGCCTATCCTGCGCTGGATATGGCCGCACTTCGCGGGCATCACTGGAGTCCCTACGTGCGTATCATTCCTGTGCGCTGCCTTGGATCGGTCAACGCAATCTGGGTTGCCGACGCCATGTCAAAGGGTATCGACGGTGTGATGCTGCTGGGCTGCAAGTACGGTGACGATTACCAGTGCCATTTTGTCAAAGGCTCTGAAATCTGCAACCGCCGCAAGGAAAACATTGCCGAGACGCTCAACCGTCTTGGTGTGGAACCTGAACGCGTGGAGCAGTACGAAGTCGCCATCGACGAATACGACAAGCTGCCCGGCATGATCGACGAGTTCATGAACATGATCCTTGAAAAGGGCCCCAACCCGTTCAAGGGTTACTAGGAGGAGATGGAAGATGGCTCAGCCTGTACGTATCGAACCAGATCTGCAGTTTGTGAAGGAGTTGCAAGCTGTCGGTGGAGAGTCGCTGAAAAAGTGCTATCAGTGCGCCACCTGCAGTGTGGCGTGCCCCATCTCCCCCGCCAGCAATCCCTACCCCCGCAAGGAGATGGTGTGGGCATCGTGGGGTATGCGCGACAAGCTGCTCAACAATGTGGATATCTGGCTTTGTCACAACTGCGGCACCTGCTCCGACCTGTGCCCCCGCGGTGCAAAGCCCGGTGACCTGCTGGCGGCTTTGCGCAACATGGCCTATCAGCGCCTCACAAAGCCTTCCATTGTCGGTAAATGGATGAGCTCGCCCAAGTATCTGCCTATTCTGTTCGGCATTCCGGCCGTGCTGTGGGCAGTGGTCTGGATGATCATGGCCAGCGTGAACGGTACTGTGATTCCCGAAGGCACCATCGTTTTCGGCAAGCTGTTCCCCGGCGATTTCACCATAGACCCCATCTTTATTGTTACGTTCTTCAGTATGGTGGGCATATTCTGGAAAGGCACAAGAAATCTGATTGCTTCGTTTAAACCGGAAGGCAAAACGCTGGTGCTGGGCAAAACCAAGCACTGGATTCTGCATCTGGTGGACGTGCTCAGAGAAGAGATTCTGACCCATTCCAAGTTCAAGGACTGCGGTGACGACCGTTCCGACCGCAAGGTGGGACACATGGCTGTATTCTACAGCTTCATCATTCTGATGATCGTCACCGCCATTGTGGCCGCAGGACACTGGGGCGGAAAGGTTATTCCGGCCATTGCGCTGCATACCCCCATGCCGCTGCTGTTCCCTGTGAAAATTCTGGCCAACATCGGCGCCATTATGCTGGTTGTGGGGCTGGCTATTCTCACACACCGCCGCCGTCAGCAGGATCCTGAGAAGACCAGATCGAACTACTACGACTGGTATCTGCTCAATGTGATCTGGTTTGTCACGCTGACCGGTATCGGAGCACAGCTGTTCCGTCTGGCTGATATCGCTCCCGTGGCCTACTTCGTCTACTACCTGCACCTTGTGTCTGTGTGGATGCTGTTCGCATACCTGCCCTGGTCCAAGCTGGGCCACCTGGTGTACCGTACAGCCGCACTTACCTACGTGCGGATGATGGGCCGTCGCTAGTCACGTAACGGCGTGCCTTTGGGCGCCCCGATAAAGAACGATAAAACTTTTCCTTGAAATAGGAGGCAGAAATGTCTGACGAAGCTCGCAGAGTATTTAAAATGGAGACTATCCTCGGCCTTATCGCCGGTAAGCGCGGTGCCGACATCTCCGACCTGCTCGGGTTCCTTTCCCAGCGCGACCTTTCCGAAGTGGAAGAAGGCGCTGTGGCTCCCATTGCCAGAGGCTGGCTGTACAGCATGCACCCCGACTTCATGAAATGTGAGTTTGCAGAAACTGATGTTTTTGAAGAATGGGCTGCCAAGCAGGCTGCCCGTCTGGGTGACAACGTATCCATTGAGGCCATACCCGCCGCAGAAATGGCCGGCATATCGGCCGTGCTTGATAAAATGGCCGCCGATGCTGCCGCCAATGCCGCTCAGGCCGCAGAAATAGCCGCACTGAAGGCACAGGTTGCCGAACTGACCCCCTTTAAGGCCGAAGCCGAAAAGCTGGGCAAAGAAGTGGAAAGCCTGAAGGGCAAGCTGGATACCGCCCAGACCGATGCCGCCAAGACCAAGAAGGAACTTGCCGGATTCAGCGGTAAAGTGGCCATCAATGAAAATGAGATTGAATCCAGCGTTAAGGACATTGTCTCGCGCGCTGTGAAAGATGCGCTTAAAGCGCTGCCCGTGGGTGCGGCTGCCGGTGTTGCAGCTGCCGAAGTGGCAGAAGAAGCCGCCGCAGGCTTTGATGAGTCTGCCGGTTCCGATGTTCCCGAGGACTTCGGTTTCGGTGCTTCCGGTTCCGACGGCGACGGCTTCGGCTTTTAGTATGTGAGGATAGAATCCGGTTTACCGGATTGTAACACCCTACGGTTGGCCCGGCTGCTTATGCAGTCGGGCCTTTCTTATGGTGTTCTTACCGGATACGTTCAGGTGTGCGGTGTTTTTTCCGGCGCAGTGTGCAGAGGCGGTTCCGTGGGGGAGTGGGGGGAGCGGGGTACTCCGCCGCGGGGTATGCCGCGGAACGCACAGTACCTTTCAGCGGGCAGAAAAACGTCCGGCAGCAGCGCTGCCGGACGTTCTGGTGAGTCTCGGTCCGGGGGTATCTGGCTACTGAAGTCTGTCAGTAGGGGCGGGAGTGGTCTGAACGCTTTCTATCAGCAGTTCACGGGACTGCAGCAGACTGTCATGCAGCTCAAGGCGTCTTTGGACCGAAAGCCTGTTGAATTCCGGCCTGCCCACAAGATCGAGCAGCTGGTCCATTTCGGCCTGAATGCGCTGTATGCGTTCGTACGGTACCGCATGGCGCGGGCCGGTGCGTACTGCAAGTTCGGTCAGACCGCGTAGTTCAGCCGCCAGCCTGCCTATGGTGTTCGGCGCGATACGGTCGGCATATCGCCGCCGTTGCTGCATTTCAGAAAAAAAGCGCTTGATGCGTCTGAACATGCTTACTCCCGCTGATGGCGGTTAAACCAGAGCCGACAACATGTTGCGTAAAACCATAACAATGAAAATGAGCAGAAGAAGGTAAACGGGCAGTGCCGCGAAAATAGCCTTGCCCCAGCTTATTCTGTGTCCGTGCTTGATGCCTGCAAGTGTGAGCGCAAAGTACCACAGCGGCCCCACAATCTGACCGAAAAACGGGAACAGTGCCAGCAGCCCGACGGCGTTGGCATAGGCCACAACGCGGAATGTGGTGACAAAACCGCCTTTATCGCCCCCCACAAGCCGCAGAAAAACCTGATACAGACCGGACAGCATGATCAGCTTGAGCACCAGAAAGACTACGGACATCAGAAGTATGGAAATGCTGCCTGTGGACTGGACCATCTGATTGAAAAAATCAGCAAGTGGGCTGGCGGCAATGGCTTCGCGGTACATGCGCGCAGTGGCGAGAACCCAGCCCCGCGTTGCCAGTTCTTCAAACATACCCGTCAGCAGATAAAAAGTGATGGGCGCTGTGATGGTCAGACCGGGACGCATGGTGCCGAAAAAACGGGCAGGTGAAAATATGACCCGCTTGGCGGTTTCCATAAAAGCGCCCACAAACCCGAATCTGTCCGGCCATTCCCAAGGAATATCTTGCGGTTCCGGCCTGTTGAGTCTGTCGTGCAGGTCGTCGGGAATGGCGTAAGTCTCTTCTTCCGCCTCCACCCGACGGGTGACGGGGTCGTCACTGTAGCGGGTCTGGTCCGGGTTGTCTGCAGCGGGGGTGGTCTGCCAGAAGTCGTCGGGTTGCGCACGGGAAGTGTCATCGTCATCCCCTGCGTGTTCTTCCGCTTTTACCGTACCCAGCGGGTCACGTCTGGCATTTGCATGTCTTTCGATAACATCATCAAACTGTTTACGCTGCGGAGCGGCTTCGGCAGGGCTGCCGGCATCGGCTTCTGTTGTATGCCCCTGTGTGCCGTGTCCGGATGCATCGGGCGTGTTCCGTACAGCGGCAAAGGCGTTGTCCGCCTGTGCGGTGGCGCTGCCGGTGGCGGTGGGCGGGGCGTTCTGTCCGTCGGCGGCTGATGCTGCATCGTCGTCTGGCGCGCCGGTAATTTCTCCGGCAGCTTCGTCGTTGCCGCCCGTGTGTCCGCTCTGCGGTTTTTTATCACCCAATGAGGCTATATCGTCCCATATGTCACCGCTGGCAGCGGGGGCTGCGGTGTGCACAGGGCGCGGTATGGCCTGCCCTGAATCGTGTAGCGGCGGTCGGTCCTGATGCCGGCCTGCAGTCTCGGTATCGGGCTCCAGCACAAATTCATCCTGCTGCGAAAAATCACGGAAACGGAATTTGTGTCTGCACTTGGGGCAGGTGGCAAGAGCCGCTGAAGCGGGAATTTTGGATTCGTCGACATGACGTGTGAACTGGCATTCGGGACAACGTATCTGCATGAATTAACCCTCGGGGAAGTAATCAGCCAAGTTTATGTTGAGTGGAGCGGCAAATCAAGAAGTGAGACACTCTGATTTATCCGGCGGGGCCCAGCAGGATAAGCGTGACAGTGTTGTAACAGGCTTCCACGGCAGAAAAAAATTGTGCGGGAAGCGTGGGGTAGGCTTTGTTGAGACGGTGGGCGTTGCGCCCTGCGGCATTGTCGAAAACAGCAAGTTTGGCGGCAAGGGCCGCTTCGTCTTTGTGCAGTCGTGAAAGATGTCTGATGGTTATGGCAGGTGCTAACGCCAGATTACCTTCTGTTCCCTGCGCCACCTCATGCACGCGTCCGCGGAAGTGCAGCCCTGCGCTGCGGCGCATAAGGCGCAGCTGCATGTCGGGCCACATGCCGAATCCCGCCAGCATGGTATCCTTGTCCGGCCAGAAGGTCACCCGGGGAAACAGTACTCCTCCGGCACCATGTTCTGCGGCAGCATGAACAACAGCGGGCAAAGCCTGCCACTGTTTGCTGTCAAAGCGTTCGTCACCGTCAAGAAAA
This sequence comes from Oleidesulfovibrio vietnamensis, assembly GCF_055388115.1. NCBI lineage: Bacteria > Pseudomonadati > Thermodesulfobacteriota > Desulfovibrionia > Desulfovibrionales > Desulfovibrionaceae > Oleidesulfovibrio > Oleidesulfovibrio vietnamensis. Next base: position 1,089,132 of record NZ_AP042419.1, read on the forward strand.
AGCACCCATGAGCCTGTAGCATGACGCAGTGCCTCGTTGCGCTGGCGGGAAAAATCATTTGCCAGCGGTCGTGCCAGATGGCGTACAGTACAGGCTGCCTGTGGCACACCGGCGGGCACGCGGTCGGCGTCCCATACGATGACGGCTTCGGCCAGCCAGTGCGGCAGCTGAGCGAAAAATTCTTCCAGCCGGGGTTCCTGCGGATGCAGGATGGCGCAGAAGCTTACAGCTTCTGCCGGAGGGCAAGGCGGAGAGGCTGGGGCCGTGACGGCACCGGCAGAAAGCAGCAGGCGCTGAATCTGTCTGTAAAATGTTTTTTCGGCAGGGGGCAGTGCTGTATTAAGCATCATGGTGGAACGGGCGGCGGTGCGTCCGGTGGCAAGCAGCAGATACACCAGGGCTTTGGGGGATGTATCGCACAGCACGGTGTGCCTGCCCTGCATCCACCATACGGCACCGGCGTCTGCCGGTGTGCCGGTGCTGTCGGGGAAAGCGGCACGGAGCTTTTCCGGAGAGGCTTCCACCACGGTCAGGGTGCGTCCGGCGGGAAGACGCCGGGCCAGTGCGGCAGCGGCGCTGCCGTCGCCCAGTCCCATGAGCAGCACATGAGGGTGCGGTACGCGCTGTGCTGCACGCAGCATGGATTCCGTTGTGCGCATGGGGTCTGCCTGCTGTCCGTCCGCTTTTTGTCCGTCTGCGTTGTTTCTGCAGGATATTTGCGTGGCCGCAGGGCGAGCGGTGTCTGCCTGTATCTGCCCCAGCTGCCACGGCAGGACGGCAAGCGTGTATTGTCGCAGCAGGGCGGAAAAATCAGTCACGGCAGTGTGCTCCGCACCGGTTGTGCTGCAGCGCTTCCGGCATGTTTTCAGACCGTTCGATACCCAGCAGGTGACAATAAAGCGCGGCCAGACGGCTGGTTATGTGCAGCCTGTCAAAGCAGCGTACCGCCTTCTGCTGTGCTGCGATGCCCATGCGTCTGGCTTCGTCGGGATTGCGCAGCAGAAAGGCCAGCGCCTGAGCATACTCCTGAGGCGTCTGCGCCACCAGACCGGTGATATTGTGTTCCACAAGTTCTGTCTGCGCGTTGTCGCGCCAGCCGTCGCACGGGTGCGTGACCACAGGCAGCCCGCAGGCCATGGCCTCTGCAATGGCAAGGCCGAAACTTTCGCCCGCATCGTTGGCGTGGGCCAGCACGGAAAGTCCGTCAAGAAATTCGGCCAGACTGCTTTCGTCCCGCAGGGGCGGGCAGAACATGACATTGTTTTCCAGCCCGTGGCGGCGGACATATTCCGCAGCTTCGTCCAGCGCGCCCACAATCCGGTATTGCAGGTCGGGAAAGTCCTGCACGAGATGCGGCAGAAACGAGAGGGCCAGCTGCGACCATTTGCCTTTGTCGGCACGGGCAAGGCGGCCGATAACCGGTCTGCTGTAGTCCCGTTGGTGCGGCGGACGCGTGCGGACGGCCAGAAAATCAGTATCCACGGGGTTGTAAAGCACCACACGCCGGGGCGGTTGTACCGGAATGCCGTGCAGATGTTCGAAACGCGCCGCGCAGAAATGTGAGACAAAAATGGTCGAGTCCACATCGCGTCCCGAGGGCGAATCGTCCAGTCTGCCGAATACGTTTGTTTCGACCACCACAGGCAGCAGCGCACAGGGGCGTCTGCCTGTGCGGCGGCGCAGAGCCTGCACGGGGCGCATAAGCTCGGGTTCGGGCCAGCCTGCTCTGTGCACATGGATAACGGCCGGCCGGTGATTGCGCACGGCAGCGGCAATATCGTCGCCGATGAAAACGGGAATGCCGCTTTCGCGCAGCTGTTCGCCGCGTTCTCCGTCGCGCGGGCTCCATACGGCGGGGGCAAACTGCACATCATCGGGGGGGCGGGGCACGGAGGCAAGGGTCTGCACCAGAATCTGCATGACCTTTTCGGTGCCGCCCAGCCCCAGTGATTTGACGGCATGAAGAACCGGAATGCGTGAGTGACCCATAGGCGGTAACTTAGCGCAGAGCAGCAGTATTGAAAAGAAAAACCCTGAGGAGCACAGAGACCGCGGGGCGGTGCCCGTTGCCCGTTTCAGGTCGGCGCCGGTGCTGTATAAAGCCGGAGCGGCCGGACCGCAGCCATCTTGGGGGGGAATATGGCAGGCGTCAGCCGCTCCGGTATGGGGGGGATATGGTAAGACGGCAGGCTTTTTCCGCCGTTATGAACCTGCTGTCTTGCGGTACATGTTTGCACCGAATTTGCGGGCGTTGAATCCGAACCCTGCGGGACGCGGCTGTTCTGCTGCCGCTTGCTGTTCTTGTCCGGCTTGCTGTTCAGGCGCGGGGGCGGACTGCTCCGTGGTTGCTGCGGGCTGCTGCGGTGCGGACGGCCCGGGGGCAGCTGCGGGCTGCTGCGCAGTGTGCGTTGCAGCGGGAGCCTGCGCAGGAGCGGCATAGCCTTGCCGGGCAGCGGAACCGAAGCCCGCCATTCTGCCCGGTCCTGCCGGGGGAAAAGCCGGTGCTGCGGCTTCCTGCGCTGCAGGCTGCGGTGCGGAAGCAGGCGTGTTCTGAGCGCCGTAGCGTCTGGCCGCAGCGCCGCTGCCAAGTGCGGGACCGCCGGACGGGGCTGCCTGAGGCATCATGTTGCGGTGCTGTTTGGTGGCGGCATCTGCCCGCTGTTTTGCGGCCAGCTGTTTCTGTGCTTCTATGGCCTCGGGTGTGTCCATAATCTGCGCATAGGCACTGCGCAGTCCGGACAGAATGCGGATGACTTCGTCAATCAGCGTCACGTCCATCTTCAGGTTGGCATTGAGCAGACGGGTGGAGCAGTAAAAGTACAGCTTGTGCAGATTTTCAGCCAGCTCGGGGCCCTGTTCGGGATTCAGACTGCCGTCCAGTTCGTTTATGACGTCCAGAGCCTTGGAGATAAGTATGCCCTTGGCAGCATAATCCCGCTGGGCAATCTTGTCTTTTGCCTGATTGAGGAACTTGATGGCTCCGTCATACAGCATAAGAAGAAGCTGCCCCTGAGAGGTGGTGGACACCTGTGTCTGGAAATAGGCATGGGCTGCCTTCTGCATGGTCGTCTCCTGTATGTCTGTCTAGCTCTTGTTCATCTGCTGTATGGCCGAACTGAGAGCCTGAGTCTGCTGGTCGTATGTGGTCAGCGTCGCTTCGAGACGCGAGAATTTAAGGCGCATGTTCTGCTCCCATTTCATCAGGCGCGTCTCTTCGCGGTCTATTTTTTCTTCAATTTCGTAGATGATGTCTTTGTAGTTGCGTTCCAGAATTTTCAGCGTGCCGTCGGTCGAGGTCATTTCCTTCAGCGTATCGGAAATTTCACCCATTTTGCCCTGACGCAGGCGCACAGCGTCGCTGTAAGAACCTTGCGTCATGTTATCCACGCGTACGGCCAGACCTTTTGCGGGGCCTTCCAAGGCGATTATCTGGTGGCTGCCCTGTTCCACCTTGGCGGCAAAGCCACCTATGGAGGCGTTTATAATGTTGCCGGAAGCGTCGATTTCGTATGCAACTTCATATTTGCCGGGCTTGGTGATGCCGTTGACGTGCGATTCGTACGAAAAGTCGGCACTGTCTGAAAGCCCTTCACCGCTGGCGGCAAACAGAGCGGCAACTTCGTCCGGTGTTTTTTCCAGCGCTTCACGCAGCTTCACGTCGTCCACTTCCAGCAGGCCGTTGTTGACCGAGCTTTCATCCGAGTTGGTCAGTATGCCTATCTGAGCGAGCGAGCTGTAAATATCACCCTTTGTCTTTCCGTCTTCCTCGTACTGGTAATCGAATCCCGGCGAGCGGTTCGATGTGATCTGCTTCAGGCGTGATGAAACCAGCTGCACACCGTAGTTGCCTGTAAGAACAGAGCCTTTTTCCGCATCAAACTGGCTGGTGGCCTTGGTGGCGTCTTCCCGTTTTTTTGCGTCGCTGACCTTGGTCAGGTCTTTAATTTTGGTGCGTACGGCATTCATGCCGTCCACAAATGCATGGACGTTTTCAATGATCTTATCAATGTCGGTGTCCACGGAAACCTGTGTCACGCCGGTATCACGCAGGTTGATGGTCAGCCCTTCTATGGCTTCGGTCAGTGTGTTGCTGGATGATTCCAGCCACGAACCGCCCGGCCAGTTGTTGATGCGGTACTGGGCGTTTTGCGGTGCCTGCTGGTGCCAGAACGCAGGGTCAAGGTCAAAGGCTGTCAGCGAGGTGGAAGAATCGATGCTGAGCGTGTTGCCCGCCCCCAGATCCATCCCTTTGAGCTGGAACATGTACTGATCGCCCGTTTTGATAAGCGAGGCTCTGACTCCCGGATTCTGGGAGTCTTTGTTGATCATGTTGACCAGCCCTTCCAGCGTGGTGCCGTTGGCAACAGAGATGGTATGCTGCTTGCCCTTGTAAGAATATACGAATTCCTGCGTGCTCCCCGAGGTGTTGATGGAGGCTTTTTTGTCGCTGAATCCGTTCTGGTAGGTCAGAATGGCATTGGTTGCCAGCTGGCCGACCTCCAGCTTGTACGACCCTTCAAGCGCCTGAGTATTGGCTTTGGCTGTGGCTATGCTGGCGTCAGAAGAGGCCGCTGTCTTGGTCATGAACTCGCTGATGGTGTCCATGCCGTCAACAATGGTCTTCAGTTTGCCTATTTCTGTACGGATATCCTGAAACGCTTCGAGGCGCTTTTCCCAGTCGCCTTTCCACAGTTCCATGCGGTTTTTCTGGATGCTTTCCACCTTTTTCAGCTGATCGATCATGGAGCTGAAATCGGTGCCGGAAGAAATACCGTCAAACCGGATGCCGCCTGAGAGCAGTTCTGTAGCCATATTTCACACCTCGGGCATTTTTTTCCTGAACGGGGTTGCCCGCAGGGTCAAATGCAAGGAAAATGCCATGCAGCCGGCCTCCGGCGCCAAAATAACTCCGCAAGGGACGCTGCAGGGGCATGTCCGTGCCACCCTGTATCACTTATCGGCGGCACACGGCAGAACTTTACCTGCCGTGTGCCGCCGACTGCCGGCTGCAATGAAAAGGCCGCCACGCTGTGACGGCCTGAAGTTCAGTATTGCCTGCGTATTTCAACGCCGGTTCATCAGGATGTCGTGAGCCTGTGCAGGGCTTCAACGGCTTTTTCGGGCTGCATGCCGCGGGCAGCGGCCATGCGCGGCAGGTTTTCCTCCGCGTCGCAGCCCCTCACGTATTCCGGCTCGACCGGCTCATGGCTCCATACCGCGTCTGCCGTGGCGGCAAGCAGCGCCTCGGGCCGCACATGGCTGAACCGTGCCGGAAGCAGCGAGTGGCTGATACCCGCCGCGGTCAGGTGCCGGCATATGGCTTCGGCGTTACGCTGCACGCCGCTGCCGAAAAGGCAGGCCTTGCAGCCGCAGGATTGTGTGACCGCGGCCATATGCGAGCACGCGTCGGCTACACCGAAGGTGGTGACCGGATGCAGGGGGACGGCTGTGCCGGTGTTGTCGGGTCTGAACCCCTGTACCATCACCTGATCACGCCGGGCGTGCAGCACGGCCCACAGCAGGGGGGAGCCGCAGTCCGCGGCGTGCAGCACCGCAGCCGCATCCGCTGCCAGCGCCGCCGTGTAGGATACTCCCGCGCAGGGTACATTGAGCGCCCGTGCCATGCCCAGCGCCGTGGAAAGGGCAAGCCGCAGACCGGTAAAACCGCCCGGACCGTTTACAACGGCAATGCGGCCGATCTGCTGCATGGACACCCGCATGCGTTTCATGGCGTCCTGTATGGCCGGAGCAAGGATTTCCGTTCCCTGCCGCGGTACGGTCATTTCAAAAGAAAACAACAGTCCGGCCTGCTGTGTGCCGTCGGCGCAGGCATTGCCTGCGGCAACCTGCAGCCTGCCTTCGGCGGCATTCAGTACCAGTGTTATTTCCTGCGGCGCGGAAGTTTCGTTACGTTGTGTCTTCATGGAATTGCGTTACTGGGTGAATAGTGAACGGGCGATGTCGTTGAACGTGGCAAGCGCCATGAGCATGAGCAGCAACACCAGCCCCGCCTGTGTGGTCAGGTGCTGTATCCGCTGGGGTACGGGCCGCCGGAAAATGGTTTCCAGCGAAAGAAACAGCAGGTGACCGCCGTCAAGCACGGGCACGGGCAGCAGGTTGAGCAGGCCCAGGTTCACACTGATAAGCGCGGTAAGCGCCAGCAGGGGAGAAAGGCCGTTCTGTGCCTGTTCGGTAACCATCTGCGCGATCATTATGGGCCCGCCGACGGTATCCAGCGGTACCACCCGCTGGAAAAGCTTGAGAAATCCCTGACCGGTGAGGGCGATCATATCCCATGTGTGCACTGCGCCTTTGGTCAAGGCGTCCACCGGACCCAACGGCTTGTGCAGCGTGGCACCCGATGCATGCACGCCGATGATCAGGGCGTGCTCGTCTTCGCCGAACAGGTTTTTACGCACCTGCTCTTCCGGTTTCACGGAAAGCGTGAGGGTTTGCGCCCCGGCGGCGGCAGGACGGCTGATGACTATTTCCACAGGGGCGCCGCTGCCCGCGCTGATGGTTTCGGAGACATCGCTCCAGTATTCTATGGTGCGGCCCTGTATGGTGAGAATGCGGTCACCCTTGCGGATGCCTGCGTGCTGTGCCGGACTGCCGTCCTGCACGCCGCCCACTTCGGGTACCAGAAACATCTGGCCCTGAACCCAGAAAAGCCCCCAGTACAGAAGCCAGGCCAGCAGAAAGTTGAACAGAGGACCGGCGGCAATGACAATCATGCGGTGCCATGCCGGTCGCAGGGCAAAGCTTTCGTGCCTGCTGAATCCTTCGGGCAGGTCGGCTTCATCCTGTTCGCCCACCAGCTGCACATAGCCCCCCAGCGGAACCAGTGCCAGACGGTAATCCGTCTGCCCGCGGCGGAAGCCGAAAAGCCGCGGCCCGAAGCCCAGTGAAAAGGTCTTGACCCCGATACCGAGACTGCGTGCTGCTGCAAAGTGGCCGAGTTCATGAAAGAAAATAAGTCCGCCGATGACAAGAATGACGGAAAGAGTGCTTACCATATAGGTTATCCAGGCGGGTTCCGAAGTATCGCGGCGCAGGCCGCGGAGAAAACGCGTCTAGCCGCGGGCGCCCGCAAGGTCGGCCGTGACGCGTCGTGTCGTCTTATCCAGTGTGAGGATGCTTTCAACCTCATCATACATGTTTTGGTGCGGTGCCGCATCGTGTGCCTGCATGGCCGCTTCGATAAGCCGGGGAATATCCAGAAAGGCGATGGCGCCCTGCAGAAAAAGGTCCACGGCAACTTCATTGGCGGCGTTCAGGACCACAGGCAGACCGTTGCCTCCGGCGTATGCCTTCCGTGCAAGCTCAAGGCATGGAAACAGAGATATGTCCGGAGATTCAAAGGTCAAGCTGCCCACTGACAGCAGGTCGAGCGGTTCCACTCCGGTATGCATGACCCGCGGCCAGCCCAGACAGTAGGCAATGGCTATGCGCATGTCGGGTGTGCCCATGTGGGCTATCTGCGACCCGTCGTTGTATTCCACCAGCGAGTGGATGATGGACTGGGGATGTACCACCACTTCCACCTTTTCCAGCGGAGCGTTGTACAGATGGCAGGCTTCGATGACCTCCAGCCCTTTGTTCATCAGCGTTGCCGAGTCAATGGATATTTTGGCTCCCATGCTCCAGTTGGGATGGTTCAGGGCCTGTTCACGGGTGACAGATTGCAGAAACGTTCTGTCGCGCCCGCGGAAAGGCCCTCCTGACGCGGTGAGGATGATGCGCCGCATCTGCGCGGCGTCGTGGCCCTGCAGCGCCTGAAAGATTGCGTTGTGTTCGGAGTCCACAGGCAGAACGGAGGCACCTGTTTCGTGGCACAGCCTGCGGATGAGTCCGCCGGCAAGCACAAGCGATTCTTTGTTGGCCAGCGCGATGGCTTTACCAGCCCGGGCGGCGGCCACGGTGGCGCGCAGTCCCGCAGCGCCCACCTGCGCGGAAAGCACGCAGTCGGCTTCGGGCAGGGCGGCCAGAAATTCGTATCCTTCCTGTCCTGTATGTATGCGCGGTCTGTATCCGGCGGGCAGCAGCGATGCAAGCTCATCGGCAGCGGTACCGTTGATGACTGCCAGATGAGGCGGGCGGTAGGCTGCCGCCTGACGTGCCAGCAGACGCACATTGCGGGCGCCTGCCAGTGCGGTGATGCGGAAAAGTTCCGGCTGCCTTTCCACCACGCGCAGGGCACTGGTGCCTATGGAACCGGTGCTGCCCAGCAGCACCAGTGAACGCGGAAAACGGCTGTTCCACGCGGCGTCGGGCAGGGGGGATATATAGCCATTCACGCCGTCATTCTCCTGCTGTTTCATGTTCATCCGGCCGGGCAATCCGTGTGCCTATGGCAGTAAGCGTGTTGAAAATAAGCGTAATGTCTTCCGGTGTGGTGCGGTGGTTTGCTATGCACACGCGCACGCCGGCCCGCCCGTTCACGGCTGCGGGGGTGAGCAGCGCTGTGCCGCTGCGTTCCAGCTCTTCAATCATCTGCAGCTGCAGGTCATCAATCTGCTGCTCTGTCCAGCCCCCGCGCACAGCAGCCGAAGGGGTATAGCGGCCGCACACGATGGAAAGAGGCGCAGGGGCAAGAGGTTCCCACTCCGGATGGTCGCACATCAGCCGGTAAAGCTGCCGTGCCAGCTCCATATTGCGGCGTATGATGCGTGCAATGCGCAGACGGCCGTAGCTGCGGAAGGCGAACCAGACTTTCAGGGCCCTGTTGGCGCGCGAAAGGATAAACGTGGTGTTTTTAAGGTCATGGGGATTTTCAGCCCCCAGATAAGCTGCCTTTGCACGGAATGTTTCCAGCTGTTGTTCTCTGCTGCGGAAAAGGGTTATGCCGCATTCCAGCGGTACAAAAAACCATTTGTGCGGATCAACGCAGACAGAATCGGCCAGTTCGATGCCGGCCAGCAGCGGGCGCAGTTCGTCGGCCAGCATCACGGCACCGCCGTATGCGGCATCCACGTGCATCCACATGTTTTCGCGGCGGCAGATGGCGGCAATGTCCGGCAACGGATCCACGGCACCCGTGGTGACGCTTCCCGCCTGCGCCACAACGCAGAACGGCAGCCGTCCGGCCCTGCGGTCCTGCTGTACGGCTTTTTCCAGTTCGTGCGGTATCATGCGGCAGGCACTGTCACTGGGAACGGCGCGCACGTTGTCTTCGCCGATGCCCAGCAGCACGGCCGAGCGGGTGACCGACATGTGCCCCTGATCGGAAACATACAGCACCAGCGGCCGTTCAAGCCCCTGCATGCCGCGGGCATGCACCTGCGGAGCGTGGACGCGCCGTGCCACGGTAAGCCCCATGAGATTGGCCATGGTGCCGCCGCTGACAATGGTGCCGCCCCATCCTTCAGGCATGCCGAACATGCCGGCAAACCAGCCGAGAACAATCTCTTCCAGCACGGTTGCGGCCGGTCCGCCCTTGAAGCTCAGCGGAGCCTGATTAAGGCCGGTACACAGCATGTCGCCTATGGTTCCTGCCGGTCCGGGGCTGGTGGTGATCCATGCCAGAAAACGGGGATGGCCGATGCGGGTGGAATATGGCTCGATATGCCGCGCCACTTCACCTATGACGGCTTCAGGGCCATGGCCTTCATCCGGCAGGTCGCACGGAATGATGGCTGCCAGTTCTTCAAAGCTGATGTTCTGTTTCACAGGGTCGCAGGCAATGGCCCTGATGCGTCCGGCTATCAGTTCCGCTGCCTGCTGGAGATTCTGCTCCAGATTATCGAGATCAAGCGTCTCGAATTGTTTCCGGGTCATGAAGGTGTGTCCTTGAAAAATACCCTTGTCTTACTGGAAAAAAGGCACAAGGCGGCTTGCACCCGCGTATGCCGGCAACACAAGCAGCAGACTGTCTATGCGGTCCAGCAGGCCGCCGTGACCCGGCAGAGCGCTGCCGGAATCTTTGACCCCCATGGTGCGTTTAAGCGCGGATTCAAAAAAATCACCCATCTGCGATGCAATGTTCAGCACTATGCCGAGCAGCATCCATGCCCAGAGTGAAGTCTGCGGATTGCCCACGGTGGCTCCGGCCAGCATACAGATGCCGGTACAGAATATAAGGCCGCCCAGACTGCCTTCCCAGCTTTTTTTAGGGCTCACACGGGGCCATATGCGTTTTTTACCGCAATAGGTTCCGGCATAGTATCCGCCCGTGTCCGAGGCAAAGGCCGCACCAAGAACCAGCAGCAGTTCCAGCGGCAGCATGCCCAGTGCAAAGTGCAGTGTGACAGGCAGATACAGAAGCCCTGCGGTAAGCACCTGTGCATCCTGAAAACGTGCGGAATCGTCACCGCTGCCGTAGCGGGTGAGAAAGCTGAGTGACGCCGCCCAGAAAGAGATCAGCATGATGCCCAGCATCCATTCGTGGGCGTTGTAGGCTCCGGCCAGCAGCAGGGCGGCACCGGCGGTGTATCCGGTGATTTTATAAAAGCAGCGGGTGCCGCGCTGCCAGAACATGGCGTAGAATTCGCGCAGCCCCAGCAGGGCGGCTGCCAGAATAAGTGCAAAAAGAAACCAGCCGCCCATGAACAGAGCGCCCGCCAGAACAGGTAGCAGAATGAGCGAGGTGAGTATGCGTTTGCGGTGCGAACTGATCATGACTGTTTCTGCTCCTCGGTCCGGCCGAAACGGCGGCTGCGCATGGCATAGGCGTGCAGCGCCTCGTCCAGCTGTTCGCTGCCGAAGTCGGGCCATGCAATGTCGGTGAAATAAAGTTCGCTGTAGGCGCTCTGGTACAGCAGAAAGTTAGAAAGCCTGATTTCTCCGCTGGTGCGGATTACAAGGTCGGGGTCCGGCTGGCCGGCTGTCCACAGAAAGCTGCTGAAAAGCTCTTCCGTGACATCCTGCTCCGGGATGCCTGCGGCCATGAGTCTGCGGCAGGCCTGCACAATGTCTGCTCTGCCGGAATAGTTGAGCGCCAGATTCAGATGCAGAGCCGTGTTGCGGGCCGTGCGGGCCATGGCGTGATCCAGCGCCTTGCGGGCGGCCATGGGCAGTGCGCTTAAATCGCCGAAGACGGAAAGGCGGATGTTCTCGCGCTCCATGGCGGGCAGTTCATCACGCAGAAAGCTGACCAGCAGATCAAAGAGGAACCCCACTTCTTTTTTGGGCCGTCCCCAGTTTTCCTGCGAAAACGCGTAAAGAGTCAGATGGCTGATGCCCAGCTCGCGGCAGCGGGTGACCACCGTGCGGACAGCGCGGCTTCCGGCTTTGTGCCCTTCGCTGCGCGAAAGCCCTCTGGCCGTTGCCCACCTGCCGTTGCCGTCCATAATGATGGCAATATGTGCGGGCAGACTCCGTTCCTGGGGCGTCTTCGGTTGGGTCAAGGGGTAACTCCTTGAAATGTATGTGTATGTTGTTGTAATGAAAACAGTATCTTGTACCCCCTAAGCCGATAGGGGTCAAGGCCGCAGCTGCCTGCTGCGGCGTGAAAAAAGAAACCGCGGGTGTAAAAAAACGCCGCCGGACATGGCCCGGCGGCGCAAGCAAAAAGCATGTCGCGCATGTTTTCCGGCATTGCCGTGCCGGCAGGCGCTGCTATACTTCCATGATTTCTTTTTCTTTTTTGGCCAACACTTTTTCAGACTTGGCAACAAACGCATCAGTGAGCTTCTGCACTTCGTCCTGACCGCGTTTCATGTCGTCTTCAGTAATGGCTTTGTCTTTTTCCATCTTTTTAATCTGCTCATTGGCGTCGCGGCGGATATTGCGCACGGCCACCTTGGCATCTTCGGTGTACTTTTTGGCTACCTTCACCAGTTCCTTGCGGCGCTCTTCGGTAAGGGGCGGCATGGAAATGCGGATGATTTTGCCGTCGTTGATCGGAGTAAGCCCCAGATCGGACTGCATGATGGCTTTTTCAACCAGAGCGAAAGCCCCGCGGTCCCACGGCTGAATGGTGATGGTGCGGCTGTCGGGCACAGCCACGGAAGCCAGCTGGTTGATGGGCGTGGGGGTGCCGTAGTAATCCACCTTGATGGAATCGACAAGCGATGTGGAGGCCCGTCCGGTGCGCAGGCGTCCGAATTCGCGGTCGAGAGCGGCGACTGCCTTTTCCATCCGTTCTTCGGTTTCGAGCAGAATTGTATCCATGTGAGTTAGCCTCCTTGCACTATGGTTCCCACGTCTTCGCCCATGACAGCACGTTTTATGCCGCCTTTGTACATGTTGCAGACGATGATGGGCACGTTGTTTTCCATGCACAGACTGATGGCTGTTGAGTCCATGACGCGCAGGTTTTTCTGCAGCACCTCAATGTAGCTGAGCTGACGGTACATGACTGCATCGTCATGCTGCATGGGGTCTTTGTCGTAAACGCCGTCAACTTTGGTCGCTTTTATGATCACATCGCATTTCAGTTCCATACCGCGCAGCGCAGCGGCTGTGTCGGTGGTGAAATACGGATTGCCGGTACCGGCAGCGCAGATGACCACGCGGCCTTTTTCCAGATGACGCTCGGCGCGGCGGCGGATGTAGGGCTCGCAGACTTCCTGCATGGTTATGGCCGAAAGCACCCGGGTGGCGTGTCCCAGTTTTTCCAGCGCATCCTGCACGGCCACTGCGTTCAGCACGGTGGCCAGCATACCCATGTAGTCTGCCGAAGACCTGTCCATGCCCTTGGCGGATGAGGAAAGCCCGCGGAAAATGTTGCCGCCGCCGATAACCAGAGAGACCTGAAGGCCCATTTCCAGTACCTCGGCGATTTCCCGACATATATTCGAAACCGTTTCAGGGTCAATACCGAACTTCTTGTCGCCGGCAAGAGCCTCGCCGCTCAGTTTGATCAGCGCGCGCTTGTATTTCAGTTCGCTCATCGTTGTCTTTCCTCAATAGTGTTATGCTTGGCCGGTCCGGGGCGGACCGCTGTTTTCTGCGGTGTTCATGAATGATCGTACGGCGCTCCCCAGTCGCCTTCCTGTACGCGGACGTACTTCAGGTATGCGTAAAACGCGCCGTGCGTTGCATTTATAAAGCCTGCACGTCCGTCCAGCATGCCCCGCTGGATGACATACAGCTTGAAAAAACGGGCAAAGCCATGTGCCATACCCGCTGCTATACCACCTTTTTTGCCTTTGCGCCGCAGGTCATCGGCTCCCTGCTGGGCATAGGCGTTGATTTTTTCCAGATGCTGAAAAAAACTTTCGTACGGATAATGCAGTATATCCGCGTCGATGTTCTGTGTGGGGCCCTGCGGGTGAAAAGAATAATGGGCACCGCTTACATGTACCTGCATGAGTGCCGGACGAAACACCCGCAACAACCTGTCGGGATACCAGCCGGAGTGCTTCATGAAACGGTCGTGGTACCAGTTGCGGCGGCGCGGATAGCAGCCGGCAAGACCGGCCGGAGCGGTGCGTACGGTTTTCTGCACCGCCTGACTCAGGGCGGGGGTGCATATTTCATCCTGATCAAGGCTTACGACCCATTCCGTATCAATCTGCGCCAGGGCAAACTCGAATTGTGCCGCAGGGCCGTGCCATGGGTTTTGCAGCACATCGGCGCCGCGGTTGCGGGCTATCTCCACCGTGCTGTCTGTAGAAAATGAATCCACCACCAGCACCCGGTCACAAAATGCGAGCGACGCCAGACATTTGTCCAGCAGACGCCCGCCGTTATATGTGAGTACCAGCCCCGTTATTCCGGATTTCATCTGGCAGATTCCGTGCAGATGGCGCGGATGGCTTCTATGACATCGTCCACATCACCGTCTGACAGTTTGGGGGAAAGGGGCAGGCTGACAGTCTCGCGCCCGTAAGCTGTGGCCACCGGAGTGTCTGCCGGGTCCCAGCCGAAACGGCGCCGGTAGTAGGGGTGTTCGGGAACTGCCAGATAGTGTACGCCCACGCCTATGTTGTGCGCCCTCAGCGCTTCAAGCATGGCGTCGCGTTCCACGCCGCAGCACGCGGCCGACACCCGTATGGTGTACAGGTGGTACGCATGGCGGGTATGTTCCTCGGCGTCGGCGGGCAGGCCTATGCCAAGTCCGGCCAGTCCTTCATTGTACTTCTGCCATATGCAGGCGCGGCGTTTCCAGTATTCTTCCACGCGCCGCAGCTGATGGATGCCCATGGCCGCCTGAATATCCATCATGTTGTACTTAAAGCCGTGATCAACAACCTGATAGTGCTTGTAGCCCGCATCGCTGAATCTGGCCCATGCGTCGGCGCTCATGCCGTGCAGTGCCATTATTTTGCAGCGGTCTATGGCGGCTTTGTCGTCAGAAATGATCATGCCGCCTTCGCCGGTGACGATGTTTTTGGTGGCGTAAAAGCTGAAGCAGCCTATGTGCCCTATGGTGCCGGCTTTGCGCCCTTTGTATTCGCTTTCAATGGCGTGGGCGCAGTCTTCGATGACAATCAGACCGTGTTTGCGGGCCAGCTCCATTATGGGGTCCATATCGCAGCAGCGTCCTGCGTAGTGCACCACCATGATGGCGCGGGTGCGCGGGCCGATGTGCGGGGCTATGGTTTCGGCCGAAATATTAAGCGTGACGGGGTCTGCATCAGCCAGCACGGGAGTACCGCCGGCATGGATGATGGCATTGACCGACGCGCAGAAGGTCATGGCGGTGGTTATCACCTCGTCGCCGGGTGCAAGGTCGAGTGTAAGACAGGCAAGGTGCAGGGCTGCCGTGCACGAGTTGACGGCGGCGGCATGCGCCACGCCCTTGTATGCGGCGAAATCGCGTTCAAACTGATGCACCTTGGGACCGGTGCCGATCCATGCCTTGTGCATGGAGTCCACGACTTCGTCTATTTCGTCCTGTTCGATAAGGGGCTGTCCGAAAACCAGAAAGGACTCACGCATTGTAAGCGGGCTCCGTTACGTTGGGGGTGAAAACGCCCGAAATCTGCCGCGGGGTTGATGTTTTTTTGCCTGTTGCCACGGGGCCGCGTGCAGTCATGCGGCGCCACCGGCCGTTGCCCAAAAAAAGGGGGGCTGTGTGCCCCCCCTTTATAACCGGGTCGTCCGTCAGGGGAAAACCCCGACTCGGCCGTTACGCTCCCAGCTGGAAGCGGCAGAAACGGCCGACAGTGATGTTTTCGCCCAGAGTGGCGATGGTGTCGTTCAGCAGATCGCGGATAACCTTCTTGTCATCACGGATGAAGGGCTGTTCAAGAAGGCATACTTCCTTGTAGTACTTCTTGATAGCGCCATCAACGATCTTTTCCACGATATTTTCGGGCTTGCCTTCGGCAAGAGCCTTTTCGCGGTAGACTGCACGTTCGCGTTCGATGAGTTCTGCATCTACGCCGTTTTCGTCCACGGCCACGGGGTTGGTGGCGGCGATCTGCATGGCCAGGTTTTTGGCCAGTTCGATGAACTGTTCGTTACGTGCCACGAAGTCGGTTTCGCATTTCAGCTCAACCATGACGCCGATTTTGCCGTTGGAGTGGATGTAGGAGCCGATCAGCCCTTCGGAGGTGGCGCGGTCGGCCTTTTTGGCGGCCTTGGAAAGACCCTTCTGGCGCAGCCAGTCAACGGCCTTTGCTTCGTCGCCGTCGCATTCCTGCAGGGCTTTCTTGCAGTCCATCATACCTGCGGCGGTTTTTTCGCGCAGTTCCTTAACCATTGCGGCAGTGATAGCAGCCATATCAAAAACTCCTGAGGGCTTCGTTATTCGGCGGATTCTTCGGCAGCGGGAGCAGCAGCTTCGGCTTCAGCTTCGGCAGCCTGCTTCATGGCTTCTTCAGCGTTCTCGGCTTTGGTTTCCTTGCGCATGGCCTCGCCTTCAAGACAGGCATCGGCAATGTGGCCGACAAACAGCTTGATGGCGCGGATGGCGTCGTCGTTGCCGGGAATGACGTAGTCGATCAGGTCGGGATCGCAGTTGGTATCGGTAACGGCCACGATCGGAATACCGAGGCGGCGGCATTCCTTAACGGCGATGTCTTCGCGGTTGGGGTCGATGATGAAAGCCAGCTGCGGCAGGTTTTCCATATCTTTGATGCCGCCCAGAACCAGATTCAGCTTGTCCATCTCACGGCGCAGGCGAAGCACTTCCTTTTTCTGGTAGCGGTTCACGGTGCCGTCTTCGAACATGACTTCGAGCTTTTTCAGGCGGTCGATGCTCTTGCGGATAGTCTGGAAGTTGGTCAGGGTGCCGCCCATCCAGCGGTTGGTCACGTAGTACTGACCGGCGCGTCCGGCTTCGGTCTGCACAGCTTCCTGAGCCTGACGCTTGGTGCCGATGAAGATAACCTTGCCGCCGCGTGCAACGGTGTCGACCACTTTGTCATGGGCCGTGCGGAACAGCTTTACGGTCTGCTGCAGGTCGATGATGTGGATGCCGTTACGGGCGCCGAAGATGTAGGTACCCATCTTGGGGTTCCAGCGGCGGGTCTGGTGACCGAAGTGAACGCCGGTTTCCAGCATTCCTTTCATAGTTACGTAAGCCATTGTCTTTCTCCTGGGGTTTTGTTTCTTCCACACCGGCCGTTACCCTCGACCCGTACCGTCCGCAGACGGGGAACGGGCACCCTGGGCTGATACCGGAGTGTGCTTGATTATGAAAACAGTGCCCTATACGCCGTTTCAGATTCTCTTGCAAGCATAAACATGCGGCGCTTTGCCGCGACGGAAAAGCGGCGCCGGGCGGCCGGAGCGTTTCAATGTGAGTAATCATCTGTTATCCGTGAAACATTGTGGTTTTTCTGTTCCGCATGTTGCCCGCTCGTGATATGGACAGCACTATATTGTTATGGGGCGGAGCCTGTTGTCTGTTTTCGCGTAATCTGTGCCGGAGGATATGATGAAAATAGCGGTGTGCGCCACGGGTGATGCAGCCGGGGATGTGCAGGCGGTGCTTGCCATGCTGGAGGCTCAGGGGCACGGCCCTTCCAGAGTGTCCGTGCTGGAGACGGGATCCGGCGGTGCCGCCGGTGTCAGTGCCGCCGGACAGGATGTGAGCGTGTTCCGTCATAGCGGGGGAGAATCGTTCGTCATTGTGTGCGGTGTGGCCGCGGGGCAGGGATTTACGCCGCTGCAGCGGCCCGGTGACGAGATACTGGCTGATGAGGAACGCATCCGTCCGTGGCTGTGTTCGCTGGAAGGGGTGTTCTGCGCTGTGTGGCATCACCGCTCCTGTGGTGTATGGCTGCTGGTGTCTGATCCGCACGGGGCGTACCCGCTGTATGTGCACGATGCTGACCGGGGACTGTGTGCCGCTTCGGAAATACGTGCCGTGGCCGCTGTTCGGTCTGATGCGCGCCGTCCTGACCCTGCGGGAATGGGAGCGCTGGCTGCCGTGGGGCATATGCTGGGCGGTGCGACCCTGTTGCGCGGCGTGACCCGTTTTCCTGCTGCCTCCCTGCTGCGTCTGGATGATCACGGGCGCGGGCGGCCGCAGATCACGGGGCCTTACTGGCAGCTGCCGGCGGTGGATACCGACATCGGTGTCAAACGCAGTGCCGAGGCCGTCGCGCAGGCTCTGCATGCCGAGGCGGAATGCCTTGTCCGCCGTTTTCCTGAAGCAGCAGTGATGCTGAGCGGCGGCATTGATTCACGTCTGCAGCTGGCGCTGGCTGTGCGGCACGGCGCAGTACCCCGTGCGGTCATTGTCTCTCAGCCCGAGCACGGTGCCGGCGCCGAACGGCGTTTTGCCCGCAGGGTGGCCCGCCAGTTCGGGCTCCAACGCGAAGAGTGGAGTGTCGGGGCGGATTTTTTCAGCTCGTCCGATTATCTGGACTACATGCTGGCATCCTGCACGGGTACGCGCAGCCTGAACCTGTTTATCAGCGGGGTGTTGCGCGCCGTGCCCGGAGGACAGCAGGGCGTGTGGGACGGTCTTTTCGCCGGCAATCTCATCGGCGGCGGGGCTGTTACCTGCACGCTGGACGAACTGAAGGACCGGCGGTGCCGTGGGCAGGACAACCCCGCATGGCTGGCCTGTTCCGCTCTTTTCCGCGGTGATTTTTTCGAGGCCATGATGGACGGCGTATATGACGCTTTTGACCGCTTCGCACGCGAACACGGGAGCGGTGTCGACGCCGCGGCGCGTTATTACGCACTGGAGCGGATGCGGCACAGGACCGCGGTCAATCCGTACATGTGCTGCAGCGGCAGAAACATTCCTCTTTCGCTGGGCAGCGGGCGGCAGTTCTGGGAGGCTGTCTTCCGTCTGCCTGCATCGCTGCGGGGCGGTTTTGCACTATACCGCGCCGTTATAAGCAGGCATTTTCCGGAAATGGACAGGCATCCGTATCTGTGTGCCGACCAGCTGCTCAATATGGGCCGCATGGACATACAGCGCCTGCTCTGCTGGGCGGCGGACCGTCTGCCCTGGCGTCTTGCGGTGGCAGTGGGGCTGCGTTTCGAGTGGCGGCGCAGCCGTTATCTGTCCCGCGCACTGGAACTGGCGGAGTGCCTGCCCGATGACGTGGATATGGATGCTGTGCAGGCGTTGCGCCGGCGGGGGATAGTCAGCCTTGTGGATATGAACATGGCCGAGATGCTTTTGTACCGGCTGGTGCTGCACTGGATAGCGGAAGACGGGGCGCGCCCGGGCTGTTACGGCGGTGCGGAGGCGCTGCTGGACTGAGCGGGGGCGTCTGCTCGTTGCCGCTTGTTTGTCGGGGGCATTTACGATAGCGTATTCACGCGGCTGATTGTGCCGTGCGCCGGAGTCGGGAAAGATTCCGGTGACGTCCACGGTAAAGCAGACCACGTTTTGTGAAAACTCGTGATCTGCCTTTGTTTTGTGTCTTTTTGCTTTCTCTTTTTGCTTTGTGTCTTTTGACCGGATTATGGCATTGTTAAGAACTATATGGTTTTATAGTGTATACATAGCGGTTACCGTGGCCACCATTCCCGTGCTGCTGCTGCGCGGCAGGCTGAATCCGCGGGGCAACGGCGTGCGTAACTGTTCACTGTGGTGGATGGACATGGCGCTGCGGCTGGCGGGAATTCGGCTGCATGCCGACATGAGCGCTGTGCCTGATTCATTGCGGGGAAATCCAGTACTGTTTGTGGCCAACCATCAGAGCAACTTTGACATACCGCTTGTCATGCGCGCCGTGCGGGACTGGTACCCTGCTTTTATGGCCAAGCAGAGTCTGCTCGACATTCCTTTTTTCGGCACATGTCTGAAAGCCGGCGGGCACATAGGTGTGCAGCGCGGTGATGCGCGCAAAGCGGTGCGCAGCATGAAAGCCGCGGTGGAAACAGCGGCGTCTGGCCGGTCGCTTATTATTTTTCCGGAAGGAACCCGCAACAGAAATCCGCAGACGCTGGGTGCTTTCCGCGCCGGCTGTGCGGTTATTGCCCAGCGTGCCGGTCTGCCCGTGGTGCCGCTGGTGCTGGAAGGTTCCGCAGACCTGCTGCCTTCGGGGCGCCTGATGCTGGGCAGCAGGCGCGATGTGTACCTGCGGGCTCTGCCCCCTGTCGACCCTGCATCCTACTCCAAGGATGAGAAGAATATTTTCAGTGATACGCTGCGCGGTTCCATGGAAATCGCCTATCAGGAGATGCGTGCATGCCGGAACACCAAGACCCTTTCTTGACGCTGACGCCGCTGGGCGGCTGCGGTGAAATAGGACTGAACTGCACACTGTGGTCAACCCCCGCGGGCAGTGTGCTTGTGGACTGCGGGCTGATGTTTCCGGACGACTACCATCTGGGCGTGGATGTGGTCATTCCCCGGCTTGAGTACATACTGGCGCAGAAAGAGCGCATGCTCGGCATTGTACTGACGCACGGGCATGAAGATCATATAGGCGCGCTGCCCTGGCTGCTTCCGTACCTTCAGGTGCCCATTTACGGGTCGCGTTTCACGCTGGCGCTGGTGGAATCCAAACTGCGCGAGCACAACCTGCTGGACAGGGTGCGCCTGGTGACGGTGGGACCGGAAAAGCCGTGTCCCATCGGCGACATGGTTTTTCATTTCTTTCCCGTGTGTCACTCCATTATCGAAGGATACGGGCTGGGGGTCGAAACTCCTGCGGGACGGGTGGTGCATACCGGCGACTTCAAGATAGACCCCGACCCCATTGACGGGCATTTCACCGACCTTGAGGCCTTTCGCGGTTTTGCTCAGGAAGACGGAGTGGACCTGCTCCTTTCGGATTCCACCAATATCGAGCGTGAAGGCTTTTCCGTTTCCGAGCGTGAAATACAGACCACGTTCACGCGGATTTTTTCGCAGGCGAAAGGTCGTGTGATTATTACTCTTTTTTCCAGCCATATTCAGAGAATACAACAGGTTTTCGACATCGCCGCCCGTTTCGGGCGCAAGGTTGCCGTTTCGGGCCGCAGCCTGATGCATAACGTGGATCTGGCGCGAGAGCTCGGGTACCTGCGCATACTGGGCGGCACGTATGTGGATGCCGCCGACATAGGCGGCATGGCAGACGAAAATGTAGTGCTGCTGGTCACAGGTTCGCAGGGCGAGCCGTTTTCCGCCCTTTCGCGCATTGCCTCCGGCGAGCACAAGCTGCTGGACATCCATCCCGGCGATACCGTCATCATGTCATCGCGGTTTATTCCCGGCAATACCCGGGCCATAACGCGGCTTATAAACAATCTGTACCGGCTGGGTGCAGAGGTGTACTACGACAAGGTGCAGGCCATTCATGCTTCGGGGCATGCGCATCGCGAAGAGTTGCGTCTGATGCTGCAGACCGTGCGTCCGCGCCATTTTGTGCCGGTGCACGGAGAATACCGGCATCTGGTCAAGCACAGCCGTCTGGCCGTGGAGTGCGGTGTACCGCCTGAGTGTTCGCTTATCCTTGAAGACGGCGATCCGCTGACTCTTACCCGTGACGGTGTGCGCCGCGAAGCGCATATCAATGTGGAAAGCGTGCTTGTGGACGGCAAGGGTGTGGGCGATGTGGGGCAGTCTGTGCTGCGCGAACGTCATATCCTTGGCGGCGAGGGTATGGTTGTGGTAGTCATGGTTGTGGATGAAAATATATGGGAGATTCTGGTAGGCCCCGACATTGTCTCCAAGGGGTTTGTATTTGAACAGCATTACAATCATGTGCTGGAAGATGCCAAATGCATTATTCTGGACCTGTTCGAAAATATTCCTCCCGGCGATGTGACATACCTGCAGGACAGGATACGCAGTACCCTGAGGCGTTTTTTCCGCAAGGTACTTGAACGCGATCCTGTGGTGGTGCCCATGGTCACGGTGGTCTGACCGGCAGCAGACGCGGCGGAATGCATGGGTCCGCCGCCGTGTCATGTGTTTTTCGCAATGCAGCGACCTGTGAAGGAGAAAACCTGATGCGCGTGCTGAGGGTACGATATAACGGCCATTCCTTTTACGGCAGGCTGGACGGCAATCATGTGCATTGTCTCAATCCGCAGCTGGGGCTTAACGACCCCATAGCTCTTGAGGATATTGCAGTGCTGCCTGTGGTCACTCCCTCAAAGATCGTCTGTGTGGGGATGAATTTTCGCGACCATGCGGAAGAAATAGGCTTTCCCGTGCCGGAAGAACCGGTCTTTTTTCTCAAGCCCTCCAGTGCCGTGATCGGCAGCGGACAGCCTGTGGTGCTGCCTGCCGAATTGGGGCGGGTGGAGCATGAAGCGGAACTGGGGGTGGTTATCGGGCGTGCCGCACGCAATATAACTCCCGAGGATGTTCCGGCGCATGTATTCGGCTATACCTGCGCCAACGATGTGACGGCGCGCGACCTGCAGTCCCGTGACGGTCTTTTCGGCCGGTGCAAGGGGTTTGACACATTTGCTCCCGTGGGGCCGTGGATAGAGACCGAAGTGCCCGACCTTTCTTCGCTGGGCATCAGAGCCATGGTGAATGGTGAACTGAGACAGCAGGGCAGCACCGCGGATATGCTTTTTTCGCCGCACGAGATAGTGGCGGCCGTTTCCCGCGTGATGACGCTGCTGCCCGGTGATCTGATACTGACGGGAACCCCCGCCGGTGTGGGACCGCTGGAAGACGGCGACGAGGTGCGTGTGGAGATCGACGGCGTAGGACTGCTCATCAACCCCGTGCTGCGGGAACCTTCCGGCAGCGGGCAGGAAGGGCCGGAGTCGGAGCCGCCTGTCCAGTGACAGCAATGAAGGCCTTTTTGCTCCGGCGGAAGGGCTTTTTTGATTTGCAGCCGGCCCGCCCTGTACCTGAAGCAGGCTGAGCATACGCGCACTGCTTTGTGCCGGTGCGGCAATGACCGCGTGCGCTGCGGGTATGTGGCAGGGGCTTCCGGCTGTCCGTTTCGGCACAGGTCCGGCGGAACATGTGGTGCTGTGTTGGCGGCGCGGGTACGGAACGTGTTTTGCGAGGGCATGTGAAATTTTTCCCGAAATCCCTCTTTTATACCGGCGGCCCTTTTAGTATGCTGTCTTACAGCCGGCGTGGTGCCGCGTGTTCAGTTTTCCGGAGGTATAATCAATGGTCACAGCGTCCACATTCATGGGGTTGACGTTTTCTGTATATGATCTGATGCGCATGGGGCAGTTTGTCATTGCTGCCCTGCTGGGCGGTGTCATCGGCTACGAACGGGAAACACGGGGGCAGGCGGCGGGGTTTCGTACCAACATGATTGTCGCGGTGGGTGCGTGCCTGATGATGCAGATGTCGCTGCTGATACCCGAGATGTTCCGCACCTGGGGAGTGGAATCAGTGGTGCGTGTGGATCCCGGCCGTATTGCCTCGTACGCCATTGCAAGCATAGGCTTTGTGGGCGGGGGGGCTATTCTGAAAGGACGCGGTTCCGTTCACGGACTGACCACGGCGGCAAGCCTGTGGATTGTCACGGGCATCGGTCTGGCTGTGGGGGCGGGGCTTATTCTGCCTGCCATTCTGGCAACTTTTGTCGTGGTGACCATTCTTTTTTTCTGCCCACATTTGTGGGGCGCTTTGTACGGCGTTCCACCAGAATGACTCTTACCCTGTGTCTGTACGGAACCGACATCACCGTCATGGAACTGATGCCTGTGCTTCAGCGTTACGAAGCCTTTGCCATTCAACCGGTGGGCTACGAGCATAATGTCGATTCCGGCATGACTACGTTTGTGTTCCGTGTGCGCGGCAGCGAACATGCCGGCTGGTCGGCCATGGCTTCCAGCCTGCGACAGCTTGACGGGCTGGCCAGCCTGCATATGGAAGAGGCTCCTGTTCCGTAGTGAGTGCAGTGCGCAGGCTGCGCGCACCCTTTGCCGCCACCGGCAGCACATCGTGCCGGACCTCTTTTTGCCGCGGGGGTTGTCATGGCCCGTCACAGGCCTTAGTATACCAATGTGCCGCACTGCATACCGCACGGCACGAGTACAGCGCCGTAAAGGTGAGCCATGGAGGTGCACCGTGAGTACCAGATATCCGCAGCGGGCGCGCGCAGCCCGTGCCAGAGTAAAAGTGGCCGCATTCGATGGTGCGCCATGGCTTTTCATGCTGGCTTCAGCTTTCGGTTTCAGTCTGTGGCAGTTACTGGCAGGCTGATGTTTCTGACCGCAAATCAGGTAGATAAAGCCGCACCCCGTACAGGGGGGCGGCTTTTTTGTATCCGGCGGTTAGCCCGTATACCGGCAGAAAGCATACTCCGCCGCCCGCACAGTCATCTTTTTTTAATTTTATGCTTGACCAAAGAATAAGAATTGTTACTATTAAACCAAGGGCGACGTGGCAGTCCGCCCTGCCTACCTTCACAAGGCATCGCGACGGAACGGGTGTGGCAGCCCGTTCCGCCGCGGATACAGAATCAGAGTATACGGAGGGCTACACATGAGTGAACTGGCTCGCTTCGGCAATCTTGATATCGACTGGAATCTGAGTCCCGAACATGCGGTGACCATGTATCTGGAATGGGGCAACAACGACTGGCACGCGGAGTATCCGCCTGTGCGCTCCAAGGATGATGTTTCCACCTATTTTGTGGTGGATACCTGGGGGGCCAGACCGGTTGTGCGGCTTGTGCGCAGAAATTCGGAACAAGCGGAAGAACTGGCCACTATCGAGCTGCCCGACCATCTGGCAAACAGATGGCTGCATGAGCATGGCGACCTCAAAGGCATCTGCGAGCCCACCGAAGAGATCAAGGCCTGGCTTAAAAAAGAGCTGGGCCACGAATAGATAGTTTCCTGAAGAAACGCATACCGTTCTTCACCACTCCTTGGACCTTGGTACCCGAGTCTGGAAGGCGGCATCTTATGGGGAGATGCTGCCTTCTCTTTTTTGCATGCCCGCCGCGCGCAGGGCTGCGCGGTGTTGTTTGCCTGCGGCTTCTCCGGAACGGCAAAAGTGCGCAGCGGCACAGGCGGACTGCCGTGCAGATACCATATGCCTGTGTGATGCAAAATGTAGCCTTTTGCTTGCAGATGACGCTGCCGGGCATAAATATACGTATTTCCGGCAGGGTCTTGACGGAATCCGGTAACTGTGACCTTATGGACGTGTCTCTCCTTTATCCGATGTTATACGGATAGCTGGCAGAAATTTCCGGTATGCCGCGCGTCTGCGCGGCTGGTGGGAGTTTATGTTGAAACCGCGTACTGAAGCCGGAGATTTTCCGGCGCGTCCGTAACCGGCGGGCGTTCATGCAGACGTATTTCCCTGGCTATTTGAATCAGGAGGTCCTTATGAAGCCGGAAGAATTCGCAAAGCGTTTTTTTGACACTGCTGCCGAAATGGGATGCAACCTCACCGATCGGGGTAACATCCAGTGCAAGGGCGGTAAAAACCTGTCGCAGGGCAAGGTGGCACGCCTGTGGCAGCGTTACGGTGAAGAATGCGTCCGTTGCGCCAAGGCTGATTTTCCGCACGATGCCAACGGGCTGAAACAGTTCCGCCAGATTGCCGAGCGGACTCTGCAGGCCTGATACTCCGGCCGCTTTGTGTATCTATGCAGGCCGCGCTGTACCGCGCGGCCTTTTTTTGTGCATCGGCTGCCGGGGCTCATGCGCGGGCAGGTACAAAAAAAAGCGGCAGCCCGAGTTGTCGTACAGGTCCGCGGCACGGCAGGCAAAATCTGTTGACAGTAAAGGCACCTCGGCCGAGTATCCGCGTTCCGGTATGCGGGGGAAAGCTGCCATTATGCATACCGGTAATTATTTGCAGGAGTGCGTGCATGCAGGAAGGAAAAGGAATCGGTTATGTGGCTGCTTTTGCAGCCATTGTGTTGTGGTCTGGCAACTTTGTCGTGGCCAGACTGCTTAACGAGGCGCTTTCCCCTTTGGCGACTTCGTTCTGGCGCTGGGGTATTGCCAGCGCTGCGCTGCTGCCGCTGGGCTGGAGTGCGTTCCGCCGTGACTGGCCGGCCATTGTGGCGCATAAATGGTATTTTCTGCTTACGGCGTTTGTGGGCATAACCATTTTCAATACCATGGTGTATATGGCCGGACGTACCTCTGCGGCGGTCAACCTGTCGCTTATAGCCACTTCATCGCCTGTGTTCATGTTTCTGTTTGCCAGAATTTTTCTGGGCGAGGCGATCAGCCCCCGTCGTGTGGCCGGGCTTGTGGTGGCGCTTTGCGGGGTGCTGGTACTTATTTCACGCGGGCACGTTCAGGCTCTGCTTCAGCTTGAATTCACTCAGGGCGATTTGTGGATGCTGCTGGCAGCCGTATGTTTTGCCGTGTATTCCGTGCTTGCCCGTCAGCGGCCGCAGGGGGTTTCGCAGAGCGCTTTTCTGGTAGCCACATTTATTCCCGGACTGATCATGCTTACACCTGCCTATGTGGCAGATGCCTGGACAGGGCCGGCCGTGCAGTTCACACCTCTGGTGGTCGGCTGCCTGCTGTACATAGGGTTAGGCGCTTCGCTCACCGCCTATTTCCTCTGGAACAAGGCCGTCGGCATTCTCGGTTCTTCCCTTGCGGGTGTGCTGTATTACTCGATACCTGTTTTTGCCGGACTGGCAGCGTATCTGCTGCTGGGTGAGCCGGTAGGGTTCATACATCTTGCCAGCGGGCTGCTGGTTATCGGCGGCATTCTGCTGGCGACCAGAGGCTGAACCTGACGCGCGGCACTGTCACCGGACGGGCGCAGCAGACAACAGATGTCTGCCTGCCTGCGGCCACAGTGCCTGTATTGGTTCAACCACCTTGGCGGGGCGGCTGGTCAGACCAGTGTGCAGACGCTGCGCAGTCGCATGTTTTTGTTCCTGTATCATATTTAAATAAAAGCAGTTTTATAGATAGTCCCTCTGGCAGTTCCTTCCGGACTCTGCCGGAGGGATTTTTTTATGCTCAAGAGTTGGACGCATGTGGCAGCCGGAGCTACATACTTAGTCATCCCTTGCAGCTTCCTTCTTCCGGCAAGATGCAGGTGCCGCAGGGGATGGTAAAGTGTCTCTCCTTACAGGGGTGGGGGCATTTTACCGGCAGCTCCGCCTTGTGTCGCCGGCACGACGGCAAGCGCGGAAGCCGCAAAGGACGACACAGCGTGCCTTTCCGCCTCGGCGGGATGACATAACCGGTTGCGCGTGACCGCAACAGTGTCGGAGTCCGTATTGTACGGACGGATTCACTGAGCCGGACCGGATCCGGCAGCAGACGGAAGTCGCGCCTCTGTCTGCTGCCGCGGGTTCAGGTGCTCGGCCGGAACATACCGGCCACATGCGGGATATACTGAGCTTCCGCATAAGAAACGCCCCGCAGAATGTTCTGCGGGGCGTTTTTATACGGGATGGGTATGGCGGGGCCTACAGTTTGCGCACTTCTGCGTACCAGCCGGTGGCCTGTTCAAGCAGCGAATTCACTCTGCCGACAAGCGCGTGGGGATCACGCAGGTAGCCTTCAAGCAGCAAAGCGGATTCGTAAAGCTGTTCCGTGGCCTGCGCGAGCAGCCTGTCGTCAGCATCGGCGCGGTAAAGCCGCAGCAGGTTTCGGGTAAGCGGATGGTCAGGGTTGATTTCCAGCACTTTGCGCGGCACTGATTCGTCTTTGTTCATGACGCGCATCAGTTTTTCCATGGAAGCAGTCATACCGCCGTCTTTACTGGCAAGGCAGGCGGGAGAATCAGAAAGCCGCGCTGATTCGCGCACGTCTTCCACCTTGTCGCCCAGCAGGGTTTTCATGTGGGACAGCAGGCTGCTCAGAGTTTTTCGTCCTTCTTCGTCCAGAGCTTCAGGCGCATCCTTCTTTTCCACATCATCAAAGTCTTTCAGCGCGTCGGCATCGGCATGTTCCGCGGAGCGGAATTCAAACTCGTTCCATTTGCCGAGCGATTCCATGATGAACTCGTCTGCAGCTTCGTACAGATACAGCACTTCAATGCCCTTACGCCGGAAAATCTCCACATGGGGGTTCAGGCGTGCGGCTTCACGGTTGGGTGCGGACACATACCAGACGGTCTTCTGCCCCTC
The DNA here is from genome assembly GCF_055388115.1 of Oleidesulfovibrio vietnamensis. Lineage (NCBI taxonomy): Bacteria > Pseudomonadati > Thermodesulfobacteriota > Desulfovibrionia > Desulfovibrionales > Desulfovibrionaceae > Oleidesulfovibrio > Oleidesulfovibrio vietnamensis. The sequence continues at coordinate 1,116,416 of NZ_AP042419.1, forward strand.
TCTTGCACGGCCGATATAGTCATCCAGCGAGCACAGACCTTTTTCGTCATCCAGTGCAGAACTGTTGAAGCGCAGCAGCGGGATGAATTTATCTCTGTTGACGTAATCGTTGTAGCCCATGCGGAACACCCGTCCGTGGGTACGCCAGAAGGTGGCATATTTTTCGGCCTCTGATTCCGCAAGTTTTGCCAGATGCGCCAGCACCTGCTTTACCAGCGTCTGGCGGATTTTGGCGATGAGCGCATTTTCCTGCAGCGTTTCGCGCGAGATGTTGAGCGGCAGGTCTTCCGTATCCACAACTCCTTTGAGGAACGAAAGATATTCAGGAATCAGGGCCTTGTATTCTTTGCTGATGAGCACTCGGCGCACATACAGGTCCAGTCCGTATTTGTCGCGGTCATACCCGAAAAGCTCGTTGCCGAAATTGGGAATGAAAGCCAGAGATGTGAACTGCACCGGCGCATTGATGGAAAGGTGGATGGTGTCCATGGGCGCCTGTGTGTCAAAGGTGAGGAACGTATAAAAATCTTTGTACTGTTCCTCGGTGACCTGAAATCTGGGTTCGCGCCACAGGGCCGGGGTGGTGTTGACGTGCTCACCTTCTACCGAAACGGGGAAGGGGATGAAGTTGGAGTGCCTGCGGATGACATCCTTCAGATGGTCTTTTTTCAGAAAATCACCGGCATCTTCCTTCAGACGGATGTCTATGCGGGTGCCGCGTTCCGGCGCGTCGAGGGCTTCTTCCAGTTCAAAACTGCCCAGCCCGTCACTGGTCCAGCGCCATGCGCCGGAGGCGTCCAGCGCGCTGCGCGTGGTCACCGTTACAGAATCGGCCACCATGAACACGGCATAAAAACCCACACCGAACCGGCCGATGATATTGCTTGCCTGTTCACCTTTTTCGGCAAGTTCTTTGAGAAAACGCTCGGAACCGGAGCTGGCGATGGTTCCAAGGTTATCGATAAGTTCCTGACGGGTCATACCGATGCCGGTATCACTGACTGTCAGGGTGCGTGTTTCTTCGTTGACGGTTATGGCTATGTTCAGGTCAAGGTCGGCGGCCGGAGCGGCTTCGCCCCGTGTCTGTGCAAAGCGCAGCTTGTCCAGTGCGTCGGAAGCGTTGGAGACCAGTTCGCGCAGAAAAATTTCTCTGTTGGTGTACAGAGAATGGGTGATGATGTGCAGCAGCTTGCGTACTTCGGTGCGGAATTCGTGTTTTTCGGCGGCGGCGCCGTGCTCTTTGCTCATATGGTTTCCTCCTGAATATATCAATACATACCCGCGGCAGCAGCGGAATCTGCGCAATGCATGCGGGGCACTGCCTGCATACATAAATACGCAGCGCCTGCAGTCAAGATGTTCCGGTGCGGCAGGAGGATGAAGAAAAGCCCGGGGCATGCTGTCCGTATTCAGAACCGTGGACCCAGAAGTTCACGCAGCGCGGGGCGCACGGCCTCCTGCCGGGAGAAATCCAGCGCTGCAAATTCGCGCATCAGAGCTCCGCGGGCGGCCTCCACTGTGGCTGCGGAACCGTGGCGCATCAGATAGCCTGTGAGTTCCTGCAGAATCATGGGTGCGCATTCGCAGTGCATAATGCCCGCATCCACCAGATTCATGCGGGCGTTGTCTGCCTGTGTGCCGTTGTAGCAGCGTATGCACAGAGCCGGTATGACACCGTAATCGCGCAGCAGTCTGCGTATGGTGGTGTCCAGCATGGCGCATGCACCGCCCAGACGCTGCCGCATGTCACCGTGGCGTATTGCCGCCGCATGGTCGTATGTTTCCGTGGCGATAAAGGTTGCCCCCATGTCCACCAGTGTTCCTTCACCGCCTTCGGGCGGCGTGGAAGGAACGGATATGATACACTCCGGCGCGGCCAGAGTCAGTACGGCGGTTATGCGCGCCAGAACGCTTATGCCGTTTTTTACACCGGCATGGTCTGCAGGGGGTGTGGTTTCAAGGTGCAGCGTGCGGGCGCCGTGCCCGAATATGTTTTTCAGGCTGCGATGCTGTGAGAGCAGGCACAGGGCTTCATATTCCGGTCGGGGCGATGCCAGCCGGATACCCAGCGTGATGCGGCGCGCACCGGCTGCCATGTATGTGTGGGGCTGCAGCAGCGCACTGTCAAAACTTTCATGCGGAACGGTGTTCAGTGTCTGGTATGTGGGGCGGTGGTAAGAAAGCTGCATGTGCACAAGGCGCGGCAGCCCGCCGGCGGCCAGTTCCACTGCCTGCCGTGCGGTAAACGCCCGTGCGCGTATCCGCAGCAGCGGCAGAGTGCCTGCGGGGCACCGGCCTGCCAGTCTGTTTTGCAGCGCCAGCAGGGTGCGGGTTGTCACCGAGTCGTCGGGCAGATGCAGCGTGACTATGGTATGCCCGCATGCGGCCAGAGACGCCACAGCCTGCGTCATGGAATCTATCCATGAGGCTCCGGTGCTGTGCCGCCCCGCACCGGTACCTATGCCCGGGCAGCGCACGGGCACATGCACAAAAACACGGTTACCGGTAAGCGCCCAGCGTGTACTGCGCGCCAGATCAATTATGCTGTCCAGATGATGCGCCTTGTGCGCCGCCAGCAGTACCGCGGTCTGTTCCAGCGTAAGTCCGCGCATGGCGGATGCGGCGTCAAGCGCCTCTTCCGTTTCGCTGTCGGGCACTGTGCGTCTGTTCAGCAGGGCTTTGATGTGCGCGGGGTTAAAGCTTGACTGCATGGCTCTGTTCCGTCGGGGTTTTCGGGTGTACGCCGTTGTGCTAACAGCCGGCGGAGTTTTTGAAAAGAAAAACCCGCCGGGCTCCTGCCCTTTGACAATCTTTGCTTCTGTGATTACTCCCAACGCTCAATACTATTAAGGAGAGATAAGACATGTTCACGTTTACTCCCGCAGGCGTCTGCGCAAAACAGATGCAGTTTGATATTGATGCCGGAGGAAAGCTGGCCGATGTGCGTTTTACCGGCGGCTGTCCCGGCAACCTTGAAGCCATTTCGCGTCTGCTGGAAGGAATGGAAGCCGGCGAGGCTGTTTCCCGCCTGACAGGCATCACCTGCGGTAAAAAGCCCACGTCCTGCCCTGACCAGCTGGCACGGGCCGTGCGCAAGGTGCTCGACGGTGAAGGCGACTCCATGCGTGCGCGTCCCGCCGGTGCAGCCTCTCTCGGTTTCGGGCTGGGCAATCCCTTTGCCTGATATAGCAACACGCTGCCCGGGCAGTGCACAATGAGGACGCGGCCGGTTCTCCGGCCGCTTTCACATGATGAGGACACAGGTATGAAAGAGGCATTTCTGCGGGTGTGGCGGGGTGAAGAGACTCTGTTTATCACTTTCTGGCTGTGGCTGGTGCTGGGGGGGCTGATAGTTTCGTTGCCGCAGACCATGCTGATGCTGACCGGATACAGCTTTCCGGCAGACGCCTACTGGCAGGCATACGGATTTTGTGTGTATCGTGCCGCTGTGCTGGCGTTTCAGTTTGCCGTGGCCGTGGGACTGTGGCGCGCGGCATCACCGCAGGGCGTGCCGTGGCCCGACAAGGCCTGGCGTCTGGGGGCGCGGGTGGTCGCGCTGGCCACTGCGGGGGGCGTTGTGGGTGCAGGGGCGGTGCAGACCGCCGCAAACATTATCGGTATAACTCTTTCGCTGGCCGGCTGACGGCAGCCCGTATTGACGCTTTGACCCGGGGGGCTTACATACCGGGTAAGCGCGGCTTTGCCGCGAGTGAGTATAATCAGCCTGAGATCATAACGGGAGACCTTGTCATGATGCATAAAACCGTTGTCCGCCCGGCCCGCAGGCAGGGCGTTGCGGCAGTTGTTTTTGTGCTGTTGCTGGCAATGCTCGGAGCAGGTTGCTCCAGCCAGAGCGGCAGTGTGTATTCCACCAGCCAGGCGCGCGTGGTGCACCGTGTAGAATACGGTACCGTAACGGCGGTGCGTCAGGTGCAGATTCAGGGCGAACAGTCCGGACTGGGCGTGCTGGGCGGTGCCGTAGTGGGCGGCGTGCTGGGCAGCACCATGGGTGCCAGCACCGGACGCACGCTGGCCATACTGGGCGGTTCGCTGGCCGGAGCCGCTGCCGGTGCCGCGGGTGAACAGGCCCTCAAGGACAAAAACGGTCTGGAACTGACGGTGAAAATGGAAGACGGCTCCACCGTTTCCATCGTGCAGGAAGCAGATGAATATTTCGCCGCGGGTGACCGCGTGCGTGTGCTTACGGCCGGTGACGGTTCCGCCCGTGTGAGACATTAACCGTTTTGAGGACGTTGCGCAGGGTGTATTACGGGTTACCGGTACACTGCATGCGGCAGGGCCGTCAGAGCCATCAGAGCTATTAGAGCTATCAGAACCATCAGGGCCGGAAGATATCTTCCGGCCCTTTCTGTGTTTGAATTCCGGCGTGTTTTTTTCTGCGGTGCGACCGCGGCGCTGTTGCGGCTTGACAGATCCGTTTTGCTTCCATAGGTGATATTGAAATTCTTTATCGCAATAGCGGCACAGCAGGACACGTCACGGGGGGGCTATCTGTGACGCGGCCGCACGGCTTGCCGTAAAAGTCGGGAGCAGGTGGATGGAGCAGGAATCCGCAGCGTTGGCATTGGGCATCGCAGGGCAGGCGACGCGTGAAGGCAGCAGAACAGAGGCGGCAGGCAGCGGCCTTTTGTTTACAAGGGGTGATGCAGGCTGCGGCGATGTGCGTCTGACAGTGCATCAGCTGGCGGAATCATTGGGCAATGCCATTGATGCGCGCGACCCGCATACTCACAGTCATTCGGACGAAGTGGCGGAAACGGCCCGTGTCACTGCGCTGGCCATGGGATGTTCTTTTGAACAGGCAGAAATGCTGCACATAGCAGGCCATCTGCATGATATCGGAAAAATAGGAATTCCTGACAATATCCTGCGCAAGGCAAGCCCGCTGGACGATGAAGAGTGGGAAATCATGCGCAGCCACCCCCTGATAGGGGCCAATATCATAAGGCCTGTGGCCTTGCTGGCGGAAAGCGGCGGGGTGGTGGACGTGGTGTTGCATCATCATGAACGCTGGGACGGTAAAGGGTATCCGCACGGGCTGGCCGGAAGGGATATTCCGCTGGGAGCCCGCATCATTGCCGTGGCCGACACACTTTCGGCCATGCTGCAGACACGTCCGTACAGAGAAGGTCGCAGCTTTGGCGCCGCCGTGGCCGAGATTGTACGCTGCTCCGGCAGTCAGTTTGATCCTGCCGTGGTCGAAGCCTTTGTGGCTTCGCTGGACCGCGTGAAGCATGCGTGGCCGGCAGGGGGGCAAGCGCCTGCTTTTATGCCGCCGCGATAAGGCCGGTACATGACGACAACGTGCCGGTGCCGCCTTACGGCGGCTTTTTTTTATGCGCGGGCTGGCCTATAGTAACGCGGTGTCTGTTCTGCAACCGGGAGCCGCCGTGTCGCCGCCTTTGGTCCGTCCTGTTTATTCTTCCGTTATTCTTGCGGCGTGGCTTGCTGTCTGTCTGGGGGCCATTGCCGGCTGCACGGCGTCGCCGTCCGGCGGGGCCGCCGTATCCCTTTCTGCGGACATGTTTGTGCCACAGCACGCCGCACCGGAAGGCTGCTCTGCCGGAGATGATGCAACCGGCGTGGCAGTAAGCCGTGCTGCTGATTTCGACGCGCTGGTGACGCGGGTTTTTGCTGCTGCCCTGCGGGGTGCAGATCCTTTGCCCGTGTCCTCCGTATATCTGGATGAGCCGTCCGCGCCGGTACAGGGCCGTCCGTTGTCTGCGCAAGAGCGGCGGATATACTCCGCGGTGTACGGCGCAGCGGGCTCCGCTGCGCAACTGGTCAGGCTGCTGCCGCCTGAATACCGCAGTGTCGAGCTGTCTTCGGCGCTGTACGCCCGTACGGGCGGAGTACTCCGGCGTGTTGCCGCGGGTTTCGGCGGTCCGCCGGTTGACGGCGGAGTTCTTTCTGCCGCTGCCGCTGCTGAATTGCTGGATGAAGCTGCCGCAAACACACGGCGCCTTGTGCGTCTTACCCGCCATGCCTTCGTGCCGGGCGGCAGTGCTGCAGACAGGCTGTTTGCCGGAATGGTACGCCGGTATGGTCTGCGCACGTTGCTGCATATCAGCCTGCAGCGCCGGATCGCGTCTCTGCTGGCGGCAAATGCCGCTGATATCCGTCTGGCTGACGGTGTGTTTGTCGCGGTCGGGCAGGCAGCATCCGGCGATGCTGTTTTGCTGCACGAATTACAGCAGCGCCTTTTTGCTGTTGACGGAATGCTTGGCGCTTTGCGGCTGCGTCTTATGCGCGAACCGGAACGCTGGATGCAGGATGCGGATCCCGGAATTCCTTTGCGTCTGTGGAGAACAGGGCGCGAGGTGCGCCGCCTTGTGAACGGTTCACCTTATGCGGCAGAAGCGTTGAATCTGGCGTTCCGCGCATTGTCTTCCGCAGCGGCGGCACGGCGTGAGGCACCCGCAAGGCTGGCGGCTGAATTGCGGCAGTCCATGCAGACGGCGCCGCAGAAGGTGAAACTGCTGGCTCCGCGTTTTCGCGCTGCTCTGCGTACTGCCGGCCGTCAGGAGCAACAGGCCTTGGAAGAGCTGCGCACGCTTATGGAAAGCTGGCCGGTTTCTCCGGCATTTGCCCGCGCCCTGTCTGCGTTGCTGGAAATTTTGCAGCAGGAGCAGCAGGTTGCTGCCGTGTTGAATACAGAGCTGCCGGAGGTGGCGGCCTATACGGCGGAGCATGCGGTACAGGCCGTGCTGGCGGCAAAGGCGTGGCAGGAAGCGGGCAGCGCCGTGCCCCGCGGTCTGGCTGATGTCGTAGCGCACGGCAACGAGCTGCTGTGGTGCATACGCGAAGAGGAACGCGACAGAAATGTGGCGGCACAGGAACGCCACAGACTGCTGCAGACGGTGCTGCGTGATGCTCTGGAGCATGGCAGCGGCCCTGTGTGATGCTGTGTGCGGCAAAAAGCGGCGGTATGTGGCGGCAGAAACTGGCGGAACCGCAATATGCTGCGGTTCCGCGTAAACTATGGTCCCGAAGCCGCCTTTTTGCATCCGTGACGGAGTGCGGGGGCGTATCAGGCCCGGCCGGACGGCGGCGGGGCAAACCACCGGCGTATGGCCTCCGGATCGGCCCTGTAGGTGCCGTCAGTGCAGCGCCGGGCAGGAAAGTTGTCGTTGCGTATCCATCGCTTGACTGTTTTCTCTCCCGCTCCCACCGCGTTGCATATGGCAGTCAGCCCCACCAGCACCAGCGGACGGGCCGGTTCGTCGTGGGGTGCATACTGCGGAATATATCCGTATGGTGGGGGCAGGAAGGTAGCTGCCCCGTACAGCTGGTTTGCAGGGGGGGCGGTTGCGCCGTGACAAAGGTGGTGCGTATTCTCTGCCGCCTGTGCTTCGTACGGGTCTGTTGCCGTGCGGATTTCCGATTCTGGCCACATTAGTGCGTGTTCCCCCTTACCACGGCAATGCCGTGGCCTTGCCGGTCATGGTTGCCGGTGTCAAAATGAAACCAGTTCATTCCCTTAAAGGCCTCTATGCGTCTGATGGCGCGGAACTCCTCGTCGTCCGGCCGCAAAAGCAGATCGTGGCGGACCTCCTGAGGCGTGGCGTCGCGGAACAGGCAGTCGAAGGCCCGCCCGTATTTGTGCTGCGACAGTGCCGCACCGGTGGCGCAGTCCCACGGGCGCCAGCCCGAAAGTGTGCGGTTGCCTCCGGCATGCCATGTATTGACCGTTACAGGCCCGTAGCGGCGGCGCAGCAGGTCCAGCGTGCGCAGCGCGTCCATATCAAAAAGCATGAGCAGGTTGCGGCGCACAGCGGCGCGGGGGTGGGCAGCCATCTGCGGAGGCACCAGTTCTTCAATACGGAAGTGGCGGGGGGTGTAGCAACGCATGGCGGCTCCTAATGCAGCGAGGCAGCTGCAGGGTGCAGGCAGAAGGGTTGCCGGAAAAGAGCCTGTTGCCCGCACGGGGCCTCATCTTTGTTTTCTGTGGAAACCAGCTGCACGGCAAAAGCCCTGATCAGTGACCCCGCCTGCTGCCCGCAGAGAGAGAACAGCTCACCTTCAATGTGGACGACACTGCCCGGAGTGAGCATGCGCATGCACCAGTCGCCCAGTTTGCCGGGCGCAAACACGGTGTGCGCGGCGTGCAGTCCGTCCTGCGCTGTGCTTATTTTCAGAGCGGTCACAGCCCCGCATCCCAATTCCCGTTCCTGACGTCTTCTGGGCCACACGATTACGGTGCCCAGCAAAAAAACTCTGTTCACAATAGCCATTTTCTTCCCCGGTTGCATGATGTTGTCGGATGATACTGACGGTGCAGCGTGCGGAATAATTGTGCGGGGCGGCAACCTGCATGCTGCAGGGTGGTGTTTGCCGGCCGGTTCGGCGGGGCGCGCGGCCCTGCCTGTATCCGTACGGGGCAGCGTCAGTCCGGCCGGCGGCCGGTCTGGTCATGGTGCCGCTTAGCTCCGGCATCATGCCGCGGTAGAGCTTTGCGGAGCGGGCTTACTGCGGATTTCACCTTTCCTTTTCGTGTGCGTCTGCGCCCGCGTGCGGACCGCTCTTTCCGCAGGTGCGCGGCAGACGCGGTGCGGGCAGCCCTGCGGCAGCCCGCTAAAATCCCAGCCCCATGTCGGGCATGCGGTACAGGTCCTTGCCGTAACGGTCGGGCTGCACGTCGCCCGAAGCCCACGGATCTTCAAACAGCCCGTATCCTCTCGTGGCGGCCTGCTGCAGGTCATTATCGCGCCTGCAGCGGGCAGAGCAGAACCGTTCCTTGTTGCTGGCAGGAGAAAATGCCCGGCCGCATTGTGCACATGTGCGCTTTTCTCCCTTACGAGCCCGTGCAGCCTGTGCGTGAGCGCCGCACGAGCGCGAGCAGTACATCTGACCGGCGTGGGTGGGGCGGACAGACTTGCCGCACCATGCGCAGGCGATTTCTCTGGGCACTGTACGCGCGGCGTCGGAACAGCGGCGCGAGCAGTACTTGCCTCTTCCTGCACGTATTCTGGCCTGCGGCACGGAAAATTCCTTGCCGCAGTGCCGGCAGGTTACAACCGGCATGGGCTGCCTCCTTCAAAAAAACGGTTGCAGTCGTCAAATGCCTTGCGGCATGCGGTTTCCGTTGCGGGCGTGCGCGCGCATTCATGCTCGAACACGGCATAATACAGGCGCAGCAACCGGCTGTGTTCTCCCTGCTCTATCTGTACCATGGGTTCGGTGTTGCACCGGGACCGTGTATCCATGCATCCGGCGCACAGCATCATGCCTTCACGCAGTTTGCGCACAGAAACATGAAACGGTCTGCCGCATTGCGCGCAGCGTACGCAGGTCATGGTCTGGTAAGGATTGGTAGTCATCATTGTCCCTCTGAAGTCTTGTGGCGGGGGCCCCTGTGTTTCTGTCTTTCCGCAGGACCCTGCCGTTTTGTGCCGGCGCATGGTGTTATGTGCGGGCACGCCGTCATGTGTGAACAGATATTTCATAAAGTGCACAGAATCGTCAAGTGAGTTTCGCACATTGACGTCAAGGCACTTTACATTTCCACAAAATGTGGTATAAACACACCCATGAAAGCCACGGATTTTTCTGAATCGGAACTGCGTATGCAGGAGTATGTGGAGCACGCCATAAGCAGGCTGGGCGGAGTGCGTGAAGTCGCCGTTGCCGCCGGTGTGAGCCGCCGGACCGTATATGCATGGAAAAACGGTGAGCGGTTTCCCAGCCGGAGCAATCTGAACCGCCTTTCCGGTGTGCTCATGCGCTGTGCTCCGTCCGAATCTCCCGTGCCGGAATTTCCTGCCGCCGATGGCCGTGAATCTGCTGCCGGTCTGGGTGTGCACGAAAACGACGGCACGGAGTATGGCCGCAGGGCCGCCTTTGGCGCCACGGGCGCAGCTGCGCATGCGGTGCATCCGTTGCACGATTTTTCCGATATGCCTGACCTGCGCGGAGTGCTGGACGAGTTTGTCTTTGTGTCCAAGGCAGATGCGCGGCCCAGTGCCGGGGGCGGGTCTTTGCAGACAGGGGCCGAGAACGTCGAGCGCCATGCCTTCCGGCTTGACTGGCTGCTCAGCAAAACGCACGACACATCATCGCTGCGGCTTATGGAAGTCATGGGAAGGTCCATGGAACCGACGCTGCACAACGGCGATGATGTACTTGTCAATGAAGGCGACACATATCTTGTGGAAGATAAAGTGTATGTTGTCCGTGTGCAGGACGAAATTTATATCAAACGGTTTGCCCGTACTCCGGGCAGGCTGCTTTTCCGCGGTGATAACCGCGACCTTGCCTATCAGGACATCGAAATTGACCCGCAGGACGTTTCCTGTGACTGGACAGTCATCGGACGCGTGATATGGGCAGGCAAGGAGTTGTAGTGCGCAGGCACGCATAGGTTTTTTTGCGGTCTTTTTCTGCCGTCACCGCGTTCCGCTCCTTCCCGCACAAAGGAAGTGTCCCGCGGGCCGGTTTGCCGGTATCTCTGGAAGGCATTGCACTTTTTGTGCGATGCTTTTTTTGTTTGGATAACTGTGCACATCGGGTGTGCACACCGGCTGCGAACAGGAGGATTTATGGGGCATGTGCAGGCAGACTGCGACGGAATGAAAGAAGGGGGATTGCCAACGGCGGATGCGCTGTATGGAGCGTACAGGCGGGGCCGTGGCGGGGAATGGCTTGTGCTGGGAGGCTGGCCGGACGGCTCGCGTGAAGAATGGACCGAACAGGCGGGGGCGCAGGCGCTGCGGACGGCAGAGGATATGGCTGTGGAAACAGGGCGCCCCGTGCTGGTTTACAGGCTTTATCATACGGAATACCCCGTGTCATACCCGCAGGGGTGATGATACGGGGGCTGTAGGCAGCAGGCGGAAGCCCCGTGTGACATTGCCGTCCGCGGGTTTTGTTGCGGCGCAGAACAGAAGCGCGCATGCGGTACTATATTTTGCCGCGGGGCGGCGCATTTTCAGCGGACTGGTGGCGGGGATTGAAAGACTGGACTGCGCAGTGTGCCGGAATCTGCATGTTTTGCGGTGCCGTTGTGATGGCTTTTGTTTACGCCGGCTGTCTGCGTGTGCTTCTGCTGGTTATGACAGAACAGAACACCTCCGGCTGTACTCCGCCGTTGTCAGTGTCTGTCCGGCTGCAGGGGCGGCGGAAGGGGGCGTTATGCAGGTGTGGACCGGCGGCGGGCCGGGGCGCAGAAACAGCCGGGGCTTTCCGGCGCGGGCTGCAGACTGTCTGTTGTACAGAATGAGCCGTCGCGGGCCGGAAATTGCTGACAGGCGGATGCCGGTCAGCGGGTGTATCCGACAGTGTTGACTGCGGGGGCTGTGTTACCGGTGACGACCGTGCGCACATGGCCGGACGTGGAACCGGTTGTGGCGGCGGGAAGATGCAGGGGGCGTGCCGCCATGAACGCGGCGATGGCCAGAAACAGGGCGGCAGCTGCCACAGGCAGGCGGCGCAGGCAGAATTGTATGGTTTTCATGAAGCAACGTCTGAAGCCCGGCAGCACATCTGCGTGCGGGTGCCGGTTTTTGTTATACGCCCGCGCGGAATGCGGCGGCGTCTGATAGTCAGGGAAGAGTGGGTGTCTGCCACATTATGCAGCGTGAGGCAAGCTCTCTTTCAGGCGGCAGGCTGCGGCGGTGTGCGCGGCGGAGTACGGCAGACCGCGGGGTTCAGGGAATATGCTGCGCGGCGGCTGCGGAGCGCATGCGCTTGCAGTAGTCGGTTTTCCGTATGCGCTCCAGTTCGCCTTCCTGTTCAAGCTGTTGTGCGGCGGTGCGCATGCGCCGGCGCAAATGTTCGGGCACAGCGTCCGATGCGGCCAGATACCAGTCCGCATTACTGACAAAAGGCAGCGGAATGCGTTTGGTATGTTTCGGAATACCGCAGCGGCCTCCGATATCAAGATAGCCGTGTATTCTGCCTCCGCGCAGTTTCTTTCTGTTCAGGCCGAATCCTGCGACAGGCTCGAAATGTCCTGCGAACAGCAGATCTCCGGCAAGGGCCTCATTCAGTTCCGGCCCGTAGAACACTCCTTCCTGATAGCCCCAGATGCGGTTTCCGGCGGTCAGGTCGGCCAGACTGGCAGGTGAAAACGGCGGAGCGTCTTTGTCCATCATGAGCACGGTTCCCAGAGAAACCGTCCTGAACAGCAGGTGGTAATGCGCATGGCTGTTCCGGGTGTCGGGAAGCGAAGGGATAAGGCCGACCAAACCGCGTTCCGCGTGGTACAGATTGCGCCGCCAGTTAGTCTGGATGACAGGCACAAGCGTAATGTCCGCGCGTCCGGCAACGGCTCTGGCTATGTCCATCTCGATACCTGTCCAGTTGCCGTCTGTATCTTCATACACATACGGCGGATATTCTCCTACTAGTATGGAAATAAAAGCCCGTCCGTCCGTCTCGCGATAGGCTTGCAGGCCTTTTCCGGCCGTGACGGTGCGTGTTGCCGGTGTTTCCTGGGCATGCAGGCCGGCGGCAGGGAATACAAACAGAACAGCTATGAGTGCGTGCAGTATTTTGGTTATCAATGGATTATGGATAAAAATGGTATGTCCGGTAATACCGGTGTTGTGAGTGCGGATGGCACTGCGCGATAATACTGTGTCTCCGGCAGATACTGCCGTACATTATTTCATACAGTTTGTTAAGCCCCGCGGCCCCATTGCTCTGCTGATGGTATAAGGCACATGGAATAACCATTGGTTCCGGATGGAAAGAACTGCGCGGCAGGGAATATAGTGTGCGGAACTGCAGAATGCGTTGTACGCGGGTGCAGGAAGACAGGCGCATTGCGGATGTGCTGAACCTGCTTGTATTTGTCTCTGCGATGCGTAATAGTGGAAGAAGTATATTTTTACGTCTCCACTGCTAACCTCGGGGAGCCTTCGGATGGTGGATGATTCTTTGTATGCTTTGCGCAAGCTGATTGTGCCCGAAGTGGTCTTCGGTGCCGGAGCGCTCCGTCTGGTGGGTCAGTATGCCGTCAACTTCAACCTGACGCACTGCCTTGTGGTTACCGATGCCGGTGTGGCGTCGGCGGGATGGAGCGGCAGCGTAGTGGATGCTTTGCAGGCTCACGGAGTTAGCTCCACTGTATTCAGCGATATTTCCGCCAATCCCCGCGATACCGAGGTGCGCCAAGGGGTTGCCGTGTACCGCGCGGCAGGGTGTGACGGCATTGTGGCTGTGGGCGGCGGCAGCCCCATGGACTGCGCCAAAGGGATAGGACTGATGGTTTCCGGCGGCAGAGACGTGCTGGAATACGAAGGCGTGGATAAAGTTGAGGTGCCCGCGCCGCCGCTCATCTGTATTCCCACCACGGCGGGCACTAGTGCCGATGTATCTCAGTTCGCCATTATCAATGACGCGCGACGCAGGTTGAAAATAGCCATTGTCAGCAAATCCGCTGTGCCTGATCTGGCGCTTGTCGATCCTTCCACCACTCTTTCCATGCCGCCGCGGCTCACCGCATCCACCGGCCTTGATGCCTTGTGCCATGCGGTGGAGGCCTATTGTTCCACGGTAAGCTCGCCCATGACTGATCTTTTTGCATTGCGCGCCATGCGGCTTATCGGTGCCAATCTGCAGAACGTGCTCGACAACCCGCAGGACATGGCCGCGCGGGAAAATATGATGCTGGCATCCATGTATGCGGGGTTTGCATTTTCCAATGCCATACTGGGGGCGGTTCACGCCATGGCGCACGGTCTGGGGGGGCTGCTGGACATGCCGCACGGAGAGTGCAACGCCATTCTGATGCCCCATGTGGTGCGGGCAAACTGTCAGGTTGTTCCCGCCCGCTGCGCCGATATTGTGCAGGAACTGGGGTTTGCCGGTGCGCCGTCCGGTGCGGATGCACTGGGTGATTTTTTACATGACAGGCTGCTCGATATGCGGCGCAGGGCCGGAGTGACGGCAACGCTGGGCACCATGGGCATGAAGCGTGAAGATATCCCCTCGCTGGCACGCAATGCCATGCACGATGCCTGCATGCTGACCAACCCCCGCAGGTTTACGCTGCAGGAAGTGGAAGCATTGTATCTGGAAGCGTTTTGAAAATGAAATCAAGGGTGCGGCATGATGCAGGATTCCAGAAAAAAACAGCCCGATCTTCCGCCGGACAGTCAGGGGGGTGAGCACCCGCTCCGTGCCGGACAGGCTATTTCTTCCGGAGCGGCAGATGCAGCGTCCGGAGGGTCTTCTGCGCCGCAGGAAGACCTGCAGTACCGTGATGCGGTGAGCAGCCTGATAGGGTTGGGCGAAAAGTCGCTGCGCAAGAGTTATTATCCTGAACTGAGGCGCAAGATTGCTGAGCTGGATGTGTTCCGGCGCATGGTTGACCACGCCAGCGATGCCATGCTGCTGCTGCGGACAGGCCCGCCTCTTGCCGTCACGCATCTGAATTCTGCCGCGCGCCGTCTGCTGGGGCCGGGACCGGAGGAGGGCGGCAGCATTGATCTGGCGGCGCAGCTGGGCCCCCGTGTGGAAGCCGCGTTGCTGGCAAGCAGCAAGGGGGGGCGTTCCAAACGCCTGACGCTGCATGTGCAGCAGGCGGACGGAGCCGAACTGGTGCTCGAAGCCTCGTTTTCGCCCATGCCGTCGGCGGAGGGCGATCCGGGGCAGGTAATCATGGTGGCCCGTGATGTGACAGCGGGGTTCAGGGCCGAACGTTCGCTGCGCGAGAGCGAGGAACGCTTCCGCGTGGTCTTTGAGCAGTCCATGCAGCATGTGGTTGTCCTTTCTCCCGAAGGTCTTATCCTGCGCGCCAACCAGAGTCTGCTTTCCGAATTTGCCATCTCTTTTGACGACCTGCGCGGCCAGCGTCTGAGTGATGCTCCGTGGCTGCGCAATATGCCGGAAATGGCGCGCAATGCCGAATCGGATGTAAGCAGTGCATCGGCGGGTGTCAGCGTGCGCCGGCTGTATCCTGTGCGGCTGCCATCGGGGCAGCTGTTTTTCGACTGCTCTTTCAAACCGGTGCGTGACGATGCCGGACGTATTATCCATGTGGTTGTGGAGGCACGCGATATTACTGCGCTGCTGGAGGCAGAGAATGAATCGCGCATGCTGCGCGGGCTGCTGACCAATGTGGTGGATTCCATGCCTTCGGTGCTGGCTGCGGTTGATGCCGCGGGCAGGGTCATCCAGTGGAACAGAGAGGCCGAACGGATGACCGGAACATCTGCACGCGAGGCCATGGGCCGTCCGGTGGAGGCCATGCTGCCGCATGTGGCTTCGCTGCGTTCGATGGTGCGCTACAGCATGGCCGAACAGCGCCCCATGGCCGAGTCTAAGGTGCCGCGGACGCTGCCCGGCGGAAGGGTTGTTTATGAGGATGTGACAGTGTATCCGTTGTCCACGGGACATGATCAGGGCGCTGTCATCCGCATTGACGATGTTTCGGACAAAGTGCTGATGGAACAGACCATGGTGCAGGCGGAAAAGATGCTTTCCGTCGGCGGTCTTGCTGCAGGTATGGCTCACGAAATCAACAACCCTCTGGGTGCTGTTGTGCAGGGGCTGCAAAATGTGTTTCGCCGTCTTGATCCTGCGGTTGACCGTAACAGCACTGTGGCGGCCGCGCTGGGGTGCGATCTGCATGCCATGGATGCATACATGCGCGAGCGGAAAATATACCGTATTCTTGAAGGAATGCGTGAAGCCTCCATGCGGGCGGCAGATATTGTCCGCAATATGCTCACCTTTTCCCGCAAGTCGGATATGTCGCGCTCTTCGTGCGATCTGCACGCCATGATGGACAGTGTCATTTCACTGGCAGAAGCTGACTACGATCTGAAAAAACATTACGACTTCAAAAGAATAAAGCTGGTCCGGCTGTACGAGCCCGTACCGCTTATCGCCTGTAATAAAACCGAGGTGGAGCAGGTGCTGCTGAACCTGCTGCGTAATGCGGCCCAGTCGTTTTATGCCGTGGGCACCATTGCCGGTTCCGGTACAAAACGGGTGCTGTTGTGCCATGAACCGGTGATAACGGTGCGGATACGCAAAGCGGAGCGCTACGTGTATGTGGACGTGGAGGATAACGGACCGGGTATGCCGGAAGATGTGACCCTGCGCGTGTTCGAGCCGTTTTTCACAACCAAGGCACCGGGCGCGGGCACGGGGCTGGGGTTGTCCGTTTCTTATTTTATCATCACCCGAAATCATAAAGGCACCATGACGGTGACATCGGCGCCGGGCAGAGGCAGCTGTTTTACCGTGGGGCTGCCGCATAACGGCAGCACGCCGGAGTGAATTGAGCGGTCCGTCACCGGCGCTCAGCGCGGGGCACTGTCGTATCTGCGGTTGCGTTTGCAGCGGTACATGGCGTGGTCGGCGTGGCTGATAATCTGGTCCACGTCGGTGGCGTCGTCGGGGCAGACGGCAATGCCGATGGAGCCTGAAACAACGCGCACGGTGCCGTTCAGGTTTATGGGGGTGCTGATGGCGGCGGAAACCCGTTCGGATGCGTGCGCCAGATCTTCGTTACTGCGGATATCGTGCAGCAGAACGATGAATTCGTCTCCGCCGATCCGTGCGCATGTGTCCACCTCGCGCAGACTCTGGCGCAGTCTTTCAGCTACGGTGCGCAACACATGGTCGCCTGCTTCATGGCCCAGAGTGTCATTTATCTCTTTAAAATCATTAAGGTCGATGAACAGAACGGCGAAACGGACCCCGTTTCTTTTGCTCATGGCAACGGAACGGCGCAGTCTGTCCATGAAAAGCCGTCTGTTGGGCAGTCCCGTCAGGCCGTCGTGCATGGCCAGATGCCGGATATGCTCTTCGCTGCGTTTTTGTTCCGTGATGTCTTCCAGCACCAGAACTATGTTGGCCGGATGTCCGTCGTTGTCCACCACGGGAGCAACGGAAACAGACAGCCAGCGGTCATCGCCGTCCTTGCGCGGGCTTTTTATCTCCTGCCGCCAGCGCTCACCTTTGTGCAGCGCCTCCCATACCGGTGCCGAGCTTTCAGGGTCGGCCAGCAGCGGCAGCGGCCTGCCCTGCAGTTCGTGCAGCGTAAAGCCGGTTATTTCTTCGTAACGCGGGTTCAGGTGCACGGTGTTTCCGGCAGGGTCGGTGACCACCACGGCCACGGAACTCTGTTCCAGCGCTTCCGACAGCATGCGGATGCGGCTTTCCTGAGCGCGCCGCTGTGAGATATCGCGGGCGATACCCACCGTACCCACGGCCACGGTGTTGCCCGAAGCGTCTTTTTCCATGATGGGACGTTTGATGATATCGGCCCAGATGGAGACCCCTCCGGCACCGGCAAGCCACTGGTCGTATCGCAGGTCGGCCAGCCTTGTCATGGCGTCGGCATCGCTCTGCCGCTGGTTGGCGGCAAGTTCGCCCGGCCACAGGTCTTCGTCTGTCCTGCCGGGAACATCCAGCGGGTCGCGGTGCAGAAAATCGGCAAAGGCCTGATTGACGGCCAGATACACACTGCCTGCGTCCTTGATCCAAGCCATGTCGGGCAGTCCGTCCAGCAGGGCGTGCAGCTGCCGTTCGTATGCTCTCAGGTTGGTTATGTCGGCCGAAATACCCAATACGCCCTGCGGTTGTCCGTTGGCATCCAACAGAGGCACTTTGCTCACCAGCCCTATGACTGTTCTGCCGTCATGCAGCGGAATGGTGCGTTCGGCATTGATAACCGGACGGCCTGTGTCCAGCACTTCCTGTTCTTCGCGCAGTATGGCGCCGCCGAGGACGGCGGACATGCCCAGATCGGTGTCGGTGAGCCCCAGTATGTCGTTGACAGAAGCGTTGAACAGGTTGCGGGCATACAGTTCGTTGGCTCCCAGATACCTGCTGTTTCTGTCTTTCCAGAAGACATGGTAGGGAATGTGCGCGAGAACGTTTTCCAGCAGGGATGTTTTTTCCGCCAGCTGTTCCTGCAGCCGGTGATGGTCGCTTATGTCACGGGCAATGGCGATGGCGCAGGAAAACCCCTCCAGCTGGACATGGCGGGCGGAGATGAGCACATGGTGAGGTGTGCCGCCGCCGTCGTGCATGACGGCGGGCAGGTTGCTCACACTGCCTTCGCGCTCCAGCATCAGTTCAAACCTGTTGCGCGCACCGTTGCCCCATTCCAGCAGACTGTCCAGAGATTCGCCCAGCAGCTGCCCCCAGTCGCGGGCAAGCAGGCGCTGCAGGCTTTCGTTGACGTCCAGCACCAGCCCGGTGTGCAGATTGACCACCATTATGGGATCCGGCGTGGCGTGAAAGGTGGCCTGAAATTTTGCTTCTCCGCGGCGCGAGGCAATGTCGGAAAGGGCGCTGTCCGCCTGCTTGCGCAGGTGGGCGCGCTCACGCTCCGCTTCTGCAAGGCGTCTGCGCAGCTGATGGTGGTTTTCTTCCAGCGAACTGAGCTGGGCTGCTGTGCGCGCGTGTTCGCGCAGCTGCTTTGTCCACGCGGCGCGCATCTGCAGCCATGCGGCGATACCGCACAGAGTTGCGGCACAACCACCGGCCAACGGCGGCAGCAAAGCAAAAAGTGCCCCGCTTTCCGGTATTCCGGCAAGGCGCAGAAAAAGAGCAGCTCCCAGCGATGCTGTAATGGCGATAAGCAGCACGGCGGCGCAGATAAACGCAATGCGTTTTCCCGTTCCGTGCTGCACGGCGGACCTGTTGATACCTTCCCCCGCTCCCGCCAGACTTCACCGCCTCCCGTCCCCATGACTGTGCGGCGGCCTGTCGGGATGAATTTCCGGTTGCGGCCGTTCCCCCGCGGACGTCAGGTGCAGCCGGACACTATCGGCATATCATGTAGCAGCCGTGTGTTCAAGATATACAGAGACAGTGCAGTATATGGTGCGCAGGTACAGTATGCCGACTGTACCTGCCATGCTGTGTGCTTCATGCGGCAGATGCGGCTGCATGCTGTGCCCTGCTGGTGCGCGTGCACGTTCGTGCTGCCGGCATCTACTTTTTTTCAGGGGCATATGTTCTGTCTGCGGGCCGACTCAAGCCCTGTGCAGTCGCCCGTGGAGCATCCGTTTTCAAAGTCGCTGCATGCTCCGGCGGCGTCTCCCAGCACCAGTTTTGCGCCGCCTCTGATGTTCCATGCCTGATTATACGCGGTGTCATATTCCAGCGCGCGCGTTGTGTCGCGCACCGCGCCTATGGCGTTGCCCATGCGCAGCATTACAAGACCGCGCCATGTATAGCTTTCGGCAGAAGGCTTCAGCCGTACGGCCTGTGTCATGTCGTCAAAGGCTTTTTCCCACCGTTTCTGTTCGCTGTAGGCAAGCCCCCGCCGCAGAAGCGCTTCGGCATAGTCAGGCTCGGCCTCCAGCGCCTTGTTCAGGTATTCCACTGCTTTTTCGGGGTCGCTGCAGGTATTGTCCTTCCACAGCACATGGGCCATGGCATACCATTTTTCCGCGTCCTGCGAATGGGTACCGCTCATGCCCATGGGGTTGAAGCGCGGCAGTTCCGGTTCTTCGCGCCCGCCGCATGCCGTCAGCAGCAGTGCGGCGCACAGGGTCAGCAGCAGTGCGGTTTTGTGTGCGGTCATGGATATTGCTCCTGCGCGGCAGGTGCCGCGGTATATGTTCTGTGCCGGACACACGCTAGCCTAACAGCCGCCGGCAGGCAATGCAGGGCTTTTATCCGGTGCATGCACGGTTGTACATCGCGCCGTATTATGTGCTATGGCAGAGCATCTGCAATGTCGGCTACGTTGCCGCCGTCACTGCGGCGGCTGTGTTCATTACCTGTTCCGCCATGCTGCCTGCGGGCAGCGGCGGGGCGGATTTATCCCGCAAGGAGAGTAAAATGGCTGAAAAACGTATTCTGATGCTGGTGGGTGATTTTGTGGAAGACTATGAGGCTATGGTGCCTTTTCAGATGCTGGGTATGGTCGGGCATACCGTGCACGCCGTGTGCCCCGGTAAAAAAGCCGGTGAAACGGTGAAAACCGCGGTGCACGATTTTGAAGGCGACCAGACCTATACGGAAAAGCCCGGACACAACTTTATGCTGAACTGCGATTTTGACAGCGTTGATGTGGCGCACTATGACGCGCTGGTTGTTCCCGGCGGCCGTGCACCGGAATATATCCGGCTCAACGCCCGGGTTATTGAGATTGTGCGGCAGTTTGACAAGGCCCGCAAGCCCATAGCAGCCGTGTGCCACGGACAGCAGGTGCTGGTGACCGCAGGCGTGCTGCAGGGGCACACCTGCACGGCTTATCCCGCGGTAAAGCCTGACGTGGAGGCGGCGGGCGCCACATGGTGCGAGGTGAACGACACCGCTTCAAACGCCTGCGTCAGCGGGCATGTTGTCACTGCGCCTGCGTGGCCTGCCCACCCCGAATGGATGCGCAAGTTTCTGGAGGTACTGGGAACCCGCATTGAGCCGTAATTTTATTACCGGTAGATAAGAGGCGGGCAGCACGGCTGCCCGCCTTTTCATGTCTTTACCTTGACGGAGGCTAGGCTTCGCCCTCGCCGGGGCCGGAAGCGACAGGATACTCGCCGCGCACCGGTGCGGTGGCCCGTCCGAGCCAGTCAATGGTCCTGCCCAGATGATCCATGTTACCCATGCCTTCGGCATCGCCGGAGACTTCGCCTTTGTGCAGGCCGTAGCCCAGATTCCAGTATACGGAACCGGGAATGATCATCTGCGACATCATGAACATGTGGTTGATGCTGTCAAAAACGTGGATGCCGCCGCCTCTGCGCACAGCTACCACAGCGGCCCCTATCTTGCCGCGCAGCAGGTGTCCGTTGGCAATGGAGACAAGACCTGTTCTGTCGAGAACGGCCTTCATTTCGGATGAGACGTCGGCAAAGTATGTGGGCGACCCCATGATGATTGCGTCGGCGCGGAAAATTTTTTCCGCCAGATCATTGAACAGGTCGGTCGTGACGGAACACCGCCCGTCTTTATTTTCAAAACACTTGTAGCAGGCTATGCAGCCCCGTACCGGTTTGCCGCCCACGCGGACAAGTTCCGTTTCCCATCCTGCTTTTTCCAGCGGGGCCAGAGTCTGGCGCAGCAGGGTTTCCGTATTGCCGCCTTTGCGGGGACTGCCGTTGATGGCTATGGCGTACATGCTGTTCTCCTTGTTGCGGCGGGTGCCGCGTTGCGTTTGCATATGCCGGTCTGCGGCACAGGCGCAGGGCATGGTTTCCATAGTATATGCGGCCCGCTTTCTGGCAAGTACTGAATTAAAAGTGCGTGAGTATGCCGCAGGTAACCACGGATATCACCATGACGGCGTAAAAGACGCAGCGGCGGCTAGCGGATGCGGATGGTGTTGCGGCCTGCTGTTTTGGCCAGATACAGCCGCTGGTCGGCGGCGGCCACGATGCGCTTCGGGGTCAGTTCCGAGGCGGGCAGCTCGTCGGCTTCGGCAATTCCGCCGCTGAAGGTGACCCTCAGATGATGTCCTTCGGCGTCAAAGGTGTGTCCCGAAACTTTTTTCAGCAGCCTGTCCAGAATGCCCAGCGCTTCTTCCCGTCCGCTGTCCAGCAGCAGGATGATGAATTCTTCGCCCCCGAAGCGGGCAACGACATCGTACGGCCTCAGCGATTCCTTCAGCAGGAGGGCAAACTCGCGGATGACTGAGTCGCCGGCCATGTGTCCGTATGTGTCATTTATCCGCTTGAAGTGGTCAAGGTCTAGCAGCGCCACGCAGAGATTGTACTGCCTGCGTTTGTACTGCTCCAGATGTGTTTCCAGCTGACGGAAGAAATGCCTGCGGTTGAAGAGTCCCGTCAGATAGTCGGTCATGGTCAT
This sequence comes from Oleidesulfovibrio vietnamensis, assembly GCF_055388115.1. Lineage (NCBI taxonomy): Bacteria > Pseudomonadati > Thermodesulfobacteriota > Desulfovibrionia > Desulfovibrionales > Desulfovibrionaceae > Oleidesulfovibrio > Oleidesulfovibrio vietnamensis. The sequence continues at coordinate 1,138,160 of NZ_AP042419.1, forward strand.
CTGTTCCAGTTCCTGCTGGTATGACTTCAGTTTGCTGATGTCCATGAGAACACCGGCGGCGCGGCCGGAACTGTTGATCATCTGTCCCCGGCACAGCACCCAGCGTTTTTTTCCGCCTGTATCAAGCTGCATTTCTTCTTCAAAGGTGCGGGTGTCGTTTTGCTGCATGTTGCGCAGCGTATGTACAAAGGGCATGGCACCTGTAAGAGAGCGGTTGCCGGCCATGGATTCCAGGGCCGTCTGCAGCGGGGTGTCGCTGCCGCCCAGCATGGTGTGGGCTGTTCTGTCCAGCGATACATGGTCGGATTTCAGGTCCCAGTCCCACCAGCCCAGATTGCCCGCCCACAACGCCAGCGAAAGCCGTTGTTCGCTTCTCAGCGTCCGTTCCTCGGCTTTGCGGCGTGAGGCGATTTCCGCGGTAAGCCTGCGGTTGAAGCGCAGCAGAACAAGGCACAGTCCTACGGCTCCCGCCAGAATGCCTATGCCGGCCCGCACACCCCAGTGGGCGAGCAGGCTGGACGACAGATCAGGATCATGAAGAAAGCCTTTCAGCGTATAATCGGCGTCAGCCAGCCCCAGCTGTACCAGCGTGTCGGCCATGTGTTTCCAGCGGCCGGGATTCATGTGCCCCAGATCGACCAGATGCGGCATAACCAGTTTGCGGCTTTCTTCCGCTTCGAACAGCAGATGCTCGCGCGAGTGGGCAAAGGGGTGATCGCTGTATTTGTTCAGAATGATGTCCACGGCTTCGTCCACATGGTCAAAGGCGTAGGCCCAGCCTTTCATGCTGGCTTCTATGAATGCCTCTGTGCGTTCGGGGTGCCTGCGCACTTCGTTTTCTGAAGAAAAAATGGAATTGCCGTAGAAATCGATACCATACTGGATGGGCCGGATGAGCCGGTAGGGAATGCCCCGCTCGCGCAGAAAAAAAGGCTGGCTGAAAGAATATGCCGAAATGGCGTCAACCTTGCCGTCCAGCAGCAGCTGGGGATTGAATGTCGAATCCACGTGGGTCAGCTGGCTGATGTCGATGCCTTCGTTATGCAGCATGGCATAGGTTTCGGCGTCGCTTTCCAGCCTGCCCATTTCAAAGACTCTGCCCACAAGGTCCTGAGGGGTGTAGATGCCGGAATCCGCCCGTGTGAGAATACAGCGGGCAGAGTGCTGAAACACTGCGGCCAGCATGACCAGCGGTGCACCGCGCAGCCTTGCCAGCAGCACTTCGGCGGCACCTATGCCGTACTGGGCCTTGCCGCGCAGCACCTCCTGCACCGGCACTATGCCCGGCCCGCCGGGTATTATGGTCACATCCAGTCCGCGTTCCGCATAAAAGCCTTTTTCTTTGGCAACATAAAAACCGGCAAACTCGAATTCATGCGTCCAGTGCAGTTGCAGCGTAACCGGCTGCAGGCCCGATGCCCGGACAGGCTGCGCCTGCAGCAGCGTAGTGCACAGGCACAGAACGGCCCATGCGGCAAGCCCGGAAAGGGTGAGAAAAAAACGCCGGCAGCGCGGGACAGTCATGGCCTTGAGTATTCTCCCTGATGCAGCAGGGCGGCTGTGCGCGGTGCCCCGTTGAATCCGCCTGCAATTAAGTACGGTGATTAGCTGTGATAACCGGACAGTAATGCCGATCAGTATGCATATTGTCAACAAAATGTCTATGATACATTTTTAGAGCCGGTATTTGTCCGTCGTGTGGGGCGGGCGGAAACAGGATCGTCGGGCCATGGATGTTTGGGGTAGCGCCCTTTCATTTCAGCTTTGACCTGCCGGTACCCGTTTTTCCAGAATCCTTCGAGGTCCTGAGTTATCTGCAGCGGTCTGCCCGCAGGTGAAAGCAGATGGACAAGCACCGGTATGCGCCCGTTGCCTATGGCGGGCGTGGCTGTGGCACCGAACATTTCCTGCAGCTTTACCGCCAGCACCGGCACAGGGCCGGAATAGTCCAGCCGGATATTTGAACCTGAAGGGACGGTGAGCAGTTCCGGTGCCTCCTGCTCCAGACGGGCAGGCAACGGCCATGGCAGCATCGCCTGCAGGGCTGTTTTCAGGTTCAGGTTTTTCAGCTGTGTCCGCCGCCGGATACCGTCCAGAAAAGGGGCAAGCCATGTTTCCAGTGTCGCCAGCAACGTTTCTTCCGAAAAATCGGGCCAGATGTTTATCTGGTCTGCTCCGCACGGTTCGTGCCTGCGCAGCAGCATGACCCGCTGCCGCAGGGTTTCTGTCTCGCGGGTCCAGGGCAGGGCACTCAGTCCCATGCTGCGGATGCCTTCGCACATGGCCTGCACCGCGGCCTGCGCATGGGGTTTTTCTGCGAGAGGACGCACTTCCAGCGGCAGCTTCCACAGCGTGCGTTGCGTCGTTGCCTCCACTGCTTCTGTCTGAGGGTTCCATTGAATGTTGTCCTGCTGCGCGATGTTGTCTGCGTACAGGGTTTCCACGGTGCGGCTGTCCAGCGCCGCGGCGGCATGAATGCGTGCGTCCGCGTTTTGTCCGTCCAGCTCGGCCGCTACGATGAAGGGGCTGCCGGCCAGCGGGTGGGTGGCAGCTACGATGGCGGCTCTGCCGCAGGTAAGCAGAAAGCGGCCCTGCCCCGTGGCTTTGCCTATGCGGTCGGGAAATGCCAGTGCACAGAGCGCAGCGCAGCGCGCATCCGCAGGCAGTGTGCGCAATGCCTGTACCGCCGGCCGGTCGTCCGGGCCTTTTCCGGCGGCGGCCGCAAGACGTCTGGCCATCTGCGCCGTGCGTGCCGCCGTACGGCTGTCTGTGGTGCGGCCTGTGGCAGCGTCTTCTATGACGGTGCACAGGTCGGCCTGCCTGCGCAGGGCCGATGGTGCTTCTGAAAACACGGCGGCTATGCGGCAGGCCTGTTCCAGAATGTCGGGCTGTTCCGTATCCGCCGCTGTGATTACCATGTGCGCCAGCCGGGGGTGCACCGGCAGGGCGGCCATGCGCGCGCCGTGCTGTGTGATGTGACGCAGACCGGTAGAGGGGGCAGGCTTCAGAGCGCCCAGCTGGCACAGCAGCATTGCGGCCTGTTCCATGCTGGAATGCGGCGGCGGTGTCAGCCACGGCAGCGAATTATGGTCGCAAGCCCCCCAGCGGGCCAGTTCCAGTGCCAGCGGCACAAGGTCTGCTTCCAGTATTTCCGGTCTGTCAAAGGCGGGCATGGCCGGTTCGTCGGCTTTGCTCCACAGCCGGTAGCAGATACCCTCCTGCAGCCTGCCGGCGCGTCCCTGCCGCTGTGCGGCCGCGGCCAGTGACGCTCTGCGTGTGACCAGTCCCGTCATGCCGCTGCGCGGGTCAAACTGTGCTTTGCGCGTCAGGCCGCTGTCCACCACAATGCGTATGCCTTCAAGAGTCAGGCTTGTTTCGGCAACGGATGTGGACAGCACCACTTTGCGCACCCCCTGCGGGGCGGGACATATGGCCGCGTCCTGCTGCTGCGGGGTCAGTCTGCCGTGCAGCGGCAGCACCTGCACGCGGCAGCCGTCGGGTGACACCGCGCCTTGCAGCGCCTCGGCCACCAGAGTTATTTCCCGCAGACCGGGCAGAAAGGCCAGAATACTGCCTTGTTCTTCGTACAACGCGCGGCGTATGCCGTCTGCAATAAGCTGTATGCAGTGATGTCTGTCGAGCATTGAACGGCCGGCAGGCGGCGCAATGTGCCGGGTATGCACGGCATGGCTGCGTCCGGTGGCGGTCAGTACCGGACATCCGCCCATCAGCGCCGCCACGGGAGCGCCGTCAAGGGTGGCGGACATGACAATCAGCCGCAGTTCGGGGCGTAAGGCGGCCTGAACTTCAAGACACAGTGTCAGGCCCAGATCGCCCTGCAGGCTGCGTTCGTGAAATTCGTCAAAAATGACGCATGCTACATCCGTCAGAGCGGGGTCCGACTGGATCATGCGTGTGAGCACCCCCTCTGTGACCACCTCTATGCGGGTACCGGAGCCTGTACAGCTGTGGTGGCGCACTCTGAATCCCACAGTTTCACCGGTGCGCTGCCCCAGCATCTGAGCCATGCGCCGCGCGGCACTGCGGGCTGCAAGCCGGCGGGGTTCCAGCATCACTATACGTCCGGCGGGCAGCTGCGCGTGCAGCAGAGCCAGTGGCACCGCCGTGGTTTTACCGGCTCCGGGGGGGGCCTGCAGAACGCAGCATGTTGTGCGGGCCAGTGTGTCGGTAAGTTCTTGCAGAATTCCGGACACGGGCAGCTGTTGTGTGGCAGCGGGCAGAAAAAGAGACATGACGGACAGGTATTCCTTGTTTTGCGGGGTGCTCCGGATGCGGCGCGCATGTACAGACTGTTTCCGGTCAGCAGTATTTGCTTGGTGCGGAGGGTTTTGTCAAAGCCGCCGGGGATACTCCGCACTTGCGTTCGGGGCTGTCATGCGGCAGAACAACATGAGGATTATTCCGTCCGGCCCCTTTCCGCATGTCAGGGGAGTGCCGGAAAAGACCGCCCGCGGGAGGGCGTGCGGTCGAGCCGGCGGTATGCACACTATATCTGCAGGAGCTGAATGATGATAAAACGAAACCGTTATATTGTGTATGCCTGTCTTATGCTGGCCACGGGCGCCCTTCTTATGCTCGGCGCCTGTGCCGGTCACAGGGGGAGTCAGGCTGTTCCGGCGTCTCCGGCTGATTCCGCCGTGCTGACTGCCGGTGAGTGGCAGCTGACCTCGCTGGCGGGTACGCACGTTTCCGCCGATGCCGGAGTCACGCTTGTTTTTGACGAGGACGGCCGTCTGTACGGCTATTCCGGTTGCAATAATTACTTCGGTACGTGGCAGTTGAAAGACGGCGCACTGACTTTCGGTCCCATGGGCAGTACCAAGCGTGCGTGCGAGGAAAAAGCCATGCGCACCGAGTATGAGTACTTCCGGACCATGACCGGTGTCACCCGTGCGCTGCGCGGGCATGACGGCAGCCTTGTTCTTGCACCGGCGGCGGATGCGCCCGTGCAGGAATCACTCGTATTTATCCGTAAATAAAACCTTGCGCGCGGCGGATGCTCTTTACGCCGCGCGCAACGGACACTCCGGCACGGCATGGCGCCGTGCACCCGCCGCATGACAGGATGCTGCCGCCCCGGGCTGGAGCATTTCCGGTGCTGTATGCTGCATCCTGCTTTTCCAGCTTTTTTGCCGGCAGTATGTCTTTGCGCCTCCGGGCCGCATAACTGCCGTGTTCCGCTGCAACCCTAACCTACGCCATTCGGGGGTTACATAATGACAACAAGAACACAGACCGGCGGTCTGCAGGTGGCATCGTGCCTTTCCTGCCTTGTCGCCAATGAGATAGCGCCGGATACGGGTGTCGACCCTGTGGATTTCTGGGCGGGCGCCGAAGCATTGTTCAGGGATTTTGCGCCGCGCAACAAAGAACTGCTGGAACTGCGCGAAAGCATGCAGCAGTCCGTTGACGCGTGGCACCGCGAACGTGCCGGCAAGCCCCACGATGCGGCGGAATACAAGGCGTTTCTGGAAAAAACAGGCTATCTGCTGCCTGAAGGGGAGGATTTTACCATTTCTCCTGAGAATGTGGACCCGGAAATAGCCGAGGTTGCCGGACCGCAGCTGGTAGTGCCTATTACCAACGCCCGTTATGCCGTCAATGCGGCCAATGCCCGCTGGGGCAGCCTGTATGACGCCCTGTACGGCACCGACGTGATCGCTGAAACGGACGGCATGGAAAAAGGGCCGGACTACAATCCGGTGCGGGGGCGCGAGGTAATGCGTCTTGCAACGGCGTTTCTGGACAGAGCAGTGCCGCTGGACGGAATGTCGCATGGTGATGTGACTGCGTATATCCTGCTTCAGGACGGCCGGCGCCGTGTGCTGGCGGCCCGCGACGCATCGGGGAAAGAGACGGGACTCGCCGCGCCGGAGCAGTTTGTCGGTTTTTCCGGCGGTGATGCGCCTGCCGTGGTTGTTCTGCGCAATAACGGCCTGCATATTGAGCTGCATGTGGACAGAACGCATCCCGTGGGGGCGGCGCATCCTGCCGGTGTGAAAGATGTGGTCCTTGAAGCGGCAGTGACTACCATTCAGGACTGCGAAGATTCTGTAAGCGCCGTGGATGCCCACGACAAGACCAGAACGTACCAGTCATGGCTGGGGCTGATCAAAGGCGATCTGGAAGCCAGCTTTGTAAAGGACGGAACACTGCGCGTGCGCACGCTCAATCCGGACAGGGAATATACGGCGCCTGACGGCAGCGCTCTTGTGCTGCCCGGCCGCAGCCTGATGCTTATCCGCAACGTGGGGCATCTTATGACCACGGATGCCGTGCTGACGGAGGACGGCAGCCCCGTACCGGAGGGGATTCTGGACGCTCTGATGACAGGCTATGTGGCGCTGCACGAACTGAAGGGCAACGTACGCTACCGCAACAGCCGCACAGGCAGTGTGTATATCGTCAAGCCCAAGATGCACGGTCCGGAGGAAGTCCGCTTCACCTGCGATCTTTTCAGCAGGGTGGAGGATATTCTGGGACTGCCCCGTCATATGCTCAAGGTGGGGATTATGGATGAAGAGCGCCGCACGTCGCTGAATCTTAAAGAGTGCATCCGCGCGGCCCGCGAACGGGTTATTTTTATCAATACCGGCTTTCTGGATCGTACCGGCGACGAGATTCATACCTGCATGGAGGCGGGGCCGGTTGTCAGAAAGAATGATATGAAGGCGGAGCGCTGGATAGCTGCATACGAGGACTGGAACGTGGATGTGGGGCTGGCCTGCGGTTTTTCGGGCAGGGCGCAGATAGGCAAGGGCATGTGGCCCAAGCCCGACAGCATGCGCGAAATGCTGGAAACCAAAGGGGCGCATCCCCGCGCGGGTGCAGGTTGCGCATGGGTGCCCTCGCCTGCTGCAGCCACGCTGCATGCCATGCATTATCATGATGTGAACGTGCGCGATGTCCAGACAGCGCTGGCCGCCCGACGGCGCGCCTGCCGTGATGACATGCTGGTGCTGCCGCTGCTGCGTTCGGCACCTGATGCAGGTGCTGTGCGTGAAGAACTGGAAAATAACATCCAGAGCATACTCGGATACGTGGTGCGCTGGATCGAGCAGGGAATCGGTTGTTCCAAGGTGCCTGATATTCACAATGTGGGGCTGATGGAAGACCGTGCCACGCTGCGTATTTCCAGTCAGCATATCGCCAACTGGCTGCATCACGGTGTATGCACGCGGGAAGAAGTTATGGCCGTGTTTAAAAAAATGGCCGCAGTGGTGGATTCGCAGAATGCCGGACATCAGGCGTACACGCCCATGGCGCCTGATTTTGAACGCAGCATCGCCTTTCAGGCGGCGTGTGATCTGGTTTTCAAGGGGCGCGAGCAGCCCAGCGGCTATACCGAGCCGGTGCTGCACCAGCGCAGGCGCGAAGCAAAAACGCGTTTCGGGCAGGTGTAAACGGCCGGAGCATTCGGGCAGCTGCGCTGTCCGGCCGCATTGCCGGATACGGCAGCCCATGCCGGTCCGGCCCGAGCAGGCAGGTTTGTTAATCAGGGCGGTGTCGTTACGGCACCGCCTTTTTTGCTGTGCAGGAACCGCAGCAAAGAAGTCCGGCGCGCAAAAAAAAGCCCCGCACCGTTGCCGGTGCGGGGGAGTGTGCGCATTACGCCGCGCGGCACCTGCGGTGCAGATGCTGGCGGTACGGATTAGTAACGACGGCCGTAGCCGCCGCCCTGTCCGCCACGGTTGCCGTAGCCGCCGCCACCGCCGCTGCGACGGAAGCCGCCGCCACCGCCGCCGGAGCGTTCGGGACGAGGACGAGCTTCGTTCACGGTGATGGAGCGACCGCCCATTTCGCGGCCGTTCAGGGCTTCGATAGCAGCGTTGGCTTCAGAGTCTTCGGCCATTTCTACAAAGCCGAAGCCTTTGGAACGACCAGTGTCGTGGTCAGTGATGATGCGGACCTTGTCGACAGCGCCGAACTCTTCAAAGGCTCCACGCAGGTCGTCTTCGGACATCTGGTAAGAAAGGTTGCCAACATAAATGTTCATCAGGGTTTATCCTCACACTTCGCCATTCGTTAATCTAAAATTCCAGAGTCAGTCCATGGCGAAGCCAGACAGCCCGGGGTGCACACACACCCTAGCGGTACTCGGTGTATGCCGCGTTTCTTCTTGTACAAGGCGGCCGCATAAAGCGTTTGCCGTCTGCCCCGTCAGGATGCTGTGAGATACCGCTAAAAAGAGGCAGACAACTACGCAGAATCATGCCGCGAGAATTTATGCAAGTGTTTTTTTGCGGAGCAACATAAAAAAACCGTTCAGCCTGCCGTGATGTTGGCTGTGGCGGGCGCATGGTTGCTTGCTCCGGCGCTGATTTTCCACAGCTTATTATTTTTTCAGAAAGTATAGGATATTGATTGGGCAATGGAAAAAAGAAGCTCCGGGCGTCGGTGCCGAAGGTGGGGGGGATACCTTGGGCGCCGCGTTTCCCGGAGCTGGTCGGAAGGCAGTGTTACAGGCGGTACCGCGCAAAGACGACCCGCCGGAAGAATCAAGCAAGTTCTGTGCAGACAGGGCAATGGCCGGTGTATTCAGGGTGATAAGTTGTTGCTGCGGCATCTTGCCCCTGCAAAAAATGTAAATATGTCCGACATGATGACTGTCTATCCGACACCGGCTGCCGTGCTGCGGCATTGCGGCGCAGCCGGTAAACACGTATTACCATGGCAGGTTGCACAAAAAAACAGATTATCCGGTATGCTGCGGCATAGCAGGAAGGAGGCGGAGCCGGTGAAGGTGGAGACAACGGTGCGGGCATGGCCTGTGCAGGGCGAGTTTGCCATTTCCCGCGGCAGCAGAACAGAGGCCGTGGTGGTTGAGGTGCGCATATACGGCGAAGGAGCGCAGGGTCGCGGCGAGTGCGTGCCCTATGCCCGTTACGGAGAAAGTGTTGAGGGCGTTTGCGCAGCTGTGCACGAAGCCGTGCGCGGAATGGGCGGGCGGCCGGACAGACAGCTTTTGCAGACCCTGCTGCCTGCCGGTGCTGCGCGTAACGGGCTGGATTGTGCTCTGTGGGAGTACGAGGCCGCACTGCGCGGCGAGCGGGTGTGGCAGCTGGCAGGCTGTATGCGGCCCGTGCCCGTGCATACCGCCTATACGCTCAGTCTGGGTACGCCTCTGGCCATGGGTGCCGCCGCGCGGGAAAATGCGCACAGACCGCTTTTGAAGGTCAAGCTGGGCGGCGCAGGCGATATGGAGCGAATCCGCGCTGTGCACGAAAATGCCCCTGAAGCCCGCCTGATTATTGATGCCAATGAGGCATGGACAGTACAGCAGTATGTGCAGCGGGCGCCGCAGCTGGCGTGTCTGGGCGTGGCTCTTGTGGAGCAGCCGCTGCCTGCGGGGGCGGATGCCGGACTGGCCGGGCTGGACCGTCCCGTGCCGGTATGCGCCGATGAATCCTGTCACGACAGAGCAACATTGCCGCGTCTTGCCGGTCTGTACGATGCGGTGAACATCAAGCTGGACAAGACTGGTGGCCTGACGGAAGCGCTGGCCATGCGCGATGAGGCTGTACGCATGGGCTTCAGAGTGATGATAGGGTGCATGCTGGGGTCGTCCCTTGCCATGGCGCCGGCCCATCTTGTGGCACAGGGTGCTGATTTTGCAGATATTGACGGTCCCCTGCTGCTGGCTGCCGATCACGATCCGGCGCTGTGCTACGAGGGCAGTCTGGTGTATCCTCCGGAGCCTGCCCTGTGGGGATAGGGCGCAGCGCGGCGCCGCGGCGGACGCGCGCCATGACAAATGTCCGGACGGCGGACAAAAAGTTCACGTAATGACGTCGAAAGTGTTCACACAAGTGCGGAATTGACGTAAGAATGCAGCAATCCCTTTATGAACGGGGGCAGAACTTTTCTGCGAGCCGCTGGATTCGCATGAACGACCTGCCGGATGCAGGTCTGGTCAGACTCTCTGAGGCGAGACCGGATGGCTCATAACCAAACGGAGAAAAATCGATGAAAAAGCTGATTAATGCCGTTGATGATGTCGTCCGGGAGCAGCTGCAGGGCATGGCCGCCGCTCATCCCGAACTGCTGGTCCATCTGGACCCGCATTATGTGTGCCGCAGAGATATTCCCGAAGGCAAGGTGGCTGTTGTTTCCGGCGGGGGCAGCGGGCACGAACCCATGCACGGCGGTTTTGTGGGGCATGGCATGCTGGACGGGGCCTGCCCCGGAGAGGTGTTTACATCGCCCACGCCCGACCAGATGTATGAATGCGCCAAAGCTGTGGACCGCGGTGCCGGCGTGCTGTTCATTGTCAAAAACTACACCGGCGACGTGATGAATTTTGAAACCGCCGCCGAACTGTGCCATGCCGATGGCATCAAGGTGCAGAACATACTTATCGACGACGACGTTGCCGTGAAGGACAGCCTGTATACTGCGGGACGTCGCGGGGTGGGCACCACCGTGCTGGCGGAAAAAATTGTAGGCGCCGCAGCCGAAGCCGGTTATTCGCTGGAGCAATGCGCCGACCTGTGCCGCAGGGTGAACAGTTGCGGGCGCTCCATGGGCGTTGCACTGACATCCTGCACGGTGCCTGCGGCGGGCAAGCCTACTTTTGAGCTGGCCGACGGCGAGATTGAAATCGGCATCGGTATTCATGGTGAACCCGGAACGCACCGCAGCTCCATGCAGACGGCGGATGAGCTGACAACCATTGTGGCTCAGGGCATTCTGGACGATCCTGCCTATACCCGCACCGTGCGTGAACTCAATCATGATACCGGCCAGTGGGAAGACAAAAAACTTACCGATGAGCCTTTTGCCAAAGGCGACCGGGTCATTGCTTTTGTAAACAGCATGGGCGGCACCCCCGTAAGCGAACTGTACGCCGTTTACCGCAAGCTGGATGCCATCTGCCGCGACAGGGGCATCGTCATCGAACGCAATCTTATCGGCCCCTACATCACTTCACTGGAAATGCAGGGATTTTCCATCACGCTGCTTAAAGTGGATGATGAAATGCTGAAGTTCTGGGACGCCGGAGCAAACACCCCCGGTTTTGTAAAAATCTGATAACAACATATCCGCCTGCGGGGTCTGCACGGCCCCGCGGCGCAAAGCATATACCGGCCGGCATCGCTGCCGGACCGCCGGAGATTTTCCGCATGCAGATGACCAAGGAACAGGTGCTGGACTGGCTTAAGGCTCTGGCCGCAGAATATAAGGCGCAGAAGGAATATCTGACCGGTCTCGACGCCGCCATAGGTGACGCGGATCACGGAATCAACATGGATCGCGGTTTTGGCAAGGTGCTTGAAAAACTGCCTTCCATGGAAGCAAAGGACATCGGCGCCATTTTGAAGGATACCGGAATGACGCTGCTTTCCAGTGTCGGCGGGGCCAGCGGGCCGCTGTACGGAACATTTTTTATGAAAGCGGGCATGGCGCTGGCCGGAGCGGAAACGCTGGACGAAGCGGCCATGCAGAAGCTGCTGGAAAGCGGTGTGGAGGGCATTGTATCGCGCGGGCGTCCCGTGGAAGGGGACAAAACCATGTACGATATCTGGAAGCCCGCGCTTGATGCGTACACACAGGCAGTGCAGGCAGGCGCCGCGCTTGATGCCGCACTTGATGCCGCGGTGGCGGCCGCGGAAAAAGGTCTGGAAGCCACCGTGCCCATGCAGGCCCGCAAGGGGCGCGCAAGCTATCTGGGCGAACGCAGCATCGGTCACAAAGATCCCGGCGGGGCTTCCTCGTGCATGATGCTCGGCGCGTTGCGTCAGAGTATCGGGGGATAGCCGCATGGTCGGCCTTGTAATTGTTTCTCACAGTGCCGTTCTGGCAGAAGGAGTGCGCGAGCTTGCCCTGCAGATGACGCAGGGCAGGGTGCGTATTGCTCTGGCAGGCGGTGTGGATGATGCAGAACACCCCATAGGCACCGATCCCACACGTGTGATGGCCGCACTGGAGGAAGTGCAGGACGGTGACGGCGTGCTGGTGCTGATGGATCTGGGCAGTGCGCTGATGAGTGCGGAAACGGCGCTTGACCTGCTGCCGCCTGAAGTGACGGCCAATGTGCGTCTTTCGGCGGCTCCGCTGATCGAAGGTTGTATTGCTGCCGCGGTGCAGGCCGCGGCGGGTGCCTCGCTGGACGATGTTCAGGCCGAAGCGGAGTCGGCCCTTGCGGCTAAATCGGCTCAGCTCGGTTCGGCGGTGCCTGACATGGCTGCGTCTTCGGCCGGAGCTGCCGGTGCAGTGCCCGATGCCGCTGCGGAGCATGTCCGGACGCTTGCTGTGACGGTGCCCAACAGACTGGGGCTGCATGCCCGTCCGGCATCCCGCATTGTGGGGGCGCTGGCAGGGTTGGACGCCGATGTGCGTCTGGCGCATGGAGGGCATGTGGTCAACGCCCGCTCACTCAACCAGATAGCCACGCTGGCGGTGCGCCTCGGCGATTCCATCGAGTTCCGCGCAGCCGGTGCCGACGCACAGCAGGCGCTTGATGCCCTGCAGGCACTGCATGCGGCAAACTTTGGCGATCCGCGTGAACCGGAAGAAGGGCAGGCGGACAGCCATGGTGCGGCACCGGTCCGGCCTGCAGGTGCCGTAGCCGCCTCGGCCGGGTATGCAGCGGGACCGGCTGTGCGCTTCAGAGCGGCATTGCCGGAAGTGGCGGAAATTCAGGTTGACGATCAGGCGGCCGAAAAGCGTGTTCTGCAGGATGCTCTGAAGCAGGCCGCGGACGAGATTGCGCTTGTGGAAAAGCAGACGGCCGGAAACGTGGGCGGCGCGGAAAGCGAAATTTTCGGCATGCACCGGATGATGCTGCAGGATCCTGAACTGAGGGATGCCGCGCTGCATGAACTGGAAGAGCGCCGGTGCAACGCGGCGGCGGCGTGGCGGCGTGTCATCGTTTCCACCGCGGAACGCTACCGCGGTCTGGATGACGATTTTATGCGCGCCCGTGCGGCTGACGTGCTGGATGTGGGAGCACGCGTGCTGCGTATCATCACCGGAGAGGCTCCGCAGGGGCCGGATATCGCCGAACCCAGTGTGCTGCTGGCAGCCGATCTGGGGCCTTCGGACATGGCGCGGCTTGATGTGACAAAAGTTCTGGGTATTGTTACCGAGCAGGGCGGTGCCACATCGCATGCCGCGATTCTGGCGCGTTCCATGGGCATACCCGCCGTGGCGGGGGCCGCAGCGCAGATAGCGGGCGTGACCGACGGCACTCCTGTGGGGCTGGACGGCAATACCGGTGAGGTATGGGCTCCGGCCGACGAACACACTGTGCAAAGACTGCGCGGTCTGCGCCGTCAATGGGAAGAATCGCTGCGCAGTGAGCGTGAAAAGGCCGCCGCACCGGCTGTCACCCGTGACGGCAGGGCTGTGCGGGTTCATGCGAATATCGGTTCACCGGCGGATGCGCATGCCGCTGTGCGCAACGGGGCCGAAGGTGTGGGGCTGTTCCGCACGGAGTTCCTCTTTCTCGACAGGCCTTCCGCTCCTACAGAAGACGAACAGACGGCCGCGTATACTGAAGCTGCTCAGGCTCTTGACGGCCGGCCGGTTATTATCCGCACGCTGGATATCGGGGGCGACAAGCCTGTACCGTATCTGCAGCAGGGGCAGGCGGCCGAAGCCAATCCTTTTCTGGGAGTGCGCGGCATACGGTTCTGCCTTGTGCATGAAGACCTGTTCGTGACGCAGCTCAGGGCGCTTCTGCGCGCTGCGGCGGACCACCCCGTGCAGATCATGTTTCCCATGGTGGCTCATCCGGGCGAGCTGCGGGCGGCCAGAACGTTGCTGGAAAAAGCCCGCGCACAGCTGCTGGCCGAGGGGCGTCCGTGCGGACATGATGTGCCCGTGGGGATTATGATAGAAGTACCCGCCGCGGTGGCTCTGGCAGATCAGCTGGCTGCTGAAGCGGACTTTTTCAGCATCGGCACCAATGATCTGGCCCAGTATGTCATGGCGGCAGACAGAGGCAACAGCGCTGTGGCGGCTTTGTCCGATGCCCTGCATCCCGCTGTGTTGCGCCAGATTCAGCAGACAGTGGAGGCCGGTCACGCGGCCGGAATTCATGTGGGCATGTGCGGAGAGCTGGCAGGCACGCCGCTGGCCGTGCCCCTGCTGGCCGCCATGAATCTTGATTCGCTGAGCATGAGCGGTCCGGCCGTGCCCCGTGCCAAGGAAATCATCCGGAGCATTGATGCCGCTGCGTTGCAGCCGCTGGTGGAACAGGTGCTGGAACTGCCCGATGCTGCGGCGGTGCGTAATCTGCTGCAGCAGGCCGCGGGGGAATCTGCGGACCGTGCGTGAGAGTAAGGCCCGCGGTGCTGACGGCGCAAGGCGTGCCGCCGGCCGGCCGCAGGATAACGGCAGGCGCGGTGCGCGTGGCCCTTTCCGGTTGCGGTACATGTAAGAATGTTTTCTGACCCGCTGATGCGGGGGTGAACTGTAAAAACGCAGTCTGTTCAGGACTGCGTTTTTCTGTGTGTTCAGACTATGGGGCTGATGCAGGCGCTGCGGAAGGATTGTCGGCGGTGATGGCGCAAGGCATAACGGCAGGCCGCAGGATACTTCCGGGATGGGTTTAAAAAAACGGCCCCGTGCATGCACGGGGCCGACTGCGTATTTCAGATGGTTTCTTCGGAATACAGAAAACAGCGCACACGGTGTCCGTTTTCCAGTGTGGTGAGAGCCGGAGTTTCAGCGGCACACCGCGGTGTGGCCTCCGGACACCGCGGGTGAAAATGACAGCCCGATGGCGGGTTGAGAGGAGTGGGCAGTTCTCCCTTCAGACCTTCGCGCTGCGGAACAACGTCCACCGCGGCCACGGGGGCCGCTTTGAGCAGGATACGTGTGTAGGGGTGGCAGGGGTTGGCATACAGCTCGTTTTTGTCGGCCAGCTCCACTATGCGTCCCAGATACATGACGGCCACCCTGTCACTTATGTGTCTGACAACGCTCAGATCATGCGAAACAAAAAGGTAGGTCAGGTTGAATTCATCCTGCAGGTCCATCAGCAGGTTGATCACCTGTGCCTGAATGGATACGTCAAGTGCGGAGACAGGCTCGTCACAGATAATAAGTTCCGGCTGCAGAGCCAGTGCCCGCGCCACACCTATGCGCTGGCGCTGGCCGCCGGAAAATTCATGCGGATAACGCCCTATGTGGCCCGGTCGCAGGCCCACTTTGTCCATAAGGTAGCGTACACGGTCCAGCCGCTCGGCCTTGCTGCCCATGCCGTGTATGACCAGCCCCTCACCGATTATCTGGCCCACTGTCTGCCGCGGGTTGAGCGAGGAGTAAGGGTCCTGAAAGATGATCTGCATGCGTGCCCGCAGCGGGATCATCTGTTTGCGGGTCTGACGCAGCACGTCGGTGCCGTCAAACATGACGCTGCCGCCGGTGGGTTCTTCCAGCCGCAGTATGGCTCGTCCCAGTGTCGACTTGCCACAGCCTGATTCCCCTACAAGGCCCAGTGTTTCACCGCGCAGAATATCCAGATCAACTCCGTCCACGGCCTTCACATGACCGCCCGCGCGGCGCAGGCTGCCTTTCACTTCGTAATATTTCTTCAGGCCCTTCAGCTCTACCAGAGCGGCGGCTGCGTTGCCTGTATCGGCAGTACTGTTCGACATTATGACTCCTGATCATCAGCCGGCGCAATGCCGACGGCACCGGTTATTCCTGACACAGCCAGCAGCGTACAAGATGCCCGTCGGCTGCCGGATCAAGCTGGGGTTCTTCCAGACGGCAGCGGTCGAAGGCGTGTCTGCACCGGTCATGAAAGCGGCACCCCTGCGGCAGGTTGAGCAGCGAAGGAACCATGCCCGGAATGGTTTCCAGACGTTCCTTGTCCGCATGTGCGCCCAGTCCGGGGATGGAGCGCATGAGGCCGCGCGTGTAGGGGTGAAGAGGGTTGTTGAACAGCTCGCGGACTTCGGCCTGCTCCACCACCCGTCCGGCGTACATGACCACAACTTTATGCGCTGTTTCCGCTATCACGCCAAGATCATGAGTGATAAGCTGAATGGCGGTGCCGGTTGTCTCGCGCAGGTTATCCATCAGCTCAAGTATCTGTGCCTGTATAGTCACATCCAGCGCGGTGGTGGGTTCGTCCGCGATGATCAGCTTGGGGTTGCATGCCAGCGCCATGGCTATCATCACGCGCTGGCGCATACCGCCGCTCATCTGGTGCGGGTAATCTTCCACCCTGGATTCAGGAGAGGGAATCCCCACTTTTTTCAGCAGTTCAACCGACCTGTCGCGGGCGGCTTTTTTGCTCAGGTCTTCATGCAGGATGAGGGTTTCGGCAATCTGGTCACCCACACGGAACACGGGGTTGAGCGATGTCATCGGTTCCTGAAAGATCATGGATATCTTGTTGCCGCGGACATGGCGCATCTGTTTTTCGGACAGGCTCAGCAGGTCAGTACCGTCAAACATGATTTTGCCGGAGACTATTCTGCCCGGCGGTTCGGGAATGAGCCGCATGACTGAAAGCGCGGTGACGCTTTTGCCGCAGCCCGACTCGCCGACAACTCCCAGTGTTTCTCCGGGGTTGATGGAGTAGCTGACATCACCCACGGCTTTGGCAACGCCTCTGTCGGTATAAAAGTAAGTCGAAAGGCCTTCGACGGAAAGAAGCGGTTCAGACATTGTGCCCCCTAATCGCGCAGTCTCGGGTCGAGCGCATCACGCAGCCCGTCGCCCAGCAGGTTAAAGCCGAGAACGGCCAGCAGTATGGTGATGCCCGGAAAGGTGACCACCCACCATGCGCGCAGAATCAATGCGCGGCCGCCGGCCAGCATGGCCCCCCATTCCGGGGTCGGAGGCTGCGCGCCCAGCCCCAGAAAGCTGAGGGCTGCCGCCTCCAGAATGGCGGAAGCGAAGCCCAGCGTGGTCTGCACGATGAGCGGCGCCAGACAGTTGGGCAGAATGTGCTGAAAAATAAGACGGAAGTCGGAGGCTCCCAGCGCGCGGGCGGCCTGCACGTAGTCTTTGGAATATTCTTCCAGCACACTGCCGCGTACGATGCGGGCATAACGCGGAATGGATACGATGCCGATGGCGATCATGGCGTTTTCCAGACTGGGGCCTAAAAAAGCCACAATGACGATAGCCAGCAGAATGCTGGGGAAAGCCAGCAGAATGTCCATGACGCGCATGATGATGACATCGACCCAGCCACGGTAAAAACCGGCCACTGCACCGGCAATGGTGCCGAAAAACAAAGAGATGGATACCGATACCACCCCGACAAGCATGGAAATGCGGGCGCCGTGTATGAGGCGCGAAAGAAGGTCGCGGCCGAAATCATCGGTTCCCAGAAAAAAGCTCATGCTGCCTCTGGCATCCCATACCGGCGGTTTGAGCTTGTTGTACAGTGACTGTTCCAGCGGGTCATGCGGCGCTATAAGCGGGCCGAACAAGGCCAGAAATACAAATATGCCCACAATGACGAGTCCGGCCATGGCTGTGCGGTTTTTGTGCAGCCTCAGCATGGCTTCGACCAGAGGGGTGTGTGATTTTTCCTCTTGGGCAGCGGTGGTGCCTGTAAGTACCTGAGACATGACTACACCTTGATCCTCGGGTTGATGACAGCATACAGCAGGTCCACAAGCACGTTGATGAGCACAAACAGCGTGGCGATAAGCATGGTGCCGCCCTGTACCGCGTTGAAATCACGCGCATACACGGCATTGAGCAGCCACGACCCTATGCCCGGCCATGCAAAGATGGTTTCTGTAAGTATGGCGCCGCCCAGCAGAATGCTGAACTGCAGCCCGATGATGGTGACAATGGGGATGAGCGCATTGCGCAGGGCGTGCTTGTAGTGCACGGCGCGCGGCGACAGCCCCTTGGCTTTGGCAGTGCGTATGTAATCCTGCCGCAGCACTTCGAGCATGCTTGACCGGGTCATGCGGGCGATGATGGCCATGGGAATGGTGCTCAGGGTGAAGGCCGGCATGATGATGTGGTGCAGAGCATCTTTGAAAGCCGCCCAGTTGCCCTGAATGATGGAATCGATAAGGTACAGATTGGTTACAGGCTCCAGCGTGATGTCATAGGAAAGCCTGCCCGACAGCGGCAGCCAGCCGAGATTGACTGAAAATATGATCATCAGCACCAGCCCCAGCCAGAAAATAGGCATGGAAACCCCGATGAGCGACAGCACCATGGAGCCGTAATCGAACAGCGAATACTGGCGCGTGGCGGAAACAATACCCGCCAGCATGCCCAGCGTAACGGCAAATACTATGGCCACCAGCGCCAGTTCCAGCGTGGCGGGAAAATGTGTGGCTATCTCGGTGGTTATTTTTTCGTTGGTTCGCAGTGCGCGGCCCAGATCGCCCTGTGCCAGTCTGGACATGAACAGTCCGTACTGAACATACAGGGGTTTATCCAGCCCCAGCTGCTGGCGCAGTTCCGTCAGGGCTTTTTCGTTGGCACGCTCCCCCAGCATCATTTCCGCAGGGTCTCCCGGCACAAGGTGGATCATGAAAAAGACCAGCACGGATATGCCGAGCACTGTGGGAATGACCTGAAGCAGTCTTTTTATCAGAAAATGTAGCAATGCTCTTCCCGTTGAATACAACGGCAGGGGCGGTTGCGCGCCCCTGCCGGTAGATGGTTCACATGTCGTGGTCTGCCTGTGGGGCTACTTCAGCCATACCTTGTGCAGGTATACACTGGTTGTCGGGTGCAGTTTAAAGTCCTGCACGCGCTTGTGCTGGGGCTGTGCCACGATGGAATGCGCCATGTTGATCATGGGAGCTTCCTGATGGATAAGTTCCTGCGCCTTTTTGTAGATTTCAATGCGCTTGGCCTGATCCGTGGTGCGCTTTCCGTCCACCATCAGCTGGTGATATTCTTCGTTTTTCCACTGGGTGCGCACGTTGGGGTCGGCCATACCGTCCAGCAGGATGGCAAGGAAGTTGTCGGGGTCGCCGTTGTCACCGGTCCAGCCCAGCTGGAACAGGTCCATGCCCGGATCCTGCGAACGCTGCTTTTTGAGGTAGGTTCCCCATTCCATGGTCACCAGTTCCACGTTTATGCCCACGGCTTTCAGGTCGGCCTGAATGGCTTCACCCACTTTCATGCCGCTGGGATTGTAGGGACGTGCCACAGGCATGCACCACAGGGTTATCCTGTCCTGTCCGGCGGCTTTCAGTTTGCCTTCAAAATCGGCTTCCTTCAGCAGCTGGCGGGCTTTTTCGGGGTTGTATTCGTAGTCGGTGATGTCATTGTTGTAGCCCCACATGGTGGGAGGAATGGTGTTCACCGCGGGAACACCCATGCCGTAGTAGATGTTGTCCACTATGGCCTGCTTGTTGACTGCATGGGCGATGGCACGGCGGATGCGCGCATCCTG
Source organism: Oleidesulfovibrio vietnamensis (assembly GCF_055388115.1). Lineage (NCBI taxonomy): Bacteria > Pseudomonadati > Thermodesulfobacteriota > Desulfovibrionia > Desulfovibrionales > Desulfovibrionaceae > Oleidesulfovibrio > Oleidesulfovibrio vietnamensis. The sequence continues at coordinate 1,157,523 of NZ_AP042419.1, forward strand.
CCAGAGTTCCTTGGTGTGGTTGAATGACAGGTAGCCCACGTTCATGCCGGGTTGGGTGATCACTTCAAGGTTGCCGTTGCTTTTTGCCAGTTCCACGTCTTCGGGGTTGGGGTACTGGCAGATGTGCACATTGCCGGACATCAGTTCGAGAAAACGGACCGAGTTGTCGGGAATGACGCGGAAGAGGACTTTATCGAGGTAGGGGGCGCCGTCCCAGTAGCCGTCGTTGCGTTCAAGGGTGATGCGGTCGTTTTTCTGCCACGAGACAAACTTGAAAGGACCGGTGCCCACGGGGTTGGTTATGTAATCGGCACCATGCTTGAGAACGGCGGTGGGGCTGACTATGTCGGCAAAGTCCATGGCCATGTTGGCAAGAAAAGGAGCTTCCGGGCGCTTGAGTTTGTACACCACGGTGTAGTCGTCTTTTGCTTCAATGGATTCGATGATGTCGTCCATTTCCATGGAAAGCCAGTATTCCGCAGCGGGAGCCTGTTCGGGCCAGCCCCACTGCTTGCTGAAAAATTTGGCTTTGCTTTTGTCTTTCATCTGGCGTCCGTGTGAAAAGACAACGGCATCGGCATTGAAGGGGGTGCCGTCGTGGAAGCTGACACCTTCGCGCAGATGGAAGGTATAGGTCATGCCGTCTTCGGAAATATCCCACGATGTGGCCAGCGAGGGGGTAAGCGCAGTGGATTCGGGCATAAAGCCCACAAGTGCGTCGTAGATGTTGTCGCACACCATGAACGAGTTGCCGTCAGTCTCATATGCGGGGTCAAGACCGGGGCTGTCTGCACCGCGGGCAAAGACCAGCGTTCCGCCCTGTTTGGGCGCCGCCAGAACAGACTGGGGGGTGAGCGAATAGGCTGTCAGTGCAACCGCAGCCAGCGTGAACAGCAAGAGTTTTTTCAGCATGCAAGCCTCCCGGAAAGAAAGATGGTTGTGTTCTGCCGTATGGTTCCCCGCCGCCTGCCGGGCAGACGGCGGGGTGGCGTCATCCGGTCAATTATATCACAAAAATGTGACGAAGGAAAGCGCCGCTGTCTAACCCCTTAGCTGAACACTCAAACTGCGGCATGCTCCTCCATTTCGCGGGCGAGCTGCATCAGCGGGTCGTAGATGCTCTGCAGACTGGGAATGTGCAGACACTCATCGCGTGAATGCAGGGTGTTAAAGCCTTCTGCACCCCATACAACGCCCGTGAGGCCGTTTTCGCCCAGATAGCGGGCATCACTTGCTCCGTGGGCCTTGCCCGCCGTTGCACCGGACAACGCCAGCAGTCTTTCTGTGTAGGGGCTGTCTGCAGCCAGAAAAACAGGCACTGTGCGCACAATGCTGACCGTTCCCGAGACTGTTTTACGTATTTTGTCAATCAGTGCTCCGGGATCGTCATGTTCCGTCACGCGGATGTTGAACCAGCCTTCCGCCACGTCGGGCACCTTGTTGGTGGATTCTCCGGCCCGTATTCTGCCCAGATTGACCGTGCGGTGCCAGTGGTCCTCATTTTCTTCGGCAAACAGCGTTTTCAGCCTCGTATAGTCCTCCATCAGCAGGTCAACGGCGTTCACTCCCATCCACGGGCGGGCGCCATGGGCCGCCTTTCCCGTGCAGGTCAGCTTTATGTCGATGATGCCTTTTTCCTTGGTGATGACCTGCTGCGGATTACCGCCGTCCAGCGCCACCACATAGTCGGCCCTGATGAGTGGCAGGGCTTTGGCGGCGCCGTTCATGCCGCCTATTTCTTCGTCGCCGGTGATAAGCAGCCCCAGCGCCATGTCCTTCTGGCTGCGTCCGGCGGCCTTCAGGGCGTTCAGCCGGTCTCTGAACATGACAAGTCCCAGCGCCACGGCATACTTGTCGTCATTGGCGCCGCGTCCGTACAATCTGTCATTTTCCACACGCGGAACAAACAGGTCCTCCTCCGCGTCCACCACATCTATGTGGGCCATCAGCAGCAGCCCCGCCCTGCCTTTTTCGGGCAGCACCATAACGGAGGGAATTCCGTCGTGGTCCATGCGTTCGGCATGAATGCCGTTCTGTGCGCACCAGTCCATGATGAAACCGGCACAGCGTGAGATTTGCTCCGGTCTGGAGTGCATGCTGGGAAAGCGGATGAGATCGCTTGTCAGTTCGACAATGTGTTGCATAGAAGACACTGCGGACTCCTTTTTTATATGATATATGTGACAGGTGACGGCTATCTTGCGCGCGCAGACGGTCTTTTGGCAAGTCCCGCGCGCACTGCGCCGTGTATGTTGCATGCAAGGCCGCGGTGTGGGGTGTGCCGGCTGTTTTTTTACCGGCGTTCCCTTGCCATGTGCACAGGGTATGCTTAACAGCTGTGCATTGTCAGGGGCCGCACAGTGTACGGGGAGCTGCACCGTGCAGGCCGCTGCCGGAAGAGGCGGACGGGCATCCGCCTGCTTCAAGCGGGCCGGCGTTTCCGGCATGATTCAACATCAGCGCGGGTGATCCGCAGAGGTAATGATGACGCTTCCTATTCTTGCTATTGTGGCAGGTCTTGTGCTGCTTGTGTACAGCGCAGACCGTTTTGTGCTGGGGTCTTCCGCCACGGCACGGCATTTCGGCATGCCTCCGCTGCTTATCGGCATGGTCATTGTGGGCTTCGGCACTTCCGTGCCTGAAATGCTTGTTTCACTTATGGCCGCCATGAGCGGAACCCCCGGCATCGCGCTGGGCAACGCTTACGGCTCCAATATAACCAACATAGGTCTCATACTGGGCGCCACTGCCGTTCTGGGACCTGTGATGGTCAGCTCTCAGGTGCTCCGCAAGGAGCTGCCCATTCTTATCGGGGTGACACTGCTTACCGCCGCACTGTTGTGGGACGGTTCGCTGGACAGGACCAATGCTCTGGTGCTGCTCGCCGTGTTTTTTGTTCTTGTGGGGTGGTCTGTTTATCAGGGCATGCATTCCACGCGCGACGCATTCGGGCAGGAGATGGAACAGCAGGCCGGTACGCAGCCGCTGGCGCTCAAGGCCGCACTGGGCTGGACAGCCGCCGGACTGGTGTTGCTCATTATCAGCTCGCGCATGCTTGTGTGGGGTGCCATGAAAGTAGCCGTGGCGCTGGGTATGAGCGATCTGGTCATAGGGCTGACCATTGTGGCTGTGGGCACTTCGCTGCCCGAGCTGGCTTCTTCGCTGGCTGCCGCCCGTCGCGGAGAGCACGACATAGCGCTGGGCAACGTTGTGGGCTCCAACCTGTTCAACACACTGGCTGTTGTGGGCATAGCCGGAGCGGTGCAGCCCATGCAGGTGGACCCGTCCGCCCTGGGACGCGATCTGCTGGTCATGGGCGGCTTTACCGTGGCGCTTTTTGTCATGGGATACCCCGTGCGCCGCGCGGGCCGCATCAACAGGCTGGAAGGGGCCGCACTGCTGTGCGCATATGCTGCGTACACTGTCTGGCTGGTGGGCGTGGCAGGCCAAAGCGCCTGACAGCCATACCGGATATACAAAAAAAGAGAGGAGCTCCGGCTCCTTTCTTTTTTTTGTAATGTGTCCGACATGATGCGCTGTCCCCGTTGACAGTATTACTTGCGGGCAGTAGTGTGAGCGGGTGTTATGTAAAGCGATTGCGTAACACCATGCGGGCGCAGGTGTGATGCGCTTTATTTTCTGCCACCAGCTTGGGCAGCCACACGCACAACCGGAGGTAACGGGTATGGTACATTGGTTTTCACGGGTAAACGGCAAGGGTGTTCTGCGGCGCGCCATGGTGCGCGGTGCGGTTGCATGTTCGCTTGTAGCGGCCACATACGGCATGGCACTGGCACACTTCGGCATGGTTATTCCTTCCGCTTCTGTGGCGGTGGAAAAAGATCAGGCCGCTCTCAGCCTTCAGGTGTCTTTTTCTCACCCCATGGAACTGCAGGGCATGGATATGGCCGCCCCGCAGGAATTTGCCGTGATTGCCGACGGCCGTAAAACCGACCTGACCGGCGGGCTGGAAGCTGCCACCGTCATGGGGCACAAGGCGTGGAAAGCTGAGTACCAGATCAAACGTCCGGGCGTGGCCCAGTTTTATGTCATCCCCCGGCTGTACTGGGAACCGGCCGAAGATTGTTACATCCAGCATCTTACCAAAACCTATGTGGCCAGCTTCGGCGAAGAGGAAGGCTGGGACGTTCCTGCCGGTCTGCGCACTGAAATAGTGCCGCTGACAAGGCCTTTTGCAAACTACGCCGGTAATGTGTTTCAGGGCCGGGTACTGATGGAAGGCAAGCCTGTGGCCGGTGCTGTGGTGGAGGTGGAGTATTACAATAAAGAAGGCAGATATGCCGCTCCCAACGAATATTTTGTTACGCAGTCGGTACTGACCGACGCGGACGGCGTGTTCACATATGCCGTGCCGTGGGCTGGCTGGTGGGGATTTGCCGCACTGAATACTGCTCCTGAAAAAATTGACTACAACGGCGAGAAAAAAGGGGTATACGGATTTAATGGTTGATGGGGCACCTTCACCCCATCAATCTGATACCACCCTCAGATGGTTGACAGATCGACTCCGTAGTTGAGTTCCTCTGCGAAGTCCGGCAGTCCGTAACCGATGGTTTTCTTGTAGAAAGGAGAGACCTTCGCAGTCGGTGCCTTCTTCTTGTGCTTCGTGGTGTAGAGCATTCGTGCCCGCATCACCTCGAAGGAGTAACCGCGCCCTTCACGGTTCTTGTCCTTGGCCAGTCGGTTGATGGACTCCGTGTAAGCGTTGGTGACGGGCATGTCCGTCTCGAAGTAGGTCATGGTCTCTTCGCGCCAGTTTCCCACTGCCCTGACCAGATCGCTCCAGACTTCCTTTTGGCCCTTCGGGATGGTGGCTATCCACTCGTCCAGGGCGGCTTCTGCCTGGAGCCGTGTGGTGGCGTCCCAGATGCCGTAGAAGCGCTCCTTGTGCTCGTAGGCGGCCAGCAGTTGCGGGAACGCGCCTGTCCAGGTCTCCATGATGAGGCGCTCCCGGTCTGAGACTTCGTGAGCGCGTTTCAGCAGGATTTTCCGGTCTCCCTTGAGAGTCCGGCTCTGGGACGGTTTCAGCTCCTTTCTGAGGCCCTTGCGCACTCTCTCTAGGGCATCGTTGGCCATGCGCACCACATGGAACTTATCGACCACGATACGGGCCTGGGGCAGCACAGCCTTGACCGCTGCCCGGTAGGGGTTCCACATGTCCATGCTGACGATCTCGACCTTCTGCCGGTCTTTCAGCTTCATCAGGTAGTTGGTCACCACGTCCTGGCGGCGGGTGGCCAGCAGGTCGAGCAGGGTTCGCTCCTCAATGTTGGTCAGAATGCAGCGGTAGCGCTTGTTCAGGTATAGCTCGTCAATGCCCAGGATGCGGGGCGTCTCGAAGCGGTGCCAGCGCCCCAGGAACTCGGCGCGGGCGTTGAAGATGTCGCGCACCGTCTTCTCGTCCAGGCCGGTCTGTGCCGCCACAAAGGTGTAGGGGTGGTTGAAGGATTCCTTCTCCACGTACTCATGCAGCCGCAGTGTCATACGGAATCCGTCCACCATCTCCGGTAGCTGGGGCCTGAATGTTGTCTTGCAGGCCCGGCAGGTGTATCGGCGGCGGACCACCCAGAGAGTGACCCGCTTGCCGTGGATAGGCAGATCACGATAGGGAACGTCACGCTTGCCGAACCGTACGAACTCACCCTGCACGCCGCATTCCTCGCAGGCGATGGGATCGGGCACGTCCACCTGGAAGTGCATTTCGTCGTCGGTTGATTTGCAGCCCAGTACTTGGTATTGCGGCAGGTGAAGGATGTTGTCGGGAAGTTCGGTCATGGTGTTGTATAGGCGTAGGTGTCAGTCAGATCCATCCGGCTCGGCATTGGTGTTTGCTTTTTTACCCAACAAGCTGCTGGAAACGAAAAGTAAGGCACCGAGGACAATTGCAATATCAGCCAGGTTGAAGGCCGGCCAATGCCAGTCTCGCCAATAGAAATCAAAGGAATCCACAACATAGCCGCGAAAGACCCGGTCAATCAGGTTGCCCATGGCGCCACCGAGGATAAGACTGTAAGCGATGGCTTCTCCTTTATGACGATTTTCAAGGATCAGCTTGATCAGAAAAATCGAGACCACTACCGCGATTCCGATAAATAAGTAGCGCTGCCAGCCTCCACCATTCGCAAAAAGACTGAATGCGGCACCGGTATTCCATACGTGTACCCAGTTAAAGAACGGGGTCACCGAAACATACTCGCCATAGGCCATTGATTGTTGCACCAGCCATTTTACGGCCTGATCAGACGCTGCCAGCAGGCCCGATATGGACAATAGGGCATACGGCGAGAGCTTTTTGCCAATAATGAGCATTATTTAACCCTTCAACGCCAAAATGCGTCTGGCACCGTTAAGTACAATGCCCCCCACGATGGTGCCGATAATCAGATCCGGATAATTGGACCCGGTCCACGCGACCAGAGCGCCGGCGGTGATGACCCCCAGGTTGATCACCACGTCGTTGGCCGAGAATATCCAGCTTGCCTTCATGTGCGCCCCGCCCTCCCGATGTTTGGATATGAGCAGCAGACAACTGGTATTGGCAATCAATGCGACGAAGGCGATCGCCATCATCATCAGCGATTCAGGCTCACTACCGAAAACAAAGCGTCGCACCACCTCGACGAGTACGCCGATAGCCAAAATCAGTTGCAGTACCCCTGCCAGATGCGCGGCACGTACCTGCATTTTCACGCTATGTCCAACCGCATAAAGGGCAAGCCCGTACACCGCCGCATCGGCAAAATTGTCCAGGGATTCTCCAATCAGGCCGGTGGACTGGGCGATCAGACCGGCAGTCATTTCCACCACGAACAGAAGTGCATTGATGCCGAGCAACCAGCGCAGGGTCCCGGATTCTTGCTTAGCAGAAGCTGCCGAAAACTCGGCGGCCTTGATGGTCTCCGGATTTGCAGCGACGGTTTCCTGAAGCGAGGCGCCTAGCCCCAAGGTCGCCAGTTTCGCGGTAATGGGCTCAGCCTCGCCGTCATGCACGACCTTCAACCGGCGGTTCGACAAGTCGAAGGACAGTGCCCGAATCCCCTCAACGCCGTTCAGGGCCAGGCGAATCATGCGCTCTTCTGATGGACAGTCCATCTTCGGCACGGCATAAACACTGACCCATCTCCCTGGCGCCTCGGAGGAGGCCTGCATATCGGTATCCGCCGCAGGCCTTGCATGGTCGCCACAGGGGCCTCCGCAGTTTTTACTCATGATATGACTCCACTTGAATGTGATCGGGTTTTCATTTAAAACTATATAGTAGCTATAATGTCAATAGCGTAGAGAATCCGTTGCGGAGGAACCTGATGCGTATTGGTCAGTTGGCACAGTCAGTAGGGGTAGATACACAGACGATCCGCTTCTACGAACGGCAGGGCTTGTTGCCGCCGCCTGGTCGGCAGGAGAACGGTTACCGTGTCTATACCGAGAAACACGTTGAGCGGCTGGCCTTCATCCGTCGCTGCAGAATCCTGGGCCTGTCACTGGCTGAGATTCACGAACTAAAGCGCTATCAGGACGACCCTCATCAGTCCTGTACCGCCGTCAATGCCTTGCTCGATGATCACATCTCTCATGTGCGCTCGCAGATAACCGCTCTACAGGCGCTTGAGAAACAACTCGTTTCACTAAGAGCGAGTTGCAACGATGACCGGGAAGTTGAGGCGTGTGGGGTTCTTGCTGGAATTAGCGAAGGAAACATGCACCAGCAGTAGGTGAAGCATCAACCAGATAATCCGATGAGATGCCGGTCTGTCTCACTCTCATGCAAAGGTAAGATCAACCATTTAATCCGCTTACCCGAAAAAAGACCTTGAACTCGGGGCCGTATTGTGGACAGAGTTTCTTGAACCGATGAAAAAATAACGCTATGCACCTGACGAGTGCGGCGGCCGCACCTCCGGCCGCCGCACTTTTTTTACCGGACTGCGCAGAGGCGGAATGTCCGGTGCTTCAGCAAAAGGACGAAAGGCATGCACATATCGGAAGGGGTACTTTCGGCACCGGTTTTGCTGTGCGGTGCCGCCGTGGCGGCGGCGGGCATCGCGGCGGGACTGCGCAGGATGGACTATGACCGCCTGATGACCGTGGCGCTGCTTTCGGCCGCTTTTTTTGTGGGATCGCTTATCCATATACCGGTGGGGCCGGCCAGCGCACATCTTATTCTTAACGGGCTGCTGGGCGCAGTGCTCGGTTGGGCGGCCTTTCCGGCCATATTCACCGCACTGCTGCTGCAGGCCGTGCTTTTTCAGTACGGCGGGCTGACCATTCTGGGCGTGAACACGGCAACCATGGCTTCTGCCGCGGTGCTGTGCTTCTATCTTTTTTCTCCGCTTATGCGCAGGCAGGGGCGCTGGCGGCTGCTGGGCGGCTTTTGCTGCGGGGCGTGCGGCGTGCTGTTTGCAGGGCTGTTCACAGCGGCAAGTCTTGCGTTTTCTGATGAAGGCTTCCGCCATGCTGCCGGCATGATTCTGGTGGCGCATATTCCCGTCATGGTGGTGGAAGGCATCATCACCGCTCTTACTGTTTCGTTTCTGGCCCGCGCGCGGCCTGAAGTGCTGCATATGAATGCCGGAAAACAGCGTTGAGTGCACGGATAGAAGGAGGTGCAGATGAAATTGCGGACTGAATTGCGGCCGGGCTGCATATGCGTTGTCATGTTGCTGATGCTTACGGCGCTGCCGGCACAGGCGCATCGGGTGAACGTATTTGCTTATGCCGAGGGCGACCGGATAACTGTGGAGGCCGGATACAGCAAATCGCGGCCGGTTATGGGCGGCACAGTGGTGGTGGCCGACAAAGCCGACGGGGACGAGTTTCTGCGCGGCGTGACGGATGATAATGGCATATTTGTCTTTACCGTGCCGGATGCTGCCAAAAAAGAGAAAGCCGATCTGCGCATCACTCTGCTTGCCGGAGAAGGGCATCAGGACTCATGGATAGTGCAGGCCGGGGAATACGCTGCGGAGGCAGCGCCGCGTGATGCCGCAGCTTCCGGAGTGACGTATTCCGGCCGGGGCGCGGCGGGCAGCCGGCAGGCCGGTGCTGCCGCCGGCGCGCAGGGCGGCCATGTGAGCGTTGATGAAGCGCTGCTGCGGCAGGTGGTGGAAGAAGTTGTGGAGCGCAAGATTGCTCCCGTGCGCACCATGCTGGTGGAGCAGCATGAATCAGGGCCGGGGTTTGCCGACATTCTGGGCGGTCTGGGATATTTTGCAGGGCTGTTCGGCATTGCCGCGTATCTTAAAAGCCGCAGGCGCTGACCGGACCATGTATGTTTGATGAACCTTTCAGCCGCGGCACCAGCCTGTTGCATCGTCTTGATCCCCGCATAAAGCTGACCGCGGCTTTTGTGCTGTCGTGCATTGTTGCCGTGGCCGCCCGCCGCGATGTGGCGCTGGCGGCGCTGTGCGCGGCGGCTTTTCTGGCCGTGTGGTCGCGACCGCCCGTGCGGCCGTTGCTCGGCCGTCTTGCGGCGGTGAATGTCTTTGTGCTGTTTTTGTGGGTCGTGCTGCCCTTTACATACGGCGGTGTGCAGACGGATGAAGGCGTATTCGCGGTATCCCGCGCCGGGGTGGACATGGCGCTGCTTGTCACTCTGAAATCCAACGCCATCGTGTTGCTTTTCATTGCCTGTGTGGCCACATCGGACGCGGCGGCTGTGGGGCATGCGTTGTGCAGGCTGGGGGTGCCGCGCAAGCTGGTGTTTCTTTTTCTTTTCACGTACCGCTATGTGCATGTGCTGCTGCAGGAATATGAGCGCCTGCGCACGGCCGCCCGGCTGCGCGGGTTTGTGCCCGGTACCGGACTGCATACATACCGTACTCTGGCCAATATGCTGGGCATGGTCATCCTGCGCAGTCTCGACCGGTCGCAGCGGGTGTACGAAGCCATGATTCTGCGCGGGTTTGACGGTCGTTTTCATTCATTGTGCACTTTACGGCTGCACCGGCGTGATGTTGTTTTCGGCTGCGGTGCGGCTGTGGCGGCCTGTATGCTTGTTTATGCGGAATTTGCCGGAGGGCTGCATGTCATCTGAAACTGCTTTGCTGCAACTGCGCGGGGTCCGTTACCGGTATCCGGGAGCGGAAAATGACGTGCTGGCCGGTATTGATTTTGCGCTGCACCGCCATGACCGCCTCGGGCTGTACGGCCCGAACGGTTCGGGTAAAACCACTTTTCTGCATACCATAATGGGGTTGGTGTGCCCCCGCCAGGGTGAAGTGCTGTTCGAAGGACGCAGCGTCCGGTCGGAAAAAGACTTCCGCGCGGTGCGCAGCCGGATAGGCCTGTTGCTGCAGAATGCGGACGATCAGCTCTTTTGCCCCACCGTGCTGGAAGATGTGGCATTCGGGCCGCTCAATCTGGGCATGGCTCCTGAACGGGCCGCGGAACATGCGCGGCAGACACTGGCCGCGCTGGGGCTGAAGGGCTTTGACAGCCGCCTGACACACAGACTGTCAGGTGGTGAGAAAAAGCTTGTTTCTCTGGCCGCGGTGCTGGCCATGCAGCCGGACGCACTGTTGCTTGATGAACCCACAAACGGTCTTGATCCGGCAACAGGCCTGCATATTATTGATATTTTAAACAGTCTGGACGCCGCTCTTATTATCATATCTCACGACTGGGATTTTCTGCACCGTACGGTGTCACAGTATCTTACTCTGAAAGCCGGACACCTTGTGCATGATCCGGAAATGGTGCCCCACCATCACGCACACGCCCACCCGCACGGGGGCGAACCCCACGCACACAGCTGACAGCGGCAGCCGCTCCGGTTTCTGTTTCAGTCAATGGATTCCAGATGCTTCTGCAGATAGCGGGTGCGCAGAGCCTGTATGGTGCCGTCCTGCTGCATGTGGCGCAACGCGTTGTTGACAGCCGGCATGAGCCGCTGCTCCGGTCCTGAAAGCAGCAGAGCAAGCGGGGTAAGCGCAGAAAAACGGTAGACGATGACCACGGCATGTTCCTGCTTTTCCTGCCACAGCAGCCATTCAGCTTCGTTTTCTTCCATGATGACAGCATCCACTCTTCCCGCCAGCAGCATATGCAGCCCGCTCAGTCCGCTTGTCACATCCACCCTGCGTATGGTGCGCCGCTTAAAGGCTTCTTCGTACTCTGCGGGAAAAAAGTACCCCAGCCGTGCGGCCATGGTTCTGCCAGCCAGATCCTGCGGCGAACGGACAGGAACGGCGCTGCTTCTGCGCATCAGGATTATATTGCCCGATTGTCCGACGGGCAGGCTTTCTGCCATGGGCAATGTCAGATTGGGGTGCCATGAACGCGAAGAACACAGCACTGCATGGATTTTTCCCTTTGCAAGCGAGTTCTGCAGGCGCGGTTTTGTCATGGGCAGGGTGATGAGCCTTGTCTGTATGCGCCTGAACGCCTCCGTGAACACGGCGGTACAGTATCCGGTCGTGCGGGCTTCTTCCGTGCCCATGATCCATGGGGGAGTTATGATTGCTCCGGCCACAATTGACCGCGGAAGCGGTTTTTCTTCGGCTGCGCCGTTCAGGGGCGCGCAGGCAATAAAAAACAGCATGATGCAGAGCAGTACCGGCAGACGGACGGCATGAAACCGGAGGCAGGGACATGAAGCAGTCATGAGGGGTAAAAAAAGGGTACGCATGGGCCGCTGAGAATACACATGTAAGCGGCAATTGCAACAGGCGTTGCGGCACTTTTACTTTTTGATGTATAACGTGCTGCCGTTATTCATTGTCTGCAAAGGGTGTCTGCTCAAGCTGCGCGCACCAGCCGGCGCAGCCGCTCAGAAACCGCATGCGTCCGGCACGCGGGCAGAAAAGGCAGTGTTATGTGGCCGGAGGCCAGACCACGCGGTTGAAGCCATCGCAGCCGCGTTCCGCAGTGCGGTGGTAACATACGGCCGGTTTGCCGAACAACATGACATAGCCTGACGTATGGGCTTCGGGTATGCCCAGCCCGCGGGCTATGCGGGGGGCTATTTCGCTCATGGCCCAGGTGGCGAAACCGCACCACAGTGTACCCAGTCCGCAGGCAGCGGCCATCAGTTCAAAATACGTCAGTGCAACATGAACATCGGCCTGTGCGGTGGTGTTTGTGCGCGGCGCCGTTACCCACAGCAGATGGGGGGCATTGCGGAAAATGATGTCGGTCCCCGTGTCCCAGCGGGCCAGCGCGGCCTGAAAGAATGCGGTCTGCGGATGGCTGCACCCGTCTGCGAGAGCTTCACGCACGGCTTCCACGGTGTCATGCCGCAGTCTGTTCATGGTCTGCGGGTCATCAACAACAGTGAACAGCAGCCCCCGCTGATTTTTGCCCGAAGGAGCATGCGCCGCGGCGTCAACGGTTCTGCGGATGAGTGCGCTGTCCACCGCTTCGGGCAGAAAGCGTCGGACAGAACGTCTGCCTTTCATCAGAATTTCAAGCGCTTCGGGTTGGGGAAAGCGGTTTTTGAGCGGGGTGCAGGATTCGGGTGTTACACCGCGGAAAGAAAGAGCACCGCAGGGACAGACGGTAACGCAGTGCAGACAGCCGATACAGCGTTTTTCCCTCCGCGGGGCAACGGCGGGTATGCCGTTTTCCATGCGGATGATGCCTGTGGGACAGTCGCGCGCGCACTCTGCGCAGCCGATGCAGCGTTCTGTGGCTATGGTAATGTCCGGCACGGCTATTCTTCGATGGCGCCTATGGACATTTCCACCACCAGCTGCCCCTGAGGCGTGGTGAAGGGGATGGCGAGAATGGGTTCTTTGTTGACGTGGCTCAGCGTGTGATTTTTTCCGATGATGACCGTGGGGGTGGAAGCCTGAAACTTCAGCCCTTCGTTGGCAAGGTGCGCGCGGGCCTGTCCTGCGATCATGTTGGTCAGTTCGCCTACGGCATCGGCTATGTCATCGTTGATGCGTGAATACTCTTCGCCCAGCATGTTGCTGACGATGTGCAGAATGCATTTTTCTTCAAGCGTGAGCGAAATGACACCGGTGGCCTGACCGTTGATGCCGATAAGGCCGGTAACATCACCCACGGCTACTCTTTTAGTGTTGATATATGGCTTGCCCGGCGTAGCCTGCACCATGGCCATGGTGCCCAGCACGTCAATGACTGCGCTGAGAAACGGGTTTATGAAGCGGACATCATATTTACTGCTCATGGCGAGTGAATCCCAGAACTGGGGCGCCGTGTCAAGTCTGGCGCCCGTCCGCTCCGCATCATGTGGTGCTGCTGCAGCGGGTTGGGGCAGAGCGGAGCGGCAGTGCGGCCGCTCCGTTTCTGCCTGAATCTGTTACAGAATGGCTTTGAAGAGTTCCTCGATATGCGAGTCGAAGAGTCCGACGATTTCCACAAGGTCATCACCCTGCAGGGGAATGCGTTCCCATGCTCCTTCTTCCATGCCGGGCAGCAGGTACATGCCCCCGGAAGATATTTCCATGGCATTGGCCATATTGTCAGCCAGCTGCAGAATTGAAGCCGCAAGCTGGTCCTGCGCCTGCGAAGGGGCATGGTGAAAAGCCAGACAGTCCACCATGGATGCCGGAAACTTCCATTCGGTAAGCAGCTGTTTGGCCACCTGCGTGTGGTCAAAGCCCAGATGATCTTCTTCGCTTTCCACCACCGGCAGCTGATTTTCGCGGGCGTACAGCAGCAGCTGAACCGAGGCGTAAGGCATTTTTTTAAAGATTATCAGCCTGCCCACATCATGCAGCAGACCGGCGGTGAAAAATTTGTCGGCCTTCATGCCTTCTATGCGCGAAGCGATGAGCTTGGCAAACACGCCGCAGCTAACAGAATGCTTCCAGAAGGCTTTCATGTCGATGAGTTCCTGCGGGATATCCTTGAACACATTGATGGCGGATATACCCAGCGCCAGCGTGGAAACTTCTTCCACTCCCACTATGGCTATGGCGTGGCTTACATCCTCGACGGTGTGTGCAAGACCGTAAAACGGGCTGTTCACCAGCTTGAGCAGCTTGGCTGTCAGACCAAGATCGTTGCTGATTTCGCGGCTGATGTCGTCAGCCGAGCTGTTGGGCGAATCGAGCACTTTACGGATGCGGAAGTAGATGTCCGGAAACGAGGCAAGCTGCGTTTCGCTGGAGACAAGCTCTCCCACGGACACGTCGCCCGGTTCGAAGTTGTCACGCAGGTATTCCAGATTGCGCGCGGTGCGGGCGTCCTCGTCGGGCATTATCCACCCTGCAGAGAGCGCTTTTGCCGTGCGGAAAACTCCGATGCGGTACAGCTGAAGCATGGCTTCGTTGTCCGGATCGGCATATGTGAAGAAATTTCTAGCATAGTCCTCGCTAAGGGCCATGTGGTCGTTTGATGCGTTTTGGCTCATGCCGTCCCTCCGTGGCGGGGAAAATTGTCACTAGGCGTAAGCGGGAACATGGCGGTTCCTGCTTTCCTGTCCCGTGCCGCAACAGGCGGCTTACTCTTCCTTTTTGTAGCAGATGGCACCGGGCTTTGGCACGGCCTGAACGCCGTGGAAAGTTTGTGTATGCTTTCCGAGTGGCCGAGGAAAAGGTGACCGCCGGGCAGCAGGTTGTCGTAAAACGCGGTGATGGCCTTTTTCTTCATGGCATCATCAAAGTAGATGATGACATTGCGGCAGAAGACAATGTGCGAGCGGGGTACGCGGCGGGTGGACGCAGGGTCGCTCAGATTGACGGGGCCGAATTGTACCAGCTTTTGCACACGGGGCTTCACCTGATAGCCTGCATCAACCTTGTCGAAGTATTTTGCTATGATGCCTTTAGGCGTGGTGCGCAGGGCATAGTCGGTATACACGCCGGCACGGGCCAGCCGCAGCATGGCGGGCGAAAGGTCATTGGCCGTTATGCGTATGTTCCATCCGATGATGGACATGCCCAGCGCCTCGTGCAGCATGATAGCAAGCGTGTAAGGCTCTTCGCCCGAAGAACAGCCGGCGGACCATATGAACAGTTCCTTGCGGCCCAGTGCTTCCTGCTTGGCCAGAGTCTCTTTCAGTATTTCGTTCTGAAAGATGCCCAGCTGGCGCGCATCGCGGTAAAAACTGGTTTCGTTGGTGGTCACCTTTTCACAGATGACCTCCATTTCCGCCGCTCTGTTCTTGTCCAGCTGCAGATAGTCGTAATATTCTTTGAATGTCTTCAGACCCAGCTCACTCAGGCGCGCGCCGAGTCTGTTTTCAAGCAGGTATTTGCGTTTGATGGAAATACTGATGCCGGTTTTGTTGTAAATGAAGTCGGCCAGTTTTTCGAATTCTTCGTCGGTTATCTTGGCAGTTTTGCGCAGGCCGAGCTGCCGTGTGGGCAGTCTGCCGGAGGTGATGCCGCTGGCAAGCCCCCCTGTGACGCCGGCGGGCGCAGCCGTTGCTCCGCCACCGGTGCGCGTACCGGAACCGAGCTTGCTGGAGGAGAAAAGAGACATTGATTACCACCCTTTTGATAATTGGGACTCTGATTGTCTATTCTTTATAGCAAACTATGCTTACTATGCAACCGCGTCAGCGAGTATTCAATTATAGTCCGCAAGTTGTCCGTCAAAGTATATGCACTCCGCGCGGGCAGGCCACGGCATACTGTGGCCTGCGGCTGTATAGTCTGATATCCGTGTTGCATCGGCGGCTGTGCATGCAGAAAAAAACACCGCATGTGCACGCAGACAGGAGCAAGACATGGATAGCACAAAAAATGACAACCGGAGCAGAGAAGCGCTTTTTTCCATAGAAGGGGTGAACCGCGAGTGGGCAGCCGTGCTTGACCTCGGGGTGTGTTCTTCTCTGCCCCGCGGGTACGAACTGACCAGCATCGACCCGTCTGATTTTTATCTGCTCGTGAGCGGCTCGCTTAAACTCTCCTGCCTTGCCGAAGACGGGCACGAGCGGGTGGTGATGATAATCGGCGCGGGTACACTTTTCGGTGAAATAGCCCACCTGCATCTTTCGGCCCTGCATCAGCACAGTCTGCGTACGCTGGAACCCTGCGAAGTTGCCCGCTTTCCCATGAAGCTGCTTGAGGATGAAAACTTTTACCGCTCTCATCCGCATCTTATCCGCAGTCTTGTTCATTCGCTGGGCATCAAGGCGGGGGCTTTTTTCGCCCAGCTTTTTGATTCGGGGCTGGTGGAGGTGGACGGCAGGGTGTGCCGGTGGTTGTACCAGCAGTGGAAACAGCACGGCTGCCGCAGGGTCTGCAGTCCGGGACTTTCTCAGGGCGATGCCGCGGCCATGCTGGGCATACACCGCAGTTCGCTGTGCAGAGTGATCAGAGAGTTGCGGCAGGCGGGTATCGTGGGTAAATTTTCACGCCGGACTCTTGAGATCAATGATCCGCAGGCCCTTGCCGGACGGGCTTGTTCCGGCAGGCACATGACCTGAGGCTGGTAAGCCTGCATCCGTATATGTGTTTTGCTCCGCCGCCTCGGGGCAGCATTTTGGCAGGCCCTGCGTTTTTTCCCGCCTGCTTCTTACAGTGACATAACGCTGCGCACAGAATTGCGCAGCGTTTTTTGTTTGTGTCAGTCTTTTGCGCGTTCTGCAAAATTTTCTGCGTATTGTCTCTTGTGAGACAGAACTGCGTCCTCTGTTCGTGGTTATGTGAAAAACATCACATAGCGCGAAAGCGTCGTACGCGTACCCCTGACAGGCCGCGCGCGGCCATCTGGCCGGCACAGGGAACACGCTGCGGTGAGCTTTTTCACAATCAAGCAAGCAGAGGGTTTTTCATGACTTTTGACCGCAGTAAAATCAAAAACGTAGTCATGATCATGCTGGATACCCTGCAGTTCAACTATCTGGGCTGCTACGGCAACAAGCAGGTCAAGACTCCGAACCTGGACAGGTTCGCCCGTCAGTCCGTTCTTTTTGAAAATGCCTACAGCGAAGGGCTGCCTACCATTCCGGTGCGCCGTGCGCTGATGACCGGCCGCTTCACCCTGCCTTACGGCGGGTGGAAGCCCCTTTCCGGCGACGACACCACCATCACCGACATCCTCTGGGGGCGCAATGTGCAGACCGCGCTCATTTATGACACCGCTCCCATGCGCCTTGCCAAGTTCGGCTATTCCAGAGGTTTTGACTATGTGGATTTCTGCCCCGGGCAGGAACTCGATCATACCACCTTTGCCGACATGCCGCTGGATCCGGCTCTCAAGCCGGAAGATTTCACGTCGCCTTCCATGGTCTGGGACAAGGACGGCAACCTGATTGATGATGACAGCAAGCAATTGTTGGACGAGATAGGTTGTTTTCTGCGTCAGATGCAGCACCGCCGCAGTGACGCCGACAGTTATGTGGCCAAGGTGATGAACCGGACGGAATACTGGCTGCGCGAACGGCGCGACAAAAGCCGTCCGTTCTTCCTGTGGGTGGATTCCTTTGATCCGCACGAGCCCTGGGATCCGCCGTCAGTATGGGAAGGCACTCCCTGCCCGTACGACCCCGACTACGAAGGAAACCCCATTCTGCTGGCTCCGTGGACACCGGTGGAAGGACGCATTTCCGAACGCGAATGCGAACATGTGCGCGCCCTGTACATGGAAAAAATCACCATGGTGGATAAATGGGTGGGACGCATTCTTGATTCGCTGCGCGAACAGGGACTGATGGACGAGACCATGGTTGTGGTCATGTCCGACCACGGGCAGCCCATGGGCAACGGTGAACACGGGCACGGCATCATGCGCAAGTCGCGCCCGTGGCCCTATGAAGAACTGGTGCACGTACCTCTGCTTATGCACATTCCCGGTGTGCAGGGCGGGCAGCGCATATCGTCTTTTGTCCAGAATGTGGATGTGACCGCCACCATCATGGATGTGATGAATCTGGCCGACACCGAAGACGGTGTGTCCGATCATGGCATGAACACATTCGGCGCCGAGAGCATGCAGGGCGAAAGCCTGCTGCCGCTCATGCGGGGCGAGGCCGATTCTGTGCGCGAGTACGCCATTGCAGGATATTACGGCATGTCGTGGTCCATCATCACCGAAGACTACAGCTATGTGCACTGGCTTGTCAGCGAAGACGAAAAGAACCGCGCCGACTGCGTGGAAGGCGCCGACAAGGAAATGTCCGAGGAGATGTGGACCTGCACCGCAGGAGCCAAGGTTCAGATGCCGGAACATAACGAACTGTATGACAGGCGTACCGACCCCTTCCAGCTGAACAACATTGCCGCGCAGAAGCCCGAAGTGGCCGAAGAACTGCTGCAGAAGCTCAAGCTGGTCATTGGCGGGCTGCGCACGACCTAACTCCGCAAAATACCCGCGCCGCCGGCATGGTCTGCCGGCGGCGGATGATATCATATCAGAGGTGATTCATGTTTACTCAGCTTACCGACGCAGACTTTGAACAGGTACTGGCCGCCACAGCCTCCGGCGTGGTCATCTTTTTCAAAAAGCAGTGCCCGCACTGCAAGAACATGGAAAAAGTGCTCGAAAAGTTTGCCGCCAAAAATCCCGATGTGGCCCTGTTCAGCATGGACAGCGAGGAAAATCCCGCCACTGTGGAAAGGCTGGAGGCGGAACGGGCGCCCACCATTATTGTCATCAAGAACGGCGCCGTGGCCGCGCGCAAGGCCGGACTGATGAATCCCAAGGAAATGAAGGCGTTTTTCGCCGCGGCGTAGCCGTATTTGCATATGCAACCGCCCGCATTGTCCGGGGAGGGCATGCGGGCGCTCAAAAGAGATACGCATCATGAAAGAATCCAGACAGGTCGATATAGTCATTCTGGGGGGCGGACCTGCGGGCATGACCGCCGCCATTTATGCTGCCAGATCAAGCCTGAATGTGGCCCTGCTTGAAGAAAGCGTCACGGGCGGGCTGGTCAATTCCACATATACTGTCGAAAATTTTCCGTCGTATCCGGCCATACACGGTATGGAACTGATGCAGAAAATGCGTGACCACGTGGACAGCCTGGGCGTGACAGTGGAGGAAGTGTGCGAAATAGAATCTGTTTCGCTTGCCGGTCAGGTGAAAACCGTGGAAACGGATGAGGCGGTGTTTCAGGCACGGGCTGTCATTCTGGCCACCGGACGTAAGCCCGTGCCGCTTGATGTGCCCACCGGCTGTGAACAGGTGCACCACTGCGCCATATGCGACGGCGCCGCTTACAAAGGCCGCCGCGTGCTGGTGGTGGGCGGCGGCAACAGTGCTTTTGACGAAAGCCTGTACATGCTGGGCATAGGTGTGGAGCACATAACGCTTGTGGAAAAAATGGACCGTTTTTTTGCCGCGCAGTCCACGCAGTCCACGCTGCTGGAAACAGGCAGGGTGGATGCCCGTACGCAGACCGTGGTGCATGACCTGATAGTGGAGAATGACTCGTTGAAGGCCGCCGTGCTGGAGCACACCGGAAGCGGCGTGCGCGAGACGGTACCCGTGGACGGCGTGTTCGTGTTTCTGGGACAGAGCCCCAATAACGATCTGTTCAGAGACGTGGTGACCCTGAGCCGCGGCGGCTATGTAGTGGTGGACGAACATATGGCCACCAGCGTGCCCGGCGTGTTCAGCGCGGGTGATATAAACGAAAAGCACTACCGGCAGATAACCACGGCCATGGCGGACGGCACCGTTGCGGCGCTGGCGGCCGAACGCTACATCAGATCGTAACGGAGCCTGCTCATGTTCATATCAAACAAATCTCTGCGTAACTGGCTGCTGGTGGCGGGCATTGCCGGTGCCGGCGCTTTTGCGCTGCATAATCCCGAAAACCCCCGTCTCACCCTGTACTGGTTCGAGACCATTTTCGCCATTGCCGCATTCGCCTTTGAGCTGATGCCCATGTTTGCCACGGCCGTACTGCTGATGACAGCCTATGTGGTGACGGGGATCAGCTCTCCCGACCTCGCCTTTGTGGGCTGGACAACTCCCATTCCCTGGGTGTGCATGTGCGGCATGCTCATCGGTGTGCTGATGGAGCGGACCCGCCTTTCAAACCGCATAGCTCTGCTGGCCATCACGCGCATCGGCACCACGCCCGTGCGGCTGTACATAGCCATGATCATTGCGGGGTATGTCATCGGAGCCATTATTCCCGATGTCATCACAGTCACCATTCTGTTCATGACCATAGCCTCGGGCATGTGCGCCAGCATGAAGCTTGAAAAAGGCTCCGTTGCGTCCACCACGCTTATCATGGCTGCTTTTTTCGGCGCCACTGTGCCTGCCACCAACTATCTGCCCAACAACGTGGGCATAGTGGGGCTGCTTATGGTCAAGGAAATGGGCGTGCCCATCGAATGGCTGGGATTTTTTGTGGAAAACGTGGCGTTTTCGCTGCTGGTGGCCGCAGCCTGCGTGGGGATACTGCATGTTTTCGGCTCGCGCGAACTGGGGCGCTACATGCAGCAGTGCCTCAGCCATGCGCATGACGAACTGCACAAGATGGGCCGTATGAGCCGTGAAGAAAGCAAAACCCTGTTGCTTACCGCGCTGGCGCTGGCCGCTTTTGCCACAGAACGCCTGCACGGTGTGCCCGGCTACTACGCTTTTGTGGGGGTGGTGCTGCTGGGATTCACGCCGCTTTTCAGCCTGCTGAAAAAAGAAGATGTCGAAAAAGTCCAGTTTTCCATCCTGTTCTTTATCGTGGGCTGCATGGCCATCGGTATTGTGGCGGGCAGTCTGGGCATACCGGCACTTATGGCGGCAGAAATCGTGCCGTATCTCAAAACTGTGGACAGTCTTTCCGCCACATCGCTGCTGGCCTATCTTACCGGTATTCTGGCTAACTTTGCGCTTACTCCCGTGGCAGCGGCCACCTCGCTCAGTATTCCTCTGGCCGAGATAGCCACCAGCCTCGGGCTGGAAATCAAGCCGCTGCTGTACAGCTTCTTCTACGGCCTTGATCAGTTTCTGTTCCCTTACGAACTGGCCGCCGCGCTTATAATGTTTGCCACAGGCTATGTGCGCATGCGCTATCTGGTGGCCATCATGGCGGTGCGCATGATCTGCGCAGCCGCCGCCGTGTGGGTGGTGGGCGCCACCTACTGGCAGTGGATATCCTTCTGACCGGTCACGGACACATGCGGCGGTATCATGCCGCCGCATGTGCCGTCCTGCCGGTAGGTTTCATACATTTTTCATAACATTCCGCAGGGCGGCACGGAACAGCAGCGCGGCTTTTCCGCCGGTCTTCACCCGTGTCCGCAGTGGTTCATTCAACAGGATATCAGGAACCTTCATCATGTCTTACAGAATGATTCTTGCGGCGCTGGCCGTGGTTCATATCGTCTGGGGCGGCGGATTCATCGTGCTCAAGGTGGTGCAGGAGCATCTGGCGCTGGAGCATATCCTGCTGGGCAGGGTTATACTGGCGTCGCTGCTGTACCTGCTGCTGTGGAAGCGGATTCCTTCTCCGTGCTACCGCAAGGGGGACTGGAAGGTGCTGCTTCTGCTTGCGCTTTGCGAACCGTTTCTGCTGTTCACGTTCGAGACTCTGGGGCTGCGTTACACATCGGCCTCGCAGGGAGGCATGATTGTCGCCTGTGTGCCTCTTACCGTGGCGCTGGGGGCCTTTGCTGTGTACCGTGAAAAAATCGGGCGGCGGTGTCTGGCGGGCATAGCGTGCGCGGTATGCGGGGTGGTCGTGGTCTCTGCTCTGGCAACGGCGGGCGATCAGGCACCCGCACCGCTGCTGGGCAACTTTTTTATTTTCTGCGCCGTGCTGGCGTCAACCTGTTATGCCCTCAGCGTCAAGCATCTGTGCGCACGCTATCATTATATGTACCTTGCCGGAGTACAGGTTTTCGGCGCCACGGTGCTGTTTGTGCCCGGTGCGCTCATGCAGCCGCTGCCGCCTGCACATGTGCTGTTCAGTCCTCAGGTTGCGGGGTCGCTTCTGTATCTGGGGCTGGGCATCACGTTTCTTGTCTATTTTGTCATCAACTACGCGCTTACACGCATAAAAGCCGCGGTGGTCATTCAGTTCGCCAACCTTATTCCGGTATCCACGCTGGTGTTCGCCTATATTTTTCTGGGCGAGCGGCTTTCGTCCGCCCAGTATGCGGGGGTGGGGCTGGTTCTGGCGGGGGTGCTGCTGGCGGGGGCGTCGGGATCGGGCGAGCTGAGCACCGGAAAAACGCAAGGAGAGGCACATGCGCAGAAGGCATGTGCCGCGGAAGGTGCCGCCGGAGACTGAGCACAGTGCGGCAGCAGCTGCAGCGAGTATTGACCTGCGGCGCCGGGGGTTGTACGTGCTTTTTCTGATGGTCCGGTATATGTCTGTCCGTGCGGTTCTGACCGGCATGCCCGCAGGAACCGTACGGGGGGAAAACTTGCTTGCTCCGCAGGCGGGATATGGCGTATGCGTGAATCCTGTAGTTTATTTCAGTATCTGCCCGGGGCCGGCGGTTGCGGAGTCCGGGCGGCAAGCCCCCGCACTCTGTTGCCGGTGGGCGGAAAAGCAGGAGAAGGCAAGGTGTTGTCCGCTGCATGGACAGGTTCGGCGCCGGTGGAATTGCTGTCCGTTGCCCCGGCATATGGTACGGTACGCATCATGTCAGCCATGCATCATCGCCGCGGACGCAGCGGTGCGCTCCGCGTTCTGTCCGCCCGGCGTTTTTTCCGGGCAGTATGTACACACAGGGCTGTACACCGCATGGGGCATGTGCTCCGCGCCTGTTTTGCGCCGGATACGTTTTTTTCTTTGTTCCGCGCCGGTAGCGGCTCTGCCGAAGTCCGGCACGGCATTGTTCCGGCATATATATCTGCGTTTCACGGTCCGGCACCGCACACCGGTGCCGGCGTTTTCGTTCATATAAATGGATAGTCCAGGGAATATTATGGAAGTGATATCCTTACAGTCCCGGGATGCCGCGTTTGCCGCAGAGGTCGCCCGCCGCAGCGGGCAGAATCTGGCCACATGTTACCAGTGCGGTAACTGTACGGCCGGATGTCCGTATACCTTTGTGTACGACATTCCTGTCAGCAGGATCATGCGTCTGGTGCAAATGGGCAGAAGAGACGAAGTGTTGCGGTGCCGTTCGCTGTGGCTGTGCGCCAGCTGTCAGTCGTGCACCACACGTTGTCCCAATAACATTGATGTGGCCCGCGTGGTCGACGTGCTGCGCCATATGGCGCGAGAAGCAGGATACGCCACCGAAGGCGCTGTCAAAAGCTTCGGCGATGCTTTTCTGGCATCGGTGGAGCGGCATGGCCGTGTCTACGAAATGGGTATGCTGGTCAACTATGTGCTGAAGACCGGCCGTTTCTGGACCGATTATGATCTTGCTCCCACGGTGCTGCCCAAGGGCAAGATCGGGTTCCGGCCGCATACCATTCAGGGTGCCGGTCATGTGGCGGCCATATTCCGCCGTTTCCGCGAGCGGCAGCAGGAAGACCGGCAGGCTGTTTCCGCCGCCGGCCCTGCCGCTGAGAGCAAGGGAGGCAGCCGATGAGTCTTGCCACTGTAGCGTATTATCCGGGCTGTTCGGGCGGCGGCACGTCTGCCGAGTACGAAAAGTCGACTCAGGCCGTTTTCCGCGCACTGGGCGTGCGGCTGGAAGAACTGCCTGACTGGAGCTGCTGCGGTTCCACACCCGCACACACGGTCAACCATGTGCTTTCGGCAGCATTGTCGGCGCGCAATCTGGCCATTGCCGCCACGGCGGGCCACAGCGTGGTGACCACCCCCTGTCCCAGCTGTCTTTCCAACCTGCGCACTGCTGCGCATAAAATGGAAGATGCGGAATTCCGCAGTCAGGTTTCGGCATTGCTGCATGACGGTGCCGCTGATGCCGATGTTGAAACAGGAGCGGATGTCGACGTGCGTTCGACCCTGCAGATACTGGCGGAAGAAGTGGGT
Organism: Oleidesulfovibrio vietnamensis; assembly: GCF_055388115.1. Classification (NCBI taxonomy): domain Bacteria; kingdom Pseudomonadati; phylum Thermodesulfobacteriota; class Desulfovibrionia; order Desulfovibrionales; family Desulfovibrionaceae; genus Oleidesulfovibrio; species Oleidesulfovibrio vietnamensis. The sequence continues at coordinate 1,181,314 of NZ_AP042419.1, forward strand.
GCGCAGGCTGTGCAGGAAAAGGTGCGCAAGCCCCTGAGCGGCCTGAAGGTGGCCTGCTATTACGGCTGCATTATGAACCGGCCCCCCGGTCTGATGCAGTTTGACGACCCCGAACACCCCATGGCCATGGACAGGCTGATGGAAGCCTGCGGGGCCGAGGTGGTGCCTTTTCCGCTGAAGGTTGAATGCTGCGGAGCGGCATTCGGCATGCCGCGCCGCGATATTGTTTCCGAACTTTCGGGGCGCCTGCTGGACGCCGCGGCGGACTGCGGTGCCGATGCCGTGGTGGCTGCCTGTCCTCTCTGCCAGATGAACCTTGACATGCGTCAGGGACAGGTGAATGCGGCCCGCGGTTCGCGGCACGCACTGCCTGTGTTTTATTTTACCCAGCTGATGGGGCTTTCCTTCGGTCTTGCACCGGCGGACGTGGGCCTTGCCAAGCTGGTTGTGGACCCCGGCCCCTGCCTCCGCGCGGCAGGCGTGCTCTAACGCCAAGGAGATGAAACCATGCGCATAGGCGTTTTCGTCTGCCACTGCGGGAGCAACATCGCCGCCACCGTCGACTGTCCTTCGGTTGCGGAGACGGCACGGATGTTCCCCGATGTGGTGTATTCCACCGATACCATGTACGCCTGTTCCGAACCGGGGCAGGAGGGTATAGTGCAGTCCATTGCCGAGCATAATCTGGACGGCGTGGTGGTGGCTTCCTGTTCGCCCCGCATGCACGAACCCACCTTCCGGCGCGCGCTGGAGCGTGCCGGGCTGAACCGCTACATGCTGGAAATGGCAAACATCCGCGAACATGTTTCGTGGATCGGCAAAGATATCAGACGCAACACGGTCAAGGCCTCGGACCTGATACGTATGGCCGTGGAAAAGCTGCGCCATAACGCTCCCCTTACGCCCAAGCACTTCGAGGTGACCCGCAGAGCGCTGGTCATCGGCGGCGGCGTGGCGGGCATTCAGGCCGCGCTGGACTGTGCCGATGCAGGCATAGAAGTGATCATGGTGGAGCGCGAACCCAGCATAGGCGGCAAAATGGCCAAGCTGGACAAGACGTTTCCCACTGTGGACTGTTCGTCCTGCATTCTCGGTCCCAAGATGGTGGACGTGGCCCAGCATCCCAACATCACGCTGTACGCCGCTGCCGAAGTGGACGAGATAAGCGGCTATGTGGGTAACTTTGAGGTCAAAATCCGCCGCAGGCAGACCTATGTTGACTGGTCCAAATGTACCGGTTGCGGCCTGTGCATGGAAAAATGCCCCAGCAAAAAAAGCTTCGACCGCTTTAACGAAGGGGTGGCCACAACCACGGCCATCAATATACCCTTTCCGCAGGCCATTCCCAAAAAGGCTTCCATCGATCCCGACTACTGCCGCAAGCTGCAGGGTAAAAAATGCGGCGTGTGTGAAAAGTTCTGCCCCATGGGCTGCATCGATTTCGAGCAGCAGGAGACCGTGGTCACCGAAAAAGTGGGCGCCATTGTGGCGGCCACGGGGTACGATCTTTTTGACTACACGGTGTACGGCCAGTACGGCGCCGGAAAATACCCCGATGTCATCACATCGCTGCAGTACGAACGCCTGATGAATGCCTCCGGCCCCACCGGCGGCCACATCAAGCGTCCTTCGGACGGCAGGGAACCCAAGGAAGTGGTTTTCATCCAGTGCGTGGGGTCGCGCGACCCCGCCGTGGGCAGACCCTACTGCAGCGGATTCTGCTGCATGTATACCGCCAAACAGGCGGTGCTGACCAAAGACCACATCCCCGATTCCAACTCCTATGTTTTTTACATGGATATCCGCGCCCCCGGCAAAGGATACGACGAGTTTACGCGGCGCGCTCAGGAACAGTACGACGTGCAGTATGTGCGCGGCCGTGTTTCCATGATTTTCCCGCGCGGCGACAAGCTGGTGGTACGCGGTGCCGACACGCTGGCAAGCACGCAGGTAGAGGTTGAAGCCGACCTTGTGGTGCTGGCAGTGGGGGTTGAGGCTGCTCATGGTGCGCCTCAGCTGGCCGAAAAACTGCGTATTTCCTACGATCAGTACGGCTTTTTCATGGAGTCGCACCCCAAGCTGAAACCCGTGGAAACCAACACCGCCGGTGTGTATCTGGCCGGAGCCTGTCAGGGCGCCAAGGATATTCCCACATCAGTGGGACAGGGCAGTGCCGCGGCTTCCAAGGTGCTGACACTGTTCTCGCGTGAAATGCTTGAGTCGGACCCGCAGGTTGCCAAGGTTGATACGGCGCGCTGCGTGGGCTGCATGAAGTGCGCCATGACATGTCCTTTCGGCGCGGTGCGTGAAACGCAGGACCGTGCAGGCAATGTGAAGGCGGACGTGCTGGAAACCGTGTGTCAGGGCTGCGGCATTTGCACGGCAACCTGTCCGCACGGGGCCATTCAGCTGCAGCATTTCACAGACAACCAGATTCTTGCGGAGGTTAATGCCTTATGTCCGCCCCTGATGGACGAGAGCTTCGAATAGTCGGCTTTCTTTGCAACTGGTGCTCCTACGGGGGGGCGGATACCGCGGGTGTGGGCCGTTTTGTGCAGCCCACCGACCTGCGCATTGTCCGTGTTCCCTGCTCCGGCCGCATTGATCCGTTGTTTATTGTACGCGCGCTTATCAGCGGTGCTGACGGCGTGCTTGTATCGGGCTGTCACCCCCGTGACTGCCATTATGCAGCGGGCAACTATTATGCCCGCAGGCGGCTTGAAATGCTCAAGCAGTTTCTGCCGGTCACCGGTATCGATCCTGCCCGGTTCGAGTACACATGGGTGTCCGCTTCCGAAGGGCAGCGCTGGCAGCATGTGGTGACAACATTCACCAGCCGCATACATGATCTCGGCCCCGCGCCCAGAATGACAGGCGGAAACGGCTATGCCGAACTGGCCGACATCGAGCGTGCGGTGCAGGCCGGTCAGGGATGCCCCTGCCATCTCAAGGAGGTGCGCTCATGAGCGTGCTGCAGGAATTGAAAGAACAGATACGCGCCGCCCTGCCGGAACTCGACATGGTTCTGGGCTGGGAGCAGGGCTTTGACGCCCTGCACATGCGGCCTTTGTTTATCCGTACCGAAAAAGATCTTGAGCGGCTTGTGCTCAACCCGCTGTGCGTGCACAGCCTTGCCACCTATCTGCCGGGTCTGCTGCGCGGGGCCGGAAACGATAAAAAGGTGGGCCTTGTGGTCAAAGGCTGTGATTCGCGTGCGGTCATACAGCTGGTGCAGGAAAAGCTCATCCCCCGCGACAGAGTGGTCATGTTCGGCTTCGGCTGCAACGGCATAGTAAGCCTGCAGAAGCTGGAAGCCGGAGCACAGGGCTGTACCGGAATCGGCAGCGTGGAGTTTGCCGGCGACAAGGTTGTGCTTTCGGCGCCGGATACCAAGGTGGAACTGCCGTTTGCAGAGATACGCAGCGGTAAATGTGAAACCTGCCGGTATCATAACGCCATAGATGCCGATCATTTTGCCGGAGCCCGTGTGGAAGAGGGCACAGTGCCCGCAAAGCATCCCACACTGGAAGAGTTTGAAAAACTGCCGTTGTCCGAGCGTTTTGCTTTCTGGCAGGAGCAGATGCGGCGCTGTGTGCGTTGTTACGCCTGCCGCAACACCTGCCCCATGTGCGTATGCCGGGACCACTGCATTGCCACGTCGCGCAATCCGCACTGGCTTACGCAGGAATCCAGCACCGCGGAGAACTTCATGTTCCAGATGATCCATGTGATGCACCTGACAGGGCGCTGTGTGGAGTGCGGTGAATGTGAACGCGCCTGTCCGCTGGATATCCCGCTTATGCTGCTGCGTCGCTCCATGAACGGAGTGGTCAGGGAGCTTTTTGCCTACGAAAGCGGTACCGACCCCGATGCCACGCCCCCTCTGCTTACCTATCAGGTAGAGGAAGAGACCATTAACGAGCGAGGCTGGTAATGAGCAGACAATTCATCAGCCATGACAAGATGACCGCGTGGCTCGACGCACTTTCACGCGACCGCGCCGTACTGGTGCCCATGGACGACTGCGGCACGGTGACGTTCCGCCCTTATGTGCCCGGGCGCAAGGCGCTGCTGGACAAGATGCCCGTGCGGGCTCCGAAGGAAGGGGTTTTTCCGCAGACGGAAACTTTGCTGCGCTTTAAGTACGACAAGGATCCCGAAAATCTGGACAGGGTGAAAGTGCAGGTGCGCGAAGTCCTGCCCACACAGAAGGCTGTGGTGGTGGGAGGACGTCCCTGCGGCGCCCGCGGGCAGCTTATTCTTGACCGTGTGTACAACTGCGACACCATGCGCGACCCGTACTACGTAAGCCGCCGCGAAAACACCCTGTATGTTACTGTGGCCTGTACCAGCGCCGAGAGTACCTGCTTCTGCCACAGCGTGGGCAGCGGGCCGGATGATTCCGAAGGTTCCGACGTGCTGCTGGTGCCCGTAGAGGGCGGTTATGTGGCTGAAGGAGTGACGGAAAGAGGCCGTGAGCTGCTGGCGGAAGGCGACTTTGAGTCTGCCTCGCAGGCACGCATGGACGAGGCCGGTGCCGTCATCAGCCGCACCCGCGGTCAGCTGGGCGAAGCCCATGACTATTCAGACGCGCCCCGCAAGCTGCTGGAGCGGTTCGATGATATGGACTTCTGGAATGAACAGGCAGCCATATGCATAAGCTGCGGCGCCTGTACCTACCTTTGTCCCACCTGCTACTGCTTTAACATGACCGATGAACAGTCTGGTCTGCAGGGCAAACGTCTGCGCACCTGGGATACCTGCATGTCGTTCGAGTTCACGCTGGAAGGCAGCGGGCACAACCCCAGACCCACCAAGGCTCACCGCCTGCGCAACCGCATGGGCCATAAGTTTGCCTATTACCCCGAACTGCACGAAGGGCTGATAGCCTGCTGCGGGTGCGGCCGCTGCATCAAAAGCTGCCCTGTCTCGCTGGATATCCGCGCCGTGGTGCAGGCCGCACAGAACCATAACGCAGTCCCTGAAGAAGCCGAGGAGAAAGCCGATGCATAACAACCCCAGCCTGCCTGCTCTGGCAACTGTTTTGGAGGTTGTGGAAGAAACGCCCAACATCAAGACCTTTCGTGTCCGCTTCAACGACGAAAGCCTGATGGAGTCGTTTTCCTTCATGCCCGGTCAGGTGGGGCAGCTTTCCATATTCGGCGTGGGTGAATCGACGTTTGTCATCAACTCTTCGCCCACGCGCATGGATTATCTGCAGTTCAGCGTAATGAAGGTGGGCGAAGTGACAAGCCGCCTGCATCAGCTGAAAGCCGGTGATACCGTGGGCGTGCGTGCGCCGCTGGGCAACTGGTTTCCCGTGGATGAAATGAAAGGAAAAGACGTGGTGTTTGTTGCGGGGGGCATAGGTATGGCTCCGTTGCGCACACTGCTGGTCTATATGCTGGACAATCGCGCCGACTACGGTAAGATCACTCTGCTGTACGGCGCGCGCTCTCCCGTTGATCTGAGCTTCAAGTACGACGTGGAAGAGTGGATGGCGCGGGATGATCTGGACGTGGTGCTTACTGTGGACGCACCTGCCGAAGGCTGGGAAGAATCCGCCACGCGTCGTGTCGGGCTGATTCCCAATGTGTTGCTGGAACTGAACCCCGCGCCGGAAAACTGCGTGGCCGTAACCTGCGGCCCGCCCATCATGATCAAATTCACCCTGCAGGCGTTGAAAAAGCTTGAATTCGGGGATGAACAGATCATCACCACTCTTGAAAAACGCATGAAGTGCGGCGTCGGACTGTGCGGCCGGTGCAACATCGGCACAAAGTATGTCTGTGTCGACGGACCGGTTTTCCGTTACTCTGACCTGAAGGACTTGCCTAACGAACTCTAGCCCCTTGAAGGAGGCATCATGGCGGACCTGTTTAAAGCCGGCGACATCGTGCGCGCTGCGGAGGAAATTGAAATCCGCGGCGAAGACTTCTACCGCCGCCTTGCTGCGGCTTCGGAAGATGAAGAAGCCCGCAGACTGTTTCACTGGCTGATGGAAGAGGAAATGGCCCACCGTGCCATATTCAAAGCCATGGGTGAACGCATTGCCCCTGTGGAACTGCCCGCATGGGCCGATGAGGCTGACTACCTCATGTATATGCGCTCGCTGCTGGACAGCCATGCCCTGTTCCGCCCCGACGCTGTTCCGGCAGAGCAGCTCGGCCGTGAAACTGCTCTTCGCATCGCCATGCAGTTTGAAAAGGATACCATGCTGTTCTTTGCCGAAATGCGTGACTTTGTGCCCGAAGCTGAAGGCAGGCATATCGACGCGTGCATCGCCGAAGAGCGCAAGCATCTGAAGCAGCTTATGGCAATGCTGCGCAAATAGACGTCATGGTGCGCCGCACCGCCGCAATCTTGCTGCGGTTCTGCGCGGCGCGCTTTTTGTCAGATGAACGACGCCCCGCGGCATTATACCGCGGGGCGTTTTTATGCATATGCCCCATGCTTCCGCCGCGGATGCATCACTGCCGGCCGTGGCCGTCAAATCCGGAGAAGAATAGTATGAAACAGGCCATACTGAGGGCCATTGATGACTTTGCACGCGGGGTGCGCCCTGCGTTTTATAAAACGCCCAGACGCTGGTATCTGGTACATCGGGGCAGCCTGTATCCGGCCAAGGCCATATGGGCCATGGCCACGGGACAAGGTAGCGCGGGCAGCTTCAACACCCGTGACGCACGCGCCGGACTGGCAGAGGCCGGTTTTGCTGTGCGGGCTTTTGAACCGGAATCCGTGCAGTGGCCCGATGAAGATGTGCGCCTTGCCATCAGGCAGCTGCAGCAGGCTGCGGATACAGACCCCGGCGATGATGCGGCGGAAACTCTTTGCCCGCCTGGCATGACCGTGCGCGAACAGGCTGTCTTCCGGCGCAGTCCCGTGGTCGCTGCCAGAGTGCTGCTGCGTGCCGGTGGCTTCTGCGAATGCTGCGGGGCCCCCGCACCGTTTGTCAGCCGTGCAGACAACCTGCCTTATCTTGAGGTGCATCACGTCCGGCCGCTGGCAGAGGGCGGCGCGGATACTCCGGCCAACTGCATGGCGCTGTGCCCCAACTGCCACAGGCAGTTTCATTACGGCATCAAGCCTCCGGTATGTGCATTATCATCGTCGCGCTGAGGGAACGGCTTTGATGTAGTGCAATCTTAGCCGTACTGTCATTCTGTTGTCACCTTTCGGGGACATATCCTTGCCAGCCAATGCGGCAGTGCCGTTTTTTTTTATTTGTTGTCAGGCAAGGAGAATTGACATGCGTCCGTCTTGTTTTCAGCGTTCCGTAAGTGTTGTCTGTATGCTGATGACGCTGCTGGTCTGCGCGCACAGCGCAGCTGCGGCAGAGTCTTTTGCAAAGAAACCCGCAAAATATGTTTTTCTGTTTATCGGTGACGGCATGGGCCTGCCGCAAAAGCAGGCCACAGAAGCGTTTACAGGCCGTCAGCTGGTTCTCGATTCTTTTCCGGTGCACGGCATAACCACCACCCCCGCCGCCAACAGGTTCATTGTGGATTCCGCTGCTGCGGCCACGGCCATGAGTACCGGTCAGCTGACAGATGTGGGCATGATAGGTATGGCGCCGGACAAGACAAAAGTGAAGACCATTGCCGAAATGGCCCGTGAAAAGGGCATGAAAGTGGGCATTGTTTCTTCTGTCTCCATTGATCATGCAACTCCGGCTGCGTTCTACGCTCACGAGGAAAGCCGCAACCTGTACCATTACATCGACCATGCACTGGCTTCGTCCGGATTTGACTACTTTGCCGGAGGAGGCATCAAGGACCCCGCGGGCAAGCGTAAAGGCGTGGAACCGCGCGGCAATGCCATGGATGCCATTAAAAACGCCGGATACAAAGTGGTGACGGACCGCGACGAGTTTTTGAAGCTGAACCGCAAAGACGGAAAGGTGTTTGCGTACAACAGCTGGCTGCAGGATTCCGGTGCGCTGCCCTATGCCATGGACAGCCGCCCGGGCAAAGATATCACTCTGGCAGAATTCACCGCCAAGGGCATAGACCTGCTGGATAACAGCAAGGGCTTTTTTATGATGGTTGAGGGAGGTAAAATTGACTGGGCCTGCCATGCCAACGATGCCAAAGCAGCCATTATGGATACTGTGGCCTTTGACGAGGCCGTGGCCGAGGCTGTCAGATTTTACAAAAAGCATCCCGACGAGACCCTGATTGTTGTGACGGGCGACCACGAATGCGGCGGCATGACTCTGGGATTTGCCGGTACGGCATATGAGTCTGATTTTGACGTGCTGAAAAAACAGTATGTCTCGTTTCAGTATTTTGCCGAGGATGTGCTGAAGCTGTTTAAAAAAGAGCATCAGGGTTCGCTGGCGTTCAATGACCTGAAGCCCACCATCACGCATTACTTCGGGCTGCAGTTTGCAGGCGACCATGCAGACCCCATGTATGTGCAGCCCCACGAGCTTGCCCAGCTGCAGGATGCGTTCGTCAAGTCTGTGGCGGGCGATTCCATGAAGCTGAACGATCCTGTTTCAGTCAACCTGTACGGCGGATACGATCCTCTCATTGTCACTATAACCCACCTGCTCAATAACAAGGCCGGGCTGGCGTGGACATCCTTCTCGCATACAGCGGTTCCCGTGGGAACAACCGCCGTGGGCCGCGGTGCGGACCTTTTCGGCGGATCGTATCACCAGACGGCCATTGCCAAAAAGATCATGACGGCCATGGGTGTGAAGCCCCATGTCTATGTGGCGGCCAACTGATCACCTGACTGTTGCAGAAACAAGGGCGGCGCGGCCTGCAGGCTGCGCCGCTGTTTTACATGCCGTGCGCGGCTTATGTGGAGAGAACGCTATGCGCAGCAGACTTGACGGGGCCATGGTGCTGTTGTTTGCCGTGTTGTCCTGTGTGTTGTGGATGCTGCCCACGGGATTTGATGCGCGTATGGACACATCGGCCATACGGTGCAGGGGCAGGGTGCTGTCTCAGGATTCCGGCGGGCTGCAGCAGCACACACTTATCAAGGTGGGGTATCAGGCTCTGGAGGTTGAAGCGCTGGACGGGCCTTATGGCGGGCAGCGGTTTACCGTGCTCAATCAGTTGCAGGGAAGGATGGATCTGGACAAAGTTTTTTCTGCCGGAGACACAGCCCTGCTGGTGATAACACACAGGAAGGACGGCAGTGTGGACACCGTGGTGGCGCAGGATCATTACCGGCTGGGGCTGCAGGGCGCGCTGCTGTGCGTGTTCGGCCTGCTGTTGCTGGCTTTCGGCGGATGGACAGGGGCCAAGGCGCTGCTGAGCTTTGTTTTTACCGGTCTTGTATTATGGAAGCTGTTTGTGCCGCTGCTGCTCAAAGGGGTTGCCCCGGTGCCGCTGGCTTTCGGCGTTGTGGCGGTGCTGACGGCGGTTATTGTGTTTCTGGTGGCCGGTATCAGCCGGTTGGGGGTGACGGCCTTTCTGGGCGCCATGCTGGGGGTCGGGGCCAGTTCTCTGCTGGCAGTATGGGCGGCCGGTGCGCTGAAGCTGCACGGTGCCGTTATGCCCTTTGCAGAGACCATGCTCTATGCCGGATACGCTCATCTGGATATTACAGGTATTTATGTGGGGGCTGTTTTTGTTGCCGCTTCGGGTGCGGTAATGGATCTGGCCATGGATGTGGCCGCAAGTCAGCACGAGGTTGTTTCGCGTCATCCTTCCATCAGCACGGCAGAAGCTTTTATTTCAGGCATACGCGTGGGCCGCGCTGTTGTAGGGACCATGACCACCACCTTGCTGCTGGCCTATTCAGGTGGTTTTGTCACGTTACTTATGGCATTCATGGCTCAGGGAGTGCCGCTGGCCAATATGTTCAACATGATTTACGTGTCAGCCGAGGTTGTTAAAACTCTGGTGGGCAGTCTCGGGCTGGTGCTGGTGGCGCCGTTTACAGCGCTGGCAGGTGCTTTAATCTATACGCGTGTTCCGGTGCGGTCTGCCGTGTGCAGCAGAAAAGCTGCGGTGGTACCGGTGCCGCCGGCTCCGCTGCAGCCCCATAGCTGATGCCCTGCTGAACGGCTATGATGTCCTTATCTTTCGGGCATGGGCAGGGCTGCGGTCCGGCAGTTGTCTTGTCTGCGGCATGTACTGCATGGCTTCTGTCGTTCTGCCGTGCAGGCTGTCGGCGACAATGACCTGCCTTTGTCCGGTAGTCTGCTGTGTTCCGCCCGGCCGTATGGCATACTGCAGCCTGTAATGCTGAAAAAGGGGCGCATCCCGAAGGATGCGCCCCTTGTCTGGTATGGAAAGCGGACTGATCTGTCAGTCCTTAGCTGCGCAGAATGGCTTTGGCAAATTCGTCCTGCACGTCGGTGATGAAAGGAATTCTCGTTTCCTTTTCTGTTTCGCGGTTGCAGGCCGCAATGTCTTCGCGCGAAATGCAGGAAAGTTCAAACTTGCGCGCACCTGCCATCAGCTGCTGCAGGCCGGCACCCAGTTTGTCGACCATGGACCACATGGCCACGGCGCCGAACGGAATGTTTTTCATTTCGTCTTTGCCCACCTTGGACTGCACGTCATACCATCCGGCAAAAATCTGCTCGGGGGTAGTGCCGAAGTCCGTCACCGTGCGGGGCAGTTTGTCCCAGTTGCCGCATACGGCTTCACGGCGTTCGGGGCGCAGTACGCCTTCGATGTTGGAGCCGAGGAAGCCGGGAATCATCATGGCGCGGCCCATGCAGATAAGTTTGGTATACGGTGCGCCCAGTGCCAGCGCCTTGAAAATCTGGCTGGATTTGGCAAAACCACCGGCAAACGACATGTCTACAACACGTTCACCCTTGGCTGCCAGCATCGAAGCATATTCATAGGCTTTTGCATGCAGCAGGATGGAGGGGACACCCCAGGTTTCCATCATGTCCCAGGGGCTCATGCCGGTACCGCCGCCGGAACCGTCGATGGTCAGCAGGTCGAGACGGGCTTCGGTGGCAAGCTTGATGGACATGGCCAGAGCCTGCATGCCGTACGAACCGGTTTTAAGAGAAATACGTTTGAATCCGAGCTTGCGCAGGTAGTCAACGGAGTTCATGAAGTTTTCACGAACCTGCTCCCACGTGCCGAGATTGGTGTAGCCCAGACGGCTGTGACGGGCAAAACCCTTGATGGCGCCGGACTTGAAAGATTCCTGAACTTCCGCACGGGAGGGGTCGGGGTCCACAAGGTAACCGCGCTCCTGCAGGAACAGAGCGTAATCAAGGCTTTCAACGATGATTTCACCGCCGATGTCTTTGGCTCCCTGTCCCCACTTCAGCTCCAGAATGACTTTGTCGCCGTATTTTTCGGCGATGTATTCGGCCACGCCGTTGCGGGTATCTTCCACGTTCATCTGAACGATGATGGCGCCGTAGCCGTCGTAGTAGCGCAGATAGGTGTTGATGCGGCGCTCAAGTTCCGGCGCACTGGTTATGCGGCCGTTTTCCAGTGAAGATTTGCGGTCCACGCCCACCACGTTTTCACCGACCACAATGGGAATGCCGCACAGTGCGCAGCCCACGGCAAAAGAGTCCCAGTATTTCGCGGCAATAAAGGTGGAACCCAAAGCGCCGGTCATCAGCGGGAAACGGCATTTGGTCTTTTCGTCGGCGCCAAAGCTGGTTTCCAGCGAAGCATCGGTGAAAAGCGCATCGCCGGACTGAGCTTTGCTGCCGTTTTCACCCATGCCGTGGGCACCGTAGTTGTAGCCCTGAATGCGCAGAGAATTGTATGAAACGCCCACATGTGTGGTGTTGCCGCTGCCGGCGGTAACCAGCCCGAAATCGCGCGGGTACAGGGTGTCGCGACCTTTAAGGCATGAAAGCCACGTTTCGCATTTACCCATACAGTCTGCGCGGCACAGGCTGCACAGCCCGGATTCGACAATATTGCCACGGTTAGTGGTGCCAAGCACGTCATTATTCTTCACGGGGGTATTCATAAGGCCTCCATAAGGATGATTTCGCTGTAAGGCAGCCCATATAGCGTGTAACCGCTCGGCGGGGCAAACAGGAAATGAAAAAAATATATGATTTATATTTTTGGCAATGTATGAATTTATTATCTGTTTTTATAAAAAAGCATATGTGATTATGGAAATTGATATTTTAACTTTCAAATTTTTTGAGAAAAATGCAATGCATTGATTGCGGTAGTCAAAGTTTGCTAGTCTGTTAATTTTTTGCCTGTATGATTTTATATTGTGTTATCATGCATTAGGCTATTCAAGCGTTCACTTTTGTCATGATGCGTTTTAATATTTATAATTTTATGTTTTTTTGACATAAACGTAAAAAAAGCCTTTTTTCGACAAAAACATATTTTTTTCATTTTTTTGTCAGCAGAATTCCAGATTCCGGACTTGCTACTGCAAAAAATTGCAATTTTGTTCACAGGTGTCTCTGTGGGACAGGGATTTTTCAGGCAAAAAAAGAAAGGCGCCCGCCGTAGCGGGCGCCTTGTGCGCTGGTAGGCGCAACGGAAACTTACCATTCAGGAGCGAAAAGCTCGAAGAAAGCTTTGGGGTGGGCACATGCGGGACACAGGTCGGGAGCTTCGGATCCCTCGTGATTGTATCCGCAGTTACGGCAACGCCACACCACGGTCTGAGGCCGCTGGAAAACGACATTTTTTTCAATATTGTGAGCAAAGGCAAGGAAGCGGCGCTCGTGGTACTGTTCGGCCACGGCAATGTTCATGAACACCTTGGCAAGCTGATCAAAGCCTTCTTCTTTGGCAATGGCGGCGAATTCAGGGTACATTTGCTCGTACTCATGATGTTCGCCTTCGGCTGCCGCAAACAGATTGTCCAGTGTGGAGCCGATGACGCCTGCGGGGTATCCGGCAGAAATTGTCACTTCACCGCCTTCAAGAAATTTGAACAGGCGCTTGGCGTGTGCTTTTTCATGCAGGGCGGTTTCTTCAAACACATGTGCAATCTGCACATACCCGTCTTTGCGGGCCTGACCTGCAAAGTAGTCGTAACGGTTGCGGGCCTGAGATTCTCCGGCAAATGCGGTCAGAATGTTCTTTTCAGTACGGGTTCCTTTCAAGGATTTCATTCAGATTTCTCCTGAAGATGAGTTGGTTGAACAAGTTGTTAAGAACGCTTCTATTCAAGAATAAGCAGCTTGTCAATAATTATTCCTGATAAGCTGTTTTCTTCTTTATTGCCAGATAGCAAGAAAACAGGAAAAGGGCAAAATAACCGCAGCCGGTGCCCACTGTGCCGGAATGTCGTAAATAAAATGTAATTGGACAACGGGAGACTGTTGACCTGTGCACAGGATGAGGCTATAAGGCCCTTCTCATTTGCCAGCATAGCTCAGTTGGTAGAGCAGCTGATTCGTAATCAGCAGGTCAACAGTTCAATTCTGTTTGCTGGCTCCAGAAATTTCAAGGCCTGACGCGGGTTTCCGCCGATCAGGCCTTTTTTCGTACTGTTCAAAATCAGTCTATTTTACGCATTTTTTTACGCGCGAATGCGTAAAATTTGCGTAAAGTCGCAAGCCGTGAAAATGCTGTATCTACAGCATGTTAAAAAATGGTGTAAGCTGACACTCTATTTGAGAATTTTGCCATTTCAAAATGGGAAATTCGAGAGTTAAAATTTGGTGCCCCGGTCGGTATTCCGGGGCACCTGTTTTTAGATTGTATTTTTGAGAGGCTCACGGGCCAATGCTGGCTCCCATGTGGCGCATCGTTCATCTTGCCGCATTGTATGCAAGGTGCCATCTCTTACAAGCCATGTGACGGCCTGGGTGAGAAGGCGCACCCCCATTGGCCCCAGAGAGCGCCGCCACAAGGTCTGTGGGGTATCGTTCGGCAGAACATGGCACCAGTCTTGGCAGACAATGTCTCCGGTATCAACACCATCGTCCATCAGATAAACAGAGCCACCGGCTATGGGATCACGCATGGCCAGCGTCCAGTGGATTGCGTTACGCCCGCGGTGCCTTGGGAGCAGCGACGGGTGATAGGCGAGAATCCCGTGTCGGGCTTTGAGTAAAGCCCCCGCACCGATATAACGATGGCAGTGGGCTGCCACCATGAGGTCGCAGTGCGGCAGATGCTTAAGGTTTGGTATGACCGGAACCCCCGTGTGTTTCAGGGCAAGCATAAAGCGGTCATCAGTTTTTTCCGGTGAAGCGGCCACAATACTAAGGGCCGGTATTCCGCCTAGCGCGTGCAAAACCTCTGTGGCCAACCAGCCTTGTCCTAAGATGGCCACCTTCATGGGCGATCTCCCATGTAGCGAAAGCCCTGTACCGCCCGGAAGTGACCTCCATAACCCGATTTTGGGGACTGCTTTCCCCTCTTGCGGGCGCTTCTGGCTATACTATCCCGGCTTCGAATCTTACTTTCACCATGCAGCCGGGCGCTGACCTGGCACCATTCCGGTCGACGGCGCAGGGCAACCGCAAGGCCGGGGTGTGAAGTATGAAACAAAACGGGCATTGGTATACCATAGCGGTTTTTGCCTCGCCGCCACATATCGCATACGGCATTCAGAAAACGCAGGCCGACCCCGGCTCCTTGCCATTCTGGCATAACAACCAGCCGGCAGGCCCGCGCTTCGTAACGTGACCGGGTGCTCACCGCCAGATGCGCCACCGGTATACCGTCAATGAAGCCCACATAGCATGTGGCCGCAATCATTTGTGGTAGTTTTAAATAATGATGCGGTGCAAAGTATGGCCACCACTCCCAGCCGCATTGTCGGATTTCCAGTGTAATTGGGGGGCGTGGAAGGCACCCCCGTGCAAGTTGGCCGGTCGCCGTATCAAACATCCAGTCAGGTTGCACCCACTCTACGATGTCGTAATGGCAGGATAGCAATACGGCTTGCCCACCGGTCCTGCGCCACGCCTTTGCAAATGCATGGGCGCCGACCTTTGCTATCTGCCGGTCAACCACAGAGGTGAACTCGTCGATAACTATCTTTGCGGGCGGCTCACTGATTATGCGGGCCAGTTCAGCCCGGAAGCGTTCACCCATGGAAAGTACATGATAGGGCCGCAGCCATGAGGGCACATCTCCCAGCCCCACAGCCGAGAGCGCCCCCGTCACATCCTGCCAGTTTCCATCTTTGGCGATGGCGTCGATAATAGGGGCATCGGCGGGCCATGCGGATTCTTGGTGAAAACAAAAGCCTGCTTCACCCAACCGTTTTCCTATTGACGATTTGCCTGAACCCGACGGCCCTATAACGAGCCCTATCTGCCAGGGGACTTCTTCGACGGGCAAGTCCGCCTCAAGGGTGAAGTGGTTTCCCTGTTCCACATTAAAAAGGCTTTTAACGCTCGCGGCGCGGTAGCTGTTGTAGTCCGGGCAGGTGTTGTGCACTTTGATCCTCATGTACGCACCACCTTGCATTTAAACCCAAGAGCTATCAGACGTTCATACACTTCTTTGTGCTCTGCCTCATCAGTGCAAAGTACAATCACACCAAATTGTTCCCGGTAGCGTTCTGTTGCGGGGCGCCCTGGTGCCTCCTTCGGCAGAGATGGAAGCTTCCTTTCGTCAGTCATGTAGTTATCCGTTTTGACGGTCCTGCCGTTCTGTCTTGGGGCTCTCGGCACTCACATGGTTGAATGTTCCACAACGCGGGCACTTGATTTCCAGTTCCGCGACCTCTCCCTTGGCCAACAGCTTATTGCAGTGGCCACAGCGTATCTCTTTTCTCATTTTGGTTGTCAGATTGCTTGCCCCCGGATACAACCATTCCGGCCTGATCAGGCAACCGGAGCAGCGGTATATCTCTACGGAAGTCTCGTAAACATCCGTGGGGCCGTGGTGCGGTGGGCGAACACCGCGCCGGTGGGGGATTGTGGTCCCCCGCCTGCTCCAACAGTATGTCAGCGGCCCGGCACCTACCGGGCCGCTTTCGTTTTTTGCATCGCTATCAATTGTCAGAGAACACTAGAAGTTGCAGATTATTCCAACTTCACCACACTCATTAAGTATTGTTGACCTCCGGCAGTATGTAGACGGGGTTGATGCCCTGTATGGCGTCTGCCGCCTGCACATCGTCCAGTCCCCGCGTTGCTTCCAACGCGTCCTGATAGGCAAGGCGCTGGCCTACCACATGGCCGGATACGGCAACCCATGCGGTGCGGTTGGCAAGGATACGGGCGGCAAGCTCACCCACGGGCATGCCCCGCGTGACGGCAATGGCCCGCACCAGCGGGGCCGGTGCGTCCGCATCCGCCTGCAGGGCTTCGGCCTCTGCCGCCTGCTGGTCCCATGTCTGGCGTTCCAGCGGAGCGTACTCCGCGGCCAGCGCGGTCAGCATGGATTCGGCCCCGTCGCGGATTTCCGTCTGTTTTGCCGTGTACAGTTCTGCGCGGGTAGGCGCAGGCGGTGCGGCGGGCGTAACAGCCACGGGACAGCCGTTTTCATCGGGCCGGATTATCTGCCCCCGCGCCTGTGCGGCCAGCAGTGTGGCATGCTCTTCGGGACTGACGGCCACGGCATCGGCAGGAATGGCATGGCCGTGAACTGCGGGATGGTAGAATGCGTTTGTTGAAGGGCTGTATTTCATTGCGCGGCCTCCTTAGTAGCCGATGGAGATGTATGAATATGGCATTACAGTTGAACCGGAGTGTTCTCCCTTCAGGGTGAACTTGCCTGCCATCCTGTTGTATACAGCGATGGCGTCGTTGCCGACAGAACCGTAGTCAATGCCGATAACAGCAACGCAAGACAGCTGCGCGTTCGGGTAGGCGATCGGCAGCGTTACCTCTGTGGCGACTCCAGTTGATACAGAACCGGTGCCCCACTGCAGAATCAGCCCGCTGGGCAGCCGTTGCCAGCCGCTTTCGCCCAGACTCTGCGTCCACTCGCTGCGGTCAACCTTGTTGCCGTTAATGGCGCTGACCTGTGCAGCAAGAGCCTGCATGTCCACCTGTGCGGTATTTACAGCCACATCAAAGGCTTTGATGCAGGGCAGCAGATAACTGGTTTTCGGGCGGTTTTCGTCGGCCGTGGGGACCACGCGGGAAGCGTCGAACAAGACACGCTCCGCAGCAATGTATGTGTTCACGGATTGGTCAATACGCCCGCCAAGGTCTTCTGCATTGACCTGAAAGACGCCGGTTGCAGAAGCGGTGTCTCTGAGACTTGGGAAAAGG
This sequence comes from Oleidesulfovibrio vietnamensis, assembly GCF_055388115.1. NCBI lineage: Bacteria > Pseudomonadati > Thermodesulfobacteriota > Desulfovibrionia > Desulfovibrionales > Desulfovibrionaceae > Oleidesulfovibrio > Oleidesulfovibrio vietnamensis. The sequence goes on from NZ_AP042419.1 coordinate 1,198,430, forward strand.
CTGTTAGGCGAAGTGGATGACTTGAGTTCACCAGTAAGGTTCCGTATGGCATCACCGGCCCAGTCGCCTGCCGCCTTACCCGCCGCACCATTCTGCGCGGCCGAGAAGTAGTGTCTGTAGCAAGGCAGAATGATATGCGTATCCGTCAGGCAGTACTTGCCGCAGGAGCCTTCCTGTGCAGCGGCCTCTGCGTCCCATTCCGCCTCTGTGGCCAGATAGCCCCCGCAGCTGCGCACCCATGCTTCCAGCTGGGGGTAGGTGCCCAGTGTAAATTTTTGTTTAACATTGACCGCCACTGTGCCGGGCAGCGGTGTGCCGGTGGTGGAAAAAAGCAATGCGCCCACAGGCATACCCGTAACAGCGCCCCACGCAAGACGTCCATCTGTCTGCTTGATGATTGTCTGCCCCGGATCGCCACCAGGCGGCAGCGTTGCATGCGGGTCGTTTTGGTCCCCGATGTGGTCATCAAGAGCTTTAAAAACGTTACCGTGGGCGTTGGGACTGACGTTGTGTGCCGCAACTGCCTCATCCACGGCCTGTTGCGTGGCAAGAACTTTAGACGGATCAATGGTCAGCGCAAGGGTAGCGGCGTTACCAAAAACCACAGGGGCATAAATGGTATGCTCCAGCTTGGTGGGGTCGTCCGGCGAGGGTTTCCACATGACAGGATGTGCACCAATGGCCAGCAGCACATCATCCGCATAGATAGCAACTTCACGAATATACCAGCCACCTGTTGTCATGGGGATGTGGGCGCGGAATTCCACGGCCTGCCCGCTTTCCGTCTGCCCGTCTTCTCGCAGGGTGATGGCATCCAGCGCGCCGCGCCAAACTTCATTGACGAGCGCCGTGGATGCGTTGGTGTGTTCCGGGGGCTGGCCCGAGCCGTCGCCTACGGCCATATGGGTAGCCTGCAGCTTCGCGCCTGACGTTTCTGCCGCACTCAGGGCCAACAAGCCCGCTTTGGTAATGATAAGGCTCACGGTGCTCTCCTTATAATCTGATTCTGCTGACAATATGCATGTGCCCGGCTATCCGGACGGCCCCGGCGACCTTGGTAGAGTCCGGGCGCTCGTATTCCAGCCGCACCACGGAGGACAGCACGAGCGCCATGGCGCTGTGCGTCGCGGCATTGGCGGCTCTGTGGCGGGTGTTCAGCCCCGCCAGTTTGGAGCGGGCCGGTTTGGTTTCCTGCGCTGCCCATGTGATGAGCGCGTAATCCTGCATGTCCAGCCCGCTGCCGACCGGCACAACGGGCATGAACTCGGCCCAGCGCTCCGGGTCGTCATCACGCATGTTACGGATGGAGCATCCCGGATAGCCGTAGTGTTCCAGTATGCGGGACATGCCGCGCACCTTGCCCGCCTGCCGATGCCACGCGTAGGCTGTAACGGCTCTGTTGCGGAACTGCGCGGCCGTTTCCAGCGGGTGACGCTCAATGCCGCGTCCGGACGCCAGATCATCAACGCCATCAGCTTCACAGGTGGCGGGGTTGAGCTGATCCCGAAGCCAGAGGATGTCCTCGCGCACGTCGTCAAAGACACGGGCTATCCCCTCGACCAGCGCCGCCAGCGGTCCGGGGCGAAAGATGAGCGGCCAGCGCAGCACATCTCGGAAGTATGGCCAGAAAACGCGGGCCATTATGCAGCTTCCTCCATATGGCTGAGCGTCAATGATTGCAGAATGGCCAAACCGTCGTCGGGCACGACCACATCCGCTGCGGGGCCGGTCCATTCCACACGTTTGACACCGGGTACCGCCATGACCGCGGCTGTAAGGCGGTCCAATGCCAGATCTTCTCCAATCTGCAGGGGAGATATACCCGAAACGGTAGTCGGGTCCGTGAACAGCGCACGAATGCGCTTTTCCGCTGCTCCCAGCGCGGTTTCAACTACCGTGCCCGGTAACAGGAACAGAGTTCCGGTAATCGCCGCCGCAATGGCCTGCGGGGCTTTGACAAGCAGATCGTCATTTACGAAAACCTCGGCATCGATGGCGGCCCGCACCTTATCCAGCAGGTCGGTGGTAGGAATGCCAGCCGCGCCTTTGATGATCGCGTCCACGGTGCCTTGACCACGGGGATGTTGATCCAGCACGGTACAGGCCACCACACCGGTTACTCCCAACGCGGCCCGCTTGTAGACGTGATATGAGGAACCGTTGTTGCCCTGCCATGCCAAGGGATAACGGGCCTGTACCAGCCTGTCCGGTTCGGTATCCGCGCCTTCGGTATCCAGCCAATCGGCCCGGACTTCCACGGCGGTAATGCCCTTGACCGGAGTAATGAGCTCCAGCGCCTGTCCCGCGGTCAGGTTGGCGGCGGCTCCGTACTCCTCGGCGACAACAGCCACGGCCACTTCGGTCTGGCCCTCAGCTATAACCGTGTCGGCAATAGAGATGTAACGGTATGTTGCGCCGGTGCCGTCCGGCATGGTGCGTACAATGCGGCCTGCGGGAATAAGCGTGTTGCCCTGCGCGGTCTGGCGAATAAACCGTAATTTGCCCGTGGCCTTGGTGGCCTGCTTGCGCGGTTGCTCGACCTGATCTGCGTGCAGGTCCAGCCATTCACCGCTGGCCTGCTTGGGGATGCCCTCCACAAGAATGGCGGCAAGAAACTGGTACAGCTGATACAACCCCCATGCGAAAATCTCGATCAGGCCGCGCACCACGCCCTTGTTCAGGTTCAGGCGCAACGGCAGCCATCCCTTGGCCTGATACTCGTCCTGCACTTCTTCGATACGGGCAAAGAGCATCTGGCGGCATTCATCAAGCGTTTTAGAGAGTCGAGGCGTCTGGGCGGACATCGGCAAGCACCTGCTTCAGTTTTACGGCTCCGTCTTCGGCACTGGCCCGGAACACAAGGTTGTATGGGTGATCATCACCAATCCACTGCCATGCAGCCTCGGCGGTAATGCCGGTGTTGTCCCATGCGGAGATGGAGCACCGTTCCGTACCCGGCTGCACGCGCGGGTCTTTACGCACAATCCGTTTGACTTCTGCAATAAATCCCAGTCTATTGGCCGTGGTGTTTTCTTCCTTGAACCAGTCCGGGATACGGCTCCCGAACTCGGTGTCATAGAAGAGCGTGCCCACGTAGGTGTAGATGGCCAGCCAGATATCCTGCACGCCGGTGTCAGCCCCATCAGTGAGGATAAGTTCACCGTTGGCGGCCACGCGGGCCTGCATATCTGATGTAAGGGCTATGTCTTGGCCGAAAATTTTTGTTACTGAAGCCATTTATTTTACCATGAATAAAAAAATACAACTTCATATATTAAAAACGTTGGCTGAAACCAGAGAGCGCCACATCTTCATACTAGAACTCCATTCGATACTTGGATATTTTGGAGACATTCCCCAAAAGCAATTCATACATAAGAATAGCTACAACTCTGAAATAATCTGTGAGTTAGACTATCTTTGCGAACATGGGTTTGTTGAGTACCGTAAATCAGGAGATGTACATAAGAATTTAACCTGCAAAATAACAGCCAAGGGTCTCGACAAACTTGAAGAAAACAATACAGTAAACAAAATAAAAAATTTAATACTGCCGCAGAAGAGTATAGCTGACTTCATTTGGGGTTGTGTGGCAGGTATAGTAATGACAGTTATTAGCCAATACATCCTAAAATTCTTCGGTCTATTAGCAAAATAGTTACATCCCCCCGCTTCTTGTCCCCGCAAAACTCTCCCCCGCAGTATTCAGGTTGCCGCCAATATCCACATTGTCGGCAACTGACAGCGAGGAACATTGCACATGCCCCAGCACGGTAATGCTGCCTTCTTGCTGGGTGTGTGCCTTGACCGTTGTTGTTCCTACCTCCCCATCAGCGCCGGTTGCCTGCACGTTCCCTTCCTGAATGATAAGTGGGGCTTTAATCGTCCACACCCCGTCGATTGTCTCCGTCTTGTTGCCGCCCACTGTGGCCACCCGGTTGGCAGGGGTGACCTCGATAAGGTTCTTGCCTGCATCAATCTTGATGTAGGTGCGCGGGTCCAGCTGGATCACAAACGCGCCCACCTCGCAGGCCGGGGCGACATTGCCTTCCCAACGGAAGTTGCTGATACGCGGGTAGTTGGGATCTCCATCGTAATAGCTGAGGTCACACAGAGTACCGACCATGGGCGGGCAGACAACACCGCGTTCCGGGCCGCCCCACAGGATGGGGATTTCCACCTTGGGCACCACCGGCTCTTTCGGGTCCGGGGTGTCATCGTTACGCAGGGGTTGCACGTCCGCCCAGTAGCGGCCGTCACTGGCATAGCTCTGCACCACCTTGGCCTTGCGGGTAACACGGTAGTAGCTGCGCAGATTGGGCATGGACAATTCCACCACACGCTTGAAAAGCCGGAGCAGATCGGTATCAGAACCGTTCATATTCGCCTCCGTACCAGAGCCATGTCCTGGCTTTGGTCTGCTCTATGTGGTGTTCCACGTGTACGGCCCTGTATTCGGCATCAATGCCGCGACGGACATCCTGCAACTTGAAAAGGCGACCATCCCGCATACCTGGTAACAGAAAAGTTTCCACGCTTCCCCGCGCTTTGGGTGACTGAGCAGGGTTGTGCGCAATCAACCCCGCTCCGGTGGCGATAACAGGCACCGCCTCCGGCTCATCATTGTGCGGGCCGTATTGAATTGCTCCGGCATCATCCAGCCAGAGGGCGTGGTGGCTCATATCCTGCCCGTGGGCCATGGCGCAGCTGTGGGCCAGTTGTTCCATGGCCTGCCACACCGGCACATCGCGGAGTGTGAGCCGGGGCAGATTCACGGCGGGCACGTCCACAGTGCCGACAGTGCAGCCGGTCTTGGCCAGAATAAGCCGGGCAAGTACATCGGCCGTTTCATCCATGTAGGCTTCCGTTACACGGGTACGCATGAAAGGCGCGAACTCCGGGCCAAGCACCTGCACAGTAAGCTGGTCGCGGTTACGGCCAAACCCCGGCCGCCATCCATCCACAAGACCGGTCCATTCCCGCGCGGGCTGGCCCCGGTAGCCGAAGCGGACAGACACGTGCTGACCAGGTTTCACGCGCTGCATCAATACGCCTTCAGGATCAGGCACATCAATCTCGCCGTAACTGGTAACGGTATGGCGGTCGAAGGAAACAACACACCGGGGGCAACGGGCCACCACCATACCGTCAATGACGACACGGACATTGATTCCGGCTATAGTGTTTTGTTGCAGGCTCATTAGCGGCCCCCCAGTATACTGGGAGAAAGCCCCGGTTCTGTGGTCGTGGAACTGGTGGGCGCTGCACCGGCTACGCCGGTCGCCCGCTGCTCGGAAATCTGAATAGGCGGACGATGCTCCATGAAGCGCAACGTCGCCTCAACAGTGTCGTCATTGTTGCCTTCGCTGGAATCAAGCGAATCAAAGACCACCTGATCCACATCCCGCGCGGCAAGATGCGGATTGGCCACCCGCAGCACTCGGGGGTTGGCGGCATTGTCATGGCCCTTGAACAGGCGGTTCAGTTCGGCCAGCTTGTCAAAGCAATCACTGTCATCGTCTGTGAGCAGAAGCAGCGATATTGAAACCTCGCTATCTTCCCAGCCCATGGGGGTTTTGGTCTTGCCGGAAAGGCCATCCTGCATGGCTTCGTCGTACCGGACTCTGCCGCCAACACTCAGGCGTTGCAGGACACCCGGCACGAGGGTATCGCCGAGGCGGATCTCGCCGTGCTCGAAGGTCAGCAGGCCATCCATGCTATGCCTCCTTCACCTGGCTGAGTCCGGACGCGGAACCGTCGAATTCCGCCACGAGACGTTGCAGCGCCGCCACGAAGCCTTCCCCGTCCTTCACACCGGGCAGGGTTACGGACAGATGCTGGATTACGACACGGCCGCTCTCACGGCTGGCCTGCTCACGCCTCGGACCGGCTTGCGCTCCCTTGGCGTTGGCAGCTGCGGTATTAGGGGCCTGCCCGGTGACAATAGCCACGCCGGAAAGCGCATCTACCGCCGTGGCCCGCAACCGCGGTGCGGCACCTGTGATGCCTTCACCCAGCGTATCCATGACCTTCTGGCCAGAGAGTGTGAGCTGAGACAGCGGGCCTTCCCTGGCATCTGAAAACGGCAACAGATTACGCACCCGGCCAAGGATGGAGGAGACCGCTTCAAACGGAGCCCTGGCCATGGAGGTAATGCCGTCCACAAAGGTGCCGATGAGCCTGCGGCCCGACTCGTATAGAGAAATATCGCCTTTGAAGTAGCTGATCATGGTGCTTATGACGCCGGTGACCATCTTGATGGGGACGACGGCCATACGAACGGCCGCAGCCAGCATTCTGAATGCCCCGCCCACGACCACGCCGACGATTTCGCCCAGCGTGCGCCAGAAAGAGATATTTTCATCCCCTTCGGAACCAAGCAGGCTGAAGACTTCGGCAAGGGCATCACCCACCATGCCGAAAGAGTCCGCCATAGCTTTCCACACTTCCCCAAGTGCGTCGCCCAGCTGTATGAAGGAGGCTCCCAGTTCGCCGGAGAATACATGAGCAAAAGCACGAACCCTTGCCAGCGCGGGCGCGAAGAAGGCTCCGATGCCGGAAAAAGTACCTTTGAGTTCTTCCCAGTATGCGATAACGAGGACGGCCCCTGCGATGAGTCCGGCTACGAGTAAGCCCACCGGGTTGGCCAGCATGGCAATATTGAGTGCGCCCATGGCAGCGGTTGCGGCCCATGTAGCAGCGCTGAACAGCGTGACGGCCACGATGACGGCGGCCAAGCCACCGGCCACGGCCAGCACCGCTTTGCCGACGGGGTGTGAGGCGAGTCGGTTGAGCCAGCCGACAAGGGTAGTGACAGCCCGGACGGCAATTGTAAGCGCCGGGGTGAATACTGAACCAATGCTGATGGACAGCCCCTCCCAGCCGGAACCGAGAATGGTGATGGAGCCCTTGAGGTTATCCAACTGCCTGCTTGCCATCTCGGCTGCAGCACCGGCACTGGAACGCAGGGAGTCCGCATAGTTTCCAAGGCTGGTTACGCCCTTGCTCAGCAAGGCGGTAACGGAACCGACTGCTTCTTCCCCAAAAATCTTCTTGAGGTACTCGGCCTTTTCGCCGGTTCCCATACCCGCCAATGCGCTTTCAAGGTTCCCCATTACAGACAGGAAGGGAAGCATGTTGCCCTGTGCATCGCGGGTGTTGATGCCCAGCTTCTGCAATGCGGTGGCGGCTTCGCCGGTGGGGGCGGCAAGGCGGGTAAACATGATCTTGGTTGCGGTGCCCGCCACGGCAGCGTTGATGTTGGCATCTGCCAGTTTGCCGGTTATGGCAGCTAGCAGCGCAAAATCCTCTCCTGAACTGGCGACAATGGCACCGGCGTTCTGAAGGGCCATGCCTAGCCCTTCCACATCCGTGGCACTTGTGGTGGATGCGGCGGCGATTATGTCCGCCACCTTTCCGGCCTTGGCCGCGTCCATCTGAAACGAGTTGAGCGCACCGGACGTGACCGTGGCCGCTGTGGCAAGATCGGTCTGCGCTGCTGCCGCCAGATCAAGCAGGCCGGGCATGGCTCCGACAATCTTGTTAGCAGTAAAGCCCTTCTTGGCCAGCTCCGTCTGCGCTTCCACAACCTGGGCCGCGGAGAAGGCTGTGCTGGCCCCCAGGTCAAGAGCTGACCGCTGCATCAGCTGCATATCGGAGGCGCTCGCCCGACTGATTGCCCCAAGGCCGGATATGGCCGCCTCAAACTCTGCCGCAACACCGATAGCAGGGGCAAAGGCCCCTAACACCACCCCGGCGGCTAACGCTAAAGGCAGCAGCTTCTTGGTCAGGTTGCCCATGGACTGAGACAGCGACGACCCTTCCGAGCGGGTGGCGCGGAATGAATCCCGAACCCGCTTGAGCGGGCCGGAGATGTTGTCCATCAGGCTGAATGTGGCGAAGACGTCGAAGACTTCCATGTTACTTGGCTCCCATAAGGGTGGCGATCAGGTTGGCGGTGACGGCTCCCTGCTGCCGCAGAATGCGTGCTTCCAGTTCCAGCGCTCTGGCTATCTGCTCCCCGAACTCCTCCATATCCTCGGCGGGTTCTTCCCTGAGCCAGTGGCGCACGATATCGGCGTAGGCCAGAGCGGCGTTGCCACGCACCGCCGCTCTGGCTTGTTCTAGTTTCCCGGTTCAACCACTCCCGCGCCGCATTTTTTGAACACAGCATCGGCAAAGCTCATGGCCAGCATGGGTTCATCACGGATAATTTCGGCAATCCGCTCCTTCTCATCCGGGTGAATAATCTGACGCAGAGTATTGCACATTGTGTCGAACTGTTTGGCCTTTTCCACCTTGGCGATGACGGTGAGTTCCTTACGGCCAGGACGACGAAAACGCAGAGTGATATGCTGGTCATTGCCGTCGAAGTCTTCATAGTCCGCGGTGAAAGGGCGGTATTTATCGCTTGTGATTGCCATGTCGTTCAATTCACTTTTGGGTTCTGCCATCAGGCCTGCTCCTTATTTGTAGTCCGCCACACCATCGCGCATGATCATCTGCGCGGTGCCGGACAGCTTGACGGTTACTTCTTCATCGCCCTGCTTGGTTCCTTCATCCACATCGTCGATGAGAATTCCCTTCAGGATAACTTCGTGCTGTTTGGCGCCGTCCGGTTCGAAAGCGAGGGCCACATCGAACACGGACTTGAAGATGCCGCCCCGTAATGCACTGACAAGATCCTGATATTCGCTGACCAGCAGGGTCATATCCACGCTGGCCTCATAGTTGCCGCGCGCAGCCCCTACGGAAACAGCACCCTTGCCGTACACACGTTTCTTTTTCTGACTGGCCTTCCAGTTAAGTTCACTGATTCCGACAAAGGCACCATGAGGACCGGTGATGCTCACGCTCTCCCAGTCGTGCACGGCACCGTTGACGGTGACGGTTGCGTTAGCTGTCATGGTCTAGCTCCTATGCCGCCATGCGCGGATCGAATTTGCCGCCCGCGTAGACGTAGGACGAAAACAGTTTGATGGTATCAATGATGGGGATGCCGATGAGGGTGGTTTCCGTGGCCACGCCATTGTTGACGAAATCCTGATCCATGGGGATTGAGACGGCATACCCGGCCAGTTCCTTGGGCTTGGCCTTGACCATGGTGTCCAGCGCATTTTCGAGATTGGCCCGCAGATAGGCTAAACCGCTGGTGTCTGCGCCCTGCAGCGGGTCACCCAGTTCATCCTTCAGAGATTTGAGCGCTTGCAGACGCATGAGGCGCACAGCCTTGAACGTTACACGCAACACTTCAAGCCGCTGATAGTCACTGGTGGAATCCGCCATGGTCCGGGCTGTTCCCCAGTAGACGGCCTGCAACCCGGCGTACCGGGTAAGCGTGATGTACCCGGCTTCTTCCAGTTCGCTCTGCATGGCCTCGGTGTAGCCTTCCGGCAGAGATATGCCGGTGATGCCCTGGTCACGCACCCGGCCGATATCACGCTGCACGGGTACTTCCATGATACGCCCGGCCAGCAGTCCTCCGGCATTGCGGAGTTTGCGCAGGCCGGTGCGGTCGCTGATCTCGCCGAATCCCACGCACACACTGACGAAACGGTGGGCAAACCCCATACGCTCCTGCTTCAGGGCTGTTACCCAGTCATTCAGGTCTTCACCGGCTGCGGGCAGTCTGCCCTCACACACAAAAAACGTAGGGCGGTGGCGGTTCCAAAGGTCGTCGGCCAGTGCGCCCATGGCAGCCCAATCCACGGAATCGGACGGACCGACCACATAGACGAATTCCGGGTCCACTGTTTCCAGCGGGATGGTCAATGCGTCGATAACGTCCGCGATGGTGGGCACCGGGGCAAGCAGGTCGAACTGGTATGTGCTACCCAGCGGATAATCGCCTGCCGGACAGGTGATGGTAACGCCGGTGTCGGCCACAGGAATCTGACCATCCACCGGGATGGTGCGATACGGGCCGAAATTGTCGCCGCCATCCACGGAAAGGCGATACTGGCCTTCGTTGCGGTCACCGCCCTTGACGATCTGCAGCACCACTTCGGCCCCGGCCTTTACGGTTCCCGCTGCAGTGATCTCCGGCCCCAAACCGATGCGGGTAACAGGGCCGATGGGACCACGCACCGAGTAGCGGTAGCGGTCGCCAGCCATTAGATTGCCTGCTGCCAGCACGATGGTGGTACCGGTATCGGCAACGCTGATCTGCCCATTGGCAGGCACGGCGGCGGCCACTCCGAATGTTGCCCCGCCGTCCTTGCTCAACTTGCACGTGGCAACGCCGGGAGCACCGGCATCCACTATTTCGGCAATCACATCGGCATTGCCACCGGGAAGGCCACTGGCGCGGGCTTCGGGACCAGTGCCGGTATGCTTGAGCGTGCTGATGGTTCCACCGGGCGACCCTGCCACCGGAACAGCCAGCACAGTGCTGTCCTGTCCGCCGGTGGCAAAGACATGCTGCAGGCGGTCCACCAGAGGGCCGGTACCCAGCAAGCCGGTCAGATCGCTGCGCTTACCCAGATAGTAGACCTTGCCCACTTCCCCGGCGCTGCATACACCGACAATAAGAGCCTTGCCGCTCACATCGCCGGGAACAAGGCCGCTGGTGCCGTCCACCAGAAATTCAAATACATCCTTACGGGCCATGGCTACCTCCCGCCGCCGACACGGCGTTCGCGCAGCCGGGTGACTGCGGCATCAAATTCGGCTTTGGTAACGGACTTGTCGTCCGTCCAGCTCTCTGCGCGGAGCATGCCTGCGAGTTCCCACGGTTTCAGGCCGTGTATGGCAGCCAGTTCGGCCACCTGCTGCAATGCGACGCGGTCTGAGCTGGAGAGCGGCTCGTCTTTTCTTCCCTTACTCACGTCCTGCCTCCTGATAGGTTGCATTAGGCGCTACATCCAGAATCCACGGGCTTTCCGTGTCTTCCGTAAGCATGGCGCTGAATTCTATATGGTAAACTTTCGACCATTTCTTGAGCACCTCCACCAACGCGGAAGTGAAACCCCGCCAATCCGCGCTGGATACGGAACACGTGACACGGTTGCCGGAAGGGTCGGCAAACTGTCGGGGCAAGGCCCGGACAAAGGATTCGCACAGGGTATCAAACGTGGACTCATCATTCGTCCACAGGGTGACGGTGATGGGCTGCCGCACCCGATACAGCCTGCGCCGCAGGGTGCGCTTTCGCTCCGGCTCTGCCGGAGACGCGAATTTACCCACAACGCCGCCCGCCTTATTCAAGCGCTGCGTCTCCCAACGGACATCAATGCGCGGCACCGGCAATGTGATGTCGTCAGCATCTTCGGGATTCAGCACCACGGCCCCTTCCGGTATTCCGGCAGCCGCGGCGGCCTCTATGATCTGGTCGAAAAGGAAATTTCTCATATTGGTTGTCATCCACCCAGCAGGGCCTGGCGCATGTGCTGCACCATCATCTCTCGCACTTCCTTGACGTCTTCCCCGGACAGGCCGAGGTAGGTACGCTCAGGTATCGTTACCTGATCAACCTGGGCAAAGCCGCCACCCGGCAACGGGAACTTGAGCTTGCCTTTCTTGCCCCTGATGGTTCCCCCGCGCTGATGGATGGCCGCATATTTCATGCTGGTGCCGATCGTGACCTTGGCCGGACTGGCTGCGTACCCTATGGATTTTTTGAGAGTTCCCTTGTCCGTCAGGGTAACGCCGCCTTCGTTCCCGGCCCGGAGTGATGGCTCCCATTTGGAACCGTCCGGGCGCTCCTGATCTTCAAAACGTTGGTGCGTACTGGAAACGAGCGCCTCGCCGATAGCCTCGGCCAGCTGCTGGGTGCGCTGGGCATGCGATATGCCCGCATCCACGGCCCGCATCAGGCCGTCCATGGGCATGGAGAAGGATGCACCAGCCATCAGCGCCACCCCTTGAGGTTCAGTGTTGCCGGACGCGTCACCACGGCCAGGGTGCCGTTGGCCCCTGTCGAAGGTTCCAGCCCCAGCTCATCCAGCCCCAGCTCCAGCTTGTCATCCCGGATCAGAGCCAAGTCCTTGCGGGCCTGCTTATAGAGATCCTGCAGCACCAGCAGCTTGTTGCCTGCGTTGGTGTCGTCCTTCACCGCCGTTATGCCGCCGATAGCTTCATACGCCGCCATGACAGCCGCCATGCGCTTGATGGTTTCAGGCACTGTGACGAGAGGCAGCACGTAATGACGGCGAAGGGCATCGTCGATGGCACCACACACGCTGGCGATCTTTCGTCCCACGATGCCGGGCGTTACCTTGTCTGCCGCATCCAGATACGCGGCAGGAATGTAGTCGTGCAGGTCGTCTCGTTCGCAGTACATGCTTGTTCCGGGCGTTTTGAACTAGTTTTGAACTAGTGTTACAGGTTCGACTCGGCCCGACATCCAGAGGGCCTTGTTCAGGCCCTCTGGAGCGGTCTTCGCACAGTGGGGGATTACGCGAGGACGGTGGCCTTGACCGTGGCCTCGGGGGCGACAGCCGGCAGCGGCTTGGATTCGCCGACCAGCAGGATGCCGGAAGGGTTGTCCCGCTTGATGGGCTTGATGAACATGGGCATGGCGTGCAGGTTGGCGTCCAGATCGTCCACGGGGCCGTAGAAGAAGGCCGTATTGCCGGTGGCAATCATGCGGACTTCCTTGTCGGCCAGCTTTGGCTTGGTGGTCTTGGTGGACGGGTCATAGTAGGTTTCGGCCATCTTGCGGATGGTGTGACCACCAAGCGAGATGGAGCCGTCCTTTTCCACCAGAACGGGAATTTTGGGCTTGTCGGTGGCCTCAATGAGCTTGAGCACCGTGGAAAAAGCCAGTCTCCCGGCAAACGTGATCTTGGAACCGCCATACCCGGCCTTGTCGAGGTCCGTGGCCATGTCTTCCAACAATTCGTACACAATCATGAGACTCGCATCGGCATGGTCCCATTTCTCAGCGGCTGCCAAGGCATGATCGAGCGGAGCTCCGTAATCCACCTGATACGTGGTGAAAGAGCCGTTGGACTGCAGCAGAGGATAAGCAATCCGGCCATCGAAGGCGGCCTGAGCGCAGAGAACTTCCGACGTGAGGCGGGCCGCCCTTCGCAGAGCCAGCTGCTTGCGATTGGACCACTGCTCCAGCGTGGTGGGGCTGGCGATCTTGAGGTTGTTAAGATCCACGGCGCTCAGCTCGTCATGGATACGCACCGGCAGGGGTTCGATGTAGGAGGTCTCAGTATCTTCGCCACGCAAGGGAATGGACGCACTGCCACGGCGCACAACCGGCACGGCACCTACAACCTGCTTGATGTCGGAGACAGGAATGACGGGGGATTCATAGTTCGCCCGCACGTCCGCCGGGAACAGCAGGTCCATGACCGTAGTGGTCAGAGGCGGAGCGGCCTCGAACCGCCTGGCGATACGAGCTGCGGTAAAATACGGCTTCAGATCAAACATGGGCTACACACTCTCCTCAGCGTAGATGTGGCGCTCTTCGAGTTTGACGAGGGTTGCGGCATCCGGTGCAGCGCCGCCGGACACGGTGAGCAGGTCGGCGCGGACGCGGCCCAGCACGCACAGGGAGATGCCGGGGTCGGTACCTGCCGCATTGCAGGTGGCCACGCCTTTGACAGTCTGCGCGGGGTCAGCCGCAGGGTCATAGATGACGGCTTTTCCCGCATCCAAAGCGACGACTGCGCCCATGGGGATGACGGCAGCGGCCTGCTTGGGGTATTCGCGTTCAATGTGCGGACCGGTACCGGTCGTGACACTGACGACCGTGTGGCTGGTACGCATGACTGCATCATGTACACTCATGGTTTATTCCCCTAGAACTTGGCGGCAAGGCCGCTGGTGTTGACGGTTTCTTCACCGCCGGGCTTCTGATCGGGCGAAGAAAATTCAAACAGCCCGTGGGCCTGGCGCCCTTCAAGCCAGTTGAAGAAGTGATCTTCAACGGTTTTCTTTCCTTCGCCCTCGCTGAAGCAGATTTCATCGCCGGGCTTGCCGCCAAGGCGCTCTGCAAACGCGAGGATGCGGTCTTTTTCCGCGGGCAGCACTTTGCCATCCTTGATCAGGGCATCAACCTTGGCCGTGCGGGCCTCTTTGGCCTTTGCCGCCTGTGCCTCGGCGAAGCTCTTTTCTGCCGCTTCCCTGGCCTTGTTGGCATCGGCTGCGGACTTGTCGGCATCGGCCTTTTCCTTTTCCAGCCGGGCGTTGTCCGCCTTCAGTTTTTCAATGAGTTCCTTGTCGCCCATTGTGTTCTCCGTGCCGGTGATACCCGGCTGGTTTGGTGCCGGTTGCCCCGGCGTCTCCGAAAAGTCGAAGTGAATCTCAGTTGTGTCTTCCCCGGAGCCGAGGTTGATATCGCCCAAGCCTTTGATAGCTGGCGGGGTCGCTCCGAGCAGGCCGACATGCCGGAGGGTTCCATCCGGGTAGAGACTCATGCTGACCTTTTTATAGTGGCCATTATCCACGGCTTTCTTCAGGCTGTCGGGAACCTGGGCAAACTGTGCCAATAAATATTCCCCTTCACGTTTGAGACGATTCACCCACCCGAAAGCCGGGCCGTTGTTCGCAGGATGGCCCAGCACCAGCGGGGCTTCGTGGTCCTTGGGGTTATAGGCGGCCACGACTTTGTCGAAGTCTGCCTCCGTCAGTTGCACCTGCTGGCCGGACATGGCGGTATGCAGGCCGGTGCGGCCTATCTTGGTCCATTTCATGGCGTTTCTCCTTGGGGGTTGGTTGACTCGCCGGAATGGCGGGCGTATTCTATAAGCAGATAGTTCATGCGGCGTACCCTGAACCTCGTCCGGGTGAGGGTAGAAGCAAGGGTGTCGCAGGCTCGGAAGCCCGGTTCTTCCGGGCCATTGTTTTTTTAGGGCTCGCGATACAGCAGCGCTCCCTGCCGCTGGCGCTCCATGTATTTGAGCATGGCAGCTTCGTTGCCGAGCTTGGGGGTAAAGGTGGTGGCTCCCTGCCATTCACGGCCCCGCACCAGATTGAACACGGCAAAGCCCCCAATCCTGGCTTCCTCCTCATCCCGGAACAGCCTGATCAGCCGCAACACCGGCATAGGCTTTCCTGCCACCTCCGCTGGCACCTGCCAGACCTCCCACGGTTCTTTGACAGTTCTGGCCAACAGCTTCAGATATTGCTCACGGCCACTCTTCAGCACTTTCCAACCGCCTGTTTTCTTGTCGATAAACAATCCCTTGCCGATAACGACGGGGATACCGCCCGGAATCGTATGCACAGCGCTGGCATTGATATCGGCAAGGTTGAACTCTTTGAGGAAGGCAGCCACATACTCTTCCGCCTTCAGGCCCCCGGGCAGAATGTCCTTTGCCGTAACCGGCAGGATGTGGCGCTTGGCCAATGAGGCCAGTGGCGGCCTGCACGGGGCACCGGCTTGTGGATCGGCAAAGGATGTGCCGCCGGTGCGGCAAAGCGTGGGAAGAGGCAGGTCTTTGATCTTGGCGTCCAGTTCCGAAGGTGCGAGTCCATGTAACCAGTCTTGCCCCACGTTTCCCGCAAAGCCAGCATCGGGCACCGGGCGACGGGCCGGAAGACGATTGCCTGTGCGCGGGTCCACCGGCTCAATGAGGTCCGGCATATCCTTCTGGATTTCCACACCGCTTTGCTTGGCCTGCCGCTCAGAAAGCGTTTGCACTGTGCAGCGGCAGGCGAAGCCGTTGGGTGGATAATAGGTGCTCCAGAATTTATGATCGTGGGGATAGACAAGCCCATGCAGCGCCAAATGATCCGGGCGGGTGCGTTTGTCGGCCACGGCCACATAGCGCCAGTAGGGACGCAAAGCCGTGGTACGCTGCATCTGTGCATAACGCCCGGCCATGTAGGCGCTCTGTACGTTGGTGCGGTAGATGTTCTCCAGCCGCCAGCGCGGCAGCCTGGCTCCCTCCAGTACGGCGTCCATACGCCCCTTGAAGTCTTTGAGAGTTTCCCCGTTGGCCATGGCTTCATGGACAGCCTGTTGCACGGCGGCTATCTGGTCCTGCCGGGACAGCCCCGACACGGCGAAGGCACGTGCGCGGGCCTGCCCGGAAAGGTTCTTGAACACCTCCGGGGTGACGGACACCTTGTCCTGCCAATAGGCAAGGGCCTCTTTGGGGGGCAGCGCTACAGGCTCAACGGTCATCGGACTTGCTCTGCATGGCGTAACGGCCGAAGAGGTCCGCATTGGTCAACAGGTCGCCCATGAAAGCGGCTTGCTCATCCTCGTCCATGGACTTGCCGAGCAGCTCCGCCAGCATGAGCTGCAAGTCCTCCCACGATTCTGCGGCCTGCAGCACAGTCTTGACCTCGGCCATGAATTTCTCATTTCGCTTGGCAGCTTCCGGCAGGCTCGTTTTCACGAAGGCATCTAAAGCTTGTTGATACGGGTCCGGATTGCCTGCCGTATCGTGCTCGGCAAAGTTCGTGTCTCCGGCTGCAGTGGCGTTGGGTTCTTTGTGATTCGGCGCGTCTTCTGGTTCGCCATCCAGCTCGAACTCATCTTCCGTGAGATCATAGGTCCTCACGAAATAGGTTTTCTTGAACCGCACACCGAGATTCTTCAGCTTGGTGTCCAATTCAGCCTGCGCGGCGTAGTCATCAGGTTCCACGTAACCGAAGAGAGGCGCAAATTCGCCCGCCGCGTTGACCTGCATATAGGCCCACGCGATATTGTTCATGGCGGTTTCCACCATGAGAGCGTCAGCATCAGAATAATCGCCAAGTAGTTGGTAATGGGTCTGCGTGGCCGCGTTGGAGTGCCCGTTCCCCACATCGCTGGTCAGGGTCTGCCCCTTGATCACCTTGTTGATGGATTTGTCCCAGTGGGTGATGAATTCAAGGTGCTGGGAACCACCCTTGGCAGAAAACTCCACGGCTTCCACCTTGGCCCCGTTTGGCACGACGGCAACAGCGTCCTGCACCATGGCGGCAAGGTCGGCGGCCATGCGGTTGATCTCAGGCTGTGTGGCACCGGCGCGGGCGGTGCCGAGCAGCCACGGCTGCCCGTATTTCTCCGTGAACCGGCACCAGAATTCGATGCCGCCACGCTTGAAGGCCACAGGCCAGAGGCAACGGGACAGGAGACGCAGCCCATACGGATTCTTGTAGGTGGGAAAATGGCGGGCCAGCACAAACTTATACGGGTGCACCGGCCGGGCCTGCGTAAAGAACTCACCCCGGAACATGAGCCGGTTGTCATCATCGAAGGCAAACCACTCCACCGGTTTTGGGTCAGCCGCGACCAGGCGAAGCCGTCCACCATCCGGGACAAACACAAGTTCTATGGGCGTCATGCCGAAGTACGGCGCATCGAGAATGCCACTGATCAGCACATCCATGTCCAATTGCTCAAAGTCCCGGACAATATCGTCGCACAGCCGTTCGGCCTGTGCAGTGGGCTCCTCCCCATTGGCGGCCCCCGGAGAAAAACGATACTCGCGGCGGTTCAAGGTCTTGAGCTTGCGGGACTGAATAGCCTGTGTGACCTCATCATCGGCCATAAGGTCTTCCAATACGTGAACGCTGTCCCCACGTTTACGGAGCACCGGATCAGGGTCCGGCAGCCAGCCCAATGCTGCACCAAGATCAAAACCGCCAAGGGCATTGCGGCGGGTGGCGAGTTGCTCTCCCAGTGCAGCGCGATCGGCGGCGCTGGAAAAATCAATCACGGACCCATCAGGTCCGTACAATACGGGTGTCTTCATGTAATCCTCGTTAGTATCCGTGCGTCATTCTGCGGGCCATTCCACCACCAGCGGTTGCACAGGCCCACTCCTCACCGGCTTCGATGCTGTTGCAGGCATACAGGGCCAAAGCCAGTGCCACAGCGCTGTCGCAGTGACGTTGCCCATCTTTGCCCTTGATGCTGGCCTCCGGCGGGCGTGCAATGCCCTTGAACACCTTGATGCCGCGTAAATCGTCCAGCACTCCGGCATCCTTGGGTAGCAGTATGGTGCGGTCTTCCAGCCGGGCCTTGAGCGGGGGCATGTGCTCCCGGTACCAGCCCTGTGACAGCATCACCTCTTGGATCAGCTCCGGGCCGTACCGCTGCCGGGCGTATTCCGCGAGGGCCTGCCCGTTGCCGCGTGCGTCCAGCGCCCCACCGGAAAAGCGCGGCAGGCGGTCTACAAAGTAGGCCAGCATCTGTTCCTGTGTGCGGTACGGGGCGTTGCGGAGTTCCAGCAGGAACGGTGTAACGAGGGAAAGGTTCTCCAGTTCGAGAAGCGGAACATCGACGGTCAGGTCACCGGAACGGCCGAAGTCTTCACCGAAGAAATGACGGCACCCAACATATTCACGGTGGAGCTTATCCAGCAGGGGGCGGAGTTCGCCTTCGCACCAGTCCTGCACCTCGCGGTAGGCCCGGTCCAGTGGCCAGTCCACGAAGTTCGCCGTGGGAGGAGACCAACGCAGCACGGGGATCTCGGCACTCATGCAAGGTTCAATAAGGTTGCGGCTTAGCCAATTGCCGCTTGAGCGGCTGGGGACGCAGAAGAGTTCCTCGTCCGCGCCATCGCCATAATCGGCAATAAGCTTCTGCCGCCATCGGATCTCCGCTTCCACGCTCCACGTCAGGCCTTTGGCCGAGCAGATGGCTTTGTACAGCCCTTCGGCCAACGCATCATCAAGGTCGGTGCGGTGCAGAGAGTACTCCCGTTTTCCCGCCCTGATATCCTGAATATATTGGTTGAACTCGGAATCTTCGCCGTTGTGTGTGGAGATTACGGCCACGTCGCCGCCCCACATGGTGAGCGCGATGGCGGCCTTGAGCAGTTCGCCGAGGTCCTCTACGAACGCGGCTTCGTCTATCCGCACCCGGCCCTGCTTGGAGCGCAGGTTTGAAGGATTGGACGAAAGGCCTTGCACCACATGACCGGAAGCGAACCGGACCTGATAAATGGTGACGTCCTTGTCCTCATCCGCCAGCACGATTTCTTCCAGTTCTCCGGCAACAAGGTTGAACTTCTTGGCCCAGCCCGCCACATCGGCCACATACTGCCTGGTCATGTCTTTGTTGTAGGAGAGGTAGTATGTGGACATACCGCCATCATCCTTGACCTTGGAGGCAACAAGGGCGCTGTCCGCGGCATCGCCCCACGAGGCGCCGATACGGCGGGATTTCTCCCAGAATTTGACCGGGGCGCGGTCGTTGATCCAACGCTTCTGGTACGGCAGCAGCTTGGCCATCAGATGATCCCCCTACAATATCTCGCGGATACGGGCTTCCAGATCAGCGGAGAGCCCCTTGGTCTTGGTGGTATCTTCCGCGGGCCTGGCTGCAGCTTCCATCTCTGTCACCAGCTTCAGTGCCTTTTGCACGTCGGCTACGGCCTTGAAGTCAATATCCTCCGGCGAGGCAAGCAGCATGGCCAGCTTGGTTTCAATGGCTTCACGCAGGGCTTTGACGGCGTCTCCGGCGGTGCGGATGGGGCGTTTTTCACTTCGGGTGGCAGCTTCCAGAGCCTTGCCCGCGCGTTCCGCTTCGGCCTGTCGCATGGCCAGAGATTCCAGCGAGGCCACGGCAAAGCCGGTTTGGGCATCTTTCGAATCGATCAACTTCTTCAGCATGACCGACCGGGCCATGATGGTGTCCGCACGAAGTTCCGCCTCGGCCTGTGCGATACGGTCCCGCTTTTTGCGCCAGCCGTACTTCTCTGACCACCGCTTGAGCGTAGATTCGGCGACACCGACTTCCTTGGCGACCTCCCGGTAAGACAAGCGGGCCACGCAGTAGAGTTCCTGCGACTTCCAGACTGTTTCCGGCTGATGTTCACGCCCGCGTTGAATGGTGCCCATGGTACTAGCCCCGGCTCATGTTGGGACGCTTGACACCCGGCGCGGTGGCGCGGCACTTGGCCACGTCTTCGCCTCTGGCGGTAAGGGTGGCCACAAGGCAGGAATCTCCATCCAGCGTTACAAGGCCTTGTTCAGCAAGCCACGCCAGTTCTGTACGCATTTTGTCCCTGCTGGGGGCGAAACCGTATTCACCCACGGCATCAGCAATTAGGCTTTCGTTAGAGCGCATGGCAGGCGATTCATCCAGCAAGCGCAAAATGGTGATGCGCAGATGTTCCGTTACATGTTCCGAATAACTCACTTGCTTCCTCCATTAAGCAGATAACTTTCCTGCCGCTCCAGAACGCGGTCCAGTTTGTCCACAACACGCTCCACACCACCAAGTTTTTCATTGGTGGCGCGGACATCACCGCGTAGCCCTTCGATGGCCAGCGCGAGATTATGCAGGGCCTTGCTGTCCGGCGCGCAATCCAGCTTTTCTTCATTGGCCTTCACGCGGCTTCGCAGCTCTATGACATCCTTACGCAGGGACCAGATTTCTTTGATCAGCCACATGGCCAGGGGGACGAATAGAATTTGAGCGAGACGTAGCAGGAAATTGAGAAGGTCCCAGTTGATTTCCATCAGCGGCCTCCACGTCGCAGCTTGGCGAGCTTGTCCATAAGCCCTTCGGGCTGCATTCCCGCTTCTGCCATTTTTTCAGCAGTGCGCTGCCCCGTGTACGAGCGGAACATGGCGGCGAAGGTAGTGCCTATGGTGCCGATGAGCCAGCAGACCACATACGTTATGACGTCTGCACTGGCGGGAGTCAGGCCACCCCATACGCAGGCCGCTACCACAAGCGGAACGGCGATAAAGCACAGGAGCAGAAAACCCCATGCATAGATGCGAAGCAGCTTGGGACGTGTCTGGCGGACGTACTCGTCCTGTGAGGCAAGTTCCGCCTTGGCAAGCCCCCGGCCTCCCTCAATGTCGGAGAGTTCGATTTCCGCCATGCGCTCCTTATGGCGCTGGCCAGCAAGTTCCAGCCGGGTACGTTGCTCAGGGGTAAGAGGCTGTGCTCCGGCCTCGTCCAGACCATCGGAGACCATGGAGAGGCCGTCCTTGATCTTCTTGCCGGTGTCACCGCCGACAGCTTCGGCAATGTCACCAACGGTATCGATCAGGCTGACAACCTGCCCGACACCCGGAATAAGCTTGAGCAGATTTTTACCAATGTTGAGGAGTCCCATACGCTACCCCCTCAATGCCTGTTCCCGCAGTTCCGTCACGGAATGCAGGCCATTCGTAGTCAGGTTCTGCTGGCCGTTGTGCCAGATGGTGAGCTCCTGTCGACGCGGCATAGTGTCAGGACCGGGGGAAGCGATGTGTACCCAGCGGTTATGCTCGTTGATCAGCTGCTTGTAGCCAAGGTTCTGGCTGCTGATGAACCGCGCCACATCAAGAGGACTGCGACCGGGAACGATAATGTCCGCCGCAAGGCCGGTGAGGTGATCGGAGGAGGGGGAACCGCCAATGTGGTCATTGAGCCACTTAGGCCGGTAGCCGCTGGAAATGGTGATAGGCCCCAGCGCTTCCCGTATGGGCTGCAGCAGGGTCAGGCAAAGGAACCGAAGATTGTTGAAAACCGTGGAGCCGAGCTCCACTTCGATGGGGTGGCCAAACCGCTCAGCGGTCTGACTCCGGGTGAATTCGTCGAGGAAGAAATTGGGGGACAAAGAAATACGCTGCATGACATCCTCCATAAGAGTGTGATGTCATGCAGCGTATAGGGGATTTAGTTAGTAGTCGGGAAATGAGGACAGAGGTGTCAGAAAGGCTAGTTTTCATCCTTTAAACGGATCAAGTTGAACACCGTTTTTTGTTGCTCATAAGGAATTTGCAGTTTGCTGATGGTTTCATTGGGTACATATTGGTCTGCAAAGAACCGCTCAACGGCAGAAGGATAGACACCAAGATCATCCGACATCTCTTGTAGAGTTAGTGTGCCGTCTAGAACATCAATGGCTTGCCGGAATAATAATGGGTAGCTTTTCGAAAATTCATCTTTTTCAGTCGTACGTTCATTGCGTTTCCCGAGATCAATCATCCCCCACCTAAAGCTAGATTCGGAGATAATATTTAATTGTCTAGCTCTAAAAAGTGCAGCTTGTTTTGAAATCCTCCAACGTTTTTTTAAGTCCGAGAAAATTTCATAATTCCATCTGGAACTACATTCTCTTGAAAATGACTTTGCCGGAGCTAAAAAAGCACTTGCAAACCTGTGTGCGGCATTTTCCGTTTCAGAATCACCTGTTTCTATCCCGTCGTGCATGACGAGATGAGCGAGTTCGTGAGCAAGGTCAAAATTTAGTCTGCTTGCGGGCACATTCATTGACAGAAAAATGTAAGGCCTCTCATTCAACCAGAAACTAAAAGCATCTATTCCACCGGTATCTCCAGGAAGAAGAACAATAAAAATACCTTTGGCTTCAAGGATGTTTAGAAGGTTGTGTATTGGACCATCCCCCATCCCCCAATGCCTTCTAACGTCATTAGCGATTTGTTCAACTTTATGAGGTAGACGTTCATCGTCACCCCTAGGCACATTGACTTCAGGAAATAGCACTCCTTGTCGTTCAAAAAAGGAGAAAAAACTACTTGCTTCTATCCCGTATCTATAGCCCTCTCGTCTTAACGCCTGAGATACATTTCTTTTTGCTCTAAAGTGGCAATCCTCTATTCCCACGCCATGATGCTCCTGCTTTGCAAAAAAGGCCGGAGGCACCCCAAGAGCAAGAGCAAGAGCATTAAATGTTGCGAGCTCTGGCTTGACTCCACCAGATTCATACTGCGTCAACGCACTTGGAGTCTTACCAACTTGCTCGGCAAGGGCTTTTTTTGTTAAACCGCGTAACTCACGAGCGTGCGTAAGCCTCGCGGGATTAAAATTCTGCAAATAAACATGTGCTGGTAGTGACGACTTATTCATTCTTCTTTATCCTAACAATAGGCACTTCTCTTGTTGTGTCTGGAAGCTCGTCTTCTACTGGCGCTTCGTTCGCTGTGCTTGGGACCTCGTATCCTGCGTCTTCCACATGCATCGCTCCGATAGGAGCTACAGCATAGACATTGGCGAGGTCTATTTCATTGGGGGTACGAAGGACTTCCAGTGTGGTTGCCATGCATACCTGTGCATGATCCCAAAGCATATCGATTGTAACACTGCCAAGCCCCAGCGCAAGCGACACATCATATCCAATGTTTAGACATGTTGAGTGTCTTTCGCAAAAAAACTTATCTAACCCAGTAAGAAGTAGTATGCGTTCTTCTTTTGCCGACTTACCGTTGGGTATTCTTGTTTCAGGGTGAACTTTTAGTACTCTAAAGGAATAGGTTGTTCCATCGTACTCCGTTGAAATGATAATATCATTTGAATATGTACTTAGTTTCCAATTATGCCCAGCAAGTTTTTTAAGCCTTTCTGCTAAATTACCCCACAAAACCGTACCCAATACATACATACTGTTGTAACGATCTCGGTGGTATGTTTCTAAGGCGAAATCAACAGCGGCCTCAATCTCGGGCAAAACTGTCCTTTTGATAAGGTCGACAACACACCGGGGAACATCTGGGACGTGCGATCTGTCCTTAAATTCAACCTGTGTCAAGATGCTTCGTGGCATTTAAAACCTCGCTACGCATTTTATTTTTAACTACCATGCTCTTTTTGGGGATGAATGTCAAGTTTGACTCATTTTTATGAAAAAAAATTAAGCTGTCACAATTCTACGCGCTGCATCTCCTCCCTCACGCTCTCCGCAGTCACTCGCACCGGTTGCCGAACATGCCGAACCAACACCCCCTCATCAACTAGCCTACGCACTGTGCGTTCTGAGACATTCAGGCAGTACGCTGCTTCATCAATACGCAACAGGGCCTTGGCCGCGACAAGTTCTTCGGGAGTGAGCGAGAAATCTTTATTTGTGGACGGCGATACTGTCACCAACGGCACCTGAAAGCCCGTGGGGGCCTTAGGAGTGCAACGCCTGTTGCAACCGAGACAATGCAGGATAGGCCAGCGGCAAATCCAATAGGCCCGCGAGGCATCCTTGCAGCCAAGCTGTTCGTAAACCTGCGAATCAATCTCTCCGGCGTACTGACGGAACCCATCGTCAAACATCTTTTTGAGCGTTCTGCACAGGGTTGCATTCATGCTGCACCTCATGTGTGGTTTGAAATAGCGGCGGCCACGGCGCGGGCCAGCGCTCTAAAAAGCGTTTCGCATCTACGGCATCCCTGATTAGTGACGGTACACCTTGCGCATGCTGTCTCCCGTATTGCCTGACAGGCCCGTTCCTCAAGACTGACTTCGCCCCGCAAGGCTGCTCGTATTCGTTCCAGCTGGCACTCTGTGTTGCCGGGGTAGCAGCCTTTGAGCACCATGTAGACCGTGGATCGATTGAGCTCTCCATGGGCTTTGCAGAACCGGTGTACGGTGCGATACCGGGAAGTGATTTCCTGAGCGAGCTCCAGCGGTTCTGTATCCTGCATCATGCGTTATCCGGGTCAATTCCAGCCTTTCGGCAACGGTTCTGCAGGTCCTTGGTGATGGTCTGTAACTGCGCCTGGTCTTGCACCCACACAAGACTGTCCAGACCGAATTGTTTACGCATGCGAGTGTCGATTCCTTTCAGGCTCCACCCCAGAGCCTTCCAGAGTACGAGGATGTAGCGCTTCTGGTTTGCATAAGGGACGTTGTCGGGAATGACATAAAAATTATCGCCATTCTGCCGGGGCTGCCCGGGGTTGGTTTTTCCCTTGCTGGAAAACTGCGCTCCGAGTTCTTCCATGTGACGGATCAGGCGATAGCGCTGTTTGGCATCCAAATCCGCCGCGCTGGAGACCCCGAACATGTTATTCAACATGCCCCGGTAAGCCACATCATCCTTATGCAATCCCAACAGGCGCTTACCGAGCTGGATTTTTCTGATTTCGGCTATGCGGCTCATTGTTTCTCCTTGTTGAGGATAACTTCACATTGCTCTACAGGCATCATGACATCGCCCCGGCCATAAATACGTACCTGTACATACCAGCGGCCATCCCAGCCACGCCAAGGGTCTGTCTTGGTAAAGACACGCTGGCAGGTTAAGGGATCAGCGGGAACGCGGCGGACGCGTACGAGTGTACCTTTAGGAAGGGTGGGTTCCGGCATGTCGAAAGGTTCTCCGGTGATAGCGCTGGCAATCAATGCCCCAAGTTGCTTCGGAGGCATATAACGAGCCGTGCCCATTACCTTATCGAGCCAGCAGCGATTGTACCGTATGCGAAAGCAACCTGCCGGACCGTCCCACTGCTCCGCGGGGAAAAGCTCGTATTTCGCTTCCGTTTTTGCGTCGGTTTTGACGCAAATTGCATGAGTAAATTTGCGATGTTCTGCCATTTCGGTGTTTCTCATTTAGCTTGGCTGCTCATCAGGTCCGACGCGCCACCGCCGGACGACCGCCTCCGCTCCCGCACGGAGGACGGTTTCGCATCACTGACTTTGGTCAGTTCAGGGCCTCTTTCAACGTTTTGCCGGGACTGAACTTCACACCGGTACTGGCCGGAATTTCGACAGGCTCTCCTGTCTTAGGGTTACGGCCTATCCGGGCGGTCCGGCGGGTGACCTTGAATGCCCCGAAGCCGGTGAGCCTGACAGGGTCGCCTCCTGCCAGCTCACCGGTAATAACGTCGAGGGTAGCGCTGATCACGTCTGCGACGGCTTTATGGGTTGCCTTAATGCCATTGAGTGCAAGCACTTCAACCACAGCCATTTCGAGTTCTGCCTTTGTCATGTTGTCTTTCCTTGGAGGGTTAAAATCCGAGATGAAAGTCCGGTCGCCGTATGGTCTGGACTTCCGCCTCGGCGTAGTCAGCCGGCACGCTGAACTTAGGGCCAAGTCCGGTCATGACCCAGTCCGGGTTCAGGTGATATTTGCGCAGCAGGGTCAGGAGCCAGCGGGGCGGGATATCGCCGGAACGCTTGGCGATGCTTACGCTAGCCTGGTTGATGCCGAGCTCCTTCGACAGCTGCGTCTGCGTCACAATGCCCAATTCAGCCATAATCCGCTCAAATGCCGCAGTCATACAGCCTCCTTACGCAGCCTGCGTATCAAGATCCTGCTTGTGGATTTCATAGAAGAAATCATCTTTGACCTGCCGCACCATGCCTACGGTTGCCAGGCGCTCATCCGGCCAGTCGTGCATAGCCTGCTTATTGAGGCTTTCCTTAGTCTGAATGGCGTCGCTAAAACCATAATTTCTGCATCGTTCCAGCACCATCTCCACAGTCACCTTGCGCTCGGTTTTCAGGCTGGTGGACTGACGAAAACCGATAGTGCCGAAGCCGAGATCCATGGACTTGCGCTTGGCGAAAAGGTCACCCTTATGATGCTGGGCAAAGACCGCCAACGCATTGCCGAGTTCGTTGCGCCGCGCGATCCATTCGGCGCTGGCCTCCTTAGCCCGTGTTCGGGCGTTATCAATAACTTCGTTCATCTGGTTCTCAATGGTGGAGATTGTCCGTTCCAGTTCGGCAATCTCTGCCATTGCGCCTTCGGCTTGCTGCAGATCAATGATGATTACGGGGGCGGGTTTCTTCCGGGCCATTCTTCCTCCTACCGGACATGGATGACTTGCGTCGCCAGGGCGTCCACATCGGCCACGTAGTCCATTGCAATATTAATGTGTTCCACTCCAGCTTCGCGGTCGCCGCTTTGAATGGCTGCCTTGGCGGCTGCCAACTGGCTGAGCATGTCGCGGGCCAACGCACTTTCCAGTACGTATCCTCTGTTGTTTGTGGTACGGGCGGTTTCACTCATCGGATTCCTCCTGCCGCTCGAAGCGGGCCAGTATGTTTTTGCAGCACGCCACCACTGATTTTCGGACAGCGGGCTGGTATAAATCCCGAAGCATGAACAGGCTGACAAGCTCGTGCACCTGCTCTTTTTCGTTCTCAAAAGGATCGCGTAACTGACGGGGCGGTTGATAGGCGTGCACCTGATTACGGGCCTTTTCCGTCGCTCTGTACAATATGGTGTTACCGTTCCGTCCGCAGGTGCGCAGATACCCGTCGTTCTCAAGATGACGCATGTAGCGCAGCGCATGACTATATCCGGCTCCGGAAATCCTTGCTAAATCCTGTGTGCTGAAACCGGACTTGGCGGATTTTACGGCCCGCCACATACGGGTGATGAGTTCGCCACTCCTCGCCGGTGCGGCCTTGGCGTTATAGCGATACTGTCCGCGACCGACTCTGATGAGCTCCCCCGATGTCACAAGTGACACAGCGCGACGTCTGATCCGGTCCTTCGCCGGTTGATCTACCCCGCCCAGCGCCTGATACAGCATGATGTTGGAAAATACGGCTCCGCCCTTACCGAGGTTGCGGGCAGCTTCGCGCAAATCAGCCATTTTTCCACCGCTCATTGTTGCCTCCAGCTAGCCACCAGCTTGGAGACGCGAGCCACAAGTTCTGTGTTTATCTGTTGTATTCCGTGTGTCTTGGCCGTTAATTCGAGTTGGTGGATAAAGCTCCACACAAGACGGAAGTCGCCGTCAGCAAGGCGAACAATTTGTGAGCAGGCTTCCGGAGCAATATCCAGCCCGGCAGCTTCATCCCCCAAAATAGCGACGTCTTCCTCCGCAACAGGGCCAAACTCCACAACCTGCTTCACACGGCTCCAGATTCTCCGGCGGGTGCTGAGCAAACCGCGCAATTCCTGTTCGCCGATGAGCACCACTGTGGAACTTGTCAGGTCAAAGACGTCACGCAGGTCTTCTACGCGATCGACGTGCAGGCGGTCCGCCTCATCAACGAATAGTGTCTGCGGCATGCTATCCAGCGCCTCAATAATCTTAGCCTTGCAGGTTGCTGAAGACCGGGGGCGCAGGCCGCAGACTTGAAAACACAACTCCTGTAAAAAAGCGCACTGCGACCAGCCCTGCATGACCCGGAGAAAGATACCGCCGTTCATGGCGTGGTAATGACGCGCAGTTTCAGTTTTGCCCCGTCCGGCCTGCCCGAAAACAAGCGCGAAGCCCGGCTCACCGGAGAAGTCTTCCAGCGCTCTTACCTTCTGGCGGAAATCCATCACGTTGCGGGTTTCTATGAATACGTCTCGCCTCATGCCTGCTCCTTATGCGGTTGCCGGGTTGGCCCTGTTGCGGGCGTAATACTTGCGAAGCCGTTCATAGCGATGAGCGGCGTCTCTTTGAAAATCTTCAGTGCGTTCAATGGACTCCATCCATTCCTGATCAGACTCACGGAGGGTGAGACCATCTCGGACGGATACGTTGAAAAGGTATTCATACTTGTCCAGTTCGTTCACGATGTCGGGTTTTTGTGCTGGCGGAATATAGGTTGGAGCTGATTCCCGCTTGGTTTGCGCCTGCCGTTTGGCAGCCTCAATGCTGGTAATCTTGGATTGGGGCAATGTGCCCGTGGAAACGGCTTTGGGTTCGACCTGCTCTTCCTGCAGTGCACGCATGCGGTTGCGCTGGTCTGTCAGCGCGGCCTCAAGTACCCCCCGGGCTACCGATGAGGCTTCACGCTCCTGCAGTTTTTTCAGGCTGAGGGCTTCGCGCAAATCTGCGCTATGCTGTTCTGTACCCAGCAGGTCGGCGGCGGGATGAATACCCCGTACCTTGTGAGCTTCGCAGACGAAGTGCTTCCCGTCTTCGCTGTAGACCAGCAGGGAAGAAAGATCGCCGATATCGTAACGTACCTGCACAGCATGTGTGCGGCTGTAGAGTTCCGGCGCGTAATACCGTTCCCCAAAGATGCGGATGCCTTCGCGAGAAAGTTTGCGGACTTCTTTGGCCATCATTAGATGACGCAGTTTTGCTTCGTCCACGCCGGAGCCGCGCCCGGCCATAAAAACTTCTGCAGGGCATCTGCCGTTCAGATGGCCACGCTGGGGTCGGTTAATGTATTGGTCCACCCACCTGGCCACGGCAACGTGTGTCTCTTCCATGGTCAATGCCCGGCAACCGGATGCGTCCCACACCTTGCGGTGCAATAGCTCGCCTCGGTTAAGGCGCGGGGGCTTGGATTCAATATCGCGGCCAACATACGAAGGCACCCATTGTTCCAGATCGTGCAGGGTCCCGAAGAATCGCTCCACGGTCTTTGACTGCCCGTGGTAGGGCCATGCAAAAATGGTGTGAACGTTAAGCTCTTGAAACAGCCCCGCAATGCCGGTCTGGCGGAAATCTACCCCGTTGAAGTATTTGGAACGAAAGGCCCGCCCGTTATCCAGATAAGCGATGAGGGGGTATTTGCCGAGGGTGAGCACCGCACGACGAAAGGCGGAGGCGATAGCCTGCGTATTTTCCGTAGGCATAATCTCCCAGCCTACTGGGCAGTTGGAGGCCATGTCATACCAGAGAACAAGTTCCATGCGCTGGGGCTTGCCCGTCCATGGGTTCAACGTCTCAAAGTTCAACACGTGGCCGTCTGCAACGAGGATGTCGCCAACTTCAATAAGGCTGTAGTCCCGGTCGATGAAAAACGCGGCTTTGTCGTTCCAGGCTTTTTTGCCCTCGCGGGTGTACACCCATGTACCGAAGTTTGTAGCTTTCCACTGGTCGAGAAAACGGCGCATGGTGCGCTCTGCGGGGACCTCTAACCCCCGAGCTTTCATTGCCGCGGACGCCATGCGTATTGCTCCTGAGATGGAAGGGTGGTTAGGGCGCAGGACGGCCGAAAGTAACAACTCCGCGTGGGATTCCGTCATGGCCATACGTTCTGCATTTGCACCGCCGCGCCGGTCTACCAATGCGGCGGCCGACCCCTCTCGTTGTATTTGAACCTTCCAGCGCTCAATGCTTTTCCAGCTTACCTTGTCGCCGAGGACTTTCAGCAGAGCGGGCCATGCACCGCCCACATAAGCGAGAATGAACTTATCGCGTGCGGCGGATTTTGCTCCATGCGGCGATTTGTCGAGCCAGTCTGTATATAGGGCAACCAGATCGGCGCGGGCCAGCGCTTTGGACTTCTTTGATTCACTGACGGCGGCGGTTGCAAGAGTCAGTTTGGGAGCGCGGTCTAAAGCATCCAGCTGATCTTGTGCGCAGGCTGCAAGCAGCTTGGTACGCGTGGCCTCCGGCATGGATGATATGATCCACTCGTTGCCGCCACCGCGCCCGGCACGAGGGCGGGATTGCCAGCCCTCGCGTTCGGCGCGACGAGTTATCGTCATGACGGTGACGTTGAGGGCGATGGCAAGTTCCTTCGCCGTATATGCGTCTTTCGCCTTGGCCATGATGCCCTCTGTTACTCCCTTGCCTGCAGCCGCAGAAAAACTTGCTTTATCATCCAACCTGCATTGCGAATGTCGCGGGGGAAGGTGAGCTGAGCCGCTTCGCTCTCCACGCTAACAGTCTTAAATAAATAGTAAAACAGCATCGCGCCGTTCGCCAGGCAGAAGCCTATTGATGTTGCGTCTGATACAGTTTCAAAATCCATCATGCATTCTCCTGCTTCATATCCTCAGGCAAGCTGAGGTACTTTTCGGGACACCCCATATCTCGCAATTTCGCCAGCACTTCACGATCATTACGAGTGCCACGCACTGTTTCCTGTACCTGCTGTGGATACTTCCCGAGCTCCTTGGCAATCCGCAGCATGTTGGTGCCACGCAAGCTGAGAAACTTCCTGATTTCCCAAGGATCGCGGTACCGCCCTGCGGCGCGTCCGGCGTGAGCGTTGACGTTCATTAAATACCTGCCTCCAATTGCTTCTTACGCTTCCGGGCTTCACGCTCTTCAACACAGGCCCGTCCGTAATCTCTCATTGTCTTGTCTTCAGGAGTCATCAACTCCAGCCCCATTGCCGCCAACACGGGCCGCAATGGGGCCGGATCGTTGGTGACCATGCAGAAGGTAAGAACGGCCAAAAGGGTGGGAGGATGTTCCCGATCCGCAGGGTTCAGCCACTTTTCAAGCGTGGCGCTCGTGACGCTCTTGGCGTTCCCGGCGCTCAGCCGGACACCTGCGAATCGGGAAATTTCAGACATCCTGTCGGCAATCATCTCTCGCGAAAGAACCCGCTGCGCACCAGCCACACGATGCATGGCGGCGCGTACCTGCGGCAGCACCCCGGCAAGCAGGGCAGCAGCCTTCTCATCATTCGAGCTATGGAACAGGGAGAGTTGCTCAGCCTTCATCTTACCGTCCGAGGTCGTGGTCGTTGCCGTCCGAAATGAGGCGTTGACCTGGTTCGACGTGCGGCTGTAAAGTGTTGTTGAAATTGTGTGTGTTTTTTACAACCGCCCACGACTGTCTTTTAACCGCAATTTTGCGTCATAGTCAACGCGTTTTTGCGTTAAAGTTTGCTTTTTGCGATTCCGCAAAAAAATGTAATTACTGCAGTAAGATGAGATGTGGTGGGCGTGTTAAAGTAACCGTTAAACTTTGATTTTGGAACTTTAACACCATGAGCGTTGGTAATAGAATAAAGCAGATACGAGGTAGGATGCCTCAAAAAGAGTTCGCTGCCACCCTCGGTATCGCCCAGAACACCCTTGGCGGTTACGAGAGGGATGAGCGTACCCCTAACGCGGAAGTGATAGTCTCTATCGCAAAAGTCTTTAACATCTCATTTGACTGGCTATTGACTGGTGAGGGCTGCAAATACAGAGAACAAAACGCAAAGCTGGTTCAACAGCCTTCACCCGACACAGGAGCCGGACCATGTCAGCGTTGTGCAAAACTGGAAAAGGAGCTTGATGACTTGCGCCAAGACCAGCGCAAGGAAAGGGAGAAAAATGATGCGCTGGTTCAAGCGCTGCTGAAAGAAAGGGATAGGCTTGAAGAGGCAAGTGCTACTGTACTGCGACTGACTCAGGATAACGCTGAGTTGCGCCTTCAGTTGGCTCGGGCCGCGCCGGAACCCGCTGAAGCCAACCGCAGAAGCGCTTAAATGGAAAAGGCGGGGGGAAAATCCTATTTCTGTTCAAGTGAAATAGGGACGCAGGTTTTTGTAAATATTATACTGGCCTGTAACGATTGTAGCAACCTTTTGATAGTTGAGAACATTTCACGACGGGAGGGGCAATGGTTACACTGCTTTCAATAGTTGGGCATATCGCATTTTTTGCCTTTCTAATCGGCATGATACGTCCTCAACTCGTTATTTGGTGGGGGCGCCGCAGTCGTAGGGACGTTTTAGTTCTTTACCTGTCACTCTTTATTGCGTCAGCTGCCGGGGCGAAACTGTTTGCTGATAGCAGCCATGATGAGGGACAGGAGTATCTCGCCCAATTGCAAAAAGAAGCCGCAGAAGCAAGAAAAGAACGTGGTGAAGCGGTAGCGCCGCCTGCAAGTGTAGTTTCTGCAGAGGCGACACCTAGTGCGGCCTCTGAAAAAACGTTTGCTCCCGGTAATGCAAAGCAGCAATGGGGAATGATGAATATAACCGCGGGCTCACAAATGGGGCTCGACACATTGTCGCAAGAATTAGGGAGCTTTGAGGAAGTGAAGGTGACAAGGTATAATCCAGCAATCATCAAAGCCTATTACTTCCGTGAGGCTGATATAACGGTGTATCTCAATGTTGGACAGCATGTGATTTCGCACTGGCGGTTAGGCCGAGCCAGCGAATAGATTTTTCTCATTTCGAAAGTACAAAAAGGGTGCAATCCAGAGATTTTTCTCATTTTGGATTTCACCCTTTGTTTTGCCCAGGCGGCCACGCTCCGTCTAAGCGTAACCCCGCACCAGTCCTAGTCTTGGCCTATGTTGGTCCTATGATCGTCCTGCCAAATTTAGGTTTAACGCCGTTTCTCATTCCGGATGTCCCCCTATAAATGGTTTTCCGCGCTGCTCTGCAAAAATAAAAAACAGTCTGTTTTCTGCTATTTCAATTGGTTACCCTGCATCTGATTTTGCTACCCTGTGCTGGTGATTGGCAAAATCTTGCAAAAACTTGCACAGAGTGCAAAACGTCATCCCCCGCGCAAAGGCTTGGTGGGCGCTGTTTTGCGGGCGTTTGCAAAGCCATTTTGATTGCACAAAAGCGATAGAAAAAGCGCGAAGGTTTGGTGCGGAGGAGTGATTTTTTTTGAGGGGGAGCGTGTTTTTTTGCGGACGGCGGCGGGTATGGTGTGCGTGGTGATGAATCGGGGGGGTGCTGCTTGGAAAGGTTGCAGCAGCAGGGACTTTACGCAAAATGCGGAAAGGGCCGGAGTGTTCTCCGGCCCTTTTTTTGTGCGGTGGTACCCATTGCAAGTTTTTGCAATGCAAATTTGCAGGAATCGGCTGCGGGTTACTGCGATGATTCTTCTGGCATTGCCAGTGGCTCGTTACTTTGGTTTTTCAGCGGCAGGCCATAGGTTAGCCTGAGAGAATCCAGAAGGCGATTGCGGTCAAACGGCAGCCCCAGTAACTCGTCTCTTATGAGTTCGAGTAGTAACTTTTCGTTTTCCGTCATACCCGTTGTTTCCGGACCAGTCAGAAGTTTGATCCTTGCTGCGTGTGCTGTGGGGGCACCTATGTAAAAAAGGGCCGTTACAAAGTTAACGTCCAGCATATCTTTATATTCCAGTCTGGTAATGCCGATTTTCCCTTTTTGCGCTCTTAGCCTGCTCATCGCTTTTACGCTTTGTACATAGCAGTTTTTTACTTCGTTTGCAGGATAGCTTACTACCTCCATGATCATGCACTGGAGGA
This sequence comes from Oleidesulfovibrio vietnamensis, assembly GCF_055388115.1. Lineage (NCBI taxonomy): Bacteria > Pseudomonadati > Thermodesulfobacteriota > Desulfovibrionia > Desulfovibrionales > Desulfovibrionaceae > Oleidesulfovibrio > Oleidesulfovibrio vietnamensis. Next base: position 1,231,862 of record NZ_AP042419.1, read on the forward strand.
GATGCCTACCGCCTTCCGGATCTGCTTTGTCGCCCAGGGTAACAATGGTCTGCAGGTCGTGTATCGAACTGTCAAAGTCTTTTATCTCGAAGTAATAATAACTACGAGCCACTAACAGGTCTACGTCATCAGGTGCGACAGCAAGTCCTTCATCTATCAGCGCTTTGTATTCAGGCGTGTGGACTGTTTGCCTAGTTCGGATGGCCTGCTTCATGTGCAATTGAATTTTATCTTTTACTTGATGCAGCACGTAGGTTTTATACGCGAAGTTATGCGCGTAGATTGCAACGGCGATGTGAGATATTGCTAGGAGTAGAAAAACAGCTTTTTTTTTCATGTGATCCTCATCAGCCTGGAACAACAGGAACGTGGCATGTCAGGTTGAAGCTGTTGGAAGGAGATGCCTCATTGCCGAATAATGATACGCTGCCAGCTATTTGACAGGTGCGCATGAAAAACGCCGGAGTAATATCATCCAGCGTTAGCGTTTTTGGCAGCACCTGATTGCCGTCTCTTGATTTTTGATGCAGGCCGTTTCTGCTTCAGGGGATCTGTCTTAAGGTTTTAAGGGAAGACCGTAGTTTTCTCTCAGCGGATTCAGATATTTTTCGCGGTCAAAGGGCATGGTCGGGAAGTTTTTCTTAGTTGCTTCAACGTAGCGCTTATCAAATTCAGTTTTGGCTGTTGCTTCAGCATCAGCAAAAAAACTGGCGCGCGCTTTGTTGGCATCGGGTGACCCAGTAAGAAGCAATGCGTTGATAAACCACTCGTCAAGGCTGTCGGAGAACTTCATGTCTGTTATACTTACCCTGCCTTTTTGTTTTCTCAGGCGGCTAATTGTTTTCAAGCTTTCTTCGTAGCAGCGTTTCACTTCTTCTATGGGGTACTCTGCCACTTCCATGTGCATGCACAGACTTATTCGTGCTGCTCCGTCTGGGTCGCCTTTATCGCCAAGGGTTGCAATTTTCTGCAAGTCTTCAAGAGAGCTGTCCAAGTCCCGCATTGCAGTGTGGTACATTACTCGTTCTGTCAGTAGGCTGCTGTTGTCGGGGTCTGCGTCGATTTTTTTGTCCAGTTGTTCTTTGTAGCCAGCCGGAAATGCTTGCTGCGGTGCTTTGAGGGCCTCGGTGTTTTCGTCACTACTAAAGGCAATTATGCCGACGATGAAAGCAGAACATACTGCAAGTAGGAGAAGTAAGCGTGTCTTGGAAGTCATTCCAGCCTCATTAATGTGGGATGAGTGGTGCACTTATGATCGAGACATTATGGCATCACAATGAAACCCACATTATGATAATGGATTTCGTTATTGTGTACAGATGTTTTTTCGGGGTGTCTATCTCTTTGTGCTTCTGGCTGGAAAGGCTGAGAGAAGGTTTTTTACAGAAGCCCGCTGAACAAGGCGGAACGAAACGAAAAAGCCGGAGGTTGTGTAAACCTCCCTAAGTCAGTGTCTGCAAAATAGTACAGTATATGATTTGATATGATGCGATGGCGGTTGCTGCTTGTTGTTTGGTGAGGCATCATCTTCCTGCCAGTCGCAGAAAATCATTTTCAAGAAATGGCGATAAGCTTTCTGCATACTCAACTGTCAAATGATGCGTGTCTCTGAATATCAGGATATTTCCCAAAACTGGTTGGCAATCGTCCGATGGGCAAATCTGGTCTCTGAAATCTACATAACTGATGTTGTCATCAGCGTTTGATGCAGAATATAAAAAGTCATATTCGCTGTGATAGTTGTAATACTTTGGAAATGAACACTGCGCAGGGTCGTTCGTTCTGGCCAGACAGTCGATGCTGTTGACCTTTGTGCGCGGGGTGTCCGCAATGATCAGTGTCTGAATCCCTGCCCTTTCAATAGTCTGGAATGTGCTGCGGATTGATGCCGAAAAAAGCTTTGCTGACTGGTTCCGCCATTCTGTATCCGAGCCGGCGAAGTCGTCTTTCAGTGTATCGGCATAGTAGAAAAGTGAAGAAGAGAAGATGACTCCTTTGGGCCTGGTTGATATTATCATGTCGTATACTTTTTTAGACCATTCAAAACATTCTGTGTATTCCCTTCCCTGATGCGTTACGGGGTTATTGGTGTCGAAGAGGCAGGCGCTCTTTGTTGTAACAAGTATTTTGACATGATGTTTTTTTCCCAGAAAATCCAATGCAGGCAGCCATTGGGCAGCATGCGAATCACCTATCAGAAATACTGTGTCGTTAGATTTGGTATCGCCGTAGCTGCCGACATGAGGGGCAATGTCTGAGAATCCCAGATGGACATTGTCAGAGTATACTTTGGGTCTTGTTTTTTTGGCAGTTGAAAGGGGCGGAATAAAATTGTCGTGAGGTTTGTATCCTGCAAAGTTAACTGATTCTAAAGCCCCTGTTGCAGATATCTGGCTGGTTTCAGTTGTTGTATTGCGGTGGCTTTTTGCTGTGTACGCAGAAACTGTAAAAATAATGAGCAGAACAGCAAAAGACCGGGCAAACCTTGTTGAATGCCGAGCGAAAGACAACCTGCGGAACGGGTCTTCGATTAAGACTTTTGTAGCGTAGGATAAGGCAAATACAACAGAGCAGAACAGAAGCCCGTGAATCACAGAAAAAGATTCTGATATGTGTTGGCGGTAGAAAATGATCAGTGGCCAGTGCCAGAGGTAGATGGCATAGGACAGGTCTCCTACTGCTAAAGCGGGTCTGTTGGAAAGCAGTGCGTGTAAAAAACCGGCGCAGTTTGCACCGCCCAGCAGGATTAATACGGATGAAACTGTTGGAATAAGCGCAAGCCATCCCGGAAAAACGGTTTTTGCGGAAAATAAAAAAATCGAAGACGCTACGCCCAGTCCTCCCAGTATGACCATCAGTCGGGCGGTTGTTCTCGCAAAGAAAAATCTTCGGCTGATAAAAAAAGCAAGCCCACCGAGGAGTAACTCCCAGATGCGTGTAAAAGTGTTGAAATACGCTGCTACAGGAGATGTATAAGAATAATATATAGAGTAGAGGAATGAGCCGAAGCACATAATGGAAAGAGCCAACGTAATTTCTTTGGCTTGAATTTTGTGACGGTATGATCTTACCAATATCCAGAAGAACAGCGGGTAGATAATATAAAACTGCTCTTCTACGGAAAGGGACCAGTAGTGCATCACTGGTGAATGTGCTTCTTCGCTTGCCAGATAGTCCAGTGACTTCGCAATAAGTTCCCAGTTCTGGAACCATAGAGCGCTGGAGACAAGCTCGCCACGTACCGCATCCCACAGAGTAAACGGGAGCAGGTAATATGACGCAACGCCTGTTGCTGCAAGAACTGATAAGGCTGCTGGCAGGATGCGCTTTGCACGCTTGAAGTAAAATCTGCCGACGTTAACAGTTCCTCCCGTCTCAATGTCGGAATATAATGTCCGTGTCATTAAAAATCCCGACAGGATAAAGAAAACATCGACCCCTACATATCCCCCTTTCACAATACCCGGGAACATGTGGAACAACAGCACTGCAAGCACTGCTATTGCCCGTAAAAACTGAATCTCGGGAATAATCCGTTTGCCATTATGCAACGACGTGTCTCGCTTGCTGAGGGTGTTTATTTTCAGCTTGCTTCTTTTTATCCGTGTGCCGCGTCATTTCGCAATGTTTTTTCTTTGGCACAGGCGGTCTGCCGCAAACTTGTCTGCCGGTCAGGTGCTGTGTGGCGGCGGGAGGACAAGAGAACGTCTTTGGCGTAGCCGTTAGGCCGCATCAGTTTTTATGAACCGGGTGCCTGCTGCTTGCAGCAACGGGCAATACGCGGATCGGGTACCAACCGGAAAAACAGCCTGTTTGCAGGTATCCGGAGGGCAGGGCATATTTTTCCGGCACCTCTGATGGCCACCTTTTCCGGGCATGTCTGCAGCACGGTCCGCAGCTGCCTTTTCTTCTCTTGAGCCATTTCGCATGTCGTACCTTATTTGCATTGAAGGCGCTGTATTTCTTTTTCTAATTGCAAGAACCGGCCGGTGGCACCGCCTTGGGCTAGGTCTTGCGGCTTCTTCTTTCCCTCCGCTTTTGTGGCTTCGTTTGTCTGGGCAGCAATCTCTTTTTTGTCTTTCTGCAGCTTTCAATGCCGCCTCCTGAATTGACAGCTTAGATGCATCGGTGTATTTATAAAGTGGTCAGACCAATTTGGAGGTGTATCAGATGGTGGCTGAAAGTGCGCCGCGCACATCTGTTGCCGCGGAAGTGGCAGAAAAGATACGGCGGATGATTGATGATGGGCAGATGCTGCCGGGAGAAAGACTGCCTGCGGAAAGGAAGCTGGCAGGGCTGTTCAATGTCTCGCGTGCGTCGGTACGCGAGGGGATCAAGCTGCTTGCAGAATCCGGAAGGCTGCTGAGCAGGCAGGGGTCGGGCACATATGTGCGTGAACGTTGTGCAGAAAACAGTGGCAGGACTCTGGTGCAGACGGTGTTGAACGGCGGGTATTCCCTGCAGGATGTCATTGCCGTGCGTCTGTTGCTGGAACCGGAGATAGCAGCTCTGGCAGCCCGTAATGGCGGTGCCGCTGTAGCAGCCCGGCTGGAGGCTGTTCTTGCCGAACAGGAGATTGCAATCGGCAGCAAGGACTACAGTGGATCCGCTGACGTCCTGTTTCACCAGATTCTGGCGGAAGCTGCCGCTAACCCGGTGCTTCTTGAGATGGCAGCGGCTTTGTACGAAGGGTTTGCCAAGAGTCGTGAAGACGGTGTGCAGTCTTTTGAGCGCCAGCAGGCATCGCTGAAGGCTCATAGAGAAATTGTGGCTGCAGTCAGGGCGGGGGATTCACGGAAAGCTGAAAGAGCCATGCACAACCACCTGACAGATGTAGCCCGGCGGATATGTTCTGCATGCCGCTAGTTTGTTGCAGGTTGGCGGGACAGATTGCAGAAATTTTATGAATGTGGTGTCAGCATGTTGTGTGCATATCTGTGTGCAGAGCATGCGTGCAGGTATAAGGCAGCCAGCGGCGCTTTGTCTCCTGCTGCTTTCTGATAACAGAACACGGAACATTGCAGTGACAGCAAAGTAGGTGAAGAAATGATAACAACGTATCTGATTTATATAACGCTGGGTGCCGTTGCCGGTATTCTTGCAGGGCTGCTTGGCATCGGCGGCGGACTTGTTATAGTTCCCATGCTTAATATCGCTTTCGAGCTACAGAACTTTCCGGAACAGCATCTGCAGCATATAGCATTGGGCACGTCCATGGCGACGATGATTTTTACGTCTCTTTCCAGCATGCGCGCTCACCACAAAAGAGGCACCATAAATTACAATGCATTCTGGCGTCTTGCTCCGGGCATTGTGTGCGGCACCTACCTCGGGGCCTGGGTGGCATCCCTGTTATCTACGGTTTTTCTCAAGGCGTTTTTCGGGTTTTTCCTTTATTATGTGGCCGCGCAGATGCTTCTTAACCTCAAGCCTGCCAGTTCCCGCGAACTGCCCGGCGCTGCGGGCGTTTTTGCAGCGGGCGGGGGCATTGGTGTTTTTTCAGCTCTTGCCGGTATCGGCGGGGGCACGCTGACCGTGCCTTTTCTGTCATGGTGCAACCAGACCATGCATACTGCCATTGCCACGGCTGCGGCCATAGGCATGCCCATAGCTCTTACAGGTACTGCGGGGTATGTTTTTACGGGCTGGAATGTAGCCGGCATTCCCGGTCCTCATCTCGGGTATGTTTATCTTCCTGCTTTTCTTGGTATTATCTGCATGAGTGTGCTGACAGCCCCTTTGGGGGCAAAGCTGGCGCACTCATTGCCTGTGGACAAGCTCAGAAGGATATTTGCCGGACTTCTTTTTATTGTAGGTTCGCGCATGTTGTGGAGTGCTTTTTTTTAGGCCGTCTGGTGATGGGCTGAAACTCTCCGCTCACTCCGGCAGGTCAGTGCCTCCTGCGGTCTTTCCGGCGGAACGGGGAAATCTGATCATCAAATCGTATAGTTGTAAGAAGAGCTTCTGGCGGGCAAGTGCCGGACATTGTCTGCCTGAACAGCAGGAGTATTGTTGTGCAGAATAAATACGGCGCACTGGCCGCCATGGTGTATCACGCAGACAAGCCCGTGGGCCGCTCGTTCGGCGATGTCGAGTTTTACCTTGAGCGTCTTGAAGGTGTTTGCGGGCCTGTCCTTGAGCCTGCTGTCGGTAATGGACGGTTTCTGATTCCGTTGCTTGAAGCCGGCCACACAGTCTACGGGTTCGATGCCTCTTCTCATATGCTGGATATTTGCAAGCAGGAGATTTCAATCAGAAATCTGGCTGATAATGTCAGCATGCAACGCTTTGATGATTTTTGCTATAGTGAGAAGTTTTCTGCCGCCGTGATACCCGCGGGGTCCATTCAGTTAATTACCTCGCCGGATGAATGCCTGATGTTCCTCAAGCGTCTGAAGGGGTGCCTGTCATCGTCCGGCAAAGTGATCATTGATACGGATTCACTGGCCTGCATGGTAGACCCGGGGCCTGAAACGCGGATGTGGAATCTCGGTGATGAGATACTGACTTTGACAGAGTCGAGAGTGCGGACAAGCTACCTGCATCAGACCACGGTTTCTCTGTTGAAATATGAGCACTGGAGATCAGGGCAGCTGGTATCTTCCGAGATGGACGTTTTCATGCTCCGCTTCTGGGGTGTTTTCGAGTTTCAAAGTTTGTTGATTCAGGCGGGGTTCAAGAATATATCCGTCACGCTTGACTACGGAACCCCTTTTCTGCGGGAGTCCGGCGACGCTGCTTCAGGAAACGTGATTACTTTTGAGGCTTTGGTATAGAAGCTGAATGAGCCCCGATGGTTTTTTTAAAAACTATTGAATACAGCGGCGGCAGACACTGTTGTGCATGCAGCCTGCCGCGGTGGCCGGGTTGTACCGGCAGTTTTCCGATTATATAAAAGCCGCACCTGACCGTCAGGTGCGGCTTTGTCGTGCGGGCACAGGGGATTGCCGGGGCATGTCCGCGCGCAGACCCGCCGTATGTCCGCTCCTGTGTCTGATCAGTGCTCTCTGTACAGGCTTTCCGCGTTGCATATGTTGCGGTAGGCGTTTTCATTGACAGGGTAGTCCCATGTACCGCTGCGCAGTTCAATGGTGCCGCCGAATCCGGTCTTGAACCTGTAAAGGCCATGAAAAGGGTGCGCCGGATCGTGGCCGGGTGGTACCGCGCCCATTTCGTAAGTAGCGCAGCCAAGGCCTCGTGAACGGCGTATGCCTTCCCAGTGCATCAGGCTTGAGGCCATCAGATTGCGTTTGATGTTGGCCGACGCACCGTACAGAAAGTTGGCGGCGGTGCCGGAAATACCGATAATGGCGCCCGCAAGGATGTCCGCTCCGTGCCGGGCGATGAGGAACAGCAGCTCGGAATGGCCGGGGGCGGACAGGCGGCACCGGAACATGGCTGAAAAGTGTTCAAGATCGCAACTGCTGAATCCGTTACGCTGTGCTGTCTGGCAATAAAGGTTGTGAAAATCGCGCAGGTTTTCCAGTGACCCCTGCTGCACGGTAACCCCTTTGCGCTGTGCCAGCCGGATATTGTAGCGTGTTTTGGGCTTCATGCCTGCCATAATGGCATCCTCGCTGCGGTTTATATCCACCACAAGCGAGCTGGCAACTGTCATATCCTCAAATGATTTACGGAAATTCCAGTGCTGTGTGCCTATGTTCATGCGCATTTCCCGCAACCGCGGCTCCGGAAAGGCGTTCCAGCCCTGTTCCTGCATTTCGTCGGCATACAGCGACTTCCATGGCAGGTCATAGCGTATGAAAGCCAGATCGGGGGGCAGGCATTCAGAAAGCGAAAGGGAGAGGTTTTCCAGAAAGGTGCCGTAGTCATCAGCCTGCGGAGCAACTTCCGGCCCCTGAGGCACCAGCGCGACCTTGTGGTCTCCCACTGTTTTCAGCAAAACCAGCACGTCGCCCCACGGGCCGGATGAAAAAACGTCATATGCTTGTGGAGTAAGTCCGAGAGAAGATTTGACCTGCGCCCAGTACGGGGTCTGGAACAGGATGTCTGTCGGTTGCAGTTCTTCGGTTTCTTTAGGCAGAAGTTGTACCATTACGGGTCCTTTTATGATGCGCCGCCGTAAACGGCCGCCCGTCCGGTTATACGGAGGGCGGCCTGACGTGCCGGTTATAATTCAAAATTTCCTGATCGTTCGGGCTGGTATTCAATATGGTCGACCACCAGTTGCAGTGTGCCGCCGCTGGCGTTGGGCCACGTGATCTCGTCGCCTTCGGCCAATCCCAGCAGCGCGCTGCCCACGGGGGCAAGGATGGATACCGTTTCTCCTTCGGCGGCGGAGTGCCGCGGGTACACCAGTTTAAGACGATGCACCGCCCCCGAAGGGCGCAATTTGAATCTGACCACAGAGTTCATGGTTACCACAGTAGGCGGAATTTTTTCCGGCTCGACGATGATTGCCCGTTCCAGTTCTCTTTCCAGCACTTCAAGCTGGGGAAAGGCATCAGGGGAAAGGCTGTCCAGCAGCGATTCCAGACGTTCTGCATCCTGCGCGGTAATTGTGATGGCGGGGGCATTGTTCATGTGTGACTCCGGTGTTTGAATATATGATTTTGCACTGCCTGCACCCTGACGGGCAGACAATAAAAAAGGGGGCGTACGAAACGCCCCCTTTCGGATGTACGATAAGAAGGACGTGTGTAATCAGGTACCCGTGCGGCGGAAGAGCCGCGGTACAGCAATGGTGGGAGAAATATGCATGGTGGTGTGCGTCATGTTGCCGGTCATGGGTGATTACACGGTCTGTTTATTGAAAAAAGGGCCACGCACACAGGCGTGGCCGGATAAATTGCTTTTATACTAACCGTAAAAGGGCAAGGTGGCAAGCCTGTACGTGACAGAAGCTGCAAGAAAGACCCGCCACCGCTCAGAATGCAGAGTACATCTGCCGGTGCCAGAGGGAGCCGCCGGTGCTGCCGTCTGCCCCGCACCGGACCCGCTGCCGCCGGGCTGGACGTGGCGGCAGCGGGCAGGGGCGTGAGGGCTAGTCGTCGGGCTGACAACCGAGCCTGCGGGCAATTTCCTTGGCGGCTGTGCGTCCTGCGCCCATGGCCAGTATCACGGTGGCTGCGCCGGTGACTATGTCGCCGCCGGCAAACACGTCGGGTATGCTGGTTTCGCCTGTGTCGCTGTTTATGCTGATGTAGCCCCATCTGTTCAGGTCAAGCTCCGGTTCGGCCTCCAGCAGTACCGGATTGGAGCGGGTTCCCACCGCAATGACGGCCAGATCCGTGGGCAGAAGCAGTTCGCTTCCCTCCACCGGCACCGGACGCCGCCTGCCGGACTGATCAGGCTCTCCCAGCTGCATCTGCTGCAGGCGTACACCACTCAGGCAGCCCTCCGCATCGGGCACAAACGCAATGGGAGCGCACAGCTCCTGCATTTTCACGCCTTCTTCCATGGCGTGTTCCACTTCTTCATGGCGGGCGGGCATTTCGGCCACGGTGCGCCTGTAGACGATGTGCACAGAATCCGCACCCAGCCGCAGAGCTGTACGGGCCGCGTCCATGGCTACGTTGCCGCCCCCGAAAACGGTAACACGGCGTCCGCGGATGATGGGTGTGTCATAGTCGGGAAAGCTGTATGCCCGTCCCAGATTGACCCGTGTGAGGTATTCATTGGCGGAAAAAACCCCGTTGAGATTTTCACCGGGAATACCCAGAAATCTGGGAAGACCGGCTCCTACGCCGATGAAGACCGCCCTGTACCCCTGTGCGAACAGTTCGCCTATGGAGAATGTCTTGCCACCCACACGGTTACGGACAAAGTCCACTTCCAGTTCGCGCAGGGCATTCACTTCTTTGGCTACTATTTTTTCTTTGGGCAGTCGGAATTCCGGAATACCGTAGACCAGCACCCCGCCCAGTTCGTGCAGAGCCTCAAACACGGTCACCTTGCAGCCTCTGGCCGCCAGATATCCGGCAGCTGTCAGGCTGGCCGGTCCGCTGCCGATGCAGGCAACCTTTTTGTGCGGATCAATCAGCGGGCATTCCGGCTTGCCGGAAATAAGCCCGCAGGCATCGCGGTGCATGTATTCGTCTGCCACAAACCGTTCCAGACGGCCTATGGCCACCGGCTGCCCTTTGGCTGCCAGGATGCATTCGCCTTCGCATTGCACCTCCTGCGGGCACACCCGTCCGCAGACTGCCGGCAGACTGTTGGTGCTTTTCAGGGTGCGGTAGGCCGCGTCTATGTCGCCCGCCGCCAGATGCGCGATAAATTGCGGAATGGGCACTTCCACAGGACAGCCTTTGACACATTTTGGTTTTTTGCACTGCAGACAGCGCGCGGCTTCTTCTGCGGCCATTTCCAGCGTGTAACCCGTTGCTACTTCGTCAAAATTGCGTATCCGCTCTTCGGGCGGCTGCACGGGCATGGGTACTCTGGGTCTGACGGGCTTTTTACTTGCTTTCATGGCATTTGCACCTGCAGTGATGGTCATAGGATTCGCGCTCAAGCGGACGGAAAGCGTTCAGGCGTTGCCGCAGTTCGGCAAAGTCCACCTGATGGCCGTCAAATTCCGGCCCGTCCACGCAGGCAAAGCGGGTTTCGTTGCCGACGGTCACCCTGCACGCGCCGCACATGCCTATGCCGTCCACCATTATGGAGTTCAGGCTGACGGTAGTCTTTACGCCGAAGGGTCTGGTGGTTGCCGCCACGGCTTCCATCATGGGAACGGGGCCCACGGCCACCACCTCTATCACGTTATTGTCCTGCTCTAACCGGCGGCGCAGCAGGTCGGTGACCAGCCCTTTGTGCCCGTAGCTGCCGTCATCCGTCGAGACGAGCACCTCCGGCGCAAAGGCTTTGAGTTCGTTTTCAAACAGCAGCAGTTCCTTGTTGCGCGCCCCGATGATGGCCACCACATGGTTGCCCGCGTTGTGATGGCCTTTTGCTATGTGATGCATGGCGGCAATACCGGTGCCGCCGCCCACGCAGATCACGGTGCCTCCGGAAGAGATGTGTGTGGGCCGCCCCAGCGGCCCGCACAGGTCAAGAATGCTGTCGCCTTCATTCAGTTCTTCCAGCAGGGCAGTGCTTTTGCCCAGCACCAGATACACGATGGTGATGGTGCCTTTTTCGCGGTCGGTGTCTGCTATGGTCAGGGGTATGCGCTCTCCGTGTTTACAGACGCGCAGTATGATAAAGCTGCCCGGTTCCGCTTTGGCGGCAATATGCGGCGCGTCTATGACCAGTTTGCTGGTCTGGCCGGGAATGAGCTGCTCTTTTTTCAGTATCATGTTGCTCATGGCTTTTTCCGCCCTGTCTTCAGTCTGTTAGAAAGGCCAGATAAGAGGGATGATGGCCACGCTGAGAAGCAGGCTGATAATCTGCAGCGGCCATCCTGCCTTTACATAGTCGAGAAACGAATATTTGCCCGGCCCCAGTACGATGGTGTTGGGCGGTGTTGCCACGGGGGTGAGAAAGCATGCCGAAGCCGACATGGCTATGCCCATGGCCAGCGGCAGGGGGCTGATGCCGCTCTGCATGGCTATGGGAATGGCCAGCGGAGCCATGAGGGCTGCAGTAGCGGTGTTGGACATGAAGTTTGTTATGCAGACGGTAAGCAGACACGTGACGAACATGATGCCGTAAGGGTTGCTCACATGCTGCACAACGCTTTCGGCTATAAGTGCCGCAGCGCCTGATTTGTCCATGGCGGTACTCATGGAAAGCATGCCCGCGAAAAGGAATATGGTCACCCAGTCCACACTGCGGAAGGCTTCGCGCATGGTCATGCAGCCGGTTATGACCACCAGACAGGCACCCAGCACGGCTGCAGTGACCAGCGGCAGAAACTTGGTGGCCATGGCCACCACCACAAAGGCAAAGATAAGCAGCGACCAGATCATTTTTTCGGGCCGTTTGGGGCGCTCTATCTCTTCATCGTCCATGTGGCAGCTGGCGTCGGAATCGGGCAGCAGTTTGTGTCCGATAAGCGCATAGTAGGCAATGCCGGCGATGAACAGGATGATGCCGAACTTGGCGAATTCGAAAAAGCCGAAGGGGTGGATGCCGGCGGGGCCCATTTTTTCCAGTACGGAGTTAATGAGTCCGTTGGGCGGTGTGCCCACCAGCGTCATGGTGCCGCCCAGACTGGCGGCAAAGGCCACAGGCATAAGTATTTTGCCGGGGCGTATACCCGCGCTTGCGCACATGCCCATGATCATGGGTATGGCCACGACGGTGGTTCCCGTGTTGCTGAGAAAGGCGGAAAGCACTCCCACGGAAACCATGGAGAAAATGAGCAGGCGCACTTCGCTGCCTTTGGAAAGCCGTACGGTCATTTTGCCGACCTTATCGGCAAATCCGGTTATGAACGTGGATTCACCAACAATGAACATGGCCATGAATATGACGACCCAGCTGTTCCCGAAGTTGGCAAAGGCCGCTTTGGCCGGAACAATGTCAAAAATGGACAGGCTGACCGGAACCAGCATGGCCGTTATGGGCAGCGGAATTACCTCGGTAAAGAAAAGTACTGCGGCAACCCCCAGAATTGCCAGAGTGAGATATGCCTTGGTCAGGTCGTGGCCGCCGGCCGTGGCCGCGAAGGCGGCACCGGCGGTGACAGCCAGAATAAGAGCCGTAAGGCCGAGTACGGGCAGCACGCGTTTGATCATTGTGTCCTCCTGCAGATCCGGCGTACGCCGGGGTTTAAAGCGCGCAAGGGGAGAGGGCCATCCCGCGGCAGGCGCGGGATGGCCGTTTAAGTGTCCGCAATGTCGGCAGATATGGCGGACAGCCTAAACCGGGAGCTTAAAGACCGTAGCTGTCGACAACACGCGCAATACGCTTGCGCGACTCATCGAAGCGGGTGGTGAGCTGCTTTTTGTAGGCTTCCATGTCGGCGATGGGCTTTCTGGCCACGCCGGAGTCCATGGCTGCCTTGGCAACAGCGGGGGTTTCCCAGACAAGAACTCTGGGATCGAGAGGCTTGGGGATGACATAGTCGACGCCGAAGGTCAGTTCCTTCACGCCGTACATGTCGCATATCTCCGAAGGTACGGGTTCTTTGGCCAGCGCTGCCAGCGAACGGGCTGCCGCCACTTTCATTTCTTCGTTGATTTCGGTGGCACCCACATCCAGCGCCCCGCGGAAGATGTAGGGGAACCCGGATACGTTGTTGACCTGATTGGGGAAGTCGGAGCGCCCTGTACCCATGATGCAGTTGGGGCTTGCCTGCTTGGCATCGGGATAGGTGATTTCGGGGTCGGGGTTGGCCATGGCAAACAGAACGGGGTCTTTGGCCATGGAGCGCACCATGTCCTGCGAGACAAGGTTTTTGGTGGAAAGCCCCAGGAACATGTCTGCGCCCTTCATCACCTCTGCCAGAGTGCCCGCATCGGACGGCTGGGCGAAAAGAGCTTTGTATTCGTTCAGATCGTTACGGCCCTTGTGGATAAGTCCGCGTGAGTCGAACATGTATATGTTGGCGGGATCCACGCCCAGCGAAACGTAGAACTTGGCGCATGCGATGCCTGCAGCCCCGGCTCCCACCACGACGACCTTCATGTTTTCGGCTTTGCGGTTGGTTATTTCCAGCGCGTTGAGCAGGCCGGCGCCGGAAATGACAGCCGTGCCGTGCTGGTCGTCGTGAAACACCGGTATGTTCATTTCTTTTTTCAGCGTATCTTCAATGTAGAAGCATTCCGGTGCCTTGATATCTTCAAGGTTGATACCGCCGAAGGTGGGTTCCAGCGCCTTGACCACGCCGATGAGCTGGTCGGCACTGGAAACGTCGAGGTTGATGTCAAAAACATCAATGTCTGCAAATGTTTTGAAAAGAACGCCTTTGCCTTCCATGACCGGTTTTCCGGCCAGCGGGCCGATATTGCCCAGCCCGAGCACTGCGGTGCCGTCGGATACCACAGCCACCAGATTGCTTCTGCCGGTGTATATCTCGGCCTTGGAAGGGTCTTCCTTGATGGCTTTGCATGCTTCGGCAACGCCGGGCGAATACGCCATGGAAAGGTCTTTCTGGTTGCGGCACGGTTTTACGGGAATGACCTCCACCTTACCGTGGCGGGGGGCTTCGTGATAGTGCAGCGCTTCTTCCTTGGTGAACAGAGCCATGAGAGAACTCCTCCTGCTTGCTAGCGGTCCAGAGCGGGTTTTACATACAGTTCGCCGCCGTGACAGTCGTTGATGACCAGCAGCGGAAACTCTTTGACGGTCAGCCGGCGTATGGCTTCAGGCCCCAGTTCTTCGTATGCGACCACTTCTGCGGCGGTGATGCATTGCGAAAGCAGGGCTCCGGCACCGCCGGTGGCGCCGAAGTAAACAGCCTTGTGCCGTTTAAGCGCATCGATTACGTCCTGACTGCGCTTGCCCTTGCCTATGCTTGCCTTTACGCCCAGGCTGTGCATGCGGGGGGTGTATGTGTCCATGCGGCCGCTGGTGGTGGGACCGGCCGAACCGATGGGACGGCCGGGGGGGCAGGTGTGGGCCCCACATAGTAGATGACGGCCCCCTGAGCTTCAAAAGGCAGCGCCTCGCCCTTTTCCAGCGTTTCCATCATGCGCTTGTGTGCGGCATCGCGGGCGGTGAATATTTCGCCGTTCAGAAAAACGACATCGCCCGCTTTAAGCTGTTCGGTATCCTGGTCGCGCAGGGGGGTCTGCAGATAATAGGTGGCCATTAGAATACAACCTCCTTGTGCCGCGAAGAATGGCACTGCACGTTGACGGCCAGCGGCAGGCTGGCGATGTGGCAGGGATGCATGGCTATTTTAACGGCAAGGCATGTGGTTTTGCCGCCCAGTCCCATGGGGCCGATGCCCAGCGCATTGATTTCGTCCAGCAGTTCTTTTTCCATGGCAGCTATTTCCGGGTCGGGATGCACATCGTCCACGCGGCGGAACAGCGCGCCTTTGGCAAGCGAAGGCGCCAGATCGAACGTGCCGCCTATGCCCACACCCACGATGGTGGGGGGGCAGGGGTTGGGACCGGCTTCGGCCATACGCCGGACAACAAAGTCCTTGATGCCCTGCCAGCCCTGTGCGGGGGTAAGCATGGTACAGCGCGACATGTTTTCACTGCCGCCGCCTTTGGCCATGTACCGCACTTTCAGCGTATCCCCGGGCACCAGTTCCACGTGGATGACTGCGGGAGTGTTGTCACCGGTGTTTTTGCGGGTCAGCGGGTGGCACATGGATTTGCGCAGAAAGGCCTTGTCATAGGCTTCCACCATGGCGGCGTTGAGGGTTTCTTTCAGTCCGCCGCCTTCCATGCGCACTTCTTCTCCCATTTCGACAAAGAAAACAGCTACTCCTGTGTCCTGACACAGGGCCAGTCCGCTTTGCGCGGCCAGATCGGCGTTTTCCAGCAGCTGACGCAGTACCTCCTTGCCGGAGTCGGTAGTCTCTTGCTGCATGCAGGTCTGAAAGGCGTTGTACACGTCTTTTCCCAGCACACGGTTGGCGTCCATAATCATGTCACGCACGGCGGCGTGCAGATCGGCGGCCTTAATGCTTTTCATGGCAGCACCCCTTGTGGTTTTGCAGTTTTTTCACCACGGAAGCGGGCAGAATGCCCTTTACGGAGTTCAGCGCCAGCATGCGGCGCATGATTCCCAGCTGATCCTGCAGCGGGATTTTTTTCGGGCAGACATCTTCGCAGGCCAGCAGTCCCATGCAGCCGAACACACCGGCATCATTGCCGATAAGGTCGTAGTAGTCGTCTTCGGACCGTTCGTCGCGCGGGTCCATGTAAAAGCGGGCGATGCGGTTGATGGAAGTGGCCCCTATGAAGTCCTCGCGCATTCTGGCAGTACCGCAGGCAGCCACGCAGCAGCCGCATTCAATGCAGCGGTCCAGCTCGAATATCTGGTTGGCCAGCTCATTTTCCATGCGGGTTTCTTCTGCGGAGGGGTCAAACTCTTTGCGGGTGTGAATCCATGATTCGATGCGGGTGCCCACATCGCGGAACCATACGCCGGTATCAACTGACAGGTCGCCCACCAGTTTGAATACCGGCAGAGGATGCAGCACGATATGATCGGGCAGGTCGCGGGTCTGCGTATGGCAGGCCAGCGCGGGACGTCCGTTGATGACCATGCCGCACGAGCCGCAGATACCGGCGCGGCAGCAGAAATCAAACTGCAGGGAAGGATCGTGCTGGTCGCGGATGATGTTCAGCGCGATGAACAGGGTCATGGAGTCGAATTCGTCGATGAAGAACGACTGCATGTAAGGTTTGGTATCGGGGGTGGCGGGATTGTACCGGAACACCTCTATATGAAGTTTGCGACTCATGAACTCTCCCTCCTAGGCCTTTTTCTTGGACGTTGTTTCAGACTTGGCGGCGGGTGCGGCACCGGGTTTGCGCAGCTTTTCTTCGGGAATGTCGGCATAGATTATCTTGCCGCCGCCGTAGCCGCGTTCGCCGGGAGGCATTTCAAAGTAGGGTGAGGCTTCCTCGTATTCGAGCGTGGGCAGTGCGGCACCTTCTTTCCAGTAGGCAAGGGTGCGGTTCAGCCAGTCACGGTCGTTGCGTTCGGGGAAGTCTTCGCGGGTGTGGGCACCGCGGCTTTCGGTGCGCATCAGCGCGCCGTAGGCGGTGCACAGTGCCAGCTTGATCATGCCGGGCACACGCAGCGCCAGCGACATTTCAGGCGTAAAACCGGCGCTGTTGGACTGCAGCCCTATTTTCATGGAACGCTCATGCAGTGCTGTCAGTTTATCCACGGCGGTCTGCAGGTCTTTGGCGTTGCGGAAAATACCCACTCCTTCCATCATGATGTCCTGCAGTTCGTTGCGCAGGGTTACGGCGCTTTCTTTACCCTTGCGTCCGGCGGCGATGTCGCTGATGCGCTGGTTCATTTTGTTTGCGGCATCGCGCATGGCGCCGGTGGAGAAGCTGGTGGAATGCCCCTGCAGGAATTCGACGATTTTTTTGCCTATGTGACGTCCGGCCACAACTGTTTCTGCCAGCGAGTTGCCGCCCAGCCGGTTGAAGCCGTGCATGTCCCAGCAGGCGGCTTCGCCTGCGGCAAACAGACCCGTAAGCCCGTAGGCCGCACCGTCTTTGTCTGTACGCACGCCGCCCATGGAATAGTGCTGGGTGGGCCGCACGGGAATAAGCTGATGGATGGGGTTCACACCGAGGAAGTTGGTGCAGATGTCGTACACTTCGCGCAGGTTGGTGGTGATGTGTTTTTCGCCCAGATGGCGGATGTCGAGCCACAGATGGTCGCCGTACGGGCTTTTGACCCCCAGTCCCTTGCGCATGTGTTCGGTCATGCGGCGCGAAACCACGTCGCGCGAGGCCAGCTCGGCTTTTTCCGGTTCGTAATCGGGCATGAACCGGTATTCATTGACGTCCAGCAGGGTGCCGCCGTCACCGCGGCAGCCTTCGGTCACCAGAATGTCGGTGGGCACGGTGCCCGTGGGGTGAAACTGCACGGCTTCCATATTGCCCATGGGAACAATGCCGGTGTCCAGCGCTGCTATCTGTCCGCCGCCGTCGCAGATGACGGCGTTGGTTGTGGCGCGGTAGATACGGCCGTAACCGCCGGTGGCAATAAGTGTGGCAGAGGCGAAGTAGGCTATCAGCTCGCCGGTGCGCAGACTGCGGGCAATGCAGCCCATGCAGGTCTGACCGTCGTGGATGATGGCTTCGGCCTGTACTCTGTCATGAATGTTTACGCCGTATTGCAGGCAGATGTTGTCCAGCGTGTACAGCACGGAGTGTCCTGTGCCGTCGGATGTGTAGCAGGTACGCCATTTGGCGGTGCCGCCGAAGGCGCGGGCGTGGATGAGACCGTGTTTTTCTTTTTCTTCGGCGTCAAAGGGTTTGCCGCCTTTGTAATAAGTATGCATGCCGGCCACAACGCGGTTCCACGGCACGCCCCAGTGAGCCATTTCGCGCATGACGATGGGGGCTGTGTCGGCAAAAAGCCGGGCCACTTCCTGATCACACCCCCAGTCGGAGCCTTTGACCGTATCGGCAAAGTGCACATCGGTGGAGTCACCGTCACCCATTATGGCATTGCCGAGAGCGGCCTGCATGCCGCCCTGAGCGGCGGAAGAGTGCGAACGTCTGGGGGGAACGATGGAAAGACAGACCACATCGAATCCTGCCATGGCCGCTTCAACGGCGACCCGCTCACCGGCAAGGCCGGCGCCTATGCACAGGACGTCGGTATAGATAACTTGCATTGAACACCTCTTGCTCTGGCTGAAATAATTAAATGAGGTCAAGGAACATGAAGCGGACAAGAGTAAGCAGCCCCACCGCAATGAAGCCGATCATCATGGCGTTTTCGGTGCGCTGATACCATTTGCGGTTTTCACGGGTGATAAAACCGTATTTCACCCCTATGCGGTAAAATCCCACGCCTACGTGGATTTCAGCCATGGGCAGCAGAATGAGATAAAAAGAAAGCCAGCCGCCGTGCTGGATGCGGGCCGCGCTTTTCTGGGCGGTTATGGGCAGGTCGGTGAGCACTTCGTACATATGGATGCTGGCCATGACCAGAATGATCAGCGCCGTAACCACCTGTGCCACCCACATCCATGTGTCTTTGTGCCGCAGCATGCCCGCATGCCGCAGAAAAGCTCTTTGCTCCGTCGTGCGGAAGGGCATCTTGCGTCCGGCAAGAATGAAGTGGAAAAGCATGAGCGCAAAAATGACCGGCCCGCCTATCTGCGCCATGAATGTTGCCTCGAAAAACCATGCAATGGCGTTCATCAGCCGGGGGCTCAGGATGACGCTGGAGACCAGCAGCAGGTGCGCCCATAAGAAGAGAATCAACAGGACACCCGAGAGCATCTGGAGGAAGTCGAGCCTGCCTGCCAGTTTGCTCCGCTGGGGAACATGAAGCGTTACGGTGCTGGAGTTCATGTGCTGCTCCTCGGTAAAGGTTCGTTGCTGGGAAAAGGCCTGCCGGAAACAGGCCGCCACCCGTGCACTGCGGATACCGCAGGCGGTGCGCTCCGCCGGGGCTTTTCCGGTGCCCCTGCGGGTGTGCCTGCAGTACACAAAAGCATATGCCGTGCCAGTCTGTTATATCTAGTATAGTGTGATATTTCAGACGCATGCATGTTTGGTTGTTTGAGTGGTCAATGCGTTTTTCCTGTCATGCAGGATAATTTTCTTGTGCGGCAGGAAAGTAGAGAGAGGGGAAGGGCTGTTACTGTTCAGCAGGAAAATGCAGTGTACCGGCAGGCGGATGCCGGAGCATGCCAGACACGGCCCTTTGTCGGGTTGTCGTGTCTGCGGTGGTACGGATGTGCGGGGCGGACGGGTAAAACGGCTGCTGCGGGGCCGGCATGGAGGCGGAACAGGCGGCGGCGCAGGCGCACAGCCTGCTGTCAGCAGGCTTCTGCGGCGCTGGTTTGCTGCATATGCGCGTGGCCGCCGGTACATCATGAGGTGGTTATGTTGTGTTTTTTTAACAGGGCATACAGCCGCGACTGGGAAAGACCTGACGTGCTGACTGCTTTGCGCACGCAGTTGCCGCTTTCTGCCATGAGGCGCCGCAGGTATCCTGATTCGGCCTGCTGCAGCACCGCTTCACGGTAATCTTGCAGCAGCGGCAGCCCGGCGCCGGCGTTTTCAGCCATGGGGGGCGATGCTTGCGGCGGCGTGGTGCCGGGACCGGCAGCCACACGGGCCCGGGCTACTTTGGCACGCAGTGCGGGCGGCAGATGCCATGCAAAAAGGTACGGTTCGGTAATGGCTGCAACCAGTGCGTGGTCAAGCGCATGCAGCAGTTCGCGCACGTTGCCCGGCCAGCTGTAGTGCGTGAGCACATCAAAAAAATCAGCGTAGCACCCCTTGCGGTCCATGCCGGCCCTTGCGCATTCCCTGTCCAGATAATTGTTGCTGATGGCGGGGATATCATCTTTGCGATCGCGCAGCGGCGGCAGATCGATAAGTATGGAACGCAGGCGGAACAGAAGATCATTGCGGAATTCTCCCGCCTGCACCATGGCTTCCAGATCGCGGTTTGTCGCCGCCACCAGCCGGAAGTCGCAGGGCACTTCCTCTGCCGACCCCAGCGGGCGGACGGTGCGCTCCTGCAGAACCCGCAGGAAGCTTTTCTGCATGAGCAGTGGCAGTTCGCCTACCTCGTCCAGAAAGAGCGTTCCGCCGTGGGCACGCTGCACCAGTCCTGTGCGGTCTTTTTCTGCACCGGTGAATGATCCTTTGCTGTGGCCGAAAAGAATACTTTCCACCAGATTTTCCGGCAGACCGGCGCAGTCCACCACCACAAAGGGGCCGTCGGAGCGCATGCTGTTTTCGTGTATGGCGCGGGCGAACAGTTCCTTGCCGGTACCTGTTTCGCCGCAGATGAGGACGTTGGCGCAGGTCTGGGCCGACTGTGCAACCAGATCAAGACAGCGCATCAGGGCGGGGCTGTCACCCACTATGCCTTTGCGGCGCAGGGCGCGTACGGGGCAGTCCTTGCGCGATTCCATGCGTTTGCGGCGGAAATCCAGCGCACGTCTGAGGGTAAGCGTGATATCCTGAATGGAAGCTGTCTTTTCTATGTAGTCCCACGCGCCGTTGGTAATGGCCAGTTCTGCACCGTCAGGGTCTCCGGCGCCGGTGATGATTATGACCTCCGGGCGTGAGGGGGCTTCCGCCAGCCGGGGCAGAAAGGAAAGCCCGTTGCCGTCCGGCAGCCGCACATCCAGAAACACGGCATCGATATCGCCTTTTTCCGCATGTTGCAGGCCTTCGCCGCCCATGCCGGCCATGACCGGTTCACATCCCAGACGTCTGACTGTGCGTCCCAGCGCGTGGCGCATATGTTCGTCGTCGTCAATGATCAGAACGCGCATGTGCGGTGCTCCTGTGCTTTTTATGCTTGTCCAGCTGGGTGCGTATTTCCGCGCTCAGAGCCGCGGTATCAAACGGTTTGTAGAAAAAGGCGGCCACCCCGACCTTGCGCCAGTCTTTGGGATAGCGCGACAGGTTCCCAGTGCCTTCAAAGCCGGTGTACATGATGACGGGCAGGTCCGGCCGGATGCTCAGCAGCTCGCGTGTCAGTTCCACGCCTGTGAGGTTGGGCATCATCTGGTCGGTAAGTACCAGATCAAAGGCATGGGGCTTTCGTCTGAAAAGTTCCAGTGCCTCTTTGCTGCGTGTGACGCTGGTGACTTTGTATCCCAGCCGCGTGAACAGTTTTCCCACGGAATAGGCCAGGTCATCGTCGTCATCCACTATCAGCAACGATTCATTGCCGCGCTGCAGTGCGGAACGTATCTGTTTTTCCTGTACTTCTTCGGCCATGCCGCTGCAGGGCAGGTACACGCGGAAGGTTGAGCCCCTG
Organism: Oleidesulfovibrio vietnamensis; assembly: GCF_055388115.1. Taxonomy (NCBI): domain Bacteria; kingdom Pseudomonadati; phylum Thermodesulfobacteriota; class Desulfovibrionia; order Desulfovibrionales; family Desulfovibrionaceae; genus Oleidesulfovibrio; species Oleidesulfovibrio vietnamensis. The sequence continues at coordinate 1,253,165 of NZ_AP042419.1, forward strand.
CTGGGCGCGCTGTCCACCGTTATGCGCCCGCCGTGCAGCCGGACGATGTTTTGGGTGATGGAAAGTCCCAGCCCCGTTCCGCCGCTTTTTTTGCGTGTGGTGTAGAAAGGTTCAAACACGTGTTTCATGACCACCGGCTTCATGCCTGTACCCGTGTCGCGTACGGATATGACCACATAACGTCCCGCGGGCAGTTCCAGCGGGGCGGCGTGTCCGGTGTCCAGAGTTTCCATGTCCAGTGTGATTTCCAGCAGGCCTTTCATGCCGCGCATGGCCTGCTCGGCGTTGGTGCACAGGTTCATGAGCACCTGCAGCAGCTGGTCCGGGTCGGCTTTTACCTGCGCGGTGGGCGCATTGATGCGCAGGCGGACCTCCACTGTGGCGGGAATGAATGTCTGCAGCAGCTGGATGCATTCCTGTACGGTGTATCGTACCTGCACCGTGGTTTTGGTCAGTTCGGTGCGCTGGCTGAACGTCTTGATGCGTTTGACAAGATTTTTACCGCGCCGTGCCGCCTTGAGCACATGGTACAGGTCTTCGCGCACGGGGCTGTCTTCCGGCGTATCTTCCAGTGCCAGTTCGCTGCATGACGATATGGCGCCGAGAATATTATTGAAATCATGCGCTATGCCGCCAGCAAAAATGCCGATGGCCTCCATTTTTTGTGCATGACGCAGTTCGCGTTCCATCTGGCGCCACGGTTTAAGAATGCCGCTGACCATATACAGGCTGGTGGGCAGTACAAAAAAGACAAGGGTGATGAAAACCCCCACGCCCACGATCATCAGGGCCTTGTTGATATGCCCGTCAAGACGCGCGGCCAGCTTTTCCTGTTCGTTCTGGATGTTGTCGGTGTAGATGCCTGTGGCCAGCCAGAAGTCGGTACCGGGAATAATCTCGGCGTAGGCCAGTTTGGGCAGCGGCGTGGTTTCGCCGGGCTTGTGAAAGCTGTACGAAACATAACCGCCGCCGCTGCGGACCAGTGATGCCAGAATGCTGATGTAGGGCACGCCGTCTTTGTCGTGGTGGTTCAGGCGGTCGGTGCCTTGAAAAGCGGGGTCAAGAGGATGGACGATGTTGATGCCGTTGAGGTCGTAGACAAAGTAATAACCGTCGTTGTCGTAGCGCACGGCATTGATGGTGCGCCGCAGCACATCAACCGGATTATCGCCCCGTTCACGGGCTTTGGTCATGGCGTCTGACAATGCCGCGGCCATGCTTTGCACCGAGTAGCGCAGAGTTCGTTCGTAGCCGTGCACCGTGGCCGATTTTACCTCTGCCAGCGAATCGGACTGCACAAGCTTGATGTAGTAGGTGTATGTGAGTCCGATGGCAGAGGCGAAGACAATAAGAAAGAGCAGCAAAAGACCGATACGGCCTGCAATGCTGGCATTGGCGCGCAATACGACCTCCTCCCGCCGGTACCACCGGCAGGCAACCCCGGGAGCAAGCACTGCGGAACAGGGGGCAGCAGCGCCGTCTGATCAGCAGGCAGACGCAACCGCAGCGCTTTTCCGATGATTTATCCGTACACACTTCAGGATAAAGGTGCAAGCCTGTCGAGAGTTTGTGTCATACTGCGTGCAGATGTGGCCTGTACTTTTCCGGGTACTTGCTCCGGCCTGAGAGGCGGGGCATGATGTGTCCCGCGTATGGCCGGACGTCCGGCGGCATGGGCAACGGCATGCCCGTACAACAGAACAGTGCATGAAAATTGGAGCCTGAAACACTGCGGAGAAACTTTATGAATCCTGTAAATATCAGAATTTTTTCAGATTATATTTGACCGTTCTGCTATATCGGCAAGGGGCTTGTCGAAAAACTGCAGGCGGAACTGAATGTCAGCTCCGAGTGGCTGCCATATGAAGTGCATCCCGAAACGCCGCTGCGGGGGGTGGAACTGGCGGAATACTTTCCCGATCTTGATCCCGCGGCTTTTATGGCAGACATGGACCGGCGCGGGGCGCCGCTGGGCAAGAGGTTCGGCGGACAGCGGCTTTTGAGCAACTCGCGTCATGCCCTGCTGGGCAGAATACACGCTGCGCGGCAGGGCAGGGCAGATATCTATGACGAGGCCGTTTTCCGAGCGTATTTCACCGACGGGGCAGACATAGGCGACATGGCGGTGCTGGGCAGTGCGGCCGCAGCTGCCGGACTGGACAAGGCGGAATTTATGCGGGCTGTGCAGGATGGCAGATATGAACCGGTACTGCAGGAATATGCGCGGCAGGCACGCGGGCAGGGAGTGCGTGCCGCTCCGACTTTTTTCATTGAAGGATATGGTAAAATTGTGGGGGCGCAGCCGTTTGCAGTGCTGCGCGACGCCGTTGTGCGGGCGGCCGGAGGTACGCCGCCCCCGGCGCTGTAACCTGTTCCGGTTTGTCCTGCCGCAGGCCGCAGCCGCGTGGCGTGCACAAGGCTGTGCCGCGTCTGGTGCGGCCTGTATCCGGCAGGCGTGCTACAGCCCGTACAGCTGGATTTTGCGGTATAGTGTGGCCAGCCCTATGCCCAGCCGCTCGGCTGCAAGTTTTTTGCCGCCGGTGGTGGAACCGAAGCGGTCCAGCGCCCGCTGTATGGCCTGACGTTCAAGCTCGCTCAGGGGGATGATATCGTCCTGCCGATCCAGCTGTTCTTTTTTTTCACCGCGCAGCGCGGCATGCAGAAAAGGGGGAAGAACGGCAGGTGTCACCACGCCGTTTTCAGGCATCATGTTGACTATGAATTCAATGGCGTTTTCAAATTCACGGATGTTGCCCGGCCAGGGGTAGCTTTTAAGCATGTCCATGCACTGCGGGTCTATGTGGCGCAGATTTTTGCCGAACCGTTCTCCGTACTTGCGGAAGAAATGTTCGGTCAGCATGTCCACATCTTCCAGCCGTTCGCGCAGCGGGGGGATTTCAAAAGGAATGACCTTGAGTCGGTAGTACAGGTCACTGCGGAACGAGTTGTGGGCGATAAGTTCGCTGAGGTTGTCGTTGGTGGCGGCAATGACACGGATATCTATGTTGATAAGCTTGTTGGACCCCAGCCGTGTGATGGTGCGTTCCTGCAGTACACGCAGCAGCTTGACCTGCAGATACAGGGGCATGGAGCTTATTTCATCCAGAAACAGCACCCCGCCGTTGGCCAGCTCGAATTTGCCGATGCGTCCGGAAGACCGCGCACCGGTAAAGGCTCCGCTTATATAGCCGAAAAGTTCGCTTTCCAGCAGTGAATCAGGAATGGCCCCGCAGTTGATGGCAATGAACGGCTGGTCGTGTCTGTTGCTTTCCTTGTGAATGGCACGGGCAAACAGTTCCTTGCCGGTACCGCTTTCACCTTCTATGAGCACGGTGGAAGATGATGTGGCGATGCTGCGCACGCGTTCTTTCAGCCGCACCACGGCGGGCGAGTTGCCCAGTATGGCCCCCAGCCCGTCCGAATGGGACTGTGATGTGAACCGCGACATGCGCCTGGTGAAATCGCGCTGATGTTCAAAAATGACCAGACGTGCAAACCGCGGGTCCTGCGCGGCCAGTTCCACGGTGCGGCCCATGACCATCAGTTCCTTGCCGTTGTAGCTCAGTTCGTATTCGTCGGCGTCTTCCACCGTGTTGCCGGTGGCAGTCAGAGTCAGGTTGGCCGGCAGGGGCGGGTCGGGCAGGCGTATGGTGCGTTTGGCATGTTCGTTCACATAGGTCAGCTGTCCGTCGCGGCCAAAAACAAACACCCCGTCGGAATAGGCATCCACCACACTCTGCAGCATGTCCACGGTGTTGGACATCATGGTTATGCGCTGCTGGTCCCGTGCGGCGCTGATGACAATGTTGGACATCATGTCCACGAAGTCGAGAAATGAATCACGGGTTTTCAGTATGCGCGCCCGGTCTTCTTCATTGAAGCAGATAATGCCGATGATGCCTTCCACCTTGCCGTCAATCTTGATGGGGGCGCAGAGCGTGAGCTTTTCTTCGCAGGTGTCTTTTTTTTTGCAGCCGTCACAGATGGGATGAAAGCGGGGTTTTTCCACATACACGGGGCGGCCGGTGCGGCGTGCCGTCCGGTAGACCTGTCCTGCCTCTATGATGCTGGTACCCACGCCCTCGGCATAGCGCCCCGTACCGGCAATGCGGACAAATTCGGCGTTCACCACCTCCACGTCCAGCCCGATGACAATGGATATGACCTGTGCAATCCGGTTTATGGCCGGTGCGATGCTGTCGAGCATTCTCTGTTCTCGATATGATAATAGCTTTTCTGTTTGCAGATGGCGTCTGTATTGAAAAAGCTATGTTTGTTGTAAAAAAATGTCTGTATTGCAGCATGTTGCAATGTGTTATAGAGAAATTATCACATCGAGAAAATTTTTTCAATATGAGAAGTATCAATGAAGCCGGGCAGTGGCGACGTGCCTGTCTCTTTTTTGTAACTACATGATATGACATAAAATTAATGTCAGGTATTCATTTTGGCATCCTCTTTGCCTTAAGGGCGGCATACCTACTGACATTTTTAGGAGGATTTCATGAAAAAGATTGTACACACCGATGCCGCCCCCGCAGCTATCGGTCCGTATTCACAGGCCGTGCTCAAAGGTGACACCCTGTATATTTCAGGCCAGCTGCCCGTTGACCCCGCCACAGGCGAACTGGTGGACGGTATTGAAGCTCAGACCAGACAGAGCCTGACCAACGCCAAGGCCATTCTGGAAGCTGCCGGTTCTTCGCTGGACAAGGTGTGCCGCACCGGCGTGTTTATGAAAGATCTTTCGCAGTTTGCCCAGATGAACGCCGTCTACGCGGAGTTTTTCTCCACCGCATTTCCCGCCCGCAGCTGCGTGCAGGTAGCCGCCCTGCCCAAGGATGCGCTTGTGGAAATCGAACTCATTGCCGAAGTGTAGGTCGCAGTTTCATGAGTAACATCCGTTTTATTGCCAACCAGAAGGCCAGACAGCAGACAGACAAGGTGGACGTGAGCTTTCTGTCCTGCGCAGAGGCGGAAGTCGTCCGCGGTTTCTTTAAGACCTTTGAAGGGTATGAACCCACTCCTCTTGTCGGTTTGAAAGGATTGGCCGCAGAACTGGGCGTATCGTCTTTCTACCTTAAGGATGAATCCAAACGTTTTGGCCTGAACGCCTTCAAGGTGCTTGGCGGGGGCTATGCCATAGCCAAGCACATCTGCCGGCGTCTGGGCGTGCCCATTGCCGAGATGAGCATGGAACGTCTGTGCTCTGCGGAAGTGCGTGAAGCGCTGGGTGAAGTGACGTTTGTTTCGGCCACGGACGGAAACCACGGCCGCGGTGTGGCATGGGCTGCCAACCGTATGGGACAGAAATCCGTTATCTATATGCCCAAAGGCTCCGCCGTAACGCGGCTTGAGAATATCCGCGCAGAAGGAGCACAGGCCAGCATAACCGACCTGAACTACGATGACGCTGTGCGTCTTGCATGGAAAGATTCGCAGGAAAAAGGCTGGGTTATGGTGCAGGATACCGCGTGGGAAGGCTACGAGGAAATTCCCGGCTGGATCATGCAGGGATACACCACGCTGGCGCTTGAAGCTCTGGAAGAGTTTGAACGGCAGGAAGGCGAAGCCCCCACGCATGTGTTTCTGCAGGCGGGAGTGGGGTCCTTTGCCGGTGGCGTACAGGGCCTGCTGGCTCAGCGCTACGGCGAGCGCCGCCCTGTAACCGCAGTGGTGGAACCGGAACTGGCTGACTGCATTTTCCGTTCTGCCGCCGCTGCTGACGGCAATCCGCACTTTGTCACCGGCGACATGCCTACGGTGATGGCCGGTCTGGCCTGCGGCGAGCCGAACACGGTGGGCTGGAGCATTCTGCGCGACTACAGCGACGGCTACATATCATGCCCCGATTGGGTGGCCGCCAACGGCATGCGTATTCTTGCCAGCCCGCGGCCCGGAGATGCCCGTGTCATTTCCGGAGAATCCGGCGCAGTGACCACCGGCATAGTTGAATGCCTCATGCGTATGCCCGACATGGCTCCCGTGCGCGAGGCTCTGGAACTGGACGGCGACTCGCGCGTGCTGGTCATCAGCACCGAAGGCGACACCGACCCTGTGATGTACCGCAAGATTGTCTGGCAGGGCGCCTACCCTGAAATTGAAGGATAAAAAGGTATCACCGTGTTGAATGAACAAGTGAAGAAAAGCGTTGTGGACCTGTGCGCTGCCGTTATCCGGCAGCCCAGCGTCTCGGGCGAGGAAGCCGGTGTCGTTTCCGAACTCAAGGCCTTCATGGAGTCGAGCGGGTTTGATTCGGTGACTGTCGACCGTTACGGCAGCATCATCGGTTGTGTGAAAGGCAACCGCCCCGGCCCCAGAATTCTGTTTGACGGCCATATAGACACTGTGCCTGTGGATGCCGCACGCTGGACCAGAGATCCTTTCGGCGCCCAGATCGAAAACGGCCGCATGTACGGCCGCGGCACATCGGATATGAAAGGCGCCGTGGCAGCCATGGCCGTGGCGGCAGCTGAAATGGCAAAGCCGGAAAACCGTGATTTCGCCGGTGAGATTTATGTGGCCGGCGTGGTGCACGAAGAATGCTTTGAAGGGGTGGCCGCACGCGAAATCAGCAGTGCCGTCAAGCCCGATTATGTGGTCATCGGCGAAGCATCGCAGCTGAATCTGAAAATAGCCCAGCGCGGCCGGGCTGAAATTGTATTGCAGACAGAGGGCAAACCCGCGCACTCCGCGTCGCCCGATGAAGGCATAAACGCCGTGCACAAAATGATGAAGCTGGTGGCCTGCGTGGAAGCGCTGACCCCGCCCGAACAGGAAGTGCTGGGCAAAGGTACCAACGCCCTTACCGACATCAAGTCGTCTCCGTACCCCGGCGCCTCGGTGGTGCCTTCCGGCTGCCGCGTGACCTACGACCGGCGCCTGCTGGTGGGAGAAACCAAAGAGTCCATTCTGCAGCCCATCCGCGACATCATTGCCCGGTTGCAGGCCGAAGATTCCGCTTTCAAGGCAACTGTGGGGCTGGCTGAAGATCAGGCCCCCTGCCACACCGGCGAAACCATCCGCGCCGAGCGGTTTTTCCCCGCATGGCGTTACGAAGAGTCCGAAGAGTTTGTCCGGCAGGTTCTGGGCGGTCTGCGTGCAGCCGGTCTTGACCCGCAGATAGACCACTATGCCTTCTGCACCAACGGCAGTCACTATGCCGGCGAGGCAGGTATCAGAACCTTCGGCTTCGGTCCCTCGCTCGAAACTCTGGCACACACCGATGATGAGTACATCGAGCTTGATCAACTCTACAAGGCTGTTGCCGGCTACATGGCCATCAGCCGAGCCCTGCTGCAGGCCTAGAAGAGGAGTCACCTGCCATGACGAGCACATTCTATGTTATTCTGGCCTATATGGCGTGCATGATCGGAATCGGCCTGTGGGTCGCCAAACGCAAAATCCGTCAATCTGAAGATTTTCTTCTGGCAGGCCGGCAGCTTGGTCCGGCTATGATGGCAGGGACTCTCGCCGCCGCCGAAATCGGCGGCGGCAGTACCCTGGGCGTTGCGGCCAAGGCCTATGGCGAATGGGGTTTTTCCGCAGGATGGTACGTTGTCAGCGCCGGTATCGGCATCTTTCTGGTGTCGTTCGTCGCCCCGTATCTGCGCCGCTCCATGGCCACCACGGTTCCTGAAATTCTGGCACGGCGTTACGGCCGCACATCGCATATCATAACCACTTTTCTTTCCATCAGCGCCCTTTTCTTTGCCACGGCTGCGCAGGTCATTGCCACCTCGTCGGTCATCCATGTGGTAACCGGCGCCGACCTGACCATGGTCATCATCCTTTCCGGCTGCGTGGTCACGGCCTACACGCTCATGGGCGGGCTCATGTCGGTGGCCTTTACCGATATCGTGCATATATTCTTCATCACCGTAGGTATGGCTGTGGCCATGCCCATCATTCTGCACAACTCCGGCGGGTGGGACCATCTTGTGGCCACGCTGCCTCCTTCGCAGATGAGCCTGACCAACGTGGGCTGGAAGACTATATTCGGACTTATCCTTATGTACTTCATGACCTTTTCCACAGGTCAGGAAGCGGTTCAGCGGTATTTTGCCGCACGTAACGCCAAAGTGGCCAAGATGGGCTCCTTCATGTGCTCCTGCCTGATGGCCCTGTACGGCTTCATTCCGGCAGTCATAGGTCTGGTGGCACTGGCCCACTTCCCCGGTATCGAACCCAACAGTGCGCTGCCCACGGCCGCGCAGCATTTCGCCCCGACCATCATCGCAGGCGTGGTTCTGGCATCGGTGGTGGCGGCAACCATGTCCAGCGCCTCCGGCAACATGCTGGCCGTGTCCACACTGTTCACCAAAGACGTCTTTCAGAAGTATATCCGCCCCGATGCCACAGACAAGCAGCTCATGACATGGAGCAAGGGCACCATCCTGTTCGTGGGCATGTGCGCCGTGGGCATCGCGCTGGGTAATTACTCCATCATATCGCTGCTCATTCTGGCATTCACCATGCGTGCCGCCGGTCCTTTCGCAGCGTTCGTCTTCGGGCTGATTTATGAAAAAGCCACCGTAAACGCCGGACTGTACTCCATCATTCTGGGGTCCGTGGCTGCCATCGGATGGCAGCAGGCCGGTGAACCCTACGGCATCATGGCCATCGTGTTCGGCGCGCTGGTCAGTACCGTGAGCTTCTTTGCGATTTCCAAGATTGAAATCGCCATGGGTGTTGCGCCTGCCCCGCTGGCCATCACCGAAGAACACCGCAAGGCGAGCGGCGAAGAGTAGCAAGGTTATTTGACGGGACGGGCGCGGGTGAAGGCGCGCCCGTCCTGCAGCGTCTTACTGCGCGGGCCGGACGCTGCTTTTCCGCTGCACCCGGAAAAAAAACGGCCCGCCCGCGGCGCAGGATTCCGCAACAGCGCTTCCTGCGCCGGAAATTTCACCGGAAAGCAACTGCCCGTGACAGGCAGGGGGAAAAGACCATGAAAAGACTTATCAGCAACGCCACCATCATCGACGGGACAGGAGCCGCCGGTTTCAGCGGTTCTGTAGTGACCGAAGGAGAGAGGATCGTCGCGGTGCTGCCGGACAGCAATCCTCAGGGCGATTTCGATGAAGTGCTCGACGCTCAGGGTTGTGTCGTCTGCCCCGGCTTCATCGACACCCACAGCCATTCCGACCTGCTGATTTTCAGAGAAAAACATGTGCCCGCCAAGACAAGGCAGGGTATCACAACAGAAATTCTGGGTCAGGACGGTATTTCCGCCGCGCCCATGCCTGCAGAGTATGAAAGCCCGTGGCGTAAAAATCTTGCCGGTCTGGACGGCGATGTGGAAGAGCTGGACTGGTCGTATGCCACCACCGACGGCTACCTGAAGCTGCTGGAGCAGAACGGCAGCGCACCCAACGAAGGGTATCTGATCCCGCACGGCAACGTGCGTATGGAGGCGCTGGGGCTTTCCAATGTAAAAGCCACGGACGACGACCTGCGCCGCATGCAGGACATCCTGCGCCGTGAACTGGAAGCCGGCGGTATGGGTTTTTCCACCGGACTTATTTACATGCCCTGCGCCTACAGCGACACGCGCGAGATGGTGGCCCTGTGCAAAGCGGCTGCGGAATTCGACAGACCTCTGGTTATCCACCAGCGCAGCGAGGCCGATACCATTCTGGAATCCATGGAAGAAGTCATCACCATGGGGCGCGAATCGGGCGTGAAGGTGCATTTTTCGCACTTTAAGATCTGCGGCAAAAACAATGCCGACAAGTATGAAAAAGTGCTCGCGCTGCTGGACAGATGCAGTGCCGAAGGCATCCGTGTCTCTTTTGATCAGTACCCCTACATTGCCGGTTCCACCATGCTGGGCGTGATTCTGCCGCCGTGGGTGCATGACGGCGGGACCGACCTGCTGTTGCAGAGGCTGGCCGACCCCGAAGCCCGCAGGCGCATGGTGCGTGATATCCGCAGCGGCATCGCCGGCTGGGATAACTTTGTGGAGTTTGCCGGACTGGACGGCATATATGTGACCGACGTGAAAACCGCCGCCAACGGCGACTGCATAGGCAAGAACCTTGTGGAACTGGGTGAACTGCGCGGCAAGGATCCTTTCGAGGCCACATTTGATCTGCTGCTGCAGGAAGAGAATGCCGTGGGCATGGTCGATTTTTACGGTCTGGAAGAACATGTGGAAGGCTTTATGCGCCGTCCCGAGATGAACGTATGCACTGACGGTCTGCTGGGCGGCAAGCCGCATCCCCGCGTATATGGTGCTTTTCCGCGGGTGCTTGGCCGCTATGTGCGCGAACGCGGCGCCCTGACGCTTGAAGAAGCCGTGCGTAAAATGACAGGCCGCCCCGCCTCTGTGTTCGGACTTGCCGGACGAGGTGAACTGAAAGCCGGAAATTATGCCGATATTGTGGTGTTTGACCCGCAGACTGTGCAGGACAACGGAACCTTTACCGACCCCTGCCAGTTCCCCGACGGCATCCATCATGTACTGGTCAACGGCCGGTATGTGGTGCGCAATGCCGCCAATACGGACGAGGCGCCCGGAAAGGTGATCCGTCTGTAACAGAAACAGATGCACCGCCCGCACAGGCCCGTCCGGCCATTGGCCGGGCAGGGCGGTGCATCTGTCTTTTTCCGGTGCGGCGCACCGGCGATGATTGTTTTTCCTCCGAAGACGCAGCGGCTGTGCGGCCGGCCATTCTGGCTGGGTGGGCGGGCCGCGGCTTTCAGCAGACTGCGCCGGGGCTCCTTGCGTGTGTCGCGGATGCAATGTCCGGGGCACACGCTTTTTTTTGCGGATGCACAAGTGCAGACCGCCCGGGGCATACAGTTGCCGCGGGCGGTTTATGTGTTCATGGCGGCCGCGGAATCCGGCCCCGGGCAGAAAGGCGGCACTGCGGAAACCTCCGGCGTGTGCGGGCCATGCGGCGTCAGGCGTCTTCGTGCGTGCCGTCCTGTACGTCACGTAATTTTCTGAACAGGGTGGTCCTGCTTATTTTGTACATGGATGCCACCTTGCATACCGAGCCGTGACGTTTGAGGGCTTCCTGCAGAATTTCCCGTTCGATGTCGGCCATGATTTCCTTCAGCGGACGCTCGTCTTCGGGGGCGGGGGGCGTGTAGGGAGTGCTTTTGCCTGCGCGGGTGATATGCGGCGGCAGATGCTCGGGGCGGATAGAGCGCCCGTCGCATGTGACCACAAGGCTCTGGATGAGATTCTGCATCTCACGCACATTGCCCGGCCAGCCGTAGTTGCCCAGAGCGTGGCGAGTGGCTCTGGTCATGGTCATGGTGCGGTGGTATTTGGCATTGAACCGGTCAAGAAACGTGTCTGCCAGCGGAAGAATGTCGTCGCTGCGTTCGCGCAGCGGCGGCAGCCGCAGCACGGCCACATTCAGGCGGTAAAAAAGATCGCTGCGGAACCGCCCTTCTTCCACCTCTTTTGCCAGATTGCGGTTGGTGGCGGCGATGATGCGCACATTGACCTCTTTGGGCTGCGTGGCGCCCACGCGCATGACCTCTCTGTCCTGCAGCACGCGCAACAGCTTTGCCTGCATGGGCAGTGGCAGCTCGCCTATTTCGTCCAGAAAAACCGTACCGCCGTCGGCTATTTCAAAGTAACCCGGTTTCCCTTTGCTGCTTGCTCCGGAAAACGCACCCGGAACATAGCCGAACAATTCAGATTCTATAAGATTTTCAGCTATGCTGCCGCAGTCCACCTTCATGAACAGCTTGCCGTCGCGGGGACTGTATTCATGGGCAAGACGGGCAATCACATCTTTGCCCACCCCTGTTTCACCCAGAATAAGCATGGTGGCATCGGTGGAAGCCACGCGCTGCAGCAGTTCCAGAACCCGTTTCATGGCATGACTTTCAAATACGGGGCGCGGGTGGCGGGTCTGCTCCTGCGCCATGTGTTCCATGCGCTCGTTGAACGAGTCTATCAGCTCGCGCTGCTGGGCTATCTGGTCGCGGAACTGGGTTATCATGGTGATGTCGCGTGCGAATGTGACCACAAGACAGACTTCACCTTCATCGTCAAACACAGGATAGCCGCGCAGGATGACCTTTTTGCTCTGCCGGACATTCTGCACGGATGTGGCCGGGCGGCGTGTGCGGACTATTTCGGGGTTCAGAATGATGTCAAAGACACCTTCTTCCAGCAGGGTGCTGACATTCAGTCCCTTGATGTCTTTCATCTGCAGGCCGGTAAGCTGTTCGTACCGTTTGTTGACGAACAGGGTCTTTCCGGATTTGTCTGTAATGTATATCCCGTCACTTAATACATCAAATATGCTTTCTATATGTTGTATTACTTTACGCATTGTATGGCCGGCAAAATGCAGCGCAGCACGCTTTCAGCTTTACCATGCCAAGCATGAAGCTGATGTGATGCACTGTATGCTGTGTTTATTATTTTGTGCATATCTAAGAATGCGTATGCACCGTGATGCTTCCGGAAAGTATATCGCAGGAGAAGTGTTCTGCGACGTGTTGTTGCGTGATAGTAAAATGGTTGTCTCCGGAATGCATCATAAAAATGAAGCCGCTGTTATCTGAGCGGCTTCATGACATTTTTTGCGTGTCAAACGACATGCCGGCCCCTTGCGGTACGGCATATGAGCGGGGCCGGACGCGGCTTAACCGTCTGTTGCATGCTCTGCAGCCACCACGGCATTCAGTGCTGTCATTACCTGTTCATCCAGAACCACCTCGCCCATGGGAGCCTGCCTGTCGAGGAAGGTGTACTTCTGCGTGCCCAGCCGGTGGTAGGGCAGCAGCTGGTATTCCACTTCCAGTTCCGCAGTAAGCCGCGCAATGGCCCGGATATCTTCTTCGGTATCGTTGAAACCGGGAATAACGGGGGTGCGCACGACCACTTTAAGCGCCGGAAAACGGCTTCTGATATTCCGCAGGTTTTCGATGATCCGGACATTGGACACGCCTGTGGCGCTGCGGTGTTTTTCGTCGTCCAGACTTTTTATGTCGTAGTGGACAAATTTTACATATTCCAGCGCCGGTTCCATGTCGCTCCATGACGCGTAGCCGCATGTTTCCACCGCAGTGTGGATGTGCCGTCTGCGGGCTTCGCGCAGCAGTGCAAGAGCAAAAGCCGGCTGGGCAAAAGGTTCGCCGCCGGAAAGGGTAATCCCGCCGCCGGAGCGTGCGTAAAAGACGCTGTCCTGTTCCACCACGTTGAGCACTTCGTCCACGGTGCGCGTGGTGCCGTAGGTTATCAGCGCTTTTGAAGGACATGCCTCGGCGCAGAACATGCCGCACTCCTCGCACAGGGCGCGGTCAATGGATATGGTGTCGTCATCTGCCCGTGTAATGGCGTTCATGGTGCACACTTCGACACAGCGCACACACTTGGTCAGCGTCAGGCAGCGTCCTGTGTTGTATGCCAGTTCAATACGTCTGCGCTGCGATTCGGGGTTGCTGCACCACCGGCAGCGCAGAGGACAGCCCTTGAGAAAGACAACCGTGCGGATGCCGGGGCCGTCATGAACGGAGTACTTCTGTATATTGAATGTGATGCCGGTTGTTTTTTTGTCTTCAAAAGAGCTCATGGGATGCCTTTTTTTCGGCTAGCAGGTTCGGTAAATGCCGGTGCCGCCCCCGTAAAGGGGGCGGCTGGCCGGCTGAGTGCGGATGATGCCTTTTTAGTGCCGGTGCCTACATCGCGTCGTGCTGGGTACGGGCGATAAGGTCGTTCTGCAGGTCGGGCGAAAGGTCCACAAAGTACGCGCTGTAGCCTGCAATGCGTACAATGAGGCTGCGGTATTTTTCAGGGTCTTTCTGCGCGGCAATCAGCGTGTCGCGGTTGATCACGTTGAACTGCACGTGCCACAGCTTCAGGTCGCAGAATGTACGGATGAACGAGACCAGCTTTTCGGTGCCTTCATCGCCTTCCACGCATTTGGGGGTGAACTTGATGTTCAGCATACGGGCGGCGCGGTCGCGGTAGCCGTAGTTCTTGGAACTGAAGTTGGACTGCAGCACAGCGGTGGGGCCGTTTACGTCGGCACCGTGCGAAGCGGATGAGCCGTCAGACAGCGGCGTCCAGGCCAGCCGGCCGTTGGGAGTGGCAGAAACCACTTTGCCGAAAGGCACGTGCGAGGTGAAAGGCACATAACGCACGTCGTTGTGCATGCCGAGTTCGGGCGAGTAACGGCGGCCGTACTTTACCGAAATGGCGTCGATTTCACGGGCGATGCTGTCGGCGTATTCATCGTTGTTGCCGTAGCAGGGGGCGGACTTGAGCATCTGCTGAACGTCTTCCTTGCCTTCGAAGTTGCACTTCAGGGCTTCGATGACTTCCTGCATGGTCAGCTTTTTGTCTTCAAAAACAAGCTTTTTGATGGCTGCAAGCGAGTCGACAACGGTGCCGAAGCCCATGTACTCGAAGTACCCGAGGTTTATGCCCTCGGGAATCTGCGGGGTGTGCAGGTCGAGGCAGTGCTTCATGCACAGGTCGTGCAGGGCGCTGCCCATGGGCTGGGCAAAGTGGCGGGCGCGCACGTTGTTGATGATGTGCTGCTGGATGAAAGCCGCACGCAGGAAGTGCTCGTGCTGCAGCACATAGGCGTTCCAGAACTCTTCCCACGTTTCAAAGCGGGTGGGGTCGCCGGTTTCCAGACCCAGCTCGTTTTCACCGTATTTGAGCATGCGCCCGTTGTAGAGCACCATTTCCAGCGCTGCGGCAAAGTTGATGTATGCGCCGCCGCTGGTGTAGGTGTCGCGGTTGGGCATACGGGCTTCGGTGCAGCCGGAAACGGCGTAGTCCAGGGCTTCCTCAAAGGTGGCACCCTTGGAGACATACAGAGGCACGATTTCTTCGTCGTTGATCAGCTTGGGAAAGCCGGAGCCGAATTTGATGGTTTCGGCCACGTCGTGCAGGTAGCGTTCGGGCGAGCGCGAATGAATGCGTGCTGCAAGGTCGGGGTAGTGCAGCGGGAATTCACGCTTGGACTTAAGGAACAGGTAGGTCAGGTCGTTGGTGGCGTCCAGCCCCTGCGGAGTCTGCCCGCCTATGGTCACAGCTTCCCAGTGGGCGTACCCTTCGTTAAAGGCTCCGCCCGCGGGAGAAATGTACAGGTCGACATACTGCGCCATGCCCACCCACATGCATTCCAGCAGCTCAAGGGCGCTTTCTTCGGTGATGCGGCCTTCTTCTATGTCTTTGCGGTAGAAGGGCCAGAAGTACTGGTCCATGCGGCCGTTGGAGACAATGGTGCCTGTTTTCTGCTCAAGGCGCGAGAACATCTGGGTAAACCACTGGGCCTGCACAGCTTCATAGAAGTTGCGGGCGGGGTTTTCCGGTACCCATGCGCATATCTCGGCCATGGTTTCCAGTTCCGCCTTGCGAACGGGATTGGTTTCTGCCGCGGCCATGTCCGCCGCCAGCTTGGCATGGCGGTTGGCCCACAGAATAATGGCGTCGCACACGATGACGATAGCTTCAAGGAAGGGGCGCTTTTCCACGTTGTCGCGGGGGCTTAAGGGATCAAGCCCTGCTATTTTCTCCTGCGCTTCTTCCTTCAGGCCTCTGAAACCGCGCTTGAGAACCTTTTCGTAGTCGTGCACCCACTGGATGGACGAACGGAACGACGAGGTTTCATTGACAATGAAGCGCGACTTCAGACCCTGCGGGTCGTCATAGGTCAGTTTGTGCACATCCGAAGGCAGGGCGAGGTTCAGGTCTTCGTGGTAGGTCTTGCCTTTCCAGTAGGGAGCTATTTCTTCCACCACCACGCGTGCGTCCGCTTCGGTGATGGTAAAGGGTGATTCGGTACGGTTGGGCAGGTCTTCAATGGCCAGATCAAGAAAGTCGCCGTCCAGTTCGGGGTACAGCACGCCGTACCGGCCGGGGCAGCCGCCGCGTCCGCATATCAGCTGGTCGTCATCAATGTACACGGTGATATGTTCGGCCACATGCTTCATGGCCTTGGCCCAGCGCAGCACCAGCGGCTGGCCTTCGGTCTCCTTCATGGAGTCGGTGAAGAGCTTTGCGCGTTCCACGTCGATGCGGGGGCGTTTGCCGTCAAAGCTGTCCAGAATGTTGAACACGCGCTCGTGCGACTTGCGGAAGCTGTCTTCCTTACCGGCTATTTTGTCCTGAAGGCGCTGTTCATGGGGAGACAAGGGAGTTGTGCAGCATTGCATGGTTTTTTCTCCTGAGTGTATTCGTCTGAGTTCTGTTGAGTGTGTATATGCTGCGCCCGGGGCGGTGCAGGACACCGGCCGTGCGCCGTGCTTTCATCAGCCCGCAAAGAACATGGGAATTGCGGGAACGTAGGTGGTGATCAGCAGCACCGCCAGCATGAGCGCGATGAGCGGCAGAACCACCTTGGACAACTGTTCGATTTTGGCGTTGGCAACGCCGCTTGCCACAAAGAGGTTGACCCCGACCGGCGGTGTGACGAACCCGATGGCAAGGTTGACCACCATGATGATGCCGAAGTGTACGGGGTCTACGCCGACCTTGAGCACAATGGGCAGCAGGATGGGAGTCAGTATGACAATGGCGGCCAGAGCTTCCATGAACGTGCCGATGATGAGCAGCAGCACGTTGATCATGAGCAGGATGGCTATTTTGTCTGTGGTCAGGCCCAGCATGGCCTGTGCAATGGTGGTGGGCACTTCTTCGATGGTCATTATGTTGCCGAAGATGGTGGCCATGGACATGAGCACGATAACCATGGCGGATGTGCCGGCCGCTTCGACCACACAGTCGTAAAAGCTGCCGCAGCTCAGTTCGCGGTGCACGAAGCAGCCGATGATGAGGCCGTAGAAGGCCGCCAGTGCCGCTGCTTCCGTGGGGGTCATTATGCCGCCGTATATGCCGCCCAGCACGATGACCGGCACCATAAGAGCCCACTTTGCTTCCCATACGGCATGCATGAAGGTCTTCAGGTTGCGATCGCGTACTTCGCCTTTCCAGCCGCGCTTTTTGGAGTACCAGTAGCTGTACGCCATAAGGGCAAGACCGGTCAGCAGGCCCGGCACGATGCCGCCCATGAAAAGCTTGCCGATGGATGCCTGAGCGGAAACGCCGTAGACCACAAACGGGTTGCTGGGAGGAATCATGACGCCGATGGCTCCGGCGGCGGCCACAATGGCTGCAGAAAAGTATTTGCAGTAGCCGCGTTCCACCATGGCGGGAATAGTCAGCGAGCCGATGGCGGCAACGGTGGCGGGGCCGGAACCGCTGATGGCGGCAAAGAACATGCATGTGCCGATGGTGGCCAGAGCCATGCCGCCGGGCAATGCGCCCAGCATTTCATCGGCAAGGTTCAGCAGACGGCGCGAAAGCCCGCCGGCACCCATGAACACTCCCGCGGCGATGAAGAACGGAATGGCCATGATGGGAAAGCTGTCTATGGACGTGAAGGCAATCTGGGCCACATAGTCTATGGGCAGGCTGCCTGCGGCCACGATGGTGGCCAGCGCAGCCAGCCCCAGACCTATGGCAATGGGCACGCCCACCACCAGAAACAGGGCAAAGTAGCCGAAAAGTACCGGCAGCGGGTCGATGTAGTCGGCGATGAACAGGGGGGCGGCCAGTACCGCACACAGGATAAGGCCGATAACGGTATCCGCCGCACCGCAGATGCGTACCTGTCCGGCAAGGTCCTGCAGCAGCCGCACGGCCATCAGCCCGAAGCTGACAGGCAGCACAAGATACGGAATATAGTAGGGCAGCTGCAGAGCGGGAGATGTCTGCGGATAGGTCAGCTGCATTTTGATGAGATCAAGCGACTGCCAGAGCACGGTGGCTGCCAGTGTGAGAAAACACACGTCCACGATGATCCACGATATATTCTGAAACCTGACGGGCAGCCTGTCGAAAATAATGTCGACGCGGATGCTTGAGCGGTTTTTAATGGCCACAGGCACAGCCAGATACGATATCCAGATGAAGATGAAACGTGCCATTTCTTCTGTCCAGACGGCGGCTGCGGCGCCTTCGTGCAGGTAGACGCCGATGTAGCGGTACAGGGTCTGGAAGGTGATGATGAAGATGATGGCCAGCATGCCTGCAACCAGAAACGGCTTTTCAAAGTTGGCATCAAGCCAGCCCAGTATTCCGGGGCGGCTTTCCAGAGAGCCGCTGGAGCATTCGCCCTGAGCGTTCATGATGGCGGCTGTGACGTTGGGATCTGACATTATGACCTCTTGGTTGCGTTGTCGGAAAAGCGGCTTTCCGGGGCAGGAAGCGGGCAGGCCCCCTGCCCCGGTTTCTGTTTACTGCTGGGTTTCCTGCACCAGTTTGATCAGTTCGGCAGGAATGTCGTCTTTGAACTTGTCCCAGACGGGGCGGGTGCGTTCGACCAGCTTGGCGCGCTCTTCGGGGCTCAGTCTGGTCACCGTGATGCCCTGTTCGATGAATGCGTCTTCCGCTTTCTTTTCAAGCTCGCTGGTGATGGAGCGCTGATAGGTCAGTGCTTCGCGGCCTGCTTCTGTCAGAATCTGCTGCACATCGGCAGGCAGGCTGTCGTAGTAGGCTTTGTTCATCATCAGCAGGTGCATGCTGTAGTTGTGGGCAGAATCTATTGCGTACTTCAGCACTTCGGTGTGCTTGGCGTCGTTGAGCAGCGAGAATGTGTTGCCTTCGCCGTCCACGGTGCCCTGCTGCAGAGCCGTGTAGGTCTCGCCCCACGAAATGGGGGTGGGAGCCATGCCCAGCGCGGCAGCCACGGCCACTTCAATGGGTGAGTCGGTGGTACGCACCTTAAGGTTTTTCAGATCGTCAGCGGTTTTGATGGGCTTTTTAGTGGTTACAAAATTGCGGTAGCCATATTCGCTGTACATGATGGGCTTCAGACCGATGGAGGCGGCTATTTCATCCAGCTTTTTGCCCAGTTCGCCGTCATCGATGGCTTTGTACAGCTTTTGCTGATGCTCGGGGCTGGTGATGTAGGGCAGGTCAAACACCATCCACTGCTTGGAAAAGTTGGCCATGTTGGGTGAAGAACTGGAAGCCATTTCCAGCGTGCCGCGCTGTGCGGCTTCCATGGTCACACGGTCGCTGCCCAGCATGCAGTTGCCGAACAGCTGGATGCGCACACGGCCGTTGCTTTTTTCTGCAACCAGTTCCTTAAATTTTTCGTAGCCTACCGTCACGTTGTTGCCCGGCGCCATGGGGTGCGCCAGACGGATGTTGATACGCTTTGCCGCATGCGCCTGTGCGCCTGCCGTCAGGGTCACGATGCACGCCAGCGCCACCAGTGCGCCTGCTTTCAATAGGTGTTTCATGGTTCTTCCTTGGTCTTGAGGTTCTTCCCGAGTGTGTTGTTAGCAGCTGCCTTTCGTCCCTTACTGAGCAGGTAATGTGCCAAAACCGCAAAAGCGGCGCGCAGCTTGATAAAAACGGCACAAGCAGCCCGGAGCGGCGACCTTTTGGGTCTCCCTGAATGCGTATTCCGGCAAGGTGTGTTCCAATTATGAAACAGTATTTTTATATCTTACTGATTTTGATATATTTTTTTGATTGTGAAAAATATGTTGCAAAGGTGGAACATGTCTTGTTGCGTCTGACGCGTGGATGCGCAGGGCGAGTCCGTGCGTGCCGCATGGCCGGCAGTCGCCACGGAATCATGCGGTGTCTGAGGCGCTGATGTGCCTTGCTGAAAAATACAGGCAGCATACCGGCAGGTGAACAGGTTATGTGAAATACAGAACATAGAGGGAGGGGCAGGGGGGAAGTTGCGGTATCCGTATCCGGCTGTTGAACGGCGGATACGTCGTCATCTTGTGGCGCGGAGGTGGAGAAGATCGGGCGGTGCCCGCCGTGGCAGTTGCACGGTTGCAAAAGTGAAACGTGCGGAATGTTCTGCTGTTACATACAGATGAAAAAAATCACATGCGTCCGCGCTGCTGGCGGGAAGGCGGCCGCAGTTCCCGCAGAAGGCTGTTGCTGGCTGTCCGGCAGGCTGAGGAGATCGGCTTTTTGAATTTTATCATTAAATGCAGTGTGTTGCTGCTTAGTGATGAGCTTGAATGCCAAGGCACGCTTTTTGCGAGAAGGGAAGGACCTTTTACAGCAAGGAGTGAACTAATGAAGGTTATCGATTTCCGTTTCCGGCCCAATACACCGGAAATCATTAACGGCATTGCCGGTAGCAATATGTTTAAAGCGGCCTGCAAGGCCATAGGATTTGAAAAGCGCAAGCCGCAGCCTCTGGATGAGATAGTGTCCGGTCTCGATAAACGCGGCGTGGAGCTGTGTGTCATTTCCGGACGCGACAGTGAAACAACCTACGGTTCACCTGCCAATAATGACAGTGTGCTGGAATTCTGCAGGGCGTACCCTGACAGATTTATCGGCTTCTGGGGAGTTGACCCGCATAAGGGCATGGCCGCAGTGCGCGAATTGCGGCACGCCGTGACAGAACTTGATATGCGCGGGGCATCCATCGACCCCTATCTGGCGCACATCCGCCCTGATGAGGCACGGTACTACCCCATATATGCCGCCTGCTGCGATCTGGGCATTCCCGTGTTCATCACCACGGCGCCGCCGCCACAGGTTGCCGGCGCGGTTATGGATTACACCGACCCCCGGCATGTGGATATTGTGGCGCGTGATTTTCCCGATTTGAAAATCGTCATGAGCCACGGCGGGTATCCTTTTGTGAATGAAGCCATTTTCACCTGTCTGCGTAACGCCAACGTTTACATGGACTGCTCTGAATACGAACAGGCACCCATGGCGGAAGCTTATGTTCAGGCCATGAACTCCTTTATAACGGACAAGGTTGTTTTCGCCAGTGCCCACCCTTTCATCGAGCAGGAAGACGCTCTGAATGTGTACGCGAAGATGCCTCTTTCAGATGATGCCCGGCGCAAGATAATGTACGATAATGCCCGCAGGGTTCTCGGACTGTAAGACTGCGCGTCAAAGACCGTAAAAAGGAAGGACTCATGTCCTTCCTTTTTTTGTGCCTTATAAATACGCGGTGACAAAATAACAGAGCGTGAATTTATCGTATAATATAACTGAAAAACAGGAGCTCCAGCGTATAGTGGGCGGCAGGGAACGTCATATAAATCGTATATGTTTTGTATCAGCCGGAAGGTCAGAGGAGGTCATACATGTCTCTTAAACAACTCTTTGCGCTTTCAACAGTACTTATCATGCTGCTTTCGGCAGCTGTTGTGGGCGTTTTTGTAAAATACAGAAGTGCTGTTGAGCTGCAGCACAGCGCCATGCGTGAGCGTGACGCGGCTGTTGCACTTTCGCGTGAAATGGCTTCAGACTCCAATGGGCTTACCGATAATATCCGGCTGTACGGTATGACAGGAGAAGTAAAATACAAAGAAGCGTACATGCGCATTCTTGATCAAAGCAACGGTAAAATTCCGAGGAGCGACGGTTCTGTTATAGATTTTATGGACAAGGTCAAGGCGTTCGGCGTGACCCGTCAGGAGATGGACGCCCTGAAGGCTGCAAAGGAACTTTCCAATGGTCTTGCCGTCATTGAAACGGAAGTCATGGATTTTATAGATGCACGCCTGCAACGCGCAGGCAGTGCGGAAAGGTACCGCAGTCAGCTTGATGCGGATGCCATGCAGCAAATGGCCAGGCTGTATGATGCAGAGTATTATCAGTGGATAAACAAAATCGCCGCCGCAGTGCAGCAGTTCAACACCTCGCTTTTCAGCAGAACCGAAAAGAGTGTGAACGATGCTCTGGCAACCGGAGAGAGCATGAGTCGCACGTTTTTTGTCATGCTCGGCGTTTTTATTGTTTTTGTTTTTGCCCTGCTTGTATTTTTGTGGCGCAGTCTCTCGCAGAGTATCGGCGGTGAGCCGCGTGTCATTGAGCAGGTGGCCGCCGCCATTGCCGCCGGTGATCTGACTGCGGCGGATAAGCTGGACAGAACAACGGCGCGGGGTGTGGCAGCGGCCATGCTGGGTATCAATGACAGCCTCAATCTGCTTGTGACCGAGATGGTCTCGTCGCTTGAACATATCAAACGCGGTAACCTGCGTGCGGAATGCGACGAGAAAAAAGTCCGCGGAGCCTACCGCGAGCTGCTTGCCTCCACCAACAAACTTATGGCCACCATTGTCGCTTACTTTGACCTGATCGCCACGCCGCTCATGTGCATAGACAGCGGGTACAATATTCTTTTTATGAATAAAAAGGGTGCCGAAATGGCAGGCAAGACCCCTCAGCAGGTACGCGGGACAAAATGCCATGACCACTTCCGCACTGCCGCCTGCCGCACGGGCAGCTGTATCTGCGATCTGGCCATGAAAGCTCATGATGTGACCAGTGGTGAAACCGTTGCTAATCCGGCGGGTAAAGAACTGCTGGTGTCCTTTTCTGCGGCTCCCATCCTTGATGAAAACGGAGCAGTCATTGGAGCTTTTGAGCAGATATTTGACGAGACAGCTATAAAATCGGGCCAGCGTAAAATGCAGCAGCTTGCCGGTAATGCCACCAATATAGCAGACCGTCTGGCTTCTGCGGCAGAGGAGCTGTCGTCACAGGTTGAGCAGTCGAGCACAGGATCTGACGTGCAGCGCGAACGCATGGGCGAAACTGCCACAGCCATGGAGGAGATGAACGCCACAGTGCTGGAGGTGGCGCAGAATGCTTCGCACGCCGCTGATAACGCCGAAGGCAGCAGAACCCGCGCTCATGAAGGCAGCACGGTCGTGGGGCTGCTCATAGAATCCATCCGGCAGGCGGAGAGGGCCGCAAGAGGGCTGAAAGAACATATGACCGAACTGGGGCAGCAGGCAGAAGGCATAGGCGGCATTATGAATGTTATTTCAGATATAGCCGACCAGACCAATCTGCTTGCGTTGAATGCCGCCATTGAGGCCGCCCGGGCAGGCGATGCGGGGCGCGGGTTTGCAGTGGTTGCCGACGAAGTGCGCAAACTGGCGGAAAAGACCATGGTAGCCACCAGCGAGGTAAGCTCCGTTGTAAATTCTATCCAGAACGGCACGCGGGCGAGCATCGCATCAACCGATGATGCGGTGAATGCCATTGCCAGCAGCACAGAACATGCAACCAACTCGCAGGGCAAACTGGCTGAAATAGTTAATCTGGCAGAGACAACGGCCGATCAGGTGCGCGCCATCGCCACCAGTGCCGAAGAGCAGTCTGCAGTGGCCGACGAAATCACACGCTCGGCTGATGAGGTGAATCAGATAGCACTGGATGTTTCACAGGCGATGCAGCAGAGCACGCAGGCTGTGCGTGAACTGGCGGAACTGGCCACGGAACTGCAGACTCTTATCAGTGAACTGACTGCCGCACGGTAGTCCCCGGCACTGTTGCAGGTGCATACCATGACCGCCCGGTGCAGCGCTGTGCCGGGCGGTGTTATGTACAGTCTGCAGACTGTGCGGGAACTATGGCGATATCAAGAAATATGGCCGTATGCCCCTGTGCCCGGGCAGTTGCGGTGATTGTGTCTGCGGCAGCGCTGTGTGCGCCGTGCAGTGTCAGGCTGGCTCGCTTGAACCAGCCGAGGCAGCGTTCACTGCCGGTGCCTGCGCGGGTCAGATGCAGCATGCCTGTCACCGTGTGCTTCTGCTGTGCATGGGGGCCGCTGTCAGCAGGGGCCGCCGGTCCGATATGTCCGGTAAGCCGGTATTGTTCCGTGCTGCCCGTAAAGTTGCCGCCGCTTACGGCAATGGTGCCTTCTTCCGTATGCTGGCTGTCCGAACAGCGTATGCGGTACAGCCCGTCTTTCAGGGGAATGCAGGTGCATATGGTCATGGCCGCAGGGTACACCATACCGGCGTGCCTGTCTGCCCCGGCACACCGCCGTGTTTCGATTTGCTCGTTACGGGTGGGTAGGGTGCGGGCGCTGGACATCCTGACAGTTAGTGCATAAGCACATTGTGCCGCCAATGGCGGGACTATTTTTAACAAGGTGAGTGTAATGAGCAATAACGAACCGGATAAGATTATCTATTCCATGGTGCGGGTGTCCAAGCGACACGGCCAGAAGGAAGTGCTTAAGGATATTTCGCTGTCGTATTTTTACGGCGCAAAAATCGGCGTGCTGGGGCTTAACGGTTCCGGTAAGTCGTCGCTGCTCAAAATTCTTGCCGGCGTTGACCAGTCTTTTGACGGCAAAACCGTGCTTTCTCCGGGGTATACCATAGGGTATCTGGAGCAGGAACCGTTGCAGGACGAAACCCGCACCGTGCGCGAAGTGGTGGAAGAAGGTGTGGGCGATGTCATGCAGCTGGTACAGGAATTTAACGAGATCAACGCCAGATTTGCCGAGCCCATGGAACCTGACGAAATGGATGCGCTCATTTCCCGTCAGGCCGAGGTGCAGGAACAGATGGACGCCAAGGGCGCATGGGACATAGACTCGCGTCTTGAAATGGCCATGGATGCTCTGCGCTGCCCGTCCGGCGATACGCCGGTCTCTGTTATTTCCGGCGGTGAAAAGCGTCGCGTTGCTCTGTGCCGTCTGCTGCTGCAGAACCCCGACATTCTGCTGCTCGACGAACCTACCAACCATCTGGATGCCGAATCTGTCGCATGGCTTGAACGCTATCTGCAGAGCTTTCCGGGCACCGTCATTGCCGTTACCCACGACCGGTATTTTCTGGACAATGTGGCCGGCTGGATACTGGAACTCGACCGCGGCCGCGGTATTCCGTGGAAGGGCAACTACTCCAGCTGGCTGGAGCAGAAAGAAAAACGTCTTGCCAATGAAGACAGGGCCGAAGCCGAACGCAGAAAGACCCTTGAGCGCGAACTTGACTGGATACGCATGTCTCCCAAAGGGCGGCACGCAAAATCCAAAGCGCGTATCAACGCCTACGAGGCCATGCTCAGCCACGAGTCGGAAAAAGTGGCCGGAGACCTTGAAATCTACATTCCGCCGGGACCCCGTCTGGGTAAGGTGGTCGTGCAGGCCGAAGGGCTGTGCAAGTCCATGGGTGACAAACTGCTGGTGGACAACGCCGGTTTCATCATTCCTCCCAACGCCATAGTGGGTATTGTGGGGCCCAACGGCGCAGGTAAATCCACGCTGTTTAAGATGCTTGTAGGAGAGGAACAGCCGGATGCAGGCGAGCTGAAAGTGGGCGAAACCGTCAAGTTCGCATACGCTGACCAGAGCCGCGGCTCGCTGGAAGCTGGCAAGACCGTGTACGAGGTTATAAGCGAAGGCTACGAAACGGTGAAGCTGGGCAGCCGCGAAATTAACAGCCGTGCATACTGCTCGCGTTTCGGCCTTACCGGATCCGATCAGCAGAAAAATGTCGATGTGCTTTCCGGCGGTGAACGCAACAGGGTGCATCTGGCACGTATGCTGAAATCAGGCGCCAACGTGCTGCTGCTTGACGAACCCACAAACGACCTTGATGTGAACACCATGCGTGCACTGGAAGACGCGCTGGAAAACTTTGCAGGCTGCGTGCTGGTCATCAGCCACGACCGCTGGTTTCTTGACCGTATTGCCACGCATATCATGGCGTTCGAAGGCGATTCGCAGGTGGTTTTCCATGAAGGCAACTACTCCGACTATGACGCCGACAGAAAGCGTCGGCTCGGAAAGGATGCCGAACAGCCGCACAGGATCAAGTTCCGCAAACTGACCCGCTAAAACAGGCTGCATATATACCACAAGAGGACGCTCCGGCGTCCTCTTTGTTTTGCGGGAGGGCCGTGCCGTATCGCCCGCTACACAGGTACCGGCCGGTAAAAGGTTTCCCCGCCGGCTGCATGGCTGAGAAAGCCGCAAGGGCACTCAGCCTTTTGCAGGACGGTTCCGCGGGGAAAGACCCCGAAAAAAAAGAGCCGTGCGGGCACGGCTCTTTGCAAAAACATTTCTGACAGGCGTTATTCGCAGGTCAGCATATGGCGGATATTGTCGATGACGCTGCGCAGCACATCGTCGGAAGGCTCGACAAAACCGAAGTGCATGGCTCTGACAAGGCCTACCACAAGGCTGACCACCATGCCTGCGGTATCCTTGGTGTTCAGGGCGGAACGTATGGAACCGTCCTGTTTACCCTCTTCAAGGGCCTGTGTCAGATACTCGGTAAGATAGCTGTATATCTGCTGAATCTGCAGGAACACGTTGTCGTTTCTGTGGCCGTAGCGTGTGGGAGCATCACGGAAAATAAGGCAGAATTCCATGTTGTTCTTTTTAACGAAAACATAGAACGATTTGATGATGGAAACGACCTTTTCCATGCTGCTTTCAGGAGTGCGCACTTCAAGATACTTTTCGATGTCGCTGATGAGCTGGTTTTTCACGTTGGTTACCAGCGTAAGGAAAATGTCATCTTTAGTCTTGAAATGACGGAAGATCGTCCCTTCGGCCACACCTGCTTCGCGTGCCAGCAGGCTGGTGGGGGTATTGCTGAAGCCGCGTTCCGCAAAAAGGCGCGCGGCGGTGTCCAGAATAATGTCGCGTTTCATGATATCCCTACAATGGTATGTTGCGATAATAAACGGTGTGTTCACTCACTCAGAGGTGTGGTGATACTCCTGCCATTCAAAAGTGTCAACGCACGAAGCCCCGCAATCGTTGGCAGCAGCGCATATCCGGCCATGTCGTTGCCGTGCCGCCGTGCCGCGGCGTGCCCGTGCTGCTCATGATTTTGTCTGATTAATCAATGCTGTATGGGCTTGCACTGCTGAAAGTATGTTGTGCATTTCTTGTTTTTTTGCATGTGTTACAGCAGTTTTTCAATAGCATCAATCAGCTGCGGCATATCCAGCGGTTTGCTGAACACGGCGGTGAAACCGGCTGCGGTCAGTTGACGGCGGATGTCGCTGTCGTGATGGGCCGTAACAGCCACAGCAGGCACAGATGCTCCTTCCGGACGGCAGGCGCGCAGGCGGGGCAGCAGTCTGTCTCCGGTTATGTCCGGCAGCTCTATATCCAGCAGCAACAGATCAAAATGTCTGCCGCTCATACCGGCAAGCGCGGCATCACCGTCGGCAACACATTCCGTTTCATAACCGGCTTTGGTCAGCATAAGCTCAAGCATGGTCCGGCTGACGCGGTTGTCTTCTACAACCAGAATGCGGCGTCCGCTATATCGGGGGCTGCGCCTTGTCATGGCTGTCCTGTCCCCTGTTTTCCGTTCTGCCGCAGCACTGTCTGCATGCGGAACAAGTCTTCCATCGCCTTGCGGTTGCGGACGGTGGCGCTTTCCAGTTCGGCAAAAAGATCCTGCACTGCATCGGCGTCGTTTGCCGCTGCCGCATCGCAAACGCAACGGGCTATGCGGCGCAGTGCCTGCAGCCCCAGCTGTGCGGCGATATGCTCGATGGCAGCCGCAGCAGCGCCTGTCCGCGGCAGATCGTTGTGCAGCATTGCCCTGCGGCCGGCCGATATGCTGTCACTCAGCCCCTGCAGTTGCGCGGGCAGTTCGGCTGGTGGTTCGGCATCGGCGGCGTATTGCCGTATTCCGGCAGTATCATGCTGTTCGGCAGCTTGTTCTGCCTGGGGTTTCATCACACTGAACACACCGGCTTTTTCTGCACCGTCCGTGTCCCGATACGGCTTTTCTTCGCGGGCAAGCCCTGCCGGCGCGGCGGGTTCCGGTTCTGCCAGTGCGGCCACAGCCGCAGAAATGCGGGCGAATGTTTCGGGTGTCAGAACCGAAGGTATGTTGACGGGCGGCATTGCGTCCCCGTCGTCGTCAGGCAGAGGCGATTCTTCGTCCGCAGGGTCGTCTTCGGCTGTTCCGGCCAGTTCATGGGATTTTTGCGCAGCGGTGTCAACCTCGGTGGTTTTTACGCTTCGGGATGTCTCGAAGTGTTCCAGCGACGGGGTATCGACCGGTGCCACAGACTGTTCGTGGGGCATGGCAGCTGCTGTTTGCTGCGCAGCTACACTATCTGTTTCCGTATTCTCCGCTGCGGATGCCGCGTGTTCCGTGGCGCAGCCGTCTGCCTCAGGGCCGGAGCAGGTCTCCGGCTGCTCCACCGTGGCGGCCCCGTTCTGCAGTTTTCTTTCCTCGTTATGAAAGAACATGGGGTTTACTGCTGAAAGAAGAGGTTCCGGCTCGGCTGGCTCCTCCGCTGTTTCGTGATGCGCCTGCTGTCCGCCTGTGATGTCTGCCTGCTGCATGGTCTGCGCCGTGTGCGCAGCGGTGTGTCCGCTGGCGGGCACAGCGCATTCAGGCGCGGTTGCCGGTTCCTGCGCGGGATTTTCCATGGCTGCAATGGTTTCAGATACGGCGGAAAGCAGTGTGCCGCGGGTGAAGGGACGCAGCAGAATGGCGG
Source organism: Oleidesulfovibrio vietnamensis (assembly GCF_055388115.1). Classification (NCBI taxonomy): domain Bacteria; kingdom Pseudomonadati; phylum Thermodesulfobacteriota; class Desulfovibrionia; order Desulfovibrionales; family Desulfovibrionaceae; genus Oleidesulfovibrio; species Oleidesulfovibrio vietnamensis. The sequence continues at coordinate 1,281,375 of NZ_AP042419.1, forward strand.
AGCAGCCTGCCTGCCGCATTGCTTCCGCGCCTTGTTCATCTCCCGCTTTCACCACGCCGAAAACAGGGCCGGGCATGAGCCCCAGTTCCGTTTCGGCTTCGCGCAGGGCGCGGACAGTTTCCGGTCCACTCATTTCGGGCATGCGGGCGTCCACCATGACCAGTGAAGGAAGCCTGCGGCGGAAGACTCTGAGCGCTTCGGCTCCGCTGCGGGCTTCAATAAGCACCAGCGGGGTGTCTTCCAGAAAAAACGAAAGCAGCTGGCGGTTGCTGGCAATGTCGTCAGCCACCAGCACCAGACCGGGCTGTCTGCCGAGGCAGGAGGGCATGCCGTGCGGCAGTTTGGACGCAGGCTGCAGACGCAGAGTGAAAGAGACGGTGGTGCCTGATGCGGGGGCGCTTTCAAGGCACACCACACCGCCCATCATGGAGACCAGATCGCGCGTGATGGAAAGGCCGAGACCCATGCCTCCGTAGCGGCCCGACCCCGTACCGGGGCTTACGCAGAAGCTGTCAAAGACCGCATAGGGATTTTCAAGGGGGATGCCCACGCCCGTGTCGCTGATGGTAAAGCGCAGATGACCGGGGTCTGTGGAATCATCAACCCGTTCGACGGAAAGCCTGATGGTGCCTTCGTCGGTAAAACGGATGGCGTTGCCCAGCAGGTTCAGCACTATCTGCAGGATCCTGTCCGGATCGCCCAGAAAATTCACCGGCAGATGCGGAGACATGAACCATGAAAGCTGCAGACCTTTGCGGCCGGCTTTGATGAGGGCAATGTCGTGGGCTTCTTCCAGCACATGGTGCAGGTTAAAGCGAACAGCCTTGAGGTCTGTTCTTCCTTTGGCCGCACGCGCGGCATCCAGCAGGTCGTTGATCTGCAGTTGCAGATTACGCCCTGCAGACTGCAGCAGCGCCAGTTGCTTTCTGCCTGTGTGCACGGGCAGAGACGCAGTCAGCTCTTCAATGGTGCTGAGCATGGCGGTAAGAGGAGTGCGCAGGTCATGGCTAACCCTTGCCAGCAGCGCTCCGGCTGTCAGGTGCGGTTCCTGCTGCTCGAACGCATGTTGCTCTGCCGTATCGTTTTGTTCGGGCGCGGCTGCCGGTACGCAGCGCTTGCTGTCCGGAGCGATGGCAAGGCACAGCAGTCCGCCTGCGGTACCCAGTGCCGGTCCCAGCGAGGCCCAGTAAGGTGCATTGGGGCTGAGGGCTGCCCCCATACCGGCCACAGTGCCGGTGGCCGGCAGCAGACAGGCCAGCATGTAGCGTCCGGCGCCTGATACCCCGTCCTGCCAGCGGAGCAGGGCCGGCAGTGCCGGCAGAACGCACAGCAGCGGCCAGAGCGGCAGCGCGCGGTGCAAGCCTGAAAATCCGGGAATAAGCGGCAGCAGGGCTGCTATGGCTCCGGCCGCCATGCACAGGGCAAAAAGCCTGTCAGCACGTTGCGATTCATCTGTGCGCAGCAGGCTGCGGCCCGTCTGGGCCAGAACAAGTACGGCGATACCGGGCAGAAAAAGCGCAGCCACACTGCGCCACGAAAACAGCGTTGCCGCGGCCACAGGTGACAGCGAATGCAGCAATACTGCCGCTGTGGCGGCTGCGGCCCACAGGCGCCAGACAGATTTTGCGGTTGCAGCCATGGCAATATGCAGCAGTATCAGCGCCAGCAGGGCTCCTTGCAGCAGGTGCATGGGTTTTGCCGCGCGTACAGCGTCATCCAGCGAGTCGCCGGCAGGATGCAGCGTAGGCTGAAACCATGGTCCGGGTGCACCGGCAATGCGCAGATACACCGTCAGCGGAGCACCACCGGGGGCAGGCAGAGGTACCGCCGTTCCCGTGGTCATGATGCGCTGCCAGCCTTCGGCTGAATCAGCAGAGGGGATGTACAGCTCCACCGGTGCAGGGATGGTAGGCCCGAGTTGCAGAACCGGCCCCTGCAGCAGCGCATGGCGCGGTTCCGGGGTTTCCTGCGGCTCTTCTGCCGTACTGTTTTGTCCGTCGCGCTCAACAGAAGAAAGTGCAAATCGTACGGAGTCCGGCAGGGGCTGCGCTTTGTCCGCACGAAAAGGCGGAAGGGCGGCGGCATTACGGTTTCCGTCATCCAGCAGGGTAAGACGCAGCCAGACGGCGCGGGCTCCGCCAAGGGGTGAAACATCGTCAAAGTGCCTGAATTGCTGCCTCATTCTTGGCGACGCCACCTGTGTGATGGTAAGCGACCCGCCTGCGTCGGGCAGAACCTCCATGAACGGCTTGACCCACATGCGTGATTCAAGCTCGTCTAGCGGTACGGAAGCGATACCCGAAGCACCGCCGGATGCCGGAACGGTCAGTAAGACAAAAAGACTTATTATGAATGCACAATGACTGTAAAAACGTAGACTATACCGCATGAACATCCTGAATATGGCGGAAAGGGTGGTATAAAAGTAAAAAAGCCGGACAGGCCGGTGCCGGCAAAAGCCATCGGTCTACCGGAATTGATAGAGTGTTTTGCCGGTCTTGTCACGTTGCGGCACCATCAAGCGCTGTCTGCCCATGTGCCGTTGCCCGCTGTCTATAAAAAAGCCGGACGCGCTGGGCATCCGGCTTAAGGACAGGTCGCGGCAGGTGGTTACTGGCCCTGCAGCTGGCGCAGCATATCCCGTACCGGTGTACCGCCCGGTGTGCGGGCTTCGGGATTCAGGCGCAGCAGGTCTTGCCACGCGGCAAAAGCTTCTTCTTTTCTGTTCAGGTCATGGTACAGAACAATGCCCTTGTTGAACCGCGAAACCTCGTGGGACGGATCAGCAGCGATGGCTTGGTCAAAGGTTTCAACGGCACGGCGGTGCTGGTGGTCTCTGCGGTACATTACTCCCAGATCGGTCAGCACATCAGCATCACCGGGTTTGATCTGCAATGCCTTTTCGTATGCCCGTATGGCGGGGCGTGGCTGGTTTGTGTCAAAATACAGGTGGCCCAGTTTGACCCATGCGGCATGCTCTTCGGGATGTTTCTGAACATATTCCTCAAGGTCGAGTATCTGCCCCGTCTGCTGAGGCGGTACCTGCTGGGCGGGGGCCTGTTGATGTACTGCGGCCTGTTGTGAGTGGGTGAACACGGTTGTCAGCAGGTTGCCTGCGTACAGCCCTGCCAGCAAGGCAACCCCGACGGCGACATACAGGGTGGAGCGTTTCACATAGGCGCCTTTTTCAACAAGCGCCGCAATTTCCCTGAGTTCCTGTTTGCTTAAAGCCATTATAACCTCGTGTGAGTGTGCCTGAACGTGGTTTTAAAAACCGGTGCCACAAAACGGTGTACGAGTTGATACCTGCCTGTGGAATATAAGGCAAGGCGGCACGGGCATCATATAAAGGGGCGGTGCAGCAGGCAGGCTAAAAACGGATAAAGTGAGAAAAAGTGAAAAAGTGTGTTGACACCCGAAGGCGGAAAGCATAAATACCCCCTTCGTCGCAAGGCGAAAAGCTCTTTGACCAGTCAGCACCGGAAAGCGGTTTTTACAGTTTAAAAACTTTTTTCAAAAAAGATGTTGACAAGCTTCGGCGAATGGCTCATAAAGCCCTCCGCTTCGACGGTAACCGCTCGACGCGGAAAGACGAAGCTCTTTGACAATTAAATAGCGAGTTGGAC